>CAVRNI010000046.1:0-72135 GCA_963722415.1 Ilumatobacteraceae bacterium
TCAAGCAATGCGTGAACTGACGGAAGTCGTTACAGCTGGGGTCTCTAGCGATTGGAGAGACCGTATGGATGAACGGTGCGAGGCGGTCCGCAGTCGGGGGTTATCGGAAGATCTGGTCGCGTAAGTCGTCGATGATCGAGTCGATCGGCTCGGTGCTCACGGTCAGGCTTCCGTGCCATGGGGCCGTGAGGCTGAACATGAGCGCGAGGCTGAGTCCGACGACTATGGCAAGGCCGAGCACGAGCGATGAGGTGCGCAGGCTGCTGCGCAGGCCGAGGGCGCCGGCGTTCACGATCAACGCAACACCGCTGGTGATCAAGGTGATCACGTAGACGAGCGGGATTTGGCGAGACGCGGCAGCCATGCGGCTTCGTCGCCCTGAGGTCAATGAGTCCAAGGCGGTGAGGAGTTCGGTGGCCTGCGGGGTGCTCAGGTCCTTGCGCGACGCTTCCGTTCGCACCCGTCGCTCCAAGGTCGCCAAGGTGGCGACTACGGGACTGCTACTTCTCGTGGCGTCGTCGTCGTGCCACTCTGACTCGCGGGTGGCTTCGAGGTAGTCCTGCAACGCGTCATGGATGGGTTCGGACCGCACGTCAGCGCTCGTCGCCGCCCACGCCAGGCGGGACGCCGCTGCCGCTTCTCCCGCGACGATTTCCTGCGCCGATTTCAAGTAACCGGCTTCGCTGGCGACGGTGAGCGCCATCAGGATCCCGAACGCGGCGCCGAGGGCGGGCATCAGCGGCGCCGCGATTTGAGGTACGTGGTCGTGTTCCGCCGTCGGCACCAATCGTCGCACACCGACCCGGGCGGCGAGCGCAACCGACACGGTGAAGACCAACGATCCAACCACGAGCAGGCCCACCGGGAGCGAGGTCAACCAATCCACCAGTGCCTCCTACAACCGGTTCCCGGCCGCGTCGCAGGGCACCGTCACGTCAGCACCGGCCACCGCCAGCTCTTCTTCGACGATCTCCACCACGCGTTCCATCGCCACCGGTCGCAGCCCGCCGATGCCGCCGTGGAACGGGTGGTCGAGCGAGTAGAGCAGCAACATCGTCGCCGTCAGCACCGCAACAACGCTTCCCATCAACATCGCTTGGACGGCTACCCGTTCGCCGCTATCGGCGAAGAACAGCATGAAGATGAAGATCAGCGCGGCGCTGAGGAAGAGCACCATCCACAACGGTGTCGGAATCACGCCGACCGCACCATGGATTCGGTCGCTGCGCGCCTCTTCCCGCGAGGACGTCTGATCGTGCCAACGGTCGTACGCGGACTGAGCTGCGGCCGACTCAGGCTCCACCGATCGGATCGTTCGAAACATGTCGGAGGCGAACGGATTGAGCTGCTCCCCCAGAGTCCCGTCCTCCATTCGTTCCCACTGGACACCAGCGACCGATCGGGCGTAGCACACGAGCTGACCGGTGAGCTCGCTCGCGGCGGGCTCGGGCAGGAACTGCGCCGTCTCGACCTGTTGAGCCACCACGAGCGCCTCGCGCTCGGCGCCGCTGCGCGAGGCGTCATAGCTCGCGAACGCGAGGAACACCACGAACCCGAGCAACACTGCGAAACCCGTCGCCAACACACCGAACACACCGGCGGCGCGGTCACCGTCGTGGAAGTAACTGCCGTCGGGCGCTCGTCGGCGCACGAGCAACATCGCGCCAATCGCGACGGCGGTCACCACGACGACGATGACGATTGCGATCGCTAACCCCACGGCACCTCACCGCTCGCTGGAGCGCTACCACACGACACCACGCGGACGAACACTGAATCGATCGACCGACTCGACCGTAAGCGCGAATCGAGGGCGAACCGGATTCGGCAAGCTTAGAACCGACCGCCCGGAGCTTCGAGGATGCGACGCTCCGGTCGAACGCGACGTTGACCGCGCGGTCCGCCGGTTGCTGCGGTCATTCCGCTCGGTCGACAGCTACGGGCTGTCTTCGTCATGATCGTGATTGGCGCGTCGACTCGTCGCCGAAACGACCGTCACACCGCGGATTCGGGTAAGTGCCGCTCGCGTGTCCACATGCTGTCCACGAACGTGGTCGTGGTTTCGATTCCCACACCCGGCTTTGTCAAGAGATCGTCCGTGCAGCTTCTGTGTGTGTCGAATCCGAGCGAGCCCGCGGGCCCGAGCACGGCCGAACCGCGGATTGCTCGAACCGCCGGAGCGCTATGTTCATGTGGTGCGTCTGGAGGCAGCGCGGCGAGTCCCGACCTCTACCGAGGCGCCGATGCCGGAGACCGAGACGCCCGTGCTCGAGCTGTCGGTGGTGATGCCGTGCCTCAATGAGGCGGACACCCTCGCCGAATGCATCCAAAAGGCGTGGCGGGCGATGCGCGAGAACGACATCGTCGGTGAGGTGATCGTCGCCGACAACGGCAGCACGGACGGCTCCCAGGGCATCGCAGCAGCACTCGGCGCGCGTGTGGTCCATGTATCCGAACGTGGGTACGGCAACGCGCTGATGGGTGGTATCGCCGCATCCCAGGGGCGGTTCGTGGTGATGGGCGACGCCGATGATTCATACGACTTCGCCGAATTGCCGAAGTTCGTCGAGAAGCTGCGCGAAGGGTACGACCTCGTGCAGGGCTGCCGGCTCGAAAGCGGCGGTGGGCACGTCATGCCAGGAGCGATGCCAAAGTTGCACCGCTGGTGGGGCAATCCGATGTTCACGGCGATGGCGCGCTCGTGGTTCCAGGTTCCAGTCCACGACGTCTATTGCGGGATGCGCGGCTTCACGCGAGTGCACTTCGAGAGCCTGCAGCTGCAGTGCACCGGCATGGAGTTCGCCACTGAGATGATCATCCGCTCGAGTCTCGTGCACGCTCGCATCGCCGAGATCCCGATCACGCTCCACCCGGACGGGCGGAGGGCGCACGCGCCCCACCTGCATACGTTTCGCGACGGATGGCGCACATTGCGTTTCTTTCTGCTCTACAGCCCCCGCTGGCTGTTCTTCATCCCTGGCGTCTCATTGATGGTCGTCGGCCTGGTGGGGTATTGCCTCGCCCTTCCAGGCGTGAGTGTCGGCAACGTGACCTTCGACGCGCACACGCTGTTGTTCGCCAGCCTCGCCATCATCTGCGGCTACCAGTCGGTGCTCTTCGCGCTCTTCACCAAGGTGTTCGCCATCGACGAGGGGCTGCTCCCCCCTGATCGTCGACTCGAGCGGATCGCCAAACGATGCTCGCTCGAAGCGGGTGTCATCGTCGGATGTATCGCCATGTTGGGCGGCGGGGTGGCTCTGCTGACGGCGCTCAACCGGTGGCGAGTGGCCAATTTCGGCGAGCTCGAGTACTCGAGCACGATGCGGCTCGTCGTCCCTGGGGTGACGCTCGTGGTGATCGGGTTCCTGACCGTGCTGGCAAGCTTCTTCGCCAGCGTGTACGGACTACGCAGGCGCCGGTCGTCGTGACGTCCAACTTCCAACGCTCCGACACAGAGTTCGACGCCTATGCGACGGACTATCACGCCGAGCTCAACGCGGGGCTGCGGCTTTCTGGCGAGAACTCGGTCTATTTCGCCAAGGGCCGAGTCGATTGGCTGCGGCTCCGATTGGGTCAGCTCGGGCACATCACCGAGACGGTGCTCGATTACGGCTGTGGGACCGGATCGACTGTCCCGCTCCTGCTCGAGTTGCCGGGCGTCCAACGGGTGTTCGCGACCGATGCTTCTGCCGCGCTGCTCGAGACCGCCGCACGACAGCACAGCAGTGATCGGTCCAGCTTCGTCCCCCTGTCCACGCCGCTCGCCGAGATGGCCGACCTCGCCTACTGCAACGGCGTCTTCCATCACATCGCGCCGGCCCGCCGCGCCGAGGCGCTGGCCTTTGTCGTGCGGGCTCTACGGCCAGGCGGCTTGTTCGCGTTCTGGGAGAACAACCCGTGGAACCCGGGCACGCGGCTGATCATGCGGCGCATCCCGTTCGACCGAGATGCCGTCACGTTGACCGCGCCGGCCGCTCGGCGCTTGTTGACCGAAGGCGGACTTGAGGTCGTCGGGAATGACTTCACGTTCTTCTTCCCGGCGCCGCTGCGGAGGGTCAGACGCCTCGAGCCCTACCTGCGCCGAGTGCCCCTCGGCGCGCAGTATCTGGTGCTGGCACGCAAGCCACTCACGCAGAGCTCGTGATAGACGAGCTCTGCGCGTTGGACGGCAGTCGGCGCCGGACCTTCCGTCTCGTCGATCTCGTCCGGCGCGCGTGATGGCCGGGTCACGGTACCCGTGAACAACGCTGCGGCAAGCACGATCCCGACCGCTACGGGGACGTTCGGGTACGCCTTGGTAACGTGGATCTGGGAGAAGTTTCGCAGCAACTCGTAGAACAGCGGCGCAAACACTGCAGGGACCGCCAGCGTCCCAAAGAGCGCGACTCCCGACCGCCCGAGGCGTCGGTATCCGACGATCAGCATCGCAACCACGACGAGAGTTGCGACGAACAGCACCGCCCACGCCGTCGAGATGCTGTCGAGCCAATATTGGAGGTTCGCGTTCGTCGACGCGCCGAACGCGTCTCGCACGGAACTCGGACGCACCGCTGAGACGGAAGGAGACCTTTGAGCGCAGGACGTCCATGGCGTGATCCCATCCGAGGAAGAGAACCGCGAGGGTCCAGCGCGTCGCCCACGTGAAGAGGAAGGCGAAGGGCCAGACGAGGCTCGTGACGCACACGGCGCGAGCGGTTCGATCGAGTCGACCGGCCCGCGCGAACGTCACTGCGCCTGCGACTGACGCCGAAAGCATCCACGGAATCGCCGGCGCGATGAGGAATTCGACGTAGCTGTACACGGCCGCGCCTGCGGCCGCGCCCAGTGCGGCGCCCTGAAGGCCGTAGGTGGCGCCCCACGCCGTGGAGGCGACCGCCAAGAACGCGACGGTGAAGCTGAGCGCCTGATCGACCGACGATGTCGGCGTCGCCATCACATTCGACGCCAAGAGGAACGGCAGGATCAATCCGACGGCGTACGCCGACGTCGTCCGTTTCGCGATCAGCACGACCGCTGCAGTTCCGGCGAGCACCAGCATCGCACCCGAGATCCGGCGCAGTGCCTCGAGCCCCCACAGCGCGAGCACCGGCCTCGTAATCACTGTCCAGCCGGCCCAGTACCGAAAATACTCCTCGACGTCGGCGATCGATTCGCCACCCTCCAGCCGGCGCAGGTCCTCGGGCCCTTGCGCGCAGTTGCCGATGCGAGGCATTCGTAGCGCCCGCTCCCACGGGCTCAGCTCGGGCCGACCCAGCCCTGTGCCGACGAGGACGCACTCGGTGAAGCTGCTGGACGTGCCTCCCATGTTGTCGGGCTCCAGGTTCGACGCGTATGTCCCGTCCTCGACCGCCTCGAGCAGGTGCGCCACGATCGGGTCATCGGGTACCGCTTGAGCGAGCACCAAGAGTCCGAGAAAGATGGCCTGGAGGACGACCAGGAGAACGCAGAGCCGGACGATCGTCCCCTTGGCGCCGGCTCTCGACGTCATCATCCATTCGGTTGAGATCTCACGCACCATGCGACGCTCTGACGTCCTCCGAGGTCAGTGTCGCGCGTTGCCTTCGCCGATACCGGTGTCGATCAGCACCATCCTCGCGGATGTCGTATGGCAAACGCGTCAACGACACCCGTCTGGCGGCTAACGGATGAAACTCGCGAAGGTCCCCGTCGTCAGGGTGACCGGCACCACGTCATCGAGCGTGAGCCGACCGATCATCGCGGCGACAGGGGAGTCTGAGGGAGGCGGGCGGTGATGATCCAGGCGCGGGCGTCGAAGAGGACGCCGGAACCGGTGTCGTGTGCGTCGAGGGTGGCGCGGAGTCGGTGGCGGGCGTTCTCGGCGGCGGTGGCGTCCAGGCGATCGAGGAGGTCGCGGGCGTGGAGAAGGCGGAGCACGTTCTCGTAGGCGGTGGCGGCGTCGGGGCCGTAGTAGACGGGTTCGTGGACGTCGGTGAAGTCGATCTCGTCGAGCCCGGCCGCGGTCAGGATGCGTCGCGTGTCAGACGGATCGGCGAGGGAGAACGGTTCCAGGTCGCGCTCGGTCGGCGTGGCCGGGCCCGAATCCGCGAGGGCCCGGCGGGTGGCGGTGAACCACTCGTTCTGTTCAGCGTGCTGCCAGACGAGGAGGACGAGACGAGCACCGGGGCGCAAGGCCCGCCCGATGTTGGCGAACGCGGCGACGGCGTCGGTGAAGAACATCGTTCCGAACCGACTGATGCAGAGGTCGAATCGTGCTTCCGGGAACGGGTGGGTCTGGGCGTCCCCGACTTCGTAGGTGACGTTGCGTGTGCCCGCTGCGTCGCTGAGCCGGCGGGCGCGCTCGAGCACGGCTGCGGAGATGTCCACTCCCACCGCGCTTCCGTTGAACGCCGCGCCGGCCGCCTCACGCGTGGTCTGACCGGTACCGCAGCCGACGTCGAGCACGTGATCCGCCGGACGCACCGCCGCAGCCGCGCGGAAGTGCGGGTCGTACCAGCGCAGTTCGGCGTCGTAGAAGTCGGTGGGGTCGAACGGGTCCGTGCTCACGGTGCGAAGGGTCCTTGACGGAGAAGGCCCCGCACGCCGTCCAGCGACAGCGCCTCGGGGGCGAACTCCGGGAGCCACCACGTGGCACCGGCGTCGACGTACGGCGCGGGATCGACGCCGACGGGGAGGCCGACGACGATGTCGTACGGTGCCGTCGCGTCGTCGCGCAGCTCGGCAACGACGGCAACGATCTCGACGAGTTGATCGGGGTGCTCGAGATTGGCGGGAAAGAACCCGTCGTATCGGGCGGCTCGCCGCATCGGCTTGACGTTGCCGGGGAACCCGGCAACCCATACCGGGATGTCGGGGCGCTGCACCGGCCGGGGGAGGAACTGGATGTCGTCGACCGTGTAGTGGTCGCCGTGGTGGTGAACCGGCTCACCGCTCCAGGCGGCGGTGAGGATCTCCAGTGCCTCGTCGAGCATCTGGCCGCGGGCCCGTTCGTCGAGCTGCTCGCCGGTCTTCGAGAACTCGCGAGCGAATCTGTCCCCGCCGATCCCGACGCCGAGGGTGAGGCGGCCGCCGCTGAGCCAGTCCAACGTCGCGGTCTCGCGGGCGACCTTGACCGGTCGGCGTCGTGGCAGCGGTGTGACCATGGGCCCGAGCCGCAGCCGCTCGGTCGCAGTCGCGATCGCGGCGAGCGTGATCCACGCGTCGGCAACCTGGCGCACCGGCGCGTTCCAGCGCAGCTGGTCCCACACGAAGAACCCATGCCAGCCCGCCTCCTCGGCCTCGGCTGCCAGACGGGCGCACACCGTCGGGTCGGACAGTTCGTCGAACAGCGGCAACCACAGGGCCGATCGCGCCAACGGCTCGCGGCGCGCCATTCCGGCGTCCGGGTTGGTCGACAGATCCATCGCTCCATCTCACCATGCTGAAACCCCATGCGCGGGGTGTTCACGTCCGCGGAACGCTTCTTCTTGCGCGGCCAGGCGCCACGTGTACGTTCCGAGGAGGGGGTTGTCAGTCGGGTCCGGGTGCAGATCGGCATCGTGGTCAGGCGGTGACCTCCGATCGCTGGCGCGCGGCGCCGGCCCAGACGCCGACACCTGAGGAGACGACGTGACCGCCCAGACAGAGACCCGAACGCTCCAGGATCTCCTGGACTCCGTTCCCAACTTCGTCGACTACCTCTACAGCAACCGCAAGGGATCGGTCCTCAAGGACGCCGTGCTGCGCCAGCCTTCCGAGTTCGTCGCCCCGGAGTTCACGACGTGGCGTGACGAGCAACTGGCGTGGCGCGACGGGATTGCGTTCTACGACCAGTCGTTCCACATGACGACGACCTACCTGCGCGGCCCAGACGCTCAGCGGCTCCTGTCGAGCCTGGCCGTGAACAGCTTCGAGACCTTCGGTGTCGGTCGCTCACGACACTTCGTCTGCTGCAGCCCCGACGGCTACCTCGTCGGCGACGGGATCCTCTACAGCCTCGCCCCCGAGGAGATGGTGCTGGTTGGTCGGGCGGCCGGTCACAACTGGGTGCGGTTCTGCGCCGAGACCGGCGGTTGGGATGTCTCCATCGAGGCCGACGAGATCTTCTCCCACAACCCCGCCGGCCGGCGCACCGTGTACCGGTATCAGATCGAAGGAGCTCACGCGTTGGAGCTCGCCGATCGGCTCACCGGTGCTCCGCTGCCCGAGGCGCCGTGGTCGCACATCTTTCCTGTCACCATCGCCGGCCATCAGGTCTGGGCCCAGCGGCACACGATGGCCGGCAACCCGGGGTGCGAGTTCTTCGGGCCATGGGATGAGGGTCCGGCGGTCAAAGAGGCGATCCTCGAGGCAGGATCCGCATTCGATCTGCGCCGGGTCGGGTCGCTCGCCTACTTCACGAACGCTCTGGAGCTGGGCTGGATCCCACGCCCGATGCCGGCCATCTTCACCGGCGACGAGCTCCGCCCGTTCCGTGAGTGGCTGCCGTCGACCAGCAGCGAGGCAACCTGGGGTCTCGGCGGCAGCCTCTACCTCCCCGACATCGAGGACTACTACTTCACGCCGTGGGAGCTCGGGTACGGCAATGTGATCAAGTACGACCACGATTTCGTCGGGCGAGAAGCGCTCGAACGGATGAAGGACGACGACCACCGCCGGAAGGTGACGCTCGTGTGGGACCCCGCTGACGTTGCTCGAGTCGTCGAGTCGTACATGCGGCCCGAGGAGACCCCGCCGCTCTACATCGAGTTCCCGCGAGCGACGTATGCGACATGGCAGTACGACGCGGTCCACGACGACAAGGGACGAACGGTCGGTGCGTCGACCTACACCGGCTTCAGTTGGAACGAACGGGCGATGCTCTCACTCGCAGTCGTCGAGCCCGAGTACGCCGAGCCGGGGACGCACGTCTCGGTTCTCTGGGGAGAACCGGAGGGTGGCGCCAAGAGTTCCTGGTTGGAGCCCCACCGCCAGGTGGAGATCGGCGCCACGGTCGCGCCTGCTCCGATCGGGAAGAAATAGCGGTCGACATGGTCTTCGAGTCGTGCCGTCCGAAGACCTGCACCGAGAGCGCACTCGATGCGCGGAAGACACACCCGGCGCTGCTCACTCGGCGAGGACGTCCGGACGGATCGGACTCACGCCGGTCTGTCGAGGGATCGATTCTCGCCTTTTCAGACGTTCAAATGCATCGGTCGGCGCACGCGACGCGACGGCCCGTCGACGATCGGCGCGTCGTAGGAACCACAGAAACACCGGAAGGGCTCCGATCAGGAGGCGGGCGAGACGAATCGGAAAGGCCATCACCGGCATCCGGCGTAACAGCCACAGCGCCAACACGGCGACCACTCGCATGCCGAAGATGCGCCGGGTGTTCGCCTCCAGCCGATCGACGATCGGGCGGGCCCGGCGGCGGGCCGCTCGAGGACTGGCCGGAGGCACGCCCTCGCCTTCAACTGTCGTCCTTTCAACGGTCGTCATCGTCAGTTCCTCTCGGTGCGCCTTGTGACGCTCGTGCACCCCATCAGCGAACCGCCCGCCCTGTCAGCTGGGCGGGCGGTTCTGCGGCCGGGGTTGGAGCCGCCACGCCGAGCGGCTTCAGCTGAGGCTAGGAGGGCTCAGCTGCCCCGTCGCCTGGAGTTGAGATGCCCGCTCGCCGTCACACTGAAACGACTCGGGTTGTCGCGTTGAGTGGTCTGCGGCCTCATTTGTGCGCCGTCAGTGGCAGAGCGCGCGCCGTTTGCGTTCGACCGACGGAGCGAGTTAAGTGGTACTCGACTGGGGGCGGTCATGAATCGTCGGTTTTCAGCGGTCGTCGTGGCGTCAGGCATGGCATCGATCGCGGCCCTGACGATCGCGGGGTGGCCACTGCAGGAGAGATCCTCCGGGCTCCATACGGATCCCTACGCGGCAGAGGAGACCCGCACGACGACTGGTGTTGTCAGTTCGCCGACCTCCGTCACCATCGTCGCCTCCCACGCACCTCGGCCAGGCGCGGCGTCCCCCGCACCGCCGGACAGGACGACGGTCGCCGCCCGCCCGCCGACGTCCGCCACCGTCGCCCCAGCCGACCTGCCTTCCGTGACGACGTCGCCGCCAGCGCCGGACACGGTGGTCGTCGAACCGCCAACCATGGCCCCGCCGACGCGGAGTACGTCCTCGACATCGCGTCCCTCGACCTCCACGAACCGGTCGTCGCAGGTGAGCAGGACGAGATCGACCAGGGCCACGTCACTGCGGTCGATTGGTCGTCAGAGGGTTATCCGACCTCGTGCCTTCCTGGAGACGGATGCACGGTGTGGTTGGCGGGCCATCGGTCCACTCACCAGGCGGTCTTCGCCCGCCTGCCCGAGATCACGGCGGGGGCCCTGATCGAGATCCACTTCCATGGCCAGACCTACACCTACGCGGTCACCGACGTGGTCACCGTGCCGGGATCGGCGCCGCCATCGGTGATCCACGGTGACCTGGTGCTCCAGACGTCGGCACCCGGTGGTCAGCGCATCCTGGTCTACGCCGTCACGGTGAGCTAGATGGGCTCGCGAGAACACCTGCGCGTGTCGACGCGCAACTACGGATCGATCAGGACTCCGGGGTTGAGGATCGCATTGGGGTCGAGGGTCTTCTTCACGGCGCGCAGCGCGTCGGCGAAGAGCTCGGGCCGCTGGAGGTCGTAGCCGTCGGGTCGATGCATGCGTCCGACGGCGTGATGGTGGGTCACGGTGCCACCTGCGTCGACGACGATCAGGTTCGAGGCCGCTTTGATCTCGGACCACATCGAGATCTCCGAGCCGGGGCGGCCGACCCCTGACCACGTGTAGTACGGGGCGGGTCCATCGGGATACACGTGCGTGAACCGGCACGACAGCGAGTGATGCTCGCCGAACACCTTGCGCAACACGTCGGTCATCCGCGAACGGACGGCTGCGTCGAAGTCGGGCCACCTGTCCCACGTGATCGCGGTTTCGAACGTGTCGGCGACGAGGCCGAGGGACGTGTCGACGCCGAGCTGCACACCGATGAAGGCGTCGCGCCACGCGCCAACCGCGCCACCGCGTCCCGTCGGGCTGCCACCGCCGTCGTCGACACTGACCTCGTCGTCGGCGACGTGTCCACCCGCGGCGCGGGCGATGGCGACGGCCTCGTTGATGTTGTGCCGTTGCGACAGATCCGACGATTCGAACGAGACGATGACGAGCGCTTGTTTCCCGTCGAGGCCGGCGGCGCGGCCGGCCTCGACCGGGTCGAGGATGCGGAGGTTGGCCGGCCACAGCTTGGCCTGCACGATCATGCGCACCGCTTCGCAACCCGCCGGCCACGAATCGAACGTGATCCCGGCCGTGGCACGGAACGCGGGCCGCTTCTGGATCCGCATCCACGCCTCGGTCACGACACCGAGCGTGCCTTCCGAGCCGATGACCATCCGGTCGGGACTCGGTCCGGCGCCGCTGCCGGGCAGCCGGCGGCTCTCCCACCACCCCCGCGGCGTCAACATCCGAATCGACTCGACGAAGTCGTCGATGTGGGTGTGGTTGGTGGCGTAGTGCCCGCCAGACCGGGTGACGATCCATCCTCCCAGGGAACTGAATCGGAACGACTGCGGAAAGTGGCGCAACGTGTGGCCGCTCGGTTTCAACTGCTGTTCGAGGGCCGGACCGAGCACGCCCGCTTGGATCCGTGCCGCACGCGACACCTCGTCGATCTCGAGCACGCGGTCGAGACGGTCGAGGGCGATCGTCACGCACGGGCCACAGTCGTCGGGCGGGTTCACCCCCCACACCACCGACGAGCCGCCGCCGTACGGGATCGCGACGTATCCGTTGCTGTCGCACCACGCGAGCGTGATCTCGAGCTCCTGCTCGTCACGGGGATGGGCGACGACGTCCGGGGGATTCGGGAACTGCAGGTTGAACGCCCGGGTGCGGTCGGTGAAGCTCGCGCCGTAGGCGTGGAAGGCCCGCTCGTACGTCGACGTGTCACACCACGGTGACAGGTGATCGGGCACCGAGATGCGCGGCTCGCGCAACTGCGCATCCTCGGCTCGGGGCACCGGGTGGGCGGTGATCGCGGTGCCGTACCGTTCGGACAGCTGTGCCGCCAGCGCGGCGCGGTCCGCGTCGGTCGGCTCCTCCGACTCCATGCACCATGCCCAGAACGAGCGCCGATCCCCCATGACCGAACCCTACTTCCCGGTCCCGTGAGCCATTTCTGCCCCGTGCGTCACGAGCAACCTTCGGGGACCGGTGGTGCTCTAATGCGGCATGGACGAGTGCGCCCCGCCACTCGTTGCCGTCGCCGATGGTTGATGGTGGTGAGTCCGTGCAGGTGCCGACGTCGGACGCCGAGTTCGTCGAACTGGTGCGCCTCGAGCTCCCACGCGTGCAGCGCATCGCCCGAATGTTGACCGGGAACGCGGACGCTGCCGACGACGTCGTCGCCGAGGCGATCGCCCGGTCCCTTCCACGATGGCGGGCAGGCGGGATCGACGACTGCCCCGCGTACCTGCGCCGGGTGGTGGTCAACCTGTCGACACGCCGATGGCGCCGGCGCGCCCTCGCGATGCGTCGCGATCACCTCGCGCTCGACTGGTTGGAGAATCCGCCGGATCTCGAAGCGGTGACCGTCGAGCGTGACCGAACCCTGCGAGCGGTGATGCGCCTGCCGGTGCGACGGCGAGCCGTCGTGGTGTTGCGGTTCTACGACGACCTCCCCGAAGCCCGCATCGCCGAAGTGCTCGGTATCAGCACCGGCACCGTGAAGTCGCAACTCTCTCGCGCGCTCGAGCAACTCCGCGCCGAACTCGGGACTCAGTACTAGATATGTCCGAACGACGTACTCCCGACTCGGTCGAATCACGTCTCCGTGAGCACCTGTCCGCCGTCGACCGGGCGCCGGTGGTCGGAGCCGACACGATCATGGGCGCGTCGAAGCGCGCCGAGATCCGCATGCGGCGTCGGCGTGGTGCCGTCGTGGGCGTCGCGTCGGTCGGACTCGTGGCGGTGGCGTCGGTCGTGGTGTGGTCGAACCAGCCCGGGTCGTCCGATGCGGTCGTTCCCGCCGCCGCGAGCGCCGCGACGGCTCCGGCGTCCGCGACCGCTCCGGCGTCCGCGACGGTTCCGGCGTCTGCGACACCGACCGCCACGGCCGTTCCGACTTCGACGTCGCCGGCGTCGCGCACCTGGACGGCGATCGCGCCCGACCCGCGTGGGACGGCGTTCTACCCGTCCGTGGTGTGGACCGGGAGCGAGGCACTCGTCGTCGGCGGCGTCGACCCCGGTGGCCAGCCCCGTCCGGCGGCGGCCGCCTACGACCCCGTCACCGACACGTGGCGGACGCTCGCCGACCCGCCCACCGATTCGGATCGCATCAACCCGCTCGTCGCCTGGACCGGCACCGACATGCTGCTGATCGGCGGCGACAACCCCGACGGCAGTCTGCTGGTGTCGTACGGCGAGGCCTATGACCCGGCCACCGACAGCGTGGCGAGGCATTGCGTCGCCTCCGGTCGGATTCGTCACCGACCGGTCTCCGGCCGCGTGGACCGGCCGCGAGCTGCTCGTGTGGCCGGGCGACGGTGGTGGCTCGACGATGGAGATCGCGCCGATCGCCTACGACCCCGCCACCGACAGCTGGCGGGAGCTCGCCGCGCCACCGATCGAGCGGCGCCAGCAGGCCGCGTCGGTGTGGACTGGAACGGAGTGGATCGTCTGGGGTGGCACCACCGGAGACAGGGAGCTCGACGACGGCGCCGCCTACGACCCGACATCCGGCACGTGGCGGGCGCTTCCCGACTCACCGTTGTCGCCGCGCCGGGTTCGCGGCGTGTGGACCGGTGAGGAGCTGATCATCGTCGCCGGGTCGACGGGTGGCGCGCCCGTGACCGGCAACGGCGAGTTGGCGTTGTCCGACGGCGCTGCCTACGACCCCGTCACTGGTGCATGGCGGTCGATCACGTCCGGACCGGCCCATCCCGGCTTCGAGCCGTTGTGGACCGGCCGCGAGATGATCATGATCGCCAAGGGAGCCGCATCCGTGTACGACGTCGTCACCGACCGGTGGATCGACCCGTGCTGCGTCGGCGACTCCGGCGCCGGCGGCGTGGGCGCGCCCGTGTGGACCGGGACGTCGGTGCTGTTGATCGGCAGCAGCGATCCCGGAGTCGGCGGCGCGGTGCTCACCCCAGGCTGATGTTGTTGCAGGCCTGGCACGTCGCCTCGGGGATCAGGCCGGCCTTCATCAGCCGGGCGAACAGCCAGCACCCGGTGCAGAACCCGACCACTGACTCCAGCGTGGCGAACACCAAGAGAAGCGCGACGAGCACGTTGGCCAGCGTGGTGAGCCCGAAGCCGAGGCTGGCCACGGCCGCGGCCGTGCTCACGACGAAACCGATGCCCTGCGCGAAGCGCTTGGGTGGTCCGGCGACGTACCTCGGCGGTCCCGAGACGCGGCGCGATCACCCGATTCGCCACCTGGCCGAGCACGCTCAAGGTCGGTCCCGCGACCACCCGCGCCAGGAAACCCAGCGCGACCACGACGAGGAGCCAGTGCCAGCCGGTCAGCAGGATGACGGCGGCGAGGATGGCGACCCCACCGGCGACCACGCGCGCCGTCTTCTCGTTGACCGGATTGGGGAAGCTGAACACGTCCGACATCGCGGTCATCGACCGTACGGTATCCCCGCCGATCGCATTGCCGACCTAGTCGGTCAACTTTCGGCCTCGTCGGTCAACTTTCGGACCCCGTTGGTCAACCTTCGGTTGGTGCGACGTCGCTTCGAGGACGGAAGGCGAGCGCCAGCAGGGCGACCATCGTGACCAGGACGATGATTTCGGAGATCAGCGACAGCGCCGCCTCCGGGGCGGGCTTCAGGCCCGGCTGATCGACGAACCCGAACCAGCCGTCATCGGTCCGCTTGGCGAAGTACGACGCGACGAGCGAGACCACGGCCCACACCAACCCGCCGACGGCGGCGAGCTTCCACACGAGGTCGGGCAGTTGCTTGACGAACAGCGGCACGACGAGCCCGAGCGCGATGGCGACTGCTCCCAGCGCGTTCGCCAGGAACTGTTCGCCGATGTTTCCGATGGGGATGTCCTTGTAGCCGTCGTTGTAGAGCGACAGATGTGCGTAGCCACCGACGAGTGCCGCGACAGCGCCGATGACGCGCAGGATGACTGTTGGCGTCACGCCGCGAAAAGTACTCGCTCATTCGCGTCGAGTCCGGGCGACCCACGGTTGGCGAGTCGGTGACGCCGGGTACTCTCCCCGAGTGGCTGTGGCCGTGATCCCGGCGCCGACGACGCCGCTCCTCGGCCGGGCCATCGAGTTCGCCCAGATCACCGACCTGCTGTGGAACCCAGACGTGCGGCTGGTCTCGTTGCTCGGTCCCGGCGGGATCGGCAAGACCCGGCTCGCCGTCGAGGTCGCCTGGGAGCTGCACGACGGAACGGGATTCACCGACGGCGTGTGGTTCGTCGACCTGGCCTCGGTGAACGATCCGGATCTGGCGCCGGCCACCGTCGCCCGTGCCATCGGCATCGTCGACATGGGCACGGGACACGACGTCGAGCGCATGTGCGAGGCGATTCGGGATCGCGACATGCTGCTCGTGCTCGACAACTTCGAGCACGTGACGCCCAACGCCCGATTCGTCGCCGAGCTCCTCGCCGCCGCGCCACGGCTGTCGATCCTCGTCACCAGCCGCCGGTCCTTGCACCTCCGCGGTGAGCACGAGATCGTCGTTCCGCCGCTCGGTCCCGACGCCGCAGTGGAGCTGTTCTCGGCGCGGGCGCGGGCCGTGAACCCGGCATTCGAGCTCGGCGAGACGACGACGCCGATCGTCGAGTCGATCTGCGTCGAGGTCGATCGGTTGCCCCTCGCCATCGAGTTGGCCGCGGCACGCAGCAAGGTGCTCTCGCCGGCCGAGCTCCATTCTCGGCTGGGCAGCCGTCTCGAACTGCTCACGCGCGGGCCCAGCGATCAGCCTGAGCGCCTTCGTTCGATGCACGCCACGATCTCGTGGAGCTACGACGCGTTGCCGGCCGACGTCCAGGGCCTCTACCGCCAGTTGTCGACGTTCTCCGGCGGCTGGAGCGTGGAAGCGGCGGAGGCGGTGTGCGAGCCGGCGGCCGTCTCCGTGCTGGATGGGTTGGCGATCCTGCTCGACCACCATCTCGTCCAACGCGACGACACCGGCGCCGAATCCCGATTCGGGATGTTCGAGACCGTCCGCGAGTTCGGCCGACAAGAGTTGGTGAGTGCCGGTGACGCGGCAGATGTGGCGCGTCGCCATGCGACGTACTTCCTCGCGTTCGCGCACATCGCCGAGCGCGAGTTCCACAAGGCCGATCAGGCGGCGTGGCTGGATCGCGTCGCGACCGAGCACGACAACATTCGCGCCGCGCTGCAGTGGTCCCTCGCCGAGGATCCCGAGATGGCCCTCGACCTGGCCGGGACGCTGTGGCGATTCTGGGTGTTGCGCGGCTACGTGAAGGAGGGCCTGGGGTGGCTCGAGCGCACCATCGACGCCGCCAGCGATTCGCCGTCCACCGTTCGGGCCCGGGCGATGTTGGGTGCCGGCTCGATGTACGAAGCCATCGGTGACGACGAGGCGGCCGAGCTCCGGTATCTCGCAGGATTGCGGGATTGGGAGGCGCTCGACGACGCGATGGGCATCGCCCTCGCCTCACGCCATCTCGGCAACGCCGATCTCGGACGCGGCAGGTACGCCCAGGCGATCGAGTGGTACGTGAAGGCGCGGACGCTCGGTGAGCAACTGCACGACGATGGGGTGATCGCCGGTTCGGTCTCGAACCTCGGCAGCGTGGCGTACTTCCAGGGCGACTACGAACGGGCGGAGGAGCACTGGACCGAGGCGGCGGCGTTCTACCGGGCGTCGCGCGACTCCAACCGCCTGGCGTCGATCCTCAACAACCTGGCCGAGTTGGCGGCGCTGCGAGGCGATCCGGCTGCCGCCGTGACGCGACACGAGGAGGTGCTGGAGCTCCGCCATCAGTTGGCCGACCCGATCGGCACCGCCCAGACGCTCGTCAACCTCGGCAACGCCATCAAGGGCACGGGCGACCTCGCCAGAGCGAGGGTGGTGTTGGAGGACGGGTTGGCCCGCTTGCGCAGCTTGGGGATCGAGCGCGACATCGGTGCGTGCCTGTACAACATGGCGCTCCTGGCCCGCGCCGAGGGACGGACGGCGGAGGCGGCCGACATGGCGGGCGAGGCGCTGACCATCAAGCACGCGACGGACGAGCTGTTCGATCTCGCCCAGTGCCTCGAGTTGATCGCCGGTGTCGCGGCTGATGCGGGCCTCGGCGGACGGGCGACGCGGGTGCTGGGCGCGGCAGCGGCGCTGCGGCGGGACCTCGGGGCTCGGCCGAGCGAGGGCGAACCAGAAGCCGACGCGATCTACGCGACCGTCCGTGGCGTCGTGGGTGCCGAGGGGCTGGCCGCCGGTATCGCCGAGGGCGAGACGTGGGCGCTCGCGCAGGCGGTGGCCGAGGCGTCCGAGATCGCATCCGTCGTGTCGTCGGCTCCCGTCGTCAACGTCGTCGCGCCGCTCGCCGCGCTCGATGGTGTCGTTGTCACCCGCCGCGCAGCGTCTCGGGCTCACCGCCCGTGAGCTCGAGGTGCTCGGGTACCTGGTGCAGCGGTACACCGACCGGGAGATCGCCGGCGCGTTGACGATCAGCCTCCGAACGGTGACGACGCACGTCGGGCGGATCCTCACCAAGCTCGGCGTCGACGGTCGGCGGCAGGCGGCGACCGAGGCGACGCGACTCGGGCTGCTCGCCTCCTGATCGACGACCCCGCGAAATACGTAAGTTCTGCGGACGACGCCGGATCCCCGCTCACTCATCATCCCTAGGACGTCGTGGTGCGCTCGCGCCACACCAAACGAGGGAGATGAACCAATGAAGCAACGTGGACGAATCATTCGGCTCGCCGCAACCGGCGTGGCGATCACGGCACTCGCGGCTGCCTGCGGCGACGATGACGCCGACGCGCCGGGGGCCAGCGACTACTGCCAGGCCAGCCTGGCGCTCGAAACAGCTCCGGAGCCCGACATCGATTTCGAGTCGGCGACGCCGGAGGAGATCACTGCCGCGACCAAGGCGTACGCCACCGAGACGTTCCTGCCGCTCGCGCGGCGGCTGCAGGAGGTGGCCGCCGACGAGATCAGCGCCGACGTCGAGATCGGCATGGCGGGAGTGAACAGGTTGGCCGAGACCGGTGACTTCGAGGCTGCCTTCGGGGATCCTGAGTTCGAAGCCGCGCTGGACCGTTTGCACGCGCACGACCTGGAGACGTGCGAGTGGAACACCGTCGATGTCCGCGCCGCCGACTATGCGTTCCAGGGAGTTCCGAGTGAGGTCGATGCCGGTGTGACGAGCTTCGAGTTCAGCAACGGTGGGACCGAGGTCCACGAGATGGTCCTCTTCCGCGTCAACGACGGCGTGACCGAAACGCTCGAGCAGCTGCTGGCGATGCCCGAGGAAGAGGTCGTCACGAAGACGACGATGGTTGCCCAGACCGGTGCTGTCCCCGGCGAGGACGAGTACACCGTCGCCGATCTGACGGCCGGTCGGTACGCGATGCTCTGCTTCGTCCCGGAGGGCACCCACACCGAGGAGATGGAGGGCACCGGGGAGCCGCACTTCATGCGGGGGATGGTGTACGAGTTCGCGGTGGCATGACCCAGTCCGGGGGTCGCACATCTGTGACGAACCGACGAGGCCGCACCGGATGGGTGCGGCCTCGTGCGTTCAGCCGGACGTCGAGTGTGTCAGCGGCGCTCGGCGCGCTGGGGGATGAGCTGGCGTCGCACGGGTCGCACAGCCAGAAGTCGGCGGTCGGCGACGGCCCCGCGGGAGCGTCGCCGGGGAACATCTTGAGGCACCGCCAGCATCGACGCTCGGCGAACTCGACTGCGGCCGATTCGGTCTCGGGCGTCGGATCGTCAGTGTGCGGCATAGAGGTCCTCTCGATCGGAGTGGGCCATCACCCGGGCGTGAACGAACTCGAGCTTGGTGACGACCGTCGGACTCAACGTGAACGGGTAGGGACGGGATGATCCGAGCCCGTCGGCGATGGCGTTGATCGTCTCGGCCACCGGCAGCCAACGCTCCAGGATCGCGGCGAAGGAGCGGTCGTCGGCGACCCGCAGTGGTGTCGCCGTGCCGGCCCCGTCCGGGCGGCCGCCGGCGTGCAGTCCGTGGCTGTCGGCGGTCTGGAGGCCGTCGCGTGTGTGCAGGTAATGGGCAAAGGTCTCGGCCCAGTCCTCGAGCGGGTGAGACGCCGCGTAGGCCGTGACGAAACGGCTGAGATCAGGTTCGCCGGCGGTCGTCCGGGCACCTCGATAGTGCTCGTCGAGCGCCGCTGAGTAGTCGGCGCGCTCGTCACCGAACAACGAACGGAAACCGTCGATCTCATCGCTGGCGCTGACGAGGTGGGCGAAGTAGTAGTGCCCGACCTCGTGGCGCAGGTGCCCGATGAGGGTTCGGAACGGCTCGCCGAGTTGGCGGCGGAGCTCGTCGCGGTGTCGTTCGTCGGCCTCGCTCAGATCGAGTGTGATGAGGCCCCGATCGTGCCCGGTGACGGCGGATGCGCCGGGCACATGGACGAGGTCGAACGCCAATCCCTGCGGCGTCGCCGACGAACGGGGTTGGATCGGCAGGCCCAGCTCGCCGAGTTGGAACACGAGCCGCCGCTTGGCGGCCTCGGCCGCCGACCACGCGACGACCGCGGCCGGATCGGACTCGTCCGGGCGGCCCCGTGTCAGCCGGCACGACAGGCACCACACGTCATCGCCGTCAGCGGGGAGCATCCAGTTGCACCCCCACGACGCGTTGAGGCAGCGCCAGTGCGCCCGCGCGTCGCCCTCGACGGTGTAGCGGGCGGGGCCCTCGTCGACGAGCACGACGACGTCGCGTCGTTCTGGCACGTAGCCGACCACGCTGTCGCAGTTCGGACACGCCATCGACTCGAACGGGAGCTCGTGACGGCACGTCGAGCAGATGAAGACCCGCACCCCGCGTCAGTCCTGGGCGGGGCCGGGCGCGCCGTGGGCAGCGAGAAACCGTTTGCCCTGCACGGTGACCTCGAGCTCGGCGTAGTACGGCGCCGGCTTGGCGCCGCCGCGTGCTCCCCAGATGAACTTGCGTTCCTTCGCCTCGGCGAGGCACGCGGCGACGTCCTCGAGCGACCAACGAAGCGACTTCGAGAGGGTCGAGTTGTCGGCCAGCTTGTCGGCCTCGTCGCCCGCCTGGATCGCGGCGAGAACCCGCGCCAAGCGCTCGTCACCCGATGTGGACACCTCGGACGGTGTCATGGGCTCGCCACGACGACGTCAGGTCGTCCCATCGCCCGCAGCCAACGGCCGTGCGAACGGAGGGCTGCCCACACCCCGGGATGACGCCGGTAGGTCACTCCCGTCTCGTCGCAGGCGCGGAGGAACCGGGCGGCGACGATGGGATACACCGTGTGGGGAAGTCGCGGGGCCAGATGGTGTTCGATCTGATGGTCGAGCCCGCCGACCAGCCAGCGGAAGGCGTGACCCAGGACCGGAACCGGCGAGGCGATGTCGACGGTCGTGCGGAGCTGGTGGGCGAAGAAGTCGGGGCCACGTCGTGGTGCCAACTCATCGTCGAACTCGGCGATGTCGACGCAGTGCGCGAGCTGGAACGTCACCGCCAACACGAACCCGACCAGCCAGGAGCTCACCAGATAGAACCCGAGCACGCCCCACCATGGATTCGTCAAGAGTGGGATCACGACGGCCCAGCCTAGGTGCAGGAACTTCCCGGCAAGCACGCGGGCGACGACTGTTGGTCCTGGCCTGGTGCGCAGCGCCTTGGGACCGATGCGCGCCGCGGCGAGTGTGCGGAAGTCGCCGAAGACGAAGTTCTTCAATGCGAAGAACCCGTACAGGAACCACAGGTACACGTGCTGCCACCGGTGCCACGGACGCAATGGCTGCATCGGCGCCAAGCGGGCGAACGGGGCCTGCGAGATGTCGCTGTCGACACCTTCGACGTTGGGATTGCCGTGGTGGAGCGTGTTGTGCTTGAAGCGCCACAGCCACGAACTGCCGCCGAGCGCGTCGAGGCTGTAGCCGGCGACGTGGTTGAGCCACGCATGGCGCGAGAACGAACCGTGGTTCCCGTCGTGCATGACGCCGGTCGCCAGGGCGACGAGGCCGACCACGAGGGATGCGCCGCCGATGAGGCGCAGTGGCCAACCGACCTCGGACAGCACGACGGCCCAGTAACTGCCGGCGAGGATGAGCGCGATCAGGATCGACTTGCCGTGGAGCCGACGCCGGGCGCGGAGCACCTCAGCGGCCGTGGGCAGCACGGAGCGCCACGACGACGCGATGACACGTCCGTCGTCGGCCGGATTGTCGACGACCGTGCCGTTGTCGGTGCGGCTGCCGGTTCCGGATGTGGGCTGGTCGATCGTCGTTGTCTGCGAACGTTCGTCAGATACGACGATCTGCGGCATGGCACCTCCTGCGCTGAGCCCAGCGGAGAGGAATACCCCGTTCGGGGGCGGTCGAACCGCCAAATCCACGTTATCTGCGGATCTGATCGTCAGGTCGTCGTCAAGGTCGGGCCGCCACCCGCCGATACAACGACCAAGCAGGTGCGACGAGGTCGACGTCCGGGCACTGATCCAGTCGGAGGTGTGTCGCGATGTCGAGGAGGATCACAATCGGAGTGCTCTCGCCGATGACCGGCGGGTCCTACTACGGCAAGATCCTCGCCGGCATCACCCGTGAGGTCGCAGCTGTCGGGGGCCGTGTCGTCCTCGTCCAGACGCTGCAGGCCGGGCTCCGCAGCGACGAGGTCGTCGGCGCGCCCGATTTCGTCACGCCGACCGCGTGGGAGCACATCGATGGTGTGATCTCGATCGCGACGGCGACGCAACGCAACTATCTCGAACGACTCCAGGCCGCCGGCAAGGCCGTCGCCCTCGCCAGCGACGTGATCGAGGGATTCGGCGCGCCGTCGGCGACGCCGGACAACTCCACCGGCGTCGTCGCGACCGTCGACCACCTGGTCTGGCACGGTCACACAGCGATCGGCTTCGGCGCCAACCTGGTCCAACCCGACATGCGGGCCCGGTACGAGGCCTACCAGGGCGCGCTCGCGGCGCACGGGATCGAGCCCAACCCGAAGTGGTTCTTCAGCGCCTTCGACAACGGCGAGGACGGAGGTCGCGACGTCGCACGCCAACTCGTCGCGGGTGGCACTCCCATCACCGCACTCGTGCTTGCAACGGATCGCAACGCGATCGGCTGCATGGCGCAACTCGCCGAGCTCGGCGTCGACGTTCCTGGCGATGTGGCGGTCGTGGGATTCGACGGGCTGGAGGACGGCACCTACACCGAGCCCACGCTCTCGACCGTGCGCCAACCGTACGACGAGATCGGTGCGGCGGCCGCACGGGTGGTGCTGGCGCAGCTACGTGGCGACGACGTCGAGTTCCGCGTCCACCTGTCGCCGTCGGAGTTCGTCCCCCGCGGATCATGCGGATGCCCTGGTGAGGACGGCGCGACGGCGCCCGACGGTGGCGCCGGGTTCTGGCGCGACGAGGCACGGATGCGTTTCGAGCGGGCGACGCGTCGCGAGAACTCGATGCGCGAGCAGTACGAGATCGGTATCCAACTCCTCGACCACGAGCGAGCCGACCCGAGAAGCCTCGAATGGCTCGCCGCGACCGACGTCCGCGGGGCGTGCCTGGCGCTGTGGGACGGCGACCCCTCGACTGGACGTCTGCGGATCGTCGGTGCGTACGACCCCGACAACGCCCTGTCGAGCGTGGTCGGCACGACGTGCGGCGTCGAACAGTTCCCGCCGGCGAGCCTCATCGAGCTGGCCGAGCCGGAGGCGAACGAGGTGACGATCGTCGTGCCCGTGAACGCGCGCGGCCTCGACTTCGGTCTGCTCGCCGTGACCGGTGAGGTCGACGCGTTGTCGGCCAACGGGCGCGAGACGCACAACCAATGGGCCGCGCTGCTGACCGCTGCGCTCGAGCAACAGACCTTGCTCGAGAGCGTGCGGACGAGCGAGAAGCGCTACAGCCTGTGGGCGGTCGCGACGCAGGACGGTCTGTGGGACTGGGATCTCACGACCGACACGATCTACTACTCCGGGCGGTCGATGGAGATGCTCGGCCACGAGTACCGGGGAGCCACGGCCGGACCATCGGTGTGGTTCGACTCCGTTCATCCCGACGATCTGGCGCGTCTGCGCGACGTGCTGGGCGCGGCAGTGACCGGGAAGCCGTTGCCGATCGGGATCGAGCACCGGCTCCGCGGCGCGGACGGTGTGTATCACCACGTCTCGTGCCGAGCTCTGCCGATCGGTCCACCGGAGGGTCCGGCGGCGCGCATCGTCGGCTCGATCCACGACATCGAGCCGCGCAAACAGATGGAGGAGCTGCTGCGCCAGGGCGCGCTGTACGACGAGGTGACGGGACTGCCCAATCGCAAGCTGTTCCTGGAGCGGCTGAGCCTGACCATCGCCCAGGCCCGCCAGTCGCCCGAGTTGCGCTACGCCGTGGTGTTCCTCGACCTCGACGGCTTCAAGCTCGTCAACGACTCGCTCGGTCACAACGTGGGAGATCGCTTCCTGGCCACGATCGGCGAGCGGTTGCGCGCCGGGCTGCGTGAGACCGATGTCGCGGCACGGTTCGGCGGTGACGAGTTCGCGGTGCTGCTCCATGGCATCGAACCGAGCGCCGTCGGGCCGATCGTGGAGCGGATGCAGTCGAGGATCGCGGCGCCGATCGAGCTCGACGGGCATGAGGTCGCGGCGACGGCCAGTGTCGGCATCGCGATCAGCGGCCGCACCCATTCGAATGCCGAGGACGTGTTGCGCGATGCCGACATCGCGATGTACCACGCCAAGTCGCGCCGCCGCGGTTCGAGTGCCGTGTTCGACACCGCCATGCACGCCGGGGTGGTGACCCGTCTCGGGTTGCAGACGGAGCTCCGCTCGGCGATGGAACGCGAGCAGTTCGAGGTGCACTACCAACCGATCGTCGATCTCGACAACGAACGCACGGATCACTTCGAGGCGCTCGTGCGCTGGCGTCATCCCGAGCTCGGACTCGTGCCGCCCCTCGACTTCCTGCCCGCCATGGACGAGACCGGCCTGATGGTGAAGCTCGAGCGCTGGATCGTCGACGAGGTGTGCCGTCAGATCGCGCACTGGCAGGTGACCTACGACGGCGTCGTGAACGTGAGCGTCAACGTGTCACACCGTCTGTTCTGGGACAGCAGCCTGCTGCCGCACATCCTCGACTGCCTCGATCGTCATGGGCTCACGCCCGCCAACCTGACGCTCGAGATCACCGCCGGCGTGATCGTGCGCAATCCGGATGTGGCCCGCGTCGTCATCGAGGAGCTCCACGCGGCCGGGATCGGCCTGCAGATCGACAACTTCGGCACTGGCATGTCGTCACTGCACGCATTGCACCGCTTCCCGATCCACGGGTTGAAGATCGATCGCTCGTTCACCCGTGAGCTCGACGTCGATCCGCGAACCACCGAGCTCGTGCGCATCATCATCGCCATGGCTCGGGCGCTCGGTGTCGACGTCGTCGCCGAGGGCGTCGAGAACGAGGCGCAGCTGGCGCTGCTGCGCGAGATGGGTTGTCACACCGCGCAGGGCTTCTGGTTCACCCCCGCGGTCGATGGCGATGCGGCGGCGCAGTTGCTCGGCCACGCGATCCCAATCGGCGATCGCGTCGCGATGGAACCGGGCGTCGGCGCGGGCGACTGAGTCGAAATCCTGTTGTCGCGGCTCAGCGCGAGCAGGACACGCACGTCTCGGCGTCGGGAATCGCTTCCAGTCGCTCGGGGTCGATCGCCGCACCGCAACGCGAGCACTGGCCGTACGTGCCGTCCTCGAAGCGCGCCAACGCCCGCTCGGCCGCGGCCGCGGTGACGCGGGCGGCCTCCAACAGCCGGCGGGTCGAGTCGCGATCTTCGAGGATCACACCGGGGTCGGCGAGCAACTCGGCGTACTCCGCCTCGAGTCGGGTGAGGTTCGCCAGCGCGTGGTCGAGCTCGGCCCGCAGGGTCGCGTCGGTCGGAGCCAGCGCCGCGGCGGAACGGTCTGACGGTTCGTTCGACATGGTTGAACAACCCTACTGCCGGGCGCGGAGACCGCCGACCAGTTGCCCGCGACCGACCGGTGCGAAGATGTGCGTCGACGATCGGTCGACGATCTGGCAAGGAGGCTTCGATGACACCGCTGTACACGGCGACCGCACACGCCACCGGCGACGGGCGCAACGGACACACCCGCTCCGACGACGGCATCCTCGATCTCGACGTGCGCATCCCGAAGGAGATGGGTGGAGCGGGTGGCGCCACCAATCCCGAGCAGCTGTTCGCGGCCGGCTACGCGGCCTGCTTCCATTCTGCGCTCAAGTTCGTCGCCGGGCAGGAGAAGGTCGACGTCACCGACACCGAAGTCTCGGCATCGGTCGGCATCGGCTCGCTTCCGAGCGGCGGGTTCGGGCTGGCGGTCGAGCTCGATGTCCACGCGCCGAACCTCGACCGGGAGACGGCGGAGGCGCTGGTCGAAAAGGCGCACCAGGTGTGCCCGTACTCGAACGCGACACGCGGCAACATCGAGGTGAAGCTCACCGTCGTGTGACGCCTGGCCTGACGTCGCGGCGGAATGTCGACTTGACAGGTCAGGATTCGGGTCGAAATACTGTTTGACATGGCTGTGTCGCCGCGCCCGGTGTGGAGACGGTCTCAGTGGCCGGTGCGCTGACGCCATCACACGAACGTGGGCGACTTGGGCAGGCGGGCACCGACGACCGGGCGGGCGTCAGGTTCCGCGGCGTGTCCAAGGTGTTCCGCGACGGCACCCGAGCAGTCGACGACGTCAGCTTCGACGTCGTCGCGGGTGAGCTGGTCGCCGTCGTCGGCCCGTCCGGTTGCGGCAAGTCGACGTTGCTGCGCATCGCCGCCGGTCTGACGGACGCCACGGCCGGGGTCGCCGATACCGGCACCGCCGAGGTCGGATTCGTGTTCCAGGATCCGACGCTGTTGCCGTGGCGCACGGTGCAGGCCAACGTCGAGCTGCCCGCCCAGGTGCGGCGGCTCCCGGCCGACGAGCGCAGTCGCCGCGCCGCGGCGGCGATCGAGCTGACCGGCCTGACCGGGTTCGAGCACCACCGCCCACGGGCGCTCTCCGGAGGGATGCGGATGCGGGTGTCGCTCGCCAGGGCGTTGACGCTGCAGCCACAGGTGTTCCTGTTCGACGAGCCATTCGGAGCGCTCGACGAGATCACGCGACAACGACTCAACGACGAGCTCCAGCAACTGTTCGTGCACGAGCGGTTCGCCGGTGTGTTCGTCACCCACTCGGTGGTGGAGGCCGTGTACCTCGCCAGCCGCGTGATCGTGATGTCGCCACGTCCCGGCCGCGTCGTGTCGGAGACCGCGGTCCCGTTCGCGTACCCACGCGTCCCGGAACTGCGCTTCGATCCCGACTTCGCCACCATCGCGGCTGCGGTCTCCGACGACCTCCGCCGGGAGGTGACGTGACGGTCACGACACCCGCCCCACAGCGACCGCAGCGGCCCGACGAACCGGTCGCGCCGGAGCCAGGCATCGACGACGATCCGGCCGGGGCGACGACTGGCGACGTCCTCGGCCGGGCCCGTCGCCACGTCGCCGAGACGCCGTCTCGGCCGGCCTGATCGATGCGCCTGAATATCGTTGTCTGTGAACGTGAAAGGACCGCCCATGCCATGGATCGAGATCGTCCAGCCCGACGCCGCCACGGGACCGCTCAAGGACGCCTACGACTGGCAGGCGTCGCGCCTCGGCGCGCCGAGTGAGTTCACGATGCTCGGCAGCCTGGTGCCCGAGCTCGTGCGGATCCGGCTCGAGCTGTACAAGGCGAGCGAGGGGATCGAGTCGGCGCTCACACCGCGGCAACGCAACATCGTCGGGCACGTCGTGTCGGTGCTGAACCGCACGGCGTACTGCGCCTCGCAGACGCGCGCCAAGCTCGGCGAGCTCGGCATCGATCCCGACGAGCTGGCGGCGATCGAGTCGGGGCGCTACGACGAGCTGCCGGCAGTCGACGCCGCGATCGCCCGCTACGCGGCGGCGCTCACCACCGATCCGGCGGCGATCGACGAGGACCTGGTCACGGCGATGCGCGACGCGGGCCTGGGCGACGTCGAGATCCTCCACGTCAACAACCAGACGGCGCACCTCAACTACACGAACCGGGTCGCGCTCGGGCTCGGCCTGCTCCACGAGATCGACACCACGACGTACGACTCGTTCGCCGCCGTGCCGCAATGAGCGCAGAATCGGGATCGGACGTCGCATCACGGGTGCGGATCGGCATCTCGCCGTTCGCGACCACGCGAGCTGGCGCGGTCCGCGTCGTGTCGACCGCGGTCGATGGTGGCATCGACACGTTGTGGCTCGGTGATGGCTTGCTGGAAGTCCCCGACTTCCCGCGTTGGTCCGGCGCGCTGGAGCCGTTCGTCGAGTTGGCATGGCTCGGGGCACCCCACCCGGGTGTCCGGCTCGGGGTCGCGGCCGCGGTGCTGCCGTTGCGCGATCCGTTGTGGCTGGCCAAGCAGGCGGCGTCCCTCGCTCACGTCTCAGGCGGCGACGTGGTGCTCGGCGTGGCGCCCGGATACTGGGAGCGCGAGTTCGCGTTCAGAGGTCTCGACTTTGCGGCGCGTGGCGCCCGCTTCGAAGATGAGCTCGGCGCGCTGCGGGCGGCGCTCGACGGCACCGAGCACCACGGTGAGGTGCGAAACGTTCCAGGTGACGCCCGCGTGTCTCCGATCGCGCCACCCGGCTCGGTGTCGGTGTGGCTGGCCGGCGAGCGGGCGACGTTCGAACGAGCACTCCGCCACGGCCTGCCCTTCCAGGCGTCGCGAACGCCACCGGACCGGCTCGCACCGCTCGCGCATGAGTGGTTCGACCGCGGCGGCGGGTTGCTCGCCGCCCGGGTCCGGGTCTCCGTCACCGCCGAGACGATCGGGGGAGGGGCGGTCGAATGGGACGCGATCCGGGGCGACGGTGAGCACATCGCCGAGCAGCTGTCGGCGTTCGCCGATCTCGGCGTGACCGACATCTCACTCGTGCCAGGCCAGGACGACGAGTCATCGCTGCGGACCGTCGAGACGTTGGTCGGCACCTCGCTCCCGGCGCTGCGCTCGGATCGACGGTTCGGGAGCTTGCCGGCCTCGACGATGCCGTGACGCACCGTCGCTCTTCACGCGACCAGGCCGACATCGGCCGCCAGGTCGGCGAGCTCGGCGACGAACTCGGTCGTGTGGCGGAGGAGGTCGAACACGACGAGGTCGGGTCGGAAGGCGGCGACCGTCGCCGCCAGCCGTTCGATCACGACGTCGCGTGTGCCCGTGATCGAGTAGGCGTCGATCACGGACTGTGGGACCAGCGGGGCGGTGGCGGCCAGTCCCTCGTGCTGCAGCGTCTCGCGAATTCGCCGGACCTGTTCCTCGGTCACGCCGAGGCGCTGTTGCAGGGCGGGCGGCATGTCGACGGTCATGAACGCGAAGTACGGACGGATGTGCTCGAAGCCCTCGTCGGTCCACGCGGCCATCGGTGACCACACGATCAGCGGGTCGCGTCCGTCGGCGCGAGCGGCCTCGCGTACCTCGGTGGCCAGACCGGGCAGTCGCTCGAGCGGCTTGCCGGCGACGAGCACCCAGTCGGCTCGTGTCTTCGCGAATCCCTCGGCGCGCGGGCCACGACCGGTGATCGCGATCGGGAGCCGGCCCGGCGACCACGGGATCGCGGCACCGACGGTTCGGAACGTTCCGTCGTGATCGACGGATCGACCGGCGAGCAGCCCGTCGATCACGTCAACGGACTCGACGAGCGACGTGAAGGGACGCGCCGGCCGCAACCCCATCGGGCCGAACACCATCGTGCCGCCGGCGCCGAGCCCCACGACGACCCGTCCCGGGGCGACCTCGGCGAGCGAGGCGAACGCGGCGGCGGTTGCCACCGGATGGCGGCTGTGCGGGTTCGTGATCCCGGTGGCGAGCAGGATCCGCTCCGTCGCCAGCGCCATCGCGGTCAGCGTGACGTAGACGTCGCGGTCGGTTCCCTCGTCGGGCACGATCACGACCGCCGCACCACGCTGCTCGGCGGCCGCGGCGAGCTCGGCCAGCAGGGGGACCGGGACGACGGCGTGGACGTACGCCCCCCACCTGGCTCGATCGACCATGGGCGCCGATCCTAGGGCTCGTCCGCGACCGCTCGTCAGTGGATCGGGTGCGCCGGTCGCGTCGGTCTGCTCGTGCGGTGCGGGGCGTGGCGGTGCGATCGGGCGGTGCGGACGACGCTGGTGAACGCGAGGACACAGAAGAACACGATCACCGACGTCAGCGCCATCGTCGCCCCGGCGGCCGTGCGGTGGTGCCAGCTGACGAGGAGACCGACGACAGCGGCCAACGAACCGAGTCCGATCGAGATCAGCATGATCGTCGGGACGCGGCGACCGATGAGGCTCGCGGCGGCCGGTGGCGCGACGAGGAAGGCGAACACCAGCAGGTTGCCGACCGACTCGAAGGACGACACGATCGCGATCGCGACGAGGGCGAGCAACGCGGCGTTGGCGAGACGCGGGCGCAGCCCGAGCACGCTGGCCAGCGTCTCGTCGAACGTCATCACGAGAAAGGCGCGGTAGAAGACGATCACCCCGCCGACCGCGATCGCGGCCGCGATCGCCTGACGGGTGATGTCGTCGTTCGTCACGCCCGCGACCGACCCGAACAAGAACCGGTTCAGGTCGCCGGTGTACGACGCTCGCTGGGTCGACATCACCACCACCGCCAGGGCGAGGAACCCGACGAACAGCACGCCGATCGAGGCGTCGTCGGGGAGCGGGCTGTGCGACCGGATGAGGCTGATCCCGCCCACCATCGCACCCGCCGCGATCAGCGCGCCGAGCGTGGTGCTCTGGCCGATGATGAAGGCGATCGCGATGCCGGGCAGCACACCGTGGGCGAGGGCGTCACCGAGGAAGCTCATCCCGCGCAGCACGACCCACGTTCCGACCATCGACGTCGTGATGACGGTGAGCAGACCCGCCACGAGCGCGTCGCGCATGAACCCGTTGTCGACGAACGGCTCGACCCACCACGACCACGGGTCACTCAGCCACGTCATGACAGGGCGTCGACGATCAGTCGGGCATCGGTCGACAGCAGGCCAAGGTACGTGTCGGCACCCGATTCGCTGGGTCCCAGCGAGTCGGTGAACAGCGTGACCACCTCGACGTCGCCGACCGCGGTCGCGAGGGCCTCGGCCTCGACGCTCGAGTGCTGGGCCTCGGCGAAGACGGCGGGCACGTCGGCCTCCTCGATGAGACGCACGAGCGCTTCGAGGTCGGCGGCATTCGCCTCGGCGAGCGTCGACGGCGACGGGATGACGGCGCCGAGCACCTCGAAACCGTAATGCTCGGCGAAATACCCGAGCGCCTCGTGGTTGGTCACCAGCTTGCGACGATCTGCCGGCAGCGTGTCCAGGAGTCCCGCAACCTCGGCATCGGTGGCGGCGATCGCGGCCTGGTAGTCGTCGAGGCACGCGTCGACGCGACCGGCGTCGAGCCCGGCGCGTGTGACGAGGGCGTCGCGAAGCGCTGGCAGCGCGGCGGACACGCGCGTCGGATCGAACCAGACATGCGGATCGCCCTCCACATGCTCCGGATCGTCGCTCGCGAGCGGTGTCATCTCGTCGGCGAAGCGGAAGACCGGCGTTCCGTGCTCTGCGGCGGCGTCGATCGTGTCCTCCAGCGACTCCTCGAGCAGCAGGCCGTTGGCGACGATGAGGTCGGCATCCTCCAGCACCTGACGGTCGCGCAGCGACGGCTCGAACGAGTGCGGATCACCACCGATCGGGATGACGGTCTCGATCTCGGCCAGCCCGTCACATGCCACATGGCCCGTGACGTCGGCCCAGATGCTCGTCGTGGCGACGATCACCGGTGCGTCGGTGCCGGAACTCGCTCCGCTCGTCGTGTCGCCGCCGCACGCCGTCAGAGCCGCGCCGAGCCCAGTCATGAGCGCGAGTGCGGTGCGGTACCGTCGCTGCATTGCGGCCTTCCTGGTCAGACGCTCGGATCTGAAACTATACTGGGAGTCATTCCCATGACCAACGAGACCGGAACGTCGACGCTCCACGGGACCGAGCTCGCGCGGCTGGCGGCCGCGTCGGTCCGGTTCGGCGACGTGCTCGCGCTCGCGCCGACCGATCTCACCGTCTTCGCCTCGACCTCGATGGCGCTGGTGGGGGCCAACGGGAGCGGCAAGAGCACGTTGCTCAAGCTGCTCGCCGGTCTGATCTCGCCCTCGCAGGGTCGGGTCGCAGCGCGCCGACGGTGTCGGCGTCGCGTTCGTCGCCCAGCAGCACGGACATCATCGCTGGCTGCCGCTGATGGTCGACGAGGTGCTGCGCATGGGGACGTACCGCGGCCGTCCGCTCGTGCAGCGCATCCGGTCCGCGCAGCGCGCCGAGCTCGATGCGATCGCCGACCGCCTCGAGGTCGGCGATCTCCGCCGGCGGGCGTTCGGCGAACTGTCGGGCGGCCAGCGTCAGCGGGTGCTCGTGGCGCAGGCCCTGATCGGTTCGCCGCGGCTGCTGCTGCTCGATGAGCCGATCACCGGGCTCGACCTGGCGAGTCAGCAGCGGATCCTGACGGTGATCGGGGAAGAGGTCGCCGGCGGGTCGGCAGTCGTGTACTCGACGCACCATCTCGAAGAGGCGCGCCGTGCCGAGCGGGTCGTCCTCCTCGCCGGCGAGGTGGTCGCGGCCGGCCCGCCGTCAGAGGTTCTGCGCGCCGACCTGCTGGCGCTCGCGTTCGGTGGGCGGGTGCTGCGGATCGACGACGGGGCGATGCTGGTCGACGACCACGGGCATGGCGTGCACGACGGGAGCGACCACGCCCACATCGACGGAGCGCACCATTTGCCCGCCAATGAGTCGACGTAGCGTGGCGCGGTAGCGTGATGACTCCGATGGGGAGCAACGTCGAACTCCACCGCACCGTCCGCGAACGGTTGTCAGACCGCGAACAGCGCTACACCACGGGGCGGCGCCGGATCGTCGACGTGCTCGTCGCGGCGGAAGGCCCGGTCACGTTGCCCGAGTTGCTGACCAAGCAACCGGTGCTCTCGCAGAGCTCCGCGTACCGCAACCTGTCGATCATGGAAGAGGCCGGCATCGTCCGGCGGTTGGTCCACGGCGCCGAGCACGCGCACTACGAGCTCGCCGAGGACCTGACCCAGCACCACCACCACCTCATCTGCGAGAACTGCGGGCTGATCCGCGACATCACGCTCACCCCGCGCCTCGAGCGCTCGCTCGACTCGGCGTTCGACGGAGTGGCGCGTGCCGAGGGTTTCTCGCCGCGACACCACGCGATCGACATCTACGGCCACTGCGCCGACTGCGCCGCCTGAGCAGGGGCGGGGCAGGCTGAGGTGATGGACAACGGGTCCGAGTCGGACGTCGACGTGCTGCACGCGGCGATCGCCGCCGCGCTCGAGTACGCGGCGTCGATCGACGGCCGCCGGGTCGCGCCGGACGGCCAGGCAGTGGCGGCGCTGGCCGCCTTCGACGAGCCGCTGCCCGACGTCGGCCGCGACGAGCTGGAGACGCTGCAACTGCTGCACGACGTGGGGAGCCCGGCAACCGTCGCCAGCACCGGTGCTCGGTACTTCGGCTTCGTGAACGGCGCCACGTATCCGGTCGCGCTCGGCAGTTCGTGGCTGGTGAGCGCCTGGGACCAGAACACCGCGCTCCCGGTGATGTCACCGGTGGCGGCCACGCTGCACGACGTCGTCGAGGGGTGGCTCGTCGATCTCCTCGGCCTCCCGGCCGGCACCGGGGTCGCGTTCGTCACCGGGGCGACGGTCGCCAACGCCTCCTGCCTCGCCGCCGCCCGGGACGCGTTGCTCGCCGAACGCGGCTGGGACGTCCAGTCCGACGGGCTGTTCGGCGCGCCCGAGATCCAGGTCGTCATCGGCGAACGCGCCCACTCCACGTTGTCGAAGTCGCTCGGCCTCGTGGGGCTCGGCCGGACGCGTGTCGTCGTCGTTCCCGCCGACGACCAGGGACGACTGCGTGCCGAACTGCTGCCCGACATCGACGGACCGGTATTGCTGTGCGCCCAGGCGGGTGAGGTCAACAGCGGCGCGTTCGACCCGTTCGACGAGATCGCCGACTGGCTGGCAGAGCGATCGGGATGGTTGCACGTCGACGGTGCGTTCGGCATGTGGGCGCTCGCCGACCCGAGCCGGGCCGATCTCGTGCGTGGCCTCGACCGGGCCGATTCGTGGGCGACCGACGCCCACAAGTGGTTGAACGTGACCTACGACTGTGGCATCGCGTTCGTCCGCCGGCCCGCCGACCTGCGGCGCACGTTCGCCGCGTCGGCCGGGTACCTACCGCCCGACGTGGGCTTCGAGGCGATGCACCACACACCTCAGTCGTCGCAACGCGCCCGCCAGGTCGAGGTGTGGTCGGTGCTGCGGACGCTGGGTCGCCGAGGCGTCGCCGAGCTGATCACCCGCGCGTGCGACGCGGCGACGACGATCGCGGCGCGGCTGCGCGCCGGAGGTCTCTCGATCCTCAACGACGTGGTGCTGAACCAGGTGCTCGTGCGGTTGGTCGACGGCCCGACCACCGAGGCGTTGATCGCCGAGATCCAGTCCGACGGCCGGATCTGGTGCGGGCCGACCCAATGGGGCGGCGCGACGGCGATGCGGATCAGCGTGTCGTCATGGAAGACCGACCTCGACGACGCGGTGTTCGCCGCCGACGTGATCCTGGAGTGCGCAGATCGCGTTCGTTAGGAGCCGAGCTCGGCGCCCTCGGGCGAGAAGGCGAGCTCGCGGATCCGGGCCAGCAACACCTCGATGGCCGGTCGGTTGAGTCCGCCTTCGGGGATGATCACGTCGGCGTAGCGCTTGCTCGGCTCGATGAAACGTTCGTGGCTCGGCCGCACGGTCGTGAGGTACTGCTCGATGATGTTCTCCGGCGTGCGCCCGCGCTCGGCGACGTCGCGCCGGAGCCGTCTGATCAGGCGCAGGTCGGCGGGGGTGTCGATGAAGATCTTGAGGTCGAACCGCTCGCGCAGCGTCGGCTCCCACAGCACGAGGATCCCCTCGACGACCACGATGCGGGCCGGCGTGACGATCCGCACGTCCTTCGAGCGATCGTGGATGGCGTAGTCGTAGACGGGCACCGGCACCGACGCCCCAGCCACCAGCGCCGCGAGATGGTCGTTCATCAACGGCCAGTCGAACGCGTCGGGATGGTCGTAGTTGGCGGCGCGGCGCTGCTCCATCGTCTCGTGGGGACGCTCGACGTAGTAGGAGTCGAGCTTGATCAGCGACAGGTGGCCGACGCCCGTGAGCTCGACCAGGCGCTCGGCGATCGTGGTCTTGCCCGAGCTCGATCCGCCCGCGACACCGATCAAGAACGGTCGGTGGTCGAGCGAATCCATCGGGTGAACGATAGGTGAGCGCGGGCGAGGGTGCTTGTGTCGCACCTCCCCTGACGGCGAAGCTGTCGTCGTGATCAGCGAACGCCATCAGGCCATGCTCGAGTTCGAACGCACGTGGTGGAACCACGACGAGCCGAAAGAAGTCCTGATCCGCGCGCAATTCCAGTGTTCGGCCGACGACTACTATGCCGAGTTGAACGATCTGGTCGCACAGCCTGGGGCGATGGAACACGATCCACTCGTGGTCCGTCGGCTGCAGCGGCATCGCCTTCGGCGGCGCCGTGAACGGCTCGAGACCGGCACGGATGGCCAGGGAGGCGCAGACGCATGAGCACCGACGTACCTGAGGGGGCCGGGCCGGGCCCCGTTGGCCGCCGTCCACGCGCCGGCGACGGCGGTGCGCCCGCCAGCGGCGCGCTGGCCATCGTGCTGGCGATCGTCGCGGTCGTCGCCGGGTTCCTGATCCTGCGGTCGATCAACGACGACGACGACGGCGATGCCGGCGAGACGCCGACCGATTCCGTCGCGTCGAGCGACTCCGGGACGGTGACCACCATCGGGAGCGTCACGACGGTTGCGGTCGTGACGACGACCACCGAGCCGCCGCTGATCCTCGACCCGGCGGTGACCGTCATCGTCGCCAACGCCAGCAACGTCAACGGCTCGGCGGCGCAGATGTCGCGTGCCCTTGGCGTCGTCGGCTACACGATGGGGGAGCCGACCAACAAGGCGGCCTCGCAGTCGGTCAGCTCGAAACGTCCGTCATCTACTTCGATCCGGCGGTGCCCAACGCCGAACAGGTCGCGGGCTCCGTCGCCCGATCGCTCGGCGGGGTCGATTCGATCGCCGCGGTCGTCGTGCCCGCGCCGACCGAGTCGGGCGAGCTCGGCGGTGCCGGGGTGCTCGTGATGCTCGGCATCGACAAGGCGGGCAAGACGCTCGACGAGCTGACCGGGACGGTCACCGCCGACACCACCGGGACCGGCGCCACCTCACCGCCGGTGGCGGGCGACACCACGGGCTCGACCACCGCACCCTGACCGCGCGAGCGGTCCGACCGCGCCAGCTCAGACGTCTCGGCTCAGGCGTCGTCTGCCTGGACGGCCGGCCACCGGTCGGTCAGCACTGCGTGCGCGATCTGTTCGATGCACCACAGCGGTTCGCGCTCGGCGCGCTCGAGTCCGAACCGTTCGACGAGGGTGGTCGTCGGGATGCGCCGGCGTGCGTCGTCGTCGGCATCCCCCACGATCGCGTGGATCGCGGCGTCGGCTTCGGATGCGTAGGCGGCGACGCCGCCGACCACCTTGCCCTCGAAGCTCTGCTCGTCGAGGTGTCCCTCCCCGGTGATGACCAGGTCGACTCCGGCGAGCCGATCGGCGAGGTCGATCTCGTCGGCCACCAACTCGAACCCGGGTACGAGCCGGCCGCCGAGTGCCGCCAGCGCGCCGGCCAGCCCGCCCGCCGCCCCGCCCCCCGGCACCGTCGCGACGTCGACCCCGTACTCGTCGCGGTACATCTGATGGAGCCGTTCGAGTCGACGCTTCAACAGCGCGACCTGCGCCGGGGTGGCGCCCTTCTGGGGTCCGAACACCTCGGCGGCGTCGACGAACAAGGTGGTGACGTCGCAGGCGACGAGCAGCTCGACGCGGCGCAGACGCGCCGGGGCGTGGATCGCCCGGAGCGCCCCGAGGCCGCCGTCGGTCGTCGCCGACCCGCCGAGACCGACGATGATGCGGGTCGCTCCACCGTCGAGAGCGCGATCGATCAGCTCGCCGACGCCGGTGGTGGTGGCCCCCATCGGGTCGTTGCCGTCGGCTCCACCCGCGAGCACGAGCCCGCTCGCCCGCGCCATCTCGATGATCGCCGTGCCGCGGTGCAGCCGCCAGTCGGCCTCGACAGCGTCGCCGAGCGGACCGGTCACGACGTTGCGACGGTTGGGCCCGCCGAGCACGTCGAGGAGTCCTTCCCCGCCGTCGGCCAGGGCGATCTCCTCGCAGTCGTGCCCCAGCTCCCAACACGCGTGACCGATCGCGGCCGCGACGTCGGCGGCCGACGCCGTGCCCCTGAACTTGTCGACCGCGGCCACGACCCGCACGCGCGGCGACGCTATCGCCGCGGCTGATACCTGACTGGGGCGGTAGCATTTCGGGCATGGCCGTCACCGTCCGAATCCCCACCACGCTGCGCCCGCTGTCGGGCGGTGCCAAGCAGATCGAGCTCGAATCCGGCTCGCTGGCCGACGTGATCGCCGCCCTCGAAGCGACCCACCCCGGCTTCCGCGACCGCCTGCTCGACGACGACGGCGGACTGCGCAAGTTCGTGAACGTGTTCGTCGACGACGACGACGTCCGCTACCTCGACGGTCTCGACACCAAGGTCGCCGACGGCATCACAGTCTCGATCATCCCGGCTGTCGCCGGAGGCTGACGTCCAGCCGCACCCCACCTCCCGTTCTGTCTGCGTCAGATTCGCGCCACGGGCAATCTGAAGCAGACAGAACCGCCAGGCAACCCGGCGTTGCGTTTGCCCGTTAGCACTCTCGCTTGTAGAGTGCTAGCACTCGACCGAGTCGAGTGCTCACCCGCCCAAGATCGCAGACGTCCAACGGAGGACTACTAGATGGCGAAACAGATTGCTTTCGACGCGGAGGCCCGTCGCGGGCTGGAAGCGGGCATGAACAAGCTCGCGGACGCCGTACGTGTCACGCTTGGCCCGAAGGGCCGCAACGTCGTGCTGGAGAAGAAGTGGGGCGCGCCCACCATCACCAACGACGGGGTCTCGATCGCCAAGGAGATCGAGCTCGAGGACCCATACGAGCGCATCGGCGCCGAGCTCGTCAAAGAGGTCGCCAAGAAGACCGACGACGTCGCCGGTGACGGCACCACCACGGCGACCGTGCTGGCATGGGCGATGGTCCGCGAGGGCCTGCGCAACGTGGCCGCCGGCGCCAACCCGATGAGCCTCAAGAAGGGCATCGAGGCCGCCGTCGAGGCCGCCGTCGAGTCGATCAAGGAACAGTCGAAGGACGTCAGCGACGACAAGACCGACATCGCCAACGTGGCGTCGATCTCGGCCGCCGACCCGGAGATCGGCCAGATGATCTCCGACGCCATCGACAAGGTCGGCAAGGACGGCGTGATCACCGTCGAGGAGAGCCAGACGTTCGGCATGGAGATGGACCTCGTCGAGGGCATGCGCTTCGACAAGGGCTACATCTCGCCGTACTTCGTCACCGATCCGGAGCGCATGGAGGCCTCGCTCGACGACGCCTACGTCCTGCTCGTCAGCTCGAAGATCTCGTCGGTGCGCGACCTCGTGCCCGCACTCGAGAAGGTCATGCAGTCCGGCAAGCCGCTGGTGATCGTCGCCGAGGACGTCGAGGGCGAGGCGCTCGCCACGCTCGTCGTCAACAAGATCCGTGGCACGTTCAAGTCGGCCGCCGTCAAGGCGCCCGGCTTCGGCGAGCGTCGCAAGGCGATGCTGCAGGACATGGCGATCCTCACCGGTGGCCAGGTCATCAGCGAGGAAGTCGGCCTCAAGCTCGAGAACGTCACGCTCGACCTGCTCGGCACCGCCAAGCGGATCATCATCACCAAGGACGAGACGACGATCGTCGAGGGTGGCGGTGCGAGAAGACGACATCAAGGGCCGCATCAACCAGATCAAGGCCGAGGTCGAGAACACCGACTCCGACTACGACCGCGAGAAGCTCCAGGAGCGTCTCGCCAAGCTGACCGGCGGCGTCGCCGTCCTCAAGGTCGGCGCGGCCACCGAGGTCGAGCTCAAGGAGAAGAAGCACCGCATCGAAGATGCCGTGTCCACCACCAAGGCCGCCATCGAAGAAGGTGTCGTGCCCGGCGGTGGCGTGGCGCTCCTGCGCTCGCAGGCGGCCGTGCTGAAGGTTGCCGACTCACTGTTCGGCGACGAGGCCACCGGCGCCCGGCTGGTCGCCAAGTCGCTCGAGGCCCCGCTCAAGCAGATCGCCGAGAACGCCGGTCTCGAGGGTGGCGTCGTGGTGCAGCGCGTCCGTGACCTCACCGGCGCCGAGGGCCTCAACGCCGCCACCGGCGAATACGAGGACCTCGTCAAGCTCGGCGTGATCGACGCCGCCAAGGTGACCCGCTCGGCGCTGCAGAACGCAGCCTCGATCGCGGCGCTGTTCCTCACCACCGAGGCCGTCGTGGCCGACAAGCCGGAGAAGGAAGCCGCTGGCATGCCAGGCGGCGGCGACATGGACTTCTGAGTCCATCCGACTCCCGAATCTCAACGAGCCCGGGCCGAGCGCCGGGCTCGTTCGCGTCTCACACCGGCCAACCCCTCCGTTCTGTCTGCTTCAGAATGCCGCGACGGCGCGTTTCAAGCAGACAGAACCGTGGGGTTTCGGGGGTCAGTCGGTGACGTCGTCGATCGCGCCGACCGCCTTGTTGCCGCCCTTGGTGGCAGCGTCCCGGGCGGCGCGCATCGGACCGGAGTCGAGCATCGTGTCCTCGAGCTTGGTCTCGTCGTCGATGAGGAGATACACCAGCACGCCCAGCACCGACCCGACGAGCGGGAAGATGATGAACACCCAGACCTGACCGAGCGCGTTCGGGTCGGTGTCGGCGAAGATCGCCGTCGCCAGGCTGCGAGCGGGGTTCACGCTGGTGTTGTCGACCGGGATGGTCACGAGGTGGATGAGCGTCAAGGCGAGGCCGGCGACGATGCCGCCGATCCCCCACGGGAAGCGGCTGGTCGTCGTCGTGAGCACGATCCATACGAAGAGCGCGGTGAAGACGATCTCGACGAGGATCGCCGCGCCGAGGCTGCTGAAGCCGTCGCGGTCCCATCCGTTGGAGGCGAACCCACCGCGTTCGAAACCGTCCCGGCTGGTGGCGATCAGGAGGATGATGAGGGCGCCGATGATGCCGCCGATCACCTGTGCGATCCACGAGACGATCGCCCGGCCGAGGTCGATCTTCTTCGTCAACAGCATCCCGAGCGTGATGGCCGGGTTGATGTGGCAGCCGCTGACCGGACCGATCGCGTACGCCATCACGAGCAGCGAGAGGCCGAACGCGAGCGCCACTCCGAGCTGCCCGATGTCAGGGGCGAGGATGGCCGTGCCCGGCCCGCCCATCACCAACACAGCGGTGCCCACGAGCTCGGCCGCCATGATCCGGCCGCTGCTGATGCGGTTGTCGTCCGATGCCATATCAACGAACCCCCTGTCGGTCGCCGAGTCGTGCTGGCGCGAGCGTACGACCACCGTGCGCGTCGATGGGGGAATGGTCAGTGGTCGCCGGTGACGGTGTCGGAGGCGGCCTCGACGAACGTGTCGTCGAACACCGTGTCGTCGATCGTCGCATCGTCGATCAGCAGCCACAGCACGAGTCCGCCGAACGTGCCGATCACCGGCACGAGGATGAAGGCCCAGACCTGGCCGAGCGCGTTGGGGTCGGTGTCGGCGAAGATCGCCGACCCGAGGCTGCGCGCCGGGTTGACACCGCCGCCGTCGATCGGCAACAGGAACAGCATCGCCAGCGCATAGGCGGCACCCGTGAACGCCGCCACCGAGGTGGTCGACAGCCGCTGGCTGACGGCTGACAGCAGCACGATCACCACCACGACCGACAAGACCAGCTCGGCGGCGAGCACGCTGCCCAACTCCGCAAACCCGCTGTGGTCCCAGCCGTTCGCCGCCGATGGGACCCGGTTGGTGTCGTTGATGCCGAAGATGATCGCGGCGCCGAAGATCCCGCCGAGGAACTGCCCGATCCAGTCGCTGATCGCTTCACGCGGCGTGATCTGCCTGGCCAGGTAGAGCGCGAGGCTGAGGATCGGGTTGGCGACGGCGCCGATCACGCCGATCGCGATCGCGATCGCGAAGCCGAAGCCGAGGGCCGCCTCGAGCGTGCTGATCGACCCACCGCCCAGGACGATCAGCCCTGGGCCGCCGAGCATCACGATCGTGGTTCCGGCGAACTCGGCCGCGACCAGTCGGACTGTGCTGAGCTCGGCCACGTCGTCGAGCGTACCCTCGGCCTGTGCTCGGCCTCGTCACGTGCTCGGCGGCTCGCGAGCTCGACACCGACCTGCCCTTGCTCATCGCCGAGCTGCCCGAAGCCAGGATCGTCACGTGGGACGATCCCGCGGTCGACTGGTCCGCGTTCGGTGCCGTCGTGATTCGTTCGACGTGGGACTACCACGCCCACCTGGCGCAGTTCTTGGACTGGGCGGCGAGGGTCGCCGCGGTGACGGCACTGTGGAATCCGCCGCAGCTCATCGAGTGGAACGTCGACAAGCGATACCTGCTCGAGCTGGCGGCGAACGGCATCCCGATCGTGCCGACCCGGATCGTGGATGTCGGCGACGAGCTTCCGCCGTGCCGAGGGGACATCGTCGTGAAGCCGTCGGTCGGAGCCGGCTCGATCGGCGTGCGTCGGTTCGAGGACGACCCCGGCGGGGCGTACGAGCACATCGACGTCCTCCACGCGCGGGGCGCGGTCGCGATGGTGCAGCAGTACGTGTCGGCGGTCGACACCCACGGGGAGACCGGCATGGTGTTCATCGGTGGCGACTACAGCCATGCGTTCCGCAAGGAGCCGATCCTCACCTCGACCATTCAATTGGAAGGTGGCATGTTCGCGAGAGAACGGACCGCGGCCACCACTCCGTCGGCGGCGGAGCTCGCCGTCGCCGAGCGGGTCGTCGCCTCGTTGCCGGCGACGGCCTACGCCCGGGTCGACCTGCTGCCGACCGCCGACGGTCCGGTGCTGCTGGAGCTGGAGGTGATCGAGCCGTCGCTGTTCCTGCACCTCGACCCGAGCTCCCCGGCGCGCGCCGCTGCCGTGTTCCGTAACCTGGTGCCGTGATCCGCAAGCGCACCGAGCGGCTGATCGTCACCAAGGTGACCGCCGACCGCGTGCAGCGTGTGCCCGACGAGCTGATCGTCGAGGAGCCGATGACGATCCAGCTCGACGGCACGGTGGTGTCGACGACGATGCGGACACCCGGCAACGACTACGAGCTGGCGGTGGGCTTCTGCCACACCGAGGGCCTGCTCGGCGACGCGCCCGTGAAGGCGGTCAGGTACTGCGCCACCGGCGCGGCGAGCGACGCCGAGTTCAACATCGTCACCGTCGAGACGGGTGGAAGGGCACCGACGCCGACACCACGCCTCGGGGTCACGTCGTCGAGCTGCGGGTGGTGCGGCAGCGATCAGCTCGACGACATGTGTGAGCGCATGGCGCCGCTCGCCGCGCAGCCACCGATGTCGCTCGAGATGTTGGCGTCGATGCCGCAGCGCGTCGCCGAGACGCAGGAGCTGTTCGCGGCCACCGGGGCGGTCCACGCCGCCGCCGCGTTCGACGGCGACGGCAACGTGTTGCTGACCCGCGAGGACGTCGGGCGCCACAACGCGGTCGACAAGGTGATCGGCGCGATGCTGCTCGCCGGGCAGCTCCCGGCCAACGGCCGCGGCCTCTTCGTGAGCGGCCGGGCGAGCGTCGAGATGGTCCAGAAGGCGTGGGCCGGCGGGTTCGGCACGGTCGTCGCCGTCAGCGCGCCGACGTCGCTCGCCGTGCACGCGGCGCGACGGGCCAACCTCGTGCTCGCCGGGTTCGTGCGCGGCGACCGGTTCAACGTCTACGCGCCAGAGCGTCTGGCGACCTGAGACGGCACCGACCCCGAGGGCCCGTCGGGAGCACGCGTCGATAACCTGACCGCATGCGTCTCGACACCGGACTGTGCGTCGTCCATCTGTTCTGCAAGCCGTCGCCATCGGTCGATCGGGAAGCCGTCGTCGCCGCGGTGAAGGCCGCCGAAGCCAACGAATGCCAGGTCCTGACGGCGGCCATCGTCGGCCACAAGTGCGACGTGGCAGTGATGGCTCTGAGCCCCGATCTCCGGGCGCTGCGGCAGCTGCAGACCGCGCTGCAGGGGGCAGGGCTCGATGTGGTCGACAGCTACGTCAGCATCACCGAGGTGAGCGAGTACGCCAAGGGCATGCCGGAAGAGATGCTGCAGACGCGCCTGTACCCGAAGCTGCCACCGGACGGGATGAACACGTTCTGCTTCTATCCGATGAGCAAGAAGCGCGAGGGTCACGCCAACTGGTACGCGACGCCGTTCGATCACCGTCACCACATGATGATCGAGCACGGCAAGAGCGGCCGCACCTTCGCCGGCCGCGTCGTCCAGCTCGTCACGGGCTCGACCGGGCTCGACGATCACGAGTGGGGTGTGACGTTGTTCGCGCTCAGCCCCGACGTGATCAAGGACGTCGTCTACACGATGCGGTTCGACGAGGGGTCGGCGCTGTACGGCGAGTTCGGAGCGTTCTACGTCGGCTACCTGGCGATGATCGACGAGCTCGTCTGAACCGCATCTGGTCTTGGTGTCTGATGTCGGGTGCGCCTCAGTCGCTCGAGATCTCGAACGTCGACACCGACTGGTCGCGACCGTCGCCGTCGAACTCGAACTCCTCGAAGCGGGCCGTCGACGGATCGCCCGTCCGCATCGAGAGCTCGGTGTTGCCCGAGGGTCCCTCGTAGTCGATCTGGAGGCCCCGGGCGAGCGGCTCGGAGCATTCGAGGAAGCTCCGGCACTCGTGTCCCGCCGGTGCTGACCGACGCCATCTGGGCGGCGATCTCGGTGGGCGAGTCGGTGCCCGCCTGGATCGCCGCGAGGGCGACCAGGTTGACGCAGTCGTAGGCGTTCGCCGCATAGAACTCGGTCAGCGTGAGATCGTTCGGCGTGATCGCCAGCGGTGAGACACCCCTGATCTGCTCGCGCACCTCTTCGGGAGACCCTGGATCACCAGCTGCGATTGCGCGTCGCGCAGCGCGTCGTTCACGACGATGATGGGCGGGTCGGCGTCACCCATCGCCTGGGCGACGGCGTCCAACAACCGCGTGCCGTCACCTGCATCGCCGAGGATGGCGACGACGCTCGGGGAGTCGGCGAGCAAGTCGCCGGCCTCGTCGGCAAGCTGTTCGTCGTCACCACTGAACGCGACCTCGGCGAGCACCGACAGTCCGCGCGGGCCGACTGCCGACTTCAGCGCTTGGGCGAGGCCGCGACCGTAGGAATCGTCGAGATAGCCGATCGCGATCGAGGTCGAACCGGTGCGCTCGGCGACGTGGGCCATGGCAACCATCTGCAGCGAGTCGCTCGGGACCGTCCGGAAGAACAATTGGTCGTCGGGGTAGTCGTCGAGCGCCAGCGCGGTGGCGGTGGGCGAGCAGGTCAGGATGCCGGCCGCGACAGGTACGTCGAGATCGCTGAGCGCCACGATCGACGACGCCGGTCCGATGATCGCGTCGACGCCGCCGGTGATGAGCGAGTCGAGGCCGATCGCCGCCGACGCCGCGGTTGCTCCTTCATCCGCTTCGATCAACGTCACCTCGGACCCGATGACACCACCGGCGTCGTTGATCTGCTCCGTCGCCAGGTGCACGGCGTCGACCATCCCCTCGCCGAACAGCGTCGCGCCCGGCCCGGTGGTCGGGAGCAGCACACCCAACACGAGCACGCCGTCGTTCGCGCGTGCCGGGGGGCTGGTGGTGCGTCACGACGGCCTGGGTGGTGGTCGGCGCACTGTCGTCGTCGTCCGAACAGCTGATCGCGGCCACGGCGACGGCGCCGACGCAGAGGAATCGTCGCGCTCGCCCGTGGATCACCGCCTCACGATAGAAGAACGGATCCGATTGGCCCCATCAGGTCGGCGCGGTGGAGGTTCGAGAGAGGTGCGATGGAGGTGTGGTGCTGATCGGCGCACGCCCTACCCTCGGGCGCAATGAAGACGAGCGCCGGAGCTGCCGCTCGCCAGGCCGTGATCGACGACACGGCACGTGGCGGGCGCGACCTGTGCCGGGACCTCTCGGCGGCGACCGACGAGTGGCTCGTCGCCCTGTACGACGCAGCGCGCGACGAACACCCCCGCGCACCACAGGCCGCACTGCTGGCGATCGGCGGCTACGGGCGCGGCGAGTTGGCGCCGTTCAGCGACCTCGACCTGCTGCTGGTGCACACGTCGACACCTGCTCGCGTGGAACCGTTCGCATCTGCCATCTGGTACCCGTTGTGGGACGCCGGATCGAAGCTCGGTCACGCCGTCCGCACGGTCAACGATCAGGTCGACCTCGCCAGAGCTGACCTCGACACCGCGACCGCGCTGCTCACCGCGCGGCTGATCGCCGGCGACGCGGCGCTGGCGGCGAAGGTGATCGACGCCGGACGCTCCAACTGGACGAAGCACTCCAAGCGGTGGCTCGGCGAGCTGCAGCTCCGGGTCCGCGAACGCCAACTCGGTGCCGGCGAGGTGGCGTACACGCTCGAGCCCGACTTGAAGGACGGCCATGGTGGCCTGCGTGATGTGCAATCGCTGTGGTGGGCGGCGCAGGCAGGGCTGGCGTTGCCGAGCGGCGACGCCGCCGCGCTCGACGAGTGCTACGCCACGCTGGTGCGAGCTCGGGTCGCGCTGCATCGCGCCACCGGTCGGGCCGGCGACGTGTTGCGTCTCGAGGATCAGGACGCGGCGGCGGCCCGGTCCGGGCACGCCACCGCCGACGCGCTGATGGCCGACGTCGCGGCGGCGGCGCGAACGATCGCGTGGATCGCCGACGAGGCGTGGGGCCGGTTCGAGCGCCCGCTCGGTGGCGAGCCCGATCGCGTCGCCCCCGGCGTGATCCGCGTCAACGGCGAGATCGAGCTGAGCGCCAGCGCCGACCCGACGACGGATCCGACGCTCGTGCTCCGCGTTGCCCTGGCTGCGGCGCGCCTCGGCTGTCGAATCGAGCGGCGGACGCTCGATCGACTTGCCGAGGAGGTCGCGCCCTGGCCGCCGACGTGGCCGGCCGGTGCCAGCGACATGCTCGTCGCGCTCCTCCTCGAGGGGCACGCCGCGGTGCCCGTGCTGGAGGCGCTCGATCAGCGTGGCCTGCTCACGCGGTTGCTCCCGGAGTGGGAGCCCGTTCGTTCACGGCCTCAGCGCAACGCCTATCACCGCTTCACCGTCGACCGGCACCTCTGGGAGGCGGCGGCCAACGCCGCCCAGCTCGTCGAGCGCGTCGCCCGACCGGACCTCCTCGTGCTCGGCGCACTGTTCCACGACATCGGCAAGGGCTACCAGGGCGATCACACGGAGGCGGGCATGGAGGTCGTCCGCGGTCTCGGTCACCGGCTCGGCATCGGGCTCACCGACACCGACGTGTTGATCGCGATGGTCGAGCATCACCTCCTGCTCCCCGACGTCGCCGTGCGGCGTGATCTCGCCGACAGTGCGACGCTCTCGTACGTCGCCGAGAGCGTCGGCTCCGTCGAGGTGCTCGACCTGCTGCACGCCCTCACGGAGGCCGACTCGAAGGCAACCGGCCCGTCGGCGTGGGGGTCGTGGAAGGAGGGCCTCGTCGACGACCTCGTGACCCGCGTGCGCCATGTGCTCGGTGGCGGCGACGTCCGCGAGCTGACGTGGCGGCTGTTCCCCGACGCCGAAACGCTGGCGTTGATGGCCAGGTCGGAGTCCGACGTGCGAGTGGACGACGATCGTGTCACGGTCGTCACCTCCGACGTGCCCGGGTCGTTCAGTCGTGTCGCGGGCGTGATGGCCCTGCATGGCCTCGACGTTCTCAGCGCCCAGGCACATTCCGACGAACCGCAACTGGGCCGCGTGGGCATGGCCGCTTCGCAGTTCCGCGTCGACGTGCCGCGGGTGGAGTTCGACTGGGAGTCCGTTCGCGCGGATCTGATGCGGGCCCTCGCCGGCGAGCTGGCGATCGAAGCCCGCCTCGCCGAACGGGCCCGCACCTACCGGCGCCGCAAGCCGATGCAGGCGCAGCAGCCAGGACCTCCCAGCGTGGTGTTCCACGACGACGCATCGAGCAACGCGTCCGTGCTGGAGGTGCGGGCGACCACCAAGATCGGCATCCTGCATCGCATCACCAAGGCGCTCGCCGAGCTCGGGCTCGACATCCGCCACGCGACCGTCCAGACGATGGGCATGGAGGTCGTCGACACGTTCTACGTGCGCACGTGGTCGGGTGAGCTGGTCACCGACGAGTTCCACCGCGCCGAGATCAAGCGCGCCGTGCTGCAAGCCGTCAGCTGAGATCGGGTCGGATAGGTTGACCGGCGTGGCAACCCGCGACATGGACCCCCGCGATCTTGCTCGGTGGAGCGAGACGCTGGCCGCGATCGCACGAACCGGTCTCGGGTTCACGCAGAACCTCTACGAGAAGGAGCGCTTCGAGGAGGTGCTCCACGTCGCGGCCGACATCAAGGCGGCCGCGACCGAGCTCGAGGACGACGCCGCGTTCGAGCGCGAGACCGATCATTTCGTGCAGGAATGGCTCGAGAGCATCGGCGAAGGCGTGCCCGGCTACGTGACGCCCAAGGTCGCGATCGGCGCCATCGTCGGCAACGAGCGCGGCGAGCTGCTCCTCGTCCAGCGCGCCGATTCGGGAATCTGGCTGTACCCGACCGGGTGGGCCGACGTCGGTTACTCGCCGGCCGAGGTCGCGGTGAAAGAGGTGGCCGAGGAGACCGGGATCTTGTGCGAACCGCAACGGGTGCTGTCCGTGATCGACGGCCAGCGGATGGGGTTCTCGCGCTTCGGGATGTACATGCTCGTGTTCCATTGCACGGCGATCGGTGGTGAGCTGACGGGCCACCCGCTCGAGACCGCTGACGTCGGCTGGTTCGGCCGCGATGCGCTCCCGACCACGACCGCCGGCGCCCACTGGTGGGGTCCGATGGCGTTCGCCGCCATCGACGGCGAGGACTTCCCGACCCACTTCGACGCCGTGCGCGCGCCGATGTGGCGGGCGGGTTGACACACTCGACGATTCGGGTGACCGACTCAGCTCTCGTCGCGGTCGCGCAGGAACTGTTCGACCTCCTGCACCAACTCGCTCGGGTCTGACACGTCGAACGTGCCACCGGGCGGATCGGCGTCGATGCCGAAGTGTTCGTCGACCGCGCTGTCGAGCTCGTCGACATCGTCGATGTCGATCGGATCGAGATCGGGTTCGTCGAGCATCGACTCGAGGCGCGACACGTACGACGAGAGATCGTCGTCGTCGGCGACGAGGGAGGCAACCCGCGCGTCGTACTCGGCTGATTGATCGGCGAGCACCGAGACCGGCGCGGGAGTGCCCATCATCGAACACGCCCGCTCGACGAGTGCCATCGCCGCCTTCGGCGACGGCAGCTGCGCGGCGTAGCCGGGCACCGCGGCCCAGAGCGACGCGGCGGGAATGTCGGCGTGGGTGAACGCCGCCTGCAGCACTCCGACGATCCCCGTCGGGCCCTCGTAACGGGAGCGCTCCAGCTCGTAGCGTTCCATCAAGGCGTTGTCGGTGGCGGTGCCGATCAGGTGCACCGGCCGGCTGTGCGGCACGTCGGCGAGCAGCGCGCCGAGCGTGATCGCCATCGGTGCCCCGAGGTGCGCGGCGAGCCCGGTGATCTGCTCGCAGAAGGATCGCCAGCGGAGCGCCGGCTCGGGCCCGAGGACGAGGATCACGTCGGTACCTGGCAGCGACGCCGACCACACCCCGACGGTCGGCCACACGATCTCGCGTTGGCGCTGCGCGGTCAGTCGCACATGCGGCCGCACCGTCGCGAAATCGGTGTACGGATCGGGGTCGATCTCGGCGAGGGCGGTCGCCGCGCTCGACTCGACGAGGGTGCGCAACGCCGTCGATGCAGCATCGCCCGCGTCGTTCCACCCCGTGAAGGCGGCCACCACCACCGGGTTCGTGAGCGTCGGTTCGGCGAGCCAACGGATGTGCTCCATGTCATCGTCAACCCTACCGGTGCGCCGTCTGCCGTGTCGTTCTGCGGCGTCGTCGGCTGCGTGTCAGAGCTGGGGTTCGACGACGTAGCGGGCGCCACCACCGAGGGCCAGCACGTCGTCGATCCAGCTCGTGCCGTAGACCGCGCCCGCCTCCTGGGTCAGGTCGTTGGCGTCGGCGCCTTCGGGCGTCGTCTCGAGGGTCCAGGCCTGGCGTTTGTACGTCCAGTTCGAGCGGTCGAGGTCGTGCGCCTGCCGCCACCACCCACGCGCCGCCTCGCGACCCACGGTCCGCTCGAGGTGCTGCCCGAGCTCGAAACACGCGGTTGCCCGCGCCTGGTCGGCGCCGCGCGGCTGCGATCGCGCGACCACCTCGTCGGGTGTGAGCGCGTACCGCGACGCGGCGCCGAGCTCGACCCAGTCGAGGATGGCTGCCCGGTACTCGGCCGAATGATCGGGGATCGCCTTGACCTCGGTGAGCGTCGTCGCCAGCCGGGCCGGGATGTCGGTCGGGATCTCGATGTCGCGCAGTGGGCTCCGTTCGATCGAGGCCGACTCGGCGTTGCGCACGATCGTGCCGTCCTCGTCGATCCACGCCGCCATCGGGATGTTGATGAAGCCGAACAACTCGCCGGTCGCGTGGCGGGTGTCGATCAGGCTCGGGTGGGTCGGGGCGGCGGCGTCGATCCAGCGATACGTGTGCTCCGGGAACATGTCGAGCGCAACCGTCACGACGGTCAGGCCCCGCGGTTCGAGTTCTGCGTGCAACGCCTGCCACCCGGGCAGGCTCGCGCGACAGCCTCAATAACTGGCCCAGGCGACCAGCAACACCTTGCGGCCGTGCAGCGACGACAGGCGGAACGGTTCGCCGTCGCGGTCGATCAGCGTGGGGTCGGGCGCGATGGCGGTGCTGAGCACGCGTCCGGTGGTGGTGCCCGGGCCGAGTGCCCAGACCCCGGCGTCGGCATCGTGCACGAGCGGCATTCCGAGCCGTTCGGCCGCCAGCGCCACGTCGATCGTGCCGTCGTCGCGGGAGGCGCCGGGCGCCGGCACGCAGACCTCGCCGCGGCACAAGCCCTGCGGCTTCGGGGTCCATCCGGTCGATTCGGCGAAGGCGTCGATCGTGACTGCCTCGAGATCGGTGATGATCATCCGCGTCCTCCCAGATCGTGGGGCCCGTTGGCGAGATAGCCGCCGGCGGCCCGAACCGCGGCTCCCCATGCTTCGAGGATCGAGCACAACTCCGCCACGTCGTCGCCGAGCGCGTCGAGGGCCGGTTGCATCTGCTCGTCGGTCGCCACCTCGATCGCCTCCCGAGTCTCACGTCCGGACGTGCTGAACCCCTCGCCGTCGATCAGCCCGCGGGAACGAAGGCGGTCCTCGGCGGCGTCGAAGTCGGCGTCGCTCCACGCTCTGGTACGGGTGTACGTGCGCATCGCCAGCCCCCAGTAGAGCTCCGTGAGCAGGCCGATCTCGGTGGCGTCGAACCCGGCGGCACCCCACGCCATCGTGTGCGAGTCGCCGCGGTACTCGCGCAGTTGGTCGCCCATGCGCCACATCGCGGCGAGCGGCTCTTCGGGAACGCCGAGCGAACGGACGCCTGCGTACAGCGGTCGGCCCTCCGGTCGCAACGGTTCGACGGCGCGGCGCATCAGCTCGACGGCGCGTTCGAGGCCGGCCGGATCGTCGCCGAGGATCCGCCGCAGTTGGGCGACCGCGCCCTCGGTGCGCGCCTGGCAGATCGTCGGCGCGTCGGTCCGCCCCCACCCGATCTCGACGAGTGGCACCACCACGGCCGGGTTGAACACGGCGAACGCCGCCGCGATCACGTCGCCCGCGACCTGCCCCATCACGCTGCCACGGCTCGTGAAGTAGGCCGGCCCATCGGGGAGGGCGACGCCTCCGGCGACCCCCGGGCTCGGATCGAACCCCAGCTCGACGTAGTTCGCGTGGCACTCGGGCGAGAAGTACACCTGTCCGATCACCGGCTCGAGCACGGAGCCGAGGCGCCGTGCAGTCTGCGAGAGTTCGGAAGCGGGCGGCATGGGCCCCGACGCTAGGCACGTGCCCGGTAGCGTCAACGACTCGTGAGCGTCGAGATCCTTCGAGTCGAGACCGTGACCGCCGAGCTGGTCGAGGCCTTCGCCCGGCTGATCCCGCAGCTGTCGTCGTCGTCACCGCCTCCCACGGCCGACGAGTTGTCCGCGATCGTCGGCGCTCCGGACTCGGTCCTGTTCGTGGCGCGGTTGGACGGGCGCGTCGTCGGCGGGTTGACGCTCGCGATGTATCGCATCCCCACCGGGTTCAAGGCGTGGATCGAAGACGTCGTCGTCGACGACGAGGCACGCCGCAACGGGATCGGTGAGGCGCTCAGCCGGGCCGCCGTCGAGGAAGCCGGCCGGCGTGGCGCGAAGCACGTCAGCCTCACGAGTCGCGCCAGCCGCGACGCGGCCAACCGGCTGTATCAGGCGATCGGTTTCGAGCAGTACCACACGAACGTCTACCGCTACACCTTCGAGTAGTCGCTCGGGTCACTGCCGGCCGTGGGCGCCAGTGTGTTCTCGATCGTCATCCGCTCCACGCGCGCCACAGGTCCTCGGCCGCTTGTCGGACCTGCCAATCGCGATCGTCGAGGGCGCGTTCGATGGCGGTGCGCACGTCGTCGCCGTCGAACGGAGCGAGGGCGAGCACGGCGCGTCGCCGGACGCTCGGCTTGTCTTCGCACGCAGCGAGGATGGCAGGGAGCCCGCGCGCGTCGCCGATCGCGCCGAGCGCGGCGGCGCACGACTCACGGACCAGCGGCTCGGTGGCGCGTGTCGTCAACTCGATCAGTCGACCGAGAACCGCGTCGCTGACCTCCTGACGCTCGCCGCACGACCATGCGGCCATCTCGACCACCGTGACGTCGTCGTCGGCGAGAAGCGGGAGCAGTTCGACCTCGGGACGCGAGGCGGCCAGTTCCGCCGCACGCCGGCGGACGCTCGCGGCCGGGTCGATCGTCGCCGTGGTCAGATCGGGCGCGGTCAGCCGTCCGAGCCGGTCGAGGGCGCCGAGTGCGGCGAGCCGCACCGCGGGGTCCGGGCTGGTCAGGCCGGCCGTGGCGGTGGCGGGATCGGACGAGTGCCCGGCGATGACGACGTCGCGGCGGCTCGGCCCGGTCATCGCCGGCCCATCCCCATTCGACGTCACTTCTTGAGAAGGCTCGTCAGCCGCACGACCGTCCAGGCCACGCCGAACGACAACACGGTCGCCGCGATGGCACCCGTGACGACGGCGAGCCCGCCGCTCGCAATGGCCGCGAGGATCCGACGGATGGGTCCTGGGCGGCGGTAGAGCGGCGCCGGGTCGTGGTCGACGGCGATCGGCTGCCGTTCGCGCACCCACGGCACGCGTGGTGGACGGCCCTTTGCTCTGGCAGGCTTACGCCACCCAGCGAGGACGAGGGCACCGACGGCGAGGCCGGCGATCCATGCTGCTTGGGCGGTGAGCCCGTCGACCGAGAGCGCGAGAGTGACCGACACGGAGGAACAAACGATAGCGGTGCCCGCCTCGATGGTTCCGCGCGCCCGCGTGAAGCTCCCGTCGTCACGTCACCGCTGGTGGTCGATCCCCATGGTGGCCGTGGCGTTCGTCGCGTGCGCGGCCGTCGGCGTGGCGAGTCTGCTGCCCTCCGAGCTCGTCGCCGACGAGATGAACGAGCGGATCGACGAGGTCCAGCCGACGCCGTACGCACGCGTGCCGTCGTCGGCACAGCCGGTCGACGAGCGGATCACGTTCGGGGAGCTCGAGGGTCTCGCCGAGCAATACCCTCCGACGGGCAACTTCTACTTCGTGACCGTCACCGAACCGGCGCAGACGATCCTGTCGTGGGTCGTCGGTCGGGACGAGCCGGCTGTCGAGTTCCTCACCGAGGAGGAGAAGTTCGGCTTCCAGACGCCGCAGCAACGCCGCGTGTTCGGGCTCGAGTCGATGCGGACCTCCGAGCAGATTGCACAGTACGTGGCGTTGAAGGCCGTCGGGTACGACGTGACGATCGTGCCGGGCGATGTGCTGATCAGCGAGATGGTGTGCCTCGTCGCCAACGACGAGGGCACGGAATGCCTCGAATCGAGCCCCTCCGACGAGGTGCTCGATCCGGGTGACCGGCTGCTGGAGGTCGACGGCGTCCCATTGAGCAACGTGGACGATCTGTCGGCCGCGCTCGCCGACAAGGAACCCGGCGACACGGTGGAGATCAAACTCGAGCGACCCGACGTCGGCGAGCTCACCGTCACGGTCGAGCTGACGTCGGCCTCCGACGAACCGGACCGCACGATCGTGGGCTTCCTCCCCTTCGACACGCGAAGGGTCGAGCTGCCGTTCGAGCTCGACATCGACACCGGCCGCATCGGCGGGCCGTCGGCCGGACTGGCGTTCACGCTGACGCTGATCGACGAGTTGACGCCCGGCGAGCTCACCGGCGGCCAGAACATCGCCATCACGGGGACGATCGGGCTCGACGGCACGCGTCGGGGCGATCGGCGGTCTCCGCCAGAAGGCGTCGGCGGTCGCCCAGGCCGGGGTCGACGTGTTCCTCGTGCCTGCGGCACAAGGCGAGGACGACATCGAGAAAGCGCGGCAAGCCGGGGGCGATGGATTGCGCATCATCCCGGTCGCCACCGTCGACGAGGCTCTTGCGGCCCTCGAGGAGCTGGGTGGCGAGCCGATCGACGCCGTTCCGATTGCCACCAACGAACAGCCCTGAGTGCCTACGCTGGGCCCATGGCCGTCTCGATCTCGCGACCCGACCCGACGTCGCCCGCGTCCGTCGCCGAGGCGAAGTTCTCCACCGCCCGTCGGGGGTATGACCAGGACGAGGTGCGCGAGCTGTTGCGCAGCGTCGCCGCCGAGCTCCGACGCTCCCAGGAGCGCGAGGTCGAGCTCGAGCGAGAGCTGCGCATCGCCCAGTCGCGCTCCGTCGACAGCACCGAAGGGCTCGACGACGAGACCGTCGCCCGCGTGCTCGGCGAGGAGACGCTGCACGTCCTGCAGACCGCCCGCGAGAGCGCATCGCAGATCAAGATCCGTGCCGAGGAGGGTGCCGCGCGCATCCTGCGCGAGGCCACCGAGGACGCCAACCGCACGCGCGAGCAGGCCGAGATCGACGCCTCGCGCAAACGCACCGATGCCGCGGCCGACGCCGAGGGCGAGGTGTCCCTCGCCAAGCAGCAGGGCCGCGAGATGGTCAACGAAGCACGCGCCTATCGCGAGCGGGTGTTGTCGGAGCTGACCCGGCGGCGCGAGCTGGCCCGCCAGCAGATCGAGCAGCTGATCCTCGGGCGCGATCGACTGCTGCAGGTGTTCGAGCGGGCGCGCCTGGTCGCGGTCGACGTGGTTGCGGAGCTCACGCCGCTCGGCGAGCCCGACGAGTACGTCGACCTCTCGCCGACCACCGGACCGGTGCCGATGATGGTGCCCGCCCGCTCGTTGACGGGTCCGGCCGGCCGTGCGACGGCGGAGACCGACGACGAAGGCGCGGCCGACGCGCCGGCACACCGAGACCGACACAGAGACCGACGCCGAGAACGAGCCCGACGCCGAGGCTGACACAGCGACTGACGCGGAAACCGACCCAGCCATCCAGCCGAGCGGCGGGGTCGAAGGCGAGCTGGATCCGCCCGACGATTCGCCGTCCGTCGAGACGTCGGACGCGACGACGACCGACGCTTCCCACGACGCCGGTGGCGACTCTCGTCGGCCAACGTGGTCGAGTTGTTCCGCGGCAAGGCCGAGACCGAAATGGCCGAGACCGAAGTCCATCCCGACACCGGCGCGTTGTTCGCCCGCCTGCGAGCCGGCTCGTCCGACAGCGCCGCCGGTGAGGCGGACGGCGAGACCACGGCCGCCGCCGATGTCGAGAGCGCCGCGGAGACGATCTTCGACCGGCGCGACGCGGCGCTCGTGCCGCTGATCGTCGCCGGTGCCCGCAAGCTCAAGCGCGTGCTCGCCGACGAGCAGAACGATGTGCTCGACGCGTTGCGCAAGGCGGTGGCGGTCACCGAACTGTCGGCCATCCTTCCGCCGGACAGCACGCACGCCGGCCGCTATGCCGATGCGATCGGCGACGAGCTCCTCGCGGCCGCGATCGCCGGTGCCGGCACCACGGGCGCCGGCACGCCGAGCGCGATGCGCAAGTTGGTCGGCAAGTCCTCCACGCTCGACCCCGTGCGTGTCGCGATCGCCGCTGATCTCGTGGGGCCGCTTCGCGACCGCCTCAGCCGCTGCGTCGCCGACGGTGCAGGCGACAACGAGGACATCACCAAGCGCGTCCGCGCCGTCTACCGCGAGTGGAAGACCCAGCACATCGACGACCAGCTCGACGATGTGTTCCGGCTCGCGTACGGGGCGGGTGCGCTCGCCGCGGCATCGGCGGGCACGCGGCTGTGCTGGATGGTCGATCCGCACGGCCCGGCGTGTCCTGACGCCGAGGACAACGCGCTGGCCGGACCCGTCGAGGCCGGCGACGCGTACCCGACCGGGCACACACTGGCGCCTGCCCACGCCGGATGCCGCTGCCTGCTCGCCCCCGTGCCGAACTAGCCTCGCCGCCGATGCGGCGTCCCTCCGATCTTCCTCGTCGTCGCGCCTTTGGCAGGGTCAGTGCCCGCGTCGTCCTCATCGTCGCCGCCGTCTTGCTGTTCGCCCTGATCGTGTTCGGACGGGCACTCGCCAGGTTCTACGTCGACTACTTGTGGCACGACTCGCTCGGACGCAGCGACGTGTTCTGGGGCGTGCTGTGGACGAAGATCGCGCTGTTCCTTGCGTTCCTCGCGATGTTTCTCGTGCTCGCCGGGCTCAACTTGTACATCGCCGACCGGACGGCGCCGAAGACGTTCCCGGCCAACGTTCACCCGTACGTCGAACGCTTCCACGAGGTGTTCGGGCACCGCCTCCGTCTCGTGCGCTACGGCACCGCGGCCGTGCTCGCCCTGATCCTCGCGCTCCCCGCCTCGGGACACTGGCAGGACTGGATGCTGTTCCGCAACAGCACGCCGTTCGGTGTGGAGGACGCGCAGTTCGGTGCCGACGTCAGCTTCTACGTGTTCGAGTTGCCGTTCATCTCGTTCGTGATCGATTGGTTGTTCGCGGCGATGGTGGTCGTGCTGCTGCTCACGCTGGCCGCCCACCTCCTGAACGGCGGCGTGCTGTTCGCGTCGTCGACCCCGAGCGTGCGGGCGGCGACGAAGGCCCACCTCGCCGTGCTGCTCGCGGTCCTCGCGGCGCTCAAGGCCGCCGACTACTGGCTGACCCGCTACGAGCTCACGAACGAGAATCGCGGGTTCGTGCAGGGCGCGACCTACACCGTGGTCAAAGCGCAGCTCCCCGCGCTGATGCTGCTGATCCTCATCGCCCTGCTCACCGCCGGCTTGTTCCTGTCGACGATCCGCACCAACCGCTGGCGCCTGCCGCTGGTCGCGTCCGGGCTGTGGCTGGTGGTGTTGCTGATCGGTGGCCTCATCTACCCCGCACTGGTGCAATCGCTCGTCGTGAAACCCAACCAGGCCGACCGCGAGGCGCCGTACATCGAGCGCAACGTGATCGCCACCCGCCAGGCGATGGGGCTCGGCGACGTCGACGTCGAGCCGATCAGCTTCGGCACGCTCACCGCGGCGGAGGTGGAAGCCGACCTCGGTCCATTGCGCGACGTGAGGCTGCTGAACCCGGTCGAGATGAAGTCCCGCTTCCGGGTCGACGAGGGCCAGGTCGCCGGCCTTGCCATCGACGATCTCGATGTCGACCGCTACATGCTCGACGGTCGCGTCGAGGAGGTGCTCATCGCCGCCCGCGAGCTCGACCTCCAGGGGAGCGCCAACCAGAGTTGGCAGGGACGGCACCTCGTGAACACCCGCGGGTGCGGCGTCGTTCTGGCGCCTGCCAGCCGCGTCACGCAGACGGATCGTCCTGACTACCAGGACGTCGAGCTGACACGGCCCGAGCTGTACTTCAGTCCGAGCATGACGAGCTACGCCATCGCCCGCACCGACGAGGCCGAGCGTGGCTGTGGCGAAGACGCCGTCTACGAGGGCACCCGCGGGGTTCGCATGTCGTCGTTCGCCCGCCGTGCCGCGTTCGCGCTCGCCTTTCTCGACTACAACGTCGTGGGATCCGGCGCGATCAAGGCCGACTCGCAGATGTTGTGGGTCCGCGACGTGCGCGATCGGGTGGCGAAGCTGGCGCCGTTCTTGTCGTTCGACGGCGACCCGTATCCGGTCGTGATCGACGGTGCGATCACGTGGGTGCTCGATGGCTACACGAGCACCGCGAGCTTCCCGTATGCCCAGCGCATCGGCAACGTCGAGCTGACGACCAACTCCGGGATCCCGCGTGACGCGAACTACGTCCGCAACAGCGTGAAGGCCACCGTCGACGCCTATGACGGCACCGTCACGTTCTACGCGGCCGAAGACGACGATCCGATCCTGCAGGCGTGGGAGGGTGCGTTCCCCGATCTGTTCACCCCGATCAGCGAGATGCCGGCGGAGCTCCGCGAGCATCTGCGTTATCCGGAGGACCTGTTCCGGGTCCAGACCGACCTGTACTCCAAGTACCAGCTGGCGCCCGAGAACTTCTTCCAGCGCGAGGGGGCGTGGTCGGTGGCGCAGGCGCCGAACGTCGCGCCACGGATCTCCACGTCGTCGCTCTCCGGCGACCTGGCGGAGGAGACCGCGGCGACCGAGTTCGCGACCGAATCACAAGCCGCGCGGTTCGTGCCGTACTACACCATCTTCCGCAACCGCGTCACCCACGAGGAGGAGTTCGTGCTGCTGCGCCCGTTCGTCCCCTTCTCGCGTGACGACCTGCGCACCGAGCTGCAGGCGTTCATGACGGCGTCGAGCGACCCACAGTCGTACGGGCGGCTGACCGCGTACGTCGTGGAGGGCGAGCTTCCGGAAGGACCGCTGAGGGTGTCCAGCCAGGCGGAGTCGGAGCCGTTGATCAGCCGTGAGATCTCGTTGCAGGACAACGAGGAGAGCGGTACGCAGGTGCGCTTCGGCGACATGCAACTCGTCCCGATCGGTGACGGGCTGGTGTTCGTCCGGCCGTTCTACATCGAGGTCCAGCAGCAGGGCCAGATCCCGCTCGTGACCGAGTACCGGTTCGTGATCGTCTCCTACAACGAGCAGGCCGTGCACGCGACGACGCTCAGCGAGGCGCTCGCGTTGCTGTTCCCCGGTTTCGATGCCGACGTCGGCGACCGCGTTCCCGACACCTCGGGCGAGGTGCCCGACAGTGTTCCCGACGAGACCGAGCCCGAGCCCACGGAACCCGAGACCGACACCACCCGGCCACCGATCGACGACGGTGCGACGGCCGCCGAGCTGCTCGCCGAGGCCGAAGCCCTGTTCACCGAGGCCGAGGCCCAGCTGCGCTCGAACGGGGATCTCGGTGCCTACCAGCAACGCGTCGACGAAGCCCGCGACCTCATCGCCCGCGCCCTGGAGTTGCTGGAGCCGAAGCTAGTTCCCGGCTTAGCCCCGTCGTCCACGCGTTCGGCGATCTCGGCCAGGTCCTGGCGGAAGGCGATCTGGTAGCGGGCCTGTTCGCCGGCGAGCCGGGTCTGGGCGTCGCGGAGCTCGCCGAGGATCGCCTCGTCGATGGCTTCCGCCTCCGTGCGCTTGCCGAGCGTGTCGATGTCGTCGCTGAGCTCGCCGAGCTGGTTGGCGAGCTCGGTCGAGATGGTGGTGATCCGGCGGTCGAGCGCTTCGAGGCGCACCGTGAGTCGCGCGATCTGGGCCCGGACCGCTTCGAGCTCGGCGGCGCCGACCGCCGGTGGCGCGCTCGGCGTCGGCGGCTCGGGTGGCGGCGCCGTGATCGGCGTCTCCATCCGCTCGGTCAGCGAGCGGATCTTCGAGCCGAGCTCGGCCTTGGCGGCGTCGGATTCGTCGAGCCGCTCGCGGAGCTCACCGAGGCCGGTCCGGAGGCGTTCCAGCTCACCCGGGTCCTCGCTGCGGCGCTTGAACAGTCCCATGGCTCGGCTCTCACCGTAGCCCCCGCGCGGACCGCTCCGGGGTGAGCCTGCTCAGGGGCGTCCGGCAGGAAGGTCGAACAACTGACGCGCGTTGTCGCCGAGGAACTTGGCCCGATCAGCTTCGGGGAATGCACTCGCCAGCTCGTCGAGGTCGTCGACGTACTCCGGCGTGTGATCGGCGTGCGGGAAGTCCGACGCCCACATGAACCGCTCGACGCCGAACCGCTCGGCGAGCGCCGGGATCGTGCGCTCGTCGGGATCGCAGCTGATCCAGACGCGCTCGCGGAAGTAGTCGCTCGGCTTGTGTTCGAGCGGCACGCGTTGGCCGATGAACGTGTGGCTGTAGACGGCGTCGATGCGGTCGAGCCAGTACCCGATCCATCCGCCGCCCGATTCGAGCACGAGCACCTTGAGCCTCGGGAACTGGTCGAAGACGCCGTAGTCGAACAGGGTCGTGAACTGGTGGCGGACGCCATCGGACGCCTGCACCGAGGCCAGCAACCGGAGCTGCTTGACGTTCTCCCACGACCCCATGCGCGTGCCCTTGGTCCACTGCGGCTCGAACGTCGGATGGATCGCGAACGGCACGCCGAGGTCCTGGGCGGCGGCGAACACCGGGTTGTTGTCGGGATGTCCGAGCGGGCGACCGTTGTGGTTGAACGGCGCGACGTAGGCGCCCTTGGCGCCCTCGCCGACCGCGCGTTCGAGCTCCTTGGCCGCCGCCACCGGATCGGTCAGCGACAGGTGCGCGGTCGGCACGAGGCGCGGCGAGTCGGCGCAGAACTCGCAGATCCACCGGTTGTACGCGCGCGTGTAGGCCTGCGAGAGCTCGGGGTCCTCGAGCTCGGCCTCCCAGAGCAGGCCGACCGTCGTGTAGAGGATGGCGATGTCGATGTTCTCGGCGTCGAGCACATCGAGCCGTTCGTTCGGATCCATCGCGCCGTAGGGCGACTCGCGCAGGTAGGTGCGCTCCGGATCGAACTGCATCGAGCGCAGGTCGGGATCGCCCATCGCGCCGAGCGTCGACGGAAAGCCCTTGCGCGCCATCTGCGATCGCTTGCCACCGATCTCCAGTTCCTCGAGCCCGTTCTCGTCGATCACGATCCGCAGCGCGCGGTCGCGGAACTGCGGATCGATGTAGGTCTCCCAGAGGTCGGGCGGCTCGAGGATGTGTCCGTCGGCGTCGACCGCGCCGTCGTGCACCAGGGGATGGGCGGCGTGGATCGGCTTTTGCGCTTGGATCGTCAATGTCATCGTCGGCCCCAGTCGTCGTCGTTTCGTCACTTGCGTCGGCCCTGGTCAAGGTGGCCCTGACGAAATCTGATGATAGGACTGCAACAGATCGCGTTGCCCAGGCGTGAGAGAGGTAATGGACATCACCGTGACCGGCGCCAGCGCACCCTCGCCGGCGAGCGATTGGACCGGCTCGGCGGTCGTGTACGCGAGTGCGTACCGCGAGCTGCTGCGGGTCGCCTTCGTGCTGACGGGTTCCGGACCGGTGGCCGAAGACGTCGTCCACGACGTGTTCGCCGTCGTCGGGCCTCGAATCGCGACGCTCGACGATCCCGTTCCGTATCTCCGGGTCGCCGTCGTCAACCGGTGCCGGTCGCTCCACCGCCATACCGTCCGTGCGCCACGTCCGGAGCCGGCCCGCGACGTCGAGCTCGATGTCGCGCTGGTCGAACTGCGCGACGCGCTCGCCGCGCTCCCGATCCGGCAGCGCACTGCGATCGTGTTGCGGTACCTGTGTGATCTCGACGACGCCGAGATCGCCTCCATCCTGAACTGCCGTCGGGCGACCGTTCGCAGCCACGTCAAGCGTGGCTTGGCCCAACTCCGTGAGGTGATCAAGTGAACCGCGCGATCGACCCCGAACTCGGCGAGATCGAGACGTTGCTGCGGCGCCGTCTCAACGAGCTCGCCGACCACGCTCCTGTCACCGTCCGTCAACCCCACGAGCTCACCGTCTCGCCGCCGACCGACGCCGTGCCCAACCGACGTCGGCGGGCCGCCGGCATCGGCGCCACGATCGCCGTGATCGCCGGTGGGATCGGCATCTCGACCGTCGCGTTCCAGGGTGCCAGCAACCCCGGCGGCGCGGATTCGCCCGAGGAGGCGGTCCGCGAGTTTGCCGAGGCGGCCGAACGCGAGGACGTGCTCGGGATGATCGATGTCGCGCTGCCCGAGGAGGTCACCGCGCTGCGCGCCGTCTTCGAGGACGCCACCAACGAGGTCGAGCGGGTCGGCGTCCTCGACGAGTCGTTCTCGCTCGCCGCGGTCGCGGGCATCGACATCACGCTCCCCGGCCTCACCTTGACGACGGAGAACGTCGCCGCCGACCTCGCGGTCGTGACGGCCACCGGGGGCACTGCCAACGCGACGTTCGATCCGACGGTGTTCCCGCTCGGGTCGGTCGTCCGCGAGGTGTTGGGCGACGAGCTGGCGGCCAGCGAGCTGTCGCAACCGCTCGGTGCCACAGACCCCAGCGTGATGTTGGTGACCGTCGCCCGCGACGGCCGCTGGTACGTGAGCCTCGGCTTCACCGTTGCCGAGTACGCACGGGTCGCGGCAGGCGCCGCGTTCCCGCCGCCGACCACGATCGAGCCGGTCGGGCTGGACTCGCCAGAGGCCGCGGCGCTGACGTTCTACGAACACCTCGCCGCGCTCGACCTCGAAGGTGCGATGGCGACGATGGCGCCGGGGGAGGGCGACGCGTTGCTGCGCTACTCCCCGCTGTTCCTCCCGAGTGCGACCGCCGCCATCGAGCGCGGCCGCGCCGACGGGCTGACGGTGTCGATCAGCGACGTCGAGTTCGAGACGTCGGGGAGTGGCGATCACCAGACGCTGACACCCGTGTCGTTCGTCGTGGCCGGCACCGTGCCGTGGACGTGGGGATCGGGGATGGTCGCCGACCCGACGCTCCCGACCATCGTCTACGCCATGGACGGCCGGTACGCGAGTCGTGCCCCCAGGTGAGCAAGTCCCGGCCACGATCGACGAGCTCGAGCTGGTCAGCGACTTCCCGGGCCCGTCGTTGACGAACCAGACGTACGAGATGCCGGACGGGACGATCGCGCCGCTCGACTTCCCGTCGGACGGGTCGGAAGGACCCCAGCCGTTCCGAGTCGAGCGCCGCGACGGTTGCACCGACCTCACCGGTCCCGGCATCGACGCACTGCTCCCCGGGATCGGCTCGTGGGACTCGGCGGCGGGCACCACCGCCTCCGAGATCGAGGGCGGTCACCGGTTCTGCGACGGGTCGGAGCTGTTCAGCGGCTCGATCGGCCTGCTGTTCGGTGCTGGTCTTCCGACGGAGCTGCCGAGCATCGGCGTCGTGGAGGCGGACGGCAAGTGGTACGTGTCGCCGATCGGAACCGCCGGTGCGGCAGTCGTCGGCATGTTCCGGTCCGTGCCCGACGACGCCAACCTGATCGACACGCCCATGGCCCTCTGGCTGCTCCAGGGGATGAACCGCCAGATGATCGACTCGCGGTTCGCCGCCGGAGGGACGGTCCCCCAGGAGTGCGACCCGATCGTGACGGTCGGCGCCGACGGAATCGCGACGGTCATCCCCGATCCACCCGTGAGCGAGATCCGCGCCTGCGTGAACGCGCTGTTCACGGGCGATTCCAGCAGCGGCAGCGGCAGCGGCAGCTTCATGCCCGCGCCAACGGTCGAGGCCGAGGAAGCCGTCCCGAAGTCGAACTCCGTCCCGCGAAGCGCTCGGTGCCGACGGCCGACTCCCGGCGGCTGACGTCCCCCCAATCCGGACAGTCCGATTTCGTGCACCGACGTCGGTGCAGTAATTCGTTCTGTCCGGAATTTGGGCACGCGCGGTGACATGACCGGCCGGGCGCCTTCGCGTTCTGTACGCGTGCGCGCACATACGTCGGCGCGCCGGGGCGTTCTGAACGGATTCGTGCACGCGGGGTGTGTCCGATGTCGCTTGCGGTCGGTGGCCGCTGGGTTCAATAATTGAACGCAATGACCTCTGTCGTGGATGCTTCACCACCGCCCTCCACCGATCACGCCCGACGGACGCTCCTGATCGCCAGCGTCGCGGCGTTCGCCGTGTTCCTCGACACGACGGCGTTGTTCGTCGCCTTCCCCGACATCACGACGTCGTTCCCGGACGTGGCGCCGTCGCAGTTGTCATGGGTGCTCAACGGCTACACCATCGTGTTCGCCGCGCTGCTGGTGCCGCTCGGCAAGCTCGCCGACCGGCGCGGTCACAAGCAGATGTTCCTGGCCGGCGTCGCGTTGTTCACCGCCGCCTCGATGTTGTGTGCGCTCGCGCCGAATCCCGCATTGCTCGTCGCCGCCCGTGCCATCCAGGCCGTCGGGGGCGCCGCGCTCGTGCCGTCATCGCTGGCGCTCATCCTGCGATCGACGCCGCGTGAGCGGATCCCGATCTCGGCGGCGATCTGGGGAGCGACCGCTGCGCTCGCGGGTGCTGTCGGACCGACACTCGGCGCGGCACTCGTCGAATGGGGTGGCTGGCGGTGGGTGTTCGTGATCAACCTGCCCGTCGGTGTGGCGACGATCGTGATGGGACGCCGGTCGCTGCGTGAGTCGCGCGACCCGGAGAGCAAGCTGCCCGCTCCGCTCGGTGTCGCACTCCTCGTCGCCGGTTCGGTGCTGCTGACACTCGGACTCGTCCGCGGCGACGATTGGGGATGGACGTCGAGCCGCGACCGTGGCATCGATCCTCGGCGGTGTCGCCGTGCTGTGTGTGTTCGTCGCCCACCAGGCCCGCACGTCGGCGCCGGCGATGGACCTGTCGCTGTTCGAGTCGCACAACTTCCGCTGGGCGAACGCGGCGACGATCGTGTTCGGGATCGCGTTCAGCGCGATGTTCCTCTCGAGCATCTTGTTCCTGACCTCGGTCTGGAACTGGTCGATCCTCGAGGCCGGATTCGGGGTCGCGCCGGGCCCGCTCCTCGTGGCAGTGCTCGCACCGGGGTTCGGCAAACTCGCGGCGCGCATCGGACAGCGGCCGCTGGTCGTCGCCGGTGGGCTCGTCTACGCGGCGGGAGGGGCGTGGCGGCTGGTCACGTTCGACGCCGAGCCTGCGTTCCTGACCGCGTACCTGCCGTCGATGCTGCTCACCGGCACCGGCGTTGCCCTCATCATTCCGCAGTTGTCGAGCGTGATCGGCCAGTCGTTGCCGCCGAACCGGTTCGGCGTCGGCGGGGCGGTCAACCAGGCGTTGCGTCAACTCGGTGGCACGCTGGGTGTCGCGGTCGCGGTCGGGTTCGTGGCGGGCGCGACCGGGATCGACGATGCGCTCGGCCCGGTTCGATCGGATCTGGTGGATGATCGTCGCCGGCGGGTTGCTGACGACGCTGCTGTCGATTCCGTTGCGGACGGTGCCGAGATCGGCGGCCGACCCGCTCGATGTCGACGCGTCAGTCGTCGCCGTCGCGGTAGCGGATTAGGAGGCCGGCCGATGAAACGCAAGCCACTCGACCGCATGGACTGCTCGATCGCCAAGGCGCTCGACATCGTCGGCGACCCGTGGACGATGTTGATCCTGCGCGACGCGTTGCTCGGCGTGAAGCGCTTCGAGACGTTCTCGACCCGCCTCGGCATCCCCCGGGCCACGCTGTCGGCCCGGCTCGACCACCTGTGCGAGCGGGGCGTGCTCGAACAGCGCCCGTACCAGGACCGCCCCGAGCGCGTCGAGTACGTCTTGACACCGAAGGGTCGGGCGTTGCGGCCAGTCGTCGTCACGCTGATGCAATGGGGCGACCAGTGGGTGCGCGACGACGACCCGCCGACGACGATCGTCGACACCGACACCGGGGCGGTCGTCGACCCGGTCCTCGTCGACCGTCGCAGCGGCACCCCGCTCGACGCCCTCCGCCTCCAAGCACGCGGGCCGGGTCACGACCGGCCTCGATCGCGCGCCCGACGCCGCCCTCTGACCGAGCGTCCGTCTCGTCCACCGCGTTCTCGGCGGCGTTCCGTCTCGGAAGCCGACACCGACCGCACCGAGAACGCCGACGCCCACCGACCCGGCGCTCACCCGTGAGGTTCTCGGCGGCGTTCCGTCTCGGAAGCCGAGACCACACGCACCGAGTTGCGGCCTGGGCGTCCGCGGTTGTCGGCGTCCGGAACAGGGTCTAGAATGACGGTCTCAACGACGCGGGGTGGAGCAGTCCGGTAGCTCGTCGGGCTCATAACCCGAAGGTCGCAGGTTCAAATCCTGCCCCCGCCACCAATTGAGTGATGAAGGCCCAGGTCAGCGACCTGGGCCTTCATCGTTGCCGGGGTGTTCTCCCGGTTCAGGCGGACTTCTTCCGGGTGTTCCTGCGATGTTCCACCGTGTGGGTCGGCGTCCGTGGGAACGGGTGTGGCGAGACGTTCGGTGGTGGTGGCGGCGTCGGCTTGCATGCCGGGCAGTAGGTGTTGGTAGGTCTGGATCGTGAACGCGATGTTGGCGTGGCCGAGCCGTTCGCTGACGACTTTGACTGGGATGCCTGCTTGGATGAGCAGGCTGCCGTGGGTGTGGCGCAGGTCGTGGAATCGGATCCGGCGCACGTTTGCGTTGTTCACGATTCGGAGAAACGACTCTCTGACGGCGTGCGGGTGGACGGTGGTGCCGTTGCCGGTGGTGAAGACCCATTGCTCGTCGTTGTCGATCCCGACGGCTGCGAACTCGGCGGTTTGGAGGGCGCGCCAACCGTCGAGCACGGCGAGGGTGGTGTTGTCGAGGGCGATGTTGCGTCGAGCGGTCTTGGTCTTGCCGCGGGTCTGGTGGACTTCGTAGCCGATCGCGACGAGCCCACGGTTGAGCGCGAGTCGTTGCTTGTTGAAGTCGATGTCGGTGCCACTTGAGACCGAGGAGCTCGTTGCGGCGCATGCCCGTGTTCGCGGCGAGCCACAGGATCGGGAAGTGTCGGTGACCTGCCGCGGTGCGCAGGAACTGGCGGAGTTCGGCGTCGGTCCACGATTGGCCTTCGGTGCGTTGCAGCGCGCGTTGTTTGGGTGCTTGGGCGATGGTCGCGACGTTGCGAGTCACGAGTCCACGACGCGCCGCGTCGGCGAGTGCAGCCCCGAATCACGCAGATGGATCTCGTAGACGGTCTTGGGGTGGAGGCCTCGGCCATCGGCGGGGTGGAGGAGCTTGTCGTACAGCGCTTCGATCTGCTGGTAGCGCAGCCGGCGCAGTGCGACTCTGCCGAGCAGGGGAGGACGTGGAGCTTCACGTTGCGCTCATAGCCCCGATAGGTGCTGGCAGCGAGGTGCAGCTTCTTGGCCGGGAGCCACTGGGTCGTGAGGTAGGCGCCAAACGTCAACGATCGGGTCGGACCGATCCGTGCCTGTTCCTTGGCGGCGAGCTTGCGGGCGAGCAGTTCGGCCTCGGCGCGGTCGGTGCCGGCGGGATGCCAGCGTCGCAGCTCCTTTCCGGTGACCGGGTCTCGGCCTTCGTAGATCACGGCGTAGAAACGGCCTCGCCGCTGGGCTACGTAACCGTTCATGAGTGTCCTCCTTCGATCGGTCCCGACCATCGGGACCCGGAGGAACATTCGACAGAACACCCAGCCACTCCGATACCCGCGGCGGCGGATACATCAACAGCGCTGGTCAACGGGTTGCATCTCGCGACTTCAACTCGGTGGAACAACGTCTGGTGTGTCGATCGATAGGTTGCTGGACCGGTGCTGATCGAACGCGGGCAAACGGTTTCGGGTGTCGACGTCGAGGACACGCGTACAGAACATCGAGCGCGTCACTGGCAGACATAGGCGGGACCATTCACATCCCCGCGGGCCTCGACAACCGTGCCTCTCCGGTCGGGTGCTGTCCAAGAGGCCAGTCAAGGAGCGTGACCATCACCGGCCGTATGGCCGGGAGCGGCCGCCACCCCGAGGGAGTCGGCTCCCAGGATCTTGGGGGCGCCGTCCTCGTAGAACACGTCGAGCTCGGTGATGGTGAAGCCGGCGTCGGTGAGCAGGTCGGCGATCGGGCGGGTGAGGTGGCAGCCGCCGAAGACTCGCTTCTGCATCGGCTCGAGTCGGTGCTGCCAGCGCTGCACCTTGTCGTCGGGCGCGAGGCCGTGCTCGACGAAGTGGAGGGTGCCGCCGGGCTTCAGGACCCGTCGGACCTCGGCGAGGGCGGCGGCGACATCGGGGATCGTGCAGAGCGTCCATGTGGACAGGGCCGTGTCGCAGCTGTCGTCGGGGAGCGGCAACTTCTGGCCGTCGAGCCCCGAACGGGTGACGGGGATGGTGGTGGCGGCGAGCCGTTCGCTCGCCAACTTCCAGCCAAGATCGGAGGGTTCGATGGCGGCCACGCCGGTGACGGCGGCGGGGTAGTGCGCTGTGTTGAGTCCGCTGCCGAAACCGATCTCGAGCACCTGGCCGTGCAGGCCGGCGCAAACCCGCGCTCGTAGCGGCTCGGCGACCTTCATCCCGCAGGCCTTGTCGACGATGCGCGGCAGCACCTTGTCTCGGTAGATCCCCATGGCAGTTCCTTCTGGCTCGGCGTGTCGGTTGGTCAGGCGTCGAGGTGACGGAGGAGGAAGTCGATCGTGGTCTCCACCGCCGTGGGCGTGATGTCGTGCTCGGTGTTGGGCAGGACGGCGAGCTCGCCCGCCGGGAGGTTGCGATAGGCGATCGCGGCTTCCTCGACGGAGCAGAAGTGGTCGCGGTCGCCGGTCAGGATCAGGGTGGGCGTGGTGATGGCTCGGTAGTCGTCGAAGGTGTATCCGGGCGAGCGCGTCGCCCGTTCGAAGAACAGCTGCAGGTACCGGCGCCAGTGGCCGTTGCCCTGGGCGCTGTCGTAGTCGGCTTTCATCGTGGCGAAGGTGGCGGCCATGCGGGGCACGCCCTGGAAGGCGGCCTCGGCGGCGTCGGGGTCGGCCTGGGTGGCTTCGGGGTTGCCCCCGAATAGCGAGCGTCCCATGGCGAACACGGGCGCTTCGGGGTTGAAGATGTCGTAGCCGGCCTGGGCGACCAGGGCTCGGACCGCATCGGGCTGGCGGATCGCGACGATGGTGGCGGTGGCGGCGCCTTCGGAGAACCCGGCCAGCAAGGGCCGGTCGAGGCCGAGCGCCTCGATGAGCGCGAGGACGTCGTCGGCGAGCACGGCGAACGATGCTGAGCCGTCGCCGTGGACGGTGGCGCCACCGCCTCGGGTGTCGGGGGCGATGACCCGGAAGTGCTTGGCCAGCGTGGCCATGTGGGCGACGTAGGCGACGGGGCTGTCGGCCCATAGCGGGCCGGTCGACGCGAAGCCGCCGTGGAGCAGGACGAGCGGGGGCCCGTCGCCGGCCTCGACGTAGGCGATGTCGATGCCGTTGGCAGGCACGGTCTGGGCTCCACGTTCGGCCAGGGTTGTCGGCGTTGATCATGGTGGGCTCCCTTCAGAGGTCCACCGGATCATGCGCCCAGACGTGTGACCGGGCATGGGGGATTCGCCTCATCTTCGTCACGAACCGGTCGGGAAGCCCTCCTCGGGGAGCAGGCCGTGTTGCATGGCGAACAGGCCTGCCGCGGCCCGGTTGTTGGCGCCGATCTTGGTGTAGATGTGCTCGATGTGGTTGCCGGCGGTCTTGGGTGAGATCACGAGCCGGGCGGCGATCTGCTTGTTCGACAGGCCTCGGGCGAGCGAGCGTGAGGACCTCGACCTCGCGGGCGGTGAGCCCGGCGGGGCCTTCCTGGCGGCGGGGGACCCGGTGTCCGGCGGCGGCGAGGACGGCGTCGACGGCGTCGCCGTCGAGGTGGCCGGCCCGGACCGCGGCCCGCAGCTCGCCGGCGGCGTCGTCGGCGCGTCGAGCGCGGCGCGGTGGGGGCGCTCCTCCCGCATCGCCTGGTAGGCGTCGGCGGCGCCGAGGATCCGGGCGAGCGGCGAGATGGCGCTGCCGGGCAGTCCGCGGGGGTAGCCGGAACCGTCGAGCCGCTCGCGCTGCTGCGACGGCGATCCGCGCCAGCGGTGCCAGGGCGTCGGACTGCTGCAGCATCCGCTCGGCGTAGTAGGGGTGCAGCCGCACCCGTTCCCACTCGCCGGCGCCGAGCGGGCCGGGCTTGTCCCAGATGGCGTTGGAGACGCCGAGCCGGCCGAACTCGTGCACGAGCCCGGCCCGGTGCAGCGTGCGGATCTCGTCGTCGCCGAGGTCGAGGTGGCGACCGGCGGCGGCGGCGAGCTCGGCGACGGCGCGGGAGTGGCCGAGCATGTACGGCGACTTGAGGTCGACGAACTCGGCGATCGCCTGCAAGCGCCCGGTCGAACTCGGCGCCGGACAGCACGACGGTGAGCGCCGGTTCGGCGTCGATCACCGTCTGCCAGGTCCCGACCTCGGCCAGCCCGTCGAAGATCTCGTCGGCGTGCGTCGCAGAGGGTGCGGACGAGGGTCGGGTCGAACTGCGTGCCGCTGCGCCGCTCGGCGATCGCCCGGGCCGCGGTCGTCGCCGCCGGTGCGGTGGGCGACCTCGACGTACTCCGCGAGCTGGACGATCCGCGACGCGACGGGAGCGCCGTCGCCGGCGAGCTCACCCGGCCAGCCCTTGCCGTCCCACCGCTCGTAGGAGCACGCCAACGCGTCGCCGACCGTCGTCGGGCAGATCGAGCCGCTCGGCGAGCTGGCGGGCCAGCGCGGCGTGCTGGGCGAGCATGTCGTCGACGTCGCGGCGCCCGGAGACGGCGAACTCGATGCCGGTGCGGAGCCGATGCAGCGGTGAGTCCGCCGGCGCCGAGCAGGCGCACCATGCCCAGCGCCTCGCCGGCCGAGCGCGGCTCGTAGTCGAACTTGGTCGCCTTCAAGGCGATGTCGTCGCCGAACCACTTCGCCTGCTCGTGGGCGTCGGAGTGGCAGCCGACGTTCACCAGCAGCGCGCTGTAGTAGACGGCCGCCCGAGCCTCGTCGTCGAGGCCGATCCGCTCGGCGACCCGCAGCGCGATCAGGCACTGCCGCAGGACGTGCTCCATCGGTTGGCCGAAGCCCAGGTCGATCCCCAGCGACAGCGCGGCCACGATCTCGGCGAGCCGAACCGGCGAGCCCTCAGACCCCGACACCACCAGCTCGACGTTACGGGAGGCCAGAGAGCGTTGAATCCGCGTGAACCGATCACACCGAACCCGGGCGACAAGCGGTCCACGCGACGACTGCCGCTGGGGAGCCGGCAATCGCATGCACGCTGTCGGCTGGCTCAATGAGCGGCCGGATCGCCGACTGGCAATCGCTGCTCGTACACGGGAACGTCGGGAACAGGTCGACGGTGGCGTCCGTCACGAGGGACCGATGTCGTTGGATCGGTCACGCGACGTGGTCATCGACGGGGGCCCCTCAGGATCGGTCGTCGACGACGTCGAGGTCGGTGAACACCATCGGCGCGTCGAGCAGCGCGGCCTGCTTCTGCCCGAACTCGCCGGTCTCGGGAAGGTTCGAGTTCACCATCGCCGAGTCGTACGAGTCGAAGAACGCGAGCACGAGGTGACGGTTCGGGTCGTTGCGGTCGCGGGTGATGATCGAACGGCGCAGCGTCCGCTTGCCCTCGGTCGCCTGCTCCCACTCGTCTTCAAGCGCGGTCAGCTCGTCGAACCTCGATGTGCGGCACTCGATGATCTGAATGAACTCCATGGTCTGTCCCCTTTCGGTTGGCTTCCGATCGGATCAGTCTCCCGAGGGGACGGAGCGTTACACCGAGCGTCGACGGCGTTCGGGCATGGCGCGGTACATTCCGGGTCCGTGCGGGCCTACAAGTTCCTCGACGCACAGGGCCGCAGCCCCTACACCGGTGTGTCGTGGCCGTCACCGGGCGCGTGGGTCGAGGCAGCTAGCGTCCGTCAGTGTCGCGACGGAGTGCACGGCTGCACGCCGGCCGATCTGTCGTGGTGGCTCGCCGCCCAGTTGTGGGAGATCGAGCTCGACGGCGACATCGTCAAGGCCCGCCACAAGGTCGTCGCCCGACGGGGGCGCCTGGTCCGCCGGATCGACGAGTACGCGGCCGCGGTGCGCGCCCTTGGCGAGCTGAGCGCGTGGCGGTGCCGCGACCTCGCCGTGCCCGCCTTGCGCCGCGCCGGGCACGACGCAGCTGGCCGACCAGTTCGCGGCGATGCACGACGATCGACGCCTTGGCCGCGTTGCGCCGCACCTCGTTCGAGGCGGTCGACCAGACGAGCGTGGCCGGGCCGGCGGCGACGTTCGCGGCGGACGCGGCGTTCTTCGTCGACCGCGGCGAGCCGGCCGAAGCGCCGTTCGTGGCGTGCTGCGCGGCCGGCCACGCGGCCGCCGGGGCCGACGGCGGGCGGGCCGAGTACGACACCGCCTACGCCGGCGAGCGGGTGTTCCAGTCAGCGTGGCTGGCGAGCGACTCGCCCTCGTCTGAGACGGTCAGTCTCGTCGCATCTCGCGGAACGCCGCCATCAACTCATCCCGAGCCGACGCGGGTGGAGACTCGCCGAGCACTTCGTCGGCGTCGTGGAGCAGCGCCAGCGCGGCACGCAGTTGGTCGAGGTAGCGGGTGCAATGCGGACAGATCGACAGGTGCTCTTCGAGCAGCAGGCGTTGGTCGTCGGTGAGGCCGCCCTCCATCCACTCGGTGACCTCGTCGACGAACTCGACGCAACGGACCTCTGGCTGCAGCATCAGCTCTTCACCGCCCGGTCGTCGAGGTACACCTCGAGCACGGCCCGAACCTTGCTGCGGGCACGATGCAGCAGCACCCGCTGGTTCGCCTCGCTGATCGACAGCAGATCGCACACGTCCGCCGCGGAAAGCCCTTGGATGTCGCGCAGGGTGATCACCACCTGCTGATTCGGTGGCAGACCGTCGACGGCGCGCAACACACGATCACTCGCCTCGGAGGCGAGGACGTGCTGCTCGGGGATCGCGTGCCGGGTCGGTGGGGCCGACCAGAAACCCTGCCAGCGGCCGGAGTCGATGAAGCGGCTCGGATCGACCGCCGGCTCGTCCACCTCGGCTGTCAGCGACGAGAACGGCCGGGTCCGCGATTCACGCTCGCCACGTGTCTTGGCCCGGTTCACGAGGATGCGAAAGATCCACGTCTTCAGCGACGAGCGTGCTTCGAAGGCGTCGATGCCACGGATGACACCCAGCCAGGTCTCCTGGACGACGTCCTCGGCGGCCTCCTTGGTGGCCACGTAGCCGCGGGCGACACGCAGCATCGTCGCGTGGTACCGGTCGATGAGTGCGGCGAACGCCTTGTCGTCACCGCCGCGCAACCGCGGCGACGATCGCGTCGTCGTCGCCCAGTTCGTCGAGGTACGACGCGCTCACACGACCGAAGCTAGTGGGTCGGACGAACCTGACATGGTGGGCGCGGTTCGAGCCGGGCCGGCGACGCTGCCGACTACCGACCGTTCCGCGGGAGCTCGAACGCGACACGACCGCCGGGTGGCCCTTCGATCCAGATCCTGCCTCCGTGGGCCTCGATCAGACCGCGTGCGATCGCCAGCCCGAGGCCGGCGCCGCCGGTCGTGCGTGTGCGGCTGGCGTCGGCTCTGGTGAACCGCTCGAACGCCTCGGCCGAGAAGCCGGCGGGGAACCCGGGGCACCTGTCCGGTGTCAGCCCATCGCCAACAGTTCGCCAGCGACTGGAACTCGGCGCCCCGGGAACGTCTCGGTATCAAGCGGTCAGCGCTTTGCGTAGGTGGCTGCACCTGAAACTCGACGACGATGACTGGTTCGTCACCGACGGACCCAGGCGTCGTGGCCGGGCGCGATCCGGTACACGGAGCCGCCCGTGACCTCGCCGGTGGTCCCGTCGTCGTGCTCTACGTGGAGGCCTCCGGACACCACATATCCGACGTGTTCGACCTGACACGAATCGGTTCCGACGACGGGCTTGATGCATTCGGACCAGCGCCATCCGGGCTGGAATGTG
>CAVRNI010000047.1:0-58837 GCA_963722415.1 Ilumatobacteraceae bacterium
CGGCGTTGCACCGGCCGATCCAGACAGCGTGCCCACCGACGACGTGCCGTTCGCCGACGACGACAGCGCGGCGGTCGACGTTGTCGAGGCGAACAGTGATGACAGCGCGGTCGGTCGACGTTGTCGAGGCGAACAGTGATGACAGCGCGGCGGTCGACGTTGTCGAGGCGAACAGTGACGACACCGTGCCGGCTGGTGCCGACGACATCGACCCAGTCCGGGTATCCGAGGACCCACACGACGAACCAGCTGATCGCGGTGAGGCCGACGACGCATGATCCGCCCGTGGCGGCGCGGGTCGCGGCGACCCGTGGCCAAGACACCCGACGACGCGATGACGCTCACGGAGCACCTCGCCGAGCTGCGCGTCCGGATCATCCGCGCCGCGCTGGCGGTCGTCGTCGGTGCGATCTTGATCCTTGCGTTCTACGACCCGGTCCTCGAGTTCCTGCTGCAGCCGTACGAGAACCTGTGCGAGCGCCGAGGCCCTGAGTTCTGCGGCCTGTCGTACACCGAGGACGGCGTCAGGCTCTTCACCCTCGATCCTCTCGAAGGCCTGTCGACCCGGCTGAGGATCGCGACCTACGGCGGGGTCATCCTCGCCCTCCCGGTGATCATGTGGCAGCTGTGGCGGTTCATCGTGCCCGCCCTCCATGCCAAGGAGAAGCGGTACGCGATCCCGTTCGTGATGTCGTCCGTGCTGCTGTTCCTGCTCGGCGGGTTCATCGCCTACGCGACGCTCGAGAAGGCGCTGGAGTTCCTGATCTCGTGGAGCGGCAACGACGTCGATCAGGCGTTCCAAGTGAGCAGGTACGTACGACTGGTCGGATTGATGGTTGCCGCGTTCGGCGTCGGCTTCCTGTTCCCAGTCCTGCTCGTGTTCCTCCAGATGGTCGGCGTGCTGACACCGAGGTCGTTGCTCGGATACTGGCGGTTCGCGATCGTCGGGATCTTCGTGCTGGCCGCGGTCATCACGCCGTCCGGTGACCCGATCTCGCTGTTGGCCCTCTCACTCCCGATGATCGTCCTGTACTTCCTGTCGGTCCTCGTCGGATGGGTGATCGTGCGTCGCCGGCGCAAGTCCGAAGCCGCCAGTTCCTGAGATGAGGCGACGTCGTGGTCGTGCGCACTGACCGGCCCGAGATCCTGGCGAGATACGCGTTCCCGCCCGATCGGTTCCAGATCGAAGCGTTCGACGCCCTCGACGATGGCCGTCACGTCGTCGTCGCGGCACCCACCGGGAGCGGCAAGACGGTCGTCGCCGAGTACGGCATCGAGCTCGCCCGACGACGCGGCGCACGAGCGTTCTACACGGCACCGATCAAGGCGCTCTCCAACCAGAAGTACCGCGACCTCGTCGAGTTCTACGGTGAGTCGGAGGTCGGGCTGCTCACCGGCGACAACTCGATCAACGGTGACGCGCCGATCGTCGTGATGACGACCGAGGTGCTGCGCAACATGATCTATGGAGGCAAGCAACGCCTCGATGGTCTGGGGGTCGTGGTCCTCGACGAGGTGCACTTCCTGCAGGACGCGTATCGCGGTCCGGTGTGGGAGGAAGTGATCATCCACCTTCCGCGACACGTGCAGCTGGTCTGCCTGTCGGCGACCGTCAGCAACACGCGGGAGCTGGCCGAGTGGATCGGGACCGTGCGGGGGCCGACCGATGCCGTGATCGAGGAGCGGCGCCCGGTCCGGCTCGACAACCTCTACCTCGTCGGCGACCGCACCAATGATCGTCTCCACCTGCTGCCGACGTTCGTCGAGCACCGTGCGAACCCGGATGCCGCACGACTCGACGCGTCCGCGGTCCGATTCGGGCGCGGCCGGCCGAATGAGCGCGGGCTGCGGGGGAGTGGGCGGCGCACGTTGTACACGCCGGGCCGGATCGAGACGGTCGAGTTGCTCGACTCCCGCGGCATGCTGCCGGCGATCTACTTCATCTTCAGTCGCAACCAGTGCGACGAAGCCGCACGAGCGTGTCTCGACGCCGGGCTGCGGTTCACCTCCGAGGACGAGCGCGACCGCATCCGGCAGATTGCCGACGCCCGCCTCGGTTCGCTCGACCCGGCCGATCTCGCGGTGCTCGGCTACGGACAGTTCCTGTCCGAGCTCGAGGCCGGGCTCGCGCCCCACCACGCCGGCATGGTGCCGCCGTTCAAGGAGGTCGTCGAAGCATGCTTCGTCGAGGGCCTCGTGAAGGTGGTGTTCGCCACCGAGACGCTCGCCGTCGGGATCAACATGCCCGCTCGGACCGTCGTGATCGAGAAGCTCACGAAGTTCACCGGCGACCACCACGAGCAACTGACGCCCGGCCAGTACACCCAGCTCACCGGGCGGGCGGGCCGCAGGGGTATCGACGAACTCGGGCACGCGGTGGTGTCGTGGAGCCCCTTCGTGCGCTTCGAAGCGGTCGCCGAGCTCGCCGGCAGCCGTTCGTTCCATCTGCGTTCCGCGTTCCGGCCGACCTACAACATGGCCGCCAACCTGGTGCGCAACTACGGGGACGAGGAGGCCCACCACCTGCTCAACCTGTCGTTCGCGCAGTTCCAGGCCGATCGCGACGTGGTGCGCATCGAGACCCGTCTCGAACGCCAACGGATCCGGCTGGCCGGGCTGCGCGAGGAGGCACAGAGCCCGTTCGGCGACATCGCCGAGTATCGGCAGGCGATCGAACAGGCCCGCGAGCCGCGCGGACGCGACGATCCGGTCGAGCTGGCGATGCTGAAGCTGCGCCCCGGCAACGTGGTGTATGTCAACAAGGGCAAGTACCGCGGGCCGGCGGCCGTGGTCGCGAGCGCGCATCGCAAGGGTGGTCTGCGCCTGACGACGATCACCGCCGGCGGCGATTCGATCCAATTGACGGCCGCCGACTTCGGGATGCCGCCACGGCAGCTGGCCACGGTGACGCTTCCGACCCCGTACGCCCCGAACCGCCACGACTACCGCCGCGAGGTCGGGCGGCGGGTCAAGAACGCCAAGCTCGCATCGAGGGGAAACGACGACGGCCGGGCGTCGAAGGTGGAGCGGCCGGTGTTCGACACCCGGTCGGGCATGCACCCCGTCGAGGCCGATCCCGACCTCCGGGCACGGATCCGGGCCGCCGGACAGGCTGACCGCGTCGAGCGCGAGATCGTCGAGCTCGAGAGCCGCGTCCAACGGCACAACCAGTCGCTGGCGAGGGAGTTCGACGGCGTGCTGGGTGTGTTGTCGACGTTCGGCTACGTCGACCGCGAGGCATGGGCCCTCACCGAGGCGGGGGCGATGCTGGCCCGGACGTTCCACGAGTCGGATCTGTTGGTCACCCAGTGTCTGCGGCTCGAGCTGCTCGACGACCTCACTCCCGCCGAGCTGGCCGGGCTCGTCTCCACGTTCATCTACGAGCATCGGGCACCCGACGACCCGCCCCGGCCGTGGTTCCCCTCGGACGGCATCAAGCGCAGGTGGCGCAGCATCGCCGCGGTCAGCGAGGACCTCGCCGCGATCGAACGCAGCCACGGCCTCGCCGAGCACCGCCCGCCCGAACCGACGTTCATCGCCGTCGCCTACGCGTGGATCGCGGGTGACACGTTCGCGCAGGTGGTCGCCGACGAGGAGCTGACAGGTGGCGACTTCGTCAGGACGATGAAGCAGCTGATCGACCTGCTGAACCAGATCGCGATCGTCGCACCCGATCCCGACACGCGGCGCGCCGCCCGGCACGCCGCCGACGCCGCGTTCCGTGACGTCGTCGCCGATTCGGCGTCACCGTCATCGGTGGTCTGACGATGACGATCATGACGTGACCATTCGAAAGGGTGCGGACTGGGGCGAGCCGGTCGCCCGGCCCCAAGGACTCGTCGTCGTCGACTCCGACGCCGAGCTCGCCGAGCTCGTCGCCAGCGGGTCGAGCGCGCCCCTCGCCGTGGCGGCAGGAGATCTGCATCGCACGCTCGGCGACGGCGGCGACGGGCCGACGGTGCAGCGCGTCCCGCTCGACGTGCTCCGCGTCGTGGCTGACGGCGTCGAGCTGTGCGCGGTCGCCCATGTCGTCGCCCGCCGCTCGTGGTGGCGCGGACCGATCGTCGGTGTGTTCAACTGCGAGCACCTCGGGCGCTGGGATGTCGCACCACGCGGTCATCCCAACGACGGTCGGGCAGACGTGCTCGACGTCGACGAGGCGATGACGGTGCGGGCACGGGTACAGGCCTGGCGGCGATTGCCGTCGGGCACCCACGTCCCGCACCCGGCGATCCGTGTCTCCCAGCGCGCCGCCGAGACGTGGGATTTCGCGGAGCCGTTGGTGCTCTATGTCGACGGGCGCCGGCATGGCGAGGTCCGCCAGCTGACCGTGACGGTCGAGGCGGACGCCTTTCACCTGCACATCTGAGGTTGGAGGTTTGGCGCCACGAGCCATCCCCTTGGACTCGGGGCGGGCCTCCTAGCATGACGCCTCGTGGCTGTCTACGTGCCGGAGGACTTCACGACCGAGGAGAGCGACGTCCTCCGGCGCTACTTCACCAATCTCGACGGGCCCGTCTTCGCGCTCGTGAACCTCCCGGAGGTCGTGAAGGGCGCCCTGTTCGCGCGCTACAGCCGCAGCCCGAAGAGCCTGCGGCGTCTGTTCCTCGACGAGTTCGTCGGCGACCTCGACGTCGCCGGCGATCAGACGATCGACGCGACCGTCGGCCTCGAACGGGCCGAGGACCTCTACGAGAAGGTGTTCTTCGAGTACGGCGACGACTCCGTCGCCCAGTTGGGCGGCGTGCACCTGGCGTGCGAGCAGGCCTCGAACGTGCTGACCAAGGTGCTCGAGTGGGGCCGCCTGATGAGCTACCTCGAGCAGAGCACGCGGTACATCGCGTACGACTCCCGTCTCGGCGGGCGCTACCGCTACTTCCGCGATCCGCACGTGCTGTCGAGCCGCCTCGGCACCCGCTACGTCGGCGACATGGACCGCATCTTCGACGCGTACAGCTCATCGGTCGCGGCGGTGACCGAACACGTGCGCACGACGATTCCGCGGCATGCCGACGACAGCGAGTTCGTGTACCGGCAAGCGACGCGGGCCAAGGCACTCGATGCCACCCGCGGCATCCTGCCGGCGGCGTCGATGTCGAACGTGGGGATCTACGGCACCGGCCAGGCGTTCGAGACGATGTTGCTGCGGATGCGCGCCCATCCGCTCCCTGAAGCGCAGGCGTACGCCGAGCTCATGTTGCACGAGCTGCGCAAGGTCATCCCCAGCTTCCTGCGACGCGTCGACCTCCCTGACCGGGGAGGGCAGTGGAGTGACTACCTCGGATCGACACGCACCGACACGGCGGCTGTCGTCGATCGACTGTTCGGCGGCACGCCCGTCGATCAGGTGCCTTCGGTGACGCTCGTCGACTGGGACCCCGATGCCGAGGACAAGCTGTTGGCGGCGATCTGCTATTCGCACTCCAACCTCCCGGAGTCGGCATTGCTCGAACGCGTGCGGCGACTCGGCGCCGACGATCGCGTCGCGCTGATACGCGCCTACGTCGGCGATCGGCAGAACCGCCGTCACAAGCCCGGTCGGGCATTCGAACGCGTCGGGTACCGCTTCGACGTGTTGTCCGACTACGGGGCGTTCCGCGACCTGCAGCGGCACCGCTTGCTCACCATCGAGTGGCAGCGCCTCACCCCGTACCACGGATACGTGCGACCCGACCTGATCGACGAAGCGGGGCTCGCCGAGCTGTTCGACTCGGCGATGACGCGGTCGGCCGCGCTCCACGACGTGTTGCTCACGGACTACCCCGAACAGGCGCCGTACGCAGTGGCGATGGCGTACCGCCTGCGGTACGTCATGCAGTTCAACGCGCGCGAAGCGATCCACATGCTCGAGCTCCGCTCGTCGGCGCAGGGACACCCGGCCTACCGACGGGTGGCGCTCGAGATGCACCACCAGATCGCCACGGTTGCCGGGCATCACGCCATCGCCGATGCGATGGTGCACATGACAACCGAGGCGCCGGAGCTCGAACGACTCGAGTCCGAGCGTCGAGCCGAATCGCGCCGCCAACCGCGCTAGCCGGGCGTCGTGTGACGGTTGTCACACGACGGCTGGCGATTCCTGGATTCGCCGCCTCTATGCTCCGGCGCGGCAACCCCGGGTGAGGACTGACGCGACATGGCCGACGACGACGAGATCAACGACGACGGGACCGACGAAGAAGCGGCCGAGCCCGAAGAGGACGTCGAGTCAGAAGACGACGCCGACGTCGAGCCAGACGAGGACGCGTTCAGCGAGGACGACGACACGTTGCTCGCGCTCGAAGTCGATGACGACGACGACGTCGTGGCCGACGACGTGGTCGACGAAGAGGAAGCCGACGACGAAGAGGACGACACCGCCGCGGCACGCAAGAAACGGCGCAAGCCCACCACCGCGGCTGCCGACGAAGAGGAGGACGACGACGACGAGGACCTCGTGTCGCCCGACGACGTCGAGGCCGACCTCGATCGGATCCTCAAGGATCGGATGGTCACCGTCGAGGAGAACGACGAGGACGACGAAGAGGCCGACGAGCCCGAGGAGCGCGCCGAGGCCGGCGATCGCCTGCAACCCAAGCGGGCCGACGAGACGCTCTGTGGGAGTTGCTTCCTCCTCGTACGCCCGAACGCACCGGGTTGTCCGGTCGGGGACGACAACTGCCCGATCTTCACGTGATCGACCCTGACGTCCGCACCGCCGAGCCCGCCGACGTCGCCCAACTCGCCGCCCTGGAGGAAGAGGCGCGACACGCGCTGATCGACCAGCGAGGCGGGCGGCGGTGGCTCGAGGAGCACCCCCTGATCGGCGAGGCGTGGCCCCTGCGGCTGGGCTCCGACACCGTCTTCGTCGCCTTCATCGACGACGTGCTCGTGGGCTACGTCGTGGTCGTCGACGACGGTCCGGACATCAGTCGGGTCGATCAGGTCTTCGTGACGTCAGGCGCACGCGAGCTGGGTTTCGGCGACGCGTTGCTGGCGGCCGGTCTGGCGCACGCGCGCGAGCGCGGTGCCCAGGTCTTCGAGGGCGAGGCCCTCCCCGGTGATCGCGACACCAAGAACCTCTACGAGCGCGCCGGAATCACGGCGCGCTTGATCACGGTGTCGACGCGCCTCGACAGCTGACGCGGCAGCTCAGCGCCCGGTCCAGTTGGGGGTCCGCTTCTCGATGAAGGCGGTGAGCCCTTCTTGGGTGTCCGTTGATGCGAGGACGACGGCGAACTCATCGTTCGTCAGTTGCTTCAGTGCGTCGTCGTCGGCGTACGCCGCGGCGAGCACGACCTTGCGACTCGCCCAGACGGCGAGCGGAGCATTGGCGACGATCTGGTCGGCGAGCCGGAACGCCTCGTCGACGGCAGCACCCGGCTCGACCAGTCGCGAGACGAGCCCGAGGTCGTACGCCCGTTGGGCCGGGATCGGCTCGCCGGTGAGGATCGCCTCCATCGCGGCCGCTTGTCCGATGGCGCGCGGCAGACGGAACAAGCCGCCGGCGCCGGCGATCAGGTTGCGCTTCACCTCGGCCAGGCCGAACGACGAACGCGTGGTCGCCACGACGAGGTCGGAGGCCAGCACGATCTCGCATCCGCCGGCGGTCGCCAGCCCGTCGACTGCCACGATGACCGGCTTGCGGCGCTCGCGGTAGACGTATCCGGCGAAACCGCCACGGCGCGTGCCGAGGGATGCCTGCTGACCGGCGTTGATCGCCTTCAGATCGGCGCCGGCCGAGAAGACGGGCCGTTCCTGCCCCTCGGTGTTGGCGGAGAGGACGCCGACCCAGACCGAGTCATCCTCCTCCATCTGATCGATCGCCGCCTCCAGTCCGTTGGCGACGTCGCCGTTGACGGCGTTACGGGCCTCGGGTCGGTTCAGCGTGATCAGCGCGACGCGCCCACGCACTTCATAGGTGACGATGTCGGACATGCAGCGCCGATGGTAGAGGCGCGCTCCCGGACGGGTCGAACCAGCGCCCGTCAGACCGGCGGGATGTCGCCGACCGCAGGGTCTGCCTCGATGCTGTCGCCGTGGTCGCGCTCGCTCTGGTCACGGTCTTCCGCGTCGGGCGCGGAGGGTGGTGACGAAGGCGTGGGCGCGGGCTCGGGTGGCGGCTCGGCGGCGGCCGGAACGTCCGGCGTGGGTTCGCTGGTCGAGGTGTTCGGTGGCGGCGCGGGTCGTCACGGCGTTCGGCTCGCGTTCGGTCGACGGTCGGTTCCGCGTCGGGTGCGGAAGGCGGTGACACGGGCGGTTCGGGCTGCGGGTTCGGTGCGACGGCTCGGCGGCGGCTGGTTCGTCCGGTGCGGCATCCGGTGTGACGTCGCTTTGGTCACCTTGTTCCGCGTCGGGCGCGGAGGGTGGTGACGAAGGCGGTCGGCGGGGTCGTCTGTGGCAGGTGCGTCGGCCGCGGCGGGGGTCTTCGTCGGCTGCACGCGCCGTCCTTGGGCGCGGCGGACTTCTGACGCGGTGCGTCGGGTTTGCGGGCCGGCTTGGTCGGTTTGGGGCGGGATGTCGGGCGTAGGGGTTTGGGCATCGAGGCGTTGGGCGGCCGGCTCGATGCCGAACATCGCGGCGACCTGCGGCAATGCCGGTGCCAGGCGGGTGACGGTCGTGCGCAGCTCGTCGGCCACGGTCGCCGGTGGTCCGCTCGGCGCGACGTGGGTCCGGATCGGGGAGAACGCTGCCGCCTCGAGGACCGCACACCACCGCTCGGCCCCGTCCGCCGGGGTGAGCGATGTGTTGGCGCCTTCGGTCAGACGCTGGGCCAGCTCGGTGGGGAACGGAACGCCTGCCTTCGGCGGCTGTGACGACAACCGCAGGGCCCGGATGACGCGTCCGACGCGGAGCGCGGCGTCGATGTCGCCGAACCAGAGCTGCAGTTCCTGCTCCTGCTTCGTGGCGAGTGCCGTCTTGAGCTCCGCCGCGAGCTGCCGGGTGGTCTCGTCGCGCGCGACCATCGGGTCGTCGGACGACGCCACCACGCTGCGGAGATCGCGTAGGTCGAGGTGCTCGATCTGGTCGCGCGCGGCCTCGGCCCGGTCGAGCCACTCGGCCACTCGCAACGCGGGAAGCATCTCCTCGGCCATCTTCAGCACGCTGGCCTCCGGCATCGGTGCCTTGCCTTCGGCGAGGAGCTTCTGGTTGTCGTCGCGAAGCCGCTGACGTACGGCCGCGAGCCCCAACAGGGCGAGCTCGGCGATCGGCCGCTGCTCCTCGGGAAGCGCGTCGAGAACGGCGCTCCGATGTGCCTTGCCGGGACGTAGCCGCTTCGGCTTCGGGCGCTGCGGCAACTCGGGCGGGGGAGTGAAGTGGGGTCGCGTGCGTTCGGGCCGCGGCTCGCGACGCTCGCCCCGGTCCGGTCGCTCGGTGCGCGCACCGCGATCGGGACGCTCACCGCGTTGGGCACGCTCCGGGCGCCGGTCACCCCGATCGGGACCCTTGCCGCGATCGGGACGCTTGCCGCGCTCGGCACCGTCGGGCCCGCGTCCGCGCTCCGGGCGCTTCCCGCGTCGACGTTCGCCGCTGTCCGTCCTGTCGCGCTCGGCGCGCTGCTGGACGACCGGTTCGAAGGGTTGCTCGCTCGGCAACAACTCGATCGTCGACTCGCGATCAGTCTTCTGCGGCTTGGTGACGACAGAGAGCACGGTGATGCCGTCGATCTCCTGCTCGACCTCGACCTTGAACTCGTCGCCGATCTTCGGCTGACCGGGAAGGACCGACGCGTCGACGACGCCCCGCGGCTCACGGGCGCCGGCGGCGCGCCATGTCCAGCTGCCGTCGGGACGCGAACTCGTGAGCTCGATGTCGATCCTGCGGGGCATGGTGAGCAACGGTACCCCCTGCATTCGGGGCGTGGGTTCATCCGTATCGGCGGTCACGCGCTCCGGTACGTTCGTCGGGTGCCGATCTACGCCCTCGACGACCAGGTTCCCTCGATCCACCCCGATGCCTACGTGCATCCCGACGCGGTCGTGATCGGTTCCGTGACGATCGGGGCCGAGAGCTCGGTCTGGCCTGGCGCGGTCTTGCGTGGCGACGACGGTTACATCATCATCGGCGCCCGCAGCAGCATCCAGGACAACAGCGTGCTGCACACCACCGCCGAGCACCCGACGATCGTCGGCGACGAATGCGTGATCGGACACATCGCGCATCTCGAAGGCTGCACCATCGAGAGCGGTGCGATGGTCGCCAACGGGGCGATCGTGTTGCACCGCTCGGTCGTCCACACCGGCGCGATCGTGGCCGCCAACGCGGTCGTGTTGTACGACGTCGACGTGCCGAGCGGAGCGATCGCCGTCGGCGCACCGGCGACGATCAAACCCGGCCGGGCGCGCCCGGAGGACATCAGCAGCGGTGTCGAGAGCTATGCCGCGCGGGCGATCAGGTTCCGGGACGGGTTGCGCCGCATCGGTTGAAGCCGGCGGTCATCGCCGCTCGTCGAGAGCGTTGCGGATGGCCGCCGCATGGGGGAGTGACGGCACCGCTCCCGCAACCGTTGTGGCGAGTGCCCCGGCCGCTGTCGCCCACGTGAGCGCGACATCGATCGGATCGCCGGCGGCGAGGCGGGCGCAGAACGCGCCACAGAACGCATCGCCGGCACCGGTGGTGTCGACCGGCTCCACGGTCAGGGGAGGGATCGCCGTCGACCCCGTCGGCGAGAACCAGCGGGCGCCGTCACCACCGAGGGTGACGATGACCGTCGTCGGACCACGTTCGAGCAGGTGTTCGGGACCGCCCAAGAGCGTCGCCTCGTGCTCGTTGGGGATCACGATGTCGGTCAGCTCCAGGAGCCCGTCGGGGAGCTCCGCCGCGGGCGCCGGATTGAGCACGGTGGTGGCCCCGGCTCCTTTCGCCAGACGGAACGCCTCGATGATGGTGTCGAGCGGGATCTCGAGCTGGGCGAGCACCACCCGTGTCGGCGGGATCGAGTCGACGACGACCGCCCCGTTGGCGCCGGCGACGACGACGATCGAGTTCTCGCCGTCGTCACCGACCGTGATCAGCGCCCGGCCGCTCGGGAGCCCGTCGACGACGCGGACCCCGGCGTGGTCGATCCCGTCGTGCTCCAGGACGTCACGCAGCCGCGCCGCCGCATCATCGGTGCCGAGCGCTCCCAGGAAGGCCGTGGCGGCGCCGGACCGGGCGGCGGCGACCGCCTGATTGAGGCCCTTTCCCCCAGCGTGTTCGGCATACGAGTGACCGAGAACGGTCTCACCGGGCGCGGGCGCGCGGGCTGCGGTGGCGACCAGATCGAGGTTGGCGCTGCCGACGACGCAGACGTCGAACATCGGTGTCGACGGCGCTCGTCGACGGTGCGGTCAGCCCGCGGAGCGGGCGCGCACGCCGATCGGTGCGATCAGGCGATAGCCGGCGGCGTGGCGTTCGTCCTCGCTCTCGCCGCCCCAGAACCCGTATTCGTGCTGTGACCTGGCGAAATCGCGACACGTGGCGTTCACGGCACAGCCGCGACACACCTGGCGGGCCGTCGCTTCGCGGCGCTCACGCGCCTGGGGGCGCTCGGCGGGGGAGGGGAAGAACAGGTGAGTGAGACCCTTACACGCAGCGTCCCGCATCCAATCGTCGTCGGTCTCCTGCCGTGTGCTGACGATCTCCACTGCAACCATCGAAGCCCCCTGCTGACCGGAACCACCTGATTACCCCCGCTCCGCACACTAAACGGTCGACAATTCTGTGGTCAATTGCATGTTGCAAGGATCTTCGCCACGCCCTCCGCGAACACTTCGACGTCGTCGGCCGTCGTGTCCCACGCCGTCATCCACCGCACCTGGTGACTGCTGACGTCCCAATCCCAGAAGAAACACCACTCACGCAGCGGTTCGATCGCCGCCGGCGGGAGACGTGGGAACAGGCTGTTGACACGCGGCGGAGCGCCGAGCTCGACCGCGTCGATGGCGGCAGTGCGGCGGTGGAGGAGCGCGGCCATGTCGTTGGCGTGGGTCGCCAGCTCGATCCACAAGCCGTCGTCGAGCAGGGCGTTGAACTGGGCGGCGACGAAGCGCATCTTGGATGCCAGTTGGGTGACCTGCTTGCGAACGAAGCGGGCCGACGTCGCCATCTCCGGGTTCAGGTAGACGACCGCTTCGCCGCCGAGGAGCCCGTTCTTGGTGCCCCCGAAGCTCAGGACGTCGACGCCGGCGTCGACCGTGAGCGAACGCAACGCGGCGACCGTGCCGCCGAGTGCCGCGACCGCGTTGGCGATCCGGGCACCGTCGACGTGGACGGACATCCCCAGCCGGTGGGCCGTCTCGCACAGCGACGCGATCTCGTCCGGCGTGTAGAGCGTGCCGAGCTCGGTGCTCTGCGTCAACGAGACCACGCCGGGCTGCGCGTGGTGGGTGACACCGATCAGGTGCGCGAGCTCGTCGAGCTGCTCCGGGCGGACCTTGCCGTCGTCGCTCGGCAGGCCGATCAGCTTGGCGCCGAGGATCCGCTCCGGGGCGCCGGTCTCGTCGACCGTGATGTGCGACCAGTTCGTGCACACGATCGCCTGCGCCGGTTTCAACATCGTCGCCAGCGCGAGAACGTTGGCACCGGTGCCCGTGAACGCGAGAAACGTCTCCGTGGTGGGGCCGAAAAGGTCGCGGAAACGCGCCTCGCACTCTGCGGTGTGAGCATCGTCGCCGTAGGCCATCACGTGCCCGACGTTGGCCGCGGCAACGGCCTCGACCACTCGCGGATGGGCGCCGGCGAAGTTGTCGCTCGCGAACGAACAGTTCGGCGCCGGGGGCAAGTCCACGTCCCCCAGTATGTCCACGCCGCCGCCGTGCGACGGGTAGCGCGCTACCGTCTCGGCGCGATGGAAGTGGCCGAGCGCATCCGGGCAGCCGGCAACGAACTGACCGCCGCCGAACGAAGGGTTGCCGAGGTGATTCTCGCCCGGCCCCACGCGGTGGGCTTCGGCACCGTCGCCGACCTCGCTTCGGCGTCCGGCGCCGGAGCGGCGACGGTCGTACGGCTCGCCGGCAAGCTCGGGTTCGACGGCTACACCGACCTGCAGTCGTCGGTGCAACGCGATCTGTTGCACCAGTTGCGCCCAGCGGCCGATCGGATCCGCGACGAGACCGGCGACGGAACGATGGCCCGCCACCTGGCGACGGAGCTCGGCAACGTGCAGGCGACGCTCGACGAGGTCGACAGCGACGCGCTCGCGGCGCTGGTCGAGCGACTCGGTGACCTCGAGGCAGGCGTCGTGGTGCTGTCGGGCAACGCGTCCGACGGGGTGGCGCGCCAGTTCACCGGGGAGCTGGCGCTGTTGCGACCGGGCGTCGCCCGGCTGGCCGGCAACGAGGTCGCGGTTCGACGCGACATCAGTTTGGTTCCGCAGTCGACGACCGTGGTCGTCATCGACGTCCGGCGCTACGACAGCTGGGTGCTCGACGCCGTGGCGACGGCGCGCGAACGGGGGATGTGGATCGCCGCACTGACCGACAGCTATCTCTCGCCGATCGCGGCCAGCGCTGACCGCACGTTCGTGCTCTCGGCCGGGTCGGTCGGGCCGTTCGACAGCCACGTCGGCACCCTCGCCCTCTTGAACCTCGTCGTCGCCGAGGTCGCCGGCCGGTTGCGATCGTCGGCTTCGAGTCGCCTCGATCGAGTCGAGGAAGCGTGGAAGGCGGCCGGGTCGCTCACCGAATCGTGAGCGTCAGGCGTCGATAGCCTCGACCCGGTGACCGCGAACGAGACGCGACGGCGCCGCACGTTCGCCATCATCAGTCACCCGGACGCCGGGAAGACGACGCTGACGGAGAAGTTCCTGCTGTACGCGGGCGCCCTCGGCGAGGCCGGTTCGGTCAAGGCGCGGGCGGGGCGTCGCTCGACCACGAGCGACTGGATGGAGATGGAGCAGAAGCGCGGCATCTCGATCACGTCGACCGCGCTCCAGTTCCCGTTTCGCGCCCACGTCCTGAACCTGCTCGACACACCGGGCCACCGTGACTTCTCCGAGGACACGTATCGCGTGCTCGCCGCCGTCGACGCCGTGGTGATGGTGCTCGACAGCGCCAAAGGCATCGAACCGCAGACGCTGAAGCTGTTCGAGGTGTGCCGATCGCGGAGCCTGCCGGTGTTGACGTTCCTCAACAAGTTCGATCGGCCCGGGCGCGACCCGCTCGAGCTGCTCGACGAGATCGAGAAGCAGATCGATCTGCGTCCGACTCCGGCGACGTGGCCGGTCGGGCAGCCCGGCGAGTTCCACGGTGTGATCGACCGGCGGACGGGCCGCTTCGTCCGTTTCACGCGTACCACCCGCGGCTCGGCCATCGCGCCCGAGGAGGAGATCGACAGCGAGCGGGCGGCCGCCGAGGAGGGGAGCGCGTGGTCGCGCGCGGTCGACGAGTGCGGCTTGCTCGATGCGATCGGGGCCGACGTCGACCCGGTGTCGTTCCTCGCGGGCGAGTCGACACCGGTGTTCGTCGGCTCGGCGCTCACCAACTTCGGCGTGCGCCATCTGCTCGAGTCGATCGTCGACCTCGCGCCCGCGCCGAGCCCACGCCTCGACATCGACGGCGTCCCGCGGCCGATCGACTCGCCGTGCTCGGCCTTCGTCTTCAAGGTGCAGGCCAACATGGACCGCTCGCACCGCGATCGGATCGCGTTCGTGCGGATCTGTTCGGGACGCTTCGAGCGCGGCATGGTCCTGACGTCGGAGCGCACCGGCAAACCGTTCGCGACGAAGTACGCGTCGACCGTGTTCGGCGCCGAGCGGTCGACCGTCGACCTGGCGTTCCCCGGCGACGTCGTCGGGCTCGTGAACGCGACCGGGCTCAACATCGGCGACTCGTTGTACGACGGCGATCCGGTCCGGTTCCCGCCCATCCCACGTTTCTCCCCGGAGGTCTTCGCGTCGGCGCGGCCGCTCGACTCCGGCCGCTACAAGCAGTTCCGCCGCGGCCTCGCGCAACTCGACGAGGAGGGAGTGGTCCAGGTCCTCCGCGATCCCGACATGAGCGACAGCGCTCCCGTCCTGGCGGCCGTCGGCCAACTCCAGTTCGAGGTGTTCGCCAACCGCCTCGATGTCGAGTTCGGCGCGCCCATCGAGGTCCTGAGCTCACCGTACGAAGCGATCCGGCTCACTGACTCGACGTCGGCCGACCGGCTCCGCCAGATCGGCGGGATCCGGATCCTCGAACGCGGCGACGGCGAGTTGGTGGCACTGTTCGAGAGTCGCTACCGGCTGCAGCGGATCGAGTCCGACGAGCCGGAGCTGCGCCTCGATCACATCGTCGCCGGCTGACCCGGACGACGCCGGTCCGCCTCACCTTCGAGTTGAGCCTTACGGTGTTGCAATCACAGTCGAGACCTGCCATGATTTCGTCATGACGAAAGAGGCGACGGGGAGTGGGGCAGGGGAGCGACGATGCCGGTGGTGCCGCCGGGTGCTCCCCGCATCGACCGGACGTGGCCGGCCACGCGAGTTCTGCTCGCAGCGCTGCCGGCAATGGGACTGGGTCGCCCGCCAACGCGCGTCCGAGTTGCAACTGAGCGAGGGGGAGTTGGTCATCGCCCGCGCCGAGCTCGACGCGCTCCACGACGACTTGTACGTCCTCGCCTGTGCCGTCGACGACGCCGACCGCGATCTGGGGGCCGCCGGCGCCAAGCCGACCGTCCGCGAGCTCACCGAGATCCTGCGATGGGTCCTCGACGCGGCGCGCCCGCTGCGCGACCGGGAACTCTCCGCACCCTCACCCCCACCCTGAATTCCGTCATGACGTAAAACCCTCCCGTTCTGTCTGCTTCAGATGCCCGTTGCCGCGGTTTGAAGCAGACAGTTCGCTGGGATCGAGTTGGCGTCGGCAGCCAGGTTCCCTCGGGCGTCGTTCTGTCTGCTTCAGATCGCGCGTGGCTGCATCTGGAGCAGACAGAACGGAAGGGGGCGACGGGTCGACGGCGGCCGGCAGTGGCTTCCCTGCCCCTCCCGGGCGCATCGCCCATAATCATCGTTATGTCAACTCGACCACTCCCGACTCGAAAAGTCTCGACGTATGGTGAAGACTGAGGTTACGGTGCGCTCTCTGAGGTGGAGGGCGTCTCCAATCGAGCGGGTCGAGGACGGCTGTTGTAGCCCGGCAACGGGAGTACCGATGAGCGAGAGCGTCCAGTTGGAGGAGGGCCTCACATGTTGAAGCACAAGCGTTTGTCAGACCATCGACCTGTTGTCGAGCCTTATACATTCGCCGATGCACGGACGCGGGCGCGGCGGCGCCGGGCGATCGTGCTCGTCGGGGTCGCGTCGCTGAGCATCGGCTCCGTGGTCCTGGCACCACCGGTCGCCCATGCCGCGCCGACGGTCGCCGGGATGGTCGGGCTCCAGCAGGGCAGTCGTGGCGATGCCGTACGGTCGCTGCAGCAGGCGCTCGTGGCCGCCGGTATGAACGTGAGCGGTGGGGTCGACGGGATCTTCGGGATGGGCACGGCTGCCGCCGTGAAGCAGTTCCAGTCGGCCAAGGGGCTCAGCGCCACCGGCGTCGTCGACGAAGCGACCGCCGCCGCCCTGGCCGGCAACGCACCCGCGGCGGCCCCGTCGAGTCCACTGTTCGGTCTCAAGATCGGCGCCACCGGCGACGCCGTGCGCCAACTCCAAGCGACGCTCGTCGCCCGCGGCTTCAAGACCAAGGGCGACGCCGACGGCACCTTCGGCGTCAACACCGTCAACGCCCTCACCAGCTTCCAGTACGCCCAGCGGATCAAGGTCACGGCCAAGGTCGACGAAGCGACCCTTGCCGCATTGGGCACTCCCGCCCCCGTCCCCGCCGCAGCACCGGCAGCGGCACCAGCGGCAGCACCCGCGGCGGTGCCGTCGAGTCCGCTGTTCGGGCTGAAGATCGGGGCGACCGGCGACGCCGTGCGCCAACTCCAGGCGACGCTCGTCGCCCGGGGCTTCAAGATCAAGGGCGACGCCGACGGCACCTTCGGCGTCAACACCGTCAACGCTCTCGCCAGCTTCCAGTACGCGCAGCGGATCAAGGTCAACGGCAGGGTCGACGAGGCAACCCTCGCCGCATTGGGCACACCCGCACCAGTCCCCGCCGCGGCAGCCCCGGCTCCAGCCACCGGTGGCGGGCTCGGGTTCGCGGCCTACGGCGAACGTGGGGGTCGTGTCACCACGCTCCAGCAGGCGCTCATCAACGCCGGCATCACGGTTCGCGGCGGCGCCGACGGCATCTTCGGTTCCGGCACGGCGGCGGCGATCCTCGCCTTCCAGAAGGCCAAGGGGATCCAGGCGACCGGGGTCGTCAACCAGGCGACCGCCCAGGCCCTGGGGTTGACGCCCGGATCGGCGCCGGCGGTGCCGGAGACGCCATCGATGACGTTGCAGGCGTTCCCCGTGCAGGGCAAGTGCTTCTTCGGCGACACGTGGCACGTGTCGCGCGGTGCCGGCCGGTTGCACGAAGGCGTCGACATCGGCGCGGCCGAGGGCAAGAACGTGTACGCGGTCGCCGATGGGCGCATCACGAAGCAGTACTTGGTCGGCACCAACCAACTCACCGGCAACGGCTTGATCCTCAGGATGGCCGATGGCACGTACTTCTTCTACGCCCACCTGCTCGACTTCGCTCCCGGCGTCGGACTCGGCACACCGGTGAAGGCGGGCCAGATCATCGGCTACGTCGGTACCACCGGCAACAGCGGCGTCCCGCACCTCCACTTCGAGGTGCATCCCAAGGGTGGCGCGGCGATCAACCCCTATCCGCTCGTCAAGGCGATCAACGGCTGCGGCACCACCACTCCCCCGGCGCAACCCTGACATCGCTGCCCTGAGACCCGTGCGCTGACAACGCGGTGCGGACGTCCGCGGCGCTGGTACGAGGTTCGCCGCGTACAGTCGCGGCGCATGTCACTGCCGCTCCAGTCGCGCCCTGCCGACGAGATCCTCGCCGAGCTCGACGCATTGAAGGAGCACGACGTCAGGTGGAAGGACGGGCGGGCGTTCACGCTCGCCTACTACGCCGGCCCCGACGTCGCGGCGCTCGGTGACGAGGCGTACCGGCGCTTCAGTTCCGACAACGCGCTCAACACGGATGCCTTTCCGAGCCTGCGCAAGATCCAGTCCGACGTGGTCGCGATGGTGGCCGCGCTCCTCGACGGCGGCCCGCAAGCGGCCGGGTTCATGACGACGGGTGGTACCGAGAGCCTGCTGATGGCCGTCAAGGCGGCACGCGAGCGTGGCCGGTCGGAACGGGGTGTCGCGCGGCCCAACGTCGTGTTGCCGGCGAGCGCCCATGCGGCGTTCGAGAAGGGGTGCCACTACTTCGGTCTCGAGAGCCGACGCGTCGACGTCCGAGCCGACTGGCGCGCCGACGTCGACGCGATGGCCGACGCGATCGACGACGACACCGTGCTGGTGGTCGGCTCCGCACCGCAGTACCCGCAGGGGGTCATCGACCCGATCGCGGCGATCGCCGCGCTGGCTGACGACCGGCGGATCAACTGCCACGTCGACGCCTGCATGGGCGGGATGGTGCTCCCCTACCTGACGCGTCTCGGCGAGGAGATTCCGCCGTGGAACTTCTCGGTGCCGGGTGTGACGAGCATCTCGGTCGATCTGCACAAGTTCGGCTACACGACGAAGGGAGCGTCGGTCATCGTCCACCGCAACCGCGAGCTGCGCGGCCATCAGACGTTCGTGACGAGCAACTGGCTCGGTGGGACGTACGGCTCGTCGGGCGTGCTCGGTACCAAGGGTGGCGGAGCGATGGCTGCCGCCTGGGCGGTGATGAACCACCTCGGCGACGACGGCTACCTCCGTCTGGCCGGTCAGGCGCGGCGGGCGACGCTCGAGCTCGCGGCGGCGATCGAGGCGTGTCCCGCGCTGGAGTTGCGCGCCTCGCCCGACGCGATGCTCGTCGCCTTCGGCGCCGCCGACCCGGAACGGCTCGATGTCTTCGCGGTCGCCGATGAGCTGTGGCGGCGGGGTTGGTACGTCGACCGTCAACAGCCGCCCGACTCGTTGCACTGCACGGTGAACGCGGTGCACGACGGCCTGATCCCCAGCTTCGTCGCCGAGTTGCACGGCACGATCGACGACGTACTTGCGACCGCGGCGGCCGGCACGGTCGGTTCGTACGGCACGGTCGAGTGACGGGACGCGGCGTGGAGATCGACGTGCAGTTCAACCCAGCAGCGGCGGCGTGGCCGCTGTTCAGGGATGCGACACTCGCCGCCGAGTCCGCTGGATTCGGCGCGGTCTGGGTGCTCGATCATCTGGCGGGTGTCTCGATGCGCGGCTCGGGGATGCTCGAGTGCTTCGCGTGCCTCGGGGCGCTGGCGACCACGACGACGACGATCGGGCTCGGCACGCTGGTGGCCAACGTCTGGAACCGCGAGCCAGGTGTGTTGGCGGTCGCCGCGGCGAGCATCTGCGACATCGCCGATCGTCCGCTCCTGCTCGGCCTCGGCGCCGGCACGTCGCCCACGAGCCAGTACGCCGCCGAGCAACACGCCGTCGCAGCCACCATCGCAGCCACGCTCGACGAGCGTCATTCGAGGGTGATCACAACCCTCGATCTGATCGAGACGATGTTCGATCCGGATCGCCCGGAGCAGTTCGCGACGTTCCCGCTCCCCCGCCATCGTCCGACGACCTTGCTCGGCGTCAACAGTGTGCGTTTGGCGACGTTGGCCGGCGCACGCGCCGGCGGCATCAACGTGTGGTGGGGACACCCGAGGCGTGACGAGTTCCTCGCCGCGGCTGACGCGGCGCACGTCGACGGCTCGCCATTCCTCCGCACCGTCTACGAGTGGTGGGATGCCGAACTCCTCGACGCAGAGCACCCGGCGCGGCTCGAGATGGACGGAGCGCGGGATCGATCGACTGATCCTTGCTGACATCGCCGCACCTGATCCCGACTCGATCGCCGCCATGCGGCCCAACGCGGGGAGCTGACACGATGGATCTCGTCGTGGGTGACGATGGCAGGCCGCGGTGCTGGTGGGGCACCTCGACGCCCGACTACGTGGCGTATCACGACACCGAGTGGGGGTTCGGTGTCACCGACGACCACCGCTTGTTCGAGAAGCTCTGCCTCGAGGGTTTCCAGTCCGGGCTGTCGTGGCTGACGATCCTCCGCAAGCGTGAGAACTTCCGAGCGGCCTTCGCCGGTTTCGATCCGGTCGCGGTCGCGGCCTTCGGCGAGCCCGATGTCGACCGCCTGCTCGCCGACGCCGGGATCATCCGGCACCAGGGCAAGATCCGCTCGACGATCAACAACGCCAACCGCGCCATCGAGATGATCGCCGAGTTCGGGTCGTTGGCCTCCTACGTCTGGCCCCACGCGACGTTCGGTGAGGCACCCACCGAGATCCCGGCGCTCACCGCGGGATCGACCGCGATCTCGAAGGACCTCAAGCGGCGCGGTTGGACGTTCGTCGGTCCGACGACTGTGTACGCGTTCATGCAGGCGATGGGACTCGTCAACGACCACCTCGACGGGTGCTGGGTGCGCGACGACGCCGAGCGCCGACGCCGCGCCGCGCGTGCCACCGTGACCGGCTGACTTCCCGCGACGGACTCCACCAGCTGCCCGAGCCCCGGTCCTACGCTGCACCGTCGTCATGTCGCCTGCCCGGGTTGCCCTCATCGCGTTGCCGGCACTGGTCGCGGCCTGCACGTTCGGGCCGCAGGAATCGAGCCGCTTCGACGACACGACGACCGTGACGGTGACCGTGGTGGACGAGAACGGCGCCGCCGTCGCCGGAGCGGCCATCGACCTCGCCACCGGATCCGACGTCGAGACCGACGGGCAGGGTGAGGCACAGCTCTCGCTGAGCCGTCCCGTGGCCGCTGTCGTGACCGCGCCCGGCGTGCTGCCCGAACCGGTGGCGATCGGACCGCGCGACGGCGAGCTCACGGTCCGTCTCCTCGACCGGATCGGGTCCGCCGGCGAGGAGCGCGTCGCGTTGCACTTCGGCGGCGACGTGATGCTCGGCCGGCGCTACGAGGAACCGACCCGACCCGGTACCCCTGTCGTGCGTGATTCGGCCTCGGCGCGGCGCGTCGTCGATGACCTGGGCCAAGTCGCGTCGGCCGCCGACGCAACGATCGTCAACCTCGAGACCGTGGTCGGTGACCTCCCCGACGAGCAGGCGTATCCGGGCAAGCGCTTCCTCCTCCAATCGCCGCCCGTCGTCGCCGACATGCTCGACGAGCTCGGTGTCGACCTCGTCACGCTGGGCAACAACCATGCCTTCGACTGGAAGGACGCGGGCGTGGCGTCGACGCTCGCGGCGCTCGGCGAGGCCGGGGTGCCGGCCGTGGGGTCGGGCCTCACGACCGACGAGTCGGAGCGCGGGATGCTCGTCGACGCGGCGGGGACTGCTGTCGGCGTCGTGTCGATGACGACCGTCAACGGTGACTTCGTCAACGACCAGCTGCCGACCGCGGACGATCCGATCCCCGATGACCTCCCGCCGACCGAGGCGTGGCAGTACCAACCGCGGGTCGTCTCGTACGGCTCCGAGGGCGAGGACGGGTACCTGGCGCCCGCTGCGAGACGGGCCGGCGACGCGTGGGCCGAGTTCGAGCGCCTGGCGCCGGCGCTCACAGATGATGGGCAAGCTGAGCTGTGGGCGGCGATCACGGCCCCGGCCGCGTACCCCGAGTTGCAGGACTGGGTCGCCCGGCGCGGCCACGGCGGCGCAGCCCCCTACTCGGCGCGCGCGATGGCCACCGAGATCCAGCGGTTGCGCGACGAGGGCGCCGACATGGTCGTCGCCCAGTTCCACGGTGGCTTCCAGTTCGCCGAGGTCAAGAGCGCGTTCCTGCGCCGCATCTCGCAGGCCGCCATCGATGCCGGCGCCGACATGGTGATCTCCCACCACCCGCACGTCCTGCAAGGCGTCGAGTGGTACCGCGGCCACCTGATCGCCTACAGCCTCGGCAACCTGGTGTTCGATCAGGACTTCCTCGCCACGTTCCCGTCCGCGATCCTGCGCGTGGTCGTGGCGGGCGGCGAGCTCGTCGAGGCCCGCTTCCTGCCGGTGATGATCGACGACTACCGCCCCGTGGCCGTCACGGGCGAAGCCGCTGAACGCGTCGTCCGGCTCATCGACGCCCGGTCGGCCGCTCCGGCCGAGAGCGAGCGCATCGAAGCGCTCCAGGTCGGTGCCGTCCTCGTCGAGAACCAACCCGAGGGCATGGAACGGGCGACGGTCCGATTCGAACGCAACTCCGGGGTCATCGAACTCGATCGCGAGCCGGTCGCCTCTGACGTCGTGGTCGGCGCCACCGAACCGGCGACGCTGCCGCCCTGTCTGCTGCTCCGGGCCGACGAGCTCCCGGACGGAGTCGAGTACGGCGTCGATCTGTTCCGGTGGGGCGGGTTCGACGACCACACCGCCGACGGTGATCGTGGTGAGCCGATGCACTGGGTGACGCCAGAGTCGTCGGATCGCTGGTCGCTCGTGCAGGGTCCGACCGACGACCCCAACGACGATGCGCTCGAGCTCGTCACCGACGCCAACGAGCCGGTGAGCGCACGGTTCGTCGCCCGGGTCGGCATCGCCGAGCACCGTCTGTACGACACCGACGAGGGCCGGCCGGCCGATGCTCCGCCGAGCTACACGATCTCGCTCGATGCCCTGCGGGAGCGCGGCGAGGAACCCGAACTGCGGCTGGTCGTCTACACCGTCGACGACGAAGATCCCACCAGTGACCCGGAGTCGACCGTGATCCGCGACATCGAGATCCCGCTCCCCGTCACCGATGGCGATGGTTGGAACCCGATGACGATCGAGCTCGCCGACGACGTGTTCGCCCCGGTCGACGGCAAGCCGGCCGACGCCGCCCTGCTGTACGTGATCACTCCCCCGGCCTTCCGTGGTCTCCTCGCGATCGACAACGTGCGGATCTACGAGTGGCGCGGCCACCCACCCACCGGGATCGAGATGTGGACCGAGGTCGACGCGATCCGGGCGAGTGAACCGGGTACCTACTCCATCACCGTGTCGGGCTGCTGACGTCGATACGCTGACCCCGCCGATGACCCCGCTCGGGAGAGTCGACGACGCAGCCAGCGTCGCCGGCGCCGAAGGAGCAACCACCCCGGAATCTCTCAGGCGAACGGACCGAATGGGTGAGGCACGCGCTGGAAAGCAGTCGGCTCGCCGGCTCGCCGACGGGGAAAGCCCGCACGGGTGAAACTCTCAGGCACCGATGACAGCGGGGGCGTCAGCCGTGCCGTGTCCATCACGGGGCGGACCGAGTTCGCATCGGAGGAAGCCCCATGAGCACCCAGACCAGTTCGACGAATCGGCGCGACGGATCCCCTCTCGACCGACGACGAGTTCGTCGCCCGCCACATCGGGCCGTCGCCGTCGCAGGTCGAGGCGATGCTGGCGACGATCGGGGTGGCGTCGTTGGACGAGCTGATCGACGCAGGCCGTCCCGGCTTCGATCCGCGATTCGGCACCACTCGAGCTCCCCGGACCGGTGAGTGAGCGCGACGTGATCGCCGAGCTCCGCCAGCTCGCCGGCAAGAACCGGGTGCTCACGAGCCTGATCGGGATGGGCTACACGAACACGATCATGCCGCCGGTGATCGCCCGCAACGTGTTCGAGAACCCGGCGTGGTACACGGCGTACACGCCGTACCAGCCCGAGATCAGCCAGGGCCGGCTCGAGGCGCTGCTCAACTTCCAGACGATGATCTCCGAGCTCACCGGGCTCGAGATCGCCAACGCTTCGCTGCTCGACGAGGCGACCGCGGCGGCCGAGGCGATGACGATGGCGCGTCGGTTGGCCCGTGGTGCCGGCGATCGCTTCTTCGTGCACCACGACACGCACCCGCAGACGATCGCGGTGCTGGCGACGCGGGCCGAACCCGTCGGCATCGAGCTCGTCGTCGGTGACGTCGACACGCTGGCCGAAGGGGCGTGGTTCGGCGCCCTCCTCAGCTTCCCGACCTCGACTGGTGCGGTCACCGACTGGTCGGCGGCGATCGAGACGGTCCATGCCGCCGGCGGCCTGGCGATCGTCGCCACCGATCTGCTGGCCTGCGTGCTCGCCACGCCCCCCGGGCAGCTCGGCGCCGACATCGTGGTCGGTTCGGCGCAACGCTTCGGGGTGCCGATGGCGTTCGGCGGGCCCCACGCGGGATTCATCGCCGCCCATGCGGAGGCGGCGCGGGCACTCCCCGGCCGTCTGGTCGGGGTCAGCACCGACACCGCGGGCCGGCCGGCACTGCGGCTCGCACTCCAGACCCGCGAGCAACACATCCGGCGCGAGCGGGCGACGTCGAACATCTGCACGGCCCAGGTACTGCTCGCCAACATCGCCGGTCTCTACGCGGCATGGCACGGGCCATCCGGCCTCGAACGCATCGCCACCCGTGTGCACCGCCTGACCTCCACCATTGCCGACGGATTGCGCTCGGGCGGTCTGCGGCTCCGCCACGACACCTGGTTCGACACGATCGTCGTCGAGGGCATCGACGCCGCGGCGACGATCGCCAGGGCCGTCGATCATGATCTCAACCTCAGGTTCGTATCGAGTGATGCGGTCGGTCTCACCCTCGACGAGACGTCGAGGGTTGAGCTGGTGCGAGCGCGTTCTGGACGTCGTTCGACGTGTCGCCGTCCGAGAATGGCGAGAGCGGGCTCCCGGAGGCGATGCGCCGGAGCGGCGAGTTCCTCACCCAGTCGGTGTTCAACCGCTACCACAGCGAGCACGAGATGCTCCGCTACCTGCGCCGCCTCGCCGACAAGGACCTCGCGCTCGACCGCACGATGATCCCCCTCGGGTCGTGCACGATGAAGTTGAACGCCACCACCGAGATGATGCCGATCAGCTGGCCGGAGTTCGCCGAGATCCATCCGTACGCGCCCGTCGATCAGACCGCCGGATACCAGCTGCTGATCGACGACCTCGAACGCCGGCTGGCCGCGATCACCGGCTACGACGCGGTGAGCATGCAACCGAACGCCGGGAGCCAGGGCGAGTACGCCGGGCTGCTCGCGATCCGTGCGTACCACCGCAGCCGCGGCGACGCCCAGCGCACCGTCTGCCTGATCCCGTCGAGCGCCCACGGCACCAATGCGGCGAGTGCCGTGATGGCCGGCTTCGACGTCGTGGTCGTCGGCTGCGACGACCATGGCAACATCGACGAAGCCGACTTGCAGGCCAAGATCGCAGCCGCTGCCGACCGGCTGGGCGCGATCATGGTCACCTACCCGTCGACACACGGCGTCTTCGAGGAGGGCATCACCGATCTGTGCCGGGCGGTCCACGAGGCCGGCGGCCAGGTGTACGTCGATGGCGCCAACCTCAACGCCCTCGTCGGTGTCGCCCGCCCGGGGGCGTTCGGGGCCGACGTCAGTCATCTGAATCTGCACAAGACGTTCTGCATCCCGCACGGCGGAGGCGGCCCGGGTGTCGGCCCGATCGGGGTCCGCGCCCATCTCGCCGAGTTCCTTCCCGGTGATCCGCTGGCGACCGAGCGGGGTCCGGTCGGCCCGGTCGCGGCCGCCCGGTACGGATCGGCCGGCATCCTGCCGATCCCGCTGGCGTACCTCTCGCTGATGGGACCGTCCGGTCTGACGCGGGCGACGCACGTGGCGATCGCGGCGGCCAACTACCTGGCGACCCGCCTCGCCGACCACTACCCGGTGCTCTACACGGGCGCCCACGGCAGGGTCGCCCACGAGTGCATCGTCGATCTGCGGGCGATCACCCGCGTGAGCGGAGTGACGGTCGACGACGTGGCGAAGCGGCTGATCGACTATGGGTTCCACTCACCGACGATGAGCTTTCCGGTGGCGGGCACGTTGATGATCGAGCCGACCGAGAGCGAGGACCTCCGCGAGCTCGACCGGTTCTGTGACGCGATGATCTCGATCCGCGCCGAGATCCGCAGCATCGAGGCCGGCGAGTGGTCGATCGAGGACAGTCCGTTGCGGAACGCGCCGCACACCGCGGAGGACGTGACCGGCGACTGGGACCGTCCGTACCCGCGGCAGCTCGGCATCTACCCGGTGGCCGCGCTGCGCAGCAGCAAGTACTTCCCGCCCGTCTCGCGGATCGACTCGGCGTACGGCGATCGCAACCTCGTGTGCTCATGCGAACCGCTCGAGGCATACGCCCAGTAGGTTCACGAGCCGTGGGTGACAACGACCAGCAGCGACACGATCCGTTCGGCGACGTCATCAATCTCTTCGCCGCCCCGATCGCCGGCGGGATCCGCTCGGTCGAACAGTTCCGGCGCGGCATCGACGAGCTGTTCCGCACGATCGACAACCTCAACAACACGCTGGAGACGATCAACGAGGCGGCCGCGCGGGTGAACCGCTTCATGGCCGACGTCGAGGAGCCGGTCCGGACGATCCTGCCGCAGTTGACGCGCACGGTGCAGGCGGCCGACGAGTTGATGGCGGTCGTCGGCGGACCGGCGCGCCGGATCGCGCCGAACCTCGTTCAGATCGTCGACACGCTCGGTTCACCGGCGTTCACGACGTTGCCGACCCAACTCAGCGACTTCATGAAGGTGATGGGCGACGTCAGCCGGCGCCTCGGCCCGCTGGCCCAGTTCGCCGAGTCGGCGGGCGGCATGTTCGGTTTCCGGATGCCGGGGACGTCGCGTCCGGCACAACCCGCACGCGAACTCGCTCCCCTGCCACCGGCGGAACCGCCAGCACCGGCACCGACGCGTTCGGCGAAGCCCGCCACCAAGCGGACCTTGACGACGAAGACGGTGACGAGGAAGGCCGCCGCGAAGAAGATCCGCCGCGAAGAAGTCGGCGGCGAAGAAGTCGGCCGCGAAGAAGCGCTGAGTCAGCGCCGGACGAACGGAGTCGCGACGACCTGACCCGGCACCCGGTTGCCGCGCACGTCGATCGCCACCTCGTCACCGACCGCCACGTCGGGCGGCACGAACCCGAGCGCGATGCCGTGCTCGAGGACCGGCGAGTAGTTCCCCGATGTCACCTCACCGGTGGCCGCGCCGTGGACGAGGATCGGGTAGCCGGCCCGCGGCGGGCGGCGGCTCGGCGTCGAGATGCCGACGAGGCGGCGGTGGATGCCGCGGTCTCGTTCGGCGACGAGCGCGTCGCGTCCCGGGAAATCGCCCTTGTCCCACGCGACCACCCAGCCCAGCCCGGCTTGCAACGATGTGATGCCGGGGCCGAGCTCGTGACCGTGGAGCGGCAGCGCGGCTTCGAGGCGGAGCGTGTCGCGGGCACCGAGCCCGGCGGGAACGGCGCCGGCTCCCTCGATCGCCTTCCAGAGTGACTCGGCGGCATCGGCAGGCACCGCGATCTCGACGCCGTCCTCGCCCGTGTATCCGGTGCCGGCCACGACGCACGGGGTCTCCCGCCATGTGCAATGTGCGACCCGGAACCGACCGACCTCCGAAGCCTCCGGCCAGAACGACGCCACAGTGCTCCGAGCGTCCGGTCCCTGGACCGCGATCACGGCCCGGTCGTGGGTGGTCTCGCGTCCCCCGATCGCAGCCTGCACGCGGTCGGTGTTGGATGCGTTCGGCATCACGTCGAACACCGCGTCTCCCCCGCTGTCTCCCCCGCTCGACGGGTGCCACCACACGATGATGTCGTCGAGCACCGACCCGTCGGCGTCGTCGAGGAGGTGGGTGTACTGGGCCCGACCCGGCCCGACCTTCGACAGGTCGTTCGTGAAGGCGCGCTGGAGCACGTCGTACGAATCGCCGCCTTCGACCCGCACGGTGCCGAGGTGCGACACGTCGAACATCACGACGCCGCGCCGGCAGGCGAGGTGCTCGTCGATCGTCCCGCGGTACTCGAGCGGCATCTCCCACCCGCCGAAGGGCACCATCCTGGCGCCGAGCCGGCGGTGGATCGCATCGAGCGGAGACCGCTCGAGGCGAACGTTCATCCGACCGCGCTCATCCGACCACGCTCATCCGCGGGCGCGGCTGGCGATGCTCGCCTCGAGCGGCACGAGCTGGGTGTCGATGTCGTCTTTGACCCCGGCCAGCGAGAGCACGTTGAGCACGCCCTGGCCCTGGCGGAGCACGTCGATCAGCTCGTCCCCCTCGGCGAGCACGACGGAGTTGCCGCTGATCACGAGATGCGCCGAGGCGATGTCGCCGCCGACGTGCTTGCGGAGGTACTCGAACACGTCGCGGACCGACTCCAACTTGATGCCGGCGTCGAGCAGCGTCTTGATGACGCGCAGTTCGAGCAGGTCGTTGTACGAGTAGCTGCGCCGGCTTCCACTCCCCGCTGCGTCGGTGAGCGAAGGTCGGATCAGGTCGGTGCGGGCCCAGTAGTCGAGCTGGCGATACGTGATCCCCACCACCTTGGCTGCCTGCGTCCCGCTGTAGCCGCTCTCGTTCACCGGAGCCCCTCTCGAGCCGATCGTTGTCCCGTGGCTGCCCCAACCAGCGCGTGAACACACCGGTGTAGTTACGGGTTTGGGATTCGTGAGCCTAGGCGCCCCACGGCGGCGAGTCAACGCCGACGAGCCAACACCAGCGTCTCGGCCGCTGCGACGTGCTCAGCCGACCGAATCAGCCGGCAAAGTCTTCGGGGCTGACGTTCTCGATGAAGTCGTGGAACTCGTCGAGGATCTCGTCGGCCTGCTCCTCGGCCTCGGGCTCGGGCTCCTGACCGACCTCGTCGATCAGGTCGTCGGCCGCGTACAACGGTGCGTCGCAACGCACTGCCAGGGCGATCGCGTCGGACGGCCGGCTGGAGATCACCTTCGCCCCGGCCGCCGTCTGGAGGTGGAGCTCGGCGTAGTACGTGTGCTCGATCATGTCGGTGACGACCACCCGCTCGACGCGGGCGCCCGAGCACCTCGAGCGTCTGGAGGAACAGGTCGTGCGTCAGCGGCCGAGGTGGCGTGACGCCCTCGAGCGCATAGTGGATCGAGCTCGCTTCCGGACTCCCGATGTAGATCGGCAGCAGCCGGTGGCGACCCTCGCGCTCTCGCAGGAGGACCATGGGCGTGTTGGCTGGGATCTCGACTCGGACACCGATCAGGTCCATCAGGATCACATTTCGGATCGTAGCTCTCCCCTGCGACAGCCGCGCGGTCGCCATCGGCACCGTTCTCGGACTTGTAATCGGACTCGTCGACCATCTCGACCGTGCCCGCTAGCCCTCGAAGTGGTGCCGGAGGGCCGTGCGCATCAGCGCCGCCCGCAACTTGGCGCCCAGTGCGTCGAGCTGGCGGAGCTGGTTGAGGGCTTCCGTCCGCGACTCGGGGTTGCGCTGACGCAACCGCGGCGTGATGAGCTGCTCGAACAACGACGCCTCTCGTTCGACGGCGGTGCGCCAGCCCCGGAGGTGCCGGGCGTCGATCCCGGCGCGGAGGAACTCGGCGGCGACCTTGGCGATCTCGACCGCGTCGTCGCCGTAGAGCATCGTGCCGCCGCTGTCGCGCCCGGTGACGATGCCGTAGCTCCGCAGCTCTTCAGCTCGGCACCCGTGATGCTGGTCATCGCGCACAGCTCGGAGCCCTCGAGCAGCACCCCGGGCAGCAGCTGGGGCGACGCGTGGCGCGTGGCGCTCGGCGCGGCCGTTCGCGGCGCGCGCCGAGTCGGCATCGGTGGCCCCGGATGACGGTGACACCACCCGGGTGGTGGTGACGTCGGGAACGATCGGTTCGAAGCCGGATGGGCGGCGATCGTCGCCGCCGGAACCTCGGCTTCGGTGTCGGGCTCGTGCTCGTCGGGGCCGTGATCGCGCGTGCTCGCCCGTTTCCTCGTCGGTGTCGTGCCGCGTCTCGTGGACGGTTCCGTTCTGGCCCGTCTCGTTCAGCGCGGCAGTCGTCCGTCGACAGCGTGTCGTTCGCGGCGTGACCGATCTGAATCTCAGGGAGACCGTCAGGCTTGGTCATCTCGCCGGACGGGTCGATCGCGCCCGAGTCGATCCGATCCTTGATCACCCGCAGCGGCAGGTAGTTCTCGCGCTGCTCGCGCAGGATCACCTTCAACAACTCGACGTCGGGCTCGTAGAACTTGCGGTATCCCGACGGCGTGCGTTCCGGCGCGATCAGCCCCTGGCTCTCGAGGAAACGGATCTTGGAGATCGTGATGTCGGGGAACTCGGCGAGCAGCAGGCCGAGCACCTCGCCGATCGAGAGGTAGCTCGTGTTCTGGACCTCAGGCATCGGTGCGCTCGAAGTAGACGAGACGGAACTTGCCGATCTGCAGCTCGTCGCCGTGCTGCAGCACGGTGCGCTCGATCCGTTCCTGGTTGACGTAGGTGCCGTTCAGCGAGCCGCTGTCGGCGATCTCGTATCCGTCGTCGGCACGTCGTGATGTCGGCATGACGGCGCGACACCGTGATGTCGTCGAGGCTGATCTCGCTGTCCGGGATGCCTCCCGAGGCGCGTGAGGTCGCGCTCGAGCGTGAACCGGGCGCCGGCCTGCGGGCCGGCGCGCACGATGAGCACTCCGGCACCGCGAGGGATCTCGCCGACCGGGACGACCACGTCGTCAGCCAGACCGGCGGCTTCCTGCAACGGGTCGACCGCGGCGAACGTGATGGTTCGGTCATCGAGGTTGTCGAGCGCCGATCCGCAGCTCGAACAGAAGTTGCTCTCGGGTGGGTTGCGGTGACCGCATTGGTTGCAGAACGTGTACGCCATGACGCAGCCGTCAGCCGTCGATCATCGTGCGGTAGGACGCGTCGTCGAGCAGCGCTTCGTATTCGGCGTCGTCGCTCACCTCGATCGTGCAGATCCATCCTTCGCCGTAGGGGTCGTCGTTGAGCAGCGCCGGGTTCTCGCCGAGCGCGTCGTTCACCGCCGTGACGGTGCCACTCACCGGCGCGTACAGCTCCGACACCGACTTCGTGCTCTCGACCTCACCGATCGTCTCGCCGGCGCGCACCACGTCGCCGACGGCCGGCAGCTGCACGAACACCACGTCGCCGAGCGCGTCCTGGGCGTAGTCGGTGATCCCGATCTTCACCGACCTGTCGTCACGACTCGCCCACTCGTGGTCGGACGAGTAGCGAAGCTGGCCGGGCACGTTCATTGATGCAACCGTACTGTTCCTGAGGTAGAGGTCAACAGAGTGCAGGGTGACGTCTCAGGGCTGGTTCGCCGATTGCCTCCCCGCCGTGACGCCGTCACGAATGAGTGGAATATAGGCGATAGCGGTGTAGTAGCTGAGCACGAGTCCCGGGATCCCGACGAGCCACGACGCGACCATGAACCCGTCGGCTCCCGGGAAGTCGCTGGTGCCCAGCATGAAGCCCGGGAACGCGAACATCAGGAGGAACGTCGCGGCCTTCCCCGACCAGGTCACGTCGAACCGCGGCATCTTGTACACGAGCGTGGCGAAGGCGATCGTGCCGCCGACGACGACCTCGCGGACCAGCACCGCGATCGAGAACCCCAACGGCGCCGACCCGTCGATGATGATCGCGGTGATGCGCGACGACGAACAGCAAGCGATCGACCGTCGGGTCGAACACCTTGCCGAACTCGCTGACCTGGCCGAGCCGCCGGGCGAGGTAGCCATCGACCCAATCGGTCGCGCCGAGTCCGCCCAGGAGCCACGCTGCCGCCGCCCGGTTGTCGCGTCCGAACAGCAGGTACAGGAACAGCGGCAGGCACAGCAGGCGCACGAGCGTGATCACGTTCGGCACCGTCCACATGTGTCACTGCGTCGCCAGCGTCTCCGCGGCCGCGGTCGGATCGGTGGTGCTCACCCCGTGGAGCGTAGGGTGCGTCCGTGGGTGCCGGGTCATTGCGATCCAAGGTGGTGATGGTCACCGGTGGTGGGTCCGGGTTGGGTGCCGCCTTCGCCAGGCGGCTCGCCCGTGACGAGGCCCGGGTGATCGTGTGCGACGTCGACGAGTCACGTGCGACGGCCGTCGGGCACGAGATCAAGGGCGCGGTCGCGATCTTCGACGTGACGGACTCGCGCGGCGGTCGACCGCGAGGTCGACAACGTGATCGAGCGCCACGGCCGGCTCGACGTGATGATCAACAACGCCGGCATCGCTCCCCCGCCGGACTCGGCCCGGTTCGAACGGGCGGTCGCCAACCAGCTGCTCCGCATGCAGGGCCGGATCGACGAGATGCAGCCGCTCGACGGCCTCGTGAGCCTCACCGACGACCGGTTCGACCGGATGATCCGCACCCATCTCTACGGGGTGTTCTACGGGACACGGGCGGCGTTGCGGCACATGACACCGCAGCGTTCGGGATCGATCATCAACATCTCGTCGATCCTCGGCATCCAGCCGTCGGGCGGACCGCCCGACTACGCGGCTGCCAAGGCGGGGATCATCGCCCTCACCAAGTCGGCCGCCAGCGAGGTCGCCCATCTCGGGATCCGTGTGAACGCGGTGTGCCCGGGCTACATCGACACGCCGCTGCTCGCGCCGTACGACGCCGACGTGCACAGCGCGATCAAGATGCGGATCGGGATGGGGCGGCATGGGCACGGCCGACGAGATCGCCGAGCTCGTGCGGTTCCTCGCCGGACCCGAGAGCAGCTACTCGACGGGCGACGTGTACACGGCCAGCGGAGGGTACGAGTGACGACGATCTTCACGCGCATCATCGCCGGTGAGATCCCCGGCACGTTCGTCTGGCGCGACGACCGGTGCGTCGCGTTCTTGTCGATCAACCCGATCGCCCACGGCCACACACTCGTCGTGCCGATCGAGGAGGTCGACCACTGGATCGACGCTTCGCCGGAGCTTGGCGGCCCACCTCTTCTCGGTCGTGCGCGAGATCGGCGTCGCCCAGCACGCCGCGTTCGAGTGCGAACGGATCGGCGTGATCGTCGCCGGCTACGAGGTCGACCACTGCCACATCCACGTCGTCCCGACCAACGCGGATGGCGGAGCTGGCGTTCGAGAACGCGGCCGCCTCGGTCGATCGCGACGAGCTCGACAGCGCCGCCGAGCGCGATCCGTGCCGAGCTGCGCCGCCTCGGCCACGACGCGTCGTCGTCGAGTTAGGCGCGTCACCCAGCCGGCGCGTCACTGCAGCGGGTCACGTCCCGTACGCGTCGAGGAAGCTGTCGATGGTGCGGTCGGCGAAGGCGTCGTCGATCGGTGGCTTGCCGGTGAGGTGGGCGAACAGCAACGGACCGACGATCGACGCGCACGCCTCCTCGAGGTCGTAGTCGGCGCGTAGGCGGCCCTCGTCGACCCCACGCTGGAGCACGTGCGCGATCGCGGTCTCCTGACGTTGCTCCAGATCCTGCTCGAGCAGGGCGATCCCGGCGGCGTGCGCCTTGAGCATGAACAGCGCGGGGATGATCCGCGTCCACTCCGGGTCGTTGAGGATCTCGACCGATCCCGGCCCAGCGCCCGCAGCCCACGTTCGAATCCGAGCTCGGCGGGCGGCGTCTCGATGGCCGGGGCGCACGTGTGCATGACGTCGATCAGCACCTCGTCGCGCGACTCCCAGTGCCGGTAGATCGTCGACTTGGCGATCCCCGATCGGGCGACGATGGCGTCGATCGTGACCGCCGACGGCCCTCCTTCGACCAGCAGGTCGGTCGCCGCCCGGATCACGCCGGTGCGAGTGCGGGCCACGCGTGCGTCCATGTCCGTCTGCGGACAGTAGCCGTGACGATCGTCTCACCTGTGTGGTGTTCACATTGCCTCCTCGAAACAGTACGATACCGTTTCGTACTAGTTCTTCCCCCCAACCCCCAGACATCGGAGCCCTCGTGAACACCAACTCCACAGTCATCGTGAACGGCGAGGCGGACGGCGCAATCGGCGCAGACGCGGCCGACCTCGTCACCGACCCACGTCGCCAACGCCAGATCCTGATCGCCATGTGCGCCGCCTTGATCGCGGTCGTCGCCTCGGTGTCGGGGCTCAACGTCGCCCAGCAAGACCTGGCGCTCGACCTCGGTGCCTCGCAGGGGCAGTTGTTGTGGGTGATCAACGGCTACACGATGGCGCTCGCCGCACTCCTCCTGCCGATCGGCGCGATCGGCGACCGGTGGGGTCGCAAGCCGGTCCTCGTGTCGGGTCTCGTGCTGTTCTCGTTGGCCAACGTGATGGCGGGCCTGGCGACCACCACCGGCATGTTGCTGATCGCCCGGATCGTGGCCGGGGTGGCGGCGGCGATGATCATGCCGGTCACGCTGTCGGTGATCACGTCGAGCTTCCCGCTCGAGCAGCGCGCCCGCGCCGTCGGGGTGTGGACCGGTTTCGCAGGTGCCGGCGGGATCCTGGGGCTGTTCGTCTCGTCGTTCCTGATCGACTACTTCACGTGGCCGTGGCTGTTCGCGATGCCCGTCCTGTTCGCCGGCGTCTCGCTGGTCCTCACGCTGCGGGTGGTCGGCAACTCACGTGAGAGCCGTCTGGGCCGGTTCGACACGATCGGCTCGGTGCTCTCGGCGGTGGCGATCGGCAGCCTCGTGCTCGGCATCCACGAAGGTCCCGAGCGTGGTTGGACCGACGGTTTGACGTTGGCCGCGCTGGTTCTCGGAGCCGTGGCGCTGGCCGGCTTCATCGTGTGGGAACTGCGGCACGCCCGACCCCTGCTCGAGATCCGCCTGTTCGCCGATCGTGCGCTGGCGGCGGGGTCGCTGACGTTGCTCATCGTGTTCGCCGTCATGTTCGGACTGTTCCTGGTCCTCGTGCAGTTCCTCCAGGCCGTGCTCGGCTACTCCGCGCTGCGTGCCGCAGCCGGCCTGCTGCCGATGGCGATGGTGATGATGCCGCTGTCGGCGGTGGCGCCGGTGATCGCCAAACGTTTCGGTACCCGCCGGGTGCTGATGGTCGGCCTCGGACTGTTCGGCATCGGGACGCTGCTGCTGGCGACGCTGGTGTCGGTCGAGGGCGGCTACTGGTCGGTCATGCCCGGCCTGCTCGTGCTGGCCGTCGGCATCGGCCTGGCGATGAGCCCTCGACGACCGCGATCACCGAGTCGCTGCCGCCGGAGAAGCAGGGGGTCGCGTCGGCGCTCAACGACACGGTCCGCGAGCTCGGTGGGGCGATCGGGATCGCGCTCCTCGGCTCGATCGTGAACGCCGGCTATCGCTCGAACGTGCACGCGGCGACGGCCGGCCTCCCGACCGATGTCGCCCGCGACGTCGAGGCCGGCATCGGGTCGGCGTTCGCGACCGCGCCGCGGCTCGGCGATTCGGCGCCCGCCGTGCTCGGTGCCGCCCGTGATGCGTTCGTCGACGGCTGGCGGGTTTCGATGTGGTTCGGTGCCGCACTCGCGGCGGCGGCCTTTCTCTTCGTCGTCGTGCGTGGCCAGCGGTCGTCCCTGGCGCCCGCGACGGCCGACACGTCGACGACGCATCGTCGGCGGGCTCGAGCGGGAACTGGAGCCCGTACCGGTCGGCTGACGCTCGGCCCGACCGTCCGGCGGGATGTGGCTACGCCTTGTCGGTGGAGGCGGGTCGGTCGGGGGCGGGTCGATCAGGTGAGGGCCCTTGTTGCGCACGTTGTTGACCTCGGTCGACACCTTGTGCATCGTCAGCAGCGTGTCCGGCGCCGGGATCAGGAGCTTGCCGAGCGCCGTGATGTCCTCGTTGGACGGGTCGAGCCACTCGTCCCACGCCGACGCCGGCAGGATGACGGGCATCCGGTCATGGATCGGCTCCATCGTGCCGTTGGCCGCCGTGGTGACGACGGTGGCGCTGTGGAGCCACGGCGCTGTCGGGCGCGTCGGTCGGGGTCGCGCCACGCCGACCACAGTCCGGCGACCGCCAGCGGCTCACCGTCGAGGCGCTGGATGAACATCGGCTGCTTGGCCGGCTTGCCCTGCTTGGTGAGTGGGCCGTCGGCCGTTCCGGCCGCCCACTCGTAGAAGCCGTCCATCGGGATGATGCAGCGGTGCTTCTTGAACACGCCCTTGTACGCCGGCTTCGAAGCGAGCGTCTCGGCCCTGGCGTTGATCATCTTCTGGCCGATCTTGCGTTCCTTCGCCCAGACCGGGATCAGGCCCCAGTGGAACACCTGCAGCTGCGGCTTGCCGTCGGGGCCGGCGACCACGGCGTAGATGTCGTTGGTCGGCGCCACGTTGTAGTTCTCGCCGAGCTTCTCGACGTCGGATGCGGCGTCGAAGTAGGCGGCGATCTTCTCCGGTGACGACGACGAGACGAACCGGCCACACATGGACGCCGACCTTATCCGGTGGTCCTTCGACGTCGTGGCCCCGACGGTCCGCAACCGAGCCTGTCGGAACGGCCGACGGCTTGTTACCGTGCGGCCGTGTGCGACGCCTCCCGCTGATCGTCCCGTTCGGCTTGATCTCGGGCGCGATGGGCGCCGGCTACGGCGTGCTGTTCACGATGCTCGACGAGTACCGAGACGAGTACGGCATCAGCGAGTCACTGCTCGGCGGCATCATCGGCATCGGCTTCTTCGCCGGGTTCTTCTCGCAGATCCTGATCGCGCCACGCGCCGACCGCGGCCACGCCCGGCAGCTGGTGCTGCTCGGCGTCGGACTGAACGGCGTCGGACTGGTGATGATGGCGGTGTCGACGGCGTTCTTGCCGTTGTTCATCGGGCGTCTGGTGATGGGCATCGGGATCGGCATGGCGTCCCCGGCGATCCGCCGCATCGTGATCCTCGCCGAGCCCGAACGGCTCGGCCAGAACCTCGGCCGGCTGCTCGCGGCCGACGTCGGCGGGTTCGCGCTCGGCCCGGCGGTGGCGGCTGTGCTCGTCGGACCGTTCGGCATCCCGGCCCCGTTCCTCGTCATCGCCGTCGCCACCGCGATCGCGTTGCCGTTCGTCGCACGTGTGCACGTCCACGAGACCGTGGAGCCGCCCGAGCAGCGATTCGCGCTCGATCTCCTGCGGGTCCGCCCGTTCGCCGGTGCCGTGGCGCTCGGTTCGGCGGTGTTCCTGATGATCGGCGCCTTCGACGCGCTGTGGGCGGTCGTGCTCGACGACATCGACGCGAGCGACTGGATGTCGAACCTCGGCATCACGCTGTTCGCGCTGCCACTGATCCTGTTCGGCGCGGCCGGTGGCCGGCTCGCCCAACGGGTCGGTCCGTTCCGTCTCGGCACGTTCGGGTTGCTCGTCGGGGCGACGTGCATGTTCCTGTACGGGTTGATGCCGAGTGCCGGGGCGATGTTCGTGGTCGCCATGTTCCACGCCGTGAACGACGGGTTCACCGTGTCGAGCACCGGTGTGGCGGTCGGCGTGACCGCCCCCGCCGAGCGTCAGGCCGGGCGCCCAGGGCGTGCTCGGCGGGGCGCAGACACTGACGGCAGGAGTGACCGCAGTGGTGACCGGTGTCCTGTACGAGCATTTCGGACGCGCCGTCGCCTATGGCGTGAGCGCGGCGGCGATGGTGACACTGGTCGTGATCGGCGTCACGCTCGCCGGCCCGGCGTGGCGGATGCGCGGAGCGGTCGCCGAACCGGCGCCGCTCACCTGCTCCACCGAAGGTCACGTGCAGCCCGTCGCGCCCGGCTGACCGACCCGCCACACCGGCGATCCGAACGCTCGGAGCGCGTGGATCGGCGCCGTGCGGGCGAATGTTCGGCGCCCCGGTTTCGGCACTACGATTCGGTCACCGGTCGCGGCGCCGGGGTGGTGGGCAGGCGATCGGCCGCACGGCGGGAGAGCACAATGGGCGTGACAACGCGGCGGGTATTGGCGACGGTTGGAGTGAGCGCGTTGCTCGCGACGTGGCGTGACGGTTCAACCGGCGATGGTTCGAGTGGCCACAGCCGCCGGCGCGTTCGAAGCGCTGCCGGCGCCGCAGCGTCTGCTCGACACGCGGCCCGGCGCGGCGACCGCCGACGGGCAGTTCGCGGGCATCGATGTCCGCGCCGCCGGGAGCACGCTTGGAGCTGCCGGTCGCCGGCCGTGCCGGCGTGTCGTCGACGGCGTCGTCGGTCGTCCTGAACGTCACCGTCGACGCCGCTCGACAAGATGGCTTCGTCACCGTCCACCCGTGCGACACGCGCACGGCCCAACGCATCGAACCTCAACTACCGCACCGGGCAGACGATCCCCAACACGGTCGTGACGCGGCGTCGGATCGGGTGGAACGGTGTGCCTGTACACGTCCGGCGCGACGCATCTGATCGTCGACGTCGCGGGCGTCCTCGCACCAGACGCGTTCAGCCCGCTGCCGGCGCCGCAGCGTCTGCTCGACACACGACCGGGTGCGACGACCGCCGATGGGCAGTTCGCCGGGATCGACGTCCGCGCCGCCGGGAGCACGTTGGAGCTGCCGGTTGCCGGCCGTGCCGGTGTCTCGTCGACGGCGTCGTCGGTCGTGTTGAACGTCACGGTCGACGCGGCCCGCGAGGACGGTTTCGTCACCGTGTTCCCGTGCGACGCGCCACGGCCCAACGCGTCGAACCTGAACTACGTCGCCGGCATCACGATCCCGAACGCCGTCGTCACGAGGATCGGTACGGACGGCACGGTGTGCCTGTACACGTTCGGCGCGACGCACCTGATCGTCGACGTCGCGGGCGTGTTCTCCCCGGGCTCGTTCAATCCGCTCGTGGCGCCGCAGCGGGTGCTCGACTCGCGTCCGCAGGCGACGACCGCTGACGGGCAGTTCGCGGGGTCCGGCGTCCAGCCTCGCGACACGACGCTGCAACTGAAGGTGGCCGGGCGCGTCGGCGTTCCGGCCGACGCCTCGGCCGTGGTGCTGAACGTCACCGCGGTCAACGCCGTCGACGGCGGCTTCATCACGGTCTACCCGCGCGGCACGTCGTTGCCCAACGCGTCGAACCTCAACTTCGTGGCGGGTCAGAACATCCCGAACGCGGTCATCACACGGGTCGGTCCTGATGGCGACGTGTGCTTCTTCACCTCCGGGGCGACCCATCTGATCGTCGACGTCGCCGGGTGGCTGACCGGACCACCCCCGGCCACGAGCGGACCGGGCTGTCCCTCGAACGCGCCGCCTCCGACCGACCCGGCGGCGGCGAATGCGCTGCTGGTCCGGCCGGTGCTGCACGCCACCGTCGGGGAGGATCGCGCCGCGGTCTGGGTGTGCGACGTCCCGCTCGATACGGCGAACGCCTTCTACGCCAGCACGGGACACGTCGACGTCGACGCCACACAGGTGGCCGCATGGGCGCAGAGCACCGTCTCGCCCTATTTCGCAGAGGTGTCGCGAGGGAAGTACTCCATCACGTTCACCGCCCTCGGACGCATCCAGCTGGCGAGCACCGACGGACCCGGGGACTGCCTGAACAAGGCGGACGCACTGACGGGCGCGCCGTACACCAACGTCCTGGTCACCGATACCCGCTCATACGGAGGGGGCTTTGCGTCGCCGGGCTTCGTCCCGACCAACCCGGGGTTCGACAAGGGCGCGCTCGTCGCCGGCGCCCCGAACGTGACCCACCGTGGCGCCTGGGTCGGCGGGGGTTCTCTTGCTGAGAGTCAGTTCTTGAACCAGTCGGTCGTCGTGCACGAGATCGGTCACACGTTGCACTGGCCACACTCGTACCTCGCCAACGCCAACTTCGACGAGTACGACAACCCTGTCGACGTCATGAGCGGACGACCCAACGTCGGGTCGTGCTCGAAACCGGTCCCCGGCGGCACCATGACGTGGCCATGTGCGCCCCAGCACACGCTGGCGTTCAACCGCTTCGCGAGCGGATGGATCGACGGCGGACAGGTGGCAGTCCACCGGGCCGGAACGGCCCAGTACACGCTCGCTGCGCCAGCCACGAGCGGCCTTCAGTTCGTTGCGCTTCCGGACGCATCCGAACCGCGGAGCATGCTCACGATCGAAGCGCGGCCGCGCGTCGGCCGCGACCAATTCCTCGAAGCCGAAGGCGTCGCGTTGCACGTTGTCGATCAGGTCCCGAGGGGTGGAATGAGCCTTGGCGTCAGCGCCACTCGGCGCCATCGCCAGGCGCTCGGTGCAACGCACAGCTACGACCACGTCCTCGGTGTCGGCACGACCGTCACCGTGCACGGCGTCACGGTGACGGTGCTCGGCCGCTCGGGCGACAGCTACGACGTCGCGGTGAGTGGTTCGTACGTGATGCCGCCGCCGAACTACTTCACCGAGAACGTCGGCGAGACCGTTTCGTGCGCGGCGTTCGAGGTCACGTGCCGCGCTCGATCGCGGTTGCGTTCGGTAGACGGCGCGCGCCGCCGGGTCACCTTGACCCGCTCCATGAATTCTTCTCATGTTCCCGCCGTCGCGGGTCGATAACACACCCCGAATAACGCTGTGTTCTCGGCAAGGTGGGACTGACTCGTCTGCGCGTTCGCTCCCCGGCCACGGCCAGGCCCGCCTTTGGGCCAATCACTGAACGGAGAGACGAATGACGTTGAAATGGCGAAAGGCGCGCGCCGGATTGTGGCGCAGCCGCTGGGCGGCGTTCGGCGCCGCCGTAGCGGTCACGTTGGGTGGAGGTGGTCTGTTCGTCGCCAACGCGGCCGAGCCCGGACCGGCCAGCGCCTACCACGCGGTTGCGCCGACCCGAGCGATCGATACCCGCAACGGCACGGGCGTCCGCGCCGGCGTGCTCGGGGCGGGCGAGACGGTGTCGTTCAGCTTCATCGGCGTCGCCGGGATCCCGTCCGGCGCCGACTCGGTTGCGATCAACCTGACCGTCGTCGGCGGTTCCGAGGCGTCGTTCCTCACGGTCTACCCGACGGGTGAGCCGCTGCCCGTCGCGTCGAGCATCAACTGGTCGGGCAGCGGTGCGGTTGCCAACGAGCTGACGTTGAAGCTCGGTGTCGGCGGAGCGCTCGACATCTTCAACTCCGTGGGCAGCGTTCACGTCATCGCGGATGTGGTCGGCTACCTGACGGCCGTCGACCAACTCGGTTCGTCCGGCCAGGGCGGCCCGGCCGGTGACAAGGGCCCGACCGGCGACAAGGGCGCGACCGGCGACAAGGGTGCGACCGGCGACGAGGGTGCCGACGGTGACGCCGGGTGCCGACGGATGCCCGGTGCCGACGGCGCCCGGGCGCCGACGGCGACAGGTGCCCCGGTGCCGACGGTGCGCCCGGCGCCGCCGGTGCCGACGGGCTCCCGGTGCCGATGGACGCCCCGGGCGCCGACGGGCACCCGGCGCCGACGGTGCACCCGGTGCCGACCGGCGACGCCGGTCCCGACGGTGCACCCGGTGCACAGGGTCCGGCCGGCGACAAGGGTGCCGACCGGCGATCAAGGCCCCGTCGGCGAGCAGGGTCCCGTCGGCGACAAGGGTGCGACCGGCGATGCCGGCGCGACCGGTGCCCCGGCGCCGATGGGCTCCCCGGCGCCGATGGTGCACCGGGTGCTCCCGGCGCGCCAGGTGCGCAGGGTCCCGTCGGTGACAAGGGTGCCGACTGGTGACGACGGGTGCCACTGGCGCGCAGGGCCCGTCGGTGACAAGGGTGCCCGGTGCCGGTGCCCCGGGTGCCGACTGGTGCTCCCGGTGCGCAGGGTCCCGGTCGGCGTCAGGGTCCGGTCGGCGATCAAGGTCCCGTCGGCGCTCCAGGTGCCCCGGGTCCGGTGCGCAGGGTCCGGTCGGTGACAAGGGTCCGGTCGGCGACCAGGGTCCGGTCGGCACCCAGGGTCCGGTCGGCAACCAGGGTCCGGTCGGCAACCAGGGTCCGACGGGCCTTCCCGGCAGCGCGGCGACGATCACCGTGCGGACGGCCACCGGCAACGCGACCGCGGCGAGCGGCGGCATCACCGCATCGTGCATCGGCACGGAGCGGGCGCTCGGCGGCGGCGGGCTCGCTCCGGCAGGCGCCGACAACTCCCGAATGAACTCGAACGCACCGGTCATGACCGCTCGCCAACCCGACCGGTTGGCGCGTCGAATGGCACGGCACGAGTGGTGGTACTCCGGACGCAGGCACGTACACGGTGTACGCGATCTGCGCGGCCTAGCCATACAGCTCACGCACTGCGGACGTCGCCCACCAGGGCCGACCATGGCGTCGGCTCTGGTGGGCACGGCCGCGCCAGGACGGCGTGCGCTCGGTCCTAGCCCGTTCGCACAGATCGCAGCGCACCGGGCCGGCGACCGGCAAGGCGGTCGAGACCGGCCGCCGTGGCCGAGTCCGCCGGCACGTAGATCACCAGCCGCTGGCGATCCGGGTCGGACGAGCTCGAGGATCTCGAACGCCATCCGCAGGACTCCCACCTCCGGGTGGGCGAACGCCCTGACGCCCGTGCGATTGCTGCCAACGGGGCGGCGATCCCAGCGGTCGGTGAAGTCGGCGCCGGCGACGCGAGCCAGGTGATCGGCGAGGGCGCGGGTGTCGTCGTCGGGACCGCGCAGCTCGGCGCGGATGTTGGCGATCTGCTCGTCGGCGACGTCGTCCCAGTCGGGGAACGCGGTACGCGCCCGCTCGTCGCCGAACGTGTACGACGTACAGGTTCGGTTCGTCACCGTCGAGGATGCCGAGCGGACGCGCCAGCCGCTCGTACCCGTCGGTCCACGCCAGGAGCGAGCCCAGGTGGTTGACGACGAAGGCCGGCGCCGGCTCGAGACGTTCGAGCACAGCCTGGACCGTCGGGCGCACCACGCGCGCAGCCGCCCTCGCGTGTGGGCACAGCTCGACGCCGTTGCTGATGACTGCCAGCTGCCGAAGGTGGTTCAGATCGTCCTCGCTCAGGCGCAGCGCCTCGGCCAGGGCGGCCAGCACCTGCGGTGACGGGTGGGTGTCGCGTCCCTGCTCGATGCGGATCAGATAGTCGACGCTGACTCCGGCCAACGTGGCCAGCTCGGCCCGCCGCAGGCCGGGCGTGCGCCGTCGCGGCCCCGCGGGCAGGCCGACCTCGGCGGGAGTCACGGCCTCCCGTCGGCTGCGCAGGAACGTCCCCAGCTCGCCTTCGATCACCGCCACATTCTGCCAACGGTCGGCGCAGTTTGTCGTAGCCCTGTGAGGGCCAGCCTTGACCCGGTCTCCCTCGAACGCGCTCCGTGCCGCAGTGTTGCGTCCATGACCACCACCACCCCCACCACAGTCGCCACGGGTGCGACGTCCACCGCTCCCCCGCTCACCCAGGGCACCTGGGCCCTCGACACGAACCACACCTCCGTCGGGTTCGCCATCCGTCGGCTCGGCCTCGCCAAGGTCAGGGGCCACTTCAGCGACGTGTCCGCCGAGCTCGTGGTCGGATCGACGATCGACGACTGCCACGTCACGGCCACGGTCGCCTTGGCGTCCATCGACACGGGCAACGCGGATCGCGACGCCCACCTGCGCACCGCCGATCTCCTCGACGTCGAGAATCGGCCGACGATGTCGTACCGCACGACGAGCGTGCACGGCGCGGGATCCGAGTGGACCGTCGACGGTGAGCTCACGATCGGCGACGTCACGGCGCCGGTCACACTCGCCGTCGAGATCGGCGATGTCGGCGACTACTTCGACGGTACCCGTCATGTCGGGATCGAGGCGACGGGCGAGATTCGCCGCGGCGAGTTCGGGCTCGGGTTCGGCATGCTCGGCGCGATGCTGGGCGATGTCGTGAAGATCGAGCTCGACCTCGAGTTCATCGAGCCAGCGTGAGCGGGACGCGTCGGCGGGTGGCGGCTACTGGCTGCCGGAGCTGGCGACCGCGAACCACACGAACACCATGACGATGCCCAGCCCCAACAGCACCTTGGCCTGACCCCGTCGGGCCGGGTGCTTGAGGTTGATGCCGCCGACGATCATGCCGACGATCGGGATGAAGAAGGTCGCGACGAGCAAGAACACGTAGAGGCCGCCGCTGAGCGGCGCCATGGCGGTCGTCGTGCCGCCCGGCGTGGCGGCGGCGGTCATCGCTGCGTTCGCGGGTGTCGAGGGCGCCCGCGCCGCCGAGCGGTCGACGGCGTCGACGGTCGGCTTGCCGCCCGTGCTGACGTGATCGGTCCAACGGGCGCCGTCCCAGTAGCGCTGCTCGAAGCGACCGGTGGGGTCCTGGTACCAGGCAGGTGCGGCCTGGGCCGGCGCGGTCGCCGACGTCGCCGCGGCGGTCGGCGCACTCGACGATGCGGACGGCACACTCGACGATGCGGTCGGCGAGGTCCACGCCGCAGCGGTCGCGACGTGCGGGGCCGGCGCCGGCACGGAGGCGAGCAGTTCGTCGATGTCGCGGGCGATGCTCTCGACGATGTCCTGGCGGCGTCGGAGCTCGACGAGCAACCCGCGTGCCGTGTCGCGCTCGTCCTCGTCCTGCAGGTGGCCGCGCAGCGCGAGGACGAGCTGGGCCTGGTCACGGTACGACAGGTCGTTCGCCTGGATCTGCTCCCGGTAGGGGTTCATGTACGAGAGCGGCGGCGGTGGTGGCACCGGGAGCTGCTACGGGCAGCGCCGGCGCCGGCGGACGGTTCGCTGCCGCCGTCACGAGGGCGACCGCGCTGTCGGCGGTGCGCTCGGTGTAGTCGATGATCTGGGCGTCGGCGATGGCGGGCGGCGCGAGTTGGACGGACACGGCTCTGACCATCACCGGCAACAACGGCCGCTTGCAGCGCGATGGCGTACCGCAGTTCCGCCTGACACGCCTTCGAGCGCAGCGAGTCAGGACTCAGCGCGAAGACGAACAGTTCGCACGAACGGATCTGCCCGAGGATCGTCTCCCACCACGCCTGCCCGCCGGTCAACTCGTCGTCCAGCCACACCGAGCTCCGAGCGCGCTCGAGATCGTGACGCAACGTCTCGGCTGCCGCCCGGTCCTTGCGGGCGTAACTGATGAAGATCGACATCGTGCCCCCTCCAGCGCGCATCGTAGGGATTCGGCGTCGCTGCTGTCATGCGATATCCCGTTCGCAACGCCCCGCACGAGCGCAACCGTGGAGTCAGGCCACGTGGTGGACCTCGGCCAGCCCGTAGACCGGCGTTGGAATCCCCTCCATCCTCGCCTTGAGTTGCAGTGCGAGGAACTGGCTGTAGTGGCGCGACTGGTGGAGGTTGCCACCGTGGAACCACAGGCCTTCCTGCCGGGTGGGCTTCCACATGTTCCGTTGCTCGCCCTCCCACGGCCCGGGGTCCTTGGTGGTGTCGGATCCGAGACCCCACACCTTGCCGACCTTGTCGGCGACGTCCTGCGAGATCAGCTCGGCGGCCCAGCCGTTCATCGAGCCGTAGCCGGTGGCCAACACGATGAGGTCAGCGGGGAGCTCGGTGCCGTCGGTCAGCACGACCGAACGCGGACGGATCTCGGCGATGCTGACGCCGCTGCGCAGCTTCACGCTGCCGTCGGCGACGAGCTCCGATGCTCCGACATCGATGTAGTAGCCCGACCCGCGACGGAGGTACTTCATGAAAAGGCCGGACCCGTCGTCACCCCAATCGAGCATGAACCCTGCCTTCTCGAGGCGGGCGTAGAAGTCGGCGTCGACCCGCGCCATCTCTTCGTAGACGGGGATCTGGAACGTGTGCAGGATGCGGTACGGGATCGACGCGAAGATCAGGTCGGCCAACTCGGTCGTGACACCGTTGTCGAGCGCACGTTCGGAGTAGAGATCGCCCAGCGCCAACTCCATGAGCGTGTCCGACCGGGCGATGTGGGTCGATGAGCGCTGGATCATCGTGACGTCAGCACCGTTCTCCCACAGCGCCGCACAGATGTCGTGGGCGGAGTTGTTCGAGCCCAGGACGATGCACTGCTTTCCGGCGTACGCGGCGCTGTCGCGGTGGTGGCTGGAGTGGTGGATGTCGCCCTCGAACGAGTCGGCACCCGCGATCTCCGGGACGTTCGGCCGCCCGGACATGCCGGTCGCGAGCACGAGCTGTTTGGGCTCGAGGACGACCCGTTCGGTGCTCCCGTCGTCGAGACGACGCTCGACCTCGACCGTCCACTGCTCGGCGTCCTCGTCGTACGACGCCCCGATGCACTCGCTCGAGCCCCAGTAGTTGAGCTCCATCACCTTCGTGTACATCTCCAACCAGTCACCGACCTTGTCCTTCGGCGAGAAGACCGGCCAGTTCTCCGGGAACTTGATGTACGGAAGGTGGTCGTACCAGACCGGATCGTGGAGGCACAGCGACTTGTAGCGGTTGCGCCACGAGTCGCCCGGCCGCGGGTTCTTCTCGATGATGATCGTGGGCACACCGAGTTGCTTGAGGCGAGCACCGAGGCCGATCCCTCCTTGCCCACCGCCGATGATCACCGCGTACGGCTGCACCGTCGAGCCGAGGGCGGTCTCGTCGGCTTGCTTGCGCTCGAGCCAGCTCTGGCGCTCCTTGAACGCACCGTGCTCGACGCCCTTCGGGCGGGCGGTGCGACGCGGCTCCTCGTGACCCTTCAGCTCGACAAGCGTCGTCAGCAGCGTCCAGCACTGCCCATCACGGAGGCGGACGTGACCGTGGCCGCGTCCGACCTCGGTCTCGAAGTCGAACCATCCGTCAGTCACGCCATCGGCCTCGTTGGCCTCGCCGACGAGCGTGAAGCCGCTCGGCTTCACGTGCTCGAGTTGGGCACCCAACATGTCCGCGATCTCGGCGCGGCCCTCGACGGTCTTGATGTTCCACGTGAACGAGACGAGGTCGCGCCAGTAGCTCTCCTCGGCGAACATCGCGGTCGCGTTGTCGATGTCGCCGCGCTCCAACGCGGCCCCGAACTCGGTCAACCAGTCGGACAGTTCCTTCGTTGGTGCCGTCATCGTGGCGTACCCCCTGGTGAGCTTCGAATGCGCGATGTCTACCGCGCCGGCGGCGGCCCGTCGAGACCGGAACCACCGACGTCGGGCTCCATCGTCAGGGACTACATTCCGTCGCCGATGGCCGACGATGTCGATCTCCACCAGATGCGCCGGTTGCTCGGCGCCGAACACGGTCTCAGCGTGGTCAGCCTCGTTCGACCCGACGGCACGGTGTCGGCGTCGGTCGTGAATGCCGGTGTGCTCCCCCACCCGGTCGACGGCGCCACGGTGCTCGGCTTCGTCGTCGCCGGTTCGTCCTACAAACGCCGACGGCTGGGCATCGAACCCCGCCTGACGCTGACGGTGCGGGTCGGCTGGGAGTGGCAGACAGCAGACGGCTCGGCGGAACTGCTCGGCCCGCTCGATCCGCATCCCAGCGCCGAGGTCGACGTGCCGGAACTGCTGCGCGCCGTGTTCCGCGCCGCGGGAGGCACGCATCCGGACTGGGCGGAGTACGACCGCGTGATGGCCGCCGAGCAACGCACGGCCGTGCTCGTGACCCCGACGCGCGTCTACGGCAACGCCGGCGACTGAGGCCAGAAGTCTCCGCAGGGCGTTCACGTCGTCTCCACATCTCGTTGGGAGGCTGGAACTCCCCCGACAAAGGAGATGAACATGAACAGGAAGATCCTGGCCGGCATCGCCGCCGGCCTGTTGACGACGGCCACGCTGCTCATCGTCGCCGCCGGCGCCTACCGGGCCGGCGAACGGAGCGACCGGACCGTCGAGGTGGTCGGCCAGGTCACGACCGACGGCGAGGGCACGGCCCGCACGGTGCTCGTGCCGGCCGGCGGCTGGCACGACGGATGGCACGGACCCGGTCCCGGCTTCGTGCTCTTCCCGTTGATCGTGATCGGGCTGTTCCTGCTGTTCGCGTCCAGGCGCGGCGGATGGCACGGAGGACGGCACGGCTATCGCGACGACGATCTCAGGGAGTGGCACCGCCGCCAGCACAGCGACGAACCGGTCTCGCCCGCGACGTGAGATCGGTCCGGTGGGCGGGTGGGGTGCGCGAGTGCCCCGCCCGCTCATTGCATCATGAAGACCATGAACCACGTGCTCGTCGTCGACGACGAGCCGGCCATCGTCGAGATCGTGCGCGACTACCTCGCCGACGCCGGGTACCGGGTGTCGACGGCGCACTCGGGCGCCGAGGCGTTGCGCCAGGTCCGGTCGATCCTTCCCGACCTGATCGTGCTCGACCTCGGCCTGCCGGAACTCGACGGGCTCGACGTCGCCCGCACGATCCGTCAGTCGTCGCGGGTGCCGATCATCATGCTGACCGCCCGCTCCGACGAGGCCGACCGCATCGTCGGCTTGGAGCTCGGCGCCGACGACTACCTCGTCAAGCCGTTCAGTCCGCGTGAGCTCCTGGCAAGGGTGCGAGCGGTGCTGCGGCGCAGCGGAGCCGCCGCCGAGTCCGACGACGACCGCCCGCTCGTCGTCGGCGAGCTGACCGTCGATCCGCTTCGACGCCTCGTCACCATCGGCGGACGCGCCGTCGACATGACCGCCACCGAGTTCGATCTGCTGGCCCACATGGCAGCAGCACCCGGTCGGGTGTTCACACGCCGGCAGCTGATGGAGACGATCCACGGGGCCGCGGTCGACGCCGGCGAACGGGCGATCGACGCCCACGTCAAGAACCTCCGTCGCAAGATCGAGGCCGACCCGCACCGGCCACAGCGCCTCGTCACCGTCCACGGCGTCGGTTACCGGCTGGCCGATCCGTGACCGATCGTCACGCGCACGGTCGGGAGCGGCCTCGGCACGGCTCCCGCGGGCATCAGCGACATGGCGGGCACGGCCCGCCTGGCGCGTACTGGTGGCGGCGCCGATTCCTACGCGTCGCCGTCGTCGTCGCGGTGATCTGGATCGGGTTCGGCGTGCTGTTCGGGGTCTTCGCGAGGGAGGCGGGCGGTGCCCGCGACGGACGAGGTGGGCCTCCCGTTGTCGTCGCGGTCGTCGGCGCCGCGCTGATTGCCACGTTCCTCGCCTATCGCCGCCTGGCACGCCCGGTCAGCGACCTGCTCGACGGCGCCGAGCGCCTCGGTGGCGGGGACTATGACGCCCGTGTGCGACCCGCCGGCCCGCGAGCTGTGCGCACCCTCGGGAGAGCCTTCAACGAGATGGCGGGCCGGCTCGAGGCCTCGGAGGAGGCGCGCCGGCGTTTCCTCGCCGACGTCACCCACGAGCTGCGCACACCGCTCACCGTGTTGCAGGGCGAGGTCGAGGCCCAGCTCGACGGCATCCACCCGCGCGACGACGCACACCTGACGATGTTGCTCGACCACACCCGCACGTTGGATCGCCTCGTCGAAGACCTGAGGACGCTCGCGTTGGGCGACGCCGGACAGCTGACGCTGCATCCCGAGACGATGTCCGTCGGAGCGGTCGTCGACGACGCGGTCGCGGCGACTACCGCGACCGCCACGCGACGCGGGGTGAGGCTCATGACAACGGGCACGACGGGGCCGGACCTCGAACTGGATGCCGACCCGGTACGGCTCGGTCAGGTCGTGACCAATCTGCTCACCAACGCCGTGCGGCACACCCCGCCCGACGGAACGGTGACCATCACCGTTGCCACCGACGGCGAGGCGATCAGTGTCATCGTGGCGGACACCGGACCCGGCATCGCCGGCGATCCCGAGCTCGTCTTCGACCGCTTCGCGAGGTCGGCCGATTCCGGGGGCAGCGGACTCGGTCTGACGATCGCCCGCCAACTCGTCGAAGCTCACGGCGGCACCATCACCGCCGCCAACGACCCAACGGGCGGCGCTCGATTCACGGTCATCCTGCCGCGCCGCGCATGACGGCGACGCGAGTCCGGCCAGACGGAGCAGCCCAGACAGAGCAGCTAGGTCTGAGTTGCCATCAACGCGGTCACGACGTCCGCTGGAACCGTCACCGGGGTGATCGTCGCTGATCCGTCCAGGTGAGTGCGGATGTCTGCATCGCTCATGGGTGCGGCGAACAGGAAGCCTTGGCCGAGCCGGCAACCGAACTGCCGGAGCGCGGCGAGCTGTTCGTCACGTTCGATGCCTTCGGCGACCGTCCGGAGCCCGAGCTCGTCACCGAGTCGCACGATCGAGCGGGCGAGACCGGGCTCGTTGGTCGTGCCGAGCAGTTCGATGAACGACCGGTCGACCTTCAAGCTGTCGACGGGGAAGCGATGGAGGTAGCTGAGCGACGAGTAGCCCGTACCGAAGTCGTCGAGCGCGAGTGAGATCCCGAGCTGGCGGAGCGTCTGGAGAACACCCAGGGGCTCCGCACTCTGGTCGATCAGGATGCTCTCGGTGATCTCCAGTGTGAGTGCCTCCGGATCGAGCCCGGTCTCCTCCAGGATCTTCAGAATCGTCTCGATCAATGACTCGTTCAGCTGGCGTGCCGACAGGTTCACGCTGATCGTGAAGTCCTTGCGGATCGAGCGCCAGACCTGAGCGTTCTTGCAGGCCTCGCGAAGAACGAACTCTCCGAGGACGACGATCAAGCCATTGGCCTCGGCAGCCGGGATGAACTCCACTGGCGGAACCGGACCGCGGGTTGGGTGTGTCCAGCGCGCCAACGCTTCGGCGCCGACGATCCGACCGGTGGCCAGTTCGATGATGGGCTGGTACGCAACGAACAACTCGTCGCGCTCGAGCGCCTGGCGAAGATCGCGGTCGAGCTCGACGCGCGCCTTGACGTCGGCCTGCATGCCCGGCTCGTACCTGCAGTACGAACCCGGGCGGTTCGCCTTCGCCCGGTACATCGCCAGGTCGGCGTAGCGAAGCAGGTCGTCGCAGGCCTCGGTGCCGAGATCGGACACCACGATGCCGATGCTGGCGCTGATGAACACCTCGGTCGAGGCCACCCAGAAGGGGTCGCGCAACGCGTCGATGAGCCGCTCGGCGGCGGCGTTCGCCTCGGCGTCGGTCGCCAGCTCTTCGAGCAGGATGCCGAACTCGTCCCCACCCCACCGGCTGATCGTGTCCCCGGTGCGTACGCAGGTCGACAGGCGCGCCGCGACTTCCTGGAGGACGAGGTCGCCAGCGACATGGCCCAGGGTGTCGTTGATCCCCTTGAACCCGTCGAGGTCGAAGTAGAGCACGGCGAGCGGTCGGCGCCGGCGGGCCGCCTGCTTCAGCGCATGGTCCAAGCGGTCGGCGAACAGGGCCCGGTTGGCGAGATTGGTGAGCGGGTCGTGGAACGCCTGGTGCGCGAGCTGGTTCTCGAGCTCCTTGCGCTCGGTGACGTCGCGTGCGTTGAGGACGATGCCGGCGACGTGGGCGTCGTCGAGCAGGCTCGTGCCGAGGACCTCGACGTGGCACCACACACCGTCACCGCTGAGCATGCGCAGCTCGGCCGCGATGTTCGTTCCCTCGCGGAGCGTTGCCGAGTCGATGAGCGCGGCGAGGTCGGCATGGTCATCGAGATGTACGAGGTCGAAGTAGGACGTGTCGAGAAGGGCGCTGCTTTCGTGTCCGAGCACGCGTCCGATCGAAGGGCTCTGGTAGGTGATCGTTCCGCTGCCGTCGACGACGGTGATGACATCGCTGCTGTTCTGCACCAGCGACCGGAATCGTTGCTCGCTCCGGTCCAACTCTGCGGTGCGCTCCTGGACGCGGAGCTCGAGATGCGTGGTGAGCGACAGGTTCTCCATCAGCGCCGCGACCTGCCGGATGACGGCGAGCATCAGAAGGGCCAGCAGGTTCCATCCGAGGAAGCTCCCGAGCCGGCCGGTAGTCGCCAACCGGATCGCGCCGAGGAGCGACCACGAGGACAACCGGCACGTACGGCACGAGCACCGCGAACCGGTCGGGCACCTCGTCGTCCGTGCTCTGTGGTTCCGCCTCGGTGGAGGCCCGCACGGTCCCGGCGAGGAAGATCGCCGCGAACGCGCAGAACCACCCGATGTCGATCAGGCTGCCCGAGGAGTACGCACCGCTGTTCGTCAGGTACACGAAGCAGCTGTCGGCGATCGGCGAAGGCGAGCAGGCCGGCGAACAGAAGGGGCCGGCTGGCCCCGCTCGAAGATGCTTGTTGGCTGCGGTGGCTCGACGCGAACAACAGGATCGTGATGATGACGACGTCGCCGAGCGGGTAGGCGAGGCCGATCGTCAGCGTGAGTCGGTCACCGCCGGCGTCGAACAGCGGGCCGAGGACGAGCATCCAGCTCATGAACAGCAGGGCGCACGCGATCAGGAGGCCGTCGAGGACGGTGCGGATCCGGCTCGACAGGCGCCTCGGGACGCTCGGGAAGGCAAGCAGCGCGGCGGCGGCCAGCGGCACGAACAGCAGATACCCGATGTCGGCGATCGACGGGAACGGGACCTCGCGTCCGAGCACCGACTCGTACCACGTCCAGGCGGCCTGACCACAGCCCCACGACAGGCACGAGAGCCCCAGGAGACCCCACGCCCGGGCCGTGTGCCCGACCTCGCGGCGCCCGCGCGCGAGCGCTTGGATGCCGGCGCCGAGGGCGACCGCCATGAGACCGAGGTTCGAGACGAGTTGGGTGGTCGAGCCGTTCGAGTACAGCGCGAGAAATGCGCTCCAGGCAACGCACACCGCAGCCGTGATCGCGGTGATGCCGCGGATCCGCCCGAGTGGTCGCTCAGTACTCACGAGACACTGTCGACAGTCGCGACCGCCCGCTTGAGCGTCCGAGCGCAGATAACGGGCGAATGTCACACGGCGGCACCGGCTTCTGGCTCAAGACGGGGCGTCGTCGTGCCGATGAGGCCTGCTGTGTCAGCCCATCTCGCTTCAACCGCGCCCGACGAGTTGGCAGACCTGGCCGGTCCGGCTCGAGCCCGAGGCGCTGAACGAGATCGGCCTCGACACGCCGTTTCTCGCCACGGACTGCGGCGAGGTGGCGAGCCGTTTCGATGCGTTCGTCCAGGCCATGCAGGGCATCCGGCCGTACTTCGCGCTCAAGTGCAACGCCGCGCTGCCGGTGCTGGCGACGCTCGCCGAACGTGGGGCCGGCTTCGAGATCGCCTCCGTGTACGAACTGGAACCCCTCGAAGCGGTCGGCGTGCGAGCCAGGGACGTCCTGTTCAGCAACACCGTGAAACCCGAGCAGCACATCCGGCGGGCCGTCGACCGAGGAGTGTGGCGCTTCGCGATCGACTCCGAGGGCGAGCTCCACAAGCTGGCCAGGGCGGCTCCCGGCTCGGCGGTGTACGTGCGGCTCGACGTCGAGGACTCCCACAGCCTGTTCCCGCTGTCACGCAAGTTCGGCACGTCTGCCGACGAGGCGGTGCGGCTGTTGAGCATGGCACCCGAGTTCGGGCTCCGCCCGTACGGCTTGACCTTCCACGTCGGCTCCCAGTGCACGGATCCGTTGATGTACTCGCGGGCGATCGAGCGATGTGGCCTGGTCATGCGGCGCCTCGAGCAGAACGGCATCCGCATCGAGATGCTGAACATCGGCGGAGGGATGCCGGCGACGTACGGAGATCCCGTTCCCGACATCCGCGCCGTGGGCGACACCGTGAACCGGGCCATCGCCCGCCTCCCATACCGTCCCGCGCACCTCGCGGCGGAACCGGGCCGGTTCCTCGTCGCCGAGAGCAGTGTTCTCGTCGCATCCGTCATCGGCATCGCGCGCCGCGGCGGCGAGCTGTGGGCGTACCTCGACGTCGGTGGTTTCAACGGCCTGATGGAGGCGATCCAGACCGGCGGCCGATGGCTGTTCCCGATGCGGACCTCCCGACTCGATGACACCGTTGCGCCGACCGCGGTGTTCAACGTCACCGGGCCGTCGTGCGACAGTAGTGACACGATGTTCTACGGCGTCGATCTCCCCGAGACGCTCGAGGTCGGAGATCGCCTCTACATCGGTTCCACCGGCGCCTACACCCTCAGCTACGCCTCGAACTTCAACGGCTTCCCGCCGCCGGCGCAGATCTTCGTGTAGGGATCCTCGTGTTCGGAGCGTTGGTCGCCATCACTGGCGCGCTGAGTTTCGCCGTCGGATCGGTGCTGCAGAAGGTCGGGGCGCCCCCGCCCGACGCGCTCGGTGTTCGCCGTCTCGTGCGGCACATCCTGACGAGCCCCATCTACCTGCTCGGGACCGGGCTCGATCTCGTCGGGTTCGTCCTGACCGCGGTCGCCGCCCGGATGATGCCCCTGTTCGCCGTCGAAGGGATCCTTTCGACGAGCGTCGGCATCACCGCCGTGCTGGCGGCGTGGCTGTTGGGTGAGCGGCTCGGTGCCGCCGGCAAGGTGGCGGTCTCACTGATGGTCGCCGGCCTCGTGCTGCTGTCCGTCACCGCCGCGCCCGAGACCGGCACCACCCTCGGGCTCCCGTTGGTCGTGCTCGCCGCGAGCGCGGTCGCCTTGCTCGCCTTCGTCGCTGCGTTCGATCGCATCGCTCGGTCGAAGGCGACGCCATCGGTGCTGGCGGTCGTCGCCGGAGTCGCGTTCGGAGTCTGGGCCGCGGTGCCGCGTCTCACCCACGATGGCGCGGCCGCCAACGCGGTCGGCGCGGTGTTCGTGGTCATCGGCCTGATCTCCTACTCAGCGGCGCTCCGGCGCGGATCCACGGTTTCGATGATGGCGATCACGGTCGCCGCCGAGTCGGTGTTGCCGGCGTTGTGCGGCCTCGCGGTCGGCGATCGGGCACGTCCGGGCGCTGCCGGTGGTGCCATCGCCGGCTACGTGCTGGCAGTCGCGAGCGCCGTCGTCATCGCGGTGATCAGCCGCGATTCGTCGGACTCGGACGAGTCGACCGAAGCGGAGATCAATCCCGCCTCCGTCCCGAGCGCTCTGACGATCTGAGCCGGCGCGCCGTCGCCGAGCAGTCCCGCACCGCGTGCCATCGATTGGACCTCACGCGGAGGCCCCCGAGTAGCGCTTGAGGCCGGCGCGCCACACGAGCCGCGTCACGATCAGCATGACGAGTGTGAACCCGACCGTCACGAGCACGCGCAGGCCTGTCAGTCGCCCGGTGAGGGCCTCCGACGGGACGGTGATCGCGAACGCCAGCGGCACGAGGAACGTCAGCGAGAAGCGCAGCCAACCGGGATAGATCGTGGCCGGGTACTGGCCGGCCCGGTACAGCCCCGTGAACAACTCCTGCAGCATCTCCATCCGCACGAACCAGAACGCGCCGGTCGTGAGGATCAGCCAGAAGCAGTAGACCATCACGCCGCCGAGCACGATGGTCAGGGCGAAGCCGGCGACTGAAGACCACCCGACGTCGGTCGTGAGCTCGCTGATCCCCCACGCGAGCACGCAACCACCGACCAGCACGTCGGTGAGCTTCCAGATCCGGAACTCGCGCACGCTCACGAGGAGCTGCACGTCGACCGGCTTGGTGAGCGCGTAGTCGAACGTCCCCTGGCGGACGTCGCTCATCAACCGGCCCATGTTCGGCTCGATCGCGAACCCGATGAAGCCGCCGACGATCGTGAACACGCCCATGACGACAAGCAGCTGCGGTCGTGTCCACCCGGCGAGATCGTCGGTCCGATCGAAGATCAGGGCGAGGACGATCACACCCGTCGCGATCGCGATGAACGACTGGAGCAGTTGGATGAAGAAGTTCGCCCGGTATTGCAGTTCGTTCATCACGCCGACGCGGAGGAACAGCCACGCCAGCCTCATCCGGCCACCGCCGTGTACCTGCGGACAGCGTGCCGCCACATCCACCGCACACCGAGCGCGCCGGCGGCGATCCAGCCCGCCTGGGCCAGGAGGCCGAGGTACAGATCGCGGTCCGAGATCGGCCCGACAAGCGCCGTGATCGGGTAGCCGAACGTCCATTGGAACGGCAAGAAGGCGGCGACGTCCTGGGCCCATTCCGGCATCAGGTCGAGAGGGAGGACGCGGCCCGACAGCAACAGCTCGGCTGCGAAGTACAGCTCGAACAGCGCGCTGACTCGGGTGGTCCAGAACGTGACCATTCCGAGCATCCACAGCAGGAACGACCGGATCAGGTACGCACCCCAGATGGCGACGAAGAACACGGCGATCTGCTGTGGTCGGGGGTCGAGCTGCGGATCGAAGATCAGTGCGAGCACCCCCGCGATCGGCAGCCAGAACACGATCACGACCACCTTCCACCCGGCGAAGAAACCGAGGTCGTAGTGGATCGGGTGCATCGGACGCACGAGCTGACCGGACAGCGTCCCCTCCCGGATCCGCTCCTCCCACCCGAATGGTGTGAAGACGATGTTCATGTTCCGCACCAACGTCCACACGATGTAGTACGCGGCGAACGTCTCTGCCGTGTACCCGCCGACCGATCCGCCCTGCGAGCGGGCGATCGTCGACCACACGACGAGATAGACGATGGGCTCGGTGACCATGCCGATCATGTAGAAGTAGTTCGCGGCGCGGTACTGGAACTGCTCGAGCATCGACAGCCGGGCGATCGTCAGGTAGAGCGCCACGTACGACCGGAGCCCGCCACTCTCGGCCGGGTAGCCGGCGCGATCGGCCGCGGTCAACTTGTCGACTCCGCTCTCGAACGCCAGCTCGATGACGTCCTCGATGGGCGGGTCCTCCACCGTGAGATCCTCGACCGACTGCTCGCTGAGAAGGCGCGCCGTGGTCACTGCCGTCTCGGCGCGTGGAACGCGCAGCGTCACCTTCGGTCCCGTGACGTCGACGACATCTCCATAACCGACGAGATCAACGGTCTCGTCGCGCAACGTGACGACCAGCGTCTTGTACGCAGCGAACTGGTCGCTCAACGCCGAAAGATCGCCGTCGAAGAGGATCCGCCCGTGATGGATCACGATGACCCGCTTGCACAGCGCCTGGACGTCGGCCATGTAGTGGCTCGTCAGGAGAACGGTCGCCCCGGTTCGGCGGTTGTACTCGGCGAGGAACGATCGGATCCGCTTCTGCATCGTGACGTCGAGCCCGAGCGTCGGCTCGTCGAGGAACAGCACGGCCGGTCGGTGGAGCAGCGAGTTGGCGAACTCGGCTTTCATCCGCTCACCGAGCGACAGGTTGCGTATCGGCTTGTCGACGAGCCCGCCGATGTCGAGCAAGTCGATCAACTCGTCGCGCTGCTCGACGAACGCCGGGCGCGGGATTCGGTACACGGCCCGGCTGAGCTCGAAGCTGTCGAGCGCGGGGAGATCCCATTGCAGCTGATTGCGGTTGCCCATCACCAGGGTGATCCGGCGGAGGTAGTCGCGCTCCCGCCGAAACGGCTCGTGCCCGAGCACCACGGCATCGCCCGACGTCCGGTGCAGCAGCCCGGAAAGCATCTTGAGCGTCGTGGTCTTGCCAGCGCCGTTCGGCCCCAGGAAACCGACGACCTCGCCGGCGTCGATGGCGAAGCTCACCCCGCCGACCGCAGTGACCGTGCGTGTCGTGCGGTGGACGAGGCCGCGCAGGGCGGCCTTCAAGCCCGGGTCGCGGACCGGAACGTCGAACGACTTGACGAGATCGCGAACCGAGATGGCCGGTTCTGACATCCCCGGCAACGTACTGCTGGCCGTCGACGCCACGCGCGCCTGGTTTGCCAACTGCCGTGTCGCCGGTTGCTCGGTCAGGTCGTGAACACTTCGAGCGACGTCATCTTGATGACGGTGACCGAAAGGAGCCAGACGCCAGACCACGCGAGCACGACAGCCCGGTTGCGTCCGCGGCGGATGGTCGCGACGAGCAGGAGTCCGAGCAGAACGTCGTTCAGGCAGATGGCCCAGGCCAACCAGCGACCGGGTTCGATCGGGAACAGCCCGGCCAGGGCGCTGTGCCGGACGAGGTCGACGAAGTCGTCCGGTTGCAACCAGGCGATCAGCGCATTGACGATGAACACGCCGGCCAGGCCGACGTGGAGCGCGACGTCGAACCACTCCTCGACCCGCAATCGCCGTTCGTGGGGCACGTTCACATCGGCCCAGACCCACCCACGGCGGCGGGGATACAACGAGCGCGGGCCCCTCAGCGGGCCACGGTCATCGCCGCGTCGACGCGCAGGAGGAGCGGTGGGAGGTGGGCCGCCAGGTTCGAGAACGGAAGCACGTCCGGATGCAGGTCGATGCCGAGCGTCTCGGTCATGAAGTGGCGGCGGGCCTGTATCCGTCCCCAGGCATCCGGGTACGCAGCCGAGAACGCGTCGCGCAGCGACTCGTCGGCCAACGCCACGCCGTCCTCGATGTTCGTCGTGAAGTAGGGCGTGCCGGTCGCCGGGATGATGTCGCACTGGAGCGCCATCCCCGATCGCAGCTCGATCTTCGAGCCCGGGAACACCGGCGAGTTCACCCACTCGTCGAGGTGGAGCTGGTGCCCGGGATTGAGCGAGACCCCGAAGAACGCGTCGCCCAGGTGGTGGTCGACGATGGCCTGGAGCTCGCCTCCCACCTGGCCGACGTGCAGCGCCCCGTACCAGTCGGCCACCGCTGCGAAGTACGGCGCGACGAGGCGTTCGATGTAGTCCTCGGTTCCGTCGGGCAGTTCCGACGGATCCTCGACGAGGAACCCGGCGCGGCAGTTCAGTGCTCCCCAGATCCCGAACGCGATCGTGAACGGGTCCCCTCGCTCGAGTGGCCGGTCGCCGGGGCTCAGCAGCCCGTACCTCGCCCTCGACCCGGCGGTGAGCATGAGGTGGCAGGACAGCGGCGAGCCGTTCCAGTTCAGCAGCTGGGCGCATTCCCGCTCGGTCATCCCGGGCCGGAGGCCGGTCAGCACCCTGCGCACACCGGACGACGTCTGGCAGGCGGCCCACTCGAACGCCGCCAGCTGCTCGACCTCGTTGATGACCCGGAGCCCATCGGTGGGATCGATGAGTAGGTCGGTCGCGTTCTCCACCAGGCCGCCGGGGCCGGTCGATCGCCTGAGCTCGTCGACGAGGAAGGCCGGAGCCTCGATCGTCGCCCGGCTCGAGTACGTCTTCCAGCCGACGACCCCGATCCGGCCACCGATCCCGACGCCCTCGTCGCTCAGGATGTCGTGCAAGGGCTTTGATCGGTCTCGCGACTGGCCGGGCAAGCTGAGGTCCTGGAACCGGACTGGTCGCATCGGGAGCGGTGCCGCCTCGCCCAAGCCGTAGCACTCGTTGCCGAGAAGGATCGCCGGCTCGCTGCTGGACCATTTTGGCCCGACGATCAGCACCGCCTCTTCGAATCGTGGGTCGAACCCGGTGAGGTAGGCGATGTTGGCGCTGTGCTCCCGATCACCCCACACGACGACGTGGTCGTAGCCACGTTCGTCCATCGCCGCCCGGAGTCGCTCCACCCGATCGGCGTAGATCGACGGCGGCAGCAGCGGTTCCGTCACGGGCATGCCGAAGTCCGGCAACGCCACGTCGACGAGCCGGGCCTGCGTGTTCGCTGTCATCGCCATCGCTCACACTCTCTTCCGTTGCGGATTGCTGCGAACTCTCAT
>CAVRNI010000048.1:0-9121 GCA_963722415.1 Ilumatobacteraceae bacterium
CGATCGCGCTCGCCGGTGAGCGGCTTCGCGAGAACGACGCCGCGGCGTACTGGCCGGCGGTGACCCTGTCGCCAGTGCGCAGCAGCGCATCGGCGAGCACGTACTCGCTGCGCGGGTTGCCGACAGGGAGCGGGCGGGGGAGCAGTTGAACGAGCGCCCCGAGTTGTTCGGGTGTTGCCGCGTCGGGTGGCCACCAACGGTGCGGCGCGGACGACGTCATGTCGGCGATCAGCAACGATCGGGCCTCGTCTGGCCGGCCGGAGTTCAGCGCACGATGGGCGCGATACCAGGGGGACAGCTCCTGGCCGGGGAGCATCATGCCCGAACGGCCGGTGAGCCACGCCGAGCGCTCGGCATCGGCCGCGGCGGCGATCGAACGTCGCGGGACCGCCACGCTCGTGGCATTCAGCATCTGGACCTGGGAGAACAGCAAGAAGGCGATGAAGATCGCGTACCCGCGCGTTGTCTCGTCGACGAAGCACAGCAGCGCGGCCGTACCCGTGACGACGAGGCTGGCGATGATCATCGCCCGTCGTGCGCGCGGGCCGAACACGACCTCGAACCCGGTCTGCGCGATGTGGCCACCGTCGAGTGGCAGCACGGGCACGAGGTTGAGCAGGCCGATCACCGGGCCCGCCCACCAGATCGCGGCCGCCGCGTCGGAGCTGTTGTAGCTGTCGCCGTCGAGCGGGTTGACACCCATCGCGGCGAGCACGGCGACGCTCGACAGGATGTGGATGCCTGGTCCGGAGAACGAGATCAACGCCCGCTGTGGCTTCGACAGCGGGCGTGTCGGGACGAACGACGTGTAGCCGGCGAGGAAGTCGAGTGAGATCTCGGCCTTGGCACCGTTGTGGCGGGCGGCGAACGCGTGGCCGAACTCGTGCACGAGCGTGAACACCGTGAGGGCGCCGGCGAGCCACAGGCCGAACCCGTCGCCGTGCAGGCCGACGATCAACACCATGAAGATGAGGAACCCCGGACGAATCCGCACGTCGAACCCCAGGAGCCGGAACATCGAGGTCAGGCTACGACGCCGTTGATCAACCCGCCGCCCACCCGTGCGAGCCCACCGCTCACCCGTGCCCGAGCCCACCGCCCGCTCCCGTCTCGGCCCGCTTCGCGAACGCGCCATGCCCTCCTAGACTCGCCGAGCGTGCCATACGTCTACGCCTTCGACCACAAGCATCGCCGGCCGCCAATGGAGTACAAGGACCTCCTGGGTGGGAAGGGGGCCAACCTCGCCGAGATGACGAGCGTGCTGAAGCTGCCGGTGCCGCCCGGCTTCACCATCTCGACGGATGCCTGCCGCGCCCACATGCGCGGTGGATGGCCGGCCGGCCTCACCGACGAGATCACCAAGCACGTCGCCAAGCTCGAAAAGACGATGGGTCGCAAGCTGGGCGATCCGGCCGATCCGCTGCTGGTCAGCGTGCGGTCGGGCGCCAAGTTCTCGATGCCCGGGATGATGGACACCGTCTTGAACCTCGGGCTCAACGACAAGAGCGTCAAGGGGCTCGCCAAGGTGACCGACGACGAGCGGTTCGCGTACGACAGCTACCGGCGCTTCATCGCGATGTACGGCCGCATCGTGCTCGACGTCGACGGTGAGCTGTTCGACCACCCGCTCGAGGAGGCCAAGCGACGCTCCAACGTCAAGACCGATGCCGAGCTGAGTGCCGCCGAGCTGAAGAAGCTGTGCCGCCCACTACAAGGACGTCGTCAAGGCCCACACCGGCAAGCCGTTCCCGCAGCAACCGATGGCGCAGCTGCGGGGAGCCGTCGAGGCGGTCTTCAGGTCGTGGAACGGTGCCAGGGCGATCGCCTACCGGGTGCGCGAGCGCATCAGCCACGACCTCGGCACGGCCGTCAACGTGCAGACGATGGTGTTCGGCAACCGCGACGACAACTCGGGCACCGGCGTCGGGTTCACGCGCAACGCGGCGACCGGCGAGAACCGGCCGTACGGCGACTTCCTGATCAAGGCCCAGGGCGAAGACGTCGTCGCCGGCATCCGCAACACCGAGGACCTCGACGCCCTCGCCGCGCACTTCCCCGTCGATCCACGACGAGCTGTTCGCGATCTTCGAGCGCCTCGAGCGCCACTACCGCGACATGTGCGACACCGAGTTCACGATCGAGCAGGGCAAGCTGTGGATGCTCCAGACCCGCGTCGGCAAGCGCACCGGCGGTGCCGCGTTGCGGATGGCCGTCGACATGACGAAGGGCACCGGCCGCGGCGCCGCGAAGTGGAAGCTCGCCAAGCGTGAAGCCGTGATGCGGGTGACCGCGGACCATCTCGACTCGGTGCTGCACCCGCAGTTCGAGGGCCACGGCAAGGTGCTCGCCAAGGGCCTCGCCGCGTCGCCAGGTGCCGCCGTCGGCAAGGTGTACTTCACCGCCGACGACGCGGTCGATGCCGCCGACCGCGGCGAGAAGGTCGTGCTCGTGCGCAACGAGACGAGCCCGGAGGACGTCCACGGGATGATGGTCGCCGAGGGCATCCTCACGGCCCGTGGCGGCCTCGTCAGCCATGCCGCGGTGGTGGCGCGTGGCTGGGGGACCCCGGCCGTCGTGGGGGCCGAGGCGATCAAGATCGTCGGCAAGCAGTTCTCCGTCGGCGACATCGTCGTCAAGGAAGGCGACGTGATCTCCGTCGACGGGACGAGCGGTGAGGTCGTGCTCGGCGAGATGAAGATGGCGGCCGCCAAGCCGCCGCCCGAGTTCGACGTGATCCTCGGCTGGGCCGACGAGATCCGCCGCGGCAAGCTCGGCGTGCGCGCCAACGCCGACACCGGCGAAGACGCCACCAACGCCCGCGGCCTCGGCGCCGAGGGCATCGGGCTGTGCCGCACCGAGCACATGTTCCTCGCCCCCGACCGCTTGCCCGTCGTGCGGAAGATGATCCTCGCCAACACCGAGGACGAGGAGGCCGAGGCACTCGACGCGCTCCGCGAGGTTCAGCAGGCCGACTTCGAGGAGATCCTCGAGGCGATGGACGGGCTGCCCGTCACGGTGCGCCTCCTCGATCCGCCGCTGCACGAGTTCCTTGCCGTCGACGGAGGAGCTGCGGATCAAGGAAGCGGTCTCGGGCCTGGACGAGACCGAGAAGGAGATGCTCCACGCCGCGGAGAGCTGGGCCGAGCACAACCCCATGATCGGCACGCGCGGCGTGCGGCTCGGCGTGATCAAGCCCGGGCTGTACGCGATGCAGGTCCGGGCGCTGCTCGACGCGGCCACCAAGCTGCGGGCCGCCGGTGGCAATCCCATCGTCGAGATCATGATCCCGCTCACCGTGACGCGCGAGGAGATGGCGCTCGCCCGCAGCTGGGTCGAAACGGAGATCGAGGACGAGTACAAGGGCGTCCGCGACCGTCCGGAGGTCACGATCGGAACGATGATCGAGACGCCCCGCGCCGCCCTGCGCGCCGACGAGATCGCCGAGGTCTCCGACTTCTTCAGCTTCGGCACCAACGACCTCACGCAGATGGCGTTCGGCTTCAGCCGCGACGACATCGAGAGCCGGATGATGCCCGCCTATCTGGAACAAGGTCTGCTCGAACGCAATCCGTTCGAGACGATCGACCGGGGCGGCGTCGGTGAGCTCGTCAAGATCGGTGCCGAGCGCGGTCGCCAGACCAAGCCGAAGTTGAAGCTCGGTGTGTGCGGCGAACACGGCGGCGATCCCGAGTCGATCGCGCTGTTCTACGAGGCCGGTCTCGACTACGTGAGCTGCTCGCCGTTCCGCGTGCCGATCGCCCGTCTCGCCGCCGCCCAGGCGATCGTCGGGGCCGCCGAGTCGACCAAGTAGGGCCGCGGCCCGCCGGTAGCGTCGACTGCATGGAAATCGCAACACGCCACACGCCCGCGTACGGCGTGGCTCGACTGACGCTCAGTGGAGGCGAGCCGGTTCGGGTCGAATCCGGGGCGATGATGGCCATGTCGGCCGGTGTGACGCTGGAGTCGAAGGCAGAGGGCGGCGTCATGAAGTCGCTCAAGCGCGCCGCCCTCGGCGGTGAGAGCTTCTTCATCTCGACCTACACGGCGCCCGCCCAGGGCGGCTTCGTCGACGTCGCGGCCCGGCTGCCCGGCGACATCGCCCACTACACCGTCGATCCGTCCCAGGCGCTGTTCATCTCGAAGGGGTCGTGGATGGCGAACGAGCAGAGCGTCACCGTCAACACGCAGTGGGGTGGCTTCAAGAACATGTTCGGCGCCGAGGGTGGGTTCATCCTGCGTGCCGAGGGTTCCGGACAGGTCGTGTTCGCGTGCTACGGCGCGCTGGAGGTGTGGAACCTCCAGGAAGGGCAGCACATCACGGTCGACACCGGGCACATGGTCGCCTACGAGGACTCGGTGCAGATGGCGATCCGCCAGGCGGGTGGCGGTGTGGTCAAGATGTTCAAGAGCGGCGAGGGTCTGGTGTTCGACTTCTCGGGGCCCGGTCGGGTGTGGACGCAGACCCGCAACCCGAACGAACTGCTCGGCTGGATCGGGGCGGCGTTGGGCCAGGGCAGCAGCAGCAGCCCGTCCATCGGCGGCCTGTTCGGCAGGGGCTGACGCGTGCATCTCCTCGGGCTCCTCGCCGCCGAGGGCGACGACGCGAGCAAGTTCGTCGACATCGACGTCCAGCCGTGGCAGTGGGGGGTGCTGCTCGCGATCATCGTCTCGCTCTTGATGGTCGACATCCTCGATCATCCATCGCAAGCCGCACGTGATCCACGTGCGACGAGGCGGCGATCGAGGCGGCCATCTGGGTGTCGTGCGGCCTGGCGTTCGCGCTCGTGGTCTGGGCGTGGTTCGGGGGTGCCGCGACTGGCGAGTACCTGTCGGGCTACCTGATCGAGGAGAGCCTCAGCATCGACAACGTGTTCGTCTGGGCGCTGATCCTCGCCTACTTCCTGGTTCCCGCGGAGTACCAGCACCGGGTGCTGTTCTGGGGCATCTTCGGCGCGCTCGTGCTGCGAGCCACGTTCATCTTCGCCGGCATCGCCCTCATCGAACGGTTCGACTGGGTGCTGTACGTGTTCGGCGCGTTCCTGCTCTACACCGCCGGCAAGCTGATCTTCAGCGACAACGAGCACGTCGACCCCGGCAAGAGCCGGTTCCTGAAGGTCGTCAACCGCATCGTGCCGTCGACCGATCAGCTCGACGGTCAGAAGCTGTTCACACGAGTCGACGGCAAGCGACTGGCCACGCCACTGTTCGCCGTGCTCGTGCTCGTCGAGGGCACCGACGTGCTGTTCGCCGTCGACAGCGTGCCGGCGGTGCTCGCGGTCAGTCGCGAGCAGTTCATCGTCTTCTCGTCGAACGCGTTCGCGATCCTCGGGTTGCGGGCGATGTACTTCCTGCTCGCCGACCTGCACGGACGGTTCTCGTACCTCCAGCAGGGTCTGGCGATCATCCTCGCCTTCGTCGGCGTGAAGATGCTCGATCAACGAGTGGTACCACATCCCGACGTGGCTCTCGCTCGTCGGTGATCGTGGTCGTCCTGGCGGCGTCGATCGGCTTCTCGCTCAAGTCGGAGCGGCTCGCCGTCGCAGCGCGAGTCGGCTCGCCGAGGCGGACGCCGACGGCGGGACATCGACCACCGAGATCCACGCCGACTCTGCCGCGATCGGCGGAGCCGGGGCCGCCCTACGATGAGCGATAGTCGCGCTCGACCCCACCGTTAGCCTCGGCCTGCATGGCGATCGTCGACGACGACATCGAGCGGATCCGCTCGACGGTTTCGATCGTCGACGTCGTGTCGCAACAGGTGCAACTGCGCAAGACCGGCCGCAACTGGGTCGGGTTGTGTCCGTTCCACGCCGAGCGGACACCGTCGTTCAACGTCCGCGAGGAGACCGGCCGGTACAAGTGCTTCGGCTGTGACGCGTCCGGTGACGTGTTCACGTTCGTCCAGGAGATCGATCACGTCGACTTCGTGGGCGCCGTCGAACAGCTCGCGGCCAAGGCCGGGATCCAGCTCACGTACACGACCGCCGGCCACAGCAAGGAGCGGGCCCGCCGCAAGCAGCTCGTCGATGCGATGGCGAAGGCGGTCGACTGGTACCACGACCGGCTCCTGAACGATCCCGGCGCGCGCGCGGCTCGCGACTACCTCCGCAGCCGCGGTCTTGCCGGCGACGTCGCGCGGACGTTCAAGATCGGTTGGGCGCCCGACGAGTGGGATGCGCTGTCCCGCGGCGCCGGGATCGCGCCCGACCTGCTCCGCGACAACGGTTTGGCGTTCTCGAACCGATCGGGCCGGTTGCAGGACGCGTTCCGCGCCCGTGTGCTGTTCCCGATCTTCAACGAGAACGGCGAGCCGGTCGGTGTCGGTGGCCGGATCCTGCCGGGATCGACCGACCCGGCGAAGTACAAGAACTCGCCGGAGACGCCGATCTACACCAAGTCGAAGACGCTGTACGGGCTCAACTGGGCCAAGGCCGGCATCGTCGCCGCCGACCAGGCGATCGTGTGCGAGGGCTACACCGACGTGATCGGCTTCCACCGAGCTGGGCTGCCGCGTGCGCGGTCGCGACGTGCGGGACGGCGTTCACCGAGGAGCACGTCCGGCTGCTCAAGCGATACGCGAGCCGGGTCGTGCTGGCGTTCGACGCCGACGCAGCCGGTCAGGGCGCGGCCGAGCGGTTCTACGAGTGGGAGCAGAAGTACCAGGTCGAGGTCAGCGTGGCGCGGTTCCCAGGGGGCAAGGACCCGGGGGAGCTGGCCCAATCGGATCCGGACGCCCTCGCCGCGGCCGTCGGCTCGGCGCTGCCGTTCCTCGGCTTCCGGCTCGACCGGGTGCTCCAGGGCCAGACGCCGCAGTCGCCGGAGCAGCGTGCCCGTCTCGGCGAGATGGCGATGGCGGTCGTCAACGAGCATCCGAACTCGAACGTGCGCAAGTTGTACGCCGGCCAGGTCGCGGCCCAGGTCGGGCTGCCGGTCGCCGATCTCGTGCAGCTCGCCGAGCGGGGCGTGCGCCGCCCGCAGGTGCACGTGTCGGCGACCCGATCGCGCCGCGGGACCGCGCGAGAACGCCGAGTTCGTGGCGATCACGCAGCTCGTGCAGGACTGGAACTCGATCGCGCCGTGGTTGGTCGAATCGCTGTTCGCCGACGAGCTGTACCGCCGCGCGTTCCTCGCCATCGCGGCCGCATCCGGCGACTTGGGCGTCGCCCTGCAGGAGGCCGATCCCGAAGCGCGGGAGGTGCTCGAACGCGCCGCGGTGGTCGATCTCGAGGTCGATGCCGAGGCCGAGGCACGTAACCTGATCGCGGCCGCCGTGCGGCGCGAGCTCGGCCGGACGGCGTCGACGAAGGATCCCGCGCTCGAGTTGGACGATCGCGAGGCCCGCCTGCGACTCGAAGACCTGGGGGTACAGGAACACGCGGCGGATGCGGCGGACTGGTTGCTAGGTTGGCTGGCGGGCCGAACGGAAGGACGTTGATGGGGGGAGCGGATGCTCTCGATTCCACGGTCGTTCCACCATTGGGTGGGGTCGACCGGGTGGAGTGGCAGCGACTGGTGGTGCGCGGGCGCGTCGTCGGTGAGCTCCCCGCCGAGGACATCACCCATGTGCTGCGCAGCGTCGAGCTGACGAGCGAAGCGCTGCTGGTCGTGCAGGCCGCCCTCACCGCCGAGGGGATCCTGATCGACGAGGAGATCGACGAGACGCTCGACGAGACCCCGGTCGGCCTGGGTCGCGAGGTGGTGATCGACGACGAGGACGCCGAACGCCTCCTCAGCCGCCGGCGCCGCCGGCGCGGCGCCAAGAAGATCGCGCCACGGGTCGACACGAGCACCGCCGACGGGGTGCGCATGTACCTCCGCGAGATCGGTCAGGTCGACCTGCTCACGGGCGACGACGAGCGGCGTCTCGCGCAGCTGATCGAGGAAGGCCACCGGGCAGCCGAGCGGGTCGACGAGGGTGTCACGATCCCGCCGAGCTCAGGCTCATGATGCGCGCCGTCCAGCGCGGCCAGCGTGCCAAGAGCGAGCTGACGCAGGCCAACCTGCGGCTGGTCGTCAGCATCGCCAAGCGCTACTCGGGGCGCGGGATGCAGCTCCTCGACCTGATCCAGGAGGGCAACCTCGGCCTGATGCGGGCGGTCGACAAGTTCGACCACACCAAGGGCTTCAAGTTCTCGACGTACGCGACGTGGTGGATCCGCCAGGCCATCACCCGCTCGATCGCCGACCAGGCGCGCACGATCCGCATCCCGGTCCACATGGTCGAGCACATGAACCGCCTCACCCGGATGCGTCGCCAGATGCACCAGGAGCTCGAGCGCGAGCCGACGGTCGAGGAGCTGGCGGTGAAGCTGCAGCTCGAACCGGAGCGGGTGCGCGAGCTGTTGCGGATCTCCCAGGATCCGTTGTCGCTCGACTCGCCCGTCGGCGAGGAGGACGAGTCGAACCTCGGCGACTTCATCGAGGACTCGTCGACCGACGGCCCCGCCGACGCGGCGACCAAGACGATGCTCACCGAGGCTGTCGAGGACGTGCTCGGCGAGCTCTCCGAGCGCGAGCAGGAGATCGTGCGGATGCGCTTCGGGCTCGACGGCGGCCAGGCCAAGACGCTCGAAGAGGTCGGCAAGCAGTTCGGCGTCACCCGCGAGCGGATCCGCCAGATCGAGGCCAAGACCCTCGCCAAGCTGCGCCACCCCCAGCGATCCCACCGCCTCCGCGAGTTCCTCGAAGCCGAGTAGCACACCCCCTCGTCAACATCGTTGGCGTGGGGTACGGCGGCAAGCTGGTCGAACAGCAACGAGCGCGGGAGCTGCGCGCGGACGTCGTGGACACTGGCCGACATCGCCACCGAGCTCGGCGTGTCGAAGTCGTCGGTCTCGCTGTGGGTCCGCGACGTCGAGTTCGTCCCGAGCCCTCGCCGCCGAACCCGCCCGCCACGGGTGAGCAGCCTCCACCTTCGCAAGATGGAGGAGATCGCGAGTTTGGACGCCGCAGCGGTTGCGGAGATCGGCCAGATGAATGACCGTGAGTTCCTCATGGCGGGCATCGCTCTGTACGCAGGCGAAGGGAGTAAGACCGATGGCGCGATCAAGTTTGCGAACACCAACCCAGCGCTCGTGGTCCTCTTCCTCGCTTGGTTGCGCCGGTTCTTCACGGTCGAGGA
>CAVRNI010000049.1:0-84542 GCA_963722415.1 Ilumatobacteraceae bacterium
ATCGTCACGCTGCTCGGCGGAGGCAACGAGGACTCCCGGTTCGTGGTGGGTGAGCTGCGCCTGCTACGCGCGCTCGTCGGGGCGCTCGTCGGCGCCGCGTTCGGGCTGTCCGGCGCGATCCTCCAAATCCTCGCCCGCAACCCGCTGGCATCGCCCGACATCATCGGCGTGACCCACGGCGCGTCGTTCGCCGCCGTGGCGGTGATCGTGCTCGGCGGCTCTGGCGATCTGCTCGGCGGGGTGGCGTCGATCGGTGTGCCGATCGCCGCCGTATCGGAGGTCTGGCGGCCGCGCTGCTCGTGTAAGCGCTGTCCTACCGGCGTGGGCTGGTCGGCTATCGCCTGGTGCTGATCGGCATCGGGATCGGTGCCGTCATGACTGCGTCCGTTCAGTACATGCTCACTCGGGCGACGCTCTTCAAAGCCACGCGTGCGATGGTCTGGCTGACCGGGTCCCTCAACGGGCGCAGTTGGGGACACGTCAGGCCGGTCGCCGCCGGGCTCGTGGTGCTCGTTCCGTTGGCGCTCATCCTCGGCCGTCAGTTCGCGTGCTGGAGATGGGCGACGATGCGGCGAAGGGGCTCGGTGTGCGGGTCGAGCGCAGCCGTTTGGCGCTGATCCTGTGCGCCGTCGGACTGGCCGCGCTGGCGACGGCATCGGCCGGCCCGATTGCGTTCGTTGCGTTCTTCACGCCGGCGATCGCCCGTCGGGTCGTGGGTTCCGGCCAGGTCGCGCTCGTGCCGTCGGCCCTGATGGGCAGCGTCGTCGTGCTCGCCAGCGATCTGATCGCGCGCCGGATCCTGGCACCGACCGAGTTGCCGGTGGGCGTCGTCACCTCGATCATCGGCGCCCCCTATCTCCTGTATCTGTTGTGGACGGCGCACTCGACCGGCCGTGGCGGCTGACGCGACCGCGCCGTCGTTGCGGAACGGTCGACCTCGTAACGTGGCGGCCATGACAGCGGACACGTTCACGGCGTTCACGGCGACCTCCGCCGACGGTGAGGTCACCCGAGCCGTCGGCCCGATGTCGGTCGACGACCTTCCCGACGACGGTGTGCTCATCGACGTGGAGCGGTCGAGTGTCAACTTCAAGGACGGCCTGGCGACGACGGCCAAGGGCAAGGTCGCCCGGATCTCGCCGCTCGTCCCCGGCATCGACCTCGCCGGCACGGTCCGCGAGAGCGACGACGATGCGTTCCCCGTCGGCAGCCCGGTCATCGCCCACGGGTACGACCTCGGCGTGTCACGGCACGGTGGGTACGCCGAACTGGCGCGCGTGCCGTCCGACTGGCTCGTGCCGTGCCCGCCGGGCTCGACCTCCGGGAGGCGATGACGATCGGAACCGCCGGCTTCACCGCCGCGCTGTCGGTGCTGTCGTTGGAGGAGCGCGGGCTGACGCCCGGCGCTGGCCCCGTCCTCGTGACCGGCGCAACCGGGGGAGTCGGCTCGATCGCCGTCGGCATCCTCGCCGCACGCGGCTACGAGGTCGTCGCGAGCACCGGCAAGCAGGAAGCGGCGACGTACCTGCGAGGCCTCGGCGCGGCGGACGTGATCGACCGCACCGAGCTCTCGGGCGAGGGCGGCAAGCCGCTCGAGTCGATGATGTGGGCGGCGGCGGTCGATTGCGTCGGCGGACCGACGCTCGCCAACGTGCTGGCCAGGATCCGCTACGGCGGGGCAGTGGCGGCGAGTGGTTTGACGGGCGGTGCCGGACTCGACACGACGGTGCTGCCGTTCATCCTGCGCAACGTGGCGTTGCTCGGGATCGACTCGGTGCAGACCGCGATCGACCGCCGGCGTGCCGTCTGGGAGCTGCTCGGTGGGGAGATGAAGCCCAACGGGCTCGAGTCCGTCGCCAACGACGTCACGCTCGACGGCCTGAGCGACGCACTCGACACGATCCTCGCCGGCGGGGCCACCGGTCGGATGGTGGTCGACGTGCGCGCCGGGTGATCGTTCCCGCCGGCGCGCCATCGTCGAGTGGCAGGAATGCGCCGCCCGCTGTCGCCATCACCGGCTCGTGCCGCCACGGCGCGTCTTATCGTGGGCGCGGTGACGATCGTTCCCGACGACAAGAACTGGACGTGGGTGCTCGAGCGCGAGTGCCCGGACTGCGGCTTCGACGCGCCGTCGGTCGACCTCGGACGGGTGGGGGCGACGATTCGTGCCATGAACACGGCGTGGGACGCGGTGCTGCGGCGCCCGTCGGTTCGTGACCGGCCGTCGCCGTCGGTGTGGTCGCCGCTCGAGTACGGGTGTCACGTCCGCGACGTGTACCGCGTGTTCGCCGGCCGCCTGTCGCTGATGCTGGCCGAGGAGCATCCGACGTTTGCCAACTGGGACCAGGACGTGACGGCGATCGACGACCGCTACGCCGAGCAGGATCCGGCGACGGTGGCATCGCAGCTCGTCGATGCGGCCGCGGCGCTCGCCGCCGGGTTCGACGGTGTCGGCGACGACGAGTGGTCCCGAACGAGCGAACGCAGCGATGGCTCGGTGTTCACCGTCGACTCGTTCGCTCGGTACCTGCTCCACGACCCGATCCACCATCTCTGGGACGTCGGCGAACCATTCGACGCCGACAGCGTGCGCAGCTGATCGATGTCGCTCGCCGCGGCGGGCTCGTGATCACGTCGCGGGACACGTGCCGTGTACGTCGCAATCAGCCGACCTCGGGGGTCCGGTCCCGATACCGTGCGACCAGTGATCAGCAGCTGGGTGGATTCCAACTGGCTGCGGGTGCTCGGGTATGGCCTCGCGGCGGCGGCGTGCCTGCACGCGGGGCTGCGCGAGCGGTCCCGGCGACCGAGCGGGCCGAGCCGTGACATCTGGCCGACGTTCTGGTTCCTGACCGCCGCGCTGCTCGCCGTGATGGCATTGGCGCGGGCCGCCGACCTCGGTGAGCTGGTGTCCGACTTCGGCCGCCGGACCGCCCACGACGAGGGCTGGTACGAGATCCGCCGGGAGTATCAGGCGATCGCCGTCGCCTCAGTTCGGCGCGATCTGGTTCGTGTCCGTCGTACTCGCCGTCTGGCGGGTCCCGGAGCGACGCCGTCGGTACCTCCCATCGGCCCTGGTGGTGTTCTCGCTCGTGTGCTTCGCCGGGATCCGCATCATCTCGCTGCACCAGGTCGACACGCTGTTGTACAACCGGCCGATCCTGGGGGTGCGCATCGTGGCGATCGTCGAGCTGACGGGGATCGCGCTGACGATCCTCACCACCTACTGGCACCCCTTCGCCCGGACCGATCTCGACGATGGGACCACGCCGGCGATCGACGTCGAGCGACGTCGATCAGCCGGCGTGATCGAGGAGTAGGCGTCGGTCGTCCGACTCCGAGCGCTCGAGGTCGAACCCAACCGCTTCCAGTTCGGCGAACCAGTCGTCGCTCGGCACGGTGGCCCGTCGCGAGTCGTTCGAGGTGAGCGAGCTCGCCCAGCCGGTGCTGGCCGGCGTCCACAGCGGCCGTGCCACGGTGATGTTCGGGAGGGCGGCCACCTCGAGCTGACGCTCGCGCCGGACGCTGAGCAGGGCGGCGACGGCGACGACGAGAACACCGGCAACGGCGGCGTCGAGCCAGTAGTGGTTCGCCGTGGCGACGATGGCCAGCAACGTGATCGCCGGGTGCAGCATCACCCACAGGCTGCGGCGGGTGCGACGGATGCTCACGTACGCACCGGCGACGATGAATGCCCATCCGAAGTGCAGCGACGGCATCGCCGCGAACTGGTTGGCGACCGACTTCGATGTGTCGGTGCTGTAGATGCGAGGACCGAACCGCTGCAGCGTGTCGACGAAGCCGGCGTCAGGGAGCATGCGTGGCGGCGCCAGCGGGAACGCGACATGGATCGCCAGGGCGGCGACGGTGACGCTGATGAAGGTGTTCCGGATCCGCCCGTAGGCGCTGTGATGCCGAAGAACCCCAGAGGAGGAAGGCGACGGTCAACGGGAAGTGCACCGTCACGTAGTACCGGTTCAGGAAGGCGACGAATGTGTGGCTGTGCATGACCAGGTCCTGCACGGTGCGCTCGGAGAAGAAGTGGAACTGCTTCTCGAAGTCGACGACGCGCCGGGCGTTGTCCATCGCCGCGTCGGTGTCGTTGCGGGTCAGGAACCGGATCTGGCGGTAGATCGCGAACACGCCACCCATCATCAGCAGCTCGATGCCCAGCCGACGGCCGAGGCGAGGCGAGCGCGACGCATCGGAGCGGTCCATACGCTCGTGTTCGTCGGTGGCGAGGTGGCGGTTCATCGTGTGCTCCGGATCGGGTTGGACTGGCGCTTGATGGTTCTACGATCTCCGAGACCGCTGTCGTGGCGCTGACAAGGCGCTGACTTCTCGTTTTCAGCGTTCACTGGGCTCGTTTGCCCGCTTTCCCAGCACGTCTCCCAAATCTGAGTGGCGTCGGACGACCCTGATACGTGCGGCCGGCAACCTCGGTTGTGTGACGTTTGACCGGTGGTGTGGGGCGTTCTCATCGCGAGGCCGAACATGCGGCCATCGTGCGCTGCGCCGGGCCCCCGTTTCGTCGGCCGATGGTCGCTGGCGCGGTCGCCTCGAGCCGTACGTCTCGAGACGTACGACCATGTCATCCGCTCGGTGCCCGGCGCCCCGATCGGTGGTCGGGGGAGCGCGGACGGTGGCTCAGCCTTCGGTGTCGGGGGCGTCGCCGCGGTCGGCGAGCACGAGGCAGAACGGGTGCCCGGCGGGGTCGATGTACACCCGGAACGTCTTGCCCGGCTGCACGGCGGCCTTCCGAGCGCCCAGTGCGAGCACCTGTTCCTCACCGATATCGAGGTCGTCGACGTCGAAATCGAGGTGCAGTGCTGCGGGTGTTCGTCGCTCGGCCACTCCGGTGCCACGTGACCTGGCGCCTTCTGGAAGGCGATCGTCGCGCCGCCGTCGCTCGTCAGCTGCGCCCACTCGTCATCGACGTGGCCGACGGCCCAGCCGGTGATCGCCGCGTAGAACTCGGCGAGCGCCCCGTGGTCGGGGCAGTCGAGGGCGACGAGGCTGAACGTGGCGATCCCGGGCATCCCAGGACCGGTACCTCAAACGGCCGACGTAGTGCGGTTCGCGCTTTTCGAGGAAGGCGGCGACGCCTTCGCGGTGGTCGTCCGTGCGGAACAGCTCACCGAGGCTGGCGCTCACCCAGCGCCCGAGCTCGGTCCAGTCGGGATCGAGCGCCTGTCGGAGGCCGTGCTTCAACCGTTGAACGGCAAGCGGTGGGTTGGCCGCGATGGCGTCGGCCAACTCGAGCGCCTGCGGCAGCAGTGCGTCGTGGGGGACGACCGCGACACGAGCCGGACACGCAGGGCCTCCTCGGCGTCGATGAGGCGTCCGGTGAAGAGCAGGTCGGCGGCGACCTCCGGCCGACGAGCTGCGCCAGACGGCCAAGACCCGCGACGTCGCAGCGCGGCCGCGCTTCACGAACAGCTCGCCGAACCGGGCGCGCTCGGATACGACGCGGATGTCGGCCATCAGCGCCAGTTCCATCCCCCACCCGACGGCGGCGCCGTTGACGGCTGCGATCACGGGCACGTCCGTCTCGAGCAGCGCACCCGCGGCGGGCGTGAGCCCGGCGCGGCAGCGAGCCGGGCCGCCGTCTCCGAACCGGCCGCCACCATGATCTGTTTGACGTCGTCACCGGAGCAGAACGCCGGATCGGCACCCGTGATGACCAGGCACCGTGCCGTCGTCGACTCCACCGCCCGGCGCAGCTCGTCGTAGGTGGTGTGGGTCAGCGCGTTCGCGCCCGGGCCGGTTCAGCGTGATGATGCCGACCTCGCCCCGCGTCTCGTACGTCAACTCGGTGTACACACCGCCGAGCATGCCACCGATCAACCTGTCTGCCCCAGACGCAGCCACGCTTCATCTGGCGCAGGCAGTTCACCCGGACATCGATATGGTCCTCACCGAGAGTTCATCGTGACCTGGCTGCCGCTCCATGATGCTGCTCGGGGTGCCGCGACTACCGACGCGGCAGCCGACGAGTCGTCATTGGTGGCGGCGCTCCACCGGTGGCGGCCCACCGCTGGCGCGACGTTGTTGCACGTGTGGTGGATCGCCGATCCCGACGTGCTCGACCTGTTCCGCGTGCGCATGACGCAGGTGCTCCGATGCGTGTCGGTTCCGAGAGGGTCGGTTCCCCGGTGTCCGATAGCGATCAGAGCCTCCAGCCGGAGCGGGAGGCCACCGTCGTCGGCCATCGCTGCGATCCGCTCTGCGGCGTCGGCCCGCAGGCGCTCGAGCTGTGGCTGCGGGAGCTGTTCGAGGATCCCGCGCAGGCTGTACGACCACTTCCAGGCCCACCACTCGTCGGCGTCGGCGAGCTGCACGTCGTGCTGTTCGGTCCTCACGACAACGTCGTCGAACCCCGCACCGCGCAGCAGCGCGTCGAGGTCGTCGGGTCGGTCGAAGGGCCGTTGCATCGCCCGTCGCTCGACGACCACATCGGCGAGGAGCTCGTCCTCCCATGCCCAGCGCGCGTCCTCCGCGCCCCACGTCGACACCCCGAGCGTGCCACGGGGGACGAGCGCGCGATGGAACCCTGCCAGGGCGCGCTCGGCGTCGGGAAGGAAGAAGATCCCGAAGCCGCACAACACCGCCGCGAACGACGCGTCCGGAACATCGAGGTGTTCCGCGTCCATCACGCTGAGCTCGGCGGCGACGCCCGCGGCGTCGACGCGCTCGCGCGCGAGGCGAACCATCTCCGGCGAGAGGTCGACACCGAGGGCTCGTCCGGTCGGGCCGACCGCGCCGCCGCCGGCACGAGCACCGCACCTCTGCCGCACGCGACGTCGAGGACAGCGTCGCCGGGACGCACGCCGGCGAGCTCGACGAGTCGCTCGCCGAAGTGGTCGTGGTATGCGCCGGCGACCTTGTCGTAGGTCGGCGCGGCGCGGTCGAACACGCCGGCGAGCCACGCCTTCGTGTCGACGCGGGTCACTCGATGTCCATCGAGTCGAACGTCAACGTCAGCTCCTCGACGGCGATGTCGCTCGACGTGGCGTCGAGCGGAGTGACTCGATGGTTCACCGGAAACGCGTTGCGGAAACGCCACGTCCACACCGGCGCGTGCTCTTCGTCGAGCAGCGTGATCGTGACGTTGCGGTCGACGTTCGACTGCCCCTCGCGTGCCTGCTTCCACCACTCCCAGAGATCGGTCGATCCGATGAGGCCCCGCTTCAGCACCAGGTTGCTGTACTTGGCGAGACCGGGTTGCTTGCGGGCTTCCTGGGTCTTGTCGGCACCACTGCGGTACGCGACTTCGTCGACGATCGCATCGGGCAGCTCGATCCGGAAGAACGTGGCCCGCACATCGGACGGGTCGAAGACACCCATGTCGACGAGGAAGTTCGAGCCCTCATAGGGATGGTCGCGAAAGGTTGCCATCCCGTCATCATGGCCGATCAACAGCGGCGCCGAGGGCTGCGCTCCGGAGGCGTCGGTGCGCTCTTATGACGCGTGGACCACGCGACGCGTCTGCTCGACGAGCTCGGGGTAACCCGTGGCGAGGCGGAGGGTCTGGTACGTGCGCAGCAGGATCGGAACCTCGCACTCCTCGACCTGCACGGGCACGAGGCGGAGCCGGCTCTGGATCTCGAGCTCCATCGCCGCCTGGATCTCCTTGAGTACCCAGGGGGATGCCAGCGAGGCCGTGGACAGCAGGGCGAGAAAGACCTCGCTGGCGCCGAGGCCACGTTCGACCGAACTGATCCACGACTCACCGGGCGCGATGCTCTCGGGAGCGACCCAGACGTCGGCATCAGTACCGAGATCGGCAGCGAGACGCAGGGCGAGCTCGTGATCGGTGTCGAAGCTGTGACTGATGAACACGGTGGCGCGTGCTTCCGGCGCGCCGGCCGGTTGCTGATGGGTCGTCGAGCTCGACGTGCTGATCGCCGGTTGTGGCGTCCGTCGCGTCGACCTCGACCGACGCGTGTGGCGCCGCCACCATCCGATCGTCAGGCCGAGTGCGAGTCCAACCCCGAGTCCTGTCACCAGGAACACCCACGGCGATGTCCCGGACGCCTCCTCTGGATCTGGGAGACCACTCTCCGGAGACTCTCCGCCGGATCTCAGCAGGAAGACGATCACCACCGCGGCGAGGCAGGCGAACGCGCCGGCGATGAGGAGCCAACGCGTTCTCGTCGCCCGCCGTGACGCGACGGGCGGCGGCATCGCGGCCGCAGGAGGCGGCACGCTGGACACCTGCGCCGGTGGCATCGGCGTCGACGGTGCGCTTTCCTCGGGCACCAGCGCGGCCAGCACCCTCGTGGCCAGATGCGGACTCACGCCGCGTCGCGCGTCGAGCCACAACGGTCGTGTCACGAACCGCGACTGCGCAACTGGGGAGAGGGCACTGCTGGCGGCCTCGTCGAACGAGTCGGTCTCGATGTCCCAGTGGAGGTCGCCGTCGACGAGCACGATGAGCACGCTCTGCGCCGGGTGCGCGTTCGTCCAGGCGGTGAGGAGCCGTTCGACATGGTCCGTCGCTGCTGCTCGTGGAGACGCGACGAGCAGGGCGGCGTCGGCGCGAGGATCCAGATCGAAGACGACACCACGGCCGCCGTCGGCGAGCGCGTCGACCAACGGCTGGACGAGTGGCCGATCGTCGTCGGCCACGATCACCAGGACCGATGGTTCCTCCACAAGCACGCGCAACCGTACCTGCCGTCCCCTCGCCGCCCGGTGAAATTCGCGCTGTCGGTGTGACTCAGGGGACCATCACGCGCTCGTCGAGCACGCCGCTCATCCCGAGCCAGAGGTATTCCATGTCGAAGACGTTGTCGCCGTCGACGACGAGTGCCTTCCACGGATCCGTGAGCATCGCCTTCTGGAACGACTCCTTGTCGGCGAACCACGACTCCGAGAAGCCATCGAAATCGACCGGATCGTCGGTCTCACCTTCGGCACCGAGCGCCGCTGTCACGTGGTTCTGCGTGTAGCCGAGCATCAGGGGCTCGCGCAGCGCGAGCGGGCCGTGGTGGTTGCGCCAGTAATCCTGGTTGTCGCGCAACGCCTTGTCGGAGCGGAACTTCGTGAACCACACCACCTTGTACCGCTTCTGATCGCGGTCGATCGGGAAGTGCGACGGCTCACCGCGCATGATGTACTCGTTCAGGGCCGCGCTCTTGCCCCACAGCCATTCCATGTCGAACACGTTGACCCCGTCCTCGACGGTGTCCATCCACTCCGGCGACTTCATCGCACCTTCGAACGCCTCGCGGCTCTCGAACCACGCGCAGGAGTAGCCGTCGAACGCGATGTCGGCGTCGCTCGGGCCTTCGGCTCCGATCGGCTCGATCACGTGGTTCTGCACGTAGCGGACCAGGCCAGGGGTCTTCATGAACCGTGGGCCATGTTCCTTGGTCCAGTACTCGCTCATCTCGGCGCGGTTGCTCCCCGGCGGGAACTTGGCCAGCCACACGACTTTGTACATGTGCGAATCCTCCTCTTACTTTGCGGGCGGCGAAGCGGCTGACGCCGCCGCCGTCCGAACCGGCTTCATTTGAACTACGGGTTTACGACCTGTCGGGGGGATGGGTCAGGGGAGTGGGGCGGATGCGACCTTGGTCTCGATCAGGTGGACCGACGTCGTCGTGGTGAGGAACAGCGTCCGCAGGTCGGGGCCGCCGAACACGACGCTGCCGCAGATCTCGGGCGTGCGGATGGCGCCGATGCGCTCGCCGGAGGGGTCGAGCACCCACACGCCGCCGGGTCCCGACGTCCAGATGTTGCCGTGCTCGTCGCACTCCATCCCGTCGAGGTTGCCCTCCTCCATCGTTCCGCGACCGATGCCCTCGCGGAACATCCGGCAGTTGCTCAACGAACCGTCGTCGGCGACGTCGTAGACCTTGATCTCGGCGCGCGGCGAGTCGTTGACGTACAGCAGCGACTCGTCGGGCGAGAAGCACAACCCGTTGGGCTGCTCGAACTCGTCGGCGGCGACGACCAGCTCGACATCGCCGCCACGGGGCGGCACCCGGTAGACGCCCTTGAAGTCGCGCACGAAGCCGCGCTTGCAGCCGATCCAGTCGTTCCAGCGTCCGTAGTCGGGATCGGTGAAGTAGATGCTGCCGTCGCGCGCCCGTACGACGACGTCGTTGGGGCTGTTGAGGTACTGATCCTGGTAGTGGAACGCGACGATCTCGCGACTGCCGTCGACTCGGATCCGCACGAGGCAGCTCGACACCTGCTCGCACACGAGCAGGCTGCCGTCGAGCTCGTACGCCATCCCGTTGCCCTTGAACGTCGGCTGGGCGACGAGCTCCATCCCCGTCTCCCGTCGCCATCGCCAGCGCGCGTCGCTGGGGATGTCGCTGAAGTACATCGCACCGTCGCGGTGGTTCCACACCGGGCCCTCGGTGAACTGGAAACCGTCACCGAGGAACTCGAGCTCGGCATCGGGATCGATGAGCTCGGCGAAGACCGGTGATTCGACCTCAACGACGCTCATCGCCCCAGCACTGCCCCCTCGGCTCGGCCCAGTCGACTCGCCCCCAGTCGCCCGGGATCATATACGATCCGATTTCGAACGTACCCGAGGCGCGCCTGGGTGTCAAGCGACCGGGTGACCCGAAGTCGTCAGCCCCACACCCGATCGGCGACGCGGGCGACGAGCTCGAGCTTGCGCCACTGGTCGTCCTCGGTGAGGTCGTTGCCGTGGTGGGTGCTCGAGAATCCACACTGCGGGCTGAGCGCCAACTGGCCGAGCGGGACCACCTTCGACGCCTCGTCGATGCGCCGCACGATCTCGTCGTCGTCCTCGAGATCGGCGACCTTGGTCGTCACCAGACCCAACACGACCGTCTTGCCCGGCGGAAGGAAGCGCAACGGCTCGAAGCCCCCGGCGCGCTCGGAGTCGAACTCCATGAAGAAGGCATCGACATCGAGGCCGCCGAGCACGGTCTCGGCCATCGGCTCGTAGCCGCCGCTCGCGACCCAGCGGCTGCGGAAGTTGCCGCGGCACATGTGGGTGGTGACGAGCAGATCGTCGGGTCGTCCGGCGATCACTGCGTTCATCGCGTCGCGACCGCCGCGGATCATGTCGTCGGGATCGTCGCCGCGTTCCGTCGCACCCTTGCGGAAGTCGGCGTCACACAGGTACGCGAAGCTGACGTCGTCGATCTGGAGGTAGCGGCACCCCGCGGCGTAGAGGGCGTCGATCTCCGCGCGGTAGGCGGCGACGAGGTCGGACCAGAACTCGTCGAGGTCGGGGTAGGCGGCTTGGTCGATGCCCGCTCGACCGCCCTGGAGGTAGGCCATCCCCGGGCCGGGAATCGTGATCTTCGCCATGGCGCCGAACGCGTCGTCGACCACCTCGTCGATCGTTGCCGCGAGGTACGTGAACGCGTCGACGAAGATCGGCCGGCGGTGGCTGACCTTGCCGGTCACGATCGAGATCGGCGGGTTGGCGCCGGTGCCGGAGAAGCCGACCGGGCGCGGCCGCTCGCCGAGCTCGATGCCGTCGAAGCCGGCGAGGAAGTCGAGGTGCCACCAGTCGCGGCGGAACTCGCCGTCGGTGATCGCGGCCAATCCGACACGGTGCTGCTGCTCGACGACGTGGCGGATCGCGTCGTCCTCGATCGCCGTCAGCTCGCCTGCCGCGAGCTCACCGTCGCGCCAACGTTGGCGCGCCTCCGCGAGGTGGCGCGGGCGCAAGAGGCTGCCGACGTGGTCGCAGCGTCGCGGCAGGATCGGCATCACTACCTCCGGGGGCGGGATCGCAGCCGTACCGGCGCGGCGCGGCTCATGGGGTGTTCACGACGGTGGCGGCGAGATCGGCCAGCCGGCCTTCGAGCATCGGGGCACCCGCGGCGAGGAGCTCATCGATCCGGCGCACACCGGCCGGCGTTGGCGTGATGAGCGGCGGCCGGACCATCGGCGAACCGATGTGACCGGCACGCGCGAGCACCGACTTGATCGGCGCCGGGTTCGTCTCGACGAACATCAGGTCGACGAGTGGATGCAGTCCGTAATGGATGTCGAGTGCCTCCTCGGACTTCCCGGCGACCCAGTGCTCGTACATCTGGGCGACCGCGCGCGGTGCGAGGTTGGCAACCGCACTGACGAATCCGATTCCACCGATGGCGAGCAACGGCAGGCACAGCAATTCGATGCCCGACCACATGAGTGTGTCGCGACCGCACAGGTGGAAGACCCGGGAGAAGTGCTCGAAGTCCTTGGTCGTCTCCTTGATCCCGACGACGTTGGCGTAGTCGCGCCGCAGGCGGGCGACCGTCTCCGGCGCGACGTCGACCGCGGTGCGGATCGGCACGTTGTACAACACGATCGGCATCTCGGGGAACGTGCGGGCGACCGTCGCGTACCACTCGTACAGGCCGTCCTGCGTCGGCCGCGAGTAGTACGGCGTGATCACGAGCGCGATGTCGGCGCCGAGGTCGACCGCCGCCTGCGTGAGCTCGAGCGTCTCGTCGAGCTTGGCCGACCCGGTGCCCGGCACGAACGGCACCCGATCGGCGACGGCCTCGGCCGCGACCCGCATCGCGGCGATCCGCTCGGCGACCGTCTGGGCGCTGGGCTCGCCGGTCGACCCGCCGAGCGAGATGCCGTGGGAGCCTGACTCGAGCTGCCACGCGATGAGCGCCCGCAGGCCCTCGTCGTCGACCTCGCCGTCGGCCCGGAACGGCGTGACGACCGGTGCGATCGAACCGCGGATGGCGGCCGGGTCCGAACGGAACCTCACGCCGGCACTTCGTCGTCGACGGTGTCGTGCGCGTCCGCACGGTCGTCGGAGATGCGGCTGAGCAGGTAACGCACGGTGCGCATGCGGTGGGCGCGCGCGAATGCCTCGACCTGCGCGGCCGGTCGGCCGGACTCGATCAGCTCGAGCAACTTCTCGTGTTCGGCCACACTGCCGATCGCCCGCTCGGGCACGAACGAGAACGCCGATCGCCGCGTCGTGCCGAGCAGGATCCACTCCCGGTTGACCATGTCGAGGATGTGGGTGTTGGGACACTTGCAGTACAGCGTCTCGTGGAACTGGTGGTTCATCTGCGTGAACCGGTCGGGCTCGAGGTTCTCGACGCTGCGGCGCATGTCGTCGTTGATGCGCCGAGCCTCGACGAGGTCGCCGGGCGTGAGGTGCGGCATCGCGAGCGCGGTGGCGGCCGCCTCGAGCACGGCGAGCGCCTCGACCGTCTCCGGATACCGGCTGAGATCGATCGAGCCGACGGTCGCGCCGATGTTGCGGGTGTAGGTGATGTACCCCTCGGCCTCGAGCCGCCGGATCGCCTCGCGGACGGGCACGGCGCTGATGTCGAGCTCGCGGGCGAGTTGTTCGATGACCAGCCGCTTACCGGGTTTGGGCTCGCCGGACAGGATCCGCTCACGGATCATGGCGTAGGCGTGGTCGGCCTTCGAGCGGGGGCTGCCGGGCCCGACGTCGAAGGACTTTGGGGCTTTGGTCGCTTTGGTTGCCATGTGCTCGTCGTTGGCCCTTCCCGCGCCTCCGAACCAGAATCGTATATGATCCTATGTCGCCGCGCCACCGGATGCGATCTCGACTCCTGTCAGGTGTTCCACCCACCGTACGAGTTCGCTCAGACTGCGTCCCGGACCGGCGTCGCGATCGGCAGCACGATAGAGGCTCTCGCACAGCGCGACGAACGGGAGCGGCAGGCCGAGGTCGCGGGAGAGCTGGGTGGCGATGGCGACGTCCTTGAGCATCAATTCGAGCCGGAACGGGTCGTCGAACGTGCGGCTCAGGATCCGCGGCTCGATGTGGTTCCGGGTGATCCACGATCCGCCGGTCGACTCGTTGAGCACGGCGTTCATCGCCGCCGGGTCGAGGCCGGCGCGGGTGCCGAGCACCAGGCCCTCGGCGGTGGCGAGGAACGTCATCGCCGTGATCGCGTTGTTGATGCTCTTCATCACGTGACCCGAACCGATCGGACCGACGTGGAACGTTGCCCGCCCGAGCAGGTCGAGCAACGGACGTACCCGTTCGACGTCGTCATCCGCGCCACCGACCATGAACACGAGCTCGGCGGCCTCGGCGCCCCACTGCGCGCCCGACACCGGTGCGTCGACCATCGTGACGCCGTTGGCCGCGAGCGCACGCGCCGTCGCCAGCGTCAGCCAGGGTTGGGCCGACGAGCAGTCGAGCAGGATCGAGCCCTCGGCCATCGATTCGATCAGCCCACCGGCGTCGAGCGCGACCTGGCGGACGCGTTCTCCGTCGGGGAGCATCGTGATCACGATGTCGCTCCCGGCGCCGACGGCCGCGACATCGTCGGCGATGCCGGCCGCCGGCCACGTGTCCCGTATCCGGTCGCGCATCGCCGGGTCGGTGTCGAAGCAGGTCAGTCCGATCCCGGCCGCGGCGAGGTGCCCGGCCATCGGATACCCCATCACGCCCAGGCCGATGAAGCCGACCTGAGGTCGAGTCCCGGCAGGGCCTTCGCTCGGCGCCGCGCTCATGCGTCGCTCAATGCGGGGGCGAGGCGGCGCAGCACCTCGATCGGCGTGGCCGACGTCCCATCGGTGACGGGTTGGATGCACACGTGGTCGGCGCCCGCGTCGAGGTGCTCGCGGACGCGCCGTCTGATCGCCGCGTCGTCGCCCCATGCAACGATCGCATCGACCAGCGCGTCGGACCCGCCGTCGACCAGGTCGTCGTCGGAGAAGCCCAGCCAGCGGAGGTTCTCGACGTAGTTCGGAGCCCCGAGGTAGAAGCTCGACGTGTGGATCCGCGCCAGCCGCCGGGCCTCGACCGGATCGCGCTCGAGGACGACGGCCAGTTCGGGTGCGAGCAGGCGAGCCGGTCCGAGGATCCGGCGCGCCCGCGCTGTGTGCTCGACGGGCACGAAGTACGGGTGGGCCCCGTCGGCCGATCGGGCCGCCAGCTCCAGCATCTTCGGCCGCAGTGCGGCGAGCACCGTCGGCACTCGTTGTGCGGGCGCCGGCGACGGTTCGTCGAGCGACCCCATCTGCTCGAGGTAGCTGCGCATGAAGGCGAGCGGCTGGCGGTAGGTGCCGCCGCGCGTCGCGACCGCCGGCGGATGGCTGACACCCACGCCAAGGACGAAGCGTCCAGGGAACGCCTCGCCGATGGTGCGGCTGGCGGCGCTCATCGCCGTTGCGTCGCGCGCCCAGATGCTGGCGATCCCGGTCGCCACGACGATGCGTTCGGTGCCGGCGAGCAACATGCTCGCGCGCACGAACGGTTCGCGTCCGCCGGGTGCCTCACCGAACCAGAACGCGCCGAAGCCGAGCGCTTCGATCTCGCCGACCGTGTCGAGATCGACGTTCGCCGGCGGGCCATAGCCACCGATCCACACGCCGACCCGTCCGAGCCGCGTGCCGAGAGTCGCGTCGGACCCCTCGTCAGCGCCGGCGTCGACCACGTGTGATCCTCGCGGTTCGGGCACCGGGTGTCAGCGTCCCTTCGGCGTCAGCCGCTCGCCGACCGGGCTGCCGTCGAAGCTCTCGAACGCGATCTCGCGGAACCACTCCGGCAGCACGACGTCGCCCGACTGCAGCCGGCCCGAGAGGTGGTCGCGCCATTCCTCGTAGGTGCCGTCGTACTCGTACGCCGCGAGATGGGTGTGCGAGGGTTCCTCGACGCCGGCGATGAGCCGGCGCACTTCGTACCGCTGAGCGCTCACGAAGCGCGGTGATTCGATGTTCTCCTGGGCATGGAGCGCGTACCACTTGTGGAACTCGTCGGACGACACCCCCTTCGGTGGCTTGCTGAACACGAGGTAGAGGTTGTGAGCCATCATTTCTCCTGGGTTGTGGATGAGGGTTGCAGCCGGTTCAGGTCTCGAGCGTGATCGTGTCGCCGGTGGCGGTGCAGTTCCACGATCCGAATCGGACCCCGGCGAACCAGTCGGGGAGCGGCAGCGCTTGGCCAGTGCCGTCCTCCGGCGCCTCGGCGTCCTTGAGCTCGACGTACGAGTCGGCGGATCCGAGGCCGTGGGTCTCGAGGGCGGCGATCGCAACCGCCGGTTCGCAGCTCAGTTGATAGACGGCGAGGAATCGGAACCCGCCCGAGTCCTCCGGTCCGACGACCGGCGAGATCGCGTAGCGGCGGACCGACTCGAACCCCGGCACGGCGAGGATCTCCTGCACGTGACCGTCGTACCACGCGTTGAACTCACCGTCGCTGACTCCCGCGGGCGGATCACTGAACACCAGGTGCACGTAACGCGACATCGAACGATCCCCTCGTCTCGGCCTCGACGCGGCCTCGTCGTGGCCGTTCGTCTCGGATACACCGATCGCGAAATCATATAGGATCTCGGACCCGCGTGCGAGGGTTCCGCAGCGTGTGTACGGCGTCACGTTTGATCGTCGGCGTGCCCGGGGATCGTCGGTTCAACGGGTGGAATCAACGACGGAGGAAACACATGGGATCGAATGCCGACGAAGCAAAGGGTCGCCTCAAGGAAGCCGCCGGCACACTTACCGGCGACAAGGATCTGGAGCGCGAGGGCAAGCTCGACCGCGCCGGCGGCGCCGTCAAGGACAAGGCCGAGGACGCGAAGGACCAGGTCAGTGACGCAGTGGACGCCGTCAAGGACAAGCTCGATCGCTGACCTGTGAGTTTGTGGTTCAGGGGCTGCCCGCTCAGCCTTACTGGACCGCACCGAGCCCGCCCCGCTCAGTCGGGGCGGGTTCGTGTGTTTTCGGATCGGATCCGTTACACGAATGCTGTGCTACACGAATGCTTTGCGGAGGAGCTCCACGGTCTGCGCGACCGCTTCCGCGCTGGCGGGTATCGCCAAAGGCATCGAGTAGAACGCGTGGATCTGGCCGTCGAAGCGGCGCTGCGTGACGTCGACGCCGGCGGCGCGCAGGCGATCGGCGTACGCCTCGCCCTCGTCGCGCAACGGATCGAACTCGGCGGTGATCACGAACGCGGGAGGTGTGCGGCTCAGCGCCTCGTCGGAAGCGTTCATCGGCGACACGCGAACGTCGTCGGCGGAGAGCCCGCAGTCGTCGAGGTAGTGACCGACGAACCATCGCATCCCCGACATCTCGAGCAGGTAGCCGTCGGCGTTCTCGCCCAACGACGGATAGTCCCCCGACATCGCCAGATCGACGGCTGGATACACCAGCACCTGGTAGCGCAGACGGTCGCCCAGTTCGAGGGCGACGAGTGCGGAGAGGTTGCCGCCTGCCGAGTCGCCGCCCACCGCGACCTTGTCCGGGTCGCCGCCGAGCTCAGTGGCGTGGTCGAGCACCCACCGTGTCGCCGAGATGCAGTCGTCGAGCGCGGCTGGGGCCTTGTGCTCCGGAGCGAGCCGATAGTCGAGCGATACGACGATGCACCCCGCGCCGGCCGCAAGGTCGCGAGCGGTCGCCTGCGATTCCAACGCGCTCCCGATCACGAAGCCGCCACCGTGGATCCACACGAGCACCGGGAACGGGCCGTCGCCAGTCGGCGTCACCACCAATGCGGGCACGCCTCCGACCTCGCGCTCGGTGACCGAGGCGACGGCAGCACCCTCGCCGGCGAGTGCCACCAGCCCCTTGAACAGCTCCCTCGCCTCGGGTGGCGTCAGCTCCTCGAGCGGCGGCCCACCCGCCGCGGCCAACAGGTTGAGCACGGCTTGGGCGGCAGGATCGAGCGGCATGTTTCCCCCAGGGGTGGTTCGACGGACGGTCGTTCCGAGGCTACGCGCGTCCGGGATCGACCACCGAGTGCAGGCTCTGCCGGGCGTGTCAGGGACTAGTCGCGATCGGCCCGGAGGAACGAGAAGCGGCCGTCGGCCTCCACGATCACCAGGTCGAACTTCGCGATGTCGGTCACCTGCTCGCCGCGCGCGGCCTCCATCAGCTCGGTTCTCGTGATGCGTTCGCGACGCATGACCTTCTCGAAGAGCACGCCATTGCGGGCGATCACCACCGGTACGCCGTCGAGCACGCGTTGGGCGCGGGAGGACCGCATGCCGACGTACGAGCTGGCGACGGCGAGGAGGCACATCGTGCCGACGGCGAGCAGCCCACCGGTGAACGACATGTCCTCCTGGGTGACGCCCTGCTGGATGAGATCGCCGATCACGACCGTGATCAGCAGGTCGAACGTCGTGAGCTCGCTGAGCTCCCTGCGCCCCATGGCGCGCAGGAGGCACAGCAGCACGATGTACATCACTGCGGCGCGTACGACGATCTCCATGTTCGGCTCCGATCAGGGCATGACCCAGGAATGGTGTGACAACTCGATCCGCCGGCCCTCGGCCTCGACCACGGTGTGCCCTGTCCGACCCCACTGCACACTCGGTCCGACGCGGACATCGAGCGTCACGGTGAACGCGGTGCCCGGCGGCTGTTCGAATGTCCACGTGATGTGCTCGCCATCACTCGTCGTGGCGTCGGGGCCAGGCTCGATCCCGTTGTGGTCGAAGAGGTCGAGGTACGACTGATCGACCGTGATGTCGATCGGACCGGTGAATCCGCCTGGCGATGTCACCTCGATCGCGTACGGCACCGCGATGCCACCGCGCGCGATGTGCCCGTACCTGACACTCGCCGAGATCGGTCCGTCTGATCCGTCGACGGTCGCACTTCGCACACCGAGCAGGCCGACCATCCCCGCCGCGACGAAGAGCACCATCGCGCCCAGGAACAACCGGCGCCATATGAGACCGCGGCGTTGCGCCTCGTGACCGTCGTCGGCAGGCGCGGTCGGGATCTCGCGCGCCGTACCGTTCACGTGGCCCGAGGCATCCACGGCCGGACGATATCCGTACCGCGGGTTTGCGAAACTCGTTGTCCGCCCGGCCGACCACCGCCCATTGCGGGCCCCGCCCCTAGTCTCGCAGTGGTGCGCATCGTGTCGCTGCTGCCGTCGGCCACTGAGATCCTGTTCGAGCTCGGGCTCGGCGACGATGTCGTCGGCGTCACGTTCGAGTGCAACTTTCCCGAGGCCGCCCGTTCGAAACGGATCGTGTCGACGTCGGCACTCCCCGAGGGCCTCGACCCAGCCGGCATCGATGCCGTCGTCAAGGAGCGCATGGCCGCCGGTGAGGACCTGTACCGGCTCGATCGCGGCATCTTCGCCGATCTCGATCCGGATCTCGTCGTGACGCAGGATCTGTGTGCCGTGTGCGCCGTCGACGTCTCGACGGTCGACGACGCGATCGCCTATCTCGGATGCCGGGCCGAGGTGCTCACGCTCGATCCGATGACGCTCGACGAGGTGCTCGACTCGATCCTCGATGTCGGCGCCGCAACCGGTACGGAGACGGAGGCCGCTCGATTGGTCGAGCGTTCGCGGTCCCGACTCGACGCGACGGCCGCACTCATCGACGGCGGGCGCAGGCCACCGACACTGGTGCTCGAGTGGACCGACCCCGCGTTCACGGCCGGACACTGGGTGCCCGACCTCGTCACCGGGGCGGGCGGCGAATGCCTGCTCGGCCGGCGTGGCCAACGCTCGGAAGGCATCGAATGGTCGACGATCGCATCGTCGGGCGCCGAGGTCGTGATCGTCGCGCCGTGTGGCTTCCGCCTCGATGGCGCCGCGGCGCTGGCCAAGGACGTCGTTCGGCGCGGCGTCCTTCCGCCCGGCGCCGAGGTGTGGGCCGTCGACGCCGATGCCGTCGTCGTGCGGCCCGGGCCGCGCGTCGTCGACGGCGTCGAGTTGTTCGCGTCGATTCTCCACCCGGACCTCGCCGGCGAGCCCGATCCCCTGCCTGGCGCGCCGACTCTGATCACGACGATGGCGATCACCCTCGACCCGGAACAGATCGCCGAGATCGCGGCCCGTCACGAGGCGGCGCGGACGAGCCGGCGGCTGATCAAGCGGATCACGCTCGAACACCCCGACATGACGCTCGACGATGCCTATGCGTGCCAAAAGGCGTGGACCGACCTCCAGGTCGCCAACGGGGCGATCGTGCGCGGTCACAAGATCGGGCTCACGAGCCGGGCGATGCAGCAGGCGATGAAGATCGACGAGCCCGACTTCGGTGTGCTGTTCGACTACATGTTCCACGCGAGCGGGGCGACGCTGGCGGCCACCGACTACCTCGACCCCAAGATCGAGGTCGAGCTCGCGTTCGTGCTCGGCCGACCTCTTGGCGGGCCTGACATCACGGTCGACGACGTGTACGACGCCACAGATCACATCGTGCCGGCACTCGAGTTGATCGACGCCCGGTCGCACCGCGTCGATCCCGATGACCGCATCGCTCGCGGCGTGCGCGACACGATCGCCGACAACGCCGCCGATGCCGGTGTCATCGTCGGAGAGCGGCGGGTGGTGCCCGGCGAGGTCGATCTGCGCTGGGTCCCGGCGATCCTCAAACGCAACGGCATCGTGGAGGAGACCGGAGTGGCGGCTGCAGTGTTGGACGACCCGGTCATGGGAATCGTGTGGTTGGCCAGACGACTCTCGGGCTACGGCATCACGCTCGAGGCCGGCGAGACGATTCTCGCCGGCTCGTTCACGCGTCCGGTCGACTGCCGTGCCGGCGACCACTTCGAGGTGGACTACGCCGACCTCGGAGTGATCACGGTCGACTTCGTGTGATCATCCGCCGCACCATCCACACCAGGATCACCACCGCCCACGAGTGTCCGGACCACGTCGTCGAGCGATGGCGGCGCAGCTGTCCTTGAACCCGGCCAGGCGGCGGAACACGTCCGCCGCGGCATCGTGGAATCCGGAAGGGAGTCCGGCGTCGCGGAACGTCGCTGCGATCTCGTCCATCTCGCCGGCGAAACGCCAGGCCTTCGGCGTGCTGCCGTGCGCGGCACGAGTCGCACGCTGCAAGAGGTCCGGTTGTGAGATGCCCCATTCGTCGATGAGATCGCCGTCGACGCCCTCGACGGTCGCGACCCCGAGCACCGCGAGCAACAGCGCCGCGGTGCCCTTCGTCCACGCCGCGTAACACATCTTGAGGGCCGACGCGGCGCCTGGCTCGGCGCCGATGACGCGCGCGTCGAGCACTGATCCCTCCCAACGGCCGGCGACATCGGCCGCGCGCGCCCCGGACAGGTACAGACGCGTGGTGCCAGGTGCAACCGCCGGCGGCCCCACGATGCCGCCGTCGACCGCGTCGTCGAACATCGATGCAACGCGCTTGGCGGTGGCCGGTGATGTGGCGTTGGCGTCGACGTAGACGCCGGTGAAGCCGAGCTCGGCAACCTGGCGTGCCTGGTCGAGCGCGGCCTCGGGCGGGCACACCGACACGATCGTGTCGGCGATGTCGACCAACGAGCGGACGGTGACGACGTCCTCGATGCCGGCCGCCTCGGCGCGGCTGACCGTCGCTTCCGAACGCTGCTCGCTCGCCCAGATGCGTCGCCCGGCGCAGGCGGCCGCCACCGACGATCCCATCTCACCCGGATGAAGGAAGCCTGTGATCATGCTGCCAACGGTCAGCGCTGAGTGACGCGGGCGAGCCAGGCGACGAGGTCGGCCGTGATCTCGTCGCGGTTCGTCTCGTTGAACACCTCGTGACGCGCCTCGGGGTACAACGCGACGGTCACATCCTTCACGCCGGCCTCGCGGTAGCGGTCGGCGACGAGCTCGATGAGCGCTCCGCCACCGGCGAGCGGATCGGCGTCGCCTGACAGCAGGTAGATCGGCAGCTCCGGCCGGATGCCTGCGAGGCGCGCCGGGTCGCCGGTATCGGCAAGGCCGTCGAGCATGCTGGCTGTCGCTTGCGGGTTCAGGCCGAAGCCGCACGCCGCGTCGGCGACGTAGGCATCGACCTCGTCAGGGTCGCGGCTCAACCAGTCGTACTCGGTGCGCGCCGGTTCGAACGCCGCGTTGAACGCGCTGAGGTCGACCTCTTTCGTCGGGTCGATGCCGGGTGCGACGACGTCGATCGCGGTCGTGCCCGACAGCACCGCACCGTCGACGTCGCCGCTGTGATCCAGGAGATATCCCTGGACGGCGAACGAGCCCATGCTGTGCCCCACCAGGACGAGCGGGACGTCAGGGTGCTCCTGGCGAGCAATGGCTCCGAGTTCGCCGAGATCGCTCACCAGGCCGGACCAACCCCCGGGGCCGAGATCCCCGTGGCGATCAGCCGATCCCGCAGTCGCGCCGTGACCGCGGTGGTCGTTGGCGTACACGACGTACCCGGCGTCGGTGAGGGCTTCGGCCAGTCGACGGTACCGACCGGCATGCTCGCCCATGCCGTGCGCGATCTGCACGACCGCTCGCGGCGGCTGGTCACCCGTCCAGCGGTAGACCGCGATGTCCGAGCCGTCGGCCGCCGCAAATGAGAAAGTCGTCTCGTCCATGACCGCGATGATCCCAGAACGCGGCACCACTCGCGCAAGGCATCGCTATGGCAGTTGCCAGAACTGATCGGTGAGTCCGACCGCGGTCAGGATGGCCTGGTTCTGCTCGCGGGTGCGCGGCCGCCATTCGGGCTCGAGCCGGTCGCCCCACCATGCATGGGCGAGATCGTTCAGCTGCGCGACGGGCAGCGTGGCGCCGGGAGCTCGACCGTCGAGCCAGCGAGACACGTGCGCTTCCGACCGGAAGAGGTTCATCGTGCTTCAGGTGAACGCGATGTCGTCCCACCATGCGCTGGCCGGCACGAGGCAGTGGAACAGCAGCGCCGGGCCGTCGGGCTGTCGATCACGGACCGCACAGGCCAGCGGGTCACCGCAGTCCGCACAGGCGGTCTCGATCCGACCGTCGGTGTGGAGGCAGGCGCAGATTCCGAAAGCATCCCAGGCGCAGTTCGCGTACCACGATCGTCCAGCCGCGTGGACACGGAACGCGGTCGGCACGGCGGAGAACGGGTTGGCCATGCGGATCTCGCCGGTCGAGGCGTCCAACACGATGGCGTGGCTGTCGTGCAGACGTTGCCACGTCGTGTGGATCTCACCGACCTCGACGCCGACCATGGCAGCGATCTCGGCGCTGGTCGGAGCTCGACCCCGCTCGACGAACTGCTGGTAGGTCAGATTGCGGATCGCCAGGTCGGCCGAACGTTCGTGCCGTCAGGCCGCAATCTGGTACGTCCGTCAGGCCGTCACGGCTGCCGCGAGCTGGACCGTCGGCCGTCAGGCCGCGATCTGGTACGTGGCGACGGTGCATCCGACGGCGAAGATCGGGATCGGCGCGTAGAAGTGCACCGTCCCCTTGGCGCCCGACGCCGCCGCGCTCACCGCGAGGAACGTGCGGATCTCGAAGCCCCCCTGACCGGCGTCGGCGTAGACGGTGAGGTCGTCGTAGGAGAGGAGCGCCTCACGGTCGTTGCGCACCCATCGGTCGAGGAACTCGCGGTCCCACGCTTCGTTGATCTTGCCCGAGTCGGGCGTGGCCGGCCAGTGCGATATCCCGCCGGTGCCGATCATCGCGATCCGCTCGGGAAGCGCGTCGATGGCCGCCCGCATCGACTCGCCGAACGTCCACGCCCGGTGGAGCGGGGCGAGCGGCGGACCCTGGCAGTTGATGTTGACCGGGATCACCGGAACGTCGTACCGCGGCGTGAGGAAGCTCAGCGGCAGGATGATCCCGTGGTCGAAGCGCCACTCCTCGGCGTATGACACGTCGGAGCCGTTCATCACGCCGGTGATGAACCGGTGCGACAGATCGCGGTTGCCGGGGACCCGCACCTTGTCGATCCTCAGCCAGTCGGGATCCTCGATCGGACCGTCGTAGGAGTCGGCCATGCCGATCGCGAACGACGGCATGTTGTTCATGAAGAAGTTGGCGAAGTGCTCGGCGGCGACGACGACGATGGCATCGGGGCGGGTCGCCTCGAGCTCGGTTCGCATCTCGTCGAACGCGACGTAGAGACCTTCGCGCAAGGTCGGATCGGCCTGCTCGAACCGGCTCCGGATACCCGGTGCATGGCTGCAGACACCCGCGAACACGAGTGGCATCATCGGCTCCCTTCGTCGCCAGAGGGTGGCGCGGCGCGGCCTTGCTGACCGAGCGCCGACGTGTGCGCATCGACACCCTCGTAGCCGGTCATCGCGTACACGCCCTCGCGAACCGGGCCATGGGTCGCGATGCCCTGCCGCATCAGCTCGAGGTAGTCGGGCCAGGCGATCTGGTGGAACGCCGCGAAGTGCATGAGGATCTGCCCGTTGACGCCCAGGTGGAACAGCAGGCCGATGTCGGGCGCGACGAGTGCCTGGATCTCCTCGTCGGTCAGGTCGTATCCGTCGAGCACCCCGACACGGTCGGCCAGGTACGCCTGTTGCGCCTTCTCGTCCCGGTTGAGTTCGTACAGGAACTTCTGCACGTAGTAGAGGCTCATGCCCTGCTCTCGGTGGTTACGTCACTCGTGGTCGTCGGGTGTCTCGCACCAAGCATTGCAGAGCCGGCGCGGCGGCGTCCGAAGGCGTGGACCTCGGTGGCGAACGATCGCTGGTCCACGTTCACGCGTCGAGGATGATCTCCGTCAACGCCTCCGGATGGCTGAACATCACCAGGTGTGGGGCCGGGAGCTCGAAGTATCGCCAGTCGGCGGCGGCTCGTGCAGCTGCTGCATACGTGGCGAACACGGTCGGCACGTTGGCGGTGCAGAACACATAGGTCTTGACCACATCGGGCAGCGCGCTCGTGATCGGTTCCTGGAGCGTCGCGTACGACTGCGGCATGATCCGCTCGAGGTACCACGCCACTGCATCCTCGCCTCCGAGTAGATCGGGATCGGGGTCGTAGCCGGTGTACGGCAACATGCCGCCATGCTCGTCGGCCAGCGCCTGCCGTTCGTCGCTCGCCCCTGTGTTGGCGGCGAGAGGAGCATGGGCATCGACGTAGACGATCGAACGGAGCCGATCGGCGATTCGGCTGGCGGCTTGGGTCGCCGGTCGGCCGCCGTAGCTGTGGGCGACGAGCGTGATGTTCACGGCATCGGCGGTTTCGATCGCACTCACGATGTCGTCGGCGTGGTCGCCGAGCGTGATGTGCGGGCCCGACTGGTGACGGCGTGCGCCATGACCGGTGAGCGACACGTTGATCACCGGTCGACCGGACGCCCGCAGCAACGGCAGCACGGGTGACCAACTCCACTCGCCGAGCCACGCCCCGTGCACCAGCACGATCGCCCGATCGCGTTCGGCGAGCGGCGGCGGCAGCAGCGGAGCCGTCATCGACCGGACACGAACTGCCAGATCTCCGTGAAGTCGCTGCCGGGCATCGCCGCGTCGGCCCGCTGCCACACGTCGGACACCGATTCGGCGACCGTCGAGGCGGTGCCGGTGCGGTTCAATGAGTCGAGGAACAGGCGCACGTCCTTGGCCATCAGGCGGGTGTGGAAGCCGGCGTCGTACGAGCCGGTCACGATGCGGTTGGGGAACTTGTCGGCGGACGCCGAGTTGCGCCCGGTCGACACGTTGAGCACGTCGAGGATGACGCTCATGTCGAGCCCTTCGGCGACTCCGAATGCGATCGCCTCCGACGTGGCGGCCAACGCCGTCGCCGAGAGGTAGTTGTTCAACAGCTTCATCGCCTGGCCCTGCCCGGCGCGTGTCCCGACGTGGAACACGTTGCCGGAGATCGCCTCCAGGACCGGACGGTTCGCCTCGAGGACCTCGGCGGGTCCCGCGAACATCATCGAGATCGTGGCCGCCCGTGCACCTGCCACGCCGCCCGAGACCGGACCGTCGGTGTACGTGACGCCGAGCTCGGCGAGTCGTGCCGCGACCTCGCCGGCGACTTGCGGCCCGACCGTCGAGAGGTCGACGACGGTGGTGACACGGCGGTCGGCCATGTCGACGAGCTCGTCGACGATGGCGCGCGTGGCCGCGCCGTCGGGCACGCTGAGCAGCACCGTGTCGGCGCGAGCGAACACGTCGGTCAGGTTGGCTGCTGCGACGGCACCGTCCGGTAGGCGTTCCGCAGTGCCGGCCGCGTCGAAGGCGACGAGCTCGAACCCCGCTCTGGCGACGTTCGTCGCCATCGGCCGGCCCATGTTGCCGAGGCCGACGAACCCGACGACCTTCATTGCCCGGGAGCTGGGTCGGGGGTGATGCCCTCGGCGTCGAGGACCTGGCGGGCGAGCCGGAACGCCTCGACTCCGGCCGGGATGCCCGCGTACACCGCGATCTGCATCAACGTGTCGCGCAGCTCCTCGAGTGTGGCGCCGTTGTGGATCGCGCCCCGGAAGTGGGTCTTGAACTCCTCGCCGCGGTTCAGGGCGGCGAGCAGGCAGAGGTTGTTGAGGCTGCGCTGCTTGTCGGTGAGCACCGACCGGCCCCAGATCTCGCCCCAGCAGTACTCGGTGACGAGTTGCTGGAACTCGAGGTTGAACGAGTCGGCGTTGGCGAACGCTCGCGTCACGTACTCCTCGCCGAGCACGCGCCCGCGTGCCTCCTTGCCGACGTCGAAACGCTCCTGGTCCATCGATGTCACCATCTCCCTTTCGTCTCGGCCGTCGCATCGAGCCTGCCGGCTCGGTGGCCGTCGGTAGCTTAGGAAGGTGGGGAATCCGAACGCCCGTCCCGAGACCTACCGCGTGTACGCGGTCAAGTACGCCGAGCGCGAGGCACGACGCGCCGAGCACTTCCTCGGCGGCGACCCGCACGACGTCCCGATGCCGATGGACTACTTCGTGTGGGCGGTCGTCGGGCCGGACCGGACGTGGGTGGTCGACACCGGTTTCGATGTCGGCGACGCCGAGCGCCGCGGCCGGCGCCTCGTGCGCTCGGCGACGGAGGCGCTCGCCACGATCGGTGTCGACGCCGCCGTCGTCACCGACGTCGTGATCACCCACCTGCACTACGACCACATCGGTGGGTTCGCGCAGTTCCCGTCGGCACGGTTCCACCTCCAAGACCGCGAGATGGCGTACGCGACCGGTCGCCACATGACCCGCCCGGCGCTGAGCCACGCGTTCACGCCCGACCACGTGGCGGCGTTGGTGATGGAGGTCTTCGCCGGCCGTGTCGTGTTCCACGACGGCGACGTCGAGTTGGCGCCCGGGCTGTCGCTGCATCGGGTCGGTGGCCACACCGACGGGCTGCAGGTGGTGCGGGTGCACACCGAGGTCGGCTGGATCGTGCTCGCCTCCGACGCCACGCACTACTACGAGAACTTCACCGCCGAGCGGCCGTTCCCGATCGTGTTCGACGTCGGCGCGATGCTCGAGGGCTACGCGACCCTGCGCCGCCTCGCCGATGCCCCCGAGCTCGTCGTGCCCGGCCACGATCCGCTCGTGTTCGAACGCTACGCGCCGGTCACCCCCGACCTCGCCGGCATCGCCGTCCGCCTCGACACCCACCCCACGTAACCGACCCCGGTCCCCGCCCCGCCGCGCCCACAATCGGACAGTCCGAATTCGTGCACCGACGTCGGCGCGTCAATTCGTTCTGTCCGAAAAGGTGCACCGACCCGCGGCCGCATCGCACGGCGCGGCTTGTCGGACTGTCCGATTTGGTGCACCGACGTCGGCGCGTCAATTCGTTCTGTCCGAGAAAGTGCACCGCGGTCGGGATCGACGGGCGGAGACTCGGGGTGGGACGCGTTGGGGTCCGTGAGGTGGATCCCGATAGCTGGGCACATGCTTGGATCAGGAGCCACGTTTCCGCACCGTGCGGGCCCGGTCGTGGTCTGGATCCCGTGTTCACCTCACGGACCGAGTTCATCTTCGCGCCCGGCCACCGGCCCGTAAAGGGTCTGAGGTCCCTAGTACGTTGCGACACGATCGATCCTGATCACCTGTCAGGCGCTTCGAGCGCGTCGGGGATCCGCGAGAGGAGTCAGCGTGACCGAGGCGAGCGCCACCGAGCCACGACGCGGCGCGGTGTCCGGCCCGCTCGACGGCGTCCGCGTGCTCGACCTGAGCACGGTCGTGATGGGACCCCTCGCGACCCAGACGCTCGGCGATCTGGGCGCCGACGTCATCACGATCGAGATCGCGATCGGTGACACGAACCGCTTCATGGGGCCCGGGGCACATGCGGAGTTGTCGGGCGTGTCGATGAACCTGATGCGGAACAAGCGCAGCGTCGTGCTCGACCTCAAACAGGACGCGGGACGCGCCGCGTTCTTGCGGATCGCCGCGACGGCCGACGTCGTCGTGACGAACCTGCGGCCGGGCGCGCTCGCACGGCTGCGCCTCGCCTACGACGACGTGGCGGCGGTGCGCCCCGACATCGTGTTCTGCCAGGCCGCCGGATTCCCGTCGGACTCGCAACGCGCCGACGACCCCGCGTACGACGACATCATCCAATCGGCGAGCGGAGTCGGCGACCTCTTCGCGCGTCTCGGCCAAGCGCCGATGCTGCTCCCGACGCTGGTGGCCGACAAGGTGTGCGGCCTCACCGTCGCCGGAGCCGTGACGGCGGCGCTGTTCCACCGCCAACGCACGGGTGAGGGACAGCGCGTCGAGGTTCCCATGATCGATGTCATGCGGGCGTTCGTGCTCGTCGAGCACGGGGCGGGAGCCGTCCCCGTCCCTGCTGTCGCCGGCGTCGGCTACGAACGCATCCTGACGACCGAGCGCCGGCCGCGCCCGACGCTCGACGGTTGGATCAGCGTGCTCCCGTACCGCCGTCGGGACTACCGGGCCATGTTCGCGGCCGGTGGACGCGACGACCTCCACGACGATCCACGACACGCCGGCCGTGCCCAGCGGATCAAGCACAGCGCGAGCCTGTACCGCGACGTGGCGGAGGTGCTCGCGACCCGGACGACCGCGTTCTGGATCGACTTCTGCGGCCGCCAGGGGATCCCGGCGACCGAGGTCGCGACGCTCGACGACCTCATCGATGCGTTGCCGGTCGCGCATCACCCGATCGCCGGCGACTACCGCAGCATCCCGCCGCCGGTGCGGTACGCGGCGTCGCCGGCATCGGTGCGCCGCCCCGCACCGCTCATCGGTGAGCACGGCCGCGAGGTGCTGACCGAGGTCGGGTACTCGCCGGACGAGCTCGACGCCTTCGAACGCGACGGCGTCCTCGGGACGCGCGCATAGCCCTCGGCGGACGATCGTCGCCGAGCCGGCGTCAGACGACGACGTTCACCATCTTGCCCGGCACGACGATCACCTTTTTCGGTGTCGCGCCGTCGATCGCGGCCACGACCTTGGAGTCGGCGAGGGCGGCGGCCTCGACCGCGTCGCGATCGGCGTCGATCGGAACCGTGATCCGTCCCCGCACCTTGCCGTTGACCTGCACCGGGTACTCGACGGTCTCGTCGATCAGTAGCGCCGGGTCGGCGACGGGGAAGTCGGTGTACGTCACGGTGTCGTCGTGGCCGAGCATTCGCCACAGCTCCTCGGCGACATGCGGGACGAGCGGCGCCAGCATCAGCACCAACGGCTCGGCCACCTCGCGTGGCGTGGTGGTGAGCTTGGTGACGTGATTGTTGAGCTCGATCAGCTTGGCGATCGCGGTGTTGAACCGCAGCGCGTCCATCTCGCGCCGAACGGTGTCGATCGTGCGGTGGAGGATCCGGCGCGTCTCCTCGTCGGCGGGCGCGTCGTCGACGATGACTTCGCCGGTCGTCTCGTCGACCATCGCCCGCCACAGCCGCTGCAGGAAGCGATACATGCCGACCACGTCGCGGGTCTCCCACGGCCGCGACGCGTCGAGCGGGCCCATCGCCATCTCGTACAGCCGGAGCGTGTCGGCGCCGTAGGCCTCGTACATCTCGTCGGGCGACACGGCGTTCTTCAGGCTCTTGCCCATCTTGCCCCACTCGCGCGTGACGGGGCGGCCGTCGTGGAAGTACTCGCCGTCACGCTCCTCGACGTCGAAGGCGTCGATGTAGATCTCGCGCTCGTCCTTGTACGCGTCGGCGAGGATGTAGCCCTGGTTGAACAGCCGCGCGTACGGCTCCTTCGACGACAGGTGGCCGAGGTCGTAGAGCACCTTGTGCCAGAAGCGGGCATAGAGGAGGTGGAGCACGGCGTGCTCGACACCGCCGACGTAGAGGTCGACGCCGCCGGGGTGGTCGGGTCGGACATCGGTGCGCGGGCCCATCCAGTACGCCTCGACGGCCGGATCGACGAACACCTCATCGTTCGTCGGGTCGGTGTAGCGCAACTCGTACCAGCACGAGCCCGCCCACTGCGGCATCACGTTGGTGTCGCGCCGATACATCTTCGGCCCGTCGCCGAGGTCGAGCTCGACGTTCACCCACTCCTCGAGCCGGTCGAGCGGGCTCTCCGGGTTGGAGAACTCGTCGTCGGCGTCGAACGTGCGCGGCGAGAAGCTGTGCGTGTCGGGGAGCTCGACGGGGAGCATCTCGTCGGGGAGCGCGTGCGGACGGCCGTCCTCGTCGTACACGATCGGGAACGGCTCGCCCCAGTAGCGCTGACGGCTGAACAACCAATCGCGCAGCTTGTAGGTGATCGTCGCCTCGCCGTGGCCGTTGGCTTCGAGCCATTCGTTCGTCAGGCGGACGCCCTCGGCCACCGAGTCGATGCCGTTCAGGTCGAGTGACTCGTTCGACGAGTTGACGTACGGCGCGTCGCCGATGAAGGCGACCGGCCATTGCGACGTGTCGAGCGTCGGTTCGATGCCGTGCTCGGGGAACCATGCGGCGGGCGGCTCCTGGATGGCGGGGATCCCGAGGCCGTACTTGCCGGCGAACTCGAAGTCGCGCTGGTCGCCGCACGGCACACCCATGATCGCCCCGGTGCCGTAGCCCATCAGCACGTAGTCGGCGATCCAGATCGGGATGTCTTCGCCGGTGACCGGGTTGACCGCCGACATCCCCGTCGGGATCCCGGTCTTCTCGCGGCCCTCGTCCTGGCGGTCGATGTCCTTCTTGATGATCGCCGCCCGGCGATACGCGGCGACCGACAACGACTGCTCGGATGTCGTGAGGGCGTCGACGAGCGGGTGCTCGGGCGAGAGGACCATGAACGTCGCCCCGAACAACGTGTCGGGTCGGGTCGTGAACACCGAGATCGGACCGGCGGGGGAGTCGAAGTGCACCAGCGCGCCGGGACTGCGACCGATCCAGTTGCGTTGCATCGTCTTGATCGCGTCGGTCCAGTCGAGCGTGTCGAGGTCGTCGATCAGGCGGTCGGCGTAGGCCGTGATGCGCATCACCCATTGGCGCATGTTGCGCTTGAACACCGGGAAGTTCCCGCGGTCGGAACGACCGTCGGCGGTGACCTCCTCGTTGGCGACGACGGTGCCGAGGCCGGGGCACCAGTTGACGGGCGCGTCGCCGACGAAGGCGAGCCGCTGGCCGTCGATCACATCGCGGCGTTCGGCGACGCTCAGCTCCGACCACGCTCGCCCGTCTGGTGTCGGCCGGGTGCCCGACTCGAGCTCGGCGATCAGCTCGGAGATCGGGCGGGCACGATCGAGGTCGGTGTCGTACCAGGCGCCGAAGATCTGATTGAAGATCCACTGCGTCCAGCGGTAGTAGCGCGGGTCGGTGGTCGCGATGCTGCGTCGCGGATCGTGGCTGAGGCCGAGGCGGCGCAGCTGGCGGCGCATCGTGGCGACGTTCTCGTCGGTGGTGATCTTCGGGTGCTGGCCGGTCTGCACGGCGAACTGCTCGGCCGGCAGCCCGAACGCGTCGAAGCCCATCGTGTAGAGCACGTTGTGCCCGGTCATCCGCTTGAACCGGCTGTACACGTCGGTGCCGATGAATCCCAGTGGGTGGCCGACGTGGAGGCCGGCGCCCGACGGGTAGGGGAACATGTCGAGCACGAACAGCTTCTCGCCGCGGGCGGCGGCGAGCTCGGGGTCGCCGAGCGGACCGGTCGGGTTCGGCGTCTCGAACGTGTGCTCGGCGTCCCACCGCTCCTGCCACCGGACCTCGATCTCCTGGGCGAGCTCGGCGGTGTATCTGTGCGGGGGAGTGTCGGCCGCGTTCGGCGGGCTGGTCGTCGACGTCGATGTCTCTGAGGGTCGCTGCGCACTCATGTCAATAGTCGCTACTCGCTCGTTGCCGTTGGTCGCTGTTCGCTCAGCCCGAACGATGAGCCTACGGGTCGGACCGCCCGGCACCCCCGCTCCGCCGAGCCCGGAGCCGGATAGTGGTGCACCGCCGGCACTAGCGTCGGTCGACGTGATTCCAGCCGACTCGACCATCGCCCGTCTCGAGGCGGCGACCGACCGCGCGACCGGGGTGCGTTTCGTCGGGTCGTCGGTGATGGGTCCGGACGGCCCGGTACACATCCCATGGAAACAGATCCACGACGAGGCACGCGTCGTGGGCGCCGCCCTGCAGGCGAGAGGGCTCGTGCCCGGCGATCACGTGGCGATCCTCGGGCCCACGAGCCGCCAGTTGATGACGATCGTCCGCGGCTGTTGGTTGGCGGGCATCGCATCGATGGTGCTGCCCCTTCCGATGCGGATGGGCTCGCTCGAGGCGTTCATCGAGGGGACACGGGCGCGCATCCGTCACGGTGACGCCAAGCTCGTCTTGATCGACGATCAGCTGGCGGCGTTCTACGAGGCGGTCCGAGGGGATCCGCCGATCGAGCCGATGGCCGCGGTGCTCCCGGGCGCGGCGAACGCTCCATCGGGCGACGCGCTGCAGCTCCCACCCGACGACCCCGAGCGCCTCGTGATCCTGCAGTACACGTCGGGCTCGACGAGCGAGCCGAAGGGCGTGATGATCCCCGATCGCGTCCTGTGCGCCAACATCGACGCCGTCTGCGAGGCCGCCGTGATGTTGCCCGACGAGGTGATGATGTCGTGGTTGCCGCTCTATCACGACATGGGACTGGTGGGCTTCCTCGCCCTGTCGATGACGAAGGGCGTCGAGCTGGTGCAGGCGGCGCCGCAGGACTTCATGGCCCACCCGGCGAACTGGATGCAGTGGATCTCCGACTGGCGCGCCACCGCGACGGCAGGCCCCAACTTCTCGTGGGTCCTCGCCACCCGCGCCTTGGCTCGGGCGGTCGATCTCGACCTGTCGTCGCTCACGCTCGCGCTCTCGGGCGCCGAGCCGGTCGATCCGCTTGCCGTCGAGGCGTTCGTCGCCGCGGCCGAGCCGTTCGGGTTCGAGCCGGGGAGCGTGTTCCCGGCGTTCGGGATGGCCGAGGTGGCGATTGCCGGAACGTTCCCGCGGCGCGGTCGGGGGATGGTGTGTGACACCGTCGACCGCGAGGTGCTCGAGCGGCACCGCGTGGCCAAGCCCGTCGATCTGGTCGATGCCGCCGACGAGGCGCTCCGCGCCCGGAGGCTGCCGCTGCTCGGCACTGCCGTCCCAGGGCTCGAGATGATGGTGGTGCACCCCGATACGTACGAGGCGCTGCCCGAGCGTCACGTCGGTGAGCTGTTGTTGCGCGGCACGTCCGTGACCCCCGGCTACTACAAGCGCCCCGACGCCACGACGGCGTTGTTCCGCGACGGCTGGCTGTGCACCGGCGACCTCGCGTACCTGCTCGACGGCGAGCTGGTGCTGTGCGGCCGGATCAAGGACGTCATCATCGTCGGCGGCCGCAACGTCTTCCCCGAGGACATCGAGCGCGCCGTCGGTGTGCTCGACGGCGTCCGCGCCGGCAACGTGATCGCGTTCGGGGTCGAGGGCTACAAGGGCAAGGAGAGCGTGGTCGTCGTGGCCGAGGTCCGCACCGACGAGGCCGGCCAGATTCGGGCCGCGATCCACGAACGCACGCTCGACGTGTGCGGGCTGCCGCCCGCGACGTGATGCTCGTGCAGCCGGGAAGCCTTCCGAAGACGTCGTCCGGCAAGCTCCAGCGCGCCAAGTGCCGCGAGCAGTACCTCGAAGAAGACCTGGTTTGGTCTGATCTGACCCGAACTCATGAAGGTTTCGGCGCTCTCACGACGCCGAAACTTCATGATGATCCGGGATTGGGTGGGAGGATGGGTGTCGTGAAGGCGGTCTACACGCTCCGGCATCGGCTGCATCACCCCGAGCGCGAGCTGGAGGGCTCGTCGTTCCAGGAGCCGTTCGAGCACCCCGGCCGGGCGGAGACGATCAGGGCCGCGCTCGCCGCCGACGACCGGTTCGAGCTCGTCGCGCCCGACGAGTGGGGCCAGGCGCCGATCGCCGCGGTGCACGACCCGGGTCTCGTGACGTTCCTCGAGACGGCCTGGCACGACTACCAGATCGCGCGCGGTCCGACGCACGACGTGTTCCCCGACGTGTTCGCGATGCCGGCATTGCGCGAGGGGATGGGGCCCGCCACCGAGCCGGCGCCGATCGTGGCGCGCCTCGGGTGGTGGTGCTTCGAGACCACCACCCCGATCATGCAGACCACGTACGAGGCGGCCCGTTCGTCGGTCGACGTCGCGCTGTCGGCGGCCGCGTTGGTCACCGGCGGCGAGCGGTTCGCCTACGGGTTGTGCCGGCCTCCCGGTCACCACGCCGCCCGCGCCGCGTACGGTGGCTACTGCTTCTTCAACAACGCCGCGATCGTGGCGCACCACCTCGCGAGCACGACGGCGTCGAAGGTGACGGTGCTCGACGTCGACTACCACCACGGCAACGGCACCCAGCAGATCTTCTACGCGCGCGACGACGTGCAGTTCGTCTCATTGCACGGCGACCCGGTTCGGGCCTATCCGTACGTGACCGGTCATCTCGACGAGACCGGTGCCGGACGGGGGATCGGCACGACGTCGAACTTTCCGCTCCCGGTCGCGATGAACGACGACGACTACCTCGTCGCGCTCGAGTCGGCCTGCGAGGAGATCGTCGAGTTCGGGCCGTCGTTGCTCGTCGTCTCGCTCGGGCTCGACACGTACTACCTCGACCCGATGTGCGACCTCGCGCTCACGACCGACGGCTTCGAGTCGTGTGGGGCGATGATCGCGCGCCTCGGCCTGCCCACCGTCGTGTTGCAGGAGGGCGGCTACGCCGACGACGACCTCGGTGAGAACGTGAGGCGATGGCTGCTCGGCGTCGCGGACGCCGCCGGCTGACGTCTGTCGCCGGGCGCGCTACGCGGTCTTCAGTTCCTGGAGGATCTTCGTCCAGCGTCCGGGGTCGCGTCGGTACGGCGCGTAGAAGCTGATCCGGTCGATCACGTCGCCGTAGCGCCGGAGCAGTTCGGGCGCGACCCGCTCGGGCTCGGCGACGACGGCGAACACGTTGAGGATCTCGTCGTCGATCAGCTCGCCCATCGCGGTCCACTCACCCTGCTTCGAGAGGGTGTTCAGCCGATCCTGGACGCCGCCCCAGCCGTGGGCTTCGAGCACCGGGCGGTAGGCCGGTGTCGAACCGTAGAACGCGATCTGCTGGCGGGTGCCCGTCGCCGCCTGCGCCATCTCCGCCTCGTCGTTCCCGGTGACGACGAACGAGGGTCCGACGATCTCGAAGCCCTCGAGCGACTTGCCGACCTTCGCCCGCCCGCGTTCGAGCGCCGGCAGGGTGACCTCGCGAAGGTACTTCTCGGTGGTGAACCCGTGGCAGAAGAACCCGTCGCACACCTCGCCGGCCACCTCGGTCATCCGCTCGCCCACTCCCGCCAGGAAGATCCTCGGCACGCCGATGTCGGCGAGCTCCGATGCGTCCGGCGCGAAGAACGGCGTCATCAGCGTGTGGGTGTAGAACTCGCCGCGGAACTGGAGGGGTGTGCCGTTCAGCCACGTGTCCCAGATCGCCCTGATCGCGAGCACCATCTCGCGCATCCGCGGCGCCGGGTGACTCCACTCCATCGAGAAGCGCTTGGTGATGTGGGGCTTGATCTGGCTGCCGAGCCCGAGCGTGAACCGACCGCCGGAGAACCGTTGCAGGTCCCACCCGACGTGGGCGAGCGTCATCGGGTTGCGGGCAAAGGCGACCGCGATCGACGTGCCGAGCTGGAGATCGGTGGTGTGCTCGGCGGCGAGCAGGAGCGGGAAGAACGGGTCGTGGGCGGTCTCGGCGGTCCAGACGCCGGTGTAGCCGACGGCTTCGAGCTCATGGGCATCGCTGCCGGCGCGGGCGAGATCGGCTCCCAGCGTGCCATCGACCTGCATCGGTGTGTCCCCTCTCAGTCCTGGTCCCTCAGGTACTGCTCGAACTCGGCAGCCAACTCGTCGCCGGAGCGCAACTCGAGTGTCGGACCGACTGTGCTCGCGCTCGGATCATCACTGGAGTCGTAGAGCTCCTCGAGCCGAACCAGCATCTGCACGTGCTCGGCGTTGTCGGCGACGAGCTTGTCGAGCCGTCCCCGCTGGATCATCGCCTCCTGGCGGATCTGTGCCGCGTCGATCACGATGTCGGCCACCTCGCGCAGGGCATCGAGCAGGGCGACACTCGACGCCGGATACGACATCGACGTGATGTAGTGCGGCACCTGCACCCAGATCCCCAGCGACGGGATGCCGCGTGCGTGCATCGCGTGCTCGATCGACGCGGTCACCCCTGCGGGCACATCGACCGAGCTGCGCATGAACGGGACCGACGCGAGGACGTCCTGCGACGGCGTGCTCACCGAGATCCGCGGTGACCGGGTGTGCGGCGCGGCGAACGGATACGCGCCGAGCCCGAACATGCGCGCCACGCCGAGCTCGACCGCCAGGTCGCCGACCGCGTCCGAGAACCGGTGCCACGCCATGTCGGGCTCTGGTCCCGTGAGCAGCACCAGATCGTGGCCGGCCTGGTCGCGCCCGATCGACACGTTGATCCGCGACCATTGCAGGACGCTGTTGAGACCGTCGCGCAACTCCATCGTCGGGCGCCTCGCCCGGAAGTCGATGTAGACGTCGTCATCGAACGTGGCGATCGGTGTCGCCTGGCATTCGTTCTCGATCGCTTCCATCGCCGCCGCGCCCGCGCCGCCGGCATCGATCCAGCCGGTGAGCATCACGACCAGCGACGGCGCGTCCGGCGTCGGCCGCTCGACGAGCCAGCGGATGCTCGAGTCGGTCATGTCCACTCGCCCGTCATGCCATTTGTTCCAGGGCTTGTTCGGCGTTGGCGGCGGCGGCGTCGACCTGTTCCTTGAAATGCACGAACTCGGCCGGATCGCGATCGCCGAGGGCGCCGCCCAGGTACCTCGCGTACACGCCTTCGACGATGCACGCCAGCTTCCAGTACGCGAAGGCGACGTAGAAGTCGAGGTTCGAGACGTCACGTCCGGAGACCTCGGCGTAGCGCTCGGCGATGCGGGCCCGTGGCCAGAAGCCGGGTTCGGTGGTCGCGCCGGCGGTCCAGGCGCCGGGTGGATCGTCGGGACCCGTCCAGTAGACGGTCAGCAACCCGACGTCGGCGAGCGGGTCGCCGAGCGTGCAGATCTCCCAGTCGAGCACCGCGACCAACTCGCCGTCGTCGTCGACCATGCAGTTGTCGAGCCGGTAGTCGCCGTGCACCAGCGTGGCGCCGTCCTGGTCAGGGATGCGTGCCTGGAGTGCGTCGTGGATGCGATCGATCGCCGGCAGGTCGCGCGTGCGCTGCTGGCTGACCTGGCCGTACCAGCGCCGCAACTGCCTGGCGATGTACCCCTCGTGACGCCCGAGGTCGTCGAGCCCGGCGGCGACGAGATCGACGGCATGGATCTTCGCCATCGTGTCGACGAGCGACCGGCTGGCGTTGGCGCGTGCCTCGGTGTCGAGCACTGCTCGCGCCGCCTCCGCATCTCGAACGACGTGGCCGACCACGTACCCCATCACGTAGAACGGCGCGCCGATGACATCCGGGTCGGAGCAGTAGCCCTCGACCGGAGGCACCGGCACCGCTGTGTTCTGCAACCCCGCCAGGACGCGGTGCTCGCGCCCCATGTCGTGTGCGCTGGCGAGCACGTGGCCGAGCGGGGGCCGGCGGAGCACGTAGCGGGAGCCGTCCGCAGCCGTGACGCTGAACGTCAGGTTCGAATGCCCGCCGGCGATGAGGTCGAACTCGAACGGCCCGGTGGCACCGCCGACATTGGTCTCGATCCAGGCCGACGCCTTCGCGACGTCGAGCCCCGGGATCTCCCTCGACGCATCAGCCATCGATTGGCCGCTCATCGATCGGAGGGTATCGCTGTCACCCCTCGGCGTCACCGCTCGGACGCACACCGCGAGCCCGCCACCAGCACCGTCGGCGTCGACACTCGCCGGTATCGTTGCTGTCATGGCGATCGATGTCACCGACGCAACGTTCGACACCGATGTGGTCGAGCGATCGAAGACGACCCCGGTCGTGATCGACCTCTGGGCCCCGTGGTGCGGACCATGTCTGACGCTGGGTCCGATCCTCGAGAAGGTCACCGACGCCACCGAAGGCAAGGTCGTGCTGGCCAAGGTGAACATCGACGAGAACCCGGCCATCAGCCAGGCGTTCCAGGTGCAGTCGATCCCGGCGGTCTTCGCGATGAAGGGCGGCCAGGTCGTCGACGGCTTCATGGGCGCGTATCCCGAGGACGTGGTCACGCAGTTCGTCAGCAATCTGTTGCCGAGCGACGAGGAAACAGCGGTCGCCCAGCTGATCGAGGCCGGCGACGAGGAGAGCCTGCGGGTCATCCTGGGGATGGATCCCGGGAACGAGCAGGCGATCGAAGCGCTGGCCGAGATGCTCATCGACAGGGGCGACACCGAGGAGGCGCTCGCCCTGCTGGAGCGGATCCCGGAGAACGAACGCACGCGACGGCTCGCGGCGGCGGCCCGGGTGGGGATCGACCCCACCGACGACTACGACGCGACGCTGGGCGGATTGCTCGATCGCGTGAAGGACGACGACGAAGCGCGCCAGCAGTTCGTCGACATCCTCGAGTTGATGGGCCCCGACGACCCGCGTACCGCCGACTACCGCCGCCGACTCACCGCCCGGCTCTACTGACGACGACCGACCCGATCTCATGAAGTTTCGGCGTTCTCAGGGCGCCGAAACTTCACGAGATGGGCGGTAGGCGGGATCGGGAAACGGTGCCGCTACCCTCGGCTGCTCCGACCTCCCCCTGAGCCGTTGCCGGCGTCGTGACGCCGCACAGCCGAGGAGGTCGCCGTGTCGGAGCTCCCACCGAGGCCGATCCCACCGCGCTCGGCCCGCGAGTCGGCGCGGGCGTGGATCGAGTGGTTCGGGATCACGCGCCTGATCGCCACTGCCGTGGCCGTCGCAGTCGTCGTCGGGGGCGGCTGGCTGCTGGTCCGCACACCACCGCCGTCCGCCGAAGCGACGTTGCCGATCACGTCGGGCTCGGCGCCGACGGCGACGCTCACCGTGCCCGCCACGTCGGCCGCGACGTCGACGTTCGTGGTCCACGTCGCAGGTGCGGTCGCCGAGCCCGGGGTGTACGACGTGCGCGCACCGGCGCGGGTCGTAGACGCCATCGAGGCCGCAGGAGGGCCGACACCGGACGCAGAGCTCGACGCGTTGAACCTCGCGGCGTCGCTCGTCGACGGGCAACGGATCTACCTACCGGTGGTCGGCGAGATCGTCGCAACGGTCGACGACGGATCGGCCGGTGGTGGCGACGCGGCCAGTGGACCGATCGACCTCAACGCTGCCACGCCGGCCGAGCTCGAAGAGTTGCCGGGCATCGGGCCGGCCACCGCCAACGCGATCGTCGAGCACCGCGACGAACATGGGCCGTTCGCGTCAGTCGACGACCTCACCGACGTGCGTGGCATCGGCCCGGCCAAGCTCGATGCGATCCGCGACCTGGTGCGGGTCTGACGTGCGAAGCGCGCGTGCGATGGTCAGTACAGCGATTCGCCGAGGATCACCGTGGCGGCGATCAACGATCCGGCGGCGCCGACCGCGACACCGGCGAACATCCACGCGTACTCGCGCCAGAACTCGCGCCACGTCGCCATCGGTGATCGAGTTGCTCGGCGCGAGGCGATCCAACCGATCAACATCCACAGGGGGATGCTCGCCGCCACGGCCAACGGGTAGTTGCTCTCGTCGGCCAACGGCGCGCCGACCACGAGCAGGCCCGGCGCCGCCACCACCCCACCGAAGAGCCCGATCAAGCCGCTCAGGCGCGAGTCGCCGAGCCGCAGCGACAGCCACGCCACCACACCGACCACGGCCGGCGGTACGAGCGCGACGAGCCAACCGAAGCTGCGGATCCGCGTGCGGTACCAGCGCGGGCCGGCGAGTAGCGGCGGGGACGTGGCGGTCATGACGATCGGGGAAGCCTACGATCCCGCCGCTGCCGAGCGGTGGCAGCCGCTTTCCGACCGTGCCGTCGTGGCCTTCGCCATCGCCGCGATCGGCGGCGGATGCGCCGCGCGATGGCCGCTGGCGTTGATGTTCGGCGTCGCCCTCGCCGCCGCCGTGATCGGGCTCGATGGGCGGTCGCGCTCGCCGGCGTGGCCGGTCGTCGCGGCGATCCTGCTGGTGTGCGTCGTGTCGGCCATCCGCGCCGACTCGGCCTGGGACGAACTGGCGCCCGACACCGTTGGTGAGTTCGACGGATGGGTCCGCCTGATCGACGACCCGCAGCCGCTGCTGCGCGCGACGCGGGTCATCGTCGAGGTCGAGGGTGAACGCTTCGAGGTGTTCGCCCGTGGGCGTGCCGGGCAGATGCGGGTGCGGACGTGGCGCGGTGGTGATCTCGTCCGTGTCCACGGTGAGCGTGTCGAGCTGTCGCCGGACCGTGCCACTCGGGTCGCGTGGCAGCACGTCGTCGGCGAGCTCCGCGTCGACTGGGTCGGCGACGTTGCCCCGGAGCGCCCCTGGCGGTCGCGTCGAATCGTGTCCGCGCCGCGATCGAGCGTGGCTCGATGGCGCTTGCCCCCGATGACTCGGCGTTGTTCCGCGGGCTCGTCATCGGCGACGACCGCGACCAGCCGCCGGCGATGCTCGAGCGCTTCCGGGCGAGTGGTCTCGCCCACCTGACGGCCGTTTCCGGTCAGAACGTGGCGTTCGTGATCGCGGCTGCCGGGCCGTTGCTGTCGCGTCTGCGGCCGGTGGCGCGCTGGGCCGTGACGCTCGGCCTGATCGCGTGGTTCGTGAGCCTCACCAGGTTCGAGCCGTCGATCGTCCGGGCCGGCACGATGGCCGCCATCTCGACCACGGCGTACGTGCGCGGCCGTGACCGATCACCGTTCCGCGTGCTGTGCCTCGCCGTCACGTTGCTGGTCCTCGTCGACCCGCTGCTGCTGCGGTCGATCGGGTTCTGGCTCTCGGTGGGGGCGACGGCCGGCGTGTGCACCGTGGGACCCTGGCTCACCAAACGACTGTCGGGACTCGGCTTCCTCGCCGCACCGGTCGGCATCACGCTCGGGGCCCAACTCGGTGTGGCGTTGCCGAGCGTGTTGGTGTTCGGGCGGCTGCCGCTGGTCAGCATCCCGGCCAATGTGCTGGCGGTGCCGGTCGCCGGGTTCGTGATGCTCTACGGCCTTCCGGCGGCACTCGTGGCCGGGTCGGTACCCGCCGTGGCCGGCGTCGTGATGTTCCCCGCCCGCCTCGGTGTCCGGTGGGTCGACACCGTCGCCCTGCTCGGCGCACGTTTCGAACCGCACGGCCGCGCCGTGTGGCTCGGCTGGTCGCTCGTCGTTGCCGGTGTGGCGGCGATCGCTGCTAAGAATCGCCTTCGTCATGGCCGCCTACCTCCTCACCGGTGACGACGAATCGATCCTGCGGTCGGCGGTCCAGGACCTCGTGCACCGCCTGATCGGCGACGGTGACCGGACCCTGATGGTCGACGAGTTCGACAGCGAGGAGTACGAGCTGCGGTCCGTGGTCGACGCCGCCCAGACCCCACCGTTCCTCACCGAGACCCGCATCGTGGTCGGGCGCGGGATCGGACGCTTCACGACCGAGGAACTGGCACCGCTCGTCAACTACCTGGCCGACCCGTTGCCGTCGACGGAGTTGGTGCTGGTCGCCGGCGGTGGGCGGATCCCGAAGTCACTCACCGACGCCGTCAAGCAGACCGGCGGCATCACGTCCAACACGACGCCGCCGAGCCGGCCCAAGGACCGCCAGGCGTGGATCGCCGAGAAGGCGGAGGAGGCCGGCGTGCGTTTCGACCCCTCGGCGACGATGCGGGTGGCGACCTGGCTCGGCGAGGACATCGGCCGCCTCGACGGGATCCTCGCCACGCTGGTGTCGACGTACGGCACGAACCGGCGGCTCGCGGCCGCCGATGTCGAGCCCTTCCTCGGCGAGGCCGGCGGCGTGCCGCCGTGGGACTTCACCGATGCGGTCGACGCCGGCGAGACGACGAAGGCACTCACATTGTTGGGCCGGATGATGGGCGCCGGCGAACGGCATCCGCTGCAGGTCATGGCCGTGCTCCACAACCACTACGGCAAGCTCGCCCGCCTCGACGGGATCGATGCCAGATCCGAGGCTGACGCCGCCGAGGCGATGGGCATCAAGCCGGGCTACCCGGCCAAGAAGGCCCTCGCCAACTACCACCGGCTCGGTGGCGGGGGGATCCAGCGAGCCATCCAGCTCCTCGCCCAGGCCGACATGGACCTGCGCGGCGAACGCGATCTCCCCAACGATCTGGTGATGGAGGTGCTGGTCGCCAGGCTCTCGCGCCTCGGCAGTACGCGACCCCGCTAGGGCTCGAAGACCGCTTCTGGCCCTGGTTGACCTTGTGCATCAGGCGGCTCTTCTTGCGGGCCGCGGCGTTGGCGTGGATCATGCCCTTGGCGGCGGCCATGTCGATGCGCTTCACCGCCAGCCGGACGGCCTCGGTGTTGTCGTCGGTACCGATCGTCGACTCGGCGTTCTTGATGCGCGTCTTCAACTCGCTCTTGACGGCCTTGTTCCGCTCGGCACGCTTGGCGTTGGTGATGATGCGCTTCTTCTGGCTCTTGATGTTCGCCACGGACAATCCTCTTCGATGGGCAGCGGACTGAGGCTATCGGTACGCACGGTCCGCTCCCAACGCTCGCCGGTAGCGTTGGCCGAGCCATGGATCTGTCGCGCATCCGGAACTTCTCGATCATCGCCCACATCGACCATGGCAAGTCGACGCTGTCCGATCGGATCCTCGAGATCACGGGCGCTGTCGACGCCCGCGACATGCGCGCCCAGTACCTCGACACGATGGACCTCGAGCGCGAGCGCGGCATCACGATCAAGGCGCAGAACGTCCGTGTCGACTGGCACGGCCACGTGTTCCACCTGATCGACACGCCCGGCCACGTCGACTTCGGCTACGAGGTCAGCCGCTCACTCGCCGCGTGCGAGGGGGTCGTCCTGGTGGTCGACGCCGCCCAGGGGATCGAGGCGCAGACGCTGGCCAACTGCTACCTCGCCCTCGAGAACGACCTGGAGGTCGTCGCCGCGCTCAACAAGATCGACCTGCCGGCCGCCGACCCCGACCGCTACGCCGCCGAGATCGAGAACGTGCTCGGCATCCCGGCGGAGGACATCCTGCGGATCTCGGCCAAGACCGGGGAAGGCGTGCCGGAGTTGCTCGACGCGATCGTCGAACGCATCCCGCCGCCCGTGGGTGACGCCGACGCGCCGTTGCAGGCGCTGATCTTCGATTCGCAGTTCGACCAGTACCGCGGCGTGGTGTCGAGCGTGCGGGTGATGAACGGGCGCATGAGCGCCGGCTCGCGCCTGTCGTTCATGCAGGCCGGCGCCCATCACGACGCGATCGAGGTCGGCGTGCGCCGCCCGGTACCGACTCCCGTCGACGAGCTCGGCCCCGGCGAGGTCGGCTACCTGATCGCCGGCATCAAAGACGTCGGTGAAGCACGTTCCGGTGAGACGGTCACCACCGTGACGCGCGGGTCGTCGGCGCCGCTCCCGGGCTACCGCGACCCCAAGCCGATGGTGTTCTCCGGCATCTTCCCGATCGACGGCGACGACTTCGAGAACCTGCGCGAGGCGCTCGAGCGGATGCGGCTGAACGACGCGTCCATCACCTACACGCCGGAGTCGTCGGGCGCCCTCGGGTTCGGGTTCCGTTGCGGCTTCCTCGGGCTGCTGCACATGGAGATCGTCAAGGAGCGCCTCGAGCGCGAGTTCGCGCTGGCGTTGATCGCGACCGCACCGAGTGTCGAATACCGCGTGCGCCGCACCGACGGCGAACTGGTCCTGGTCGACAACCCGGCCGATCTGCCCGAACCGCAGAAGATCGACTACGTCGAGGAGCCGTACTTCAGGGTGTCGATCATCACGCCCAAGGACTACACGGGCCCGCTGATGGACCTCTGTCAGACCCGACGCGGCGAGATGAAGAAGATGGAGTACCTGTCGCCGGAGCGGGTGCAGCTCGACTACGAGGTGCCACTGGCCGAGGTCGTCGTCGACTTCTTCGACCAGATGAAGAGCCGTACCCAGGGCTACGCGAGCCTCGACTACGAGCTCGCCGGCTATCGCAAGTCGAACCTGGTCAAGGTCGACCTGCTCCTCAACGGCGTGGTCGCCGACGCGTTCTCGACGATCGTCCACCGCGACAAGTCGTTCGACTACGGCCGGCGGATGTGCGAGAAGTTGCGCGAGCTGATCCCGCGGCAGATGTTCGACGTGCCGATCCAGGCCGCGATCGGTGGCAAGGTCATCGCCCGCGAGACGGTGCGCGCGAGACGCAAGGACGTCACCGCCAAGTGCTACGGCGGCGACATCACCCGCAAGCGCAAGCTGCTCGAGAAGCAGAAGGAAGGCAAGAAGAAGATGAAGTCGATCGGCCGGGTCGAAGTGCCCGGCGACGTCTTCATCTCGGCCCTCAAGCTCGACGATTAGAGCGTCAACGGGCGGCGGTGACGGGGGACCGCGGCATCCCGGCGTCGTGGCTGCGGGCCACGTAGATCCCGGCGACGAGCACCGTGACGAGCGCGATCAGCGCGCCGTAGAACATCGACCAGCTGGCGCTCACGTTGTCGCCGATCCATCCGGTGATGGGTGCACCGATCGGCGCCGAGCCGAGGAACAGCACGGCTCCCAGGGCGAGGACGCGGCCGCGCATGTCGGGGCTCGTGCGTTCGGCGAAGATCGAGTTGCTGGCGGCGATGAACGCGGCGACGCCGGCGCCGAACGGCACGGCGATCGCGAACGTGAGGACAGTGCTCGTCGAGAACGCCATCCCCGTCATCGTGACCGCGGTGAGGACCACCGACGCGAACAGCAGTCGGACGCGCACGACCTGGAGCCGGGCGACCATCAGCGCTCCGAACACACTGCCGACGCTGGTGACCGACAGGATCCATCCGAACATCGCGTCGGGAGCGTCGAGCTGGTCGCGGATGAGGAGTGGGATCGACACCGTGTAGTTGAACGCGAACGTGCACACGATCGCGTACACGCTCACCGTGAGCCGCAGCACGGGATCGGCCCACACGGCCCGCAGGCCGTCGCGGATCGGGGTGGCACTCGCCGCCGCCGGTGGGCTGCGATACAGGCGGTTGGGGTCGATCGCAACCAACGCCCACAGCAGCGCGAGGAACGACAAACCGTTGAGCACGAAGCACCACCCGGTGCCGAGCACATGGGCGAACAGGGCCGCGAGCGCCGGCCCGAAGATCCTCGACCCGGTCATGACCGACGTGTTCAGCGACATCACGTTCGAGAGGTTCCGGCGTTCCACCAGCTCGGTTGCGAGCCCCCGGCGGGCCGGGTTGTCGATCGCACCGATGATGCCGAGCGCCAACGACATCACGTACACCGTCGGGATCGTGACGACATCGGTGAGGTCGAGCACGCCGAGCACGATCGCCTGGACACCCATCGCGGCCTGGGTGATGATCGTCAGCCGCCGCCGGTCGAAGCGGTCGGACAGGGCGCCGGCCCAGAGCCCGATCAGCAGCATCGGGAGGAACTGGCAGGCCGTGACGATGCCGAGCGCCAGCCCGTTCCCGCCGAGGTCCCGGACGAGCAGCACCTGGGCCGTCGCCTGCAGCCACGTCCCGATGTTGGAAACTGCCAGGCCGGCGAAGAACAGCCTGGCGTTGCGCTCGCGCAGCGACCGGAACATCTGCGAACCCTGCGCCTGCGAACCCTGCGCCTCCGAGGCCCCGATCTCGTCGATGGCGACGATGGGCACCGGTTCCACGTCGGCATGCTAGGACTCCACTGGCTGGCGTTAGCACTCGGTAGCCTTGATTGCCAAGATGCTGGACGAACGGAAGACGGCGATCCTCGGCGCCGTCGTGCAGGAATACATCGCGACGGCGCAGCCCGTCGGTTCGACGCACATCGCCGGCGCGCCCGGTGTCGCGGTGTCGTCGGCGACGGTGCGCAACGAGATGGCGGTGCTCGAGCAGGAGGGCTACCTGGTCCAGCCGCACACGTCGGCCGGACGCATCCCCACCGACAAGGGATACCGGTTCTTCGTCGATCATCTCGCCGCACCCGGCCGGCTCGACGCCGCGACCAGCGCCGAGGTCGGCGCGTTCTTCTCGGCCGCCCACGGCCGGCTCGAGGAGATGCTGCTGCGCACGAGCAACCTGCTCTCCCACCTCACCAGCTACGCGGCGGTGGTCGTCGGTCCCAAGACCGAGGCCGCCAGGGTCCGCAGCATCCAACTCGTCGCGCTGTCGAACCAGCACGCGACGGTCGTGGTCGTCCTCGGCAACGGGACGGTCGAGAACCAGATCGTCGAACTGCCGGCGGAGACGACCGACGCGACGGTCGACGCCGCGTCGGCCCATCTCGCACGCGCGCTGGTTGGTTCGACGATGGCGTCCGTCGAGATCGGCCCCAGCGGTGACGCCGCTGTCGACGCCGTGTGCGCCAGCGCGTTCGACGCGATCCGGCAGGTCTCCGGCGACGACCACGTGTACGTCGGCGGCGCGTCGTGGATGGCCGGCGCGTTCGACGCCGTCGAGGTCGTCCGCGACGTCCTGCACACGCTCGAGCAGCAGTTCATCGTCGTGTCGCTCGTGCGTGACATCGTCGACCGGGGAATGTCGGTGGCGATCGGGATCGAGCACGGCGTCGAGCCCCTGTCGGCCTGCTCGGTGGTCGTCGCACCCGTGGTCGTCGGCGGCGAGCACCTGGGCTCGGTCGGTGTGCTCGGGCCGACCCGCATGAACTATCCCCAAGCCCTCGCCACCGTCGACGTCGTCTCGGAACGGCTCGGCCGCCGGCTGGAGGAGGGCTGACGATGGCGTCCGACCTCTACGCGATCCTCGGCGTGCCGCGTACGGCATCGGCCGACGAGATCAAGCGTGCCTATCGACAGAAGGCCCGCGAGCTGCACCCCGACACCAACCCGGACGATCCGCAGACGGCCGAGCACTTCAAGGAACTGGCGCGGGCGTATCAGGTGCTGTCCGATCCCGACCAGCGCGCCCGTTACGACCGCTTCGGTGATGCCGGCATCGGCGGAACGGGCGGCGGTGCCGACGGTGGGTTCGGCGGCGGGCTCGGCGATCTGTTCGACGCCTTCTTCGGCGGTGGGGGAGGCCCGTTCGGAGGCGGCGCACGGCGCGGCCCGAGCGGACCGCCGCGCGGCCAGGACATGGAGGTCGTCGCCGACCTCGAGTTCGTCCAAGCGGTGTTCGGGGCGCAGATCCCGGTCGCGCTGAGGCTGCCGCAGCGCTGCGAAGACTGTGGGGGCTCGGGTGCGGGGGGTCCACCAAGCCGGTCACGTGCTCCGAGTGCAACGGGTCGGGCCAGGTCCGCCGCGTGCGTCAGAGCGTCCTCGGCCAGATGGTGACGTCGAGTCCGTGCCAGCGCTGCGGTGGCCTCGGTGAGGTGATCGCCACGCCGTGTCCGACGTGCCGGGGTGAGGGCCGCGTCACGGCCGAGAAGACCTACCAGGTCGACGTGCCGGCGGGCGTCGACACCGGATCGACGTTGCGGCTCACCGGGCGGGGCGCCGCCGGCCCCCGTGGTGGGCGTGCCGGCGACCTCTACGTCCACCTCCGCGTCGCGCCGCACGACCGTTACGAGCGCGACGGCGACGACCTCGTCACCGAGGTCCCGGTGTCGATCGCCCAGGCTGCGCTCGGCACACGGGTCACGTTGGCCACACTCGATGGCGACGAGGAACTGATCGTGCAGGCGGGCACCCAGCCGGGCCGTGAGTTCGTGCTGCGGAGCAGGGGCGTACCCCGCCTCCAAGGGCGTGGTCGCGGCGACCTGCGGGCGATCGTGCGCGTCGACGTACCGACCAAGCTCACCGCCGAGGAGACGACCTTGCTGCGCACGTTCGCCGAAGGGCGCGGCGAGGAGGTTGGCGAGAGCGGGCCGGGCCTGTTCTCGCGCATCAAGTCGGCCTTCTCGTGAACGACGAGCTGCGCCGGTCCGCAGCTCACATCCTCGTCGACGACGTCGAGTCACCGGAGCTCACCGACGACGCCGCGCACCACGTCCTGCGGGTGCTCCGGGTCGGCGCGCACGAGCCGGTCACCGTCACCGACGGTCACGGACGGTGGCGTACCTGCCACATTGCCGACGCCACCTTCCGCGCGATCGGTGACGTGGTCGCCGTCCCACGCGACCACGTCCCGTGCACGATCGCGGTCGCCGTCCCCAAGCGTGACCGGCCCGAGTGGCTGGTCCAGAAGGCGACCGAGCTCGGCATCGATCGGATCGTGTTCCTGCATGCCGAGCGCTCCGTCGTGCGGTGGGACGGCGAGCGGGCGGAACGGCATCGCGCCCGTCTCGCCGCGGTAGCAGCCGAGGCACTGATGCAGTCGCGGCGGGTTTGGCTCCCTGAGATCGCCGGCCCGTTCCCCGCAGCGGACGTGCTTCCCGAGGGCGTGGCGGCCGAGCCGGGTGGTCGAGCCGTGGCGGTCGCCGACCGCTTGATCGCGATCGGACCGGAGGGCGGGTGGACGCCGGACGAGTTGGCGCTGGCCCAGGACCGGGTCGAGCTCAGCGACGCCATCCTGCGTGTCGAGACCGCGGCCCTGGTCGCGTGTGCCGAGATGGGCCGCCGCAACGTTTGATCCAACCTTGCCAAAGTTCGGAGTGTGTACGCTCCGTGGTCGGATACCATTGAACTCACCAACGGCGGGATCACACTCAGTGAGAAATGGCGGGCGAGCTTATGAACGAAATCGACGAGGACGAGGGAGCATCGGCATACAGCGTGCTTGTAGGTGAACGTCTCCGGACGATCCGCAAGCAGAAGCGATTGTCGCTGCACGAGGTCGAATCGCAGTCAGACCAGGAGTTCAAGGCCTCGGTGCTCGGCGCCTACGAACGCGGTGAGCGCGCGCTTTCGCTGCCGCGGCTCGATCGCCTGGCGCAGTTCTACCGGGTGCCGGTCGAGCAGCTCCTGCCCCGTGGCGATGAGTCGCTCGGGGCCGACGAGAACGGCGCCGTCCGGTGGAAACTGGCGATCGACATCGAGAAGCTCACGCAACTGTCCGGGTCGCCATTCGAGATGCTGACCCGGTTCTTGCGCATGATCCAGGTGCAACGTCAGGACTTCAACGGCCGCGTGCTCACGATCCGGGGCGACGACAAGCGGGCGATCGCGGCGATGCTCGACATCCCCGTCGACCAGGTGACCGCACGACTCGAAGCACTCGACCTGGTCTTCCGACTGGCCTGACCGAGCCGACCCATGGCGAGCCGCCGATGAGCGAGCCGTTCGGGGTCTATCTCCACATCCCGTTCTGCGCCGCGAAGTGCGACTACTGCGCGTTCGCGACCTGGACCGACCGCCACCACCTGATCGACACCTACCTGCGCGCCCTGACCGTCGACATCGGCCGCGCCATCGACGACGGCATGCCGCCGGCGACGAGTGTGTTCGTCGGCGGCGGCACGCCCTCGCTCGTCCCGGGGGCGGACCTGGCGGAGGTGCTGAGGGCGATCCCGGTCGTGGGTGGTGCTGAGATCACGGTCGAGTGCAATCCCGACGACGTCACGGTCGAGCTCCTCACCGAGTACGCCACGGCGGGCGTCAACCGGGTGAGCATCGGGGTGCAGTCGATGGTCGGCCACGTGCTCGGCTCGCTCGGCCGCAGCCACGACCAGCGCAACATCGAGACGGCCGTGGCGGCGGTCCGAACGGTGGGTTTGCCGACCTTCAATCTCGACGTGATCTACGGCGCGGCGGGCGAGCGGCTCGTCCGATTGGCGCACGACGGTGGAGTCGATCCTCGACCTCGACCCGCCGCACGTGTCGGCGTACGCACTGACGATCGAGGCCGGCACACCGCTCGCCACCCAGCCGGCGCGGCATCCCGACGACGACGACCAGGCCGACAAGTACGAGCTGGCGGACGCCGCCTTCACCGCCGCCGGCCTCGAGAACTACGAGGTCTCGAACTGGGCGCGCCACGGGCACGAGTGCCGGCACAACCTCCTGTACTGGCGGCAGCAGGACTACACCGGCTTCGGGTGCGCGGCCCACTCACATCGGGCCGGGCGGCGGTGGTGGAACGTGCGCACACCCGATCGGTACATCGAGCTCGTCGACCAGCACCTGCCGACCGAGGCGTCCGGCGAGACGCTCGACGACGAGACCCGTCGGATCGAAGGGCTGCAGCTGGCGCTGCGGATGCGCGACGGCGTTCCCGACGAGGCGCTCGACGGCGGCGACCTCGACGGCCTGGTCGAACGGATCGGGGACCGCTGGGTGCTCACCCGCTCCGGCCGCCTCCTCGCCAACGCGATCTCGTTGCAGCTGCACTGATCCCCCACCTGTTTGTGTCACCGCAACCGGCGATCCTCGCCGATGTCGGTGACACAAACCGGGGTTCGAGGCGGTCGAGTCGTCGAGGCGTCCGTCAGCGGGTCGCGTCGAGGCGGGCGAACAGCTCGGGGAAGACCTTGGCGACCTTCGCGGTGAGGTACTCGCCGTACGTGCCCTCCCAGAGCCGCACGCTGCTGGCGTCCCACCGCCGCTCGGCATCGTCGGAGGGCGGCGACCCATCGAGTGGGAGCGGCACGACCTCGGCATCCCAGGATGGATCGAAGAAGAACGGGAACGACAGCCGGCTCTTGCCGCTCAGATTGCGGACGCGGTGCGGCGTCGACCGGTACCGGCCGACCGTCAGGCGGTCGAGCATGTCGCCGAGGTTGCACACGAGCACATCGGGCTCGGCGGGAACGTCGATCCAGCCGTGCGGGCCGTGGACCTGCAGCCCACCGCGGTCGTCTTGGGCGAGCAGCGTCAGCAAGCCGTAGTCGGTGTGCTCGGCGACTCCCCAGTCGGAGTCGTCGCCGGGCGGGTAGTGGAAGATTCGGAACAGCACGGTCGGATCGGCCGTCATGTGCTCTTCGAACCAGGTGGGCGTGAGCCCGAGACCGATCGCGATGCCGCGCATGACCGCGGCCGCCACGCGTTCCAGTTCGGTCAGCCATTCCAGGATCGCTGGGCCGAGGTCGGCCGGCTCGTCCGGGAACAGGTTCGCGCCGTGGAGCGGAACACCGGCGACGACCCGTGGGTGGTCCGGCGGGTGCTCGGCGCCGACGTACAGCCCTTCCTTGCGGTCGGGTCGCCCCGACGTCAGCTCGGCACCGACGGGGAACCAGCCTCGCCACGCCGAGCCACCCTTCGGCATCGCGATCGCCTGCTTGGCGTCGTCGGGTTGGGCGAAGAACTCACGTGCCGCAGCGTCGATCCGGCCCAGCAGATCAGGATCGACACCGTGCCCGATGATGCGGAAGAACCCGATGTCACGGCAGGCCTGATCGATCTCGCGGCCGACCGCTTCGATGTCGCCACGACCATCGACGAGCGGCGCCACGTCGATCAACGGGAGGTGGGTCGCGCCGGTCACGACTGCTAGCGTACGGCCCGCTACGGGCGCGTAGCTCAGTTGGTTAGAGCGCTTCCATGACACGGAAGAGGTCCCGGGTTCGAGTCCCGTCGTGCCCACTGAAGCCCTGGTAGATCGGTATTTCCGTGGTTCAGCCCGTCCGGACGATGTGTACCAACTTCTTGATCGCGTCGACGAGGCCATTCGGTTGGACGGCTGACGGCGAGGCGCCAGGGTGCTGTGGCGCGATACGCGCGCGGAGCGCCCCCGGCCGGATCGTGAAGTGCAGCGGCGGATCGAATACGAACGCCTCGCCGTCGACACCGGCCGGGACCGGGCTGTTCGACTCGACCGTGAACGACGGCACCGTCCATTGCTTCCACGTTGGTCGGTACCGGCCGTTCGCGGGGCAGCGAGCACCGTGACACCGAGCAGACCGTCGTCGATGCGTGGGCGCGTGCCCGAGCCGATCACCGTGCCCAATCGGTAGGAGTTGTTCGAGACCATGACGACGATCGCTCTCCGACCGGCGATGTCGATCGGGCCCTCGTACCGCAGTTCGTGGTCGCCCGACGGGGCCGAGCCGACGAACTCGGGCAAGGTGTCGAGCATCGTCTGCAGCTTCGCGTCGCGATAGCCCGCGCTCTGGACGGCCTGTGCATACAGGCCGAGGGACACGTTGTTCACGAACACCCGACCATTCACCTCGGCCAGATCGACGCGACGTTCGCCGCCGTTGACCAACGCATCGAGTGCGCCGACGACGTCGTCGCGGTTGACCCCGAGGTCGAGGGCGAAGTGGTTCCGGGTGCCCGCCGGGATGCATGCGAACGGCAGGTCATGCTCGGCCGCGATCGTGGCCACCAGTGCCTGTGTGCCGTCGCCACCCGCAGCCGCAAGCGCATCGGCACCTCGGGCAACGGCGTCGCGGACCAACACTCGGAGATCGTCGCCGGGGCGAAGCTCGATTGGCTCGATGCCTCTCGCTCGCGCCTCGACGTCGATGTGTGCTGCTGCTGCCTTGCCCCCGCCGGATCGCGGGTTCCAGATCACCACTGCCCGCGTGGGTCGCTCGGCCGGGGGAAGCGCCACGTGGATCCGGAAGGCTCGGCGCGCGGCGACCGTGCTGAGCCAGAACAGACCGACGGCCACGAATGCCTCGGCCAGGACCCGCCCGGTCACCAGCACAGCGATGGCTCCGACGAGCAGCCCCCCGGCGAGGACCACGAGCACCGTCCGGACGCGACCTGGCCGGCGGAACGCCTCCCACACCGTGACGAACGACAGCGCCATCATCGCTGCCATGAACAGACCACGCGGGAAGACCTGGATGGAGGTGATCACGAGGGCGACCACCGAAAGGGCCAGCAGGAGGAGTGCGGCGATGGCAGCGAGACGACGGGGCTTCATCAACTGTTGTCAGTTCCCGGTCGTTCATCGTTGCTCATGGCAACACTTCCTCCCACGAACGGCAGAGATCGACCTGCCCGAGTCAGCCAGCATCCCCTGGGTCATCGGCGTGATCATCATATGGACAGTGCAAACCTGGTCGGTCACGCTCCGGCGATCTTGCCGGGTTCGGTCTCGGGGAGCAGCCCGGCCTTGCGGGCGGCGAGCACTCGCTTGGGTCCGCTGGCAGGGGAGAGACCGCGGGCGAGTGCAACGGTGGCGGTGGGCTTGGGACTTTGCAAGGCGACGGCCAGCAGGTAGATCAAGGCATCGACGGCGAGCGGGTCGTGACCGCTGTGCTTGTCGAGCAGTCCGGGCCAGCCGGTGCCGCCGAGATACTCGCTCTCCAGCGCGGTCTGAATGGTGTCGCGAAGGGCGATGCGGGCGATGCCGATGGGCGACACATCGTCTCCTCCAGGCAGGGCGGTGCAGCACACCTTGCGGACGGCGAGCTTGCCGACGGTGGGGGACCATTCGAGCCGGGCCTCCACGTCGTATGGCGAGGTGTCGGTGATGGTGACGGTGACCGAGGCGGGGATCGTCTCGGTGGGGCCGCCGGGCGGGCCAACGCTGATCCGGCCGCGGCCTGGGGTGATGTCGATGCGCATGGGAACAACAGTAGTCGGAATATTTACCAAGGTCTGTGGTTAACCAATGTGTACTCAACACCACGGTTGAAATACAACCACGGTTCATCAACATCAGAAAGACACAACACATCCTCATGAAGAAGATCATCCTCGGCTTCGTCGCCGCCGCCGCTGTGGCCGCGCCGCTCGCCCTCTCCGCTGGCTCAGCCAGCGCTGCCACCACCGACGTCAATGGCGTCGTCACCATCAGCAAGGGCGAGATCATGGCCCAGTTCCCCAACATGAACGAGGCCAAGTTCCAGGCCATCGCCATGGCCGCCGGCCAGTCGCTCACCGGCTCCAACGTGTTCACCGCCACCACCGACACCGTCCTACGGCTGCTCGGACGGCAACACCTACCACCACTACCGCAACACCATCCTGACCAGCCCGATCGCCCTCACCGAGGTCTACAACGCCTCGGCTAACAAGGTCACCGGCTGGAACCTCGGTGCCAAGGTTGCGAGCGTCGTCGACCGAGGACAACACGGGCGGCACCCGCTTCCCGAACTGGAACAGCCCGACCATCTGCCCCGCGGGCACGTCTTTGGACTTCTCCAAGTACAACGTGGCGCAGAGCCACAGCGACGTGACGTCGTTCAAGTTCAACAACACGCCCGTCAGCTTCGTGGTCAACCCGTACGTGGCCCCGGCCGTCTGATCCACCGCATCACCACAGAAGCCCCGACCCCAAGGGTCGGGGGCTTCTTGCATTATTCGAGTCCCGTCGTGCACCACTGAAGGCCTGGTAGACGCAGTGGCCGCCCCGGCCATGGCGCGGGCCTGCGTGGCTAGATCGAGAACGTCTGGCGGGTCGTGACACTGACGTTGTTCGATGAGTCCGTCGCGCTGGCCGACAGCGCGAACACACCGGCCACCCTCGCATCGAAGCTGTAGGTCCATTTGGTGATCGACGACCCGGGCGACACGAGTTGGGCGGCAACAGTCACCTCGGCCGATTGCCAGCCCTTCCCGTTCCAGTACTGCCCACCGTTGAGACGACGGCGGATCGTGACTCTCACGCCCGAAACGCCGACATTGTCGCTTGCGATACCGCTGATCACGGGCCTGACGGGAAGGGTCTCCCCGGGTGCCGGGGTCGTCACCGTGACGACGGGCTTCATGCGCTCGGGCCAGACGGTTACGCCGTCGCCGAAGTCGACGTTGACCGTCGGGTCCTCGTCGTCACCGATCACGTCGGTGTGACCGAGTCCGAGTGCCCCGTAACTGTTGTCTCCCCAGCATCGCAACGCGCCAGTTGCGAGGAGTGCACACGTGTTGTCGCCCCCGCTCGTGACGGTGGCTGCGTCGCCATCCGGACCGAGATCGACATCGACCGTCGGGTTCTCGTCGTCACCGATGACGAGGTCTTGGGTTCCCAGCCCGAGTTGTCCGGTGTAGTTCATACCCCAGCAACGCACCGCTCCGTCGGTGAGGCCGACGCACGTGAACCACTTGCCGGTGCTGACGGCAGTTGCGGTGGCTCCGGCGAGGTCGACGTCGACTGTCGGGGCATCGACGATGTCCCTGTTGCCGAGTCCGAGCTGTCCTTGTGCTCCGCTTCCCCAACAGCGCACGGCGCCACCGGTGAGCAGCGCGCACGTGTGGTACAGGCTGGCGCTGATGGCGACCGCGGTCGCCCCGCCGAGATCGACGTTTGCGGTCGGGATCCCGTAGGCGGCAGGAGAGCGCCTGCCGTAACCGAGCCGCCCCGCCTGCCATTCGCCCCAACAGCGCACGGCGCCGTCGCTGAGCAGCGCGCACGTGTGCTCGTACCCGGCACTGACCGCGACCGCGGTTGCCCCGTCGAGATCGACGTCGGTCGTCGGGTTCTCGTCGTCACCGATGTTTCCGGTGTTGCCGAGACCGAGCCGTCCATTCGCAGAGCTTCCCCAGCAGCGCACGGCGCCGTCGCTGAGCACCGCGCACGTGTGGTCCAGCCCGGCGCTCACGGCGACTGCGGTTGCCCCGTCGAGATCGACGTCGGTCGTCGGGCGCTCGTCGTCACCGATGGTGTCGGTGTTGCCAAGGCCGAGCTGACCGACCGAGTTGTCGCCCCAGCAGCGCACAGCGCCACCCACGAGAAGCGCGCAGGTGTGATAGCCCCCGGCGGAGATCGCGGTGGCGGTGGCGTCGCCGAGATCGACGTCGGTCGTCGGGTTCTCGTCGTCACCGATCGTCTCGGTGGTGCCGAGACCGAGCTGCCCACCGTGCGGAAAGTCATTCAGCCCCCAGCAACGCACGTGACCGGTGCTCAGAATCGCACAGCTGTGTGCCCCACCGACGCTCACGTACGACGCGCCGCCCACCAGTGGCTGCTCGCCGCGGTCGGCCATCGCCGGTGATGGCAGCTGGCCGATCAGCACGCCCGACAGCGACGCTGCGATGATCGCGAACCGAACAGTTGTGTTCGCGTGTGGTGCCACTGTGTCGACCTCCGTGCTCGAGCGTGTGAAGCGCTGCGAGCCGGACCCGCCAATCACTCCACGGATACGTCGAACGGAGTTGCGCGATCCGGGAACGCTTACAGCCCGGAACCGCGCGCTGTGCCTTGCTTCCACGTGTCGTCGTAGTTGCGGATCAGGCACAACACCTCACGGTCGTCGAGCTCGTCCCAACTACCTTCCGTCGGAGTGATCGTGCTGACTCCGTAGACCGAGTACTCGATGGCAATGCCGACGAATTCGCTGAATCGTTCGATGCACCCGTTGTCGGCGAGCTCCTTGATCGATGCCCGGCCGGGAAATACCGCAGCGCTATCGGCCGACATGTTGAATGCACTAAAGGCCTCGTACATGTGGCTCTCTGTGCACGGAATGGCGTCGACAGCCTCGAACGTCGAGCCCGGCACGTCGCCGAAGCAGTCGCCAACGCGGATCCGCAGCGCGCCGACCTCGCCGCCCTCGACGACCGTGCCATTGCTGTCCCTTGTCGAGTTGTCCTGCCCAGCGACGCCGGAATAACCGACGCCCACCAGCCCGAGACCCGCGACTCCAATGATAAGTTTCGCTACCGCCATGTCGTGTATTCAAGCGGCGTTCAAGTGGAATCCCACAGAAAACGGAGTGGGCTTGATTCACACTAAACAATGCCTCTGATCGTTCCTGTATTTACCCAATTGGGAACGACTCATTGAGTAGTTGGTGCGTCACGGTGCGTCACGGTGCGTTGCCGTTGACGTCGACCAACAGGTGGGCGGCCGACGACGTGTAGACGCAAACTCGGCCGCCGTCGCCGATCTTCGCCACGACCGCGTTGGCGATCGTCTGTCCGGCCGCGTAGTTCAGGTTCGATGCGGTCGGCACCGCGGTTCCGCACGGGAACACGGTCATGAACCCGGCCGATGCCGCCTGCACGGCAGTGATGTTCAGCACGGCGGTCCTGGCTTGGGTCGGGACGCCACCCAGGCCGGCGACCTGCACCTCGGTGACGCTGTCCGGCGTCCGTGCCCCTCCGCTGCTCCGGGAGTCGAACAAGCGCGCCGGAATCAGGCCGGTGAGATTCGAGCCGGCGGGGACGAACCCGTTGACGTCGACGATCAGGCCGGCGCTCCCAGAGACGAACACGCACACCTGACCGTTGCCACCGACCCGGGCGACGACGGCGTTGGCGATCGTCTGACCGACTGCGAAGTTCAGGTTCGATGCCTCCGGGATCGCGCCCCCGCACGGGAACACGGTCATGAACCCCGCCGCCTTGGCGTCGACGGCGGTGACGTTCAACGTGACCGCCACTGGATCGGTGGGGAAGCCGGGTCGGCCCGCCATCGTGATCGCGGTCACCGATCCGTCTGGTCGGGGGCCGTCACCCGTGCGCGAGTCGTAGAAGCGGACCGGTGCAACTGCGGTGACGTCGGATGAATCCGGCACGTACCCGTTGACGTCGACGATGAGATCCGTCGCCGCGTCGCTGTAGATGCACACTCGGCCATCGGTCCCAAGCCTGGTGAACACCGCGTTGGGGATTGTCTGTCCGGCGGCGTAGTTCAGGTTCGAAGCCTCGGGCAGAACCGTGCCGCAGGGGAACACGGTGAGGAAACCCGGCGCTCCGGCATTGACTGCCGTCACGTTGAGGACGGCACCCGTCGCGCCGAGTGGGACGGAGCCCGTGCCGGCGATCTGCACCTCGGTGATCGATCTCGGCGCACGCGGTCCGGCGCCCTCTCTGGAATCGAACAACCTGGCCGGGTTGACGGTGATCAAGGCATCTCTGACGGCGAACGTCGCGGTGACCGATCTCGCTTCGGTCATCGACACCGAGCACGACGGTGAGGTGCCCGAACACGCACCGGACCAGCCGGCGAACGTCGAGCCGATCGCCGCTGTTGCGGTCAAGATCGACCGACGAGTCGGACGTGAAGGCCGCGGCGCAACTCGTTCCACACGAGATGCCGGCCGGTGCTGACGCGACCGTGCCGGAGCCCGTGCCCGACCGCGCCACCGTCAGCATCTGCGTCGCGGGCGGCGGTGTGGCCGACGGGACGTCGATGTGCAAGAGCTTGTCCGGATCGCCACAGCACTCGGTCAGCGCGCCCTTGATCGTCGCCGCGTCGATCGCGGCCCAGACCTGCGCTGGCGTCGCCTGCGGATTGGACTGCAGGATCAATGCCGCCGCACCCGCAACGTGCGGCGATGCCATCGAGGTACCGCTCTTCGTCGTCGACGCGACGTCCGAGGCGATGCCTGCCGAGAGGATGCTTGTTCCCGGTGCGAACAAGTCGTTGCACGACCCGAAGTTCGAGTAGTTGGCGTCGTCGTCGTCGATCTCCGATGCGGCGACCGTGATCGCGGTCGGGACGCGGGCCGGACTGAAGTTGCACGAGTTCTGACTCGAGTTCCCGGCGGCGACGACCACCGTGATGCCGTCGTCGATCATCGCCTGCACCGCCGAGTCCAGGAAGTCCGAGGCTCCGCCGCCGAGGCTGAAGTTGGCGACCGCCGGCAGCGCCGTCCGGATGGTCCTCGATCACGAACTCGATGCCACCGATGACGCTCGCATCTGAACCCGTTCCGTCGCACGCGAGGACCTTCACCGGGATGATCGTCACGCCCTTGGCGACCCCGTATGTCGTGCCACCGGCGGTTCCGGCAACGTGGGTTCCGTGACCGTTGCAGTCCGAGATCCCCGTGTCGTCGCCGAAGTCCCAGAACCAGCCGTTGCCGACGCGTCCGGTGAGCTCCGCATGCGACGTGCGCAGCCCGGAGTCGATCACGTACAGCTTCACGCCCGCGCCAGTACCGACGTAGGAGTAGCCGTGATCGAGTGGGAGCGCTGCCTGATCGATCCGGTCCAGACCCCAGGGAGGATCGACCTGAGTCTCCGCGGCGGTCATGACGGTCTCGGGATCGACGTTCGTCACGTCGGGGAGACCGCGGACGTACTCGGCCTCGGCGGTGTCGAGGGCAACGACGAATCCGAACATCGCCCGGTCCCAGACATCGACCGGCTCGACGCCGAGGCGGCCCAGTTCGGTCAAGGTGCGCTCCAGCCCGGCCTGATCCCGGGTCTCCACGATGTACCTCGGACGGCCGTCCTGCGGAGCCTCCGACGGTGGTGCCGCAGCCAAATCGCCCGCTGGGGCGGCGGCGACCGCACCTGCGGATGCTGCTGCGACGATCAACGTCGCGACCACACCGCGTCGTGCTCCGACAAGTCCCCATCGTGTTGCGCGTCGCATGCCGAACCCCTTCTCGCCGCCTGACAGGTTCAGTGCTGTTCCCGCCTCGGCAATGTACCGCCCGCGGAACCAGCGATCTGCGGGTTTGTCGCGTGGGCGTGTCAAGTCTGACGGCATCTCACCAGCCTCTGAACGCGAACGGTGAGCGTCCCGGTGCGAGGCGTCGCGGGCGCGGCGCGTTCCGCGAGACAACCGATGGTTTCCGCCGCAGCGTGCGAGACTTTCGGTGTGTCTGCGCGCAACGCACATCGGTCTGGAGTCGGGCCGGCGTGAACATCCGACGCAACCGCGTCGTGGAATGGGTGCTCGGCCACCAGTCGATGCGCCGGATGGCCCTGACGCACGCCCTCGACGACTTCGCCGACGGTCTCGTCAGCTTGTCGCTGGTCGGTTCGTTGTTCTTCAGCGTCTCGCTCGAGGCGTCGCGCTACCGGATCCTGCTGTACCTGTTGCTGACGGCCGCGCCGCTCGTCGTGATCGCGCCGTGGGTCGGGCCGATGGTCGAGCGGGTCCGGCTCGGCTACCGATCGGTCATCATCGGCTCGCTCCTGGTTCGTGCCCTTCTGGCGCTCGCGCTCGTCGGCTCGCTGAAGACGGTCGGCTTCTACCCGCTGGTGTTCGGGATCCTCCTGTGCCGCAAGCTCTACGCGATCGCCAAGACCGCGATCGTCGCCCAACTCGTCGTCGATCCACGACGCCTGGTGACCGACAGTGCCCACCTCTCCCGCACCGGAACGATGGCAGGCGGGGTCGGGAGCCTGATCGGCATCGGCATACTCGTCACGTCGAACGTCGAGATCCTGCTGGTGCTGGCCACGGTCGGCTACCTCGTCGCCGCCCTCGTCGCGCTGCGGATCCCGGTCGGGCAACTCACCCCTGACGTCGACCGCATCGTCCTCGAGCTCGAGACTCCGGCCGAGGTCCGAATCGCGACCTGGGCCGTTGCGGTGACACGCGCCGCCGTCGGCGCGCTCACGTTCCTCCTCGCGTTCGCCTTGAAACGCGGGGGAGAGGACGAGTGGGTGTTCGTCGCCGGCATCATCGCCGGTGGCGTCGGTGGATTCACGTCCACCCTGGTGGCGCCGCGGCTTCATCACATCCTGACCGAGGACCGCGTGCTCGTACTCGCCCTTCTCGTTCCCGGCGTGGTCACGGGCGTTGGCGTGCTCACGGTCGGCAGCTTCAGCACGATCGTGATCGCGTTCAGCGTCGGTCTCGGGGCTGGTATCGCATCGCGGGCGATCGACTCGATGTTCGGACGTTACGTGTCGAGCTTCGCGCGCGGCCGCGTCGTGGCCCGCAGCGAGGTTCGGTTCCAGGCCGCGCAGGTACTCGGAGCGGCGTTGACGGTGCTGTTGGTGCCCGGGACGCGCGCCGGCTTCGGCGCCGTCGCCGGTCTGTTGATCGCCGCCGGGCTGATGTTCGCCTCGCGCGCGAGGATCTCCCTCCGCCACATCGGCGGCCAGTTGCTGTTGGGCTCCCGTCGCTCGTCGACCAATCTCGGGCTACCGGCCGCCCTGCTGGCCGAAGCCGAGCGCCTGGCTCGACTCGGTGAGGTCCGGATGGCGATCGTCGTCGCCGACAGTGCGATGCGCGTGATCAATGCCCGCGACGACGTCAATGTCTCGCGCGCCGCCGACCGTCGTTGGCACGAGGTGGAGTCGGCCGTGCACGCCGTCATGTCGTCCGACGAGCAACCTGACCCGGCGGTGCTGGTGATGGTGCTCGAGGCGGTCCAGGGATTGATCGAAACCGCCACGACCGAACCCCACATCGACTTCGAGGCGACCGCGTAACTCGCCGTGGACAGCGTTGGTGGACACGGCTGGCGGACGCCGGTCGTGGGCGTCCGGCGCTCAGGTGCCGATCTCCTCCGGTGGGCCTTGCACGGCCCACGTGTTCCCGCTACGACGCAGCTCGAACCGCACCTCGTCGAACGTCGATTCTGACTCCCAGATGTCGACGTCGAGCAGCACGTGCGAGTCGTCTTCGACGACGGGTCCGAGGCGGATCAGGATGCCGTCGTCCTTGACGATGAGGGTGCCGTCCTCGTCGACGAGTCCCTCGCTGCGTTGATCGAGGAACCGAACATCCGCGACATCCTTGGTCGCTTCGATCAACTCGGCCTGCACGTCGAGGCTGATGGCCGCGCCTTCGCCCCGGGGCTCGATGAAGACTGCCATCGGCTCTTCGGGAGTTGCCCCACCGGCATCGTCGACGAGCCAGCGGACGACCTCGTCGTACACCGCACTGGCACGGATCTCGTCCTCGTTCGCGGTCCCGAGCGAGCACGACGCGAGTGGGAGTAGCAGGAGCCAAGCGAGTCGCCGGCTCGGCCTCACCCCCACATCCATCCCCTGCAACCTAGTGGTCGGCCGCCCACGTGCGACCGGTATCGGCATCGGCACGGGCGATGATGCCCGCCCTCGCCCGCCGTTCAGCGGTACGGCGAGAAGTCGGACGGCCGCTTCTCGTTGAACGCGGTGACACCTTCACGGGCCTCGTCGGTGTCGACGAAGAGCTCGAGGCTGTCGAAAGCCATCGCTCCGATGCCGGCGATGTTCTCGGTCTCGGCGTTGAAGGAGTGCTTGAGAACCTTGAGCGCCGTGGGGGAGAGGGCGAGCGCCTCGTCGGCCCATGCCCGCACCGTCGAACGGAGCTCGGCCAGGGGCACGACGCAGTTCACGAGACCCCACCGCTCGGCCGTTGCCGCGTCGTACTGGCGGCAGAACATCCAGATCTCCCGGGCGCGCTTCTGGCCGACGATGCGGGCGAGATAGGCGGAGCCGAACCCGGCGTCGAACGAACCGACACGTGGTCCGGTCTGGCCGAACCGAGCGTGGTCGGCCGCGATCGTGATGTCACACAGGACGTGGATCACGTGACCACCGCCGATCGCGAACCCGTTGACAGCGGCGATGACGGGCTTGGGGATGTCGCGGATGATGCGGTGAAGGGACTCGACCTCGAACATCCCGGACTCGGTGGGACCGTAGTTTCCGGTCTCGGCACGCTGCTTCTGATCACCGCCGGCGCAAAAGGCCCTGTCACCGGCGCCGGTCAGCGCCACCACCCCCACCGCGCGGTCGACCCACGCGGCCTTGAACGCCGCCAGCAGCTCGTCGACGGTGCGGCCGCGGAACGCGTTGTACCGGTCGGGTCGGTTGATCGTGATCCACGCCAGGCCGGCGTCGACCTCGTACGTGATGTCCTGCAGGTCGTCCATGCTGATCATCGGGCGATGTCCTCCAAGGGGGCGCGAGCGCCCGACTGTAACGGAGCGTCGATGCGAGCCTTCGTACGGCGGCCGCGGCTCGGGTACCGTCGGTCACGCATGGATCTCCAGTTGCAGGGCCGGTCGGTCGTGGTCACCGGCGCCGGCTCCAACATCGGCCGATCAGTCGCACTGGCGTTCGCGGCGGAGGCGGCGGCGCTGACGCTCGCCGACATCGACGAGCGTCAGACGCGACGCGTGGTCGAGTTGGCAGGCAGCTCCGGCGCCGCTGACGCCCAGTTCGTGCACACCGACGTCACCGACCTGGCGGCGGCCGAGGCGATGTTCGGCGCCGCCGACGCACGCTACGGCTCGGTCGACGTGCTGGTGCACTGCGTCGGCTGGGACCAGCTGATGTTCTTCACCGAGACGACGCCGGAGCTCTGGGACAAGATCATCCGCCTCAACTACGTCGGTCTGCTCAACTGCACCAAGGCCGCGCTCACCTACATGGTCCCGCAGCAGCGTGGCTCGATCGTGTCGATCTCGTCCGATGCGAGCCGCCAGGGTGAGCCCCGTGAAGCCGTCTACGGCGGTGTGAAAGCGGCGATCAACAGCTTCATGAAAACGATCGCGAGGGAGAACGGCCGGGCGGGGATCCGGTGCAACGTGGTGTGTCCCGGGGTGACGATCCCGGAAGACGACGACGAGGTCGGCGAGACGAGCATGTGGCACGACAAGGACTCGATGTTCACGCCCGAGCAACTGGAGAAGGTGGCGCGGTCACTTCCGCTGCGCAAGATCGGGCGCCCGCGCGATGTCGCCAACGCGGTCGTGTTCCTCGCGTCCGACGCGGTCGCCGGCCACATCACCGGTCAGGTGCTGTCGGTGTCGGGTGGCTACACGATGATCGGCTGACGGCTCAGCATCCGTGGCGATCGTCCTCGCACTCGTCGCGGCCTTCGTCTACGGCGTGTCCGACTACGCCGGGGGCCGGACGAGTCGGCATGCCAGTCCACTCGTCGTCTCGTTGATCGCGGAGATCTCGATCTTCGCCGTGCTCATCGTCGCCGTGCCGTTGACGAGCCCGTCGACCCCGGGCGGTGACGATCTCGCATGGGGGGCGGCGGCCGGGGCGGCCGGCACCGTCGGCATCATCGCCCTGTACTACGCGCTCGCCAACGGTGCGATGACGGTGGTCGCCCCGATCACCGGTGTCGTCTCGGCGGTGGTACCGGTCGCGGTCGGTCTCGCCACCGGGGAGCGTCCGAGTGTGCTGGCGCTCGTCGGCGTGTCGATCGCGATCGTGTCGGTGGCGCTGATCGGTGGATTGGTCGGCGTCCCGCATGTGCGCACACCGCCGTCGCTGGTGATGGTCGCATTGCTCTCGGGCGCGTCGTTCGGACTGCTGTTCGTGTTCTACGACCAGGCCGGTGACGACAGTGGGATGTGGCCGATCCTCGGGTCGCGCTTGGCGTCGGGGCCGATCCTCGTGATCGCGTACCTCGTCACCCGGCCGCCGGGCAGGATCGATCGCCGCACGGTGTTCGTCGCGATGCTCGTCGGCGTCTTCGGCGCGTTGGCCAACTTCCTCTACCTGCTGGCCACGCGGCGCGGGCTGCTGACGATCGTCGCCGTCGTCGTCGCCATGTACCCCGCCAGCACGGTGCTGCTCGCGACGGTGCTCGACGGGGAGCGGATGCGACGTCCGCAACTGATCGGGCTGGCGATCGCCGCCCTGGCGCTCGTGCTCGTCACGATCGGTCGGTGACCGCGGCGGACAGCGCATCCGCCACCGTCGAGGCACCCGACTCGCCGATGAGCACGTCGTAGTGGTTGGAGCCGGCCACCGTGGTCCACGCGTGCTGCGGATACAACGTCTCGCACTCGACGGGGATGAGTGGGGGAGGAGCGGCGAGCACACCGAGCTCGGCGCGGACGATGCGGAGGGGTTCCTGTCGGCGATCGAACGCGGACCGGACCTCGGCGTCGGTGAGCAGCTCGGCGCCATCGAAGCGGACGGCCTCCTCGCTGACCGAGCTGCGGAAGCCGTCGTCGGTCTCCACGAGGTCGGCGAGGACGTAGCGTTCGATGTCGGGCGTGATGCCGCCTGCGAACGCCGGATGCTGTTCCCACATCGCCCGGTACGCCATCCGGTTGGGCCACGTCTGGCGCAGCCTCTCGATCGCCGGACCGAGTGTCCGGTCGAGCACGTCTTGGACGTCACCCTCCGGTACCGGCAGCGCGATCCCGCCGTCGACCAACACCACGTCGGCGATGAGGGCTGGATGGCGTTCGGCGGTGAGCAGCGCCACGAAGGCGCCCATCGAGTGGCCGCTGATCACGACTCGTCCGAGGTCGAGCTTCTCGATCACCGCCGCGACGTCATCGGCGTGTTGGCGGATGCCGAACGGTCCCGGCGCGTCGGAGCTCGTCCCGCGGCCGCGCAGGTCGATCGCCACGAGACAGACGACGCCATCGAGCTGACTGGCCACCGCCGCCCAACTCCATGCGTTGGCGGTGATGCCGTGGATGGCGACGACCGTGGTGGTGGAATGCGGGCACGGCCAGCGGATCGCGCCGATCTCGGTGTTGCCGACCGGCACGCGGATCTGCTCGGGACTCGCCATCGTCCGACACCTCCGATCCGCTACGGACGCTACCGAGTTTGCCGTCGGACGGCATGACCGGATTGGCCTGGGCGCAACTCTCAGCGCGGTTCGCGGGGGAGGCCCAGCACGCGCTCTCCCAGGATGTTGCGCATGATGTTCGACGTGCCGCCCATGATCGTGTACCCCGGCGCGTAGAGAAGTCCGTGCGTGACGTCGCTCCAGGTCGTCACCGCGGCGCCGAACACCGACGCGACGAACTCGGCGACGCGCCACTCGTGCTCGGTGCAGAAGCACTTCGTCGCGGCCGAGAAGCCCTTCGGCGCCTGACCGAGCACCTCGCGCGTGACCAGGACCCGCCCGATTCGGTAGCCGATCTCGAGGGCCGCGATCCGTTGTCTGATGATCGGGTCGGACGTGTCGGACCCGCTCGACGGCCATCCTGAACAGGGCGTGGTTCGACACCAATCGGTCGATGCCGCCGCGCTCGTGCTCGAGTTGCCGCATGGTCTGCTTGAACGCGCCACCCTCGACGCCGACGAGGTTGCTGACCGGCACGCGCACGTCCGTGTACCAGACCTCGCAGAAGTGGCGATTGGTGGTCATGTCGGTGATCGGCCGGACCTCGATGCCGGGTGTGTGCATCGGCACCACGATCTCGCTGATGCCCTCGTGTGGCGGGCCGTCGGTGGACGTGCGACAGATGAGGTAGCAGTAGTCGGCGACCTCGCCGAAGCTGGTCCAGATCTTCTGTCCGTTGATCACGAACTCGTCGCCATCGCGGACCGCTTGCGTCTTGAGGGCCGCGAGGTCGGAACCCGCATCCGGTTCGGACATGCCGATGCACCACGTCGTCTCGCCCGACAGGATCCCGGGCAGGAACGCCTCTTGCTGATCGGGCCGTCCATAGGCGATCAGCGTCGGTCCCATCTGACGATCGGCGAACCACATCGCCGCGATCGGCGCGCCGGCGGCGATCAGCTCCTCACCGACGATCAACCGGTCGATCGGCGGTCGGCCGCCACCACCGTGCTCGACGGGCCACGTCATGCCGATCCAGCCGAGCGCCGCCATCTCCTTGGCGAACTCCTTCGAGAAGCCGTTGATCCACGAGTCGTTGTGGCGACCGAAACGGGCGACGGCGTCGGCGGCCACCGCGCGCGCCTGCTCTCGCAGGGCCGTCTGCTCGGGCGTCCACGCGAAGTCCATCGACCGGCGATGGTACGTGCGCTCTGTGCAGTGCGACGACGACGCGCGCTACAATCAGACAAGTTGTAGACAAGTTGGACGAGACGTCACGGAGGATCCCGGCGCACATGGCAGAGAAGATCCCAAGCAAGATCGAGGTGAAGAACCCGATCGTCGAGATGGACGGCGACGAGATGACGCGGATCATCTGGGCGTTCATCAAGGACAAACTGATCCTGCCCTATCTCGATGTCGACCTGAAGTACTTCGACCTGTCGATCGAGAACCGCGACGCCACCGACGATCAGGTGACGATCGATTCGGCCAACGCGACCAAGCAGCACGGAGTCGCCGTGAAGTGCGCGACGATCACGCCGGACGAGGCCCGGGTCGAGGAGTTCGGTCTCAAGAAGATGTGGCGGTCGCCCAACGGGACGATCCGCAACATCCTGGGCGGGGTGATCTTCCGCGAGCCGATCATCATGTCCAACGTCCCGCGCCTCGTGCCCGGCTGGACGAAGCCGATCATCATCGGCCGTCACGCCCACGCCGACCAGTACAAGGCGACCGACTTCAAGGTTCCGGGGGCCGGCACCGTCACGATCACCTACAGCCCGAGTGGCGGCGGCGAACCGATCGAACTGGAAGTGGCGACGTACGGTGAGGACGGCGGCGTCGCGATGGCGATGTACAACTTCCGCGACTCGATCCGCGACTTCGCCAGGGCGTCGTTCCGCTACGGCCTCGATCGCAACGTGCCCGTCTACCTCAGCACGAAGAACACGATCCTCAAGGCCTACGACGGCGAGTTCAAGGACATCTTCCAGGACATCTTCGACGCCGAGTTCAGCGACGCGTATGCGGCTGCGGGACTCACGTACGAGCACCGCCTGATCGACGACATGGTCGCCGCCGCGCTCGAAGTGGGAGGGCGGCTACCTGTGGGCGTGCAAGAACTACGACGGCGACGTCCAGAGTGATGTCGTCGCTCAGGGTTTCGGATCGCTCGGCCTGATGACGTCGGTGCTGATGACGCCCGATGGCAAGACCGTCGAAGCGGAGGCGGCGCACGGCACCGTCACCCGCCACTACCGCGCCCACCTGCGCGGCGAGAAGACCTCGACCAACCCGATCGCCTCGATCTACGCGTGGACCAGGGGCCTCTCGTATCGGGGCAAGATGGACGACACGCCCGACGTCGTGGCGTTCGCCGAGGCGCTCGAAGCCGTCTGCGTCGAAGCCGTCGAGGCCGGCGAGATGACCAAGGACCTCTCGCTGCTCATCAGCAAGGACGCCCCCTGGCTCACGACGGAAGACTTCCTCGACACCCTCGACCGCCGCCTCCAGGCGAAGATGGCCGCGTCTGATTGAGCCCGTGCTCCTCACTGTCACGGCACCGCTGCGGTTTGTGTCACCGCAACCGGCGACCCTCGCCGGCTTCGGTGACACAAACAGGATGAGGGGCGGACGCGATACGGTTCGCCGCCCCGTCGTCGCAGCTAGCGGTCGCCGATCTTCACGTAGTCGCGCTCGCCGACGCCGGTGTACCACTGACGCGGCCGCGAGATCTTCTGGTCCTTGTCGGTGATGAGCTCCTGCCAGTGGGCGAGCCAGCCGGTCGTGCGCGGGATCGCGAACAGCACCGTGAACATCTCGACGGGGAACCCCATCGCCTCGTAGATGAGACCGGAGTAGAAGTCGACGTTGGGGTACAGCTTGCGGTCGATGAAGTAGGGGTCCGACAGGGCGACCTCTTCGAGTTTGAGGGCGACGTCGAGCTTCGGGTTCTTGCCGGTGACGTCGAACACCTCGTACGCGGTCTGCTTGATGATCGTGGCCCTCGGGTCGTAGTTCTTGTAGACGCGGTGTCCGAACCCCATCAGACGCCCTTCGCCGGCCTTGACGGACTCGATGAACGCCGGCACGTTGTCGATCGAGCCGATCTCGCTGAGCATCCGCACGACGGCTTCGTTCGCGCCACCGTGCAACGGCCCGTAGAGCGCACTCGCGGCGGCCGCCGCTGACGAGTACGGATCGGCCTGGCTCGAGCCCACGACCCGCATCGCGGTGGTGCCGCAGTTCTGCTCGTGGTCGGCGTGGAGGATGAACAGCACATCCATCGCCCGTTCGAGCACCGGGTGCACGTCGTACTCGCCGATCTTCCACATCATGTTCAAGAAGTTGGCCGGGTACGTCAGTGAGTTGCTCGGGTAGTTGTAGGGCAGGCCCGCCGAGAAGCGGTAGCACATCGCGGCGATCGTCGGCGTCTTGGCGATCAGCCGCAGGATCTGCTTGTTGCGGCTCTCGGGGTCGAAGATCTCCTTGGAGTCGGCGTAGAACGTGCCGAGCGCGGCGACCGCCGACACGAACATCCCCATCGGATGGGCGTCGTAGTGGAACCCGTCGACGAACCGCTTCCGCATGTTCTCGTGGATGAACGTGTGGTGGGTGATGTCGAAGCGCCACTGGTCGAGCTCGGCCTGGTTCGGCAGATCGCCGTGGATGAGGAGGTAGGCGACCTCGAGGAACGTCGAGTGCTCGGCGAGTTGCTCGATCGGGTACCCGCCGTAGCGCAGGATGCCGTTGTCGCCGTCGAGGTACGTGATCGCCGACTTGCACGCAGCCGTCGACAGGTACGCCGGGTCGTACATGAACAAGTTGGGGTCGAGCTCCCGGATCGCCGACGACGGGAACACACCGTCGGTGATCGGGGCGGTGACCGTGTTGCCGGTGCGGTTGTCGGTGATCGTGATGGAGTCGGGCACGGTGCTTCCTTCGTATCCGAAAAATGGGTGTGGGGCTGTTGTCCCCACGCCGCGAACCTACTGCCAAACCGCCCGATCGTTCACAACGGCGTGTTGCCGTGCTTGCGACGGCGTAACTCCTCACGCTTGTCCTCGAGCATCGCCAGTGCTGCGGCGATCTCGGCGCGGGTCTCGGCCGGCTCGATCACGGCGTCGACGTATCCGCGTTCGGCCGCCACGTACGGGTTGAGCAGGCGCTCGGCGTAGTCCGCTTCGAACGCCTCCCGTTCCTCCGGGGTGGCCCGGCGTTGCAGGATCGCCGCCGCCTGACCGGCGCCCATCACCGCCAGTTCGGCCCACGGCCACGCCAGGCACATGTCGTTGCCCATCGTCTTGGAGTCCATGACGATGAACGCGCCGCCGTAGCTCTTGCGCAGGATCACGCAGATGCGCGGCACCGTCGCCTCGGCGTAGGCGAACACGAGTTGCGCGCCGTGGCGGATCATTCCCCGCCACTCGAGATCCTTGCCGGGGTAGAAGCCGGGGGTGTCGACGAACGTGATCAGCGGCACGTTGAACGCGTCGCAGAACGCCACGAACCGGGCCGCCTTCTGCGAGGCCGGGATGTCGATCGTGCCGGCGAGCGACATCGGCTGGTTGGCGATGATCCCCACCGGCCGGCCGTCGATCGTCGCGAACGCGGTGACGATGTTGGTCGCCCATTTCGCGCGCAGCTCGAGGAGTGAGTCCACATCGACGATCGCTTCGGCCACCTTGCGGACGTCGTAGCTCCCGGTCGACGAGGCGGGGATCAGCTCGCCGGCCTCCGGGCAGGGGCGATCGGCCGGATCGTCGGTCGGCCAGCGCGGGGGCTCCTGATCGACGTGGTCGGGGAGGTAGGAGAGCAGCTCCTCGACCATCGCGACCGCCGCCGTCCGGTCGTCGACGATGACGCTCGGCACGCCCGCGTGGCGAGCCAGGTTGCCGGAACCTCCGAGCTCCTCGATCGAGATCTGGACGCCGGTGAACTGCTCGACCATCACCGGACCGTTGACGAACGCGTAGCTCGGTGTCGTCATCACCGTCAGGTCGGCGAGCCCGAGCAGCAACGCGGGGCCCGACACCGCGGGTCCGTCGACGATCGCGATCGTCGGGACGGATCCGGAGCACTTGGCGAGGGCAGCGGCCAGGCGACCCCAACCGTGGAGGGCGGGCAGACCCTCCTCGATGTCGGCCCCCATCGACGACAGCACCAGCACCAGCGGGAGGCGCTGCTCCAGTGCGGTGACGGCTGCGACCTCGAAGATCGACGAGGTGATCGACGAGAGCACCGCGCCGTCCTCGCCGGCGTCGAACTCGACCCACACCACACGGCGATCGCCGAGCCACCGGATCAGCACGGTCGCTGGTCCTTCGAGGTGGGCCTGGATCTGGAGATCGGCAGGCATCGGCGCTCAGACTAGACAGCCCGGCTACACGGAGCGCCCGAGCGGGAACGCGTCGGTGCCGCCGTGCACGCCTGGCTGATCGGCCGCGCCGCGTTCGACGACCCCGCCGAGCAGCGTGGCGACCGCTTGGACGGCGACGCTGGGTGCCGGCCGGCGACGCCGCACCCAGGCGACGACGCGCTGGGGCAGCTCGGGTACGGCGATCCGCCTGAACGCACCCTCGAACCGTTGGGGGACCGCGGTGGCCGGCACGATCGCCGCGCCGTACCCGTCGATCGCCAGCGATGCGAGGAGACGGACACCGTCGATCTCGGCCTGGGCGCGCAGCGTGATACCGGCCGTCGAAGCGGCGCGGTCGAGCACCCGTCGCAGCGCGGTGCCCTTGGGGGGCAGCAGCATCGGGATGTCGTCGAGATCGCCGAGCGCCATCGACGAGCGACTGGCGAACTGGTGATGGTCGGGGACGATCACGAGCAGATCCTCGGCGAACAACGGGGCGATCACCAGCTCGGGATCGTCGATCGGCAGGTGCACGATGGCCGCGTGGAGCTGGCCGCTGACCACGCTCGGGATCAGCGTCGTGGTGCTGCCCTCGTGGACGATCGTGTGGACAAGTGGGTGGTCGCGGCCAACGGACGCGAGCAGTTCCGGCATCAGCCATCGGGCGGTGGTGCCGATCACCCCGATGCGGGCCTCGCCGGAGACGTCGGCGTCGAGCGATGCCATGTCGGCGGCGATGTCGTCCATCTCGTGCAGGATCCGCCGGGCCCGCTCGACGACCCGTGCGCCCTCCTCGGTGAGGCCGCCCTGGGAGCGGTCGATGAGGCGGACACCCAGCTCCTTTTCCAGCTTGGCGACATGACCCGAGACGTTGGACTGCACGGTGTAGAGGGCGCGTGCCGCGCCGGAGAACGTCCCATGGTCGGCGATCGCTACGAGCGCCGAGAGCTGCCGGACATCCATCGGAAAAAACGATATCCGGTATCATCGAGTTCTAGTTGTCAGATCGGCCTGGCACGTGCATACTTTCACAAGAGTTCGATGCGAGTACACCCCCCATGTACCGCTCGAAAGGAACTCCTACGCCGGTCCCCACCGGTGGGGTTCCAAGGTTGAGAGGCCCCGATCCCCCATCGGGGCTTCTCCCGTTTTCGGGACACGGACAGGGACGTAGCCTGCTCACGATGTCACGCGGCGCGGCCTTCTTCGATCTCGATCGAACGTTGCTCGCCGGCGCCAGCGGCGAGGTGTTCTCCGATGCGATGCGTTCCGCCGGGCTGGTGTCACGATCGATCCCCGGCGAGCGCCTGCTGTACCGGGTGTTCAACGCGATCGGCGAGACGCTGCCGTCGATGGCGTTGGCGCGCCAGGCGGTGGCACTCTCCAAGGGGCGACCGCGGGCGGCGGTGCAGGCCGCGGCCGAGTCGGTCGCCGACCAGTTGGCGTCGATGGTGCAGCCGTTCGCCGAGTCGGTCTTCGCCCGCCATCGGGCGGCGGGTCGGCCACTGGTTCTGGCGACCACCACGCCGTACGACCTCGTCAAGCCGTTCGCCGACCGGATCGGGCTCGACGACGTCGTGGCCACCCGGTGGTCCGTCAACGCCGACGGCACGTACGACGGCACGCTCGCCGGCCCGTTCGTGTGGTCGTCGGGCAAGCTCGCCGCCGTCACCGAGTGGGCCGAGCAGAACGACATCGACCTCGACGAGAGCTACGCCTACTCCGACAGCGCGTACGACGTTCCGCTGCTCTCGGCGGTGGCATACCCGATCGTGGTCAACCCCGACCCGCGGATGGCGGTCATCGCAAGGGCGCGGCGTTGGCCGGTGCTGAACCTCGACGTGTCGCCTGGTGTGATGAAGATCCCGTTGATCGGTCTCGAACTGCAACGGCTGGCGATGCAGTTCACCCGACCGTCGCTCGTGCCGTACGCGCGTTTCGAGTTCGAGGGCGTCGAGAACGTGCCGATCGCCGGTTCGACGATCCTGGTCGCCAACCACCGTTCCTACTTCGACTCGTTGGCGATCTCGATGCTGATCGCCAAGACCGGTCGCACCGTGCGCTTCCTCGGCAAGAAGGAGGTGTTCGACGCGCCGCTGGTCGGCCAGTTGGCGGCGGCGATGGGCGGTATCCGGGTCGATCGGGGCACCGGATCCGACGAACCGCTCAAGGCGGCGACCGACGCACTGCTCGGCGGCGAGATGGTGACATTGATGCCACAAGGCACGATTCCACGCGGCCCGGCGTTCTTCGATCCCGTGCTCAAGGGCCGCTGGGGCGCGGCGCGCCTCGCCCAGATGAGCGGCGCGCCGGTCATCCCCGTCGGGCTGTGGGGCACCGAGAAGGTGTGGCCACGCTCATCGCGGCTCCCGAACGTGCTCAACCTCGCCGATCCGCCCCTCGTACGGATCAGCGTGGGGGAGCCGGTGGAGTTGAAGCACCGTTCGCTCGATGCCGACACGAAGCGGATCATGGCTGCGATCCGTCGCCAGTTGCCCCCCGAAGCCTCCGTCGCCCACACGCCGACGGAGGAGGAACTGCGCCTCACGTACCCACCGGGCTACAAAGGCGATCCCGATCTCGAGGTCGAACGCCGACCCGGAACCGATTAGTCGCCCGTCGTACCGTCGATCGCCTCGCGGATCAGATCGAGGTGGCCGCAGTGGCGGGCGTACTCCTCGATCATGTGGACCAGGATCCAACGCACGCTGTACTGCTCGCGGAGCCGATCGAGATCGTCGAGCCCGGCCCCCGCCAGGATCGACACGGCGAGCTCGACCTCACGTTGCCAGGTGACGAGCGCCTCGGCGAGCGTGTCACCGGGACCGACGTGAAGGTCGCCGTCGGGATCGTCGTCCGAGTAGTAGATCGGCGCCGCGTTCTCACCCGCGATGCCGCGGCGGAACCAGCTGCGCTCGACCTCGGCCATGTGGCGGACGAGGCCGGTGATCGTGAGGTCGCTCGGCGGACATGTCGCGGTGCGAGCGGCGGCGTCGTCGATCCCCTCCGCCTTCCGGCGAAACACGGCGCGGTAGTAGTTCAAGAACTCGTCGAGGATCACGCGCTCAGGGGCGGCCGGCGACGGATCGGGTGGTACGGGCGTCACGCGATGTGACGTTAGACCAGCGTTCTTGCGGGGAAACCTCGGGTTACAGATGGACGAACTCGTTAGAATGGTGTCGCTATGGGGGCAACGGTAAGTACCACCGAGCACGCGGAGAGGCATGGCTTCCTCGCGCTCTGGTGGCGCAGCCGCTACGGGTTGCGGTTGTTCCTCGAAGCCGGACTCGTCGTCGGCCTGCTGCTCACGTACATGCGCGTCCGTCAGTTCACCCGCGGCGACCTGCGGGCGGCGTTCAGCAACACCCGTGAGGTCATGCAGTTCGAGCGGTGGATCGGCCTTCCCTTCGAGGACAACCTGCAGCGGGCCCTCCTCAACCACCCCGAAACGGTGAAGTTCCTGAACCACTACTACCTGTGGTTCCACTTCCCGGTCGCGATCGGCCTCCTGATCTGGTTGTACTGGCGTCACAACGACCACTACTTCTACATCCGGCGTCTGATGGCGGTCGTCACGTTCGTCGCGCTCATCCTCCACGTCGCGTATCCGCTGGCGCCCCCGCGGATGATGCCCGGCTTCGTCGACACGATGTTCCGCTACGGCCCGTCGATCTACACCCGCAACACGCTCGAAGGAGCGGCCAACCAGATCGCCGCGATGCCGTCGCTGCACTTCGGCTGGGCGGTGATCGCGGCCATGGCAGTGGTCCACGTGAATCGTTCACGTTGGCGCTACGTCGCGGTGCTTCACCCGGTCTTGATGGGCACAGCCATCGTCGCCACCGCCAACCACTGGTGGGTCGATGCCGCCGCCGCCGGTCTCATCATCTTCTTCTGTTGGGGCGTGGCCAAGGTCGTCGCGCACGTGCTGCCCGCCCGCGAGCAGAGCTGGGAAGACGACGGTGCCTACCCGAAGGTGCCGCGTACCTCCACCAGACGTCAGGTGCTGAACGCGTCGCCGTCGAAGCGGTCGACGGTGGCGAACGACTCGACGGCGGCCCTGCGCAAGTGCGTCGGCTGGTGCTCCGGCTGACCGAGGAAGATCGTCGCCGCCAAGGCGTAGTGAGGCGGAAGACCGAGGAACGGGACTGCGGCCGGTTCGACGCGCGACAGGAACGTGGTCATCACGCCACCCAGCCCGCGTCCACGTGCCGCCAGCAGCACGCTCCAGCAGAACGGGTAGACGGAGCCGCCGCCCGTGACGGGTGGACGGTCGAGCTGTCCGTCCATCAGCGCGATCCTCCCGAGGTCGGCCGCGACGACCAGCACCACCGGGACCTGTTCGATGCGCTCGAGCAGCTCGTTCGGTTGTCCGGCGGCGATCATCTCGGGCGGCTCGAACGCCACCGTGTTGAACGGTGTCTGTCCGCTCGCCGCAGCGGCGAGATACTCGTCCCAGACAGGCTGCATCAACGCCGCCAGCTGACGGCGCAGGAGCTGATCTTCGACCACGGCGACCCGCCATGGCTGCCGGTTGCCGCCGCTCGGGGCGAACCGGGCGTCGTCGAGGATCGCGGCGACGGTGGCACGCTCGACCGGCTCATCGGTGAACCGTCGCGCGGCACCGGTGGTTCGGAGGGCGGAGATGAGATCCATCTCGTTGACCGTGTCGCCGGCGGTTCGATCGTTACTCGCCCGCCGCCACCTTGCGCCGGACGATGTTGAGCGCCGAGCCCGCCCTGAACCAGTCGACCTGCTCGTCGCTGAACGTGTGGCTGCACTCGAAGTCGACGATCGAACCGTCGGGCTTGACGACCTGGCAACGCACTGGCTGACCCGGCACCGGCGGCAGGCCGAGCACGTTGATGCGGTCGTCCTCTCCGATCGCGTCGTACGTGGCCGTGTCGGAGAACGTCAGCGGCAGCAGTCCTTGCTTCTTGGCGTTCGTCTCGTGGATCCGGGCGAACGATCTGGCGAAGATCACCCGCCCGTTCCGGAAGCGGGGCTCCATCGCGGCGTGCTCGCGCGACGAGCCTTCGCCGTAGTTCCGGTCGCCGACCGCGCACCACGCGACACCGGCTTCGCTGTAGTGCTTGGCGATGTCGGGGAACGTACGCGTGGCACCGTCGAGCTGGTCCTTGCCCTCGCCCACCGCACTCGTGAACGCGTTGACCACGCCGAGGAACAGGTTGCCGGAGATGTTCTCGAGGTGGCCGCGGTACTTGAGCCACGGACCGGCGGCCGAGATGTGGTCGGTGGTGCACTTGCCCAGGGCCTTCATCAGCACGGGCAGGTCGAGGTAGTCGCTGCCGTCCCACGGTGGGAACGGCTCGAGCAGCTGCAGGCGGTCGCTGGTCGGGCTGACCACGACCTCCACGTCGGTGCCGCTGGGCGGCGGCGGGGTGAACGTGTTGTCGCCCGGGTCGTAGCCCCGACTCGGCAGCACTTCGCCCACCGGTGGTTCGAGCATCACTTCGGTACCGTCGTCGGCGACGATCGGTTGCGTCGTCGGGTCGAAGTCGAGTGTGCCGGCCAGCGCGAGCGCGACGACAGTGTCGGGCGAGGTGACGAACGCGAGCGTGCTCGCCGACCCGTCGTTGCGCTTCGGGAAGTTCCGGTTGTACGAGTTGACGATCGTGTTCGGGCGACCGGTGATGCTCGCCGGGCGCGACCACTGACCGATGCACGGTCCGCACGCGTTGGCGAGCACCGTCGCGCCGATGGCTTCGAGATCGGCCAGCAGCCCGTCGCGCTCGATCGTCGCCCGGATCTGCTCCGACCCCGGCGTGACGAGGAGCTCGACCTTGGACTTCAACCCGTGGGCCGATGCCTGGCGGGCGATCGACGCCGCTCGTGTGATGTCCTCGTACGACGAGTTGGTGCACGAACCGACGAGCGCCGAGGAGATCTCGAGCGGCCATTCGTTCTCACGGGCGGCGTCGCCGACGTCGCGACCGACGCGATGGGCGCGGTCGGGGGAGTGCGGTCCGTTGATCAACGGCTTCAACTCGGTGAGGTCGATCTCGATCAGCTGGTCGTACGTTGCGCCCTCGTCCGGCCGCAGCTCGTCGTGCACCTTGTCGGCGGCGTCGGCGATCGCCTCGCGGCCCGTCGCCTTGAGGTACAGCGACATGTTGTGGTCGTAGCCGAACAGCGACGTGGTGGCGCCGATCTCGGCACCCATGTTGCAGATCGTCGCCTTGCCGGTGGCCGAGATCGTGTCGGCACCCGGACCGAAGTACTCGACGATCGATCCGGTTCCGCCCTCGACGGTGAGCACCCGGGCGACCTCGAGGATCACATCCTTCGGGCTCGACCAACCGCTCAGGCTGCCGGTCAGCTTCACGCCGATCACCTTCGGCCAGCGCACGTTGAACGGGAAGCCGGTCATGACGTCGACGGCGTCGGCACCCCCGACCCCGATCGCGACCATGCCGAGCCCGCCGGCGTTCGGGGTGTGGCTGTCGGTGCCGATCATCATCCCGCCGGGGAACGCGTAGTTCTCGAGCACGACCTGGTGGATGATCCCGCTGCCGGGACCCCAGAAGCCGATCTGGTACTTGGCCGAGACGCTCTTCAGGAAGTCGTAGACCTCGCGGTTGGTGTCGACGGCGACGCCGAGGTCGATCGACGCGCCGACCTTGGCCTGGATGAGGTGGTCGCAGTGGACGGTCGACGGCACCTCGACCTCGGGCAAGCCGGCGGTCATGAACTGCAGCAGCGCCATCTGGGCGGTGGCGTCTTGCATCGCCACCCGGTCGGGGTTGAAGTCGTTGTAGCTGGCGCCGCGCTCGATCTCTTGGCCCTCGGGGTCGACGAGGTGGTTGACCAGGATCTTCTCGGTGAGGGTCAGCGGTCGACCGAGCCGTTCGCGAGCCCGCGTGGCGCGCTCTGGGAGCGTCGCGTAGACCCGCTCGACGAGTTCGATCGGAGTGCTGGCACCAAGCGTCATGTAGACAACTATAATACAAGTTCATGCGGATCCGCCACCCACTTCCGTTCTGTCTGCGCCAGGGCGCGCAGCGGTGCATCTGGGGCAGACAGAACGTCGGAGAGGGTCGGACATGAGGCGGATCCGGTACCAGGAGATCGCCGATGTGTTGCGGGAGCGCGTGCGGTCGGCGTCGGCGGGTTCGGTGTTGCCGAGCGAGTCGGAGCTCTCGACCGAGTTCGCGGCGAGCCGCGTGACGGTCAGGCGGGCGCTCGAGACGATTCGCGACGAGGGGCTGATCGCGGCCCGCCAGGGGTTCGGATGGTTCGTCGCCACCGAACCGGTGCGCCAGCGACTCGAGACGTTGGGGACGATCGAGGCGCAACTCGAGGAGAGCGGCAAGCACGCCGAGCGCAAGGTCCTCGAGTTCGCGTTCGTGGCGCCGCCGGCCCATGTCCGCGAGCTGCTCGACACCGACGAGGTGCTTCGCGTCAAGCGCGTCAACCTTGCCGACGGCGAGCCGTTCGCGGTCGTGACGGTATGGTGCCCGGCCGCGCTCGGCCGCCGGTTGTCGCGCGACGACGTCGAACGCAAGCCGTTCTACGAGCTGCTCGACGTCGAACTGCGGGGCGCGACACAAACGATCGGCGCCGACTCCGCCGAGCCGCCCGACGCCACCCTGCTCGGTGTCCAGGTCGGCACTCCTGTGCTGCGCTGTCGGAGGGTCACGACCGATCTGAGCGGGCGCCCGATCCTCGTGAGCGAGCACCTGTTCCCGGCCCACCGCACCGAGTTCGTGGTCGAGATCCCGCTCGCCGAGCCGTCGATCTCACCGACCGGCTTGCGCCTCGTCGATTGACTCGCGCCTGATCGGCGGTCAGGACCGGAAGCCCTCGTACAGGTAGAGCACTGGATGTCCTTCCTGGATCTCGAGCGCGGCGGGCAACAGGAGCTGCTCCGGCCGGCGGGGCACCGGTGTGTCCTCCTCCGGATTGAGGATGACGAGGGATTGGAACAGCAGCCCCGGTCCGTCGTCGACCTTCCACACGAGCTCGAGGTAGCTGTTGTCGCCGTAGCAGGTCCGTTTGAACGGTGACGCCGGATCCGCATCGAGTTGGACGGTGAGGTCGCCGACGGGAACGCCGGTCTCGAGCGGACCGCGCACCCACGTGGAGTAGTCGGCCTCGAGCGCGGACCACAACTGTGCGAGCGACGGTCCGTCTCCCCGGAACGACTGGCCGCTGATGTTGGTCCCCTCACACTCGAACCCGGTGATCCCGACCTCGAACGCGTCGTCGAGCGTGAACTCCCGCTCGATCGAGTCGTCCGCGACGTAGACCTCGTCGGGGCCCCAACTCGTGCACTCATGCGAGGGGTCCTCGGCGAGCGACCCGCAGCGCTCGAATCGGTGGATCGTGAGGGTCACCGTGTCGGGTTGGGTCGGCGACCATGCAGCGATGTCGGCGAAGTACACGCCGTCCTCGAGCGCGGCGCCGGTGGAGGGCAGCGCCGGCGACGGCCCGGGTGCCTTCCACGTGTCGGCGCAGCACGGCGGAACACCCTGCCGGGAGATTGTCGACTCACCGACACCGGCAGGCACGGCCGCCGTCGTCGTCGTGGGGGTCGGTCGGCGCCGGGACTCGTCGTGGTGGTGGCCGCGTCGTCGTGGGTGGTGTGGTGGGCGGGTTCGGTCGTCGCCGAAGCCGCCGATGTCGCGACCGCCGACGATGACGCGGTCGAGCCCGGGTCTCGTCGTCGTCGCCGCAGGCGGCCGCGATGATGGCGCAGACTGCGAGGAGCGCGACCAGACGTTCAGCGCCGACGCGTGCCGACTCATTCAGACTCGGTCACCAACCGTCCCAGTGGACGATGTCGGCCAGCGGTTGGCGCTTGGCGGGCTTGAAGTCGGTGCCGAGCGTGTAGGCGATCGGGAACAGGCCGCCCTGGGCGTACCTGTCATGCGGGATTCCGAGCAACTCGGCCGCCTGTCGCTCGCCGTCGCGCAACATGTGGATGGTCGTCCACGCCGAGCCGAGGCTGCGCTCACGCAGGGCGAGCATGAAGCTCCACACGGCTGGCAGCAGCGAGCCCCACCTTGCCGCGGATGCCGCCGACGGCACGTTGTCGATCCGGCCCTCGATGCACGGGATCATCATCATCGGGACACGATGGAAGTTCTCGGCGAGGTAGATCGCCGAGTCGCGCACCGCATCCTGGCGCTCGCCGCGCGTGTCGCCCTCGGCGTACGTCGGCGCGGCGGCGGTGCGGTACTCGGCGAAGTTGGCGGCGTAGATGTCGGCCAGCGCCTGCTTCTTCGCCTGGTCCTCGATCACGATCCACTGCCAGCCCTGGCGGTTCGATCCGGTCGGCGCCTGGATCGCGATCTCGATGCACTCCTCGACGATCGACCGCTCGACCGGCCGTTCGAAGTCGAGACGTTTCCGGACGGACCGGGTGGTCGTGAGCACTTCGTCGGCGGTGAGGTTCAGGTGCATCGGCGGAGTCTGGCAGCGCCGTGCCACCATGGTCACCGTGGACGAGCGCGACGTACCCGATCCGCAGGACTATCACCGGATCAACCGCTCCAACTGGGCGAGTCGAGTCGCTCTCCACACGGCGTCGGCCGAGTACGGCGTCGAGCGATACGCGTCCGATCCGGCGCACATCTCCGACGTCGTGCGGTTCGATCTTCCTCGACTCGGCGACATCGCCGGCCTCGACGTCGTCCACCTGCAATGCCACATCGGCACCGACACGTTGTCACTGGCGCGACTGGGCGGCCGGGTCACGGGCCTCGACTTCTCACCCGAAGCGCTGGAAGCGGCGCGGCGCCTGGCGGACGAAGCCGGTCCGGCCGTCGAGTACGTCGAGTCCGACGTGTACGGCGCTGCCGAGGTGCTCGGGCACGGCGCGGTTCGATCTCGTCTACACCGGTGTCGGCGCGCTCAACTGGCTGCCGAGCGTGCGCCGGTGGGCCGAGGTCGTGGCTGCCCTCCTGCGACCGGGTGGCCGGTTGTTCATCCGCGAGGGGCACCCGGTGCTGTGGTCGCTCGCCGACCCGCGTGATGACGGTGTCGTCGCCATCGAGTACCCCTACTTCGAGACGTCGGGCACGGCGTTCCACAACACGATGACCTACGTCGGGCACGAGGGCGAGGTCGAGCAGCCATGGGCGATCGAGTTCAACCACGGGCTGGCCGAGATCATCACGGCGGTGATGGACGCCGGGCTCGACCTGATCGCGATCGAGGAGCACGACTCCGTGCCGTGGCCGGCCCTCGAGGACCAGATGGATCTCCTGCCGAGCGGCGAGTTCCGGCTCACCGACCGCCCCGAACGGCTCCCGCACAGCTACACGCTGCAAGCCCGCAAGCGGTGAGCTGACAGACTCGGCGGCATGTCCGATCGCGTCCTCGTCTCCATCTCCGACGGCATCGCCGACGTGCGGTTCAACCGCGCCGACAAGCGCAACGCGCTCGACGGCGACATGTTCCTCGCCATCGCCGAGGCCGGCGAGCGGCTCAAGACCGAGCCCGGGGTCCGGGCCGTCGTGTTGTCGGGCGAGGGCCCGTCGTTCTGCGCCGGCCTCGACTTCGCGTCGTTCCAGGCGATGGCCGGCGCGGACGGCCCGGTCGACCGGCAGACGGAGCGGCGGGGCAACCCCGGCACGATCGAGGACGGCCGGATCACCCACCTCGGTCAGCAGGTCTGCTGGGTGTGGCAGGAGGTGCCGGTCCCCGTGATCGCCGCCGTGCACGGACACGCGCTCGGCGGGGGCCTCCAGATCGCGCTCGGCGCCGACATCCGCATCGTCCACCCCGACGCCCAGCTGTCGGTGCGTGAGGTGCACTGGGGTCTCGTGCCCGACATGACGGGGACGTTCGTGCTCTCGCGCCTCGTCAGGCCGGACGTGGCCAAGGAGCTGACCTACACGGCGCGCATGATCACCGGCACCGAGGCGCTGCAGCTCGGGCTGGCGACGCGCCTGAGCGACGATCCGCGTGCCGACGCGATGGCCCTCGCCGGCGAGATCGCGGCCCGGAGTCCGGGCGCGGTGCGCGGCTCGAAGGAGCTCTTCAACCGGATGTACGCCGACGGTGCGGCCGCCCAGTTCGCCGCCGAGCGGAGCGTGATCGGTGCCCAGGTCGGCACGCCCAATCAGATCGAAGCGGTGATGGCGAACATGGAGAAGCGCGCCGCCAACTTCGCGGACTGATCCGTACCGATGGCACTCGTCACCTGCAACCGTCTGCTCGCCGCGTACGCCGAGGCCGCGCCCGATCGGCCTGCCGTCACGTGCGGCGAACAGAGCATCACGCGTGCGGGACTGCGCGATGCGGCCGAGCTGCTCGCCCGTGACCTTGCTGCCAGAGGTGTGCAGCGTGGCGACATGGTGACGATCGCACTCCCCAACTCGATCGACTGGTTCGTCGCCCAGCACGCCATCTGGCGGGTCGGCGGGGTGCCGCAGCCGGTGTCGGCCCGGCTCCCACACCGCGAGCTGGAGGCGATCGTCGAGCTGGCGGATTCGCGCGTCGTGTTCGGCGTGGAGCCCGGCGTGCTCCCCGGTCGGACGTGCCTGCCGATCGGCTACCAGCCGACCGAAGTCGGCGGCGACATCGAGTTGCCCGACATCGACGATCTCGAGCTGGCGTCGCCCGCCTGGAAGGCGCCGACGTCGGGCGGGAGCACGGGTCGGCCGAAGCTGATCGTGTCCGGTGATCCGGCGGTGCGCGACACCGACGTGGCGTCGATGCTGCACGTGCGACCCGACGAGTGCATGGTCGTGCCGGGCCCGCTGTACCACAACGGTCCAGCGGTCTGGGCGACGGAAGGGCTGATGCACGGCAACCACCTCGTGCTGTTGCCGCGGTTCGACGCCGAGGCGACGCTCGCCGCGATCGAGACCCATCGCGCCGACGTCATCTATCTCGTGCCGACGATGATGAAGCGGATCTGGCGCCTCCCCGAGGAGGTGCGCGAGCGGTACGACGTGTCCTCGCTGCGCGTCGTCTGGCACCTCGCCGAGCCGTGCCCGGTCTGGCTGAAGCAGGCCTGGATCGACTGGCTCGGGCCCGAGCGGATCTTCGAGCTCTACGCCGGCACCGAGGCGCAGACGGTGACGATCATCACCGGTGAGGAGTGGCTCGCCCACCCCGGCTCGGTCGGGCGGGGACCGGAGGGCTCGGTGATGATCACCGACGCCGACGGAAACGAGCTGCCGCCCGGCGAGATGGGTGAGGTGTGGCTGCGGTCGGTGACCGGCAAGGAGACGTACCACTACGTCGGTGCCGAGGCGCGGACGCTCGGCGGTGGGTGGGAGTCGCTCGGCGACATGGGCTACGTCGACGTCGACGGCTACCTGTACCTCGGCGACCGGTCGGCCGACATGATCCTCGTCGGCGGCGCCAACATCTATCCCGCCGAGGTCGAAGCGGCGATCAACGAGCACCCCGCGGTGCGCTCGGCGTGCGTGATCGGATTGCCGGACGACGACCTGGGCAACACGGTCCACGCGATCATCGAGGCCGACCCCGACGCCGTGGTCGAGGACGAGCTCCGGGCGTTCCTCGGCGAGCGGCTGGTGACCTACAAGGTGCCGCGCACGTTCGAGTTCGTCGACGAGCCGCTCCGCGACGACGCCGGCAAGATGCGCCGCAGCGCCCTCCGCGCCGCCGCGTCCCGCAGACGTGACCACCCCTCCGACCTGTCTGCCCCAGATGACGCATCACGCGACCTGAAGCAGACAGTTCGGGGATTCTCAGACGCACATGTCGGATCATCTTTCCGATCCACCGCGCGATCCCGTAACATGACGCGACCGTCTGGGCCAGCGTCGTCCCGGGCTCCACCGCAACTTCGAGTTTCGTGGAAGTCAGCCAACGATGCAGAAAAAGCCTGGGCCTACGGGCCTTTACGACCCACGCTTCGAACATGACTCCTGTGGTGTCTCGTTCGTCGCCCACATGCGGGGCGTGCGGTCGAACGAACTCGTGATGACCGGGCTTCGGGCGCTCACCAACCTGGCCCACCGCGGCGCGACCGGGGCCGAGCCCGACACCGGCGACGGTGCCGGCATCCTGCTCCAGATACCCGACCGGTTCCTGCGGGCTGTCACCGGGTTCGCGCTCCCGGCCGAAGGTGCGTACGCAGGCGGGCATCGCCTTCCTGCCGACCGAGACGATGGCACTCGAGAAGGCACTCGCCGCGATCGAGGACATCGCGGTGGAGGAGGGGCTCGTCGTGCTCGGCTGGCGCGACCTGCCGATCCGCCCCGAGTGCCTCGGCGCGACCGCCCGGGCGGCGATGCCGACGATGAAGCAGTTCTTCGTCGCCGCCGCCGACGGCGCCTCGGGTATCGACCTCGACCGCAAGACGTTCGTCGCCCGCAAGCGTGCCGAGCACGAGCTGGCGGAGGACCTCACGACGTACTTCTCGTCGCTGTCGGCCCGCACGATCGTCTACAAGGGGATGCTGACGACGCCGCAGCTCGGCCAGTTCTTCCCGGACCTCGTCGACCCCCGCGTCGAGAGCGCGCTGTTGCTCGTGCACTCGCCGCTTCTCGACGAACACGTTCCCGTCGTGGCCGCTCGCCCACCCGTACCGCTTCATCGCCCACAACGGCGAGATCAACACCGTCCAGGGCAACCAGAACTGGATGCGCGCCCGCGAGGCGATGGCGTCGAGCCCGCACCTGCCGAACCTCGCCAAGGCGTTCCCGATCTGCACGCCCGGCGCGTCCGACACGGCCCGCTTCGACGAGGTGCTCGAGCTGCTGCACCTGGCCGGACGCCCGATCCAGCACGCGATCCTGATGATGATCCCCGAGGCGTGGGAGAACAACGCCGAGATGGACGACGACAAGCGGGCGTTCTACCGGTACCACTCGAGCATGATGGAGCCCTGGGACGGCCCGGCCAGCGTGACGTTCACCGACGGCACCGTGATCGGCGCCGTGCTCGACCGCAACGGGCTGCGGCCCAGCCGCTACTGGGTCACCGACGACGACCTCGTCGTGATGGCGTCCGAGGTCGGGGTCATCGACATCGACCCGGCCAAGGTCGTCACCAAGGGCCGGCTGCAGCCCGGCAAGATGTTCCTGATCGACACGTCCGAGGGTCGCATCGTCGACGACGAGGAGATCAAGGGCACGCTCGCCGCCGAGCACCCGTACGCCGAGTGGCTCGAGCAGGGCATGGCCGAACTCGTCGATCTGCCCGACGCGAGCACGTCGTGTTCAGCCATCACAGCGTGCTGCGCCGTCAGCAGATGTTCGGGTACACGCACGAGGAGCTCAAGATCATCGTCGCCCCGATGGCGCTCAAC
>CAVRNI010000050.1:0-107236 GCA_963722415.1 Ilumatobacteraceae bacterium
ATGACCGCCGACAGCAGGAACGAGCCCTGCAGGATGATGCCGATCTCCTGCGGGATGCCGATGATCGACAGTGGTTGCGTCGCCCGCTCGATCCTGCCCACACGATGGCCGCCGACGCGATGCCGACCGGGTTGTTGCGCCCGAGCAGCGCGAGCGACAGGCCGGTGAAGCCGAGGGTCAGCGGGAACTGGTCGCCGTACTTGTAGTACTGCGAGTCGGAGAGCAACGGCCCCATACCGATCAATCCGGCCACCGCGCCCGACAACATGATCGTGGTGAGGATCATCCGCTTGGGGTTGACGCCCGAAGCCTTCGCCGCCGACGGGTTCATGCCCGTCACTCGCAGCTCGAACCCATACCGGCTGCGGAACAGCAGAACGTAGTAGCCGATGCCGACGAGGATCGCAACGACGACATAGCCCTGGAGCTCGACGCCCCGGCCGAGGTGGAAGCCGAGCGCCTCGACGAGTGCGTTGAGCGATGGGATGCGTCCGCTCTCGGGGATCAGCTTGGTCTCGGCGGTGAGGCCGCCGGTGCGGTTCCGGAAGTACGTGTTAGCAGCCAGGCGGTGAGGCCAATGGCGATGAAGTTGAGCATGATCGTCGAGATCACCTCGTTGACGCCGCGGGTGACCTTCAAGATGCCGGCGATCGCCGCCCACGCGGCGGCGACGACCACCGCGATCAGGACGATGTACAGCACGTGGAGGACCGCGGGGAGATCGGCCTTGGCGCCGAAGTAGGCGGCGAACAGCGCGCCGAGGCGGTATTGGCCGTCGGCGCCGATGTTGAACAGGCCCATCTTGAACCCGATCGCCACGGCGACGCCCGCGACGTAGTACCACCCCGCCTTGTTGATGATGCCGACGACCGACTCCGTCGAGTCGAGCACCTTCCACATCGCGGTGAACGCTTCGCTCGGGCTGTAGCCCGACAGCAAGAGGGCGACGCTCGAGACGGCGATCGCGACGGCGCCGGCGATCACCGGGGCAAGCACATTCGGCCCGAGCCGCGCCAGGATTCGTTTGGCGGTCGCCAGCACACGGTTCATGTGGGGGCACCCGCACCCGTCATGTACGAACCGAGGACCTTGGGCGTCACGTCGGCCGGATCGAGGCGGGCGGCGAGCTTGCCCCGGTAGATCACGTACAGCGTGTCGGACAGCCCGATCAGCTCCTCCAGGTCGGCCGAGATCAGGAGCACGCCGAGCCCAGCGGCCCTCGCCGTTCGGATCACGTCCCAGATCGCGGCCTGGGCGCCGACGTCGATGCCGCGCGTCGGGTGGGAGGCGATGAGCACCTTCGGGTCGGTGGTCATCTCGCGGCCGACGATCAGCTTCTGCTGGTTGCCGCCCGACAGGGTGAGCGCGGGCACGAACGCCGAGGGGGTGCGGACGTCGAAGTCGCCGGATGATGTCCTGGGTCCGTTTGACGGCTCCGGCCTTCTTGATCCAGATGCCGTCGCCGAACGGCGCTTGTGACTGGTGGCCGAGCACGGTGTTCTCCCACAGCGGGAACGGCAGCACCATGCCGTCCTTGTGGCGGTCCTCGGGGATGTAGCCGAGGCCGCCGGTCCGCCGGTCACGTGTCGATGCGTTCGTGATGTCCTCGCCGAACAGCTCGATCCGCCCGACGGCGCCGTCGACGACGCCGAGGATCGCCTCGACCAGCTCGGTCTGGCCGTTGCCCTCGATCCCGGCGATGCCGACCACCTCGCCGCGATGGATCGTGAACGAGACGTCGTCCAGCAGCGCCGGCGCGCCGCCCTCGGCGTCGACGGTCAGGCCGACCACCTCGAGCGCGACATCGGTTGTCACCGTGCTCTCTCGCGTCTCGGGTGAGGGGAGCTCACTGCCGACCATCATCTCGGCGAGCTGATGGGCGTCGACCTGGGAGGGATCCGGTACCTCGCCGACGGTCTTGCCGGCCCTGATCACGGTGATCGCGTCGGCGAACCGCAGCACCTCGTCGAGCTTGTGGGAGATGAAGATCGCCGTCGCCCCGGCGGCGGTGAGCTCGCGCATCGAGGCGAACAGCTCGTCGACCTCGTGTGGCACGAGGACCGCCGTCGGCTCGTCGAGGATGATGATCTTGGCGCCGCGGTAGAGCACCTTGAGGATCTCGGCGCGTTGCTTCTGGCCGACGCCGAGATCGCTCACGAGCGCGTTCGGGTCGACCTCGAGGCCGTATCGTGTGCCGAGGTCGCGGAGTTGGCGGATGGCGATCCCGCGACGGAGGTTCCATGGCGTGCCCGGCTCGTCGCCGAGCACGATGTTCTCCCAGACCGTGAAGTTGTCAGCCAGCTGGAAGTGCTGGAAGACCATCCCGATGCCGACCCCGATCGCGTCGCGGGCGAGCGGAAGTTCTGTTCGACACCGTTGACGATGATCGTCCCCTCGTCGGGGCGGTGGGCCCCGTAGAGCGTCTTCATCAACGTCGACTTTCCCGAGCCGTTCTCGCCGATGATGGCGTGGATCGTGCCGGCGCGAACCGTCACGTTGACCCCGTCGTTGGCGACGACACCCGGGAAGCGCTTGACGATGTCCCGCAGTTCGATCGCGACCGCCCGCTCGGTCGTGGTGTCCCCCATGGGTCGATGTTCTAGCCGATCGGCGCAACCCGATCGGTAAGCGGCCATCGGGTGCGTCGAACGGGCCGAAAAACGATCGTGGCCCCGCCGCGAGGCGGGGCCACGAAGAGCTGACGATCGGCGTCAGGGTGCTGGATCGGCACCTCGATCTGTCGCCGGCGATGATCTGCGCCTTGAAGTCCTCGAGCGCAGCGATCGTCTCGGCGCTCAGGTTGTCGCCCGACGTCGCGTAGCCCACACCGTCGACGGAGAGATCGAAGGTCTGGATGCCGGGCTCGAACGCTCCCTCGACTTCGGCCTTGATCGTCTCGTACACGGCGACGTCGACGCGCTTGAGCATCGAGGTCAGGATGTACGGCTGCTGGGCCGGATCGGCCGTCTGCCACTGGTCGGAGTCGACACCGATCGCCCAGACCTCGCCCGGTTCGCCGGCTTCGGTGGCCGCCTGGAACACGCCGAGACCCGTGCCGCCCGCCGCGTGGTAGATCACATCGGCGCCGTCGGCGTACATCTGGGTGGCGATCTCGAGGCCGACGTTGGGGGCGTTGAAGCCCGTGAAGTCGGGCGGCTGGCTGGCGTAGTTCGACAGGATCTCGATGTCGGGGTTGACGGCCATCGCACCTGCGATGTAGCCGGCCTCGAACTTCTTGATCAGGTCGATCTCGACGCCACCCACGAAGCCGATCTTGCCGGTCTGGCTGGTGAGCGCGGCTGCGGCGCCGACGAGGAACGATCCTTCATGCTCGGCGAACAGCAGGTTGGCGACGTTGGGGAGATCGGTGTCGTCGCTGGGATCGTCCGGGGTGCCGGCCGGATCCTGGGCGACGCCGTCGACGAGCGCGAAGTGCGTGTCGGGGTTGGCGATCGCCCCCGCTTCGAGGGCATCCGTCCAGAGGAACCCGACACCGATGACGAGCTGGTTGCCGTCGCCGACGAGCAGGTTCAAGCGGTCGGCACGGTCGGCGTCGCCAGTCGGAGTGGACTCGCTGGGGATGACACCGAACTCGTCGACGGCCTGGTCGAGACCGGCGGCCGCGGCGTCGTTGAACGACTTGTCACCACGACCGGTGATGTCGAACAGGAGGCCGACTGTGACGCCTTCGGCAGGTGTCGCCGACGTCCCGTCAGGAGCCTCGGTACCTGCTGGGGCCTCGGTACCGGCCGGAGCCTCCGTGCCCTCGGGTGTCGTTGCGGCCGACGTGTCGCCGGGTGCTGCGGACTCGGGCGTCGCCTCTTCGTCGTCGTCGCCACATGCGGCGGCGGTGAGGCCGAGCGCGGCAACGAGCGCGGCTGCAAGCACGCGCTTGCTCTTGATCATGTCTCCCCCTTCTCGGGATGGATCGTTGGTTGGGTGTCCTTGTTCACGGGAACCGTCGGGCATCCTACCGCGCGGTAGATGCCCCGGCTGCAAAGCCCGTCCCGCCTTAACATGGGCGTGTCATGTCGCTCGTTGCCCCGCCGTCCCGCCCGACGCCGCGCCCGCGGGTCAGCCGGCACCGGTATCGCATCCGCCGCCTGGGAGCGCTCACCGCGCTCGTCGCGGTCGGCGCCGGCGCGGCCAAGGTCGTGTCGACCGTTGCCGACGGCAGCGGTTCCATTCAACCCGGCAGCGACGTGGTCGACGCGGCCGACGGCTCCGCTGACTCCGCCACCGCGGCGACCGACGATCCTGCTCTCTCGGGCGCGACACCCGAGGCGACGACACCCCCGACCGAGCCGCCCCCGGAGGACACCGGTCCGCCGACGGCCGAGAACCCGGCGGTCGTGCTGATCGCCGGCGACAGCGACGCCGGGACGTTCGCGCCCTACCTCGACCGTGTGCTCGCGGACACCGATCTCGTCGACACCGCGCTCGACTACAAGGTGTCGTCCGGTCTGGCACGCCCGGACTACTTCGACTGGAACGCCCGCCTCCACGAGCACGTGCCGGTGGTCGACCCCGACATCGTGGTGATCACGTTCGGCGGGAACGACGCCCAGGGCCTGCTCGACGCGTCGGGTGGCGTGGTCGCGTTCCAGCCGGTGCCTGATTCCGACAACGCCGAGTGGCGCGCCGAGTACGGCAAGCGGGTCGGCGAGGTGATGGACTTCCTCGTCGAGGACGGCCGCACCGTGATCTGGGTCGGCATCCCCAACGACGACGACCCCGACGTCACATTCCGCATGCAGGTGCAGGACGAGACCGCCAAGGCCGAGGCGGCCAAGCGTCCGTCGATCGTGTTCATCGACACCTGGAGCCGGTTCTCTGGTCGTACGGGTGGCTGGGCCGAGTACGTGATCGATCCCCGCGACGACATCGGCAAGGACGTCCGCGCCGACGACGGGTTCCACCTCAACGAGACCGGTGCCGAGATCCTCGCCCTCGACATCGCCGAAGCGATCAAAGCCGACCTCCGCGCCCGCGGCGCGGAGATCTGATCGTTCACTGCGTTCGGCCGCGAGCCTCGATCGCGGCGCGGCGGGCGGCGATCGTGTCGGGGCTCGACATCGAGCGCCGCCAGGCGCGCGAGTCGCGGGCCTCGGTCTCCCAGCCGTCGTCGTCGTGGGCGATCACGGCGTACGTCTGGCGGATCTGACGGACGGCCTCGAGCTCGTTGTTCACGATGTCGGTGGCGATGGATCGGGTGAACGGGATCAGTTCGGGATGCGGCACGACGTGGTTGACGAGCCCCCGTTCGAGGGCCTCGTCGGCCGACATGAAGTTCCCCGTGAAGCTCATCTCGCGGGCCCGCCGGACACCGATCGCCTGGGGGAGGAGCACCGTGAGGCCCCACCCCGGCATCACGCCGACCCGCGTGTGGGTGTCGCCGAACTTGGCGTGCTCGCTGGCGATCAGGAAGTCGCAGTTGAGCGCCAGCTCGAACCCGCCGGTGACGGCGACACCGTTGATCGCACCGATCAGCGGCTTGGTCAGGCGCGGAAAGGGACCGCGCGCGCCGCTCCGTGCCGGGGCGTTCTCGGACGCACCCCCGGAGCCCGAGTTGATCCCCGTCGAGCTGAGCTCACCGAGGTCGAGTCCGGCGCAGAACGCCGGATCGGCACCGGTGAGCACGATCACGCCCACGTCGTCATCGGCTTCGGCCGCTCTCATCAGTTCTGACAGCAACCGCAACACCTCACTCGAGAGCGCGTTGCGTACCTCGGGCCGGTTGAGCGTCACCGTCGCGATCCCGTCCGAGACATCGAGCAACACTGGGCGGCGCACGTCTGCGTGGCATCGTCAGGTCATTCTGTCTCGACGTCGTCGGCCGGCAGGAATGCGAGGCGGAGGTCGCCGAGCTTCACGAGCGTCGACGCGATCCACCCTCCGAGCACCCCGAAGTGGTCGTCGAGGATCGAGCTCGACCCATCGGCGAGCGTCTCCTCGACGAGCTCGTAGAGCCCTTCGTAGGTGATCTCGACGGCGTACTCGGCGTTCGCCGCGGCGGCCGGGTCGTTGGGATCGGGATGACCGATCTCGACCGTCAGCCCGGCGCGCTCGAGCCGCTCGGCGCCGATCGGAGGGCTGTGGTCGGGCAGCGCGGCGAACACGGCGCGCGGGTCTGGTTGCTCGGCGAGACGCTGGATCCGCAGCACGATCTCCATCTCGATGACCGGCGGCGCATCGAGCTCCTCCTCCACGTACCACCGTCGGTACGACGTCTGGCTCCACGTCGGCCAGTCGAACGTGATGTGGGCCACGACACGAGGCGGCTGTCCCTCACCCGGCAGGCCGTAGCTGGTCTCCCATGTGATGTCACCGAGCAGCACGTCGACCTGGAAGTGCTCCTCGAAGGCCTGTCGCTCGAGGAACGCCGATTCGAAGGCGTCGCGTAGGGCGCTGATCGCATCGGTGAAGACGTGGTCGAGCATCTCAGGGCCGAGGCTACAACCGGTCGAGCGTGACAGACTTCCCGCATGTCCCTGGTCCTGACCGATTTCGCCGACGGCGTGGCCACGCTCACGCTCAACAACCCCGACGAGCGCAACACGCTGACCGCGCCGATGGTCACCGAGATCATCGCCGCCATGGACGCCATCGAGGCCGACGAGTCGGTCGGTGCCATCGTCGTCACCGGCACGCCGCCGGCGTTCTGCGCCGGTGCGAACCTCGGCAACCTCGGCACGGCCAACGGCGACAGCCTCGGCGCCATCTACGAAGGCTTCCTGCGGATCGCGCGCAGTCCGCTCCCGACGCTCGCCGCGGTCAACGGGGCGGCCGTCGGAGCCGGCATGAACCTCGCCCTCGGCTGCGACGTGCGGATCGCGGCTCGTCGCGCCAAGTTCGACACCCGGTTCCTGCAGATCGGTCTGCACCCGGGAGGTGGTCACACGTGGATGTTGCGACGGATCGCGGGACCGCAGACGGCGATGGCCGCGGTCGTGTTCGGCCAGGTGCTCGACGGGGCCGAAGCCGAGCGAGTCGGGCTCGCGTTCCGGTGCGTCGACGACGACGACTTGCTGTCGACCGCCCACGCGATCGCCGCCACCGCCGCGAGCGCACCGCGGGAGCTGGCGATCCTCACCAAGGCGACGATCCGTGACATGGCCGACATCGACGATCATCCGGCGGCGGTGCAGCGCGAGCTCGACCCCCAGTTGTGGAGCACCAAGCAGCCCTGGTTCGCCGAACGGCTCGCCGCGCTACGCGCCAAGATCTCGAGCCGCTAGCGCGTCCATAACGGCGTCATCGGCCCTGCTCATCGTCAAGATCTGGTCGGCGACCAGGATCGCGCACAACTGTCACACGGCGGGCGTCAGTAGTGCGTGCAGCGACCGCTATTGTGGGACTACGGGGAGGAGCTACAACCACCTAACAGGGAGGTAGCCCATATGAGCCAGCGTCATCGCACCGCCGAGGTGCCGTTGCCGCCAAAACAGGAACTGCGAGCCCACGCCCATGGCGAGCGGCACCGGATCCAAGTCGAGCTCAACCAAGTGGCCAGCAAAGTGAGTGCTGGCGAAGATCCATCCGACGTCGACGAACCTGGCACAGCCTGGAAGCCGATGCACCATCACGACCCGGAAGTCGCCAAGACCAAGGTCGCGACCCGCAAGCGCACCAGCCGCCATTGGAAGACGAAGATGTGGAAGCGGCGCTCGAAGGTGCGCCAGGAACGGGCGGAGGCATTCCGCCTCGCCGGCGAACCCTGATCATCGACTTCGAAATCGAAGGTTTCGGTTCAGAGCCACGCGCCGGTGAGCTCGTCGCGTCGCGTCTCCCAATCCTCGACGGTGATGGCGAAGCGGAGATGGTCCTCCCACACGCCCGCGATCTCCAAGTACTTCTCTGACAAGCCTTCGCAGCGGAGGCCGAGCTTCTCCATGACCCGCCTGCTGTTCGTGTTGCGCGGCACGATGCAGACCTCGAGGCGGTGCAGATGCAGCTGTTCGAAGGCGAACCTGGCGAGCACGACGACCCCTTCGGCCACGTACCCCTGGCCGGCACGGCCGCGGTCGATCCAGTAACCGACCGTGCCCGACTGGAGCGCGCCGCGCACGATGTTGTTGAGATTGACCTCGCCCGCGAACCGTTGGTCGACGAACAAGCCGAATGCGTACGCGGAGTCGGCCGTGCGGTCACGATCGCGGGCCGTACATCGGGCGGCGAACGCGGCGGAGTCGCGCGTGAGGTCGGGTTGGCTGGCGGCCCGCTGCGGCTCCCACGGGATGAGCCAGTCCTCGTTGTTGCGCCGGACACCACTCCAGTCACTGTGATCGGACGGCACGAGCGGCCGCATCATCACCCGCCGCCCGTAGAGGCGGAGCGGTGCGTGCAAACGACCGATGGCTGACGGGTGCCGCATCGCGCCTCAGGCGATCGTGACCTGATCGAGGTGGAGCCGGCGCATCACGGTCAGCGCGATGCAACACGCGGCGACGACGGTGTCGACGTGGTCGACCGGGAGTCCGGGGTTGTAGGCCCGGTCGCTCGCGGTCTCGGTGGCGACCGTTCGGAAGATCTCCTCGGCAGCTTCGCGAGACAGGACGAATCGTTCGGGAACGTCATCCTTGCCGGCTTCGAGGCGGGCGAGCGTGGTCGCCAGCGGCCCGGTGAACGTCACTGTGGCGATGTCGATCAGCTCGGGATGGCTCCGAACCACGTCGTCGAACTCGTCGCCGACAAGGCCGAGGGCGTTGGTGAGCTGGACAGGCGATGGCGGATCGGTGCGTTCGAACTCGGTCGCCGTGAGGTTGACCACGCCCCACGGTAGTTCCGTCGTCCATTGTGTGCCGGCCGCTCCGGCCGCGTTCGCCGCCGCGATCGCCGTCGCCGATTCGCCGAGCGTGACGCGAAGCTCCGACGGACGCTCGAGCTGCTCGCTGACCCAGCGGCCGACCGGGTCGTCACCGCCCGCGAGGTGCCATGCGTAGTGGGCGTGGAGGCACTTGCACGCCGGTTCGCGTGCCGCCGACCCCGCCGCTCGGCCGCGGGCCGGCATGGTCGGCGGGCACCAACGCGTCGCGCTCGGCCGCGTAGCGGCGGTGGGCATCGTCGATGAGCGCCGCGTCGATGGCCGCCTCGGCGGCGCGCACGCCACCGCTCGCCTCGAGTTGGCTGACGCGGCGCACCTCGTCGGGGCCGATCAGCCAGTAGCGGGTCGGCATCGGCGTGCTGTCGTCGAGCAACGGCGCGTTCCTCAGTACGACGGGATCACCATCGTCACCCCGCACGACGACGTCGAAGTCGCCACGCGGCTCTCGACCGAGGAGCTCGCGTACCCGCGCCCGGTCGTCCATCGCGTCAGCGGCGTCGGCGCAGCAGCAGGAACACGACGAGCAGTCCGAGCACCACCGGACCGATGCGCTTCAACAACGCCGGGCCGGCCATGCCCGCCACGTCGATCGGCTCCGTCGCCGGTCCGCTGATGATGCGCTTCGTCGGCGCCGCGGTCGCGGATCCGTTGCCCGCGGATGCGGAACCCGTTGCGCTCGAGGCGGACGTGGTGTCGCCGGCGTCGTCCGGCTCCGTCGGCACGTCGGACCCGGCCTTGTCGGGCACCGTCTTGTCGTGGGCACTGTTGTCGAGGGCGGTGTTGTCGAGCATCGTGTTCAGGTTCGCCGAGAACTGCTCCATCAGCTTCTTGCTGACGTCGCCCATGATGCCCTCGGCCGAACTGCGCCACCTTGCCGGTGATGTGGAGGTCGGTCGTGACGGTGCACTTCGTGCTGGTCGGCGACAACGGCTCACAGACGGCCGTGATGTCGGCGGCCGCGTTCCCCCGCCCGCCGGTGTCGCGGCCTTCGGCCTTCAACTTCGCCCGGTGGTTCACGTCGTCACGCTCGACGAACTGGGCCTGTCCCTTGAACTGGGTGGAGACGGCGCCGAGCTTGATCTTCACGACGCCGCGGTACACGTCGCCTTCGATCTCCTCGAGCTGAGCACCGGGCATGCACGGCGCGATGCGCTCCACGTCGCAGATCACCGGCCAGGCCTCCTCGATCGGTCGGTTCACGGTGAATTCGTTGACGAGTTGTTCTGCCATCGGCGCAGATCCTCCTCGGTGTCGATGTCGGCGGGCGAACCCGCGCAGGGTATCGGTTCGACGAGGTCGGGTCGAACACGGATCAGCGCACGCGCGCCCTCGTCGCCGGACTCCGGCAACAGATGCCACACCGATTCGTGGAGACGTACCGGATTGCCGCGGCGGCCGTCGTACGTGGCGACCGCGATCGGTGACGTCGACGCGGCGACGGCCCGCCACGCCTCGGCCGTGACGAACGGCTGATCGGCGAGCCCGATCACGACGGCGGTCGCACCGAGCGCCCGCGCCGCCTCGAGCCCGCGCCGAACCGACGTCATCTGACCGGCGGCCCAGTCGGGATTGGGCACCTCCGTGGCGCCCTCAGGAAGGGTGATCGCGTTCGCTCCGGTGACCACCAACAGTGGTCCGACGCCCGATTCGAGGGCCGCCGCGATGGCTCGATGGGCGACCGAACGACCCGCGATCGTCGCATCCAGCTTGTGCCCGGCACCGGTGAAACGGGTGCCGGCACCAGCCGCGAGCAGGATCGGAACGGTCACATCGCTGATTCTGTCCACCGGCGACTGAACAACAGATGACGAAAAGGTGACGAAAAACTTCATTGTTGCGATTCCGTGTCGATAGGTTTACCGACTGTAATGACGGGAGCCCGACTCGCTCGGGAGACCGCGGGCCTCTCTTATGTCAGCTCCTCACCTTCAAACCCAGCCTCTCCTCCGTCGTGTCGTGGTCGCGATGCTCACGCTCGGGTCGCTGCTGGTGATCGTCGCCCCGGCGCCCGCCGCCGCGGCGAGCGTCCGCTCGATCTCGCCGGCGCTGGCGCAAGTCGCCGTCGCGGCGCTCGACGCGGGGTCGAAACTCGACCAGATCGCCGACGACCGGAGCTACGACCGCAACAACCTGACCTTCGCTCGGTACGTCAAGCTGCGCGACGAAGCCGCCAACTTGGCGGCGGCCGAGCTCGGCATCCCCGCCGCGATGTTGCGCGACGCGTGGGCACTCACCAGTCTCCAGAAGCAGACCGCGTTGCTCGCCGCGTTGACCCAACTCGGTGTGCCCTACCGGTCGAACTCGTCGGAGCCTGGCGTCGGGTTCGACTGCTCCGGGCTGACGACGTACGCCTGGGGCGTCGCCGGGTTGGATCTGGCTCGTCAGAGCCGGGCCCAGATCAACGCGTCAACGAGGGTCGAGCGCGTCGCCGCCCAAGCGGGCGACCTGATGTACTACCCGGGTCACGTGATGATGTTCCTCGGCATCGGCGACGCGATGGTGCACTCGCGCCAACGCGGCAGCGAGGTCGAGATCACGTTCCTCACCGGGCGCCACTCGAACAACGTCGTCTTCGCCGACCCAACTATTGCTTAGGTGCTTAGGGGCGAAGCCCCTAAGCAACAGGGTCAGGCGTGGATGGGGCCTTCTCCGTCGCGGAGGCTGGGTGGGTGGCGGCCGGTGCGATTGGCGATGATCTCGCTGCAGATCGAGATCGCCGTCTCCTCCGGGGTGCGGGCGCCGATGTCGAGCCCGATCGGCGACATCAGCCGGGCGAGGTCGGCGGGGTCGTTGACGCCGACCTCGGAGAGTCGTTCCATGCGCTTGGCGTGGGTGGTACGGCTCCCCATCACGCCGATGTACCCAACGCCGGTGTCGAGCGCTCCCTGGATCGCCGGAACGTCGAACTTGGGGTCGTGGGTGAGGATGCAGACCGCGTCGCGCAGGCCGAGTGTGGCGCCCCGCTCGTCGAACATGGGGCCCGGCCACGTGACCCGCACCTCGTCAGCCATCGGGAACCGGCGGCGGGTGGCGAAGATCTCGCGGGCGTCGCACACCGTGACGCGGTAGCCGAGGACCTTGGCGACCTTGGCGAGTGCGGCCGTGAAGTCGACGGCGCCGAAGATCCACATCTGTGGCGGTGGTGACCAGCTCTCGACGAACACGCGCACGACGGGGGTGTCGACGAGGTCCTCCGGGGTGGTCTGACCTTCGGGACCGTAATGGCGCACTCCGGAGCGGCCGGCCTCGAGCTCGGCGCGCGTGTCGCGGGCGACGACGCGGTCGAGCTCGGGATGTCCGAGCGAACCTTGCGGTTCGACGTCCGGCTCGACGAGGAGCTTGCTCCCGACGTTGGGCCCGTCGATGACGGTGGCCAGCGCGACCGGCGACTGGGCGCGGATGCGAGCGGCCAGTTCGCTGTAGATCGTCACCAATCGAGCTCCTCGATGAACAGCCGAATCGTGCCGCCGCACGTGAGGCCCACGGCGAACGCGTCGTCGTCGCTGTACCCGAACGTGACGATGCCGGGCTCCCGGTCGCCGTGCAGGATCGACAGCGCCTCGGTCACCACCGCACCTTCGACGCATCCGCCGCTCACGCTGCCGACGACCTCGCCCTCGATGCTGACGGCCATCGCCGCACCCGGATCGCGGGGACCCGAACCTTCGATGTCGACGACCCGGGCGACGGCCACCCGCTTCCCGTCCGAACGCCACCGGTCGAGGTCGTCGAGGAGTTCCTTCATGGCATTGATTGTGCCATGGAGGCAAGCAAATCCCCTGCTGCAGACGTCACGTGACGGCGCGGTCGGGGCCTTCCCAGTACCGCGACCGGATCTCGCGCTTGAGGACCTTCCCGGCACCCGATTTCGGCAACGGCTCACTGCGCAGGGCGATCGATCGGGGCACCTTGAACCCACCGATCGACTGGCGGCAATGGGCGATGAGCTCGGCCTCGGTCACGGTGACGCCTTGTCGGACGACAACTTCAGCATGCACGGCTTCGACCCATTGGTCGTGGGGAACGCCGAACACGGCGACCTCGAGCACGGCCGGGTGGGTCGCCAACGCGTTCTCGACCTCGGTCGTGTAGATGTTCTCGCCGCCCGACACGATCATGTCCTTCGCCCGGTCGACGATGAAGATGTACCCGCCGTCATCGACCGACGCCAGGTCGCCGCTGCGGTACCACCCGTCGGGCGTGAACGCGCCCGCCGTCTCGTCGGGGCGGTTCCAGTACCCGGGCATCACGTTGGGGCCGCGGACCACGATCTCGCCGATCTCACCGATCTCGCAGCGGGTGTCGTCGGGCCGCCGGATCTCGACGTCGACGCCGATGCAGGGCGTGCCGCAGCTGGCGAGCCGCCGCATCGCATCCGCGTCGCCGGTCAGCCCGAGCCGGTGGTCGAGGGCCGAGAGCTGAGAGACGTGCGGGGACGCCTCGGTCATGCCGTAGCACTGCACGAAGTCGCACGGCAGCTCGGCGAGGGCCCGCCGCAACAGCGCCACGGGGATCGGCGACGCGGCGTAGATGCACAACCGCCACGTCGACAGGTCGCGCTCGGCGGTACCGGGATGGTTCAGGAACATGTTGATCATCGTCGGCACGAGCACACAGGCCGTGATCTCGTGTTGCTCGATCAGACGGCCGACGAGGTCCGGTTCGAAGCCCGGGCAGATCACGTGCGTACCGCCGACGAGCGTGAGGACGTAGATGTTCGCGACGCCCGCCGAATGGAACATCGGGGTGATGTGCAAGAAGCGGTCGTCGGGGTACAGCGGGTTGGCCCACATCAGGTGCTTGGCGTTCACCATCAAGTTGCCGTGCGTCTGCTGCACGCCCTTCGGCAGGCCGGTCGTGCCGCCGGTGTAGGTGATGCCGGCGACGCAATCGGCGTCGAGGTCGGCGGGCGGTTCGACGGGCGCCGCCGCGCAGAGGTCGTCCCACGTCGCCTCGCCGTCAGGCGCAGGCCCGTCGCTCAACCAGACCAACTGCTCGAGGCAGTCGCAGTTGGCGAGCAGGGCAACCGCCGTCTCCCAGTGACGCTCGTCGGCGAGCAGCACGCGTGCGCCGGAGTCGTTGACGATGAACTCCAACTCGGGGAGCGCGAGGCGGAAGTTCAAGTCGTTCAACACGAGGTTCGAGGTCGGAACGCCCATGCTGGCCTCGAGGTGACGGAAGGAGTTGAGCGCAAGGCCGCCCACCCGGTCGCCGGAGACGAGGCCGAGCTCGCGGAGTCCGGCGCGGGCCCCGGCGATCCGCCGGTCGAGCTCGCCGTAGGTCAGCCGTGTGTCGCCGTCGACGACCGCGACGTGGCTGCGGCGCACGGACACGGCGCGGCGCATCGGCGTGTCGAGCGTGCCGTGCCGGTAAGGGATCTCGATCCCGCTCACGGTGTCGAGTCGTCGCTGCTGATTGCCCTGGCGAGCTCCTCGAGGGCGGCGACCGAGTGACCCTCGACGAACGCGTCGACGTATGGCAGCGCAGCGGCCATGCCGCGGGCGAGCGGGGCGTAGCCCGGCGTGACCTTCAACGGATTCACCCAGATGACCCGGTGGGCGACGCGGTGGAGCCGAACCATCTGCTCGGCGAGCACGGCGGGGTCGCCGCGGTCCCATCCGTCGGAGAGGATGACGACGATCGCGCCCCTCGCCATGCCGCGTTGACCCCAGGCGTCGTTGAACTGGCGGAGCCCCTCGCCGAGACGGGTACCACCGCTCCAGTCGACGACCCGCGTCGACGTCTGACGGAGGGCGATGTCCGGGTCGCGGCTCGAGAGCTCGCGGGTGATTCGCGTGAGCCGGGTACCGAGCGAGAACGCCTCGACCTTCTGGCGCCCGGCCACGGCGGCGTGGACGAACCGCAGCAACGCCCGCGCGTACGGCTCCATCGATCCGCTGACGTCGAGCAGCAGCACCAGCCGCCGGTTGCGCGTGCTCGGTTCGCGCCAGTGACGGCGGAACGGCTCACCACCCGACTTCATCGCCGCCCGCACGGTGCGACGCAGGTCGGGGCGGGCGGTACGTCGGCTGCTGGCGGCGAGACGGCGCGACTCGCGGGGCGAGCCGACGAGGCGCAGGCGGGTCATCAGTTGCTGGGCCTCGTTCAGCTCCTGGTCCGAGTAGTCGGCGAAGTCCTTGTGCCGCAGCACCTCGGTGGCGCTGAACCGCAGCTCGATCGTCTCCTCGTCGGACCCCTCGGCGGTGTCGGGTTCGTCGTGGGCGTCGTCGGCGGAGTCGTCGTCGACGGCGAGCGTGATGTGCACCGGTTCCTCGGCCGGCACGTCCTCGCCCACCGTCTGGCGGCCCTCCCAGAACACCTTGAACGCCCGGTCGTAGGTCTCGTGGTCCTCCGGGCGGCGCACGAGCGTGGCCCGACCGGCCCAGTACGTGTCGTCGCGATCGTCGATCCCGGTGGCGACGAGTGCTTCGGTGAACGCGATCGTCGAGCTCATCGGAACGGACAGGCCGGCGCCGCGCAGGAGCCACGTGAACGCCACGGCGATCTCGCCGGCGTCGGTGGTCGTGTCGACGTTGTTCTCGGTGGACCCGGACACGTTCAACCGGGCAGGAGGCCGCGCTCGAACGCCTGCTTCACGATGTCGGCGACACCGTGCTGCTCGACACGCTGATGGTCCTCGCGGTACTTCAGGACCGTGCCGAGGGTGGCGACGACGCTGCGCTCGTCGAGCCGCGTCACTCCGAGGCGGCCGAGGGCGGTCGCCCAGTCGATCGTCTCGGCGACACCCGGCGGCTTGTAGAGCTTCATGTCGCGGAGCACCTCGACCGCCGCCGCGACCTGACGGGCGAGCTCCTGGCCGACTTCCGGCACCCTGAGCCGCACGATCGCGACCTCGCGCTCGAACCCGGGATGCTCGACCCAGTGGTAGAGGCAGCGGCGCTTCGAGCGCGTCGTGCACGTCGCGGGTCCGGTTGGACGTCAGGATCACGATCGGTGGGCGGCTGGCCTGGAACACCCCCAGCTCCGGCACCGTGACCTGGAAGTCCGAGAGCACCTCGAGGAGGTAGGCCTCGAACTCGTCGTCGGCCCGGTCGATCTCGTCGATCAGCAGCACCGGCGGTGGACCCTCGCGGTGCTCGATCGCCCGCAGCAGGGCCCGCTTGACCAGGAACCGCTCGTCGTACAGATCGGCTTCGAGGTCGTCGGCCGTCCGCCCCGCGGTCTCGCCACTCGCCTCGGCGGCCCGGAGGTGGAGCAACTGGCGGGCGTAGTCCCAGTCGTACACGGCCTGCGCGGCGTCGATGCCCTCGTAGCACTGGAGCCGGATCAGCTCGCCGTGCGTCCACGCCGCCAGCACCTTGGCGACCTCGGTCTTGCCGACCCCGGCCTCACCCTCGAGCAGCAGTGGTCGCTTGAGCGACAGCGCGAGGAAGATGGCCGTGGCCAACCCCTCGTCGGGAAGATATCCGTGCTCCGTCAGCGCACGGTCGACGTCGGTTGGCGTCATCCGGGCGACGATAGCCCACCCCGTGTGTTCAGACGCCACGTGGCGAACCGACACGAGGCCGAGCAGCGGTCGAGGATCCGGAGCCAGGCGTTGCGTTTGCCGGTGCGGTCTTCGCGGTCGAGTGACCAGCGGGTGGCCTGGATCCCGAGGAAGCGGAACGGTTCGGGTGGGAACGGGAGCGGTTTGGTGCGTACGAACTCGGTCTGGGACGCCACCGAGCGCCGATCGTGGAGCAGGTCGAGCATCATCTCCCCGCCGAACCGCGACGACGCGACGCCGAGGCCGGTGTAGCCGAGCGCGTAGGCGACACGACCGTTGAGCGCCCGCCCCCAGAACACGCAGAAGCGGCTGCACGTGTCGATCGCACCGCCCCACGCGTGCGTGAACTTGACGTCTTCCAGCTGGGGGAACGTCTCGAAGAAGTGCCGGCTGAGCGTTGCCCACGACGCCGGCCGGCTCTCGTGCTCCGTCGACACCTTGCCCCGCCAGTAGTAGACGGCGTCGTAGCCGCCCCACAGGATCCGGTTGTCCGACGTCAGGCGGTAGTAGTGGAACTGGTTGGGGATGTCGGAGAGTCCTTGCCGGTTCTGCCAGCCGATCGAGTCGAGCTGTGCCGCCGTCAACGGCTCGGTCACCAGGCAGTAGTCGTAGACCGGCGCGATGTAATGACGGACGCGGCGGATCAGTGGTCGCGTGGCGTTGGTCCCCGAGCGCGACCTTGCCTGCCCGGACCGCGCCGAGCGGTGTCTTCACGAGCACCCCGACGCCGTCGCGCTCGAGTGACGTCGCCTTGGAGTCCTCGTAGATGCGCACCCCGAGTGACTCGGCGGCGGCCTTCAACCCCCACGCCAGGCGGGCCGGGTCGACGATGGCCGCCCGGTCCTTGCGCCACAGACCGCCCGTGTAGGTCGGTGAGGCGACCTGCGCCCGCATCTGTTCGGCGTCGAGGAGCTCGACCGCCTGGCCGAGCCGGCGCAGAAGCTCGTACTCGTCGCGCAACTCGGAGTAGTACGACGGCGGATGGGCGTTGGTCGCGACGTCGATCACGCCGGTGCGCTCGTAGTCGCAGTCGATCGCGTAGCGATCGATCGCGGCCTCGATGGCGTCGAGGTTCTCGAGCCCGAGCTGTTCGAGCAGCTCGATCTCGCCGGGGAAGCGCGCCTGGCCATTGGCCACCCCGTGCGTGAGGCTCGACTCCATGAAGCCGCCGTTGCGTCCGCTCGCCGCCGACCCCACCTCGTGGGCGTCGATCAGTACGACGTCGTGGTCGGGGTCACGCTCCTTGGCGATGATCGCGGTCCACAGACCGGTGTAGCCGCCGCCGACGACACACAGGTCGCAGTTCTCCGTACGCACCAGCGTCGGGTTCGAATCCGGCTCGTCGGCGTCGTCGTACCAGTACGGATAGGGGTCGGCATCGGCGATCGCGTCGAGGTAGCGCTCGCCACTCACGGGTGGGGGAGGACGTCAGCTCGAGGCGGCCTCGAGGGCGCGCCTCGTGAGCACCTTGGCGAGATGCACGCGGTACTCGACGCTGGCGTTGAGGTCGGCCTGCGGGTCGGCATCGGCGGCGGCCTGCTCGGCGGCGTCCGCGATCGATGCCCCGCCGGCCAGCGCCGACGACACGCTGGTCGCCAGTACCGGCACGGATCCCATGTTGACGAGCGCGACACCCGAGTCGCCGTTGCGACGCCACGCCGCGACACCGACGATCGCCCAGTCCTGGGCGCGCCGGTTGAACTTCTGGAAGTTCCAGCCGGCGCCGTTCATCTTCGGGACGCGGATCTCGGTGAGCAGCTCGTCGGGAGCCAGCGACGACGTGAGGAACCCCTCGAAGAAGTCGCCGGCCGCGATCTCGCGCGTGCCGTTCGGCCCCTGGGCGACGTACGTGGCACCGAGCGCCAGCGTCGTGGCGGGGAGGTCGGACGCCGGATCGGCGTGGGCGATCGATCCGCCGATCGTGCCGCGGTGGCGGACCTGCGGATCGCCGACATGGTGCGCCGCGTGGGCCAGGAGTGGCACGTGCTGCTTGAGCAGGTCGGAGTTCTCGACGTCCATGTGGCGGGTCAGGGCGCCGATCGCGACATGATCACCGGCGTCACGGATGTACGACAGGTCGTTGATCCGCCCGATGTCGATGAGGACGCTCGGTTGCGCGAGGCGCAACTTCATGAGCGGCAACAGGCTGTGGCCGCCGGCGAGGAACTTGGCATCCTCGCCGTGCTGACCGACGAGGCTGATCGCCTCCTCGGCCGATCCGGCACGGACGTAGTCGAATGCGGCAGGGATCACTGCGAGCCTCCATTGCTATTGACGCGAGCTGCGTTGATTGCGGTCCAAACGTTGTGCGGGCTGGCGGGCATCGGCACGTCGTGCACACCGAGCCCTGAGAGTGCGTCGACGACACCGTTGATGATCGTCGACGCGGCGCCGATGGTGCCGGCCTCACCGATGCCCTTGACGCCGAGTTGGTTGGTTGGCGACGGTGTGACGGTGTGACCGGTGGTGATCGACGGCACGTCGCTGGCGGCCGGCACGAGGTACTCGGCCAGCGTCGACGTCTTGAGGTTGCCGTCGGTGTCGTACACGGCCTCCTCCCAGAGCGCCTGGGCGATGCCCTGGACGACGCCACCCTGCACCTGACCGTCGACGATCAGCGGGTTGACCTGCACGCCGCAGTCGTCGACCGCGACGTACTTCAACACCTCGACGTGCCCGGTCTCGGTATCGACCTCGACGGCGCACATGTGAGTGCCGAACGGCCACGAGAAGTTCGGCGGGTCGTAGGTGACCTGAGCTTCGAGGTTGGGCTCCAGCCCGTCGGGCAGGTTGTGGGCCGTGAACGCCTCGAACGCGATCGCCGCGAGCGGCATCGACTTGTCGGGCGATCCCCTGACCGAGAACTCCCCGCCCACGTACTCGAGGTCGTCGGCCGACGCTTCGAGCTGGTGGGCCGCGATCTGCTTGGCCTTGTCGATGACCTTGTCGCACGCCATCGCGATCGCGACGCCGCCGACAGGGAGCGAGCGCGAGCCGTAGGTGTCGAGCCCGAGCGGTGCGATCGCGGTGTCGGAGTGCAGCACGTCGACATCGTCAGGGCTGATGCCCATCTTGTCGGCGACGATCATCGACCACGCCGTCTCGTGCCCCTGGCCGTGCGGCGAGCTGCCGGTGACGACCTGCACCTTCGACGTCGGCAGCACCCGGACCGTGGCCGCCTCCCAACCGCCGGCCGAGTAGTTCAGCGACGCCAGCACCCGTGACGGCGCCAGCCCGCACATCTCGAAGTACGACGTGACACCGACGCCGAGGCGCTTGGTCGCGCCCTCGACGTTCTGCGTGGTCTGGCGGGCCCTGCAGCTCGTCGTAGCCGAGCATCTCGGCGGCCTTCGTGGCCGCACCGTCGTGGTTGCCGGAGTCGTAGACGAGCCCGCTGTAGGCCTCGTACGGATACTTGTCGGTGGCGATGAAGTTCCGGCGACGGAGCTCGAGCGGGTCGACACCCATCTTCGCCGCCAGGGAGTCCATCGCCCGCTCGATCGCGTACGTGGCCTCGGGGCGTCCGGCGCCGCGATAGGCGTCGGTGGGCGTCATCGTGGTGAACACCGACGTGCACGAGAAGTCGTACGCCTTGGGCAGGTCGTACACGCCGGCGTACAGGAACGCGCCGAGCAACGGGATGCCGGGCGTGACGAGCTGCAGATAGGCGCCCATGTCGCCGATCAGCCGGACCCGGATCGCGGTGAGCTTGCCGTCGGCGTCGGCCGCGAGCTCGATCCGCTGGATCTGGCCGCGGCCGTGGATGGTGGCCATCGCGTTCTCGGAGCGGTCCTCGTTCCAGCGCACGGGCACCCCGTGCTTGCGGGCGAGCGCCACGCACAGCAGTTCCTCGGCGTAGACGTTGAGCTTCGATCCGAACGCCCCGCCCACCGAGGGCGCGATGACGCGCATCTGGTGCTCGGGGATGCCGAGCGTCAAGGCCACCATCACCTTCAGGATGTGCGGGATCTGGGTGGCGGAGTACAGCGTCATGTCGCCACCGAACGGTTGCGGCATCGCCAGCACGGCCCGGGTCTCCATCGCCATCGGGATCAGGCGCTGCTGGATGTAGCGCTCGCTGACCGTGTGGGCCGCGGCCGCGAACGCCTCGTCGACCGCACCTTCGTGGTCCTCGACGAGCAGGTTCCACGTGTAGCTCGTGTTGGTGCCGAGGTCGTCGTGGATCACGACCCGGTCGGAGAGCGCGTCCTCGAGGTCGATGACCGCCTCGAGCGGCTCGTACTGCACGTCGATCGCTTCGAGCGCGTCGCGGGCCGCGGTGGCGCTGTCGGCGAGCACGCACGCGACGCCGTCGCCCGCGTAGCACGCCATCGACGTGGCGAGCGGGTAGTGCGCCGGGTTCTTCATGTCGTCGGTGACCGGCCACGCGCACGGCATCGGCCCGCCCCATTGATCGGTCAGGTCGGCGCCCGAGTACGCGGCCCGCACGCCGGGAACGGCAAGGGCGCCCGACACGTCGACCGACGTGATGCGGGCGTGGGCGTAGGGGCTGCGGAGCACGGCGAGGTGCAGTGCGCCGGTGACCTGGATGTCGTTCGTGAACTTGGCCTCGCCGGTGAGGAGCGCGGGGTCTTCGCGCCGCAACAGCCGTTGGCCGATCACGCCGGGCCTTTCCTGCGTCGTCGTCATGTGGGGCCCCCTCCCGTTCGGTTGATCGACCGGTTACTTGCCGGCGGCGGCGAGCACCGACAGCACGATGTTGTGGTAACCCGTGCAGCGGCACAGGTTGCCTTCGAGACCGATGCGCACGTCCTGCTCGGTCGGGTGGGGGTTCTCCTTCAGCAGGCTGGTCGCGGCCATCACCATGCCCGGGGTGCAGTAGCCGCATTGGAGCCCGTGGTTCTCCATGAACGCCTGTTGCATGGGGTGCAAGGTGCCGTCGGCCGCTGCCATGCCTTCGATGGTGGTGATGTCGTGCCCGTCGGCCTGGACGGCGAGCACGGTGCAGCTCTTGACGGCCTCGCCGTCGATGTGCAGCGAGCAGGCCCCGCACGAGGAGGTGTCGCAGCCGATGTTGGTACCCGTCAGCCCGAGGTGTTCCCGGACGTAGTGCACCAGCAATGTTCGCGGTTCGACGTCGCTGGTGTGGCTGACACCGTTGACAGTGACGCTGATCTCCACGGAAGGACCCCCTGGTTCGTCGGGCAGATTGACGCAGGACCCATCATGCCTCATCGGAGGCGATCGCGCGAACGGGGAGCGGCGCCGCAGTCGGATGAGGTGCTAGGTGAGCAGCTCGGTGAGGTCGAGCACGACGAGCACCACGAGGAACCCGATCACAGTGGTGCCGAGCACCGTGTAGTGCCAGCGTTTCGAGTGGTCGGCGCGCCAGAAACGGCGGATGCTCATCACGATCGCCACGATCGCGGCGATGCTGATGGGCACGCCGATGAGCGGTCCGACCCCTGCCTTCAGCCCTACCGCCGGCAGCACGAACGGGAAGACGATGTACATCAGCAGGCAGCGCACCGTGGCGACCATCAGCGAGGTCTGGAACGCCCGCTGGGCATCGGCGGCGGTCGCCTTCGGCCCGTCGGTCGGGAGTCGGAGCAGGCGCCGCATGAAACGGTCGACGTCCGATCCCGAGCGAGCTGCGCTCGATGGGGCCGCGGTCGATCCAGCTGGTTGGCGGTCGACGTCGTTGATGAGATCGGGGGATTCGGTGCTCATGGGTGGTCCTCAGCACGGTAAATGGTGCGGACGAGGTCTACAACATCGGCCGGCTCGTCGGCCAGCGCGAACGCGCCTGCCGTGAGGAGCTCCTCGACGGAGCCGTAGCCCCAGGTCACGCCGACGCACGGCAGCCCGTTCTGGAGCGCACCGTGGACGTCGTGGTCGCGATCGCCGACCATGACGACGTTGTCGCCGCCGTCGAGGCCGAGCAGTTCGAGCACGTGCGTGATGATCTGCTGCTTGGCCCGGCGTTCCTGTGTCAGCGTCGCGCCGACGATGTACTCGAAGCGCTCGGTGAGCTCGAAGTGCTCGAGGATCCGTACCGCGGTGCGCTCCGGCTTGGCGGTCGCGATCGACAACGACAGACCGGCCGCGGCGAGCTCGTCGAGCATCGCGACGATGCCGTCGTAGAGCGTGTTCTCGAACAGCCCGATCGTCTCGTAGCGCTCGCGATAGGTCTTGATGACTCGGAACAGGGCGTCGTCGGGGATTCCGATCGATGGCAACCCGATCTCGAACGGTGGTCCGATGACAGAGCGGACCTGCGCCTCGTCCGGGATGGGGAAGCCTTCGATCTCGCACGCCCACTGCAGTGACCGCAAGATGCCCGGCTCGGAGTCGCTGAGCGTGCCGTCGAGGTCGAGCAGCACGTGAGTCACCGTCACCGGGCCTGACGTGCCTGACATTGCGCGCGACGGTAGTTCGATCAGTCGTCGAGGGCGGTGAGGCGCAGGGTGGTCAGGGTGTCGCCGCGGTCCGCACGGCGATGATGGCGGTGACGAGATCGTACGGCCACCCGTCGGGGAGGTCGGTCGGCAGATCGGGGAACTCGAGCACCGATTGGCGCACCTCGCCGGCGTCGACGTACCCGATCTCCTCCCGCGCCGCCTCGCGGACGCCCCCGTCGGTGCCGAGGCGGTCGACCTCGCGCTGCAGGTCGGCGTTCACGGCGTCGAGTTGGTCGAGCTGCTCGCGTCGCCGCGCCAACGCTTCGTCCTGCCCGAAGTAGGTCTGCACAGGCAGGACGAACAACGCCGCCGCGATCGCCCCGGCGATGACCAGGGAGACGAGCCCGAGGATCAAGTTGGAGCGTCGCTTGCGCGTGATCCGCCGGTCGATGCCGATCGGTCGCGTGAGGTCGCCCAGCCTCGACCGGCCGGCGTCGGACGCGCGCGGCGGCGTGTCGGGACGCTGGACGGACGTGCGCGACGAGCTCACCGACTCATTCTCGCAGGACTGAACTCCCGTTCGATGTCATGAGTGCTGGACATCCGCAGCCGTTGCCGGCGACGGCGCGCTCGGCGATGCACACCGCGAGGAGGCCGACGAGGAGACCGGCGGCGGCGTCGGAGGTCCAGTGGACGCCGAGCCAGACCCGGCTGGCGGCAACGGCGACGGCCGTGCTCCAGGCGAACACGGCGACGACCCTCGGCAGCCACGACCGGCGGCTGTACAACGCGACCACCATCGGGATGAGACCCCACGCCATGGCGACCGCGTACGGGTGGCCGCTCGGGAACGCCGGGCCGCGACCGCGGACCATGCGGTCACCGATCGGCCGCTCGCGGCCGATCAGCTCCTTGAGGACGAACTCGGACAGCGGTCTGGCGACGGCAAGGATGACGATCGCCAGCGCCAGGCGCGGGCAGCGGCGCCACGCGGCGAAGGCGGCGATCGCGCTCGTCGCGATGATGACGGGTGTCGAGCCGATCGACGACACCCGCAGCGCGACCTCGTTCCAGAACGGCGTCCTGGCGTCGATCACCGCCCGGCTGATCGGCCCGTCCCACAGCAGTGCGTCGGCGGCGGCGCCGACGGCGAGGATCGCGAAGCCGGCGGCGGCGGCCTTCAGCAGCCAACCGCCCGTGGCCGTCGCGACAGGAAGCGTGACGGGTCGATGTTGATGGACGGTGTTCACTCGTCGCCGTTCATTCGTTACGTCTTCATTCGCTGGTCCGGACGTCGGTCACGTGGCCGATCACCCGATCCAGTGTGACGTCCTCGAGGCATCCTTCCAACCGCTTCCGGCCGTGTTCGCCAAGTGCAGGTTTGATGGTCACGCGCCACGCAGGTCAGTGCGTCGTCGGCCTCACCTGCCTGCGCGGGCACCGTGATGATGGCGTCGGACACGGTTGCCGCGCACACCGCCATGAGTGTTCGGGCGGCGGTCTGTTCGCCGCCCGGGAAGTCGCGGGTCGACACCGTGAAGGCGAGCATGCTCGACGAGCCGGGCGGCGGATCGTCCGGCCGGTTCTGCGTCGCGTTCATGAGCACGCCGATTCCCACGACGGTGGCGACGGCGAGGGCGAGGTAGGCGATGACCCGTTTCATCGCCGCGGTCCCCGCAGCAAGGCGAGTGGATCGACCCCACCGTCCAGTAGCCCGCCACTCGGCAGGTCGAGCTCGCCCAGCTGGCGGGCCAGCCCGTGTTCGCCGGCGCGACCGGCCGTCGCCTTGGCGACCCGCTCGACGATCCACGCCAGGCCCGACAGGACCGCACCGGCGCCGAGCAGCACGGGGATGAACACGTTCGAGTGCTCCGGGCGCATGAGCCACTTGAAGCCGGTACGCGGCGCCGGTGCGGTCGCCCGCAAGATCTGCATCCGTCGCTGCTCGGCGTCGAGCGCGGCGTGGTCGAGGCGGCGCTCGAGTCGCCGCATCCGGTCGGCGAGGAGCCAGCCGATCATGCCGACCTCGGCGGCGATGAAGATCGCGGCCGACATCTGGGCCCGGTTCCATTCCCAGCGGTACAGATAGATGAACACGTACGCGCCGGACGCGGCGAGCGTGACGAGCGCGGCGAGCTTGCCGAGGCGTTGAGCGTTCATGACGGTGCTCCGATCGTGGTGGGCTGTTGATCCGGCGACTCTGTCGACGTCGTCGACGAGGTTCACGGTGCCCGCGTCACCGTCGACGGTGACGACGTCACCGTCGCCGAATCGCGCGGTCGCGCCGGCGACGCCGACGACGGTCGGGACGCGGTACTCGCGGGCGAGGATCGCAAGGTGGCTCAGCGCGCTGCCCGTCTCGGCGACGAGCGCGCCCAACCGCGAGATGAGCGGGGCGAGACGCGGGTCGAGGTGACCGACCACCAACACCGCGCCGACGGTCGCGGCGGGATCGAGTCCGTCGCGCCACACGACGACCGTGCCGGTTGCCGTGCCCGTGCTGACACCGGCCGCGCCGTCGCCGGCACCGGCGCGACGACGGCGACGGCCGGACGGAGCGGCGACCGCCCACGCCCCGCCGTCGTCGTCGAGGCGGAACCGGGAGGGGAGGGACGTCCCGGTTGGCTCGCGGCGAGCGTCGAGGTCGGCCGGCAGCGTGCGCAGTTGGGCGGCACGTGCCAGCTCGTCGAGGGTGAGGAGCCGCACCGACCCGAGTGAGGGCAGCACTTCGACGGCAACGAGCCGGTGGGCGAGCTCCCACGCGGCGCGGGCCGTCAGCTCTTGCAGCCACCGCACGCGCAGGCGCAGGGCCTCGCGGGCGACCGCGGCGGGGTCGGGATCGTCGCGGATGCCTGACGGAGCAGGCAACGGGCCGGCGACGATGCCCAGATCTTCGGTCCGATTGCGACCACCGATGCTGGGCGCGAGCAGCGCCAGCACCACCGGATCGCGCTCGATCAGCTCGGCCATCGGCACGCCCTCGGCGTGGGCCTGGGCGACCGCTGACAACGCCAGGGATGCACCGGTCACGGATGCGGCGGCGGAGCTGGGGATGAGGAGCCCGGCGATCGCCTCGTGACCGTGGAGGCTGGCGAGCGTCTGGCGGCCGTTGCGCAGGACCGCGACGAGCTCGTGATTGGCCAGCTCGTCGAGTGCGGGCACGGCGGACAGGTCGGCGTCGACACGGCCGACGAGGTCGGTCGCCAGCTCGACGAACGCGCTGCGCAACCGCCCGACCCGCCATGCGGCCTGCAGGCGTCGCGCGGGCGGACGCGGATCGAGCCGGCGCAGGATCCCGCCGCCCACTTGATCGACACCGAGGGCGACGAGGTCGGCGGCCGCCATGCCGTCGACGGCCACCACGATCGGACTGCGTTCGAGTGCCCGCGCCGGCATCGAGCCGGTCAACCGGAGGGCGGCGCGTAGACCATCGCGCATCGGCGACAGCCACAGGTCCTGTTCGAGCGTGCTGAGCGCGGCGGGGAACGATTCGGCCACCGGACCCGGGCCGAACACGGTTCCCTTGGCCGGTCCGATCGTCGTGATCGGGCGCGCCTGCAGCAGGTGCAGCCGGCCGTCGGCGGTGACGGCCCACTCGATGTCCTGCGGAGCGCCGTACGTCCTCGTGACCTGCCGGGCGAGGCCGGCGAGGCGGCGGAGCAGAGCGCGCGGCGGACGCGCCGAGTCCTGTCCCGAGCGCGCTTCACGCACCCGACCGCGGCGGTCCAACACGGCGGTCCAGCCGTCAACGGCGCCGGAGACCAGCAGGTCCGGCCCACCATCGACGGCGGCGACCAGGAACCGGTCGCGGCGGCCGGTCATGGGGTCGGCGCCGAACAGCACGCCGCCCCACTCGGCGTCGATCATCGGCTGCACCAGCACGGCCATCGCGGCGTCGACCAGGCCGGCGTCGCGGGCTGCGGCCGCCGAACCGACGACGGCGTCCAGGGCATCGCGGAAGCGCGCCTCGTCGCCCACGTCCAACACGGATTCGAAGACGCCAGCCATCGACGACCCACCGCCGTCCTCGCCGGTCGACGACGACCGCACGACGACCCGGTGTGCACCGTCATCGGAGAGGCGACGCCACGCATCGGTGGCGACCTCGGCGTCGGCCGGGCTCCAGCTGGTGGTCAACACGACACCAGGCAGTGCGGGAAGGCCCGCGACATGGGCGCGCGCCAGGTTGGCGGCCTTGGCGCCCACGAGCGCTGGATCGACGGCTCGGGGGTCGTCCAGCGCGACGACGGTTGGGGAAGCGGACATGACTACACCATCGCGGCATGCACTTGCGGCTCGCTGACATGGCGCTGACGTCAAACTGAGCCGGCGGCGAATCCTGTGCAGCACTTCGAAAGCGAACGCCAAGGGGCGCCACGGACGATGACCGACGTCCCGCGATGTGCGGGCTGTCACACCGCCCAGGAGGCACCTATGTCATCGTTCCTCTTCCGCCTTGGCCAGCGTTGCGCCCGACATCCCTTTCGGGTCTTCGGGATCTGGCTCCTCGTCGCGATCGCCGTGCTCGGTCTCAACCAGCAGCTCGGCGGGAGCACCAAGAACAACTTCACGGTCCCGGGAACCGAGGCCCAGCGGGCCGACGACGTCCTGAGCTCCCGCTTCTCCGAGCTGTCCGGTGCGTCCGGGCAGATCGTGTTCCACGTCGACACGGGAAGCCTCACCGACCCTGACAACGCGGCCGCCATCGCCGCCGCGCTCGACCGCCTCGAACAGGGGAGCGACGTCACCGGCGTCTCGGACCCGTTCGACGCTCGAGGTCCGACGGTGAGCGCTGACGGGCGTACCGGCTTCGCGACCGTCTACTACTCGGTCGACCCGATCGAGAGCGAGCATGCCGAACAGGCCGCTGAAGCAGCCGCCATCGCCCGCGAACACGGCGTCCAGACCGAGCTCTCCGGCACCCTGGTCCACGTCGAGATCCACGGCAGCGAGCACATCGGTCTCGCCGTCGCGGTGATCGTGTTGCTCGTCGCGTTCGGTTCGATGATCGCGATGGCGATCCCGATCGTGACCGCGCTGCTCGGGCTGGGCATGGGACTCGGCGGCGTCGGCATCATGGCCTACTTCGTCGACACTCCCGTGGTCTCGACGATGATCGCGTCGATGATCGGCCTCGGGGTCGGCATCGACTACGCACTGTTCGTCGTCACCCGCCACCGTCAGCACCTCCACGAGGGGATGTCGGTCGAGGATGCCGCAGGTGTCGCCAACGCCACCGCGGGACAGTCCGTGCTGTTCGCCGGCATGACCGTCGTCATCGCCATCACCGGGCTGCTCATGGCGGGGCTGCCTTCCGTGACAGCGATGGGCTTCGCGGCCGCGATCGTGGTGCTGTTCTCGATGTTCATCGCCGTGACCCTGCTCCCGGCCTGCCTCGGGTTCGCGGGGCGGCACATCGACCGCTGGGCGATCCCGCACCGCAAGGATCGTGGCGGCGAGGCGCACCGCACACTCGCCGGAACGTGGGCACACCACGTCGGCAAGCGCCCGTGGCGCTACGCGATCGGCAGCTTCGCCGGTCTGCTGCTGCTCGCCGCACCGGTGCTCGGCCTCTCGATGGGGTTCTCCGACGACGCCAACAAGTCCGCCGACGCGACCGAGCACAAGGCGTACGACCTGCTGACGGATGGCTTCGGCAAGGGATTCAACGGTCCGTTCGCGATCGTCGTCGACCTCACCGACGAGCGTGATCCCGCCGTGCTCGAACGCCTCGCGACCGCGGTCGCCGGCGATCCCGGCATCGCCGCGGTACAGCCGGCACTCGTCAACGCCGCCGGCGACACAGCAGTGCTGACGGCCCAGCCCACCACGTCACCGCAGGACACCGAGACCGACGCCACAATGCAGCGGTTGCGCAACGACGTGATCCCGGCGGCCGTCGCCGGATCGGACGCCGACGTGATGGTCGGTGGACGCACGGCCCTGCTGTCGGACCTGTCGGAACGGATCACGGCCCGGTTGCCGATCTTCATCCTCGGCGTCGTGGCGTTGTCGTTCCTGCTGCTGATGGTCGTGTTCCGGTCGATCCTCGTACCGCTGAAGGCAGCCATCATGAACCTGCTGTCGATCGGCGCCGCGTACGGCGTCGTCGTCGCCGTGTTCCAGTGGGGCTGGGCCAAGGGTCTGGTCGGGATCGACTCGGCCGTACCGATCAACCCGTTCGTGCCGATGATCATGTTCGCCATCCTCTTCGGACTCTCGATGGACTACGAGGTGTTCCTCCTGTCCCGAGTGCGCGAGGAGTTCCTGCGGACCGGTGACAGCCACACCAGCGTCGTCGATGGTCTGGCATCGACGGCTCGGGTGATCACGTCAGCGGCGCTCATCATGATCAGCGTCTTCCTCGCCTTCGTGGCGACCGACGACGTGACGGTCAAGATGTTCGGCCTCGGGCTGGCGACCGCGGTGTTCATCGACGCCACGCTCGTGCGGATGGTGCTCGTGCCATCGACGATGAGCCTGCTCGGCTCCGCCAACTGGTGGCTGCCGCGCTGGCTCGACCGGATCCTGCCGCACATGGACCTCGAAGGCGGTCACTTCGAGACGGGTTCCGTCTCCGACGCCGAGATCGAGCAGCTGCTCGAGAGCGAGGAGTCGGGAGACGAGCGCGAGCTCGAGCTCGTCTGAGAACGTCCTTGTCGATGAGGAGGCCCGGCGCGAGCCGGGCCTCCTCCGCGTCCCGGCGGGCGCTCAGGAGGCTGAGGACACCGCGGCGCGTGCGAGCAGTTCGTCGAGGTCGTGCTCGCGACCCGCTTCGAACACGGCGTCGAAGCGCTCGCCGAGCTCCGACGCGAACCGCGTGTTCGGTGCGCTCGACGTCGAGCCGATCGTCGTCCCAGAGCGGCGTGGCACCACCGGCGCGGAGCAGCGCCGCGTGCGAGAGCAGCATTGCCGCCAGCTCGATGTCGTCGCTCGCCACGGCCGCCGACGCCAACCCCTCGATCGCCGACGCGATGCCGCGCGCGTCGGCACGGTCGCGTGCGATCGCCAACGCCTCGTTGTGGTAGCGCGTGGCGGCTTCGGTGTCGCCTTCCGCCTCGGACACGTATCCCAACTGGATCGCACTGCGCGCCGCGCCTCGGGCGGTGCGGAACCGGCTGCTGACGCGTCGTGACTCTTCGTGGCACCGCCGGGCCTCGTCGAGGTCGCCGGCGCGGCGCCAGACGAGGCCGAGGCCGTCGAGCGCGGTCGCCTCGACGTCAGGGAGCGCCAGCTCGCGTCCGACGTCGAGCGCCGTGCGGTGCAACTCGGCGGCGCCCTCGGGATCGTCGCGGCGGATGAGCGACGCGAGGCGGGTGGTCATCGTTGCGTGCCACCCCCGCAGGCCGTAGACGGCACTGACATCGCGCGCCTCGCGGACCGACTCCTCGGCCGCCTCGTATCGACCCAGCGTTTGCTGCTCGCGGATGAGCTGGTCGAGCGACGTCACCACACTGCAGACGTCGCCGACGGAGCGGAACAGCTCGATCGCGGCGACGATCTCGCGCTCCGCATCCGCGTGCTGGCCGGCGAGCCCGTCGGCGTAGCAGCGCATCTGGGCGGCGAAGGCGCTGGTCCAGGGGTCCCCGGCCGCTTCGAGCGCGCGCTGGCCGTGGTCGAGGTGGACCGCGGCGACGTCGAGTTGACCGTGGAGTGCGGCCAGCTCGGCGGCGGCGGTCCGCGCCAGCCCGATGATCGCCGGGTCACCCGTCGCGTCGGCGACGTCGAGCGCCTCGGAGATCAGTTCGAGCGCGGTGTCGACCCGGCCGGCCTTGATCGCGAGGAACGCGTGCCACGCGATCGCGAGTCCGTGCGCCCGCGCCGACGACTCGCCCGCGCAGGCAAGCGCCTGTCCGAGCCAACCGTGGCCTTCCGCCGTACGGCCACTGCTCCACCAGAAGAACGCCAGTGATCCGGCGAGGAGTCGTGCCGTCTCCGCGTCGGGACGGCCGATCGACCATGTCAGGGCGGCCCGAAGGTTGTCGAGCTCGTCGGTGAGGTGGCCGATCCACCACGTCTGCGGCCGTCCGCCGGGCTGACGCCAATCGACCCACGACCGTTCGGCGAGCACCCGGTAGTACTCGGCATGGCGGTCGCGCACCGCCTCGTTGTCGTCGCGCGCGACGAGGCGCTCGCGGCCGTACTGGGCGAGCGTCTGCAGCAGCCGGTACCGCCCGGATCCGTCGGTCACGAGGAGCGACTTGTCGACCAAGCGTCCGACGATCGACCCGACATCGGCGTTGGAGAGCTGGTCGTCGGCGCACACCCACTCGGCGGCCTCGAGCGTGCAGCCGCCGGCGAAGACAGACAGTCGCTCGAACACCCGCCGCTCGTGGTCGAACAGCAGGTCGTAGCTCCAGTCGGTCACCGCCCGCAGCGTCTGCTGGCGAGGCAAGGCGGTCCTCGCCCCACCAGTGAGCAGGCGGAACCGGTCGTCGATCCGCTCCGACAGCTGCGTCACCGAGAAGGCATTGCTGCGCGCCGCGGTGAGCTCGATGGCGAGTGGCATGCCATCGAGACGCGTGCAGAGATCGGCGAGTGCGCTGCGCTCGGCGTCCGTCGGATCGAACGCGGCAGTCGCCGATCTGGCGCGGTCGGCGAACAGCGCCACGGCGTCGTCGGTGTCGAGGGGCGGGACGACCCACACCGCCTCACCGGGGACGCGGAGCGCCTCCCGGCTGGTCGCCAGCAGCCGCACCCATGGGGCCGACTGCAACAGGTCGACCGCGAGGCGTGCCGCACCGTCGATGACGTGCTCGCAGTTGTCGAGGATCACGAGCGCGGTTCGGTCGGCGAGGAACCCGCGGATCCTGTCGCCGTCGTCGATCGGCGGCGAGGCGGGCGGGGCGACCCCATCGGCCGACGAGAGCCCGAGGGCGGCGGCCAGCGTCGGGACGACGGCCGCGTCGGAGCCGACGGTGTCGAGGGCGACGAACCACACGCCGCCCGGGTACTCGTCGAGATGGCCGGCAGCGAACTCGGAGGCGAGGCGCGTCTTGCCGCAGCCCCCCGCACCGACGAGCGTGGCGAGGCGGTGCTCGGCGAGCGCGCGTGCCACGCCGGCCATGTCGTCGGCGCGGCCGACGAACGTCGTCAACGCGCGCCGCAGGTTGGTCGGCGCCGCGGCGCGGGCGGTCGGCGACGTGGTCGATCGACGTCCCGACGGCGACATCGGCGGCCGGGGGCGCCTCGAGCGACGGATCCTGGGCGAGGATCGCGGCCTCCAGCCGGCGCAGGTCGGTGCTGGGCTCGAGCCCGAGCTCGTCGGCCAAGAGGTGCCGGGCGTCGGCGTAGGCGCGCAGCGCTTCTGTCTGCCTGCCCGAGCGGTAGAGGGCGAGCATCAACTGTCCGCGCAGGCGCTCTCGGAAGGGAGCGCCAGCGATCGCGGTGTCGAGCTCGGAGACGAGGTCGGCGTGGCGGCCCATCGTCAACAGGGCGTCGAAACGATCCTCGGTGACCGACTGGCGCAGCTCCTCCCACCGACTCGCCGCGGCGACCGCCATCGGCACGTCGACGAACTCGATCAGCGCTCCGTCGCGCCACAGACCGAGCGCGCCTTCGAAGCAGGCGACGGCCGCGCTCGCCCGGCCGCCGGCGAGCGCCTCCCGGCCCTCCCGCGCCAGCCGTTCGAAGCGGAGCGCGTCGACGTCGTCGTCGGCAACGTCGAGGAGGTAGCCGGGCGGGCGGGTCACGATCCGGTCGGCACCGATCGCCTTGCGGACCTTGAAGACGACCACCTGGAGGGCGTTCGCCGGCTGCTGCAGATCCCGCTCGGCCCACAGGCCCTCGATCAGTCGGTCGGCGGGCGCCGCCACTCGCGGCCGCAGCGCGAGCAAGGCGAGGAGCGTGCGCTGACGGAACCCGATGAGCGCGATCGGCTGACCACGCTCGTCGCGCACGTCGAGCGGTCCGAGCAGACCGACCTCCACGACCAGAAGCTACCCGCCAGCCAAGTTGCCCACCCACCCCCCGTTCTGTCTGCTTCAGATTGCCAAGGGCGGAATCTGAAGCAGACAGAACGGTGGGGTTAGGGCAGGGGGGCCAGGGCGGCGCGGCCGCGGAAGGCTGCTGATTCGCCGAGGTCGGCTTCGATCCGCAGCAGTTGGTTGTACTTGGCGACGCGGTCGCTGCGGGCCGGCGCGCCGGTCTTGATCTGGCCGCAGTTGGTCGCGACCGCGAGGTCGGCGATCGTCGCGTCCTCCGTCTCGCCGCTGCGGTGACTCATCACCGACGTGTACCCGTGACGGGTCGCGAGCTCGACCGTGTCGAGCGTCTCGGTGAGCGAGCCGATCTGGTTGACCTTGATGAGCACGCTGTTGGCGACGCTCCGGTCGATCCCCATCCGGAGCCGGTGGACGTTGGTGACGAACAGGTCGTCGCCGACCAACTGGACACGGTCGCCGACCGCGCCGGTGAGGTGTGCCCAACCGTCCCAGTCGTCTTCGGCCATGCCGTCCTCGATGGAGACGATCGGGTAGGTCCCGACCAGGTGGGCCCAGTAGTTCACCATCTCCTCCGACGACAGCACCTTGCCCTCGCCGTCGAGGTGGTAGGCACCGTCGCGGTACAACTCGCTCATCGCCGGGTCGAGGGCGATCGCGATGTCGTCGCCGGGCGTGAAACCGGCCTGCTCGATGGCCTGCACGAGGATCTTGATGGCGTCCTCGTTGCTGGCGAGGTCGGGCGCGAAGCCGCCTTCGTCGCCGACCGCGGTCGACAGGTGCTGGTCGTGCAGCACCTTCTTGAGGGTGTGGTAGGTCTCGGCGCCCCATCGCAACGCTTCCGAGAACGACGGGGCGCCGACCGGCATGATCATGAACTCCTGCAGATCGATCGTGTTGTCGGCGTGGACGCCACCGTTGACGACGTTGAGCATCGGCACCGGCAGGACGTGCGCGTTCGGCCCGCCGACGTAGCGGTACAGCGGGAGCTCGAGCTCGTCGGCGGCGGCCTTGGCGACCGCCAGGCTCGTTCCGAGGATCGCGTTGGCGCCGAGACGAGCCTTGTTGTCGGTGCCATCGAGCTCGATCAGCTCCCGATCGACCGTCCGCTGGTCGAGCGCATCGAAGCCGTCGAGAACCGCGGCGATCTCGTCGTTGACGAAGCCGACGGCGGTGAGCACGCCCTTGCCCAGGTAGCGCTCGCCGCCGTCACGGAGCTCGACCGCTTCGTGCTCGCCGGTCGACGCGCCACTCGGCACCGCGGCCCGGCCCCGCGCGCCACTCTCGAGGACGACTTCGACCTCGACGGTCGGGTTCCCGCGGGAGTCGAGGATCTCGCGGCCGGCAATGTGAACGATGTCGCTCATAATGTCGAGCAACGTACGTCACTGATCTGGGCGGACGAGTCGGCGACCAGACGACCATCTACGCGACGGAGGGTGAGCCGACTCAATCAGATACGGCCCAGTCGACTTGGTCGGACGAGATGACGGGGAGCTCCATCGTGACCTCGCCGACCTGGAGCAGCTCGTCGGGCGCGCTGATCAAGACGTCGGCGATGTACGACTCGAGCGCCTTCTCGAGGCTCACATCGGTGGCGCACTCCTGGCTCAGGAACCACCTGTGCTCGAGGAGTTGGTGGTACAGCTCGGCGGGCTCGAGCTTGCTGAACAGCTCGACCGGCACGGCCTCGATGATCGGCTCGAAACGCTGGTCGAGCCAGCGCACGGCGACGATGTTCTCCGGCACGTTGCGGCCGGCGGACTCGTGGAGCTGGGCGCCGAACGCGCAGATGTCGTTCAGCAATCGGCGCGCCTGGTTCTCCTCGGTGTCGAGGCCGGTCAGGCTGCGCAACCGCTCGGCGTGGTAGCCGTGTTCGACGACGCGCGGCTGGAGGCGGAGGCGCTGGACGGCGTCGTCGGTGGTCACCAGCTCCATCTCGCCGACGTCGAAGCCGAGCTCGTGCAGACGTTCGAGCCGGCGCTCGACGATCCACAGCTCATCGGAGTCGAACTCCTCGGTGTCGGTGACCTCCGCCCACAGTTGCCGGTAGCGCTCCTCGATCGCGCCCGACACCTCCCACGGGTCGATGTCGACCTGCAGGCGGCCGCCGGCCTGGAGGTCGAGCAGTCCGCCCGCCACGTTCTCGGCGGCGATGTCGATGTCGAGGTTGCGCTGACCGTCGGACAGCTGCGGGTGGCGTTCGGCCGTCTCGAGGTCGATCGCGTACGCGGAGAGCGCGCCGGCATCGCGCCGGAACAACGTGTTGGACAGGGAACAGTCCCCCCACCAGAAGCCGGCGAGGTGGAGGCGGACGAGCAGCCCGACCATCGCATCGAGCATGCGCTCGCCGAGGTACGGGATCGTCAGCCCCCGGCCCGACAACAGCGTGCGGTACGGGAGTGAGTAGTCGAGGTGCCGCGTGATGAGCAGACCGTCGGAGCCGCCGGGCTTCTCGGTCAGTACGGCGACCACCTCGGCGGTCGGCAGACGCTCTTCGTCGAGCTCTCTCAGCAGCCGGTACTCACGGAGCGCGAGGTTGTCCGGAAGCTCCTTGACGACGTACGACACGTCCTCGGTCTCGACCAGGCGCACCACGTGACGATGGAGACCGAGGACGCCGTGCATGTGCGGGAGGTCCCAGTCGGTGAGCTGCTGGGTGAACGGGAAGCCCGCAATCGCCGGGTGGAGCGAGGGATTGGCGATCTGCAGTCGCACCTCACCAGTTTGGCGCGCCCTGGGAAGAACTCCTCAAGATCTGTCCGTCGAGGGCCGATGACGCGACGTGGGAGTAAATCCTGTCACGCTCGCCGAGCCGTTTGCGCCGCCTACCGGCATTCCGTTGGTCGTCACCGAGACACCGACGTTGCCCAGTCGGGACGCCGTCGCGCCGCCGGCCAAGTTGTCGCTGCGTGAGCGCTTCGCGGCACGCCGTGAACATCCGAACAGCGAGTTGCTCCCGGCTCGTCCTCCGATCACCGGCTCCCACTTCCTGCGGCTGGCGGTGTCGTTGCTCCTCGGGGTCCTCGCCGTGCTCACGCTCGGTGGCGGCGTGTTGATCCTTCTGCTCTGGCAGGAACACCGGGCGTCCGGTGTGCTCTCGAACCAGATCGACCGGGCGTGGGACCTCTTCGAGATCCTGCGCCGCATGGAGACAGTCGTGGCCTACGCAGTCGTGCCGCTGGCCACGGCGTGGGCATTTCTGGCCACGCTCAACGTGCGCCGGGCAACCGCCCGCCGGTGCAACCCGTTCATCGCCGCGTTGTCGATCCCGGCCGCCGTTGCCGGGGTCTGGGCGATCGGCGCCGGAATCGTGGAGCCGGCCGACGACTGGGCGACCGCGGTCGGCGGGCTGATCCTGCAGGCCCTTGTCGTCGCCGTTCCCGTGGTCCTCCTCGAACACGTTGCGATGGCCGCGGAGGGACCGCGCCGGCCGCTGCGGATGACCTACCTCGCGGCAATCACGTACCTCGCCGTGCTCCAGGGGCTCGGCGCGTTGTCGACGATCGTCCCGACCGACGATCCGGACGAGTGGGCCCACCTTGCGTCCTACCTGATCATCGCCGCCCTCGTCCAGATCTTCGGCGCGATCGCCGTGAACGAGTCGTGCCGCTCGATCGAAGTTGCGTCTGCGCACCGCTTCGCACTTCGCAAGGCGTTCGGCGAGAGCGTGCTGCTGCCGTCGGGCAGCCCGACCGTCAACGGCGCTCATCGACCTGCTTGATCTCGTCCCACAGCGCGTCGAGCCGAGCGAGCCCGGCCGTCCCCAGGTCGATGTCGCGAGCACGTGCGAGCACCTCGACGGCCTCGAAGCGGGTCCGGAACTTCTGCGCCGCGGCGCGCAGCGCGGACTCCGGGTCGACCCGGAGATGCCGAGCGACGTTGACGACCGCGAACAACAGGTCGCCGAGCTCGTCCCGCACGGCGTCGGGGTCTGAGGCCGCAGCCGCCTCACCCAGTTCGGCCGCCTCCTCCGCGATCTTGGCCAGCGCGCCGTGCACGTCAGGCCAGTCGAAGCCCACCTTGGCGGCTTTCTTCTGGAGCTCGTTGGCATACGAGAGAGCCGGAAACGCCCCGGGGATACCGTCGAACACGCCCTCGGACTGCCCCTCGAACGTCGGGCCCCGCCCCTTCTCGGCCCGTTTGATCTCGTCCCAGTTGCGCAGCACGGTCTCGGTGCCGTCGACGACGGTGTCACCGAACACGTGCGGGTGGCGTCGCACGAGCTTGTCGTGCACGCCGCGCGCGACGTCGGCCATCGTGAAGCGGCCCTGCTGTTCGGCGATCGTGGCGTGGAACTCGATCTGGTACAGCAGGTCGCCGAGCTCTTCGATGAGATGCTCTTCGGTGGCCGGGTCGTCCGGGTCGAGGGCTCCGAGCGCGTCGACCAGTTCGTAGGTCTCCTCGATGAGGAAGGGGATGAGGGAACGGTGCGTCTGCTCGATGTCCCACGGGCATTGCTCACGCAACGTGCGGGCGAGTTGGTGGAAGCGCACGGACTCGGCGGCGACGGGCGAGGCCAACCGAGGGATGTAGACGACCGTGAGGTGGTCGGGCTCGACCGCCCGGTCGAGGTCGGCCCAGGTGGTCCGCGTGACCGCCTCCTCAGGCGTGCCGAGGCGCTGGAGGATCACCACTTCCTCGTCGCCGCGCGCATCCTCGACGGCGAGCTTGATGTCCGACAGCACCCACTTCGCATGGGTGTGGGCGACCAGCAACGGTCCCCGCTCACCGGCCGCGGCGACGGCGAAGTCGTGGCCGTCGATGAGCCGCAGCCCGACGTCGACCGGATCGATGCCGAGGCGTGCGTACGCGACGTCGAGGAACGAGAGCGCCGGCAGGACCGTGCACGCGACACGGTCGTCGGCGACGAGGTAACGCACGCTGCGCTCGAGGACCAGGGGGCTGCCCGGGACCGCATACAGCACCTCACCGAAGTCCAGCGCGGCGCGGACGAGCCGGTCGACGAGCTCGGTGTACACGTCGTCGAACGTGTCCTCCGCCTCGTACACGTCGTCGAACGCGACCGCATCGGGTACGAGGTGTGCGGACGGGTGCCGGCGCGTGCGGAGGAAGCGCCGCGGGATGCGCTCGATCGCCGCGAGTGTCTCGACCGTGACGTGCTCGGGGCTCCCTGGGCCGAGCCCGACGACGACGACGCCCGGACGCTCGGTGTCGCGTCGTCCGGTCACCCGAGGGCGACGACGCCGCTGGCTGAGTTGAACGCACCGAACCGCGGGTCGACGTAGATGTCGATCGCGTTCGCGGCGCGCTGGAAGCGCTGCGTCACGTCGGTGTACAGCGCAGCCAGCTCGGCCGGGTCGACTTGATCGGATGGTCGCAGGACGATGACGTGGTACCCGAACTCACTCTGGACGGGTCCCACCGGCTCGCCCAACTCGGCCGTCAGGGCCGCCTCCACGAACTCGGGGACGTAGGCGGTTTCGAAGTTGCCGGTCAGAGCGCACGGCAGGTTTCCGCCGTTGGCACCCGAGCCCGTGTCGATCGACTCGCTCGCGGCCAGCTCGCCGAAGTCGGCACCGCCCTCGAGCTGATCGAGGATCGCACTCGGCCTCGGCCTCGGTCTCGACGAGGATGTGGGCGCCGCACACGAAGCCCGACTCCGCGGTGCCGGCGTCGTACTGCGCGAGCAACTCGGCGTCGGAGGGGGGCGGCACCTCGAGCGCCGACCAGGTCGCGATCGCGGCCTGTTGCTCGATCTGGAGGTTCTGCATCGGGGCCGGTGTCGTCGCCCACGCTTCGGGGTTGGAGGCTTCGAGCTGCTCCGCGGCGGCCTGGGTCGCGGCGGCGTCGACGGTGGTGTCGCTGGCGGCGAGGTCGACCTCGAGGACCCTGGTGAGGATCCACGTGTTGAGCAGGTCACGGGCCGTCTCGCCCGACAGCTCGAGCGCCTCGTCGGGCTCAGCTCCAGGCGTTGCCGCGACGAGCAGTTCGCTGAACTCGTCCTGCGACAGCTCGAAATCGGCGACACGCGCGGCGGAGTCGTTGTCGGAGAACGTGGAGCATCCGGTGGCCGTGGCGGCAAGGAGGAGGATCGGGACGGCAACCGCTCGGCGACTCACGCCCGCAGAACCTACCGGTCGCCATCGGGGATCAACTCGCGGAGGAAGCCGACGAGGAACGTCGCCGGATCCTTGCCGCGTGCGATCGGGATGACGAGCTGGCGCTGGTCCTCCTTGAAGATCGCGTCGCGGGCGAGGCGTTTGAGGCGCATCGACTCGCTGAGCTTGAGCTCGATCGGCGACAGGCGCGCCTGGCTGACCGTGATCTGCATGTCGGTGATGCCCAGCCGGTTGCACTCGGCGCGCAGCGAACCGACCATCAGCAGGGCCTCGGCGGGCTCGGGCAGCGGGCCATAGCGGTCCTCCCACTCGGCGCGGATGTCGGCGACCTCCGACTCGCTCGTGACCGCCGCCAGCCGCCGGTACGCCTCCAACCGCAGTTCCTCCTTGGTGACGTAGTCGGCCGGGAGGAAGGCATCGGTCGGCACGTCGAGCTTGATCTCCGACGGTTGGGCGATCGGCTCGCCCTTCATCTCGGCGACCGCCTCGGTGACCATCTGGCAGTACAGGTCGTATCCGACCGCCGCGATGTGACCCGACTGCGCCTCGCCGAGCAGATTGCCGGCACCGCGGATCTCGAGGTCGCGCATCGCGATCCGGAAGCCGGAACCGAGCTCGGTCGACTCGCCGATCGTGCGCAGCCGTTCGTACGCCTCCTCGGTCAACGTCCGGTCGCGCGGGTGGAACAAGTAGGCGTAGGCGCGTTGACCGCTGCGCCCGACCCGACCGCGCAGCTGGTGCATCTGACCCAACCCGAGCAGGTCGGAGCGCTCGACCACCAGGGTGTTGACCGTCGGCATGTCGATGCCCGACTCGATGATCGTCGTGCACACGAGCACGTCGTAGCGACCTTCGGAGAAGTCGACGACGACCTGCTCCAACGTGCCCTCGTCGATCTGCCCATGGGCCACCGCGATGCGGGCCTCCGGTACGAGTTGGCGCAGGCGGACGGCCGCCGTCTCGATCGACTGCACGCGGTTGTGGACCCAGAAGACCTGCCCCTCACGAAGCAGCTCGCGCCGGATCGCTTCGATCGCGACCCGCTCGTCGTACTCGCCCACGTACGTGAGGATCGGTTGGCGGTCGGCCGGCGGGGTCTGCAACAGCGAGAGGTCGCGGATCCCGACGAGCGACATCTCCAGCGTGCGCGGGATCGGCGTGGCGGTGAGCGTGATGATGTCGACGTTCACCTTCAGCTTCTTCATCGCCTCCTTGTGCTGCACTCCGAAACGCTGCTCCTCGTCGACGACGAGCAGGCCGAGGTCCTTGAAGGTGACGTCGTTGGTGAGCAGGCGGTGGGTACCGATCACGCAGTCGACCTCGCCGGTGCGCAACCCGTCGATGACCTGCTTGGCCTGGGCGTTGGTGAGGAACCGGGAGAGCACTTCGACGCGGATCGGGTACCCGGCGAAGCGATCGGCGAACGTGTTGCCGTGCTGGTTGGCGAGCAGTGTGGTCGGCGCGAGGACGGCGACCTGCTTGCCCTCCTGGATCGCCTTGAACGCGGCCCGGATCGCCACCTCCGTCTTGCCGAACCCGACGTCGCCACACACCAGGCGGTCCATCGGGTACGCCCGCTCCATGTCGCTCTTCACGTCGTCGATGGCCACCCGCTGGTCGGGCGTCTCGACATACGGGAACGCCTCCTCCATCTCGTGCTGCCATGGCGTGTCGGGGCCGAACGAGTGGCCGACGCTGTGGACCCGCTTCTGGTAGAGCACGACGAGCTCTTGGGCGATCTCGCGAACCGCTGACCGGACCCGGCTCTTGGCCTTGGCGAAGTCGCTGCCGCCGAGACGGTGCAGCGTCGGCGTTTCACCTCCGACGTACTGACGCAGCGTGTCGATCTGGTCGGACGGCACGTAGAGCTTGTCGCCGCCCTTGTAGGCGATGAGCAGGTAGTCGCGCTCGACGCCGCCGATCGTGCGCTTGACCATGCCCTCGTACTTCCCGACGCCGTGCTGGTGGTGGACGACGTAGTTACCGGCCTTGAGGTCCTCGAAGAAGCGCGCACTCTCGCGCCGCGGCGGGCGCGCCGTGCGATGCGATCGTCGCCGTCCGGTGAGGTCGGACTCGGAGATGATCGCCACCTTGGCGTTCGGCAGCGTGCAGCCGCGGTGCAGCGGGGCGACGACGACGCGGCCACCGGGACGCGTGGCGTCACCGCCGTCCTCGACAACGGGGAGGTCGAGCCCGTGGTCGAGCAGCAGTTCGTGCAGGCGCTGCGCCGAGCCCTCTCCGTCGGCGGCGACGATGACGCGGTATTGCTGGGCGAGCAACTCGCCGAGCCGCTTCGCCAGCCCGCTCGCGTCGCCCCCGACCGGCCCCCAGCCGGACGCCTCGACGACGGGGATCTCGGGTGACTCCGGCGTCGAGTCGATCGTCCAGAACGAGCCGCTCGACGCGAGCAGCGCATCGGGCGACGCGTGCAGGCGCGGGAACGTCTTGTCGGGATCGCGTGCCCAGGTCGAGGCGAGCGCCTTGGCGAGGTCGTCCTCCTCGGCGAGCAGCTCGGTCGCCCGGTCGCGCATCCGGCGTGGCTCGACCAGCACGACCTTGGCGTGCGGCGGCAGGACGTCGGTGAGCAACCGGTCCTCGTCGACGAGCCACGGCAGCCACGACTCCATCCCGTCGAAGTGCAGGCCTTCGGCGAGGCGCTCCCATTGCTCACGCCCCCACGGCTCGGCCGCGATGAGCTCGTCGGCGCGGCGGCTGACGTCGTCCGTGGGTGTCAGCTCGCGCGCCGGGAAGATCATCACCTCGTCGAGGTCGACCGTCGAGCGCTGGTCGTTGACGCCGAAGCGCGTCAGCCGGTCGACCTCGTCGCCCCACAGATCGATGCGGATCGGCGCGTTGGCGGTCGACGGGTAGACGTCGACGATGGCCCCCCGCCGGGCGAACTCGCCGCGATGCTCGACCAACTCCTCGCGGCGGTACCCGAACTCGACGAGTGTCTCGGTCAGCTTGTCGGGATCGACGATCGCGTTCGGCCGGACGACGATCGGTTCGGTCGTCGTCGCTCCCGGTCCCAACTTCTGGAGCAGGGCGCGCACTCCCGCGACGACGATGGCCGGTGTGCGCTCCGGGTTGCGCAGCCGCCACAGCACTTCGAGCCGCTGCCCCATCGTCTCGACGCTCGGGCTGACGCGCTCGAACGGCAGCGTCTCCCACGCCGTGAAGTGAGCGACGTCACCTTCGGGCATGAACTGGGTGAGGTCGTCGAACAGTTGGCCGGCGCTGGCGCCCGTCGGGCAGGCGACGACGAGTGGCCGCCGTCCCGACAGCTGGGCCAAGGCCGCGATCGCCATCGGTCGCGCGACCTCGACGACCGCGATCCGCGCCGATGGATCACCGAGCGCGCGCGTCAGCCCCGGCTCGTCGCGCAGCAGTGAGGGGAGTTCAGTCAGCGACATCAAATTCATTCCGTTCTGTCTGCTTCAGATGAAGCGGAGCGCGATCTGACGCAGACAGAACGGGGGATACGGAACCTATCTAGGGGGCGTGGAAGTTGCGCATGGCCGCGTCGACGCCTTCGGTGACGATTGTCTCGACGGCGTCGGCGGCCTCGGCGATCTTGACGTCGAGCAGCTCGCGCTCGCGCTTGGGGAGCTTCGACAGCACGTGGCCGGCGCCGCGCTCCTTGCTCGGCGGCTTGCCGACGCCGATGCGGACCCGGAGGAAGTCCTGCGACTTCAGGTGGGCGACGACGCTGCGCAGACCGTTGTGGCCGGCCAGCCCGCCTCCAGCCTTGATCCGCAGGACCCCCGGTTCGAGGTCGAGCTCGTCGTGGACGACGATGATCTGCTCCGGTTCCTCGATGCGGTACCGACGGACCAGGGCCGACACGGCCTGACCCGATTCGTTCACGTAGGTGAGCGGGAAGGCGAGCACGACGCGCTGGTCACCGATCCTCGACTCGGCGACGAGGGCGTTGTCGCGACCCGACTTCAGCGTGTCGCCGCGACGCTCGGCGAGCACGCGGACGACGTCCTCACCCACGTTGTGGCGGGTGCGCGCGTACTCCTTGCCGGGATTGCCGAGCCCGACGACGAGCCAGTCGAACGGCGTGCCCTTACCGGCGCGCCGGTCGAACAACCCCATCGCCGACTGCTCGAGCGATCAGCTGCTGGTGTCGCCGCCGGACTCGCCGGCAGCTTCTGGCGTTCCGCCGGCGCCCTCGGCACCCTCGCCCTCGGCACCTTCGCCCTCGGCACCCTCTTCGCCCTCGACCGCCTCCTCGGCGGCGACGGCGTCGGTCTCGAGCTCACTGGCGCGCATGACGAGCACGGTCACGACCGCCATGTCGGGATCACCGGTTGCGGTGACGCCCTCGGGCAGGGTGATGTCGGACAGGCGGATGACGGTGTCCATCTTCATGTCGCTGATGTCGACGACGAACTCGTCGGGGATGTTGCGCGGCGTGCACACGACTTCGATCGAGTCGACGGCGGGGTCGACGAGGCCGTCGTTGTTGAGCACTTCGAGCGCCGTGCCCTCGAGCCGCAACGGCACGGACACGGTGATCTCGGCGTTGAGGTTGACCTGGATGAAGTCGACGTGGCTGACGTTGCGACGCACCGGATGGCGCTGGAGGTCCTTGACGATCGCCGAGTAGGTCGTGCCGTCGACCTGCAGATCGAGGACCGTGTTGAGCGCGGCCGTTCCGGACAGCGCGTGGCGCAGATCGCGGCGCTTGACCGACACCACCAGCGGCTCCATGCCGAGGCCGTACACGACGCCGGGGATCCAGTCCTGGCCACGCAGCCGCCGTGAGGCGGCGCTGCCCGTGGGGCGTCCGGTTTCGGCGACAAGAACGGTGTCAGACATGGTGATCAGGCCTTCGATGTCAGGGTGTGAGTCAGATGGAGCGGAGCGCTGCGACAGCGCCGCCGAAATGCTACGGCGGACGGCCGGCGACCAAACGTGCCCGACCATCCGACCTCAGCGCGAGATTGTCGCCGTGGAAGATCTCGCTCACGCTGGTGTCGTCGAAGACGGCCGACAACGCTTCGGCGAGGATCTCGGCGACCGAGAGCACCTCGATCTGCGGAATCTGCTTCTCAGGCGGCAGCGGGAGGGTGTTGGTGAGCACGATGCGGGACACGGCCGAGTTCTTGAGCCGATCGATCGCCCCGCCCGACAGCACGCCATGGGTGGCCATCGCCCACACCTCGGTGGCGCCCCGGGCGAGCAGGATCTCGGCGGCCGAAACGATGGTGCCACCCGTGTCGATCATGTCGTCGGTCAGGATGCACAGCCGGCCTTCGACCTCGCCGATGACTTCCTTCGCCTCGGCGACGTTGGTGGTGCCCTTCGGCCGGCGCTTGTAGATGAACGCCAGGTCGGCTCCACAGTCGCCGAGGTGCTGGGCGAGACGTTCGGCGACCTTGATGCGGCCGGAGTCGGGCGAGACGATGACCGGCTGGTTCGGCGCCTGCTCCCGGATGTACTGCTCGAGCACGGGCATCGCGGTGAGGTGGTCGACCGGCCCGTCGAAGAAGCCCTGGATCTGGCCGGAGTGGAGATCGATCGAGATCATCCGCTTGGCGCCGGCGGCCTTGAACATGTCGGCGACGAGGCGGGCGGTGATCGGCTCGCGACCCTCGGCCTTGCGGTCCTGGCGGGCGTAGCCGTAGAACGGGCACACGGCGGTGATCCGCTTCGCCGACGCCCTCGACGCGGCGTCGATCATGATCAGCTGCTCCATGATCGAGTCGTTGATCGAGTGTCCGTCGACCCCGTAGTGGCTCTGGATCACGAAGACGTCGGTGCCGCGCACGCTCTCGCCGAAGCGCGGGCGCATCTCGCCGTTGGCGAACTCGACGATGTTCGGATGGCCGAGCTCGATGCCCAGATGGGTGGCCACCTCCTCCGCCAGCTCAGGGTGCGTGCGGCCGGAGTAGAGCGCGAGGCGCTTGGTGGTCACCTTCTCCATCTGTTGCCTCTCCCCGTGGCCACGTGACGGCCGTTACTCCGTACTCGCAGTGTAGAACGCTCCGGTCGTGACTCCCCCAGCGACGGACGATCCCGGTCCGAGGTACGCGTACGGACCGACGATCGCCCCTTCGCCGACCTCGGCGTCGCGTCCGACGGTGTGTTCGACACGGCTCGAGGCGCCGATGACGCAGTCGTCGAGCCTGGTGTCGGGTCCGATCTCGCACCCTTCGCTGATCACCGTCTGACCCTGCAGGATCGTGCCCGGATAGATCGTCACGTCACGTCCGAGTTGCACGGTGACGTCGATGAACGTCTGGCGTGGATCGAGCATCGTGACGCCGTTGAGCAGCCAGCGGCGGTTGGTCCGGGCGCGCAGCTCACGCTCGGCGAGCGCCAACTGCCACCGGTCGTTGACGCCCTGGGTCTCGCCGGCGGGCGCCTGCAGGCAGCCGATGCGGTGCCCCATCACGGCCAGCCCGCCGATCACGTCGGTGAGGTAGAACTCGTGTTGGGAGTTGTTGGTGGTGAGGTTGCGCAGGGCGGGGCCGACGAGGTCGCGCCGGGAACGCGTAGATGCTCGTGCAGACCTCGCGGACGTCGAGCTCGTCGGGCGTCGCGTCGCGTTGTTCGATGATTCGCAGCACCCGCCCGTCGGGCGCCCGGATGACGCGGCCGTAGCCGGTCGGGTCGTCCATCACGCTGGTGAGCAGCGTCGCCGCGTTCCCGTTGGCGACGTGCGTGGCGATCAGCTCGTCGAGCGTCTCGGGACGCAGCAACGGCGTGTCGCCGGGCAGCACGACGACGATCGAGTCGTCGTAGTCGTCGCCCGGCAGGGCGCCCATGCCGATCGCGGCCGCATCGCCGGTACCACGTTGTTCGGCCTGCTCGACGAACACGATGTTCGACCACGGCGGCGCCAGCTCGAGCACCTTCTTGGTGACGAGCTCGGCGCCGTGGCCGACGACCACGGCGGTGCGCGCCGGATGGAGCTTCTCGAGCGCGTGGACGACGTGGACGACCATCGGTCGGCCACAGATCCGGTGCAGTGGTTTGGGCCGGCTGGAACGCATGCGCGTTCCTTCGCCGGCGGCGAGGATGATCGCGGAGACTGTCATGCTGACCTCCGATATGGACCTTGGCGACAATGACGTAGGGGAGTGCGCCTCACGGCTCCGGGGAGAGGATTCGAACCCCTATAAACGGGACCAAAACCCGCTGTCCTACCATTGAACGACCCCGGACGGTGGTTCTCGACGACTTTCGACTGTTGTCCGGCACGCGTGTGCCGGTGTGCGTCACGGTAGCGCCGTGGGTTTGCCTGCGGGCGTACACGAACGACGTCATTGGCTGGCATGGCTGGCACGGCTGACACCGCTGGCCGCTAGCGTGTCTCCCTTATGGGTTCGCTCGTCAAGAAGCGGCGCAAGCGCATGCGGAAGAAGAAGCACAAGAAGATGCTCCGCCGCACGCGCCATCAACGCCGCAAGTAATCAGCTCCAGATCCGGTCGCTGGCAGCGTGCGAGTCCTCAGCTCCGGATCCCGGTCGCTGGCAGCGTGCGTGCCGACATCACCGTCGCGCCCTCGTCGCTCAGCTCGGCGAGGGCGTTGCTGTGCTGCCCGTGGACGAACCACGTGGCGCCGCTGCCGGCGAGGATCGGCCGCTCCCCGCTGAGCTCATCGATCCGGTCGCGCCAGCGTGCCAACTCGGGCACCACGGCGATGGCCGCCGGTTCGAGGTCGTTCGGGCCCGGCGCGGCCGGCCCGCCGAGCTCGTCCCACGCCCGATAGACCGCCGGGGTGCTGACGTTGAGTGGCGGCACCACGAGGGTGACGGAGCGGTCGACGAACGGGAGCGGCTCGACGATGTCGCCGATCCCGCGCACCCGGGCGCGGCCGCCGACGAGGCAGAACGCGACGTCCGCGCCGATCGCGGCCGCCGCTGCGAGGTCGGTGACGCCGCCCCACCGCAGCACCGCCGCGGCGTCCGACGAGCCGCCGCCCAGGCCACCGCCGTGCGGGATGCGCTTGTCGATCGTGACGTGGGCGCGACGCCCGATGAGGTGCAGCGCGCGGCTGACGAGGTTGGTCTCGTCGAGGGGCACGCCGGTCGCGAACGGGCCACCGGCGGACAGGCCATTCGACGATGTGTCGATCGTCAGGATGTCGTGCAGGTCGAGGGTGACCATCTCCGCGTCGATGAGGTGGTAACCGTCGTCGCGCCGGCCAGTGATGCGCAGGCCGAGTGTGAGCTTCGCCGGCGCGATCAGTTCGATCGTCACGCCGACACCGCTTCCGTGAGGCGGCACCACGCTTCGACGTCGAGTTGCTCCGGACGTGCCTCGGCGGAGATCGCGGCCGCCGCGAACTGTTCCGGCGTCACGCGGTCAGCCAGCGAACGCCGCAACATCTTGCGACGCTGACCGAATGCCGTCCGCACGAGCGAGAACAACTCGGTGGGGTCGGTCGTCGGTGGCGCGCGGCGGGTGATCTCGACGAGTGCCGACTCGACGTTGGGTCGGGGAACGAAGACCGACGGCGGCACGACGCCCACGAGACGAGCGGACGCCCAATAGGCGATCTTCACGCTCACGGCTCCGTACTGCTTCGACCCCGGATCGGCGACGAACCGGTCGGCCACCTCGCGCTGCACCATCACGAGCATCCGTTCGATCGCCGGCACCGCGTCGAGCAGGTCGCACACGAGCGGCGTGGCGACGTTGTACGGCAGGTTGGCGACGAGCGTCCAGTGGTCGCCGCCGCCGAGCACGGCCGGCCAGTCGAGCGTCATCGCGTCGGCTTCGATCACGGTCACGTCCGGCGCCCGCCGCACGCCGCATCTGACAACACCGTGCGCAGCGCACCGGCGATCCGAGGATCGACCTCCACCGCGGTGACGTGGGCCCCGGTCTCGGCCAGCGCCAGCGTCAACGAGCCGAGGCCGGCGCCGATCTCGACGACACGATCGCCGGGTCCGACGCCTGCGAGGCGGGCGATCCGGCGCACCGTGTTGGGGTCGGCGACGAAGTTCTGACCCAGGCCGCGGCGGGGTGTCGTGCCGATGCCGTCGAGCAGGGCACGAATCGCCTGGCGCGAGTGGGTCACCAGCTGATCTCGACCGGCACCGGCGCGTCGGCGAGGTCGGCGATCACCAAGAAGGCATCTGTGTGCATCACGACCGAGTCGAGGAGGCCGGCCGGTGAGACCGACGCGGTGCACTTCACCGAGCGACTGTTGTCGAGGTTGGTCACCGTGACGGTGGCGCCGAACGGCGCGTCCTTGACCTGGCACACCTCAGCGGAGTGCAGGCTGCTGCGGTAGGAGGCGGTTCCCGAGATGTGCGTCCCGGGCGATTCGGTGGGGATCGCGATGTTGATGACGGCAGGCGAACTGCCGGCCGGCGGACCGTCGAGGTATGCGGCGCCGGGTGAGCCCATCGGGTCGCCGAGGCCCAACCCGACCGTGGAGACCGAGCCGGTCTCGGGTGAGATCGCCACACCGGCCGTCGCGACGTTCGGCGCGCCAGCCTCCTCGTTGCGGCTGGTCAGCCACAGCGAGGGAAGCGCGATCACGGTGATGGCGGCAGCCACCGCCAGTCGCCGCTGGTCGGTCAGGTCGAATTTGAACACGGTTCCGCCCGCGTGCGCCCAGACCGGAACGGCCGGAGCGCGGTGGGCTATCCAGGCTAGGAATCGATCAGCGGGAACGCAAGACCGGCGGCGGCCGAGCTGGACTCCTCGACACTCTCCGTGGTCACCCCCCGCAGATCGGCGATGAACCGTCCGACGTGGGGAACCCAGGCCGGCCGGTTGGTCGCGCCGCGGTGGGGGACCGGCGCCAGGTACGGGCTGTCGGTCTCCACGAGCAGTCGTTCGAGCGGGCAGAGGACGGCCGCGGCGTGGACGTCGGTCGCGCCCTTGAACGTCACGATGCCCGAGAAGCTGACGAACGCCCCGAGATCGAGGCAACGGCGGACCTCGTCGGGACCGCCGGTGAAGCAGTGGAAGATCGTGCGGGCGGGCACCCCCTCGGCGGCGAGGATGTCGAACGTGTCGGTCCACGCGTCGCGGCTGTGGATCACGAGCGGCAACCCGTGGCCGTGCGCGAGCTGGATCTGGGCGGCGAACGCGGCCCGCTGCGCCTCGCGTGGAGCGTGGTCATAGTAGTAGTCGAGCCCGGCCTCGCCGACGGCGACGATGCCGGGTGTGTCGACCAGGTCGGCGATCGTGTCGACGCCGGCGGTCGCCTCGTGGGGGTGGAGGCCGACCGTGGCGAAGACGCCGGGGTGGGCGGCCGCGGTGGCGATCGCCGCCTCCGACGTGGCCCGGTCACACCCGACCGTGATCATCCTCGCCACGCCGGACTGCTGGGCGGTCGCGACCGCGCCCGCGGTCCCATCCGGGATCCGTTCGTCGTGGACGTGGCAATGGGAGTCGACCCAGCTCATGTCGTCGCCGGTCAGGTCGCGATGCGGGGGAACAGCGGCTGGCCCTTGGTGACGCGAAGGCCGCCCGGGTACTGACCCCATTCGGCCGCCGCCGGCAGCCGTTCGATCGAGATGTCACCCTCGAACCCGATCCGCTCCCAGACCACCTGCGCGGTCGCCGGCAGCGCCGGGAAGCTGAGGACCGACACGATCCGCAGCGCCTCGAGGGCGTCGCCCATCACGGCATCGACCGCCGGACCGGGGTCGGCGCGCCATGGTTCGTTCGCCTCGAGGTGCGCGTTCGTCGCCCGGATCAGCTGCCACGTCGCCTCGAGTGCCCGGCTGGGAGCGACGATGTCCCATGCGGCGTGCGTCGCGGCGTACGCCGCCTGTGCGGCGGCCGCCAGTGGGCTGTCGGGGTTCGGCGTCGGGCCGATGCCGCCGCACTTCTTCTCCACCACGGTGGCGACCCTCGACACGAGGTTGCCCAGGTTGTTGGCGAGGTCGGAGTTGTAGCGCCCGATGAGCCCGTCGACGGTGAAGTCTCCGTCCTGTCCGTACGGCGTCTCGGCGAGGACGTAGTAGCGGAACCCGTCGACGCCGACGGTGTCGATGAGATCGAGCGGGCTCATCACGTTGCCCGTGGTCTTGCTCATCTTCTCCCCATCGGTCAGCAGGAAGCCGCCGACCGCCCATCCCTTGGGGAGCTCGACACCGGCCGACATCAGCATCGCCGGCCAGTACACGCAGTGGTGGCGGATGATGTCCTTGCCGATCAGGTGGTAGTCGACCGGCCACCACTCGGTGTAGTCGACGCTGTCGTCGCCGAAGCCGACCGCCGCCAGGTAGTTGGTGAGGGCGTCGAACCACACGTACGCGACATGGGCGGGATCCCACGGCAACGGGATGCCCCATTTCAGGCTCGTGCGGCTCACCGAGAAGTCGCGCAGCCCGCCCCTGATGAGGCCGATCGCCTCGTTGCCGCGGAAGTCCGGGACGATCGCCCCGGGGTGCGACGCGTACCAGTCGAGGAGGCGGTCCTGGAACCGCGACAGGCGGAAGAAGTAGTTCTCCTCCTCGAAGTGGTCGACCGGCCGCTTGTGGATCGGGCACAGTTCGCCGTCGATCAGCTCGTCGTCGGTGTAGTACTCCTCGCACGACACGCAGTACTTGCCGCTGTAGAGGTCGAGCTCGATGTCGCCGGCGTCGTAACAGCGCTGCAGCAGCTCGACGACGGCGCGCTTGTGACGCGGTTCGGTCGTGCGGATGAAGTCGTCGTTGGCGATCTCGAGCCGCCGCCACGCCTCGACGAACTTCGGGGCGATCCCGTCGGCGAACTCCTGCGGCGACGTGCCGGCGGCCTCGGCCGCCTGCTGGATCTTGAGACCGTGCTCGTCGGTGCCGGTGAGGAACTTGACGTCGTCGCCGAGCAGCCGGTGCCAGCGCGTGCAGCGCGTCGCCGACGATGGTGGTGTAGGCGTGGCCGAGGTGGGGCTCGGCGTTGACGTAGTAGATCGGGGTCGTGACGTAGAACCGACTCACGCGGGGCACGCTACCGAGCCGGGTGACCGTTGCTGAGTTAGAAGTAGCCAGGTTCATACTCTTACGGCGATGGCCTTAGCTTTCCCGTGATGAACGGCGAGTTCGATCGGGCGACGGCGGTGCGCCATCTCGGCGACGGGTCGTACGCGGCCAGCGTCACCAACGGCTGGGACATCGTGGGCAACGCCAACGGCGGGTTCCTCATGGCCATCTGCGGGCGGGCGATGGCCGACCACGTCGGTCGTCCGCCGCTGACGGTGACCGCCCACTTCCTCGCCCCGGCACCGACCGGGCCGTGCACGGTCGAGGTCGACACGGTTCGCGACGGCCGGCGACTGGCGACGGCGAACGCGACGATGCGCCAGGACGGACGCGACGTGATGCGCTTGCTCGGGACGTTCGGCCACCAGACGGAGAACGGCCCGACGATCGTCACCGGCACCCCGCCCGAGCTCCCGCCGCTCGACGAATGCGTGGTACCGCGTGGTGCGACCGACGACTTCTCACCCGTTCTGTTCGACCGGCTCGCGGTCCGGCTGCGGCCGGGCGACGACGGGTTCCGGCTCGGCGAGCCGACGGGGCGGGCCGAGATCGCCGGTTGGTTCGCGTTCCCCGACGGCCAGCAGATCGACGCCGTCGCCCTGCTCTTCGTCGCCGACGCGTTCCCGCCGCCCGTGTTCAACACGGCCCTGCCGGTCGCGTGGGTGCCGACCCTCGAGCTGACCGTGCACGTGCGTGGCGTGCCGTCGCCCGGCCCACTGCGATGCGTCTACCGGAGCCGGTTCATCCAGGGTGGGCTCGTCGAGGAGGACGCCGAGATGTGGGATTCGCGCGGCGTGCTCGTGGCCCAGAGCCGCCAGCTGTCACTGACCCCCCGGCCGGTCCCGCCCGAACCTGGATCGCCCGAACCTAGATCCCCGAAACCTAGATCCCCGAACCCTAGATCCAGGGCATGAACCGGGAACGGCGGCGACCGGTGCGGGCCCCGGCGATGAACGCCGCCCCGCCGATCGCGGTGGTGGCCACCCCGGCGGCGGTGCGCCTGATCACCAGCTTGGTGCGCTGGCTGAAGTGCACGATGGGCCAGCCGTGCCGGCGGGCGTGGCGTTCGAGGCGGCCGTCGGGGTTGACGACGACGGGATGGCCGACGGCCTGCAACATCGGCAGGTCGCTGGCCGAGTCGCTGTACGCGTAGCACTGGGCCAGGTCGAGACCCTCCCACCTCGCCAGCTCGCGGATCGCCTCCACCTTGCCCGCTCCGTAGCAGAACGGGCCGTCCAGCGCGCCGTTGTACATCCCGTCGACCACCTGCCCCTTCGTGCCGATGCCGCCGGTCATGCCGAGCGCGTGGGCGAGGGGCTCGACGATCTCGTGCGGCGCGGCCGACACGATGTACGTCGCCCGCCCGCCATCGCGGTGGAGGTCGAGCAGTCGTCGCGCCTCGGGGCGGATCTTGCCGAGCAGAGTCGGGAGCACGCGCTCGTTGAGCTTGACGAGGTCGTCCTGACGCTTGCCCTTCACGAAGCCGAGCACGCGATCGCGGATCTCGTCGGTGGTGCCGTCGCTCGCGCCGCGCAACTTGAACGACAGCGCGCCGAACGTGTCGCGCACGAACTCCCGGTTGGGGATGAGTCCTGCGCTGCGTCCGGCGATGGCGAGCGTGAACGCCGACGATCCGGAGATGAGCGTTCGATCGAGGTCGAAGAAGGCGGCGCTCGGACCGGAGCTCGCGACGCCGACGTACTCGCTCACCTGGAATCCTCCGTCTGTGTTGCTCGACTGCTGTTGTTGTCGCTGGTCGTGGCGGTGAGGGTACCGGCGCCACGCATCGCGGTCGCGAGCGCGTAGGCCGTGCGTTTGGGCACACCGAGTTGACTCGCGACGGCCGCCGCGGCATCGCGCCGCGTCGCCCCGGCGTCGAGGTGCGACTTCAGAGCGCCCCGGATCGTGTCGTCGTCGGGCGGCTCGGTGGTGCTGACGCGCCCGGCGAGGACGATCACGTACTCGCCTCGCGGGTCGCCGATGTCGATCGAGTCGAGCGAGCCGCGCGTGACGGTCTCGTACAGCTTCGTGAGCTCGCGGGCGATCGCGACCTGCCGGTCGCCGCCGCACGCCGCGGCGAGGTCGTGCACCGTGCGCTGGATGCGGTGCGGTGCCTCGTAGATCACCACCGTCCGTTGCTCGGCCGCGATGTCGGCGAGACGATTCGAACGTTCCTTGCCGGCGCGAGGGAGAAAGCCCTCGAAGACATAGCGCGACGTCGGCAACCCCGAGATCACGAGCGCCGTCACCGCGGCGACCGGTCCGGGCACGGCCGACACGCGGAACCCGGCATCGAGCGTCGCCCGCACCAGCCGTTCGCCGGGGTCGGAGATGCCCGGCGTGCCGGCGTCGGTGACGAGCGCGACGTCGTCGCCGGCGCGCAGGGTGTCCAGCACGTCGGTGATTCGACTCAGCTCGGTGTGCTCATTGCACACCGCGAGCCGGGTGGCTCGGATGCCGGCGTGCTGGAGCAGCCGGCCGGTCCGCCGGGTGTCCTCGCAGCACACGAGCGCCACACTTCCGAGCACGTCGACCGCCCGAGGTGCAAGGTCGCCGAGGTTGCCGATCGGTGTCGCGACGAGATGGAGGGTGGGGGCGGCCCCGGTCACGCGTCGTCGTCCCGCACCTCGACGACGTCACCGACATTGAGTCCCCATCGTTCGAACGCGCCCGCTTCGGCTTCGATCACCGTCCGGGCGTTCCACACCGGCATCCCGATGCGATGACGCGCCATTCGCACCGTCTTCAGGACCACACCCTCCTCGTCGAGGTAGGCGACATCGAGTGCGAAGCGCAGCCCGATCGTGTGCACCCACCGACACGGACGCAGCACCAACGCACCCTCGAATCCATCGCGTCCGAGCAGGCCATTTCGCCGTGCGGATCGATTGGAAGCCACGTCGGCCGACGCAAAGACCCGGGCGTCGCTCACCAACCACGGCACGTCCGAAGTGTGCCACGCGTGTCGTCCGTCGTAACAGGCTGCGGCCACGAGCCGTTGCCCGAAAGGGCAACGACCGTTGCCCGTGAATGACCTCCGCGACGTCGTACGGCGATGCGGATTTCGGCTGTACTGGACGGGTGGAACGAATCCACACTCGCCGGGCGCCTGTCGCCGACGCGCCGCCAGATCATCGGACACGTGACACAGGCGTCCACCCCTTGCTCGCGCTCCAGCGGCTCGTCGGCAACGCCGCCGTCAACGTTCTCCTGCAACGAGCAGGGGTACAGCGTCTCGCCGACCCAGCTTCTGCCGCGATGGGGGCGTCCGGTCAGGTCTGGCTCCGGCGAGGCGCGACGAGCGCGGGTGTGGTCCAGGTCCAGGAGCGGCTGAACGAGATCGCAACGGCAGGCACGCCCCTCGAGGTGACGGGTCGGTTCGACCGTGCGACGGAGCGGGTTGTGCGGCAGTTCCAGGTCGATCAGGGCATCGACGATGACGGTGTCGTGGGTCCGCTCACGTGGGAGGCCCTCGATCGGCTCACCACGACCACCACTGAGACAGTGGTGACCGGCGAGGACCTCTTTGCCAACACCCGGCGCATCGGACCCGCCGGTACGACCGACGACACCGACACGGACGATGCCGACGAGGAGACGGTCGACGTCTCGGACCTGGAGGCCGACCTCAACCCGACCTCGAGCGGTGACGAGGAATGGGATGGCGTTTCGGACGCGACCAAGAAGGACGAGCTGAAGGACGAGCTGATCGTCGAGTTGCAGGCCCATCTCGACGAGGTCACGCCGCGGATGCAGGACATGGAAGCCGCCAAGGCGGCCGGCAGCGTGCTCTCGACCCAGGAGCGAGAAGGTGCGGGTGCGGCGGCCAAGCGTTACGCCGACGCGGAGTTCGGTGACCTGGCGTCGGCCGGCGTGCTCACGCGCTCACAGGAGCGCGCCCGAGCCTCGTTCCGTTTCGAAGCCGGGGTGAATCTGCTCGACGCCAGTGATCCCTCGGTTCGGCCTCCGAACCCGGCCGACCTGGCCGAGTGGATCTCCGACACGGACTCGGATGCCACTGCCGTCCAGACGAACCACAACTTCAACCGGCGACGCGAGGGACAGGGCGAACCCGAGTTCTTCGAGGAGATCCTGCAGGAGTTCATGGGCACCGGATCCAACATGGACGACCTCCGTCGGTACGACCTGTTCGGGTTCTTCTTCACGCAGGCGGGACCACGCGTCCTGAGCCAGGTTGCGGTCCTCCCCACGCCAGAGTTCTCGGGCGACGTTCCGGCGCACGGTGGGCCATCCGACGCCGAGCGCGCCGAGCGGTGGGCGACATGGGAGATCCTCGTGCACGAGTATTTCCACTCTCTTGCCCACCCCGCCTTCAGTCGCGCCGCGGCCGGGAATCGGATCCTGACCGAGGGCTTCTGCGAGTTGTTCACCAAGGCTGTGCTGGACGGGGCTGGTGCCATCAACACCGCCAAGGACGACGCCGATGCATCGTTGCGGATCGACGTCGAAGGCGGGGACTACCCGGGGTTCACAGCCGGACTTCGTGCCGGAGTACGACCCGGGTTCGTATGCCGACTACCTCGATCAGGCCGAGTCGATCGTCGACAGCGTCGGTGTCGAGGCCGCCCGCGCGGCGTTCTTCCTCGGCCACGTCGAGTTGATCGGCGTCAACCCGGACGGCTCGATGGTCGACCCCTCCGGTCCGAACGCAGCCCAGGAGGTAGGTCCTTCCGCGGTCGACATCCCTGACAACATCACGTCGGTGACTGGCGTGAGCATCATGACGGGAGCGAGCGAGGCGGACATCGTCGCCGCCAACTCGGGATTGACCGCCGGCGGGCCACTGCCGGCCAGCGCGCACAGCGATGGCTTGGCGGTGCCCGGGACATCGTTCCACCGCGTGGTCGCCGCGTCGGATCGGCGCGGACGGGCCTCCGAGACCAAAGAGTTGATCGCTCGTCAGCACGGCATCACCGAGGCGGCATTGGTGCGCGCCAATCCTCACCTGAACCATCGCCAACCGAGGGAGGGTGAGTGGGTGCTCATTCCGGTGCACTGAACGAGCGCGTGGGCGAGAGCCTGCGGGCCTTGGCCGATGGCAAGTGGTCGGCGTGGAACGGGCTCCTCGTGTTTCCGGCCGAGGACGTCGTCGAACAGGCCCTCGGTCCGAGCGTCGACTCGTCGGCGCACAGCGGGATGCTCGGTGGATCGCCGACGTTGTTCCGGCGCTACCCGCCTGCCGCGGGCGCCCCGCGAGGTGTCGTGGTGTGGTTCGAAGACGACAACGCGGTGACAGTCGAGATCGAGGGGGCCGTCCAGGCCAATGGTGACATCCTCGATGAGCCGGAAGCCACGCTCGACTCGGAGTTCGGTCCGAAGTGGCGCCAGGAGGTCTATGCCTCGCGTGGACTCGTCCTCCACCGCCGCGGCGACGACGTCGCGTCTGTTGTACGGCCTCCGACCGTTCACCGTCGAAGACTGGATGTCGGACCCGCTGCGCCACAGCGGACCACCGACCCGCCATTAGACGTTGAAGCGGAACTCCATGACGTCGCCGTCGGCGGCGACGTAGTCCTTGCCCTCGAGGCGGATCTTGCCGAGGTCCTTGGCCTTGTTCCACGAACCGATGTCGAGCAGTTCGTCCCAGCGGATCACCTCGGCGCGGATGAACCCGCGCTGGAAGTCGGTGTGGATGCGACCGGCGCAGACCGGCGCCGTCGAGCCCTCGTAGAACGTCCAGGCCCGACTCTCCTTGTCGCCGGTCGTCAGGAACGTGCGCAGCCCGAGGAGGTGATACGCCGACCGGACCATCCGGAACAGTGCTCCCTCACCGAGCCCGAAGCCCTCGAGCATCTCGGCTCGCTCGGCGGGATCCTCGATCGACGCCGCTTCGGCCTCCAGCTGCACGCACATGCCGATGATCTCGACGTTGTCGCCGGCGTCGTTGAACTCGGCCGCCAGCCGGGCCTCGATCTCGGGGATCTGGCCGAGCTCGTCCTCGCCGACGTTGACGACCACGAGCACGCGCCGGTTCGTGAGCAGGAAGTACGGCGCGAGCAGTTCGCGCTGGTCGGCCGACAACCCTGCCCGGTACAGCGGCAGGCCGTCGGACAACGCAGCGTTCGCCGCACGGAGGGCGGCGAGCTCGTCGATGATCGTCTTGTCGAGCTTCGATTGGCGTTCGGCCTGCTTGAGCCGCTTCTCGACGGTCTCGAGGTCGGCGAGCGCCAACTCGATCTCGACGACGCGCAGGTGCTCGATCGGATCGGACGGCCCGCTGACGTCGTCGTCCTCGAAGGCGCGCAGCACGAGCACGATCGCGTCGACCTCGCGGATGTTGGCGAGGAACTTGTTGCCGAGACCTTCGCCCTTGCTGGCACCCTCGACGAGTCCGCCGATGTCGACCACCTGGACCGCGGCGTGCACGACGTTCTTCGACTTCGACATCGCGGCCAGCCGGTCGAGCCGCTCGTCGGGCACCCTCGCGACCCCGATGTTGGGGTCCTTGGTGGCGAACGCGTACGGCGCGGCGAGCGCGCCGCCACCCGTCAGTGCGTTGTACAGCGAGCTCTTGCCGGCGTTGGGGAGGCCAACGAGCCCAAATCGTTCCATGAGGCCTCGCAGGCTACCGAGTGGCTGTGCTTGCTGACTTGGGCTCTGGCTACCCTGAGACGATGAGCCCCGAACAGGCCCTGCTGCGCGTCGTGCACTGCCTCGATCGCATGCACGACAAGGGATTCCGGGCCAAGGCGTTCGTGCGGGCGCTCGACGTCGTTCGCTCCACGCCCGCCGACGAGCTCGCCGCCCGAGCCGCCGACGAGACCCTGACCGACCTCGACGGGATCGGCGACTCGAGCGCGCGGGTCATCACCGAAGCGCTGCGCGGCGAGACACCCGCCTATCTCACCAAGCTCGAAGGCGAGTCGCAGGTGAGCATCACGCCGGACGGCGAGCGGTACCGGGCCGCACTGCGGGGCGACTGCCACCTGCACTCGACGTGGAGCGACGGCGGGGCACTGATCGAGGACATGGCCGCCACCGCGATGGCACTCGGCCACGAGTACATGGTGCTCACCGACCACTCGGCCCGGCTGACGATCGCCCACGGACTCAGCGAGGAGCGCCTGTTGGCGCAGCTCGAAGTGATCGCCGGCATCAACGACGACATCACCACGGCCGGTCATGACTTCCGGATCCTGACCGGGATGGAGGTCGACATCCTGGAGGACGGCACGCTCGATCTCGCCGACGAGTTGCTCGCCCGCCTCGACGTGGTCGTCGCCAGCGTCCACTCGAAGCTCCGCATGGAACGCCAGCAGATGACCGAGCGGATGGTGTTGGCCGTCGCCTCGCCGCACGTCGACATCCTCGGTCATTGCACGGGACGGATGATCGGCAAGCGCCCGCCGTCGACGTTCGACGCCGACTTCGTGTTCGCCGCGTGCGCCCAGTTCGGCACTGCGGTCGAGATCAACTGCCGGCCGGAGCGGCTCGATCCACCGCGCGAGTTGATCGATCTGGCGATCGAGTACGGATGCTGGTTCAGCATCGACACCGACGCCCATGCCACCGGCCAGCTCGAGTGGCAACCGCACGGCTGCGACCGCGCCGCCGAACGTGACGTGCCGATCGAACGGATCATCAACACCATGCCGGCGGCCGACCTGCTGGCATGGACCGCCGCGTGAGCGAACCCGGGCCGTTGATCGGCACGGGCCGGGCCGCCGACGTGTACGACGTCGGCAACGGCAAGGTGCTGCGTCGTTACCGCACCGACCACGACTCCACGGTCGAGGCGGCCGCGATGCGGGCCGCCTGGGCGGCCGGCTATCCGGTCCCCGAGGTCTTCGACGCCGACGGACGTGACCTGGTGATGGAGCGTCTCGAGGGCCCGACGATGTTGGACGTGCTCGGCAAGCGTCCGTGGCGCTACGCGCGGATCGCCGACCAACTCGCCGATCTCCACACCCGCCTCGCCGCGTTGCAGTTCGACGCCTGTGACCTGCGGGTCAGGTTCGAGCCCGCCGAGTGCCTCGTGCACCTCGATTTGCACCCCGCCAACGTGATGCTGACGTCCCCGGGGGCCGGTCGTCATCGACTGGTCGAACGCCGGGATGGGCCCACGCGGCGCCGATGTCGCGACCACATGGATCCTGCTCACGATCGGCGAGCCCGACGACATCCCGTCCGCGCTGCGCCCGTTCGTCGGGGCGCTCCGCCGGCGCTTGCTCCGTCGGTTCCTGCACGGTGTCGAGCGACCCCGGCCGGAGGTGATCCGCACCGTCGCTGAACACCGGTTGCACGACTGGAACCTGCGCAGCGGCGAGATCGACGAGCTGCATCGGTTCCTGCTCGAACACTGTCCGCCCGATGGTTGAAGGCGTCGCCAACCGCGCACAGCCCTACCATGTGCACCTCTTGCAGCAGAGACGTGCACCACGAAAGCGAGCGCTCCTGACCGTGTCCGGTGTGATTCCACCGGATCTGGCCGATCAGGTCGAGCGAGGAGCACGACCGCGGGCCGACTACACGCTGATGCGTGACGCCTTCGATGCCGATCTGCTCGATGTCGGTTTGGCTCGGCAGGCGGCCGGCCGTCTCGGCGCAGTCCTCGAGCGGATCGGAGGGCCTGGCCTGCTGCTCGCATGGGTGTGCTTCCGTCGCCGCCGCGACTACCGCGTGATCGTCACCGACGGCGAGCAGGTCGGGATCCCCCTCGCCATGTTGTGCCGGTTTCTCGGCCGGCGGCACGTCCGCCACATGATGATCGTGCACATCCTGTCGGTCCCCAAGAAGGCATGGTTGGTGAGGACGCTGCGGCTGGTGCCGATGATCGACTGCTTCGTCGTCTACTGCTCCGCGCAGCGGGACTTCGTGGTCGAGAAACTGGGGGCGGATCCCGACGACGTCGTTCTCACGCCGTTCATGGTCGACACGGACTTCTTCGATCCAAATGCGATTCGAACACCCCGACGTCGCATGATCTGCTCGGCGGGATTGGAACGTCGCGACTATCCGACGCTGATCGAGGCGGTCGATGGTCTCGATGTCGACGTCGTTATCGCGGCCGCCAGCCCATGGTCGAAGCAGGCAGATTCGTCGGCAGGACGCAGGCGCTTCCCGGCAACGTGGAGATTCGGCGGCTGGGTCTCGCGGAGTTGCGAGAACTCTACGCCGAGTCAGGGCTCGTGGTGATGCCACTCGTCGACGTCGACTTCCAGGCCGGGATCACGACGATCCTCGAGGCGATGGCGATGCGTCGACCGGTGGTTTGTACGCTCACCCGTGGCCAGAACGACACCATCGTCGATGGCCAAACTGGGCGGTATGTACCACCCCGGGATGCTGGCGCGCTGCGACGGGAGATCCTGGCGCTGCTCGACGATCCGGCTGAGCTCGAACGCCTCGGCTCGGCCGCTCGTGAGTGGGTCGTCGACCACGCGAACGTCGAGGTCTACGCCACACGCCTTGGTTCTCACATCGCGCGATTGATCGGTGACGAGGGATCGGCCGGTGCGAGCCAGACAACAGATTCATCGACCGAGCCTCCCCACGACTGCTGATCGGAGGCGGGCAATGTGCAGCCGCTCATCGGTGTTGAGTGTGGACATCGCGAGGACCACCACGGCGTAGGCCACCAACCCCACGGCTCCGGGCACGAGGAAGAACAACGAACGCAAGGGCCACCCGACGAGCAACATCGCCGCCCCTGCAACTGCGCATCGCAGCACGCGCCCATCGTCGTTCGATTCACCAAGTACGGTGCCGTTCTCGCGATGCCGACGGCCAGCATCATCGACTCGGTCACCACGTAGGCGAGCGCTCCGCCGACAGCGCCGTTCCCGTAACGATCATCCGCCCAGGGGACGAGCACGATGTCGAGCGGGATCGACAGGATGATTCCACCGACGAGCAGTCCGGTCCAGAACCTCACCCGTCCAGTCGCGAGTGCGAAGCGTCCGAGCAGGATCGTCAGGCTCGAGAGGATCATGACCACCCCGAAGACCGACAGGACTTGCGTCGTCTCGGCGAACTTGGGTCCATAGAGCAAGTCGACGAACGACTCACTCACGAGGATCGTTGCGAGCCCGATCGGTACCGCGATCAAGAGCAGCGTGTCGAATGAGCGTTGCAGCAGGGTCGGTACAGCCCTTGGGTCGCGACTGTGGAGGTCGACGATCGCGGGGAACATCGCGGTCGTCGCGATCATCGGAACGAACAGCAATGACCCGAACAGCACGTCGGCGGTCGCATACCACCCGATCGCCTCCTTGTCGACGAGCAGCGACATCACGATGGTGTCGACTTGCTGGTAGACGACCAGCGACGCTTCGACGAGGAGGAAGGGCACGCTCGCTCGGACCAGCCCACGGGCGTCGAAGGGCGACGAACGAGGCACGGCCGGCTGCAGCGCTCGAAAAGCGCGGCGGACCAGCACGAAGCTGAGGATCGCGATTGCGATCGACAAGAACGCCAAGGCGAAGATGCGCCCACCGGCAACAAGCACGACGACACTCGCCGTCACCGAGATGAGCTTGACGAAGACCTCGATTCGCGCCGGCGCCCCCATCTCCTGAAGGCCGTACATCGTCGGCACGTACGCGCTACCCATCAGCACGAACACCGACGCCACGGCGCTGAGCGCGACGACCTTGACCGTGGTCGCGTCGTAACCGCCAGCCCACATCAGGATCGCGATGAAGGGGAACAACATGACCAGCAACGCGAGGCGGAGCCTGATGACCTGTCGGAGCAGGCGCTGCGCGATCGATCTGTCGGAGCGACCTCGGCCGTGAGCAGAGTGGTCGTGCCAAATGTCGCCAACACGACCGCCATTGCCCAGACCGAGATGCTGATGCGTAGCTGACCGAGCGCTGTGGCGCCGAGGAACCTCGGAGTGATCGACGCAACGATCGTCGCGAGCACCCAGGTGGCGGATTGGGAGGCCATCAGCGCAGCCATGTTGCGGGTGACGGAACGGGTAGGTCGTTCGTCGCGCTCGTGAGGACCGGCGGACTCGACCCAGGTGATGTCGGCCGCCGGATCGTGCGGCTCGCCGGGCGAACCTGTCGGTGATCCCTCGGTCATGTCATCGCGCACGTCGCTGTGACGTGATGTATCCGTCCGGGATCTCCAGAGCGCGGAATGACAGCTCGAGGACCGGCTCGACGCCGGAAACGGAGATCGGCGCGTGCAAACGTCTCGCGATCCGGGAGAGACCGACGAACTGCGCTGCGGCGGGCACGTTGATCGTGCGGGCGCCGTCGAAACGGAAGTCCAGAGTGGCGCCGGAGACGAGGCCGTCAGCGGCTGTGCTCCAAGCAGCTTGGTCGGACCCAGCCCCAGGCACCGCAGTCGCGACGACGGACGCGTCGGTGGTATCGACACTGGCGGACCACCCGTCCCGCATGCCGCGGGCGGTCCGGACGAACCGCATGAGGCGGGGGCCGAAGACGGCAGCGTCGCGCGCGTACCGCTTACCGAGTCGTCCCGGTTCCTGCGCCGCGCGGTAGACCCACTCCAGTCCGCTCCGCTGGGCCCACGGCGGAGCGCGGCGCTTGTCGCCGACCAGCATGTCGAGCGAACCGCCGATGCCGATCATCACGGGCGTCCGGAGACGTTCACGGTGGGCGTGGATGAAGCGCTCCTGTTTGGGATTCCCGAGCGCCACACACAGGATGTCGGCGTCGATGGCGGCAAGCTCGTCGAGCACTGCGTCGTCCACGTCGGTGACATCTCGCATGATCGGTCCGCTCACTGCTGGTGAGCCGGATGCCGGGGTGGCGCTCGAGGAGCAGGCGCTCGGCGTTGCGCCACGGCCTCCGACGAGCCGAACAGATGGATCCGCCATCCTGTGGTCTCGGCCCGTCTGGCGAGCTCGGGTACGAGGTCGGAGCCCGCGAGCGTTCGCGCAGTGGCATGCCGCGCCGATCTTGCCGCCCACACGACCGGCATGCCGTCGGCGAGGCACACATCCGCCTGCTGGAGTACCCGCCTCGCTTCGGCGTTGGCGAACGCGTTGACGAGGAAGTCGACGTTCACCGTCGCGATCCGCGCGTCGACCGTTCGCGCCGGCCCTCGACGACGAGGTCTCCGATCAGGTCGAGCGTCTCGGCCATCGTGAGGTCGTCGATCGGTATGCCGAAGATCAGTGCCGGAGGTCGCAACGTCATGCGTTCGCCCGATTGCGGTTCGTCCGTGTCCACGTGACGTCGTCGGCGCGCACGAGTACGCGGAGCCAGACGCCCACCTTCCACACGGCGAGGCGCGGCGCCGAGCGGAGCGACCGGTAGACGGTCCTCGGCGCCTCGACCGAGCGGAGGCCGGCGACGACGTGGGCGACGAGTGCCACCCCCGATGCAACATCGGCGGCAAGCAGCCAACGGAACCGGCGCCGACGGCCGATCACGGCGGCGAGCAGCGCTCCGGCGCCGCATGCGACATCGACCGCAGCCACCACCGACAGCGGCGGTACGAGGTGATCGAACACCGCGTCGACATGTGCCACTCGCAACGACCGGTCACCCTTGAAGGCACGTCGAAGGAGGATCGGTACGAAACGACGTGCAAGTTGAATTCGGCCGAGCTCCCATCGTTGGTTCTGGCTCACCGAGTCCGCCAACGTGTCGGGCATCTCCGCCTCGATCGAGGCATCGGGCACGTACGCCACCTTCTGCCCATCGAGCAGCAGTTCCATCTGGAACTCGGCGTCCTCGATCAGGTGCCCCGACCACAGGCGACCCTGCATCAACGCCGCCTCGAAGACCATTCCGTTGCCGTACAGGCCGCTCGATCCCCCGAGTCGCGTGCGTCTCGAGCGGTCGTAGGTGATGCCGGCATGCGAGCGCGGCGTAACGCAGGCCGGCGCTCGTCGATGTTCCCGGGTCGTGCACCGTGTAGAAGCCTTGGGCCGCCCTCGCACCGCGCCGGATCGCGCGGATCCATGTGACGGAGGAACGCTGGGTGCACACTGGTATCGGCATCGATGATCACGACGGCATCGAAATGTTCGCCGGCCGAGACCAAGCGTTCGAGCAGCCAGTTCAACGCAGGACCCTTGCCGGGGCGCTCTCGATCGACGCGTTCGTGGACGCACACCCCATGCGATCGTACGATGTCGGCCGTCCGGTCGTCGCAGTTGTCAGCGACGACGTGAACGGCGAAGTGATCTGACGAGTATTCCTGTCGGGACAGTGCTTCGAGTGCACGCCCGATGACGATCTCCTCGTCGTGCGCAGGGATCAACACGACGAACCGAGTCCGTTCACCGCCACTCGTAACAACTGGACCGACCGGCCGCCGACCGTGGGCTGCCACAGTCAGGACGGTGAGATAGGTCGCCGTCACACCGACGGCCGATGTGCCGGCCACGAGCACCCCGGTCGTTCCCCACCGCGGCCAACCGCCGGAGGATGGCGCCGATCACCGGGTACGGTCCCCGGACGGCATCCCTGCAACCGGTCTGGCAGGAATGCCAACCACCGTCGTGCCGGGTGCGACATCGTGGACCACGACCGCGTTGGCTCCGATCTGGGCCCGATCTCCGATCGAGATCCCGCCGAGCACCCTGGCGCCCACGCCGACGAACACGTCGTCACCGATGCTGGGCCACCGGCCGTCGGTCCGCGTTCCAAACGTGACCTGACCGATCACGGTGACGTTCGACCCGATCCGGTCGGCGAAGAGCACACAGCCGACCGGATGCGCGACGTAGAGGCCGCCGTCGATGTGCTGGCCGGGACTGAGTTCGAGGCCGTACAGTCGGAGCAGACGACGCTGGGTCCAGCCCTTAAATCCTGGAACGCCGTAACGCCAAAGAAGCGTCGCGTACGGAACCAGGCCATCGCGTGCAGCGGCATGTGGCGCACGAGCAACCGAAGCATGACTGCCAGAGTGACCGTGTGAACAGGCGCGTTCTGCTGCGGCGTGACCCATCGAGCAGCGTCTTCGGCGAAAGGCAGCGAGGCTCGCGTGCGCGCCGATTGTCGAAACATCGTTGCTCACATTGGCATAGAGCACGTCAGGGTGTCAGCGACGGATCTCAAGACATGATGAAGTCACTCCACGATCGGCCGCCGAGAGGGGGAGGGCGCGGCACCAAACCGTATGCTGCGCCGATGGTGTCGATTCACGAGAGTGCCTCGGTCGAGGACGACGTTGTGATCGGCGACGGGACACGGGTCTGGTCCAACGTACAGATCCGTCGAGGCGCGCGGATCGGCACGAACTGCGTGTTCGGCCGGAACAGCTTCGTCGACGTCGACGTCACGGTCGGCGACAACGTCAAGGTGCAGAACAACGCTCGCTGTACGAAGGGTGTCGGCGTCGAGGACGGCGTGTTCATCGGCCCCCACGTGATCTTCACGAACGACAAGGTGCCACGTGCCATCAACCCCGACGGACGCCTGAAGTCGGCCGACGATTGGGAGCTCGGACAGACCCACGTGTGTCATGGCGCGGCGATCGGCGCAGGCGCGGTCGTCGTCACCGGCGTCACGATCGGTCGATGGGCGATGATCGGGTCGGGCGCCGTGGTCACGCGGGACGTCCCGGACCACGCGCTCGTCGTCGGCAACCCGGGGCGCGTCGTCGGCTGGGTGAGCGCCGGCGGGGTCCGCTGCGCATCGCAGGAACAGGCGGCCGCGCTCGAGTGCCGTAGAGACGACGGACCGCGCAGCGTCCGTGCAGGTCGCACAGACGACCGAGCGGAGGGCGAGCATGATCGGAATCGCTGTCATCGGCTACGGCTACTGGGGCCCGAACCTCGTACGCAACTTCGCTCAGGTCGACGGGCCGCGGTCGTGGCCGTCTGCGATCAGCGGGCCGAACGGCTCGCCGTCGTCGAACAAGCTCTACCCGGCGGTCAGCACCTACGACGACGCGGACGACATGCTCGCCGACCCACGGTCGACGCAGTGGTGATCGCGACGCCGGTGTCGACCCACTTCGAGCTCGCGATGCAGGCGCTCGGGCCGGCAAGCACGTCTTCGTCGAGAAGCCGATCACGGCGACGGTCGAGCAGGCCGAGCAACTCGTCGCCGAGGCCGACGCGCGCGGGCTCGACGCTGATGGTCGACCACACGTTCATCTACACGAGCGCGGTCCGGAAGATCTACGAGCTCGTCGACCGGGCGAGCTCGGCGAGCTCTACTACTACGACTCCGTCCGCGTGAACCTCGGGCTCTTCCAGCACGACGTCAACGTGCATCTGGGACCTCGCCGTGCACGATCTCTTCGATCATGGACTTCCTCCTCGGCGAACCCGACCACGGTCGCTGCCACCGGCGTCGGCCACGTGCCCGGCCAGCCCGAGAACATGGCGTACCTCACGCTGCTTCTTCGAGGACAATCTGATCGCCCATTTCCACGTCAACTGGCTGGCGCCGGTGAAGATCCGCCAGACGCTGATCGGCGGCGTCGGAGAAGATGATCGTGTACGACGACCTCGAGCCGAGCGAGAAGGTCAAGGTCTACGACAAGGGCATCATCCTCGACCAGACCGAGCCAGACCGTCGTACCAGCTAGTCGGCTACCGCACCGGCGACATGTGGGCGCCGCACTCGACAACGTCGAGGCGCTCGCAGGTCGAGACCCAGCATTTCGTCGACTGCATCGAACACGGCGAGACGCCCGCTCACCGACGGCCGGGCCGGCCTCCGGGTGGTCCGAGATTCTCGAGGCGGCGACGCATCGATGGCCCAGCAGCGGCAGCCGATCGACTGCGCAGCTGTGAAGGAGCAGACCCGTGATTCCGTTCGTGGACCTGCGAGCGCAGTACCAGTCGATCAAAGACGAGATCGACGCGGCTGTGCTCGGCGCTGCTCGACAGCACCCAGTTCGTCCTCGGCAGCGAGGTCGCCGCGTTCGAGGCAGCTGTTCGCCGCCTACTGCCAGGCCGAGCACGCGATCGGCGTCGAACTCCGGCACCAGCGCGCTGCACCTCGCCCTGCTCGCCGCCGGCGTCGGCCGCGGCGACGAGGTCATCACCGACGCCGATCACGTTCATCGCCACGTCGTCGGCGATCGACTACGCCGGCGCGACGCCGGTGTTCGTCGACATCGATCCCGAGTCACGTTCACGATCGACCCGGCCTGATCGAGGCCGCGATCACCGCCGCGGACGAAGGCGATCATGCCGGTGCACCTCTACGGCCAGCCGGCCGACATGGACCCGATCATCGAGATCGCCGAGCGGCACGGCCTCGCGTCATCGAGGACGCCGCCAGGCCACGGCGCCGAGTACAAGGGCCGGCGCGCCGGCAGCATCGGCGACATCGGCTGCTTCAGCTTCTATCCGGGCAAGAACCTCGGCGCCTACGGCGAGGGCGGCGCGGTCACCACCAACGACCCCGACGTGGCCCGCACGGTGCGCATCCTCCGCGACTGGGGCGCCGAGCAGCGGTACCACCACGACCTCAAGGGCTTCAACTACCGGCATGGAAGGCTCCAGGGCGCCGTCCTCGGGTGAAGATGGCCCACATCGAGGCGTGGACCGAAGCCCGCCGGCGGCTCGCCGCGCGCTACGACGAGCTGGCTCGCCGGCATCGGCCGTCACGACGCCCGTCGAAGCTGCGCCGACCGGCGACACGTGTACCACGTCTACGCCGTGCGCACACCGGAGCGCGACGACGCTGCAAGCCTTCCTCACCGAGCACGGGCATCGGCACCGGCATCCACTACCCGATCCCGGTTCACCTGCAGCGAGGCATTCGCCGAGCTCGGCCACGGCGCGGCGATTTCCCGCACGCCGAAGCCGCCGCGAACGAAGTGCTATCGCTCCCGATGTTCCCCGAGCTGAGCCGACCAGCAGGACGCAGGTCGTCGAGGCGATCGCAGTGGTCAACTCGGTCGGACGTTGAAAGCGGGATTGGCGAAGAGATGGTGAAGCATGACCTACGACAAGGTCGTTGTGACCGGCGGCGCAGGTCTGATCGGCTCGCACATCGTCGACCTCCTGGTCGACGGGCGGGACGGGCACGACGGCGAGATCGTCGTGCTCGACAACATCGACACGCGGGCGGCTGCGAGAACCTCGCCGAAGCGATGGCGCCGGCGGTCCGCTCACGCATCGTCGAGGGTGACGTCCGCGACCGATGCCTCGCAGTGCGCGATGCGCTCGACGGCGCCGACACTGGTGTTCCACCAGGCGGCGATCCGCATCACCCATTGTGCCGAGGACCCACGCCTGGCGGTCGACGTGCTCGTCAACGGCACGTTCAACGTGCGTCGAGGCCGCGGTCGAAGTCGGGGGTGAAGAAGGTAGTCGCGCGTCGTCGAGCGCATCGGTGTACGGGCTCGCCGAAGACTTCCCCACCAACGGAGGATCACCACCCGTACAACAACCGCACGCTGTACGGCGCGCTCAAGATGTTCAACGAGGGCTGCTGCGGTCGTTCAACGAGATGTACGGGTTGCCGTACGTGGCGCTGCGGTATTTCAACGTCTACGGCCCGCGCATGGACGTGTCCGGGGTGTACACGGAGGTGCTGATCCGCTGGATGGACCGCATCCTCGCCGGCGAGCCGCCGCTGATCTTCGGCGACGGGAAGGCGACGATGGACTTCATCTACGTCGACGACATCGCCCGGGCGAACATCCTGGCGGCGCAAGTCTGACGTGAGCGACGAGATCTTCAACATCGCCAGCGGCGACGGAGACCAGCCTGAACGATCTCGCAGCAGCGCTCTCCGCGTGATGGGCGTCGGACGCTACGTCCCGAGTACGGGCCGGAGCGAACGGTGAACGCCGTGCCGCGCCGCCTTGCTGACGTGCGAAGGCGCAAGAGCTCCTCGGGTTCACGGCCGAGGTCGGCCTCGAGCAGGGCTCCGCGAGCTCGTCGAATGGTGGCGAGCGAGCGTTGATGCCGAAGCGGGGCCCACCGATGACCGACACCGTTCGACAGATCCCATCGCGCGCCCCGTGATGGGTCGAGGCGGAAGCGGACGCAGCGCAACGCGTCGATCCTCTCGGGCTGGATCACGCAAGGGCCGGAGGTGGCGGCGTTCGAGCAGGAGTTCGCCGCGTTCGTCGGCGCGCAGCACGCGTGCGCCGTGTCGAACTGCACGACCGCGCTGCACCTCGCACTGCTCGCCGTGGGCGTCGGCGCCGGGCGACGAGGTGATCACGGTCAGCCATTCGTACATCGCCACGGCGAACGCGATCCGCTATTGCGGCGCCACGCCCGTGTTCGTCGACGTCGATCGCGACACGTACAACATCGACCCCGCGCTGGTCGAAGCGGCGATCACCGCCGGACCAAGGCGATCCTCTGCGTCCACCAGGTGGGCATGCCGTGCGACCTTGCCGCGCATCGTCGCTGTCGCCGCGGAGCACGGACTCCCGTCGTCGAGGACGCCGCGTGCGCCATCGGCAGCGAGATCCGGTGGGACGGCCGATGGGAGCACATCGGGCGACCACACGGCGACGATCGCCTGTTTCTCCTTCCACCCCCGCAAGGTGATGACCACCGGCGACGGAGGGATGCTGACGACCGACAACGCCGAGTCGACCACCAGTTCCGACTGCTGCGCCAGCACGGGATGAGCGTCAGCGACCGAGTGCGCCACAGCGCCAACGAGGTGATCTTCGAGGAGCACTCTGTCATCGGGTTCAACTACCGGATGACCGACATCCAGGCGGCGGTCGGCCGCGAGCAGCTGAAGCGGATGCCCGACATCATCGCTCGCCGGCGGCGGCTCGCCGACCTGTACGGCTCGCTGCTGGCCGACGTCGCTGGGTATCGAGGCGCCGCACGAGCCGTCGTGGGCACGGAGCAACTGGCAGAGCTACACGGTGCGGATCCCCGACGGACTCCGACCAGAAGGCGGTCATGCAGGCCCTTCTCGACCGCGGCATCGCCTCTCGGCGCGGCATCATGTGCTCTCACCGGGAACAGCCGTATCGTCGCAGCGACGCTTTCGACTTGCCCGTGTCGGAGTGGGCACAGGACCGGCACATCGTGTTGCCGTTGTTCCCGGCGATGGACGACGCCGATGTCGAAGCGGTTGTCGCGGCGCTGTCCGAGATCGCTGGGTGAGCCGGCGGGCGGATCCTCCTATCCGCCGGTGTACGCGAGGTACCACTCGACGAATCGTGGGATCCCGACCTCGAGCGACGTCGATGGGGAAAAGCCGATGTCACGCTGGATCGTCGTGATGTCGGCGGCAGTGTCCTTGACATCGCCCGGTTGCATGGGCTCATAGGTCCGGATCGCTGGTCGACCGCACGCCTGCTCGATGAGCTCCACGAGCCGGTCGAGCCGCTCGGACGAGTTGTTGCCGATGTTGTAGAGCCGGTGAGGGCCGTTCGAGCCGCCGGGCTTGCGAGTGCCGTCGTCATCGAACGGAGTGTCGAGGCAGCCGACGATCCCACTGACGATGTCGTCGACGTACGTGAAGTCGCGTCGCATGTCTCCATGGTTGAACAGTCGGATCGGTCGCTGGGCGAGTACTGCTTCGGTGAACAGCCATACCGCCATGTCGGGTCGGCCCCATGGCCCGTAGACCGTGAAGAAGCGCAGGCCGGTGAGAATGCAAGCGGTAGAGGTGGGCGTAGGTCTCGCTCATCAGTTCATCGGATCGCTTCGTGGCCGCGTAGAGCGAGATCGGATGGTCGACCCGGTCCTCCACCCGGAACGGCAAGGCCTCGTTGCCCCCGTACACCGACGAACTCGACGTGTAGATCATCTGACCTACGGCTCGTCGGCGGGCGAGCTCGAGGAGGTTGAGATGACCGACCACGTTGGCCTCGATGTACGCCGAAGGGTTCTCGAGCGAGTACCTGACTCCGACTTGAGCGCCGAGGTGGATGATGTGGTCGATCTCGCGGTCGGCGAGCACATCCGCGAGCTCGCCAGCCTTGGAGAAATCGCAGACTTCGAACGTGAACTGGGGGTGGCTCGACAGATCCGTGAGGCGGTCGCGCTTGAGAGCCACCGAGTAGTAGTCGTTCAGGTTGTCGATGCCGATCACTTGTTCGCCGCGTGTGTATAGCGTGTGCACCACGTGCGAACCGATGAATCCTGCGGCACCCGTCACCAGGATCGTCATGCTGGTCGCTCGCTCCTTGATCCGGCACGCGACCCCGTGCCGGTTAATACGATATGTGCCGAGCGGACGACGGCGGAAGGGAAGAGATGGCGAGCGTTAAGGACATCGTCTACAAGGTAGGTGACAAGGTGGGAACCACCTTGCTCTCGCCTCCTTTGGGCGGGCGCGGCGACCACCGGAACCACGGTCCCCGGACCGCGAACAAGGTGGCGCTCACGTTCGACGACGGTCCTTGCGTCGGGGAGCACCGAGCTGCTCCTCGTACGCGATGGCCGAGCTCGATGTGCGTGGGACGTTCTTCTGTGTCGGTGCCAACGTGGCGATGAATCCAGACATCCTTCGACGGCTCGACCGAGAAGGGCACGTGGTTGGCAGCCACTCCCAACGGCACAGCAGAGGTGCGGGTGTTGTCGATCAGCGACGTCGATCACATCGATGCAGCGGAGCGCGAGATCGAATCCGTGCTCGGGCGGCGGCCCACGCTCTACCGTCCGCCGTGGGGTTGGCTCACACCGTGGGAGGGTCGCCGTCTCCACCGTCGCGGCGACACCGTCGTCGGCTGGGACGTGTACACGCTCGATTGGAAGATCCCGGAACCGGATCCGGCTGATGTCGTGCGAGCCGCGATCGCCGACACGAAGCCGGGATCGATCTACTGCTTGCACGATGCCTTTCCGTTGGTCGAGCAGTGGGAGAAGGCCGTAACGGCTGCAACCGTGCGCTAGCTTGTCCCGGCCGTGCGTGCCGTTGGGCTTCGAGTTCGTGACCGTGCCGGAGCTTCTCGGCGTCGACGCATACCGGGACTCGTCGCTGACGTCCGCCGGCCCATCGTCTGAGCCGTGACGTCCGCCATGGCGGCGGAGTCGGGTTCCCCGAAGCCGCGTGCAACTGCCATCATCACGACCAAGAATCGTTCGACCATGGTCGTCGAAGCTGTCGAGAGCGCCCTGGCGATCGACACCTCGAACCTCGACTTGGAGATCATCGTCGTCGACGATGGCTCGACCGACGACACGCTCGAGGTGCTGGCGACGTATCCCGTGAAGGTCGTGAGTGCCGGCGGCGTCGGGATGGCGGCGGCTCGCGCGGGTCGGCGTGGGGGCTGCCACCGGTGACTACGTCGTTGCTCCTCGATGACGACGACATGTGGTTGCTGCCCGCGATCGCAACCCAAGTGGCCGTGCTCGAGGACCATCCGGAGTACGGGGCTGTCCACGGCCAATCACAGCTCGTCACGGCGGACAAGGTGCCGTTCGGACCGCCTATCTCGACGGGACCACTGAGCTCGGGGTGGATCCTGAACGACCTCCTTCGATACTTCCCGCAGATCGGGACGATCGTGACGCGCACCTCGGTCGCCAGAGCGGTCGGCGACATGGACTCCTCCCTCCCGGGCGACCCCGACTGGGACTGGGTGCTACGCGTCGCCGAGCGGCACGAGATCGGCCGGGTGGAGGTGCCCGTCGTCCTGTTCCGTCAACGTGGCGATGCCGAAGAAGAGCAGTGCCGGCGCCGGTTCCCGGCAATGCCGTTGATCTTCAAACGCCATACTGCTCAGCTTCCGCTCGGGGAACGGATCCGGGTCCGTCCGATTCTGTGGCGTCACCGCTGGTGGTGCGCAGGTGTGTTCTTGAACGACGTGGGAGCGAACTGGCGCAATGGACGTCGCACGCGAGCGTTGCGCAGCATCGTGCACGCGTTTCGGTGGTCGCCGCCTCACACGGCCGTCGAGGGGTGCCGTCGCCTCATCGCCAAGGTCCGGAGAGTTCGCTCGTCGTCGTGACGGGCGACCGGCTGATCCGGTCGTGCCCGCTCCATCGATCACGTCACAGACCGACCGTCTGCCAGACATTTGAGCCGGTGGAGCGTGAGCTCGGCGTCGGCGACGAGGTCCAACCGCTCCTCCGCGATCGTGCGCGACGAGCGACACCCATCGCCCGACGCGTGCCCGTCCGTGCCGAGGATCGTGCTGATCGCTACGCCCAGCGCGGCGACGGACCCGGACGGCACGATGAAGCCGTTGACACCGTCATCGATGATGTCGGCCGTCCCCCCGACATCGGACGCGACGACCGGCACACCACTGGCCATCGCCTCGATCGTGGCGATCCCGAAACATTCGGCGAGGCTCGGCAGGACGAAGACGTCGGCGCGGCGGTGAAGTGAGCGGAGGGCCTCGCTGTTGGGTCCGATGTCGGAATGGACATGGACGCCGGCCTGGCTCGGCATGCTCTCGCGGGTGACGATGTCGAGCTCGACCGCTCCGGGAGGTGTCGAGCGGTGCCATTCGAGGATCAGCTCGCCCCCCTTACGACGGAAGTCACCGCCGACGAAGAGCACTCTGGCGGGGCCGTCGGTCGTCCGCCTGTCCCGGCCTGGTACGTCCGGCTTCCAGAACGTGAGGTCGACACCCGGCGGGTTGATGACGACGTTCTCGAAGGTGTGATTCCGTAGTTGGCTATGACCGAGTTGTGCGCCCATTGCCTCCATGCCTGGTTGACCTGCACGCCTGCTCGAAGAGCCGCCGCATGAGCCGGTACTTCACTGCTGCGAGCGCCTTCGGATCCGGCTTGGGTGTGTATTCGGCCAGCGTGGTCCAAAAGGACCGTCGTCGAGTCGAAATCGAAGATCGACTGGACCGATGACAAGCGACGCGTCGCGAACAACGCGACCGACGTGTTCGTGAAAATCGCATCGAACGCGGCCGTGCGAAGTGCGGCGACGCTGTTCGATCACCCCCCGGTGAGACACCAGTGACGTACGTCGGGACGAAACGGGCAACGCGCTCGCCTAATCGCTCGATCCCTCCGCCCTCCCGGTAGTAGGTGACCTCACCCCACCATGCTTCGATGTCCGGGTCACGCTCAGTGATCGCACGAAGGTTGTGATACGTCGTGACGTGACCGGCGACCTGGTCCATCATGAAACCGATGCGGTAGCGACGCGTCATCCGGTTTCCTCGTGTGATCCGGATTGTGATCCCGCGTAGAGAACTTCGAGCGAACGTGCGACGCGAACCGCGGAGTAGTCGTGTTCCACCCGGTGGCGCGCGTTCTTGCCCGAACCGCTGTCGCATCTCGTCGTCGGCGAGCAGTGTGCCGACGTGTTCAGCGATCGAACTCGGTGTGCGCGGCTCTGCCCAGAAGCCGTTCTCCCCGGGCACCACAGCTTCACCCTCGCCGCCGAACGTGATGACGCAGGGTCGCCGCATCGCCATCGCCTCCAGGAGGCCGATCGAAGCCGATCCGAAGGGCACCGGTAGCACGAACACATCCATGTTCAGGATGTAGGGCCGCGGATCGGGCTTGAAGCCCAAGAAACGGACGTGGTCGGCGATCCCGTGTTCCGTCGCCTGCGTTTCGAGTGTCGGGCGTGAGGTCCCGTCGCCCACGATCATCAGTACGGCTGACGGGTATGCGGCGCTCACGATCGCGAACGCGGCGACGAGGTCCTCGACGCCCTTGCCCGGCTCGAGGCGGATCGCCGACCCCACGACTCGAGCGTCGGCCGGCAACGCGAGCTCGCCGCGGACCTCGTCGGCACGACCCTGCAGATCGGGCGCGTCGAACCGGGAGACGTCGATGCCGTTGTTGATGACGTGCACCTTGCCCGGCGGCTCGCGGAGGTATCGAGCGCGTGCGACACGGTTCTTCTGCGACACACAGACGAGCCCTGTGAGGAAGCGGGTGAACACATTTCGCTTTGTCCGGCCGAGCCGACTGGGTGCATGTTCGGGCGCCAGGTGTTCGGTGAGGAAGACACGAGGTACTCGAGCGAGGCGGGCGCAGGCAAGAGCGACGACGGAGCCATGGTATGACGTGGCGTGGAGGTGGACGACGTCGATGTGGTTCGTCCGCAGCAAGCGCCAGAAGCGGACGGTCTCCTGTAGTTGGCGCACAACGCCATAGCGACGGTCCGGTGTCACGAAGCTGAGGTGATCGGCGACCTCGCCGACACTCCGCGTGAACTCGTTCGTGGGCTCCCAATCGGGAAACACGCAGTGCACCACAAAGTGGGTCCTGTCGAGCTCCTTCGCGATCAACCGCACATGCTCTTCGAGTCCACCGACGGCCACGCTGTTGGTGAACAGGAGAACCTTGCGCCGATTTTCCGATTCGGCAGGGCTTGCAATTGAGTTCACCGAGATCACGCTCGTTCGCCGTGACCGGCAATATTGCGGAGCAGGTCGACGATCTGGCGCGGCGTTGTGCAGGGCGTCGAACTTGGACCGCACCAGTGCGGCGGCGGCCGCGCCCATGCGGCGGCACTTGCCGGCATCGCCGATGAGCCGCCGCAACGCATCGACCAACGCATCGAGATCGCCTGGCGGGATCAGGATCCCCGTCTCGCCGTCGCGGACGATCTCGCGAATCGCGCCGACATCAGTCGACACGAGTGCCATTCCGGCGGCCCCGGCCTCCGAGAGCACCATCGGCAGGCAGTCACCCATCGTCGGTAGGCAGAAGACGTCGCACTGCGTGGTACAGCTCGATCAACCTCGGATCGTTGGGCCCGAGGTCGCGGTAGACGTGGAGGCCCGGCTCCTCGGCAACGTCCGAGCGGGTCACGACGTGCAACTCGAACTGCGGGAGCGCGGACTCGGCCCGAAGGAGACGGGCCGCCTCGAGCAGCAGATTACCTCCCTTGCGTCGGAGATCGCCGCCGACGAACAGCACCCGAACGGGCCCGTCAGCGTCGTCGTCGCGAGGCTCGTGGCGGCTCCATCGGTCGACATCGACACCAGGTGGGATCACGGTGATCGCGGCCCGGTCAATGGCGTAGTCGTCGACGAGGCTCTCGAGCGCCCACTGCGACCACGTGACGATGTGGCGGGCGCGGCGGAAACACCGCTGATTGGCCGTCCACTTCCACCGTTCGACTCGCGGCGACGAGAGGTCGTGGGCGTAGAACTCGCCCAGTGCGTCGTACTGGACGGGAGTCGCATCGAGCGAGACGATCGTCGGGATCTTCCGCATCCAACGACCGGAGAGGATCGCCGGCACCTGGCTGTGGATGAACATCGCGTCTGCGGGCGGCTTGCGTCGCAGCCCGGTGAGGCGTCGCAGGGCGACACGAGCGCGCACGCCGGCGCGGACGGTCCAGTTCGTGAACCCGGGAATGCGTCGGGCAAATCCATCGACCTCTGGTCTTATGGGGAGGAACGTCGAGTCGAGTTGAGGCTCCTCTGCAAGTAGCGACCGGAGGTTGGCGCTGTGCGTGACGTGACCAAGCGTCTGCTCGAGCACGAAGATCGCCCGCAGCGGCGCACGCGAAGTCGATTCAGCCACTCGGATCCCCGCTCGTCGATTTGAACGTCGCCGGCCGGCGGACGAGATCTGGATGCTACTGGAGGGTCGGAGCGCTGCGACCGGAGACGCGCGCACAACCTCGCCCGGGCCGATTCCGAGCCCCGTCCTCTAGACTCGTCTCCCTATGTCGAAGAAGACCAAGAAGCGCAAGGCTCGCCTGCGTCGTTCCAAGGCGAACCATGGCAAGCGACCCAACATGGGTTGAGGCTGTCCCGACCTTGGTCCCGCCACCACCGAGTCGACGCGGTGACGTGGTCGACACGCTGCACGGCGTCGAGGTTGCCGACCCCTACCGGTGGTTGGAGGACGGAGAGTCCGACGAGGTGCGGCAGTGGGTGGTCGAACAGAACCGCCACACCCGGCAGGCCGTCGACGCCCGACCTGATCGGAGCATCTGGCACTCGCGTCTGACCGCGCTGATGGAGCTCCCGGTCGTGTTGGCGGCGGAGGTCCGCGGTGACGTGGTCGTGACGACCGAACGCCGTGCGGGGGAGCAGCAGGCGTCGCTCGTCGTGCGGTCCGCCGTCGATGCCGGCGCCGCTCCGCTCGTGCTCGTCGACCCGGCTGCCGGCGCGGCCGACGCCGCGGTCGCCGTCGACTGGTTCTTCCCGTCGCCCGACGGCGCGCTGGTCGCCTACGGCGTCAGCGAGGGCGGCACCGAGAACAGTGTGCTCCACGTCGTCCGCACCGCCGACGGCACCCAGGTCGGCGACGTGATCCCCAACACCAGGGCATGCAGCTTGGGGTGGGAGCCCGACGGGAGCGGCTTCGTCTACACGCGCTACCCAGAGGGCGACGAGTACCACCGCACGGTGCACACGCACCGACTCGGCGCCGACTGGCACGACGATCCGGTGTTGTGGGCCGAGCACCCGACGCCCGAGACGTGGCCGGACGTCAACGTGTCACCCGACGGCCGCTACGTGCTGGTGCAGTCGATGGTCGGCTGGAGTCGCTACGACCAGCACCTCCTCGACCGCACGACCGGCGAGTGGATCGATCTGATCGCCGGCGTCGACGCGATCACCCGGTTCGAGTTCGGCGACGACGGCTGGCTGTACGGCGTCACCACCCACGACGCGCCGCGCGGCCGCTTGGTGCGAATCGCGCTCGACGCCGTGCCCGCCGGGCCCGACGGCTGGGAGACGATCGTCGCCGAGCGCTCAGCCGTGCTCGGCAGCCTCGCCGTCGCCGGCGCGTCACTGCTCGTCGTCACCGGCACGAACGGCGTCGACGTCATCGAGCGGCGATCGCTCGACGGCGACCTGCTCGCCGAGTTCGACGACCTCGGCATCGTGTCGGTCGGCGGCCTCACCGCCGATCCGGCGACCGGGACAGCCTTCGCCATCACGTCCGGGTTCGACTCGCCGGCCACGTTGTGGCGTCTCGATCATCACACCGCCGAGCGCTGGCAACCCGCCGCGCCGTCGGCCGATGCGTTGCCACCGATGACCGTCCGGCAGGTCGAGTACGCGTCGACCGACGGCACGTCGATCGGCCTGTTCCTCGTGCACCGCAGCGACGTGGTCCCCGGACCGGAGCACCCGGCGATCCTCACCGGCTACGGCGGATTCGCGATCGCCGAGACGCCGGTGTGGTCGCCCACGATCGCGGCCTGGTGCGCGACGGGCGGCACGTACGCGATCGCCCAGCTGCGCGGCGGGTTCGAGCACGGGGAGGAGTGGCACCTCGCCGGGCGTCGGGCGAACAAGCAGAACGTGTTCGACGACTTCGCCTCGGCTGCCGACTGGCTGGTCTCGACGGAACTGGTGGCACGCGACCGTCTGGCGATCGTCGGTGGGTCGAACGGAGGGCTCCTCGTCGGGGCCGCGCTCACCCAGCGTCCCGATCTGTGCCGCGCCGTGTGGTGCGCGGTGCCGCTGCTCGACATGATCCGGTTCCCGCAGTTCCTCATCGCCAGGTTGTGGACCGACGAGTACGGCGACCCCGAGATCGCCGACGAGTTCGGTTGGTTGCACGCTTACTCTCCGTATCACCACGTCACCGACGACACCTGCTACCCGGCGGTGCTGCTGACCAGTGCCGAGGGCGACACCCGGGTCGACCCCTTGCACGCCCGCAAGATGGCGGCGTTGCTGCAGTCGGCGAGCAACTGCCAGGCCGAGCGGCCGGTCTTGTACCACCAGGAAGGTCGGGCCGGCCACGGCGTCGGCAAGCCAGTCGGCAAGCGCGCCGCGGAACAGGCCGACGTGCTCACGTTCCTGTCGTGGCAACTCGGCGTCACGCCGTGAGCGAGTCACGCGAGGGGCGGGTCGAGTGGCTGACGATCGGGGGCGACCGGGAGCAGTGGCGGGCGCTCGGCCTCACCGTCGGCGGTGAGGGACTCGTGCCGTTCCTGTTCACGTCGCTGCGGATCGTCGACGGTGAGCACGGCATCCGGAGCTGGGCGTTGAGCGGCATCGACCCGGCGATCCACGACATCGACGGCTTGCCGACGACGGTCGTCGATGAATCGCCGCCGGCGATCGCCCAGCACGCCAACGGCGCCGTCGAGCTCGACCACGTGGTGGTGCTCACCGGCTCGCTGGATCGCACGTGCGGCGCGATCGCCGACGCCACGGGCGCTCCGCTCAAGCGCGTGCGCGAGCTCGGCGACGCGCGGCAGGGATTCCACCGGATCGGCCGCGGCGGTCTGATCGTCGAGGTCGTCGAGCGCTCCGAGGTCGGCGACGATCCCGCCTCGTTCTGGGGTGTGGTGATGAACGTGTCCGATCTCGATGCGGCCGCCGCCGTGGCCGGGCCGGACCTCATCGGTGTGGCGAAGGACGCCGTCCAGCCTGGGCGGCGGATCGCGACGGTGCGCAGCGAGGCCGGCCTCGGCCTTCCGGTCGCGATGATGTCCTTGCCGGGACGCCCGTAGACTGCGCCTCCGGATGTCGAAGAGGCGTGTCGTGCTCGGCGCGTCGATCGTTGGGGTGGTCGGTGCTGCCGTTGCACTGACCGTTCTGGCGCTCGGACCGCAGGTCGGATCGGACTCCGTCGCGAGCCCGGATCCGGAGGCCGACGCTCCGACCACCGACGCCGCGGTCACACTGCCGGCCGACACGGTGCCGCTGGCCACGGACCCGCCGGCCACCGATCCGCCCGACACCGCGGTGGCCACCACCGAACCGCCCGACACGCGTTGCCCCGACGACGGTGGCGCCGACGACGACGGTGGCCCCCGGACCGACGTTCGAGTTCGCCGATCCGGCGACATGCCCGACCACCGGGCACGCCGCGGTCGTCGACCGCGAGAACCAGCGGGCGTGGCTGTGCGGCGACGGGCTCGTCACCAACGAGATGCTCATGACGTCGGCGTGGATCCAGCCCGACCCCGGCGACTATGCGGTCTACGCCAAGGACATGAACTCGTCGTCGCGGTTCACCGGCCGGTATTCCACGATGACCCACTTCGTCGCGTTCACGCACGGCAAGATCCGCGGTGCCCGCATCGCGTTCCACAGCATGCCGATCTATTCCGACGGCGCGTTCGTGCAGCCCCTCGAGACGCTCGGCGCGGCCGACCAACGGGGGAACTCGGCCGGTTGCATCCGGGTGTCGCCCACCGACGCCGAGCTGATCTGGTCGTGGCTCGAGATCGGTGACGTCGTGCGGGTCGTCAGCTGACGGCGGGTCCGGTCACGGATCGATCTCGCCGTCGCCGCCGGCCAGATACGCCAGTCCCTCCTGGCAGGTCCGATTGAGGGGACACCAGCGACACGTCGGGCCGGGGCGCTTGACGGGGATCCGTTGCTCGATCGTGAGCTCGATCAACGCGTTGACACCGTCGAGGGTGCGACGGACGGCGGTGCGCAGCACGGCGGGCGTGACGTCCTCGATCACCGGCTGGCCGACGTCGAGGTAGAACGAGGCGAGCTTGCGCGGTGGGACGCCCGTGCGAAGGGTTTCCACGAGCGCGTAGAACCGGAGATCCTCCCGATGGCGGTGCGCCGGACGACCGGTCTTGAGGTCGATGATCACCTTGCGGCTCTCGTTCGCCGACCGGTCGGCCGAGCACGAGATCGACCTTGCCCGACAGCAGGATCGGTCCCTCGAGTGGCCATTGCACGCGTGCCTCTGTCATCGGCGTCGCCCGCTTGTCGAGCGGGGGGAAGCACTCGCCGAACTTCGTGACGCGTTCGACGGCGAGACCCCGGAGATCGGCTTCGTCGGCGGGGGCGAGGCCGGCGATCCAGTCGCCGAGCGTGCTGTCGTCGTCGGACAGGCGGGCCATCGCGTCGTCGACGACGTCGGCCGGCACCGGCTCACCCCGCCAGTGCACGATGAGCTGGATCGCGCGGTGGGCGACCTGTCCACTCGCCAGGGCGGGCGACCACGCGAACGGATCGGGATGCAGGTGCTGGACCTCGCATCCCAGCGCGCTCGTGAGCGCGTGCTTGCTCACGTAGAGCGTCTCGTCGCCGAGGCGCTCGGCGAACTCCTCGAATGCCGTCACGATGTCGTGCTCGATCTCGGCCACCAGCTCGGCGTCGAACACGACCGGCTCGGCGGAGCGGCGCAGCGCTTCGAGCGTGCGCCGTTGCAGCGGTGTCAATGTGTCGAGCGGGCCGGTGTCGGTCACCGAGGGCGACTGTACCGACGGCGCGTTCCGGAACCGGCGAGCACCCATTCGCCGCTTCGGTCACGTTGTTCCGCGTCGGACGCTGAAGGCGGTGACGAACGTGAGCTGGGGCGCCTGCGACACCCCTTTGTCATCGTGGTGTCATGCACGCGGCCACCACTGTCGACTTCGCCGCCGCAGCGCGGGCACTCGCTCGCGAGGCGCGCCGTCGACAGCTCGTCGGCCCCGGGTTCCGGTGCCCGCCGCGCCTCGTCGGCGTCGACCGGTCCATCCGGCGCCGCCCCGGCGGACCCGTGGTGTCCGTGCGGCTCCGCGGGCGGCCGTGGGTCGCGGTGCTCGCCGACATGATCGAGGGCGTGATCGTGGCCAACGACCTCGCTCCACCGTTGGCCGATCGCGTCCGCTCCGAGCTCTGGATCGCGGTCGGTGCCGAGGCGGCGCCGGATGCCGAGCGCCCGACGATCCGGGTCGCGTGACGATCCGCGGACAGGTGGCCCGTGAGGGTTGCGTGCGGGCCGTAGTTAGGGGTACCTTACGGACCGATGACCCTGATGTGCCTCTGCTACGGCGTGTCCGAGCGCAAGGTCGCCAAGGCGATCGAGCGCGGCGCGACCACCGTCGAGGACATCGGCGACGAGTTGATGGCCGGCCGCTGCTGCGGTGGGTGCACCGAGACGATCACCGAGATGCTCGTCGTTCGGCGCAGGTCCAGGATGGCCGTGGCGTAGAGTCGACGGCGTGCAAGGCAACGCCGAGATCGTCGAACTCCTGAACGAAGTCCTCACGGCCGAACTGACGGCCGTCAACCAGTACTTCCTGCACGCCAAGATGATGGACAACTGGGGCTACGGCCGGCTCGCCAGTCACACCAAGGCCGAGTCGATCGACGAGATGAAGCACGCCGAGATGGTGACCGATCGGATCTTGTACTTCGAGGGCATCCCCAACTACCAGCGCTACAACCCGTTGCGCATCGGCGAGACGGTGCCCGAGCAGTTCCAGTCGGATCTCCGCCTCGAGTACGACGCCGTCGAACGGCTCAATCGCGGGATCGCCAAGGCCGTCGAGGTGGGCGACAACGGCACCCGCGAGCTCCTCGAGGGGATCCTGGTCTCCGAGGAGGAGCACGTCGACTGGCTCGAGACCCAGCTCGAAACGATCCGCCAGATCGGCGCCGAGAACTACTTAGCCCAGCAGCTCTACGACTGACCGCCGGCTGCAAGACGCCGCCGGCGGTCCGACGCCCGGGTGGCGGAACTGGCAGACGCGGGGGCTTAAACCCCTCTTCCCCGAAACGGGAGTGCGGGTTCGAACCCCGCCCCGGGCACCGCTATCCGAGCTCGGACTGACGATCTGGGTTGCCTGGACGAGTGCACGCAACTTGTCGCGAGCGGCCGGTCGGGGCAGGTATTTCATTCCGCAGTCGGGGGCGGGTACGAGGCGATCAGCGCTCACGTGACGGAGCCCGTTGCGGATGCGTTGGGCGATCGTGTCGACGGTGTCGACGGCGTTGTTGCTGAGATCGACGACGCCGAGCATGATGCGCTTGTCGGACAGGTCGGCGAGAACTCCGAGGTCGACCTTGGGCTGGGCCGCTTCGATCGAGATCTCGTCGACCAGGCTGGCGGCGAGTTGTGGCAGGAACGGGTAGCCGCTGGGCTTCTCGCCGCGTGCGACGGCGGCGTAGCCGAAGCAGATGTGAATGACGGTCCTGCAACGAAGGCCGTCGAGTGCGCGGTTGATGGCCTGGACGGCGTAGCGCTCGGCGCCGACCGGGTCGTTGCGCAGCCACGGTTCGTCGATCTGGATGACGTCGGCCCCAGCGGCCTCGAGCGCCAGCGCCTCCTCGTTGACGGCGGCAGCGAAGTCCATCGCCAGCGCCTCGGGATCGCCGTACGACTCGTCCTTGGATTGTTGGGTCATGGTGAACGGGCCCGGCAATGTCACCTTGACGGGACGAGTCGTTGTCGCCAGCAGGTACGCAGGCAGTCGACTTCGACATCGCCGGTGCGCCGTATCGGGGCGACGATGCGCGGCACGATCGCTTCGCGCCCTGCGCGGTTGAGGATCGTGGCCGGCCGGTCCATGTCGACGCCGTCGAGCGCGCCCAGGAAGTGGTTGGAGTAGCTCTCTCGGCGCACTTCGCCGTCGGTGATGATGTCGATCCCGGCCAGTTCCATGTCACGGATCGCGAGTGTTGCGGCGTCGTCTTGTGCTTGCTCGAGTTGCTCGCTGGGGATGCGCCACAGGTTGGACGCTCGTACTCGAGGCACGTGGGCGGCGAGCCCGACACGGTCGATCAGCCAGTCGGGTTGCGGGTGACTTCCGACGACAGTGGTCGGCAGCGGCGGGAGGTATGAGAGGCGGTCAGCCACTCAGATCGTCCCAGCCTGGGCGCGCGCACGGGGTCGTCGAATCGAATCGAGACCCGTCGGAGTCGGGTTGATCCCTCGATTGCCCCGTTGTCGAGTGCAGTGTTGTCGTCGCCGTGCCGAGCACGAGTTCGTTGTGTTCCCCGAGTTCCGGCGGCAGGCGCCGTATGAGTGGCCGTTGTCCGTCGAGTGTGATCGGGCAACCGATGAGGTTGAGTGGCCCGTGGTCGGTCTCGAACGTTTGCAGGATCCCGCTCGCAGCGACATGAGGTTCGGCGAGCGCTTCCTCGATGGTGTTGATGGGTGCGTTGGGCACGCCGGCGGCGGCGAGCACGGCTGTCCAGTGGTCGGAGGGCTGCGTCGTCAAGCTCCGTTCGAGTTCGACGCGCAGCCGGTCTCGGTGGGCGACTCGCTGGGTGTTGGTTGGCGAACTCGGGCTCCAGGGCCAGCTCGGGGCGCCCGATCGCAGCGCACAGGTTGGCGAACTGGGCGTCGGTTCCGGCGCCGATCATGATCGGACGGTCGGCGGTGGCGAATGGCCCGTAGGGGGCGATGTTCGGGTGCTCGTTCCCGGTCGGCGTCGGTGTGGTGCCGCCGATCAGGTAGTTGGCGGCCTGGTTGGTGAGGAGCGACAGACCGCATTCGAGCAGCGGTACCTCGACGTGGGCTGCGGGTCGAGTTGGGTCGCGTCGATGCCCGATCAGGGCCGCCAGCGCAGCATGCGCAGCGTGGAGACCGGTGACGATGTCGACGATGGGTATGCCGACCTTGGTCGGGTGCTGGTCGTCGGATCCGTTGATCGACATCACCCCCGTTCGAGCCTGGACCATCGCATCAAAGCCCGGTTGCGGACCGAGCGGACCGAGCGCCGAGGCTCCGCGGATCGACACCCACACCGTGTGCGTGCACTCCGAGCGGAGCTGCTCGAGCCCGAGTGCCTCGGACTGGTGCGGGAGGAAGTTCTCGATCACGATGTCGGCGCATCTCGCCAGGCGGCGCACCTGCGCCGCCCCGTCAACGGTTGACAGGTCGAGCTCGATCGACCGGCGGTTGCGGTTGAGTGCGAAGAAGTAGGCGGCGTCGGCGCCGTGGAACGGTGGGCCCCAGCGGCGGGTCTCGTCGCCGACACCTGGGCGTTCGACTTTCACCACGTCTGCGCCGAGGTCGGCCAAGGTTTGCGCAGCGAGCGGACCCGCGAGGACGCGGGAGAGGTCGAGCACCCTGATCGATGCGAGCGGCAGGGCATCGTCGATCAGGGGATCGGCCGGCCACCCTTCGGCCGAAGATTCGACTATCACTGCAAGAAACGATACAGTACGATGCGGCTAGTCGCCAGACGGGCGTAGGTCGCGCCAGCCTGACGTCTGTTCGGCCACGAAGGAGGGTTCGCGATGTCAACGGGCTCATCGATCACTCGCATGCACCATCACGCGTTCGTGACCAGCGATCACGAACGGAACCGTCATTTCATCGAGGACCTCCTCGGCCTGCCACTCGTGGCGACTTGGTGCGAGCACTCTCCGAGCTATGACGACATGCCGTTCTGTCACACGTTCTACGAACTAGATGACGGCAGCGCTCTGGCGTTCTTCCAGATGGCACCGCCCAACGACGAGCGGTTCCTGATCGGTGAGACGAACCGCTACGACCACATCGCCTTGAATGCCGACGAGGCCACGTTGCTGGCGATCTGCGAACGGCTCGACAACGAGGGCGTCAAGTACTTCGTCCAGGACCACGGTTACGTCAAGTCGTTGTACGTCGTGTCACCGGATGGCTTGACCATTGAGATCGCCGTGGATCCCCCGAATGTCGATGAGATCAAGGCCAAGCGCCGCGCCGACGCCCACTCCGAGTTGTCACGCTGGCTGAGCGGCGACTACCGCACGAACAACGACTGGCGTCCCGACGGCCACGGACCCAGCGTCGTCCCCGACACCGCGACCAATCCGTGACCCGACTCACGTTGACCTTCGACAACGGCCCGACGCCAGGCGTCACCGAACCCGTGCTCGCTGCGCTCGCCAGCCGCGACATCAAGGCAACGTTCTTCGTCGTCGGCGATCGCCTGAGCGAGCCCGGCGCGTTCGAGATCGCCGAGACGGCCCATGAGCAGGGCCACTGGATCGGCAACCACACGATGCAGCACGGACCACCACTCGGCAACTGGACTGATCCGCACAAAGCAGTCGACGAGATCGCCTCGGCCCAGGAAGCGCTCGGCCGATTGGCACATCCGCACCGGTTCTTTCGCCCAAACGGGCACGGAACAGTGGGACCTCACCTGCTCAACGGTCCTGTCGTCGACTACCTCGTCACGCACCACTACACAGTCGTGCTGTGGAGCATCTTCGTACGCGACTCCAAGCAGCCTGAGGATTGGGACCAGCGAGCACTCGAAGTGATCGGCGAACGAGACTGGGACGTGCTCGTCCTCCACGACCTGGCCGGCGGCGGGATGGATCTGTTACCGGGGTTCTTGGACAGCATGCTCGAGCGCGGCATCACGTTCGAACAAGGCTTTCCCGAGGATCTGTTGCCGATCGATCGTGGCGTCATCACCAGCGCTGCTGCAACAGTTCTGCCACAGGACGTCACGCTGTGATCGTAAGACGGACGGAGTAATCGATGGCCAAGACCGCAGACGCCACAACACGGCAAGAGTCGCTCTATCTCCAGATCCGCGCCCGCTTGCTGCGAGGCGAGTTCGCACCCGGCGAGCCGATTCGAATGGACCAGTTTCGGGCGACCTACGGAGTCAGTGTCAGCGTTGCCCGCGAGGTGCTCACCCGGCTCGCCGAACAACGACTCGTGGTTGCCGAACCCAACAAGGGGTTTCATGTGGCGCCGTTGACGGCGGAGAACATCGCCGACCTGTGCTTGGTGCGGGCGGAATTGGAAGCGCTGACTGTCTCGTTGGCGATCAAACGCGGCGATGCGGCGTGGGAAGCGTCGGTGGTCGCCGCTCATCATGAGTTGGCGATCACGCCTCGGCCGAGCATCGCCGAGGATCCCGAGGGCAACGAGCGGTGGGCAGCGATCCACTCCAAGTTCCACGCGGCGTGCGCTGCCGGGTGCGGGTCGACCCGACTCTGCGCCGTCCGTCAGCAGTTCTTCGACGAGGCCGAGATCCTCCGGCAGTACTCGCGACTGTACGGGGCTGGACGCGACGTCGAAGCCGAGCACGCAGCGATCACGCAGGCGATCATCAGCCGCGACGCCGAGCTCGCGCAGTCACTCGTCCGCTCGCACGTCGAACGCACCGCGCAGGCGACGCTGGCCGCATTCAACGAACGTGAGGCGGCCAACGCCGCTACCGACGCGACACCCTGATGGATCTCGGGCTCACCGGTCGCCACGCCATCGTCGCCGCGTCATCGCGAGGCCTGGGACGAGCATGCGCAGACGCGCTCGCCGACGAAGGCGTCAATCTCGTCATCAACGGGCGTGATCACGCCACGCTCGACGCAGCTGCGATCGAGATCACCCGCCAGAGTGGCGTGCAGGTCACCGCCGTCGCCGGTGACATCGCCGAGGAATCGACCCGAGAAACTCTGCTCGAGGCATGCCCAGAGCCCGACATCGTCGTCACCAACGCCGGCGGCCCGCCGGCCGGCGGCTTTCGGCAACTGCGACCGGACGACTGGCTCGACGCCTTCCAACACAACATGCTGACCCACATCGAACTCGTGCGGCGAGTGATCGACGGCATGTGCGAGCGCGAGTTCGGCCGCGTCATCAACATCACCTCGGCGATGGTGACCACACCACGGCCGACGATGGCGCTCTCGTCGGGTGTTCGGACCGGGCTGGTCGCAGTCAATGAAGGGTCTCGCGCTCGAGGTCGTGCGCCACAACGTGACGATCAACAACCTGCTCCCCGAACGGTTCGATACCCAACGCCAGATCGACATGGCACACGTCGCCATGGAGCGCGACGGACTCACATGGGAACAAGCACGGGCGGGGCAGGTGGCATCGATCGCCGCCAAACGCCTCGGTCGTCCAGAAGAGTTCGGCGCCGCCTGCGCGTTCCTGTGCGGCCAACACGCCGGATTCATCTCGGGGCAAAACCTCCACCTCGACGGAGGGCTCCTACCCCGCTCTGATCTAGCCAAGCCCGGCTTCGAACCGTTCGGTCTGAAGCGATCCTCGGCTCAAGAGTCGACTCTTGACAGTACTTTCGATTCTTGGGTAGGGTCGCCCGAGTGACCGAGGGGTCGCGCCGAAGGGGGATCCGAGATGGGACGTTGTGGGCGAGTTCTCGCGGCAGCATCGGTCGCGCTGCTGACGCTGGCGGCGTGCGGGGGCGACGACGACGCCGACTCCGACACGACAAGCGCAGGTGGCGACGAGTCCACCGCGCCGCCGAGTTCGGAGACGGACGCAACCGAGCCGGAAACGACAGCGGCGACACCAGACACGACCGCCGCCGCGCCCGAGACCACCGCTGCAACACCCGACACGACGGCGGGCGCCGATCCTGTCGCCGCCGCCGCCGACCGACTCGCAGTGCACTACGCGGGAACCGACCGCGGCGCTGCCCGATTCGTCGCCGACTCCCGAACCCGGCAAGAACGTGTGGGTGATCCCCTGCGCGAGCGCTGCCGAAGGGTGCGCAATTCCAGCCAACGCGATCGCGGACGCAGGCGCCCGAGATCGGCTGGGACGTCACGGTCTCGGACGGCGGCTTCGACCCAACTGTCCAAAGCAACGCGATTCGCTCGGCGATCGCCGACGGCGCCGACGCCATCGTGCTGATCGCCGTCGACTGTCCGAACGTGGTGACCGCGGCGCAGGAAGCGAAGGACGCAGGGATCCTGCTCTACTCGGACTTCTCGCTCGACTGCAACGAAGGTGCTGACGGACCGCAACTGTTCGACGGTTGGGCGAGCTTCGACGAGGAGCGCTCGCAGTACAGCACGTACCTGCACGACGTACGTGCCCAGGTCGCCACGGACTGGGTGATCGCCACCGTCGGCGCTGACGCCAAGGTGATGATCGTCGATCAGACGGACCTGCTCAACGCCCAGATCGAGAAGCAAGCGTTCGAGGAGCTGTTCGCAGCCAACTGTCCGGACTGCACGTTGTCGACGGTCGAATTCACCGGTGCCGACCTGCTGAGCGGCAACCTCCGTGGGATCGTCGCCGGCGGGCTCGCCGCCGATCCGTCTGTCGAAGTCCTCATCGCACCGTACGACGCCTCGATCTCTCTCGGGATCGGCCCAGCCGTCACCGAAGCCGACGGCGACTACCTGGTCGTCGGCTACGAGGGACTGTCGGCCAACATGGCCGAGATCAAGGCCGGGGGACCGACCAGCATGTCGACCGGCTTCCCGTCCCAATGGGTCGGCTGGCAGACCGTCGACGAGCTCAACCGCTTGTTCGCAGGCGAGGAGTTCGTCGATCAAGGAATGGGCTGGCAGGCCGTCGACTCCGAACACAACATCCCGTCCGAAACGACGTTCTACGACGGCAATGTTGACGAGTCCGGGGCGCCGAGACAGGACTACCAGGCCAACTTCCTGCAACTCTGGGGAGTCGAGTGACGGAGACGGCCAACGGCACCGACCGACGGACACCGATCCTCGACGCGACCGGACTGTCCAAGACGTACGGAACCAACCGCGTCCTGACCGACGTGTCATTGACGGTCAACGCCGGCGAGGTCCACGCCATCGTGGGCGGCAACGGATCCGGAAAGTCGACATCGGTCAAGCTGCTCGCCGGGGTCATACCCCCCGACCCCGGCCTGCAGATCGAGGTCCACGGAGCCCGGGTCCCAGTCGGCGACTGGTCGCCCGACGCCGCCCGCCGCGCCCACCTCCGCTTCGTGCATCAGGACCTCGGGCTGTTCGCCGACCTCAGCATCGCCGACAACCTGTGCATCGGATCCGGCTACGACGCGGCCCTCGTGGGCCGCGTTCGCCGTCGAGAGGTCATCGAGGCTGCGAGGACGCAGATGCGACGGATCGGAGTCGACCACGACCCTCGACGTCGCCTTGTCAACGCTCACGCTCGCCGAACAGTCACTGGTAGCCATCGCTCGGGCGTTGCGAGGTGTCGACGACGATGCCAGCGCCTGCGTGCTGCTCGACGAACCGACCGCAGCGCTGCCCGCCCATGATCGCCAACGTGTGCTCGACACCCTGCGGCATTTGGCGGACTCGGGTCACGGCGTTCTCCTCGTGACCCACCACATCGACGAATTGCTGGCGATCGCAGACCGAGTCACCGTGCTGCGCGACGGACACCTGATCCATACCGGACCCGTCTCCGAACTCGACCGTCCTCAGCTGATCGAACTGATCACCGGGAGCAGGGCGACCGTCGAGCGCCGTCGCCCCGAGGTGATCCGATCAACAGTCGGTTCGGCTCCGCCTCGAACGGTTCTCGAGCGGCGCGTCGCGATCGGTGTCGCTCGAGGCGCAACCAGGGCGAGATTCTCGGCCTGGCAGGGCTGCCCGGTTCAGGATGTGACGACATCGCCCCTGCCCTGTTCGGACTGCAGTCCGATCGGCGCCGGTACGGCCTGGATCGACGATGACGTGTACGTACCGCGCCACCCCGCCCGACGCGATGCACGCCGGCGTCGCGTTTCTGCCCGCCGACCGCCAACGCGACGGCGTCTTCGCCGGCCTGTCGGTGCTCAAGAACCTGACCGCTGCGTCGACCAGACTCGGTGGACGGTGGCGCCTCCACCATCGCCGAGAACGCCGCCGCGGCCGAGATCCTGACCGACCAGTATCGGGTCCGGCCTGCCAACGTCACCGAACCGATCGGAACGCTGTCGGGCGGCAACCAACAGAAGGTATTGCTCGGACGGTGGGGCTGCCGGCACCCACGGTTGCTGATGCTCGAGGATCCGACACGAGGTGTCGACGTCGGTGCCCGACACGACATCTGGCGACTGCTGTCCGACGAAGCACGATCCAATGGCCTCACGATCATCGTCACCAGCTCCGACGTCGAGGAACTGGCGACGTTCTGCGACCGAGTCGTCGTGTTCAGATCGGGACAGGCCGCAACCGAGCTACGAGCCGACGACTTGACCGCGTCAGCGATCACCAAGGCCATGTACGAGTCCGACGTCAGAGGCGGCTGCGTGATCGAACATGCACAAGCCGGATCGATCACAGTGACCGGCCACCGACGTCGACCCTGGCACGGGCGGCGAAGGCGAAGGCGGCGCGATGGCGGCGAGCGAGGGCTTCGCGACAGCCGACGTTGATCAAACGGGCGAGCCACGTCGTTCGGGTCGCGCTCGTCGCGCCGACGTTGGAGCGAATCGTGCTCCCGATGATGCTCGTCGCCGTCATGGTCGTGTTCGCATTGCTGCCCGCGACCGCTGATTCTTTCCTCACGGCTGCCAACTTGCGAACGGTGCTCAGCAATCAAGCGGTTGTCGGGCTGGCAGCGCTCGCCGTCGTCCCCTCGATCGCGTCCGGGTACTACGACCTGTCGATCGGCGCCAACGTCGGAGCGTCGGCGATGGCGGCAGCCGGCGCAGCCCGAGCAGGCTGGTCGATTCCGGCCGTCATCGCCGTCGCATTGCTGGTCGGACTCGTGATCGGCATCGTCAACGGGTCACTCGTCGCCTACGTCCACATCGACTCGCTGATCGCCACGATCGGAACATCGACCGTGATCGGAGCGCTCGTGCTGTGGTACAGCGACTCGGCAACGATCATCGCGCCGTTCCCGCGCTCGGTGACCACGGCCGTCAACTCGACGTGGCTCGGACTTCCCAAGGTCGTCTGGTATCTCGCTGTGGTGGCCCTCGTCGTCTACTTCATCCTCGACCACACACCGCTCGGCCGATACTTCCAGGCACTCGGAAGCAACAAGGGCGCAGCCCGACTGGTCGGCCTCAACGTGCCCCGACTGAGCGTCGTTTCACTGGCGATCACCGGCCTCGGGGCCGGCATCGCGGGCGTGGTGATTGCAGTCCAGAATGGCAGTGTCAGTCCCCAGACCGGCCCCGGTTACACCCTGGTCGCGCTCTCGGCGGTCTTCTTGGGGTCAACCTGCATCCAGCCTGGGCGATTCAACGTGCTGGGCACGATCATCGCCGTCTACTTCGTGGCGTTGATCGTGAACGGGCTCACACTCGCCGGGGCGGCGGCCTGGGTCAATCCGCTCTTCAACGGGTCGGCGTTGCTGATCGCCGTCGCCCTCTCCGTCGCCGTTCGACGAGGCCACCGATGACTGGACGCCAGCGGTGAAGTTCGCCAACCATGCCGGTCGAGCGTCGATCGTCCGGGCCGATCGGATCCTTGACATCGAGACCGCCAGCCGAGGTGCGTTCGCGTCCGACCCGGCCGTCTACCTGTCCGTCGACAACCATTCGGCACTGCGCCAGCTGGCCGATCAATGGGCGAACGCGTTCGTTCCGTTCGCATCCACCGAGTTGGGTCCGCCGGTTCCACGACCGGGCACGATTCTCGCGGTCGCCCTCAACTACCAGCTGCATGCGGCCGAAGCAGGCCGAACCGCTCCGGATCTGCCGGTGTTGTTCGCCAAGGCATCGGGATCGGTGTGCGGGCCGACGGCGGCGATCGAGGTCGACGCCGACTGGCAGTCGATCGACTACGAGGCCGAGGTCGTCGTCGTCGTGGGACGCCGAACCCGCCGCATCGACCCGACGCCGCCTGGGATCATGTCGCCGGGGTGACGGCTGGTCAGGACGTCTCTGACCGCGCCGAACAAGCGCGTGAACCGCTCCGCCAGTTCAGTTTCGCCAAGTCGTACGACACGTTCAGCCCAATCGGACCGTTGCTCGTCTCGATCGACGAGTTCGCCGATCCCGACAACATCGAACTGATCGGCCGCCTCGACGGTGCCGAAGTCCAACATGCCACGACCGCGCAGTTGATCACCGGGATCCCAGCACTGATCTCGCAGATCTCGCAACGGGTCACCCTCGAGCCCGGCGACCTGATCTTCACTGGTACGCCGGCTGGCGTTGGGAATCGCCGTCAGCCACCGCTGTTCCTCAGGCCGGGAATGACGCTCGAGACCGAGATCCCTGAAGTCGGAACGATGGTCAACCCCATCGTCGATCGAATCAACACCCGAACCGACGGCCGAGCCGTCCCGTCCAAGGAGCCAGCGAGATGAGTCTTCGACGCGTCGTCATCGCGACCAACGACCAAGGAGCCTCCGACGTCGTGGTCGACGGATCACCACCGCGACGTCACGACTTCGTGAACACCCCCGGTTTCAGTCAGGCCCTCGTGTGGGCAACCCCGTCACAGCCCGACGTTCCGTACGACGGCGTCGACCCCACCCCTGCGGCGACCACGTTCGTGCCTGAACCGGGAGGTACGCGCTTCATCGTGCTGACCTTCCCGCCCGACTCGGTGTACGCCGACCCGTCGTTCGACGGGGCGGCCGCCGGAGCCGAGGCACTTCAACAATCGCCCGGGATTGCCGAGATGTTCGAAGTCGACAATCCGGGAATGCACACCACCCCGACCGTCGACTACGACATCGTGCTCGACGGCGAGATATGGCTCGAGTTGTCCGACGGCCGTGAAGTCAAGCTCAACACCGGTGATGTCGTCGTACAGCACGGCGCCCGGCACGCCTGGCGCAACAAGTCCGACCGCCCGGCGACGATCGCCGCGATCCTGATCGGCGCCAACACAGATCGCACACAGGAGGGCAGCTGACATGGAGATCGGAATCGCGCTGGCACCCGGCATGGACACGCCAGAACACATCCGCATCGCCGAATCGCTCGGCTACAAGTCGGCGTGGTGCTTCTGCTCCCCAGCGATCTACGTCGACACGTTCACGATCCTCGGGCTCGCCGCCACCAAGACCGAACGCATCGGACTCGGACCGGCAGTGATGGTTCCGCACCTGCGCCACGTCGCCGACGGCGCCATCGCCATCGCCACCCTCGAAACACTGGCGCCCGGACGTGTGACCGCCGTCGTCGGATCAGGCTTCTCGGCCACCGCGCTGCTCAACCGCAAGTCGGTGCCGTGGAGTCACGTCGAGGCCTACGTGATCGCCATGCGCGAACTGCTCGCCGGCAACGAGATCGACTGGGACGGCACCCGGTTCGGTCTGCTCCACACCGGCAAGATGGGCATCCAGCTGCCGATCACCGTCCCGATCTGGATGGCCGCCCACGGCCCCAAAGGATTCGCCGCTGCCGGCCGATCAGCAGACGGCATCATCACCAACCCGACCCACGGCGACGAACCGATCCCGTACGCCGGCACATTCGCGATCCAGTTCTACGGCACCGTCCTCGACGACGGCGAACCGGCAGACTCGCCACGTGCACTTGCCGCTGCAGGACCCGGCGCCGCGCTCGCCTTGCACATGGGCCCGTACGGGCCCGTCGCCGGCACCGACGAAGAGATCGGCTTCTCCGCCGAGATCGCCAAGATCCCGGAAGAACGACGCCAACTCGAACTGCACCGATCCCACCTCGTCGAGATGACAGAACTCGACCAACGCTTCGTCACCGAGCGGGTCGTCCGGCAAGGCACGATGACCGGAACGCGGTCCGAGATGCGCGAGACACTCAAACGGTTCGAGTCGACCGGCGCCTCGCTGTTCGTGTACTCGCCATTCGGTCCCGACATTCCACGCGAACTCGAAGCCTTCGCCGACGTCGCCGACCTGTAGCCAGACGGCTAAGCCGCTCGGATGAGGCCGTTGCCCGACGCCATCGGTGACGCGCTGCTCGCCTGGGTGTTCGTGAACACCGGGCAGCACACGCTACGCAGACCCGTCCAGGGCGGCCGCGATCGCCGCACCCGCTACTCGATCGAGTGCACGCCCGCATCCCCCCAGCCGACCCCGAAACCGTGGTGCGGATCAACGCTGCCATCCAACTCGCCGCCGGGACGATGCTCGCAATCGGTCTGGGCCGCCGGCTGGCGGCGTTGGCGTTGGCAGCGTCGTTGATCCCGACGACGTTCGCAGGACACGCCTTCTGGCGGCACACGGATCGACCTCAACGCACCGCGCAACGCATCCACTTCGACAAGAACCTGGCGATCCTCGGCGGCCTGACCCTGCTCGCCGCGCAACCCGGAGCGCCGCCACGTCGCGCCAACCCGAGGAGCAATAGTGAAACTCGACATCGACCTTCGTGACGACACGTTCCGCGCCAACCCGTACCCCGTCTACGCGGCGCTACGCGAACACGCTCCCGTGTACTGGAGCGAGCAAATGGGCTACTGGCTCGTCACCCGATACGACGACGTCGCCGGCCTCCTCCGCGCCTCCGACACCTGCACAAGCGACTCGTTCTGGGACCGACCGATCAGCCATCACGATCCCACCGAACAGCGACGAGGCCTACGTGGTCAACAGCTTCTCGACGGCAATGATCTTCCACGACCCTCCGGCACACACCCGCCAGCGGCGCACCGTGAGCAAAGCGTTCACACCGACGCGCGTAGCCGCACGGCAGCATCAGATCGAGTTCATCGCCCGCGCTCTGCTCGATGACGCCCGCCAGCGCGGCGAGTTCGACTTCATGGCGGACTTCGCGGCGCCGCTTCCAATCCTCATGATCGCCGATCTGCTCGGCATCCCCGTCGAGGACCGCGACCAAGTCCGCGAGGCGAGCGACCAGTTCGCGTCCCTGTTCGAGCCGATGCTGTCCGACGAGGACCGCCATCACGCCCTCCACGACTCGGCCGAACTCGCCCGCTACCTCGACGACATCGTCGCCCAGCGACGCGTCGACACCCAAAGACGACCTGATCTCGGCACTCGTCGAACTCGAACAGCACGACGACGGTCTCAGCCCGATGGAGTTACGAGCGATGCTGCTCCACCTTCTCGTCGCCGGCAACGAAACCACCACCGCGTTGCTCGCCCACACCTTCGTCGAGCTCGACCGCAACCCGCCACTCCGATCACGCCTCGAATCATCACCAGAACTCATCGGCTCCGCGGTCGAAGAGGCACTCCGGTTCGAAGCACCGATCCAGTTCCTCACCCGCCAGACCACCCGCCCAATCGAGCTCCACTCCGTGACAATCCCCGAACGAGCACTCATCTCCCTCGTGCTCGGATCCGCCAACCGCGATCCCGATCGATTCGAATCACCGGACACTTTCATCCCCGATCGAACCAACAACGAACACGTCTCGTTCGGCTGGGGACGCCACTTCTGCATCGGGGCCCCACTCTCACGACTCGAGGCCACAGTGGCGATACGCCTCCTCACCGGCGAGTACTCAGACCTGCACCGCAGTGCCGAACCCGGAGTGCTCAAACCCGACCAGCTGATCCGCAGCTACCGCACACTCCCCGCAGTCGCCCGCCCGCTCCCTGACGCCGCAGCACGGTGACGACCTTTGTACTCGTCCACGGTGCCTTCCACGGCGCGTGGTGCTGGCAACCACTGATCGAGCATCTCACCGCCTCGGGCCACGGTGCAGTCGCCGTCGACCTTCCCATCGACGACGCGAGCGCCGGCTGGCACGACCATGTCGAAGCCGTCCTGGACGGAGTTCCAGAATCGCCTCGATCGATCCTCGTCGGTCACTCACGGGCGGGGCGGCTGCTCCCTCTCGTGCTCGAACGCCGCCACTTCGACGCCGTTGTCTACATCGCGTCGTCGCTTCCTGATCCCCTCGGTGCGCCAACGCGACGATGCGACAGCATTCCGATGCTGCTCCCAGCTCACGTCGGCCTCGTCCGCGACGAATTCGGTCGTGTCGTGTGCCCGACTGAACGTGCCGTGGCGATGTACTACCACGACTGCAGTCCCGAACTTCGAGACTGGGCAGTGGCGCGTCTCCGCCCACAGTTCGACATCGAGTATCCGCGACCCGAGACGCAGCCGGACACTCCCCAGCCTGTACGTCGCCGGCGTCGACGATCGCGCCGTCAACATCGAGTGGATGCGAGCCGCGGCAATAGAGATCCTCGGACAACCGGCCGTCGAACTCCGCAGCGGCCACTGCCCGTTCCTCTCCGCCACACAGCAACTGGCTGACGTGCTGGCAGCGTTCGCCGACCAGCAGCCCGTATCCACGAACAACCCGGACGTCGCCTGATGGATTTCGCGTCGGCCGGCGGCACAGGAGCACCGGCGCCTACGCGGACGCCGCGTATGGGGGTCGAGCCGCCGCGGATCCCGAGCGCCTCATGGGTGCACGACGTTCTCCGTACGGGTCGACCGACGTCGGGCGGCGCGACTCCGTCAGTGAGTGGCGTCTGACCATCGCTCGAGAACTGCGATGTCGGCGACGAAGTGGACACCGCTGTCCGGCGACCAACGATGGACGGCCTCGTGGAGGCATCGCTCGAGGAGATCGGCGACCGCGGAGCCGGACGATGCTGGCGCGTGCACGAGCAGTTCGTCGTGGAGGCAGAGGACGATGCGGGCATCCAGTTCGGCACCTCTGGCGCGCACGGTGACGGCCCAGACCTTGAACAGCTCGGCGGCTGCGCCCTGGATGACCGCGTTGCGGGCGTAGCGACCCCGAGCCGCAGTCCGGGCACGTGCGTCACGTAACCCGGCCTCGTTGGGGTCGTCGACGTCGTCTTCGGGCGTGTGAGCGCCGAGCCGGATCAAGCGGCCGCCATGGGTCCGAATGTCGCGACCGGCGCGTCCGGCCTCGTCGGCCGCTTCGAGCAGCCGCATCGCGGCCGGGTACGACTGGTGGAGGCGGGGGAGAACCGCCGCGCCATGCCCGGTGGTCTGGCCGTACATCGCTCCCAGCACCGCGACCTTCGCCGTGTCGCGGTCGACACCGATCTGCGCCGCGACGGGCGCATACATGTCGCCGGCAGCTGTGGAACGCACGAGTGCGCGGTCCCCCGACACGGCGGCGAGCACCCGCGGCTCGATCTGTCCGAGGTCGGCGCGGACGAGCACGTGGCCGGGTTCGGCGCGCACCGCCGGTCGGAGATCGGCGGGCATGTTGTGCAGGCCGGCCGTGGCGGTCATCCGACCGGCGGCGCCGTCGGCCGACGACCACTGGCCCCGCAACCGACCGTCGGTCCCCACGAACGTGTCGATCCAGCCGTACCCGAACGTCGTGGCGATGCGCTCCGCCTTGCGCCAAGTGAGCAGCGCATCCACCAGCGGGTGATCACGCACAGCTTGAAGCCGCCACGCCCGCGTGTCGGGCACGTCGACCCCGGCACGCCAAAGCATCGACTTCACCTGCGCCGGGTGGCGGAGGTCGACCGGTGCTCCGCGCGGCGCGTGGCGCAGCACCTCGTCGTCGCGGCGCCGGCGCGCAGCGACCGCGTCGGCGTCGGTTCGCGGTCGCGGTCCCACGAACCCGGCGATGATCCGCTCCGCCTCATCGCGGTCCATCGGCAACCCCCCGGCGGCGAGCTCCGCGCACAGCAGTTCGGCAGCCGACTCCGCCCGGGCAGTGGCCACAGCGTGGGATCGCTCGGCCGTCGAGAGATGGCCCTCCTGCAGGGTGGCGGCTTGCGCTGCCAGCCCCGCCCAGCGCGCCAGACGTTCCGGACGCTCGGCCCAGCTACCGTCGACCCAGTCGGGACGCAGATATCCGTCGGGACGTACGGGATGCTCCGGGTCGCCCATCTCCGGCTCGGCCTGGGTGAACAGGTCGAGCGGACGGGACACCGGAATCGACTCGAGAGGCAGCTCACGCAGAGTGGCCCACACCAACGCCGGATCGGCGCGCCAACCGCCGGCGAGCAGGCGGTGCACGACGGCAATGTCCCAACACGCACCGATCCGCAGGCCAGCGTCGACGAGCATCGTTGCGGTCTCGATCGACCACCACACCCATCGCGGGCGCAGGACCGTCTCGATGCGCGCAACTACGGCGGCAGGATCGTCGACGTCGACCGCGAGCTCGCTGCCGTCTGGACCCGCGATGCCCAGCCCGACCCCGCGTGCGATCGCCACGCCGACCCGCACGCCGCGGCCGACACCGACACGACGAAGCCACTCCACAGCGTCGCCATCGCGTTCCACGTTCAGCACCCTGCCACGCCACGCTGCCGTTCAGGGGCGCCGATAACAACGGTCGAGACACCCGTCGTATGCCGTCCGGTACCGCCGGTTCCAGCGCGCGCTCCGCAGCCGTCTGCCTATGGCGGCGGCGATGCAGTCGACGAGCTCGTGGTCGAGGCTGCTGGAGCCACGATGGTCCAACGCGCAGATGCGATCGTGCGATGGGCGCAGCCCAGTCCACTCAACCGGCATCGCACATCGACTGCAGACCGGCTAGCTACGGCGCTGTCACCATCGGTGGTCGAGCCAGCGACACACCGCCGCTGGTGGCGAACGGTCCGGTCCGGTCGACGAGCGTGGCCGAGCCCATCGAGATGCCATCCGCGTCGATCTGCTGCGCGACCTCGAGACCGACCCACTCACCGACGGGGTAGCGCCCGATGAGCATCGAGTAGTCAGCGTTGATGTAATGCAGGCCCTGGTCGCTGCTGTTGGCGAGCGGACACGCGATGTCGCCGGACAGCGCGGTACGCACGAACGGTGACACTGACTCGTCGTCGACGAGGCGGGTCGTCTCCCTGGTCCAGACCCGGGTTTGCTCACCGGTGCCGAAGCCGCCCCGCACACTCCGGAACCACCAGCCGTCGTCGTCTGAGCCGGCCTCGGACGTCTCGATCGACTCGGGCTCGGGCCACGGCTCGTGCCGCGGCCGCCAGATCCGTCCCGGCGGTTCTTCGCTCTCGGCCAGGAAGACCGCCGTCGCTCGTCCCACGTCGTGACCGTCGCAACGCATCCACGCGTCGGCGACCTTGATGCGCCGGCCAGCTCGAATCGGTCGCACGTCGATCTCCACGAGCGCCATCGCGGCTGGTCGGAACAAGTCGACGGTAAGCCTCGCCGCTCGCCAACCCGGGGCGCCGTGCTCGGCTTCGAGCGCCCGTGCCGCCAGGCCGCCGAGCAACCGGCCATGCAGCATGTCGTCACCCCAGGGCGCGTGCGCACGAGGAAACGGCAACACGCCAGAGCCGACGGACTGGAAGTACGAATCGATCACGGCGCCGGTGTACAGCCCGCAACCGCCTACACACACAGTCGGACAATTCCGATCGTTCGAATCCCGTCGTCGCTCTCGGGTCGCGACAGCCACCTGGCCCGTGCGATAACTCCCCGTGGGTAGCGGTCGCGCAGACCGTCAGAATACCGCCGCGACCCGGGTGTTCCTAGGCTGACGGGTGGTGGTGACGTTCGATCAGATCACGTCGCACGACGATGCGGATCCCGACGAGGACGTGTCGACGCGATGATTCAAAGTGTGGGTCGGGCCGGTGCCGTGTACGAGATCATCGACGTCGAAAGGATCGACGTTCTCAGCCGCGCTCGGAGCGCTGCGCGTGAGTCGAGTCCGCCGTCGTTCTGTGCCGCGCTTCTGCGTCTCCTACCGGCACTTTTGGGCGAGGGCTCGGGCTGGAAGGAAACCGAGAGAGACCGGATGCAAGCGGCCCGAAAGAAGGCATCGAGACTGCGACGATGAATCGCCCGGACGCGGCACCCGGTCCGGCGCGCCCAGCAAGGTGTTCTCGCCCAACGGACGACACGGCCTGCACGGGCCGGTCAGTGGGGTGGTGCGTCTCAGCGACCGGCGATCCACCGGCCGGCGGCCTGCAGCGCATGGTCGATCGCGACCTGCATCTGCACGTCCGCGAGCCGCTCCACCATCAGCTCCGACGCCAGGCTCGCCTGCATTAGGAGACCGTCGAACTGCGTCACTCCACCCGGGAAGAGCCGTGCCACCTCGTGAGACAGACGGGACTTGTCGTCGGCCTCGGTCGTCCGCGTGGCCTCCCAGCCCTCGTAGCGGAGCGTGGATGGACTCAGGAAGCTGTGCAGGAGGGGACGTCCGTCGGGGAGGTCCGGAATCGGTGGTTGAACAGGGCCAGCTCGTAGCAGCACCACGACCGCGCGAGCGCTGACGGTGAGAGGACGAAGTGGGTGTCGCAGGCGCCGACGATCTCGGGCAGCGCGGCGAGCTCGGCGGCCACGTCCCGGGCGGTCTGGTCGATGAAGACGAAGTCGATCCACACGCGGATCCGGTCGGCGATCACCCACTCCACGACCAGCGAGGGATCGAATCGCTGGAGGTGCTGGGCGAGATACTTGCAGCCCTCCCCACACAGCGACCTGCAGATCGACGAAATTCATTCGCCAGTCGTAGGTGACGAAAATGTGGGGTGGGCGATCGTCGCACCGGTGCCCGTAGTCGCGAGCCGGATAGAGGTCTGCTGCCCGCAGGTTCCGAGCGAGCGTGTGCACGTCCGTCGAGGGGATGCCGCGCTCGAGCAGAATCGCCGACTAGCCCCGACATCTGCCGGGCCGTCATCGACCACAGTCGCCGGTCGCTCGGCATCGTTGCGGATTGCATCACAACCGCCAACGGCTCGCCAGCAACTTCGTTCCGTTGTCGTGTGCCGAAGGCCCACCGAGGGCACTGAGTCCGGAGCTCCACACGAACCGACTAGCAGGCATCCAGCTGATGCGTACCTCAATACGGAAGCGGTCCACTCCGATCCGAGTCTTGTCCACGCGCCAAGCAAAGACCACGATACGAGCCGCCGGTTCCCGGACACGCATAGGAGACGGCTCTAGCGCAGGCAAGCGTGTCGAGGCACGCATGGCCAGACCGTCGGGATGAGAGTCACGTACACACAGCAGCGCGGCGCCACGAACCTCAGGTCGGTTCACATCTCATCCAGAGGCCGATCACGCAGGGCCATGTGACTCCGCCTCGCGGCCAATCAACGACTGGATCGGGGACAATCGAGACTGACCCATACCGCCGGATCTGGGCGATACCCGACACTCGTCGTCGGGCGACGCCTTTGTCGGGTGACTTCATACCGGCGATCCCGGACGCGGCCGACTGTCATTATCACGCGTCGTATCGGATACCGATGGTTAGCGGTGGCTCATCGTCGGCTCGGCCCGGGGCGACCGAGTTCCTGATAGGGGTGACCCAAGCTGGCCGCAGCACTCCTCGGTCGGTGTCACCACGTCCTCGTTGCCTGCGGTGAAAGCAGTGTGGTCAGCCGGGTGGTGTCGTTTGATCAGGCCATCGATTGCCTCGGCACGGTCCAGCGAGTCGAGCCGCCTCGACGCTGAGTGATGGTTCAGCCGGCGGTGACGAAGGCAACGACGACGTAGGCAACCGGGCCACACGGCGGTGCCGAGAACGGCACGTCACGCGTCCTCGAAAGCCCATTCGTTGGCGCCATGGGTTCGTGCGTCGCTGTGCGCACGGAGGTGAGTTCGGGTGAGTCGGGCACTCGTCGGGCTTGCGGTCGGTCACTCGTGCCGGTTTCGGACGATCGCCCCATGTTCAACACGCTCCGGGCCCTGACCGCGACGACGACACTGCTCACCGGGACGGCGGCGGGTCATCGGAACGCCGGATCGGGGACGTCGTCGGTCACGTCAGCTGTCGTCGCTCACTCAATCCCATGAGCGAGGGCGCCTCGGTTCCGGCGCGCTCGACACTGCGCTGAGTACTCGGGGTGTCGCTGACGTTGCCGCGGTGAGTATGTCGTTGATGCTGGCACACCCGTCGAAGTGGCTGGCCAGCTCGACCCGGCCGCACGTGCTCGGTGCCGACCTCGCTGACGTCATCGTGCACGTTCGCGGGGCGCGGTGTGCAGCGGCACGCCGATCACCGGGAACGACTCATCGTCACCGCCGCGCACTGCGTGCTCGACGCCGACGGCGGGGTCGCTGGTTCTCGCACGGTGCTGCGCGACGGCGTCGAATACACCGGTCTCGGTGCTCGTCAACCCTGCCTACCACGACTCGCCGAGCCCACTGCTCGACGCAGCGGTGTTGGTGATGGACCAGGTCATTCCCGGACCGTCCGCAACGCTCGGCCACGAGTTTCCGACTGAGGGGCCGGTGACGGTGGCGGGCTTCCAACCGCTCGACACGGACGGCTCGTTGCTTCGCGGCACGCGCTACGACAACCGGCCGCTCCCACAGGGCGCCAACGGCGGCGTCGTGACGATCGACTCGGCGTGTGCGGGATGCGTCCAGCCGGCATCCGACGCGGAGATCACCAAAGCCAGGTGAAGTTGCCGTGCGGCCTGATCCCTGGTGCATCCGGCGGTGGCGTGTTCGTCGAGACGACGGCGAGCTGACCCTCGTCGGCATCATCTCGACGGTCGCCTTCGACCTCACATGCAACGGCCTGGTGCCACTGCCCGCCTTGCACGAGTTGCTCGAGAACCCGGCCCAGTACACCTACGACATGACCCTCGAGGCCACCACGCATTCGACTCGCCAACGTTATCCGCTCGTGATCAGCAAGCGCGACTGCTCGACGCAACCCCATGAATGGGTCACCGCGATCAGGTCGCCTTGCCGGACTGTGCTCCGTCACGGCAGACGACCATGTCCCGATCACATCGGGGTGTTGTGCTCATCGGCGATCGTCAACGACATCTCGGCAACCACGTCGACCTTGGCGGCTACCCTCGTCAACGGACACGTGAACGGACCGTGAACGGACACGGGGGAGAAATGTTGCTCGTTCGGCTGCTCGGCCCCGTCGACGTCGTTACCGAGAGACGGCTCCGTCCGTCAATCCGGGTCAGAGCTACGCCGAACGCTGTCTGGCGTTGCTGGCGCTGCATCCGGGTCAGGTCCTCTCGCCGGATTGGTTGATGGAGCACGTGTGGGGTGACGAGCAGCCGGGTTCTGGTTTGCGCGCGTTGCGTTTCCACGTGTCGCAGTTGCGTAAGGAGATCGGTGCGGCTGTTTCGATCGAAACCCGACCGGGCGGTTACACGTTGGATGTGTCGAGACATTCGGTCGACGCTATTCGCTTCGACGACCGGCGCACGAGGCACGCATCGAGGCCGACGATGCTCGCGCGGCTGACCGGTGTGCGGCTGCACTGGAGCTGTGGCGGGGCGCGCCATTCGTCGACGCCGCCGGGTGTCCCACGCTCGACAACGAGGCGTTGCGGCTCGAAGAGCTCCGATTGACAGTGGTAGAGCACGCTCACGTCTGCCGGCTCGCTGTGGGCGCCGGGAGCGAGCTGATCGCTGATCTGTCACAGCTCGTCCGCGACCATCCGTTGCGTGAGGGACTCTGGTCCTCACTCATCGTCGCCTACTACCGCGCCGGCCAGCAGGCGGACGCCCTTCGAACCTACGAGCGGTTACGTACCGCTCTCGCAGACTCGCTTGGGATCGATCCATCGCCCGAACTGCAGGACCTCCAGCTCCGTGTGCTCCAACAGGACCCACATTTGCTTTCCGTGGGAACACACGGCGGCGCGGCCGGCAAGACGGCGTTGCCGACGGGCACGGTCACGCTCTTGTTGAGCGACGTCGAGGGGTCGACCCGACAGTGGCAGGAGACGCCTGAGGCGATGGCCGTGGCGGTCCCTCGCCTTTGCGAACTGCTGGATGAGGCGATCGTCAGCCATGGTGGTGTCAGGCCAGTGGCGCAGGGTGAGGGCGAGAGTGCCGTGGGGGTGTTCAGCCGGGGGTCGGACGCGGTTGCCGCCGCCGTCGCCGCACAGCAGGTGCTTCTGGCTGAGACTTGGCCCGCGGGTGCCGAGCTGCAGGTGCGGATCGCGGTGCACACGGGCGAAGGTGAGTTACGCGACTCCGGCAACTATGTCGGCCCGCGCTCAACCGCGCCGCGAGGATCCACGCCATCGCGCACGGTGGACAGGTGCTGGTGTCGGCGTCGACCGCGGCGCTGATCGCTGATCGGCTCCCGGCCGACACGATGCTGGTCGACCTCGGCCCGCGCCGCCTCAAGGATCTCGAACGACCGGAGCACATCTGGCAGGTGATCCACACGGATCTGCCGTCGACATTCCCCGCGCTGCCATCGCTCGACGGGTTCCGCCACAACCTGCCCGTCCAGCTGACGCCGCTCATCGGGCGGACGACCGAGATCGCCGACGTGCGGGGGCTGCTGGGCGGTGATCGGTTCGTGACCCTGACGGGTTCGGCTGGAGTGGGTAAGACCCGCCTCGCCCTGGCTGTCGCCGCGGAGACAGTCGATTCGCACCCCGGCGGGGTGTGGTCGGTCGAGCTGGCGCCGCTGTCCGACTCAGACGCCGTCGGCGGCGCTGTACTGGCCGCCATCGGCGCCCGCGAGGTGCCGGCCGCTGACGCGATCCAACAGCTCGCCGTCGAGCTCGGCGACCAGTCATCGCTGCTGGTATCGGACAACTGCGAACACCTCATCGCGGGCTGCGCGGCGATGGTCGCCGCCTTCTCGCGGCGAACACATCCGCGTCGATCTTGGCCACGAGTCGCGAACCCCTCGGTGTGCCGGGGGAGATCACGTTCCGGGTCCCTTCGTTGTCGTGCCCGAGTCCCGAGCAAGCCCCCGACATCGCAACGCTGTCGCACTACGACGCGGTCATCCTGTTCGTGGAGCGTGCCCGTCGAGCTCACCCATCGTTCGCCATCAGCGAAGCCAACGCCGCCGCCATCACGCAGATCTGTCACCGCTTGGACGGCATCCCTCTGGCCATCGAGCTCGCCGCCGCCCGCTGCCGTCAAATGTCGGTCCAACGCGTCGCCGCCGAACTCGACGACCGTTTCCGGCTCTTGACCGGCGGCGCCCGCACCTGGTGGCCCGTCAACAGACCCTGGCCGCGTCCGTCGACTGGAGTCACGAACTCCTCGCCGAGGCGGAGCAGATCACGTTCCGTCGGCTCGGCGTCTTCGCCGGATCATTCCCCCTCGAAGCGGCCGAGGCGGTCGTGGCGGTCGAGAGGATGTCGAACGGTCGATGTGTTCCATCTCGTCACCGGTCTCGTCGACAAGAGCCTCGTCAACATCGATGAACACCCTCGCGGTGAGTTCGGTACCGACTCTTGCAGACACTCCGCGCGTACGCGCTCGACCGAGCACCGCCGCCGGCGAGCGGAACCGATCCGTGACGCGCACGCCGCCTGGTGGGCGGATTGGATCGAACCCCGTGGCCATGCCCACAGACGAAGTCCTCGACGAGGTCGAGGAGTACCACGACAACATTGCAGCCGCCCTCGACTGGGCAGCCGATCAGCCGCTGTTGGGCCTGCGGCTCCTCCGCGGGGTCGCGAGAGCGTGGGACACCTTAGGGCGCAGCGCTGACGGCTTGGCGGCTGCTGACGCCCTCCTCACCGATCAGAACGCCGAACGGTACACGGCCGAGTGGCTCTCGGCCGCCAACGGGTTGGACAGTCTGTACTGGCTGGCCCGCGGCCCCCAGCAACGCAAGGCGTTCCTCGAACGAGTCGAGCGCGTCGCCCTACGAGTCGGCGACGACTACCACGTCGTGCAAGCACGATGGCACAATGACCCTCCCGGCTCCATCGCCGCCGTGCGGGACATGGCCCACGATCGCGGCGACCACTTCCTCGAGGCGGAGGCGACGATCGTTTTGGCATCGAATCTCGCCGAGGACGAGCCGACCGCCGCGACCCCGCTGCTGCGCGAAGCACACGCCCTCGCCGCAACGAGCGGGAACCGCTATCTACGTGACTCGGCTCGCACGGTGGACGCAGAGGTAGCCGCCACGCGTGGCGATCTCGCCGAGACGATCAGCATCACCACCGGCATCCTCAGGTCTGCGTCGTCATCGTGGTGGCGCGATGCCGTCCGCGTGCTCGGCTTCTCCGCGCTCCTCGCCAAGGATCATCAGGCCCTCCACCTCGCCGTCGACGTAGCCGACCGTGCGCTGCGATGTCCCCCGGCCTAACAGTGTGGGCATACAACGCTCGGCATCGTCTGCAACTGCTCCAAGGTCACCCAAGTGTCGTCGACCCCTACCTCGTCGAACCCAGCATGCGTGCGGACCCTCCGAGCAGCGGGACGCTGTGGCTATTGGGTCGCGAGGCGCTCGATGCCGAAGCGGCGGACGCTGCACTCGTACACGTGCGGGCCTGGGCGCGACCCGTCCCCCACGCCCAGGCTGTACTCGCAGCGATCGAGGCCGCCGCAACCAGCGACGAGAACCGCTGGCACGAGGCCCTCACCATCAGCCTCAACCAGGGCCTCCGGCTCATCGCCGTCGACGCGCTCGAAGGAATCGCTGTCGCTGCCGCCGCGGTCGGGAGCTGGGCGGAGTCGTTACTGCTCCTCGGCTCGGCGCAGCGTCTTCGAGATGAGACCGGCTACCAATGGCGCTTCGCGGCGAACAGCAAGCCGTGACCACGGCTCGGGCCACCGCGGTCGAAGCTCTCCGCAGCGGGGCGGAGGACGCGGACGTACAAGGACGCAGCCTCGACTGGCGTGCGCGGCGGCATATGCCCGCCGGGCTCGAAATGAGCGCACCTCCCCTCACCGCTAGAACCAGCCTCCGTCCGACCGAACGCCGGTCGCGACGCTGATACCCGAACACATTCACCCGCCGCCGCACGGCACACGAACACAACGACTGCAAAGGGATCGCCGCCGCCGCAGGCTCCATGAGAAGCTCCTCACCTGGCGACGCGATCGGTTCCGAATCGCCGCGTGTCAGCCACGAGGCGACTGGGTCGCACGCCAGCGAAGTCGATAGACGACCGATCCCGGTGGATCGTCTGAAGCAAGGGAGCGACGCTATAGCCCAGTACCCGAGAACGCCGGGACACCGTGTTCCCGACTCGCCCCGATAACTCCGGCTGACTCCTTATCGGGTTGCGCGATCGCCGGCGATCTCGGACGCGGCTGACCGGCATTATGACGCGTCGGTCTCCGTCACGAGCGGCACGTAGGCCCTCCCCTCGCCGACCGGCGCTGGGTGGCGATGCTGACGGAAGTAACTACCACTAGTGTGCGAATCGTCCGACACAGGATGGGGCTTGATCGGCAGGCGGCAAGCTGACAACACCCTCGGCTGTGCCGTCCTCGGAACGACCCGTTGGTCATGTCAGCGTGGCGATGTCGGCGATGAGGCCTTGTGTCCCGACTGTCGTGATGCCGACGAGGAGTATCCATCCGGTCGCACTCCAGTAGCGGCGGTGGACGCGCTGTGGAAGAGCTGTGGTGTCGAGGGAGCGGAGGAGTCGTTCGGTGGCGACGACGACGGTCGCACCCCACAGCCCGGGGATCAGCACGAAGAGCCCGACTGTCAACCAGAGCGGGTCAAGCAAGCGGAAGTCGACGCCGTCGGGGTGCACGATGCTCGCTCCGACGAACGAAGCGGTGGCCAGCGAGGTGCCGATGGCGACCGCCCAGGTGGGGCCGGATGTGACCATGCGGATGATTCCGACGCCGAACCCTGCCATCCCACCGAAGATCGCCGTCATGATCAGCAGAAACATCGTCGCGCCCGAGAACCTCCCGATCTCGAACCCGTCGTCGGACGTCACGCCGCTGACGTGTTCGTTGGAGGTCAG
>CAVRNI010000051.1:0-12745 GCA_963722415.1 Ilumatobacteraceae bacterium
GTACGTGGCAGAAGGGCGTGATCGTGCTCGCCAGGTTCGCCTTCGAACAGCTGCATCTCCACCGCCTCGAGGTCTGCATCGTGCCGCGCAACACGAACAGCCGGCGGGTCATGGAGAAGCTCGGCCTCCGCTGCGAAGGCTTGTCGGAGCGGTACTCGAGATCGCCGGCGTGTGGGAGGACCATCTCCGCTTCGCGATCACCGTCGAGGACTGGGCGAACGGCGCGACGAACTCAGCCGCGACTGGCTCTGAACCGGACCTTCGAGTCGGTGATCACGGTTCGCCGGCGAGCCGGAAGGCCTCCGCTCGTTCCTGGCGCACCTTCGAGCGCCGCTTCCACATCTTCGTCTTCCAATGACGGGTGGTGCGCTTCTGCGTCGCGGCCTTGGTCTTGGCGACCTCGGGGTCGTGGTGGTGCATCGGCTTCCAGGCAGCGCCCGGTTCGTGGACATCGGATGGATCGAGACCAGCACTCACTTCGCTGGCCACTTGGTTGAGCTCGACATGGATCCGGTGCCGCTCGCTGTGGGCGTGGGCTCGCAGTTCCTGTTTTGGCGGCAACGGCACCTCGACGGTGCGATGACGCTGGCTCATATGGGCTACCTCCCTGTTAGGTGGTTGTAGCTCCTCCCCGTGGTTCAGACTAGCGGTCGCTGCACGCACTACTGACGCCCGCCGTGTGACAGTTGTGCGCGATCTGGAGGCCTCTTTGTGACAGTTCTGCGCGATCAGGAATGCGAGGAGATCTTGGCCTTCAACGCCGCCAGCCGCTCGGCGAACCAGGGCTGCTTCGTGCTCCAGAGCTGGGGTTCGAGCTCGCGCTGCACCGCCGCCGGGTGATCTCCGATGTCGGCCATGGCCTGGATCGTCGCCTTCGTGACGATCGCCAGCTCACGCGGTGCGCTGGCGGCCGTCGCCGCGATCGCGTGGGCGACCGGGAGCAATTCGTCGTCGTCGACGCAGCGGTAGGCGAGACCGACACGCTCGGCCTCGGCGCCGTCGAGCACCTGGCCGAACACGACGGCCGCCATCGTCGCCTGCGGCCCGGCGATGCGCCGGAACATCCAGGTGTGACCGCCGCCGGGGTGCAGGCCGATCTGCAGGAACCGCGTGTCGAACTTGGCGCGGCGGGCGGCGATGCGGACGTCGCACCCGAGGGCGAGGTTCATGCCGGCACCGACTGCCGCGCCGTTCACCGCCGCCAGAGTGGGCAAGGGACTGCGGGCGATCCGCAAGAAGCCCTCGTAGATGGTGCCGAGGCTGTCGCCGTTGGCCGTGCCGAGGTTGCCGAGGTTGGCGCCGGCACAGAACGCCGGCGGCGTTCCGGTCACGACCAGGGCGCCGACCGTCTCGTCGGCCTCGATCGTGTCCATCGCGGCGATGATCTCGGCGACCATCGGAGCTGTCAGCGTGTTGCGCTCGTCGGGGTTGTTGAGCGTGAGCGTGGCGACGCCATCGGCGATGTCGGTGAGGACCAGGGGCATGCGGGAAGTCTGTCACGCCCGGCCGGTTGTAGCCTCGGCCCTGAGATGCTCGACCACGTCTTCACCGATGCGATCAGCGCCCTGCGCGACGCCTTCGAGGCGGCGTTTCTCGAACGGCAGGCGTTCGAGGAGCACTTCCAGGTCGACGTCCTGCTCGGCGACATCACGTGGGAGACCAGCTACGGCCTACCGGGCGAGGGACAGCCACCCCGAGTCGTCGCCCACATCACGTTCGACTGGCCGACGTGGAGCCAGACCTCATATCGACGCTGGTACGTCGACGAGGAGCTCGACGCGCCGCCGGTGATCGAGATGGAGATCGTGTTGCGGATCCAGCGACTCGCCGAGCAACCCGACCCGCGCGCCGTGTTCGCCGCGCTGCCAGACCACAGCCCGCCGATCGGCAGCGAGCGCCTCGAGCGGGCCGGGCTCACGGTCGAGATCGGCCACCCGGATCCCAACGACTCGGCCGGTCTGGCGGCCGCCGAGTACGCCGTCGAGATCACCTACGAGGGTCTCTACGAGCTCGTCGAGGAGACGCTCGCCGACGGGTCGAGCTCGATCCTCGACGACCACTTCGGGGCGCTCGGAGGATGGATCGCCTCGATGCTCGTGAAGCTCGGCGACCTCCGGCTCGCGTTCCTGCCCGCCGACGACGTCGAGACAGAATGAGCAGATGAGCGAAGCGCCGGTGCTGCTCGACGTGTCCGACGGGATCGCGACGGTGACACTCAACCGGCCCGAGGTGCGCAACGCGATGTCGAGCGAGGTGCTGCGTTTGTTGCCGGAACTGATGCGCAAAGCCGAAGCCGACGACGACGTCGAGCGTGATCGTGCTCACCGGTGCCGACCCGGCGTTCTGCGCCGGGCTCGACCTCGAAGGAGCTCGGCTCGACGGGGATCAACTCGGGCTCCAGCGGTGGGTCCGACAACGCTCCGGCACGCAGCGGCGCCCGCGGCCCCTTTCCGCGCCTGACCAAGCCGCTGATCGGTGCGATCAACGGTGTCGCCATCACCGGCGGGTTCGAGCTGGCGCTCAACTGCGACTTCCTGATCGCCAGCGAGCGCGCCAAGTTCGGCGACACCCACACGCGGGTCGGCGTGATGCCCGGCTGGGGCCTCACCGTGCTCCTCCCCCAGGCGATCGGTGTTCGCCGGGCCCGCGAGATGAGCTTCACCGGCAACTTCATGTCGGCCGACGAGGCGCTCGCAACGCGGGCTCGTCAACCACGTCGTGCCGCACCCGGAACTGATGCCGTTCACCCGCTCGATCGCCGCCGACATCGTGGGCAACGAGGCCGACGCCGTCCGCCAGATCCGCCAGACCTACGCCGTGATCGCCCACGACGACGACGGCTGGGAGACCGAGGCGCGCGACTCGCGGCGCATGGCGGCGGTCGATGTCGAGCGCCGAGACGATCGCCGCCCGCCGCGCCGCGATCCAGGCGCGCGGCCGAACGCAGTGAGTCGATCTAGATGTCCGCGCCGCGGGCGCGGAGGTCGGCTTTGATCGCCTCGGCGATGTCGAGGGCGAGGATCTCGGCGCCGGTCTCGTTGAGGTGGAACCCGTCGTCGGCGCGGACGTCCTTGCCGATGTCGTCGCGGGGATCGATGACGTACTCGGCCCAGCCACCCGTACGACCCGAGAACCGGCTCCAGGTGTCGATGAACACGATCGACGGGCGCTTGGCCGCTTCGGCCTTGGCGGTCTCGTCCTGCACCTGCATGCGGAACGTGACGTCGGGGTCGTCGTCGTTGGGGATGCCGACCCAGATCACCGTGCGGCCGTCCTCGACGAGGAAGTCCATCACCTCGCCGACTCGCTTGCCGTACTCGGCGCGCCAGTCGGCGTTGTCGGAATCGGGCACCGGCTGGAACGCCACCACGCCACCAGTCGCGTCGAGCAGGCCCTGGGCGTCGTTGCCGCCGAACGTGATCACGACGATGTCGGGATCGACCACCGGCACCTGCTCGCGCAGGCGCGCGCTCCAGTCGAAGTAGTCGGGGCGCGCCAGGCCGGACGACACCTTGTAGTCGAGCGTGGTGTCGACGAGATCGGTGTCGCCGAGCAATCGGTCGAGATAGGGCGCGAACGTGCCGGCGTCGCTGTCGCCGGCGATCAACACCACCGCCGGGTTCTCGGCCGTCGGCGGACCGGTGTCCTCCGGTGGCGGTTCGGTCGGCGGTGTGCGTCGCGGCCGACGTCGGCCGGGGCGAGCGACATCGGCGGTCGGCCGCGGTCTCGACGGGACCGTCCGAACCGTCGGCCGCGTCGACAACGTCAGCTGCCCGGTCGGGAGCGGACCGCCGTCGTCGGAGACGCGTCGACACCACCTTCGCCGCGCCGGCGCCGACGCCCACGAGCGACGGTGAGCGCTCCGAGCCGGCGGATCCTGTACCGGTGCCGGCTGACCCGCGGGCGCGGTGTCGGGCGGGACGGCGGCGCAACGAGCGACATGACCCGCCCATGTTAAGGGCCGAGACGGGCTTTGCGGCCGGAGCATGTACCGCGCGGTAGGCTCCGTGCGGTTCCCGTGAACAAGGACACCCGACCAACGATCCATCCCGAGAAGGGGGAGACATGATCAAGAGCAAGCGCTTGCTTGCCGCCGCGCTCGTTGCCGCGCTCGGCCTCACCGCCGCCGCATGTGGCGACGACGACGAAGAGGCGACGCCCGAGACCGCAGCACCCGGCGACACGTCGGCCGCAACGACACCCGAGGGCACGGAGGCTCCGGCCGGTACCGACCGACGCTCCAGCCGGTACCGAGGCTCCTGACGGGACGTCGGCGACACCCGCCGAAGGCGTCACCGTCGGCCTGCTGTTCGACATCACCGGTCGCGGTGACAAGTCGTTCAACGACGCCGCCGCCGCCGGTCTCGACCAGGCCGTCGACGAGTTCGGTGTCATCCCCAGCGAGTCCACTCCGACTGGCGACGCCGACCGTGCCGACCGCTTGAACCTGCTCGTCGGCGACGGCAACCAGCTCGTCATCGGCGTCGGGTTCCTCTGGACGGACGCCCTCGAAGCGGGCGCGATCGCCAACCCCGACACGCACTTCGCGCTCGTCGACGGCGTCGCCCAGGATCCAGCCGGCACAGCCGGACGATCCCAGCGACGACACCGATCTCCCCAACGTCGCCAACCTGCTGTTCGCCGAGGAGCAGGGATCGTTCCTCGTCGGCGCCGCAGCTGCGCTCACGAGCCAGACCGGCAAGATCGGCTTCGTCGGTGGCGTCGAGATCGACCTGATCAAGAAGTTCGAGGCCGGCTACATCGCAGGTGCGATGGCGGTCAACCCCGACATCGAGATCCTGTCGAACTACGCCAGCCAGCCGCCTGACTTCACGGGCTTCAACGCCCCCAACGTCGGCCTCGAGATCGCCACCCAGATGTACGCCGACGGCGCCGATGTGATCTACCACGCGGCGGGCGGCACGGGCCTCGGCGTGTTCCAGGCGGCCACCGAAGCCGGGGCACCGGGTGAGGTCTGGGCGATCGGTGTCGACTCCGACCAGTGGCAGACGGCCGATCCGGCCCAGCAGCCGTACATCCTGACCTCGATGCTCAAGCGCGTCGACGTCGCCGTGTACGAGACGATCAAGGCCGAGGTCGAGGGTGCGTTCGCGCCTGGCATCCAGGTCTTCGATCTCTCGGTCGACGGCGTCGGCTACGCGACGTCGGGCGACAACCTGAGCGCCGAGACGATCGCTGCGCTCGAGGACTTCAAGGCGCAGATCATCGCCGGCGAGATCGAGGTGCCGACGGCACCCTGACGCCGATCGTCAGCTCTTCGTGGCCCCGCCTCACGGCGGGGCCACGATCGTTTTCGGCCCGTTCGACGCACCCGATGGCCGCTTACCGATCGGGTTGCGCCGATCGGCTAGAACATCGACCCATGGGGGACGCCACGACCGAGCGGGCGGTCGCGATCGAGCTGCGGGACATCGTCAAACGCTTCCCGGGTGTCGTGGCCAACGACGGGGTCAACGTGACGGTTCGCGCCGGCACGATCCACGCCATCATCGGCGAGAACGGCTCGGGAAAGTCGACGTTGATGAAGACGCTCTACGGGGCCCACCGCCCCGACGAGGGGACGATCATCGTCAACGGTGTCGAACAGAGCTTCCGCTCGCCGCGCGACGCGATCGCGGTCGGCATCGGGATGGTCTTCCAGCACTTCCAGCTGGCTGACAACTTCACGGTCTGGGAGAACATCGTGCTCGGCGACGAGCCGGGCACGCCATGGAACCTCCGTCGCGGGATCGCGATCCGCCAGTTCCGCGACCTCGGCAAGCGATACGGCCTCGAGGTCGACCCGAACGCGCTCGTGAGCGATCTCGGGGTCGGCCAGAAGCAACGCGCCGAGATCCTCAAGGTGCTCTACCGCGGCGCCAAGATCATCATCCTCGACGAGCCGACCGCGGTCCTCGTGCCACAGGAGGTCGACGAGCTGTTCGCCTCGATGCGCGAGCTCACCGCCGCCGGGGCGACGGCGATCTTCATCTCCCACAAGCTCGACGAGGTGCTGCGATTCGCCGACGCGATCACCGTCATCAGGGCCGGCAAGACCGTCGGCGAGGTGCCGGATCCCTCCCAGGTCGACGCCCATCAGCTCGCCGAGATGATGGTCGGCAGTGAGCTCCCGTCACCCGAGACGCGAGAGAGCACGGTGACGACCGATGTCGCGCTCGACGTCGTCGGCCTGACCGTCGACGCCGAGGGCGGCGCGCCGGCGCTGCTCGACGACGTCTCGTTCACGATCCATCGCGGCGAGGTCGTCGGCATCGCCGGGATCGAGGGCAACGGCCAGACCGAGCTGGTCGAGGCGATCCTCGGCGTCGTCGACGGCGCCGTCGGGCGGATCGAGCTGTTCGGCGAGGACATCACGAACGCATCGACACGTGACCGGCGGACCGGCGGCCTCGGCTACATCCCCGAGGACCGCCACAAGGACGGCATGGTGCTGCCGTTCCCGCTGTGGGAGAACACCGTGCTCGGCCACCAGTCACAAGCGCCGTTCGGCGACGGCATCTGGATCAAGAAGGCCGGAGCCGTCGAGCGCACCCAGGAGATCATCAGGGACTTCGACGTCCGCACCCCCTCGGCGTTCGTGCCCGCGCTCACCCTGTCGGGCGGCAACCAGCAGAAGCTGATCGTCGGCCGCGAGATGACCACCGACCCGAAGGTGCTCATCGCCTCCCACCCGACGCGCGGCATCGACGTCGGCGCCCAGGCCGCGATCTGGGACGTGATCCGCACGGCGAGGGCCGCTGGGCTCGGCGTGCTCCTGATCTCGGCCGACCTGGAGGAGCTGATCGGGCTGTCCGACACGCTGTACGTGATCTACCGGGGCAAGCTCGCCGCCCGCCTCGATCCGGCCGACGTGACGCCCAAGGTCCTCGGTTCGTACATGACGGGTGCGGGTGCCCCCACATGAACCGTGTGCTGGCGACCGCCAAACGAATCCTGGCGCGGCTCGGGCCGAACGTGCTCGCCCCGGTGATCGCCGGCGCCGTCGCGATCGCCGTCTCGAGCGTCGCCCTCTTGCTGTCGGGCTACAGCCCGAGCGAAGCGTTCACTGCGATGTGGAAGGTGCTCGACTCGACGGAGTCGATCGTCGGCATCATCAACAAGGCGGGCGTGGTACTACGTCGCGGGCGTCGCCGTGGCGATCGGGTTCAAGATGGGCCTGTTCAACATCGGCGCCGACGGCCAGTACCGCCTCGGCGCGCTGTTCGCCGCCTACTTCGGCGCCAAGGCCGATCTCCCCGCGGTCCTCCACGTGCTGTACATCGTTCTGATCGCGGTGGTCGTCGCCGCCGCGTGGGCGGCGATCGCCGGCATCTTGAAGGTCACCCGCGGCGTCAACGAGGTGATCTCGACGATCATGCTCAACTTCATCGCCACTGGCCTCACCGCCTGGCTGCTCAACACGTACTTCCGGAACCGAACCGGCGGCCTCACCGCCGAGACCAAGGTGATCCCCAAGAGCGGACGCATCCCGTCGCTCAACGCACTCGTCGAGGCGCTCGGCTTCCACCTCGGCCGGGGCGTCGTGCTCCAGGGCTATGTCGTCGTGGCGATCCTCGTCGGCGTCGGCTACTACGTGCTGCTGTTCCGCAGCCGGTACGGGTTCGAGCTGCGGGTGACGGGCATGAACCCGTCGGCGGCGAAGGCTTCGGGCGTCAACCCCAAGCGGATGATCCTCATCACGATCATGTTGTCGGGCGCGGTGGCCGGATTGATCGGCATGGGTCCGTTGCTCTCCGACTCGCAGTACTACAAGTACGGCGACCAGTTCCCGCTGACGCTCGGCTTCACCGGCCTGTCGCTGGCGCTGCTCGGGCGCAACAACCCGGTCGGCATCGCGTTGGCGGCGATCGTGTGGGCGGCGATCGAGCGTGCGACGCAACCGCTGTCGATCATCGGCATCCCGCAGGAGATCGGCATCATCCTGCAGGGCTCGTTCCTGCTGTCGGCGGTCATCGTGTTCGAGGTCTTCAGCCGCCGGGCGCAGGAGCAGGCGATCCGCGACGCCGCGGCGAGAGCCGCCCCACGGACGATGGGGGCGCCGGCGTGAGCCTCGAGGCCGAGAACACCGGCACCACCGTTGCCTCCACCGAGCTCGTCGCGAGGCGTCAGTGGTTCGAGGGTCGGAACCTCGTGGTGCTGCTCGCCGTCCTCGGGCTGGCGGTCATGTCGACCGCCCGCGTGATCGCCGACGCCGACCGGCTGACGTCGTCGGGCACCATCGGGCTCGGCTTGCGGCTGGCGATCCCGATCGCCCTCGCCGGCATCGGCGGTCTGTACGCCGAGCGATCCGGGACCGTGAACATCGGCCTCGAGGGCATGATGATCATGGGCACGATCATGGCCGGCTACTTCGGCTGGCAGTGGGGCCCGGCGGCGGCCCTGATCGCTGGAGCGTTCGGCGGCATCCTGGCCGGGCTGCTGCTCGGGCTGGCGACGGCCACGTTCGGCGTCAACCACATCGTGGCCGGGTTCGCGATCAACATCATCGCCCCCGGCGTCGCCCGGTTCCTGGCCAACCAGTGGTTCACCACCCCTGAGGCGAGTGCGCTCGGCGGATCGGTGAGCAACGGCCCACCGGTCGACGGCCAGTTCCCGAAGGTCTCGCTGCCGGTGCTGTCGAGCGGCCCCGACCTGCTCGGCGATCTCGAGGAGAAGGGATGGTGGCTGATCTCCGACGCCGCCGGCATCCTGCGCGGGCTGACGGTCCGACCTCCGCCTCGACACGATCATCGCCGTCCTGCTCATCATCGGGACGGGCTATCTCGTCTGGCACACCCCGTTCGGGCTTCGCCTGCGGGCCGCCGGCGAGAAGCCGGGCGCCGCCGACTCGCTCGGCGTGTCGGTCATCAGGATGCGCTACTACGGCGTGATCCTCTCCGGGGCGATGGCCGGCATGGGCGGGGCGGTGTTGGTGTTCGCCGGCGCCAACCGCTACCAGCAGGGCCAGACCCAGGGTCAGGGCTACCTCGGTCTCGCCGCCCTCGTGTTCGGGAACTGGATGCCGGCCGGCACGTTCGCCGGCGCGGGGGTCTTCGGCTACGCCAACGGCATCAGGCTCAGCATCGACGCCAGCACCACGGTCAAGGCCCTGATCCTCGCCGTCGGCATCGCGCTCGCGCTGTTCGCCATGTGGTCGGTCTACAGGCGCAAGACGACCGCGGCTGTGATCTCTGCGATCGTCGCCGTGCTCGCCTTCGTCGTGTACGCGGTCGTCGACGAGATCAACAACCAGTTCATCTACATGACGCCGTACGTCGTGACGCTCCTCGTGGTGACGCTGTTCGCCCAACGACTGCGCCCGCCGGCGGCCGAGGGCATCCCGTACCGCAAGGGCGACTCGCTGTAGCGATGCCCGCACCGATCGACGCGGCAACCGTCCGGGCCGCGCCCAAGGTCCTGCTGCACGACCACCTCGACGGCGGGCTGCGCCCGACGACGGTGCTCGAGCTGGCCGACGAGATCGGCTGGCCGCTGCCGGCGTCGGATCCGGCGTCGCTCCAGCAGTGGTTCACGCGCGGCGCCGACTCGCGCGACATCCTCCAGTACCTCGCCACGTTCGAGCACACGCTGGCGGTGATGCAGACCGCCGAAGCGATCGAGCGCGTCGCCGCCGAAGCCGCGGTCGACCTCGCTGCCGACGGCGTCGTGTACGCGGAGGTCCGGTTCGCACCCGAGCTGCACCAGGCGAACGGGCTCTCCCTCGACGCCGTGACCGACGCCGTCACAGCGGGATACCGCCGGGGCGAGGCAGAGGCGCTGGCGGCAGGTCACGCGATCACGGTCAACGCCATCTGTTGCGCGATGCGCACCGAGCAACGATCGCTGGAGATCGCCCGCTTCGTCGATGCCCGGCGCTCGGTCGACGACAAGGTGGTCGCCTTCGACCTCGCCGGCGCCGAGACCGGCTGGCCGCCGTCGCTCCACGCCGAGGCCCTGGCGTTCGCCCGCGAGCGGCACCTCAACATCACGATCCACGCCAGCGAGCCACCCGACCTCGAGCTGATCTCCGACGCCGTCGTCCACGGCGCGCATCGCATCGGTCACGGAGTCCGGCTCCAGTCCGACACGTCGATCGGCGACGACGGCGAACTACGGCTCGGTCCGCTCGCCCGCTACGTGCTCGACCACCGGATCCATCTCGAGATGGCGCCGACGTGCAACGTCCAGATCGGCGCTGTTCCCGCCGTCGCCGCCCATCCGATCGGGCCATTCCTGAGGGCAGGTTTCAATGTCGGCGTCAACACCGACAACCGGCTGATGAGCGGTGTCACACCGTCGTCCGAACTGCTCGCCGTCGCGACCGCGTTCGAGCTGTCATGGATCGAGATCGGCACGCTCGTCACGAATGCCGCCAACAGCGCCTTCGCCCCCTACGAGCAGCGCCGGCGGCTCGTCGACGAGGTGATCCGCCCGGCGTTCACCTAGCCGGCTCGCCTCGCCGTTTCGCGGACGATGGCTGGCGGCGTGTAGACGCGCGGCCGCGGCGCGTCGCCATCGGATCGTTCCACCTGCACCAGGCACGTGTGCGCGCTCGGACCCTGCGCCAACGACGACGTTCCCTGGTCGCGGGTCAGGACATTGGGGTTGCCCGCCAACTCCAGGCTGCCGGGCACGCCGGGCTCGAGGGGGTCGAACCAGGCACCGGTCGGCAAGGCGACGATGTCGGGCATGAGGCGGTCGTCGAGACGTGCACCGGCGAGGCACTGACCGCGCCCGTTGAACACGCGCACCGTGTCGCCGTCCGCGATGCCGCGCGCGGCGGCAGCGTCCGGATGCATGCGCACCACCTCGCGGCCCGCCACCTTCTGACGCTGGCTGTGCGCGCTGTGGTCGAGTTGGCTGTGCAGACGCGTCGCCGGCTGATGGCTGACGAGGTGGAGCGGATGGTCCTCGGTGCCGGTGCCGCCCAACCGCTCGAACGGTTCGAGCCAGACCGGGTGTCCGGGACAGTCCTCATAGCCGAAGCTGGCGATGCGCTCCGACGAGATCTCGAGCTTGCCGGACGGCGTGCCGAGCGGGTTCGCCTTTGGATCCTTGCGGAAGTCGGCCAACCAGCCGGGCCGCGACTCGACGTCCGGCAGCCGGTGCGTTCCCGACGCCCAGAACTCGTCGAAGCTCGGCAGGCTGAACCCCTCGGCGCCGGCACGCTCGCGTGACAGGTCCCACAGATGGCGCAGCCAGGCCTGCTCGTCGCGTCCCTCGGTGAAGGATGCTTCGCAGCCGAAGCGCTGTGCGAGCCCGGTCAGGATCTCGAAATCGGAGCGTGCGTCACCCTGTGGCTCGACGACCTGACGCATCGCGTGGGCGTACTGATCGTGACTCGACGCGCAGATGTCCTGGCGTTCGAGCGCAGTCGTCGCCGGAAAGACGATGTCGGCGTGACGTGCCACCGGCGTCCACCACGGCTCGTGGACGATCACCGTGTCCGGCCGCTGCCACGCCTGCACGAGTCGGTTGAGGTCCTGGTGGTGGTGGAACGGGTTCCCGCCGGCCCAGTAGACGAGGCGGATGTCGGGGTAGGTGATGCGCTCGCCGTCGTAGTCGATGGTCGTGCCCGGGTTCAACAGCATGTCGGCGATGCGTGCGACGGGGATCGCCAGCCCGGCCGGGTTGGCGCCCTTGTCGAGAACCGGCCACGCGAAGCGCCGGCCGTCGCTGCCGATGTGCCCCTCGTCGGCGTGCCCGAAGCCGAAGCCACCGCCCGGCAGGCCGACGTCACCGAGCATGCAGGCGAGCGTCGACCAACATCCAGTACGGCTGCTCGCCATGGTGGCCGCGCTGCAACGACCACGATGCGTTCAACAGCGTCCGATCGACGGCCATCTCACGGGCCAGGTCGGCGATCGTCGCGGCGGGGACGGCGGTGATGGCCTCGGCCCAGGCCGGCGACTTGGGCGTCCCGTCCGTCTCCCCGAGCACGTACGCCCGGAACGACTCGTAGCCCACGGTGCAGCGGTCGAGGAAACCGCGGTCGACCAGACCTTCGGTCTCGAGCACGTGGGCCATGCCGAGCATCAGGGCGACGTCGGTGCCGGGCCGGCACGGGATCCAACGGTGGTTGAGGAACTCGGGCGTGTCGACACCCATCGGGCCGATGGTCACGAAGCGCACGCCGCGGTCGACGGCGCGCTGCATGCCGCCGCGCGTCTCGTGCTCGGTGATGCCGCCGTACGAGACCTGGCAGTTGCGGAGCGGCAGCCCCCCGAAGCTCACGACGAGTCGAGCCCCTTCGGCGATCTCGTTCCAGGTCGTCTGTTCGAGCTCCATGACGTGCCACGGCGCGACGACGTGCGGCAGGATGACCTGCGCGGCGGCCGTGCTGTACGAGTTCACCGACCGGGTGCAGCCGCCGATGCAGTTCAGGAAGCGGTGCAGCTGTGACTGGGCGTGGTGGAAGCGCCCGGCGCTCGCCCACCCGTAGGAACCGCCGTAGATCGACGTGTTGCCGTGCTCGCGCACCACTCGATCGAGCTCCTGGGCGGCGAGATCGAGTGCTTCGTCCCATGGCACCTCCACGAAACGCTCGGCCCCGCGCCGCTCCCTGGCGCGCTCTGGTCCGCCCCGCAGCCAGCCTTCGCGCACCGCCGGCCGCTCGATGCGCAACGGGTGCTGGATCCCGTCGACGAGCACCTCTCCGATGGGCGAGGGATCAGGGTCGATGCCGAGCGGTGCGACGCTCTCGATCCTCCCGTCACGGACGGTGACGTCGTAGACGCCCCACTGC
>CAVRNI010000052.1:0-158310 GCA_963722415.1 Ilumatobacteraceae bacterium
GCCCTTCCTGGAGGTTCCACACCTCCGGCGCGCCGTAGCAGGCGAACACGACCTGTCCGGAACCCTCGGCACGCAGGATGAACCCACCCTCGGCGCCGAACATGTTCTTGAAGCCACCCCACTGCGTGTTGACGGTGACGCTCTGCTCGTTCGCCATCCACGAGCCTTTCGAGATGAACAGCGCCTGGGAGGGACCGACGGTGTAGTGGGCGATGTCGCCGGGCAGCCGGGCCGCGACGTCGACGAAGCCGCCCTGGGCGGGCGCCGTGTAGGTCGAGATGAAGAAGCTCTCACCGCCGAGGGCGGCGCGCTTGAGCGACTTCATGACGCCGCCCTCTGCCTTCGACTCCAGCGTCACACCGGCCGACATGGCCATCATCGCCCCGGATTCGACCCGAACCGGCTCGCCTCCACTGAGCGTCAGTCGAGCCACGCCGTACGCGGGCGTGTGGCGTGTTGCGATTTCCATGCAGTCGACGCTACCGGCGGGCCGCGGCCCTACTTGGTCGACTCGGCGGCCCCGACGATCGCCTGGGCGGCGGCGAGACGGGCGATCGGCACGCGGAACGGCGAGCAGCTCACGTAGTCGAGACCGGCCTCGTAGAACAGCGCGATCGACTCGGGATCGCCGCCGTGTTCGCCGCACACACCGAGCTTCAACTTCGGCTTGGTCTGGCGACCACGCTCGGCACCGATCTTGACGAGCTCACCGACGCCGCCCCGGTCGATCGTCTCGAACGGATTGCGTTCGAGCAGACCTTGTTCCAGATAGGCGGGCATCATCCGGCTCTCGATGTCGTCACGGCTGAAGCCGAACGCCATCTGCGTGAGGTCGTTGGTGCCGAAGCTGAAGAAGTCGGAGACCTCGGCGATCTCGTCGGCGCGCAGGGCGGCGCGGGGCGTCTCGATCATCGTTCCGATCGTGACCTCCGGACGGTCGCGGACGCCCTTGTACTCGTCCTCGATCTCCGTTTCGACCCAGCTGCGGGCGAGCGCCATCTCCTCGCGCGTCACGGTGAGCGGGATCATGATCTCGACGATGGGATTGCCACCGGCGGCCCGCAGCTTGGTGGCCGCGTCGAGCAGCGCCCGGACCTGCATCGCGTACAGCCCGGGCTTGATCACGCCGAGCCGCACGCCGCGCGTGCCGATCATGGGGTTGTGCTCGGCCCAGCTCTCCGCGGCGTGGAGCATCTCCTTCTCGGTCTCGTCCAGGCCCGAGACCGCTTCCTTGATCCGCAGCTCCTCCGTCGACGGAAGGAACTCGTGCAGCGGCGGATCGAGGAGGCGCACCGTGACGGGCAGCCCGTCCATCGCCTCGAGGATCTCCTCGAAGTCGGCCTGCTGAACCACGCGGAGCGCGTCGAGTGCCTCGGCCTCCTCGTCCTCGGTGTTGGCGAGGATCATCTTCCGCACGACGGGCAGGCGGTCGGGGGCGAGGAACATGTGCTCGGTGCGACACAGCCCGATGCCCTCGGCGCCGAGGCCGCGGGCGTTGGCGGCGTCTTCGCCGGTGTCGGCGTTGGCGCGCACGCCGAGCTTGCCGCGGCGGATCTCGTCGGCCCAGCCGAGGATCACGTCGAACTCGGGCGGCGGCTTGGCGGCCGCCATCTTCATCTCGCCGAGCACGACCTCACCGCTCGTCCCGTCGACGGAGATCACGTCGCCTTCCTTGACGACGATGTCGCCGACGGAGAACTGCTTGCCGACGATCTTGATCGCCTCGGCCCCCACGACGGCCGGGGTCCCCCAGCCACGCGCCACCACCGCGGCATGGCTGACGAGGCCGCCACGGGCCGTGAGGATGCCCTCGGCGACCATCATCCCGTGGACGTCCTCCGGGCTCGTCTCGTTGCGCACGAGCACGACCTTCTCGCCGCGGTCGGCGGCATCGACCGCGTCGTCGGCGGTGAAGTACACCTTGCCGACGGCGGCACCTGGCGACGCGGCGAGGCCCTTGGCGAGCACCTTGCCGTGGCCCTCGAACTGCGGGTGCAGCACGGAGTCGAGATGGTCCGCGGTCACCCGCATCACGGCTTCACGCTTGGCGAGCTTCCACTTCGCGGCGCCGCGGCCGGTGCCCTTCGTCATGTCGACAGCCATCCGCAACGCGGCGCCGCCGGTGCGCTTGCCGACGCGGGTCTGGAGCATCCACAGCTTGCCCTGCTCGATCGTGAACTCGGTGTCGCACATGTCGCGGTAGTGGCGCTCGAGGCGCTCGAAGATCGCGAACAGCTCGTCGTGGATGACGGGGAAGTGCGCGGCGAGGGCGTCGAGGTCCTCGGTGTTGCGGATGCCGGCGACGACGTCTTCGCCCTGGGCCTTGATCAGGAAGTCGCCGTACGGGCGGTTCTCGCCGGTCGCCGCGTTGCGCGTGAACCCGACGCCGGTGCCCGAGTTGTCGTCGCGGTTCCCGAACACCATCGTCTGCACGTTGACGGCCGTGCCGAGGTCGTGGCTGATGCGCTCGCGCACCCGGTAGGCGATCGCCCTGGCACCGTTCCACGACCTGAAGACCGCCTCGACGGCTCCCCGCAGCTGCGCCATCGGTTGCTGCGGGAACGGCTTGCCGGTGTGGGCCTTGACGACGTCCTTGTAGTGGGCGGACAGCTTCTTCAGCTCGGCGGCACTCAGCTCGGCATCGGTCTTGACGTTGGAGCGTCGCTTGGCCTCCTCGAGCGGGTGGTCGAACAGCTCACCGTCGACGTCGAGCACGATGCGGCCGTACATCGCGATGAAGCGCCGGTAGCTGTCGTACGCGAACCGCTCGTCGTCGGTCACCTTGGCGAGCCCCTTGACGCTCTTGTCGTTGAGCCCGAGGTTCAAGACGGTGTCCATCATCCCGGGCATCGAGAACTTGGCGCCCGACCGCACACTGACCAGCAGCGGATCGGCCGGATCGCCCAGCTTGCGACCCATCGTCTTTTCGAGCTTGGCGACGTGCTTGGTGATCTCGTCGGTGAGGCCGGTCGGCCATCCACCCCGCATGTGGGCGCGGCAGGCATCCGTCGAGATGGTGAAGCCGGGGGGCACCGGCAGCTTCAGCACGCTCGTCATCTCGGCGAGGTTGGCCCCCTTCCCACCCAGGAGGTCCTTGTACTCCATTGGCGGCCGGCGATGCTTGTGGTCGAAGGCGTAGACGTATGGCACGCTCGGCGAGTCTAGGAGGGCATGGCGCGTTCGCGAAGCGGGCCCGAGACGGGAGCGGGCGGTGGGCTCGGGACGGGTGGGCGGTGGGCTCGGACGGGTGGGCGGCGGGTTGATCAACGGCGTCGTAGCCTGACCTCGATGTTCCGGCTCCTGGGGTTCGACGTGCGGATTCGTCCGGGGTTCCTCATCTTCATGGTGTTGATCGTCGGCCTGCACGGCAACGGGTTCGGCCTGTGGCTCGCCGGCGCCCTCACGGTGTTCACGCTCGTGCACGAGTTCGGCCACGCGTTCGCCGCCCGCCACAACGGTGCCAAGGCCGAGATCTCACTCGACTTCCTCGCCGGCTACACGTCGTTCGTCCCGACACGCCCGCTGTCGAAGCCACAGCGGGCGTTGATCTCGTTCTCCGGACCAGGCATCCACATCCTGTCGAGCGTCGCCGTGCTCGCCGCGATGGGTGTCAACCCGCTCGACGGCGACAGCTACAACAGCTCCGACGCGGCGGCCGCGATCTGGTGGGCGGGCCCGGTGATCGGCCTGCTCAACCTCGTGCCCGTGCTGCCACTCGACGGTGGCCACATCGCGCAGACCGGGTTCGAGGTCGTGTTCGGCCCGCGCGCACGACGGGCGATGATCATCGCCAGCCTCGTCGTCACGGGTACGGCCGCGCTGCTGTGCTTCGTCGACGAGACAACCGCGCGGGTACGCGATCTTCATCGCCTTCTTGCTGTTCTCCCAGGTCCAGATGCTGAATGCCACGAGCGTGGCGGTCCCGCGACGTTCGATCGCCGCGGCGGCCGATGCCGAGCGCTCGGCGTGGCTCACCGGCCGTTCGGGCATGATGCTCCCCGGCCAGGAGCTGTCCCCCTGGTATCGCGCCCATCGTGCGCTGAACTCCGGCCGGCCAGACGAGGCCCGATCGTTGCTGATCGCCGACATGACGTCGTCCGCGCCGCACCGTTGGTGGCCACCCGACGCGGCAACACCCGAACAACTCGGGGCGCTCGTTCAACTGCTCCCCCGCCCGCTCCCTGTCGGCAACCCGCGCAGCGAGTACGTGCTCGCCGATGCGCTGCTGCGCACTGGCGACAAGGTCACCGCCGGCCAGTACGCCGCGGCGTCGTTCTCGCGAAGCCGCTCACCGGCCAGCGCGATCGCGGTTGCTCGAGCGGCGGCCGCGATGGGCGACAAGACCACGGCGATCAACTGGCTGCACGCCGCCGCGGCGGCATCGTCCGGCCAGGCGTCGAGCGTCGCCGACGCGATCGATCACACGCCGGAGCTGGCGGTGCTGCACGACGACCCCGAGCTGCGCCGCCTGCGCGCTGCCCTCACGACTGCGTGACGGGCTCGCCGACCTCGGAGTTCCGTTTCACATAACCGAGCGCCCGGGTGCCACTGACGGTCGTCAAGACGCCCACCTCGTTCCCGTCGGCATCGACGATCGGATCGCCGGCCGCCGCGCCTTCGGCGACGTCGAGGCGGCGCAACGACCGAGGCGCCACCGCCGCCCGGCTGTCCATCCGCTCGACGAGCTCCTGACCGGGGTAGCACCCCTTCTTGAAGTCGACGGCCACCGCGTTCAAACCGGTTTCGGCGGGAATCGTCTCGCCGGTGATGATCTCGGCGCCCATGCGTGGCCATCCGGCCTCGATGCGGGCTCCGTCCGACGCTTCGTCGGGCGGACGCTCGGTCGAGCTCGTGAGCTCGACCTCGGCGCGGACGCGGATCTTGAAGCGGTTGACCCGCTCGAGCAGTGCCTCGCCGAAGCCGGCGTCGGTGTCGAGCCGGTAGACGTCGTCAGCGTCGCGCGTGACGCGTGCGAGCACGTCGATCCTGCCGTTCGGTTCGAGGAGGAACGTCCAGCGGGCGTCGCCGACATCGAGGTCCCGGATGTCCTGCGACAGCTGGGACTGCAGATAGGTCATCGCATCGGCACCGGTGACGGTGACGGTGTCGCGATTGTCGAGCCAGGGGGTTCCCACGCAGTTCAGTCTGGCGTGCCACACTCGGAACCGCTATGGCCGAGTACGACATCGCTCGCCGCGCCGTCGACAGCGTGGCGCGACTCGCGGCGCGGGGAGCCAGGTTCGCCGGCTTCATCTGTGTCGCCGCCCTGTTGATCGGCATCATGTCGTTCGGCCTCGGCCTCGCCGCCCTCGACGGCGGCATCCGCACGGTCTGGATCGTGCTCGGTCTGGCGTTCGGCAGCTTGGCCGTCGGCAGGTCCTTCATCGCCCGCCGGCGGCTGGCCAAGGTGGCACGCCATGCCGATCAGATCGTCGCCGAGGTCCGGTCGTTGCTCGACTCCGGTCATCCGGCGACGCGCACGATGGTCGACACCATCGAGGCCGACGAGCGGCAGGGAGGCGGCGGCGCGCTCGTCGTCTCGCGTGAGCTCTACTCGCTACGCGACGCCATCGACAATCGGGCCTTCGAGTACCCGCAGCTGATGACGGCCATGACGGCGTTGACCAGTTTCCCGGGCCTGCTCCTCGCCGCGATCGCGATCACGGTCGTCTTCACGATGCTCGTGCCGATCTTCCTGCTCGCCCTCGCCCTCTGACCCGATCAGGCGTCGTCGACCGCGGTGCTCGCGTCGCGGCTGGCAGCGGTCATCCGTCGCGCCGCCGGGATCGCCGCCAGCAGGGCCGCGGCCTTGTTCCGGCACTCGAGGTCCTCGTCGTCGGGCACCGAGTCGGCCACGATGCCGGCGCCGGCTTGGAGGCTGGCCCACTCCCCGCCGGGACGAACGAACATCGTGCGGATCGCGATCGCCGTGTCGAGGTTGCCGCTCCAGTCGATGTAGCCGACGACGCCCGCGTACGGGCCGCGCTTGACCGGTTCGAGCTCGTCGATGATCTCCATCGCCCGCACCTTGGGCGCCCCGCTCACGGTGCCGGCCGGCAACGTCGCGCGGAGCACGTCGATCGGGCCGAGCCCGTCGACCAGTTCACCCGACACCTGTGACGTCAGGTGCATCACGTGGCTGTAGCGCTCGAGCGTCATCAGCTCATCCACGTGCACGCTCCCGAACTGCGCGACCCGCCCGACGTCGTTACGGGCGAGGTCGACCAGCATCACGTGCTCGGCGCGCTCCTTCGGGTGCTCGATCAACTCGGCGGCCATGCGGCGATCGTCCTCATCGGTTCGTCCACGTCGTCGCGTCCCGGCGATCGGCCGCGAGATCACCTTGCGGCCGAGCAGCTGCACCATCGGTTCCGGTGAGGAGCCGACGATGGTGATCTCGTCGTGGCGGAGGAAGTACATGTAGGGGCTCGGATTCACCTGCCGCAGCACCCGGTACACGTCGAACGGCTCGGCGTCGAGCCTCAGGTCGTAGCGCTGGGCCAGCACGACCTGGAAGATGTCGCCCTCGAGGATGTACTCCTTGGCCACCTCGACGGCCTTCTGGTAGAGCCCGCCCGGCATGGACGACCGAACCTCCGGCAACGCGTCGCTCGCCCGGGGCGGCTCGACCGGCACGTACGGGAGCGGCCGGGCGAGGTTCTCGACACCCTGCGCGACCGATGCCGCGGCAGCGTCGTACGCGGCGTCGAGCTGTTCGGGCGACAGGCCGTGCGTCGGCACGCTCTCGATCATGTAGACGCGCTGGCGCCAGTGGTCGAACGCGGCGAGTGACCCGATGACGCACATCACGGCGTCGGGGAGTCCGTGGTCGTCGTGCGGCACGTTCGGGAGGCGCTCGACCTCCCGGATCACGTCGTAGCCGAGGAATCCCATGATCCCGCCGTGGAGCGGCGGGAGGTCCGGGAACATCGGGCTCGAGTAGACGCTGAGCAGCGCTTCGATCGCGGCGAGGATCCCCTGGTCGGTCGGGATGCCGGGCGGCAGGTCGCCGTCGATCGTCAACTCGCCGTCGCGGAGGATCAGCGTCGCGGACGGATCGCGCCCCACGAACGAGAAGCGGCTCCACCGCTCGCCGTGCTCGACCGACTCGAGCAGGAAGCCCGGCGCGTCACCGACGAGCTTCAAGAACGCGGCGACCGGTGTCTCGAGGTCCCCGAGCAGCTCCGTCCACACGGGCACGACGCTGTGTTCGGCGGCGAGAGCGTGGAACTCGTCGCGCGACGGTTGCAGGTTCACGAGCCGAACTTGCGGAAGAAGCAGGTGCGGGCGCCGGTGTGGCAGGCGCCTGCCCCTTCCTGCTCGACGCGGAACAGCAACGTGTCGCCGTCGCAGTCGTAGTACGCCTCACGCACGTATTGGCGGTCGCCGCTCGTGTCGCCCTTGCGCCACAACTCCTGGCGGCTCCGGCTCCAGTAGACCATCCGACCCTCTTCGAGCGTGCGGGCGAGACTCTCGGCGTTCATCCACGCCATCATCAGCACCTCACCGGAATCGACGTCCTGGGCGATCGCGGCGACCAGTCCGTCGCTGTTGAACGTCACCGCCGCGAGCTGCTCGGGACTGGCGTCGATGGGCATGCCCGCAGGATACGGATCACCACTGCGGTCCCAGAACCCGATTCCCCCACGTCGCCTTGGTCACCATCCTCCGCGTCCCACGCGGACGACCGTGACCAAGCCGCTGGAGGTCTCAGAGGTACAGGCCGGTGGAGGCCTCGATGCGGGAGGCGGCGACGGCGTGCAGGTCGCGCTCGCGCAACATGATGAAGTCGGAACCCTGCACCTCGACCTCGTAGCGATCTTCGGGGCTGAACAACACGTTGTCGCCGACCTCGGCGGCGCGCACGTTCTGGCCCAGCGCGACGACCTCGGCCCACACGAGCCGTTTGGCCATCTGCGCCGTCGCCGGGATGAGGATCCCACCGGAGGATCTTCGCTCGCCGTCCTTGTCGGGGATGCGGACCAGCAGACGGTCGTTGAGCATCTTGATCGGAAGCTTGTCGGGTCCCGTGGCCACGGCGTGAGGGTACCTTCGGGCCGTGGAACACGTGCAGCTCACGACGACCGACGGCCACCTCCTCGCCGGTGATCTCGCCGAGGCGCCCGGCGCCGCGGCCGGCGCCATCGTCATCTGCCATCCCCACCCGTTGCGCGGCGGCGACCGGTTCAACGCCGTCGTCGAAGCGATGTTCGTCGCCTTCCCGGCGAGCGGCTTCCACGCCCTGCGCTTCGACTTTCGTGCCGAGCACGGCGAAGGCATCGCCGAACGCCTCGACGTCGTCGCCGCCCTCGACCACCTGGCCGATCGATACCCCGGTCTCGCGCTCCACACGGCCGGCTACTCCTTCGGGGCCGTCGTCAGCCTCGCCGTCGACGACGATCGGATCGCCCGCAAGGTCGCGGTCGCGCCGCCGCTGTCGCACATGGCCGTCGAACCACCCAGCCAGCCGACGCTCGTGCTCGTCGCCGAGCACGACCAGTTCAGCCCGCCGTCCGCCGTCGAGCCCATCGTCGCCGCGTGGCCGGACGCGACCATCGAGATCATCGCCTCGGCCGACCACTTCCTCGCCGGGCGGGCGAAGGCGGCCGCCGACACGGCCGCCGCCTGGCTCAGTCGCGCCTGATTGGCTTCGCTCCGCTCAGCGGGGCCTGACGGCTTCCTCGATCTCCGCCTTGACGTCGGCGGTGATGAGCGGGATGACGTCGAGGGCGGCGAAGTTGTCGTGGACCTGGCTGACCCGGCTGGCGCCGGTGATCACGGTCGAGACGTGGGGGTTGGAGGCGCACCACGCGAGGGCGAGCTGCGCCATCGAGCACCCGAGTCGTTCGGCGATCGGCCGCAGCTGCTCGACGCGGGCAACCGTGTCGGGGTCGACCAATGACTGGGCCAGCCACTCGTAGCCGGGCAGCGCGCCGCGTGAGTCGTCGGGGATCCCGTCGCGGTACTTGCCGGTCAGCATGCCGGACGCAAGTGGGCTCCAGATCGTGTTGCCGTAGCCGTAGTCGTCGATGAGACGCGCGTACTCGTCCTCGACCTTCGTGCGCTCGAGCAGGTTGTACTGCGACTGCTCGGTGACCGGCTTGTGCAGGTGGTGACGTTCGGCGAACTCGATCGCGGCGCGGATGTCGTCGGCCGGCCATTCACTCGTGCCCCAGTACAGGGCCTTGCCCGCCGAGACGATGTCGTGCATCGCCCACACGGTCTCGTCGATCGTCGTGTCGGGATCGTGGCGATGGCAGTACAACACGTCGACGAAGTCCTGCTGGAGGCGTTCGAGCGAACCGTCGATCGCCTGCATCAGGTACTTGCGGTTGAGCGTGTTGCGCATGTTCGGCACGCGGCCGTGGATGCCCCAGAACACCTTGGTCGTGAGCACGTACGAGTAGCGCGGCCATCCGAGCTCTTGGAGGGCGCGACCCATGATCGCTTCGCTGTTGCCGCCCGCGTACGCCTCGGCGTTGTCGAAGAAGTTGCAGCCGGCGTCGTGCGCGGCCTGCATGCATTCGAGCGCGAGCGTGTCGTCGAGCTGGGTGTCGAACGTGACCCAGCTCCCGAATGACAGGACACTGAGCTTGATGCCGGTCCGACCGAGCCGTCGGTACTCCATGTTGGATTTCTTGTCGTTGGTGTCGGGCATGGCGACGGACCCTATCTAGACGGACACCGCCACGCCGGCTGCTCGGTCGCTGGCGATCTGGGCTTCCATCGTGTCGAGCACGGGGCCGCGGAACTTGCGCACCGTCGCCCGGTAGGCGCCCGGATCGAGCGTCGCCGCCAACTCGGCGGCCTGGGCGACGGCGGTGTCGAGCAGCGCCTCGGGTGCCACGACCTCGTCGAGGAACCCGGCATCGACCGCGTCCGCCGGCGCCGTGACGCGGGCGTTGACGATCGCCCGCTGCAGGTGGCGCTTGCTCAGCCGGGCGGTCGCGATCGTCAGCGCCCAGTCCGGCAGCACCATCTTGATCGCCACCTCGTTGAGCCCGATCTTGGCCGGTGCATCGGCTCCGATCCGCAGGTCGCAGCCGAGCAGCATCAACGCGCCGGCCGCGAGCGCGTGGCCGGTACACGCGGCGACGACGGGGACGCCACAGCCGTAGAACGTCCGGACGAGATCGCCTCCGTCGGCGACGAGACGCACCGTCTCCCCCATGTCGCCGGCGAGCATCACTCCGAGATCGAAGCCGGCCGAGAACTTGCCCTCGCGCCCGTGGATCACGACGGCACCGACCGCATCGTCGGCGTCGGCGGCCTCGACCGCTCCCTTGATGCTCGCGATCAAGTCGAACGTCAACGCGTTCACCTTGCCGTCGTCGACGTGCAGCACGGTGACCGCATCGCGCCGCTCGATCTGAAGTGCGTCCGATTCCATCGCGCGACAGTACGCCCGGCCCGCCACCAACTCGATCTCGTGAAGTTTCGGCGCTCTCACGAGCGCCGAAACTTCATGAGATCGGGGTTGTGCGGACGGTCATGCCGGCGGCTGCCATCAAGGCCTTGGCCTCGGCGATCGTGTGCTCGCGGAAGTGGAAGATCGACGCCGCGAGCACGGCATCGGCACCGCCGAGCACCACACCGTCGACGAGGTGCTGCAGGGTGCCCACCCCTCCGCTCGCCACCACTGGCACGCCGACCGCGTCGCTGACGGCCCGCGTCAGCTCGAGGTCGAATCCCTCGCGCGTGCCGTCGCGATCCATCGACGTGAGCAGGATCTCTCCGACGCCACGCGCGGCGGCCTCGGCCGCCCAGGCGATGCCATCGATGCCCGTCGCGGTGCGACCACCGTGCAGGAACACCTCGAACCCATCGGCGGCGGACGGTCCCCTTCGCTTGGCGTCGATCGCGCACACGACGCACTGCGATCCGAACTCGCCGGCGATCTCGGAGATCAGTTCCGGACGTTGGACCGCGGCGGTGTTCACACTCACCTTGTCGGCGCCGGCACGCAGCATCCGCCGCAGCGTCCTCGAGCGAGCGAATCCCCCCGCCGACCGTGAACGGGATGAACACCTGCTCGGCGACCCGGTACACCATGTCGATGGTGGTCTCACGGGCGTCGCTCGACGCCGTGATGTCGAGGAACACCAACTCGTCGGCGCCCTCGGCGTCGTACCGCGCGGCCAGTTCGACGGGGTCACCGGCGTCGCGCAGATCGACGAAGTTGGTGCCCTTGACGACCCGACCGTCCGTGACGTCGAGGCACGGAACGACCCTGGCCACGTTCATCGACGCACCCCGGCGAGCACGGCCAACGCCTCTGGGATCGTGAACCGGCGCTCGTACACCGCTCGGCCGGTGATGATGCCGCCCAGCCCTGGAATGGCAGCGAGGGCGGCGACGTCGTCGAGTGTGGCGACACCGCCGCTGGCGATGACCGGAATGGTGGTGCTGGCGGCCGCGGCCGTGAGGCCGGCGACATCGGGCCCGCCGAGCATGCCGTCGCGTCCGATGTCGGTGATCACGAACGAGGCGGCGGCAGGGAACCAGCCGAGTGCCTCTTCGAGCCGCACACCACTGCCCGCCGTCCACCCGTGGACGGCAACCTCACCCTCACGGTGGTCGAGACCGACCGCGACCGGGAGCACTGCGGCGGCGCGTTCGACGAGCGCCGGTTCGGCGATCGCCGCCGAGCCCATCACGACACGCGCGACGCCCAGCCGGGCGAGTGCTTCGACATCGGCGACGGTGCGCACTCCCCCGCCGGTCTGCACCCGCGCGGCTCCGGCGACGGCGTCCACGATCGCCGCGACGCACGAGCGGTTGACCGGATCTCCGGACCGTGCCGCGTCGAGGTCGACGACGTGGATCCACGACGCACCCGCGGCCGCAAACGACGCCGCTACGGCCGCCGGGTCGTCGCCGTAGACCGTCTCGGCGTCGAAGTCGCCCTGCGTGAGGCGCACGACCCGGCCGGCCAGCAGATCGATCGCCGGGTAGAGCTCGACGGGAGCGGCGCTCACGCCGCGACACCAGCGGTGACGCGCACGAAGTTGCCGAGCAGCGCGAGACCGCTGTGGCTCGACTTCTCCGGATGGAACTGAACGGCGAAGACGTTGCCCTGACGGAAGGCGGCGTTGATCGTCGTGCCGTACTCGCACGTCGCGGCGACCGTCGTCGGATCGTCCGGCACGCCGTGCAGCGAGTGCAGGAAGTACATCCACGCGCCGTCGCCGATCCCGGCGAACATCGGGTCGTCGACGTGGCGGATCGCGAGCTGGTTCCATTGCATCTGCGGTCGCTTCACGCCCGGCGGGATCCAGCGGATCGTGCCCGGGATCACTCCGAGGCCCTCCGCGTCGGGCGCTTCCTCGCTGCGCGAGAACAACATCTGCATCCCGACGCAGATTCCGAGGAAGGGCCGCCCGGATGCGACCGCGCCGAGCGCCGGCTGCTCCAGGTGAGCGGCGCGCAGGGCTGCCATGCACGCACCGAACGCGCCGACGCCGGGCAGCACGACGCCGTCGGCATCGGCGATCAGACCCGGATCCGCGGTCAGACGGGCGTCGGCGCCCATGTGCTCGATCGCCTTGTGCGCCGAGTGGAGGTTGCCGATGCCGTAGTCGAGCACCGCCACGAGCGGGCGGTGCTCACGGCCGCTCACCGGATCTGTCTGCTTCATACGGCCCGTGGCGCGGTTTGAAGCAGACGGAAATGGGGTTGGGGAGGTCGACGACGACTCACAGCACGCCCTTCGTCGACGGAACGCCTCCCGCGCCGTCGACGCGCACCGCGTCGCGCAGGCACCTGGCGAGGCCCTTGAACGTGGCCTCGATGATGTGGTGGACGTTGCGGCCGCGGACGAGCTCGACGTGGAGCGTGATCCCAGCGGCGGTGGCGAACGAGGACACGGCGTGCTCCGCGAGTTGCGGGTCGAACGCCGGTTGCCCGAGCGGCAGGCACTCGGGCAGCTCGACCTCCCACACGACGAACGGGCGCCCGGAAAGGTCGAGCGAGACGTCGATCAGCGCCTCGTCGAGCGGGAATCGGCCACTCGCGAACCTGCGGACACCCGCTTTGTCGCCGAGCGCTTCACGGAACGCCTCGCCGATCGCGATGGCTGTGTCCTCGACCGTGTGGTGCGTGTCGATGTGGAGATCGCCGACGGCGCGCACCGTGAGATCGAACCCGCTGTGACGGCCGAGCTGATCGAGCATGTGGTCGTAGAACGGGATGCCGGTCGACACGTCGGTGGTGCCCGATCCGTCGAGGTCGATCGCGATGTCGATCGTCGTTTCCTTGGTGGCGCGGCTGCGCGTCGCGGTGCGGCTCACGCGACGGCCTCCGCGAGCGCGCCGAGGAAGGCGTCGTTCTCGTCGGGCGTGCCGACGGTGACGCGCAGGCAGTCGGTGAGCCGGGGCCACCCCGAGCAGTCACGCACCAGCACGCTGCGGTCGAGGAGCGCCTGCCAGACATATCGACCAGCCGGCGGCGCGGGCGGAACAGCACGAAGTTGGCACCGCTCGGCACCACGTCGATCTCCATCGCCGCCATCGCCTCGCTGATGCGCTCGCGTTCGGCGACGATCAGCTTCACACGCTCGTCCATGTCGTCGACGAAGCGCAATGCGAGCCGGCCGGCGATCTGCTTGGCGGCGTCGAGGTGGTACGGCAGCACGACCTTGTCGAGCTCGGCGACGAGCCATGCCGGACCGACGAGATATCCGAGGCGCGAGGCGGCCATGCTCCACGTCTTCGAGAACGTCCGGACGACGACGAGCGCCCGGTCGTCGGAGACGAGCGGCAACGCCGACCAGTCGGCGAACTGCGCGTACGCCTCGTCGACAACCACGAGGCCGGACGTGATCGAGAGCAGCTCGTGCACCCGCTCCGCCGGTTCGACGAGACCCGTCGGGTTGTTGGGTGAGCACAGGAACACGACGTGTGGGTTCGTCTCGGTCACGACGCGGCGCACCTCGGCCGGGTCGAGCGTGAAGTCGGCGGACCGCTCCCCCTCGACGACGGTCGAGCCCGTGATGCGCCCGATGTGACCGTGCAGCTGGTACGTCGGCTCGAACGTGGCGACTGTGCGGCCGGGACCGGCGTACGTGAGCAGCACGGTCTGGATCACCTCGTTCGACCCGTTGGCGGCGAAGACCTGCGCTGGGTCGACCCCGTGCCAGTCGGCGATCGCAGTGCGCAGCGCCGTCGCCGCCCGATCGGGGTAGCGGTGCCACTCGACGCGGGACAGTTCAGCCGCGAACGCGCTCGCGCCAGGCGGTGGGTGGCGGGGCCGGCGACTCGTTGGTGTTCAGCCGCACGCGCACGTCGACCTGCGGGGAGTGGTAGCCCTCGAGGGCGCGCAGATCGTCGCGGACCGGAATCATCGTGATGCAGGCTACTGACCGGCCTCGCGGCGCCCGCCCCGGGTTGTGACGCGGAGCGACGGGTCAGGTCGTTCGGGCCGCGTTGTGCCTAGCTGGCGCCTCGTCGCTAGCGGCGCGGGTCCAGTGTGCCTGCTGCGTCGTCGACGGCCGCCGAGCTGGCCGCACTGGCAGAAACCGTCGGCCGCTCCCGCCAGCGGGTGGCCGGCCTCGCCGAGCCATACCTCGGAACCGAGCGGGAGGACATCGTTGCTGCGGTCTACGAGGCCGAGCGACAGCTCCGCGGCGCCGAACGAGCGCTGCAACGCGCGCTCAAGCTGCTGTCGTGATTTTGACCAGCGCGGCGACGGCCCCTTGGTGGAAGGGGCCATCGCCCTGCGATGCGACGCCAGGCGGCGGATCCCGGCTGTCGCTGCAAACCAGGTGGCGGGAACCTGGTTGATACGGCGATTCTACACACGGCCCTGCCGACAGCAACGGACCGAATCGGTCTCAAGCGGCGACAACGGGGGCGCGGCGACCCACCGCCCGCCGCGGAACCCGGCTCGACGGGCAGATGTCCTCGAGCACGCAGCGGCCGCATTGCGGGTTCCGGGCGTCGCAGATCTGCCGGCCGTGGAGGATCATTCGCAGGCTGAATCGACCCCGCTCCTGCCCTGGGAGGTAGGCGTTCAGCTCGAGCTCGATCTTCACCGGATCGTCCTGGCTGGTCAGCCCCAGCCGGTTCGACAGCCGTTTGACGTGGGTGTCGACGGGCAGGCCGGGGAGGTCGAACGCCACGCTGCGCACCACATTGCCGGTCTTGCGGCCGACTCCGGGGATGGTGACGAGGTCCTCGAGGGAGGTCGGAACCTCGCCGTCGAATCGTTCGACGAGCGCCTGGGCCATGCCGATCAGGCTCTTGGTCTTCGACGCATAGAACCCGGTCGATCGGACGATGTCCTCGACGTCGGGCGGAGCCGCGGCGGCGAGGTCGAAGGGCGTCGGGTACTTGGCGAACAACGCCGGTGTGACCATGTTGACCCTGACATCGGTGGTCTGCGCCGACAGGATCGTGGCCGCCAGCAGTTCGTACGGGTTGCGATGAACGAGGGCGCAGATGGCCTCCGGATACTCCTCGGCGAGCCGTCGCGCGACCTCACGCGTGCGACCCTTCGGGGTACGGGGGCGTGCCACGGGGCAGAGGCTAGGCGGCGGGCCGCGGGTACCCTCGCCGGCGTGGGCCGGCTGGAGATCCGACGCGAGATGGATCCGGACGCGATCGCATCCGTGCGCGATCTGCTGGCCGAAGCCGAGCGGTCAGACGGCCACAGGCCGCTCTCGGATCACCTGTGGCTCGACCTCGTCAGCGGCGGCCGCAACGGCTTCATCGGGGTGATCGCCCGCGACGACGGTGACGTGCCGTTCGCCTATGCGCAGGCGTCGCGAGCCAACTCGTCGTGGATGGTGGAGCTGGTCGTGGCCCCATCGCGCCGCGGTGACCTGACCAGCATCGGGAGCGAACTGATCGGCGCCGCACTCGACGTGATCGGCGCCGAAGGCGGGGGCCGCGTCGACTGGTGGGTCTTCGAAGCCGCGCCGGAACACGATGCGCTCGCCGAAGTGGTCGGATTGCGGCCGGACCGCCGGCTGAGCCAGATGCGCCGGCCGCTGCCCACCGACGAACAGCCCACCATCGAGACGCGGGCGTTCGTGCCCGGGGCCGACGAGGACGCCTGGCTCACGGTCAACAACCGGGCCTTCGCGGAGCACCGCGAGCAGGGCGGCTGGGACCGTGACACGCTCCTCTTGCGCGAGCGCGAAGCATGGTTCGATCCCGACGGCTTCCTCCTCCACGAGCGCGACGGGCGGCTCGCCGGCTTCTGCTGGACGAAGTTGCACACCGACCACGATCCGGCTCTCGGCGAGATCTATGTGATCGCCGTCGATCCCGATTTCCAGGGCCTCGGCCTCGGCAAGCAACTCACATTGGCTGGTCTCGACTGGATCGCCCGACGCGGCATTGCAGTCGCCATGCTCTACGTCGACGCCGACTACACGGCAGGCGTCAGGATGTACGAGCAGCTCGGATTCACTGTCCACCGCACCGACCGCGCCTACGTCGGTGAGATCTCCCCCGCGGTCGACGCCGCAGATCGCCACGGTGCGGTGGAGGTCCCATGACGGGAACGGACGCGCTGACTGAAGCCGCACCGGAAGAGCTCCCCCGCTGGTCGGTCGCCGATCGCCACGAGGGTCATGGCCGAGTACGACCGGCTCGCGCAGGTCGGCTGAGGCCGAGGCGGTCGCGTCTCGATGCCACCCGTGCGGACTCCCTCGCGATACGACGTGACGCGGGACGAGCTCGGGCGCCTGCTCGAAGGCCAGCCCCGCTATCGAGTCGATCAGGTGTGGGCCGGCCTGCACGAGCACATGGGCGAGCCGGAGGAGTGGACGAACCTGCCGCGTGGTCTGCGGGCCGAACTGTCGGGTCACCTCCCCGCGGCGCTGATCGCGGTCGGCGAGTCGGCGAGCCAGACGGGCGACACGGTGAAGTTCCTGTGGGAGCTCGACGGAGGGAGCCGGATCGAGAGCGTGCTGATGCTGTACCGGGACCGGGCGACGGTCTGCGTGAGCACGCAGGCCGGATGCGCGATGGCGTGCGGCTTCTGCGCCACCGGTCAGGCGGGGTTCACGCGTCACCTCAGCAGCGGTGAGATCGTCGAGCAGGTGGTGCGCGCCACGCGCCGGGCGCGCTCGGTCGAACGCCGCGTCTCGAACGTGGTGTTCATGGGGATGGGCGAACCGCTCGCCAACGAGGCCGCTGTCTGGGGTGCGGTCGAGCGCATCCACGGTGATCTCGGCCTGTCGGCGCGTCACATCACGATCAGCACGGTCGGCGTCGTGCCCGGGATCCGCGCGCTCGCCGCACGACCGCTGCCGGTCAACCTCGCCGTGAGCTTGCACGCCGCCAACGACGCGCTCCGCGACGAGCTCGTGCCGATCAACCGTCGCTACCCGCTCGACACCCTGCTCGGCGCGTGCACCGACTACCTGACGGTCAAGAACCGCCGGATCAGCTTCGAGTGGGCGATGATCGACGGCGTCAACGACCGACCGAGCGACGCCGTCGAGCTCGCCGCGCTCTGCCGGCGGCTGCGACCGAGCGCCCACGTCAACCTGATCCCGCTCAACCCGACACCCGGCTACCCGACGAAGGGAACGGCGGCGTCGCGTGTCGCCGAGTTCCGCGATCATCTCGAGGCACTCGGCGCCAACGCCACGATCCGCCAGAACCGCGGCACCGAGATCGACGCGGCATGCGGTCAGCTCGCCGCCGGCCAGCCCGTCCAGCTCTCCACACCCCGGTTTGTGTCACCGCGATCGGCGCGGATCGCCGGTTCCGGTGACACAAACAGTTGAGGAGGGCGGTTTCAGGACGGCGTTGACGGCGGTGACGGGATCGGACGCGCTGGTGGGTCGCCTGCCCCGCGGAACAGCTCGGCGATCCCCGCGATCGAGCCCATCACGTTGTTGGTATCGAGGGGGAGGAAGATCTTCGTCGCCTTGCCGTCGGCGATCTTGGCGAGCGCGTCGAGGTACTTGATCGCGAGCAGGTCGTTCGACGGGTTGCCGTCGTGGATCGCCGCGTACACCGACCGGATCGCCTCGGCCTCGCCCTCGGCGGTGGCGATGTTGCGGAACTTCTCGGCTTCGGCGAGCTCGCGCACGGCCATCGCGGCACCCTGCGCTTCGAGGATCTGCTGCTGTTTGACGGCCTCGGCACGAAGGATCGCCGCCTGCCGCTCGCCCTGGGCGCGGGTGATGTCGGCCTCGCGGGCGCCCTCGGCGGTGGTGACCGTCGCCCGGCGTGTGCGCTCGGCCTTCATCTGCTCGTGCATCGCACTCATCACGTCGGCCGGAGGGTCGATGCGCTGCAGTTCGACGCGCTTCACCCGCACGCCCCACGTGTCGGTGGCATCGTCGAGGATCTCGCGCAGGCTGGTGTTGATCGCGTCGCGCGAGGTCAGTGCGTGGTCGAGCTGGAGATCGCCGATCAGGTTGCGCAGGTTCGTCTGGGCCAGCTTCGTCACGGCGAGGATGAAGTTGGCGACGTTGTAGATCAGGCGCTGCGGATCGGTGGGCTCGTAGTAGACGACGGCGTCGACGCTGACGACGACGTTGTCGGACGTGATGACCTCCTGCGGCGGCACGTCGACGACCTGCTCGCGGATGTCGACGTAACGCAGCTTGTCGACGAAGGGCACGATCAACCGCAGGCCCGGGTCGACGGTGGCGTGGTACCGGCCGAGCCGCTCGACGACACCTCGCTGGTACGGCTGGACGATCTTGACCGACGACGCAACGAACACCAACAGCAGCAGGAAGATCGCGGCAGCGACGATGGCGACGATCATGGGTTGGTTCCTCCTGCCGCCAACGCCTCTGGTACGACGACCACAGACGTCCCACGGACCTCGATGACTTTCACGACCGCTCCCTCGGGGATGCCGACGCGGGATGCGCTCTCGGCCCGCCACTCCTCGCGTCCGACCCGGGCCATGCCGACACCGTTGGGGCCTGGCCCGATGGAGCGGATCACGACCGCCTCCTGGTTCATCAACCGGCGGGCGCCGATACCGTCGACCGGCGCTTCCTGGTCGAGCCGGCGGCGCAGGGGCAGGAAGGCGAGCGGACGCGACGGCGGACACCACGACGAACAGCAACCACTGCAGCCCGATCCCGCCGCCGAGGAAGGCGGTCACACAGGCGACGACCGCGCCGAGCGCGAACGGGAGCATGAAGAACGATCCCGGCGTCGCCATCTCGCCGAGGAGGAATGCGACACCGACGGCCATCCAGATCCAGCGCCAGTTGTCGGGATCGTTCACCGCCAGGAGGTTACCGATGCGGCGATGTGGAAACGGCGACGATCGTCGTCAGCAACCGGCGGCCCGCACCGACGCTGTGGGGTTCACCGCGACGCCGAAGTTCGGGTGGATCTCGAAATGCAGGTGCGGAACGCCGATGGCGTTCCCGGTGTCACCGACGTAGCCGATGACCTGACCCTGCTCGACCCGTCCCGGAAGCCCCTCGTACCCCGACAGGTGGCCGTAGTAGTAGCGGTTGCCGTTGTCGCCGATCAGCGACACGGTGATCCCGCCGAGCACCTGATGGGCGTTGTGCGTGAGGAAGCCCGACACCACGGCCTGCAACGGCGTGCCGATCGGGGCGAGCATGTCGACACCCTGGTGTCGACGGCCACCACTGCGCGGAGCACCCCACGAGTCGCCATACGCCGAAGGCCCGAGGATGGGACAGATGATGGCGTCGAGGTAGCCATTCCCACTCGCGCGCGGGTTCGTGCCGCCGCCGCCACCTCCGGTACGGCCGCCCGCCACACTGCCGGCCGCGGCCGACACCCCACTGACGGCACCCTGGGTCGACAGGTCACCGCTCGCCGGCGTTGGCGTCGGCGAAGACGCCGGGGTTCGGGTTGTCCTGCAGGTTGGCGGCCGCCTGGCGGCGCTGCAGCTCGTCGAGCTGGCGCTGCTCCTCGGCCTGTTGCGTCTCCAGCGCCTTGAGCACGGCCTCGTCCTTCAGTCGATCGGACTCGATCTCGCGCAGACGCTCGACCTCGTCCTCGGCCACCCGCTGCAACTCCTTCAGACGATCCTGGGTGTCGAGCAGCTCCTGTTCGACCCCGTCGAGCTCGGCGCGCTTGTCCTCGAGTTGTTGGCGGGCCGCCTCGTAGTCGTCGAGCGTGGTCGCGCCCGTCTCGGTGATCACTCCGACGAGCACGTCGGCCTGGACCTGATCGACAGGTGTCCGGAAGTCGGTCAGCAGCGGGATGCCGTCGGTTCCGCTCGACACGAAGCGGTTGACGGCGATGAGCTCGACGTCGGATTCGAGCCGGTCGACCTCGGCTTGGAGGTCTTCGAGCTCGATCACCAGGCGACCCCGCTCGAGCTCGATCAGCCCCAGTTCCGACTCGGTGTCGAAGAAGTCCTCGGCGGCCTGGTTGGCGCGTTCGCGGGCGTCGGCGATCTCGCGCGCGGCCCGCTGGGCGGCATCTTCGTCAGTCTGGGCGGCGACGCTGCCGGCCATCGGCAGGAGCGTCAACAGCGTTGCGACCGCGACAAACCGTGTCCACGCTGGGCGCATACCGACATTCATGCTACTGGGCGTTGCAGTTGGGTTACGGACATTTCCAACCATCGAACGGGCCGGTACACAACCGGCGGTGACGTTCCGGACCTTGCCGACTGCCGCGCTCGTACTCGAAGATGTCGGGTTCGACCGTGGCGGTCGCCACATCATCGGCACGTTGTCCCTCCGAGTAGAGCGCGAACATCGCTGGCTCGTGCTCGGCCCCAACGGGAGCGGGAAAACCACGCTGTTGAGGATCGCCGCCCTGTACGAGCACCCCTCGAGGGGGACGGTCGAGGTGCTCGGCGAGCGCCTCGGCCGGACCGACGTCCGAACGCTGCGGCGTCGGATCGGGTACGCGTCGTCGGCGCTGGCGGCCCAACTGCGCGCCGACCTGAGCGCGCTCGACGTCGTCAAGACGGCGAAGTACGCCGCGCTCGAGCCCTGGTGGCACCGCTACGACGTGGCCGACGCGACGCGGGCGACGCAATGCCTGCTCCGGTTGGGTGTCGCCGACCTCGCGGAACGCACGTTCGGTACGTTGTCATCAGGGGAGCAACAGCGCGTCCTGCTGGCGCGCACACTGATGAACGACCCGGCGGTGGTGCTCCTCGACGAGCCGGCCGCGCGTCTCGACATCGGAGGTCGTGAGCAGTTGGTCGGAGCGCTCGCGGCGCTCGCCGCTGATCCCGGCGCACCGCCGTTCGTGCTCGTCACACACCATGTCGACGAGATTCCGCAAGGGATGACACACGCGCTCTTGCTGCGCGACGGGCGCTCGATCGCCCAGGGGCCGATCGACGACGTGTTGTCGAGCGAGGCGCTGAGCGAGTGCTTCGGCCTCCCGCTCGTCCTCGAGCGCCGCGACGACGGCCGGTTCAGCGCGTGGTCCCGGCCGTGACGAGGGCGATCAGCGACGCGCTCCCGCGTCTGATCTCGTCCTCGAGCACACGGTCGAGCAGTCCGCCGGTCCACAACGACCCGCTGTACGACAGGCGCATCGTCAGTGCGCTGCCGGCCGGTGTCGGTTCGAGCTCGGCGCGCAGCGCCCAGCGTGCGTGCACGCGCCCGTCGAGCTCGGCCCGTTCGAACACGACGAGCTGATCGGCGACGGTCTCCGACCGCACCATGCGGAGCCGCTTCGACCGGGCCAGCGGTCCGACACGGGCGCGCAGCTCGACGGTCCAGGCCGGGCGGTCGTCCGGATCGTCGACGCGCTCAGCGGCGTGGACGAGTCGCATCCAGGACGGATACCGCTCGAGGTCGTCGATGTGGGGGAACAGCTCGGAAGGAGCACACGGCAGTTCGAGCCGTTCGGTGATCTCCATCACGGCGCTCCCATCACCGGCGGGATGACGTCATCGGACCCGGTCGGTCCCCCGGAAGGCGCGGGCGAGCAAAGGGCTCTCCACATGCAGCAGCCCGTCGAGATCGTCGTCGTTGTCGAACTCCGGCATCCACGGCGTCGAGGGGTCGTCGGCACCATCGGTACCTTGGGCACCATCGACGGCGGAATCGACGGGCGCCGCGACGTCCGGTTCGGCCGCAGCCAGCTCGAGTTGTTCGACGAGCTGGTTCGCCGCGTTCGCCGAAACGGTGCGCGAACGGCGCTTCGGTCGGGCGATCGCGCCGCTCGCGTCGACGGACGAACGGAACAGTCTCGGTTGCGCCTCGCGGCGATCGTCGAGCGTCCAACCGCGTGGCACAACCATCGCGTCGGCGTGGCGACGGCACAGGACCCCGGTGTCATGCCGGTCGGCGGGATGGAACGTGTCGACCCAGAACAGCAGGTCCTCCGGCACCATGCCGTAGGACGCAGCGCCGGCTTCGGAGCACCCCGGTCGCTCACACAGCCGTCCCACGCCAAGCCAATCTACTGTTGTGCGGTCGCCATGCAGGTCTTTGGCCCAGCCGTCGGCACGGCGATTCGATCCCGATTCCCGGGAACCACGACGACGTCACCGTCGACCGACGTGCACCCGTGTTCGACAAGACTGCGAACGACACTGCGAGACGATGAGGAGTGGCGCGTGACAAGGAAGCTGTCCAGGTTGATCGGTGTCAGCACCATCGCGGCGATCGCGGGTCTCGCGCTCGCGGCGACGGCGTCGGCCCATGTGGGGGTGGAAGCCGATGGTGACGCCGTCGCCGGTCAACCGGCACGGCTCGTGTTCAGGGTGCCGAACGAGCGCGACGATGCATCGACGGTGTCGATCGAGATCCAGATGCCGCAGGACCTCGACCTGACCGATGTGGTTGCGGACGAGGTGGAGGGCTGGACGATCACCGCGACGACGCGCGACGGCGACATCGTCGACACGATCACGTGGGACGCGACGGGTCCCGGTCTCGTCGGTGAGGATTCCGTCGAGCTGCCGGTGGCGGTCGGCCCGCTTCCCGCCGTCGAGTTCCTGACGTTCCCGACCGTCCAGACCTACGACGATGGCGAGGTCGTGCGCTGGATCGAGCCGGCGCCACCCGGCGAACCCGAGCCCGAGCTCCCCGTTCCGACGCTCGAGATCACGCCTGCCTCACCCGACGCCACGACCGCGCCGAGCGCGGCCCCGACTGCGCCGGAGCCAGTCGAGACGGAGCCGCGCCGCGACGGAGGCCACCGAGGCGGCGACGAGCGAGACCGACGCTGTCGTCGCGCCCACGCCAACCGCGGATTCCACGCCGGACACTGCCACCATCACCGAGACAACCGAGGTCAGCCCGTCGTCGACGGCGGTCGAGGCCGATGACGAGGATGATTCGCCCGTGTGGCCGTGGGTCGTGGTGGGAGCCATCGTCTTCGTCGTCGTAGTCGTCGGCGGCGGCGCGGTGATCGCACGGAGGCGCTCATCCGGCTGACACCGCTTGCATTGCGGCGCGGTCTGACGGCTTCATTGGCCGTCGCGATCATCGGCGCGGTCGTGCTCGTCCCGGCGCGAACTGCGCTCGCCCATGCCGAGTTGGTCGCGAGTGATCCGTCAGCGGGTGCGCAACTCACCGTCGCACCCGTCGCGGTCACACTGCGGTTCAACGAATCGGTGACATTCACGGCCGACTCCGTCCGCCTCATCGACGCAACCGGTGTCCCGGTCGCCGGCGTCGGCGCTCCAGTCCACTCCGAAGGCGATGCGAGCGCGACGGCGACGCTGCCGGCACTACCGGACGGTGGCTACGTGGTGGCGTGGAACATCGTGTCGGCCGACGGCCACCCGGCGAGCGGTGCGTTCACGTTCGTGGTGGGCAGCGGCGTGGCGCCCGACGCATCGATCGTGGCGGGGGCTTCGGTCGATGGCGGCAGCGAGTCGGCCGGGGTGGTTCTCAAGGTGCTGCGCGGCCTCGGCTACATGGGCCTGATGCTCTCGATCGGACTGTGGGCCTTCGTGCTCCTCGTCGACCGAGAGGCCGCGGCCGATCGAGTCCTGCGCACGCTGGCCGCGGTGGGTGGCACGGTCGTCGCCGTCACGTCGTTGGCGCGCATCCCTGCCCAGGCGGCCTACACGGGGTTGGACTGGCACACGATCGTCGACGAGGACATCGGGACAGCATGGATCGCGCTGGCCGGTATCGGCATCGTGCTCGCCCTCGCGCCGATCGACTGGGAGCGTGTCGCGCCCAGTGCGCAAGGCGTCGTGCTCGCGGCCCTGGCGATCGGCGCAGGGGTGGCCGTCGCCTACGGCGGGCACGGCGCGGTCGGTCGGGCGCACTGGCTGGGGCTCGCCGCGACCGTGGTGCACGTGGTCGCCGCGTCAGTGTGGGTCGGCGGGCTGGTGGGCCTCGCACGGCGCTGGTTCGTCGGGTCAGGCGAGCAACGATGGGTCGTCGCGGCGCGGTTCTCGAGCATCGCGACGGTCGCCGCGATCGTGGTCGTCGCCTCGGGCATCGTGCAGTCGATCCGACAACTCGACGCGTGGTCGGAGGTGACCGGCACCGATTTCGGCAGGACGCTGATCGTGAAGGTCTCGCTGGTGCTCGTCCTCGTCGTGCTCGCCGTGGTGAGCCGCCGGTCGGTGTCGCGACGCAGTGGACGGCTCGGTCGAACGGTCGTTGCCGAAGTGGCGATCACGGTGCTGATCCTCGGCGTCACCGGCTTTCTCGCCGGTTCCTCCCCGGTGGAGGCCGACCAGCCGGCGGCCGACGATGTCCGTGGCGGCGGCACGGTGGAAGTCCAAGAGGGTGACCGAGTCGCGGTGGTCGGCGTGACGCCCGGTACGGCAGGCCCCAACGAGGTCGACGTGTCCGTGTTCAACCGGGTCGACCGCGGGGAGCTGCCCGATGAGCTGACGGTCGAGATCGCCCCGGCGGACGGCTCGGTCGGCGCCGTCGAACTCGCCGTCGAGCCCGTCAGCCAGAGCCGCGTCATCGCCCCCGCGGCTCAGTTCACGTTCCCCGGCGCCTGGAACGTCACCGTCCGCGCCCGCTACGGCGAGTTCGAGTCGGTCGCGTTCACGGCGCCGATGACGATCAGCCCCTGACTCGTCGAGGTCGCTGCATCGCGGACATCACTACGGTTCGGGCGTGCGGGTGTTCGACGTCGGGGTGCAACCGGTCGGCTTCGTCGCCATCGGCCAACTCCCGACCGGCGTGATCGCGATCGGCCAAGGCGCCACCGGTGTCGTCGCCATCGGTCAGCTCGCCCGCGGGGTGATCGTGATCGGTCAGCTGGCGATCGGAATCGTCGCCCTCGGACAGCTCGCGGTCGGTGCCGCGTGGGCGGGTGGGATGGTCGCCGTCGCCCCGGTCGGCGGGCCGTACATGCTGGGAACCGGGCTGTTCGGAGCACTGCCGTTCAGGGCGTTGCGGCGGGGTCGATGGTCGCAGTTCGTCGGCCGCCAGATGTCGCCGGTGGGTCTCGGCGTTCGCGTCGTCGTGTTCCTCGGGATCGCGATCGGCGTGTGGTTCATCGCCATCGGACCCTTGCTCGACGACCTGATCCGAGTCGGTGGCGTGTTCCGCGACCCACCACGCGAGCTGCGCTGACGCGTCTTTTCTGCTCGCGGCCGAGCGTGGAAGGATGGCGATCGACGGGCCGCGTTCGATGGAGATGACACCATGCCGAAGGAATTCCTGACCGACGTGCAAACCCTGCGGGCGCGTGCGCGCGAGTCGATCGAGCAGGGTCCGATCACGGAGGCCTACGGCGCCGACCGCGAGCGGGTGATCGACGTGCTCAACGACGCCCTGGCCACCGAGCTCGTGTGCGTCCTTCGCTACAAGCGCCACTACTACACGGCGCAAGGGCTCGATGCCGCGCCGGTCGCCGCCGAGTTCCTGCAGCACGCCACCGAGGAACAGCAGCACGCCGATCAGATCGCGATGCGAATCACCCAGTTGCAGGGCGAGCCCAACTTCGACCCGGAGGGGCTCGCCTCGCGCAGCCACAGCGAGTACGACGCGTCGAGCGACCTGCTCGAGATGGTGAAGGAGGACCTCGTCGCCGAACGCATCGCGATCCAGTCGTACAACGAGATCATCAAATGGCTCGGTGACGACGACCCGACGACGCGCCGGATGATGGAAACCATCCTCGCCGTCGAGGAGGAGCACGCCGACGACCTCCTCAACCTGCTCAAGAACATGAGCGGCTGAGCGGGCGTCATGGAGCACGAGAGCCGACCGCAGACGCTCCGCGAGCTCGGTGGCTTGCCGACTCGCGCGGCGGGGATCGCCGGCACCGCGATCGTCGTGATCGACGCCCAGCACGAGTACCTCGACGGGAACCTCGCGCTGCCCGGCGTCGGACCAGCAGTCGATCAGATCCGGCGTCTCCTCGACGCGGCCCGCTCACTCGACGCGGCCGTCATCCATGTCGCCCACAGCGGACGCCCGGGCGGCCTGTTCGCGCCGGGTACCGGCGGTGAGATCATCGAGCAGGTCGCGCCGATCGCCGGCGAGACGGTGATCGGCAAGTCGTTTCCGAACGCGTTCGCGGGCACCGAGCTGCGGTCCGCGATCGAGGGTCTCGGCAACCCACGACTCGTTCTGTGCGGGTTCATGACCCACATGTGCGTCAGCTCGACGGCCCGCGCCGCGCTGGATCTCGGACTCGACGCGACGGTCGTCAGCGACGCGACGGCAACGCGATCACTGCCCTCGACCGGTTCGGGTGGGCCGATCGCCGCCGAGCTCGTCCACGAGATCGCGCTCGCCGAGCTCGCCGATCGATTCAGCGTCGTCACCGACACCGACACGTTGCTGAACGGCTGAAAACGGCGCGAACACGTCGTTTGTGTCACCGCAACCGGCGACCCTCGCCGATGTCGGTGACACAAACAGGGGCGGGCCGGGCGGTCGGGCGGTCAGGCGTTCGCCTTCGCCCGCGGCTGGTAGATGCCGGCCGGCGAGTGGCTGGTGATGGCGAGGCGGTTCCAGGCGTTGATGGCGACCACGACGAAGACCAGCGCCGCGTAGGTCTCCGCGTCGAACTGCGCCCGGGCCTCGGCTTCGACATCGGCGGGGACGTGCCCGTCGGCGATCAGCGTCATCTCCTCGGTCAGTGCCAGCGCCGCCCGCTCGGCGTCGGTGTACGACCGTCGCCTCCCGCCACGCCGGGAGCATGTACAGCCGCTCCTCGGACTCGCCCGCCGCGCGGGCGTCCTTGTGGTGCATGTCGATGCAGTACGCGCACCCGTTGATCTGCGATGCCCGCAGCTTCACGAGCTCGCGGATGACCGGGTCGAGCGGGCCGTTCTTGGCCGCCGTCCTCGAGTGCTTGCATGCCCTGATATCCGGCGGGAAAGGCCTTGTAGATGTTCACGTACTCGGCGTGGTCGGAGGCGCTCATGACGCCCAGTTTAGGATCGTCATGGCAGCATGTCGCCGGTGGGAGGCGGTGCTCGACTGGCGGTGGCGGCGGCCGCCGGGGTGCTCACGGTGTGCACCGCGGGCGCGCCGTTGTACATCTCGTCGGTCGGCAGTGAGTCCGTTCAACTCCAGCTGTCGCAGATGTGCCTCGCCGACGCCGGGCTGTACATGTTCCTCGGCCAGGCCGGCACATTTACATTCGGCGGCAAGCCGATCGCGCTCGTCGAAGAGCAGCTCGGCGCGATCATCGCCGAACTGGATCACGCCCAGCCACCGGTCGTCACCACGCGGACCGGGGTGATGATGTACTCGCGCAGCACTGACGAGCCGGCGGGTCCGCCATTGCAACTCGTCTACCGCGAAGGCCAGTACGAACACCTCCCGGGAGATCCACCCGCGCTCGGTGAGTTCGATGCGCTGGTGCCGGAGTGGACCGTCGACTCGTTCGCGGGGCCTGGCGACACCTTCTACGTCCGTGTTCCGTCGGAAACGATGGTGATCGACCCCGCAACGGGTGAGCCGGCACGCGACCAGGCGGCCTGGAAGCCGTTCCACCTCGCCGGTACGTACCCGGACATCCCGCGGCCCGAGCCCACCTACTGGTGTGGCATGCGCGAGTCGTTCCGTGTCGACAACCTCGGCGAACGGCCCCGGCCGGCGGTGTTCGTCGACGCGGCGACGATGGCCCTCGTCCCATCCGACCGCATCCTCGAGGTGCGACCGGATCCGGGCGGCATGACACTCGATGATGCGACCGCGCTCCTCGAGGGATTCCAGCGGCTCAACACTCGGTACGCCAGGGAGCTGGGCTTCGGCGACGACGGAAGCCAGATGGTGTCGAACCTCCCGACCGTGATCTCACGCGCCGAGGGTCAGCGTGATCTGGTGGCACGATCGCTCGCGCCCGTCGAGCTGGGGGGCATCCTCACCGCGGCGGGCTTGTTGGTGGCGTCCGCCGTGATGCTGGCGCGGGAGCGCCGCCGCGATCTCCGGCTGCGCGTGCTGCGCGGAGTCGGGCCATCCGCACTCGCGGCGCGCGTCGCGGCCGGCGAGGTGCTGCCGATCGCCCTCGGCGGCGCCCTGGGAGTCGTGGTCGCGTTCGCCGGGATCCGTGCGTTCGGACCGACACCGGAGCTCGAAACCGGACCGGTACGGACGGCGCTCGTATGGTCGGTCATCGCCATCGTCGTCGCGACCGCGCTCGTCGCCGGCGTCGCGACTGTTGCGACCACGAGGACCGTCGACCGGCGCCCGATCCGTCGCCACCGGCTCGTGCCATGGGAGCTGTTGCCACTGGCGCTGCTCATCGCGTCGTTCGTGCGGCTCGACGACGTCGGCGGCGTCCGGCTGAGCGGGCCGGAGGCGCGCGGCGGTGATCTGCTCGCCCAAGCGTTCCCGCAGCTCGCCGTGCTCGTTCCCTTGGCGCTGCTGGCGCGGCCACTGAATGCGTTGCTGCGGCGGAGCGCACACGCCGGAGGTCGTCTCCCAGTGCCGATTCTGCTCGGCGTCCGCCGCATCGCCCACGCATCGGGCGCGTACACGATGCTGACCCTGGCGATCGCCCTCGGCGTCGGATCGTTCGTCGTCTCGAACTCGTTGACGGCGAGTGCGGAGCAGATGCTCGTCGACAAGTCGCAGACGTTCGTCGGCGCCGACATGGTGGTCCGCACGGACGACTTCGGCGACCTGCCCGGCGAGCTCGAGGGTCGCGCCACGCAGGTCGGCGCCGTCGAGGGTCAACTCGACGGCCGGCGAGCCGAGCTCCTCGGCGTCGACCAGGCCACGTTCGAGGAGGTGGTGCGTTGGCGGGACGACGCTTCGGGGTCGTCGCTGGCGACGCTGCTCGAACCACTCAGCGACGGACCCCCCGTCGAAGCAGGCAGCGACGGCGCGCTGCCGACATTGCGCGCCATCGTGGTCGGTCCGGTCGCAGGCGGCTCCACGTTCTCGACGCGGCGTGGCCCGGTCGCGACGATCGAGCAGGTCGGCGCGGCGCGTTGGTCCCCGGGCTTCTCCAACGGCACGACCCTCGTCGTCGTCGACCTCGACGCGTTGCGCGCGACCGGTCTCGACGTTCGATCGTCGGTGTGGCTCAGCGATCCTCCATCTGATGCGCTCGCCATGCTCCAGGCCGCCGGTATCGAGCCGGGTCACGTCGACACCGCCGAGGAGGTTTTCGACGTCACGAGCTACAAGGCCGTCGGCTGGGCCTACGCGCCGCTCGGCGTGTTCGCGATCATGGTCGGGTGCGCCACGTTGATGGCGCAGCTCCTGGTGCTCTCCGCCGGCCGCCGCGCCCGTCAGGCGACGTGGACGTTGACGAGCCGGATGGGGATGCGGCTCCGCGACGAGACGGTCGCGGTCCTCACCGAGCTCGGCATCCCGCTCCTGATCGGAGGCGTGCTCGGCATGTTCTTCGGCTGGCTGTCACTGCGCGTTGCGGTACCGAGGTTCGACACGCTCCGCCAGCTGGAGCCACCCGCCCGCACCGTCCTCGACGTCGGCAGCGTCGGCGTGGCGGCCGCCGCGGCGATACTGACGATGCTCGCCCTGGCCGCGCTCTCGCTGGTCGCGATCGTGCGGACCCGTCCGATGGAGGTGATGCGCGGTGGCAACTGACGTGGCCGTCGCGCGCAACGTGTCGCGGCGTTACCCGGCGCCCGGTGCGCCGGTCGTCGCGCTCGACGACGTCAGCGTCGTGATCCCGTCGGGACAGCTGACGGTGATCGCCGGGCCATCCGGATCGGGGAAATCGACGTTGCTCGCGCTGCTCGCCTGTCTCGATCGCCCGGACACCGGAGGCGTCGAGCTCGACGGACGCGCGATCGCCTCGGTCAGCGCTCGCGAACGGCGCCGGATCCGACGGCGATCGATCGGCATCGTGTTGCCGCTCCCGCCCGACAACCTGTTGGAGCGCCTCGACGCGGCGGGGAACCTCGCCTGGGCCGCGAAGATGCGTTCGGGAGCGCGGCTGACACCCGAAGCCGTCGAGTCCCACCTCGTCGCCGTCGGGCTCGTCGATTGCGGCGCCAAGCGGATCCGCCAACTCTCCGGCGGCGAACAACTCAGGCTGGCCCTCGCGTGCGCGATGGCAGGCGACCCGCCGCTCGTCGTCGCCGATGAGCCGACCGCCTCGCTCGATCGCACCAACGCGGCCGCGATGGTCGACGCCATGCGGGCCGCCGCTGATCGGGGCGTGACGCTCGTCGTCGCCAGCCACGACACACACGTGTTGGACCGTGCCGACCAGATCGTGCGGCTCGACCACGGGAGGCGGGTCTCGTGACTCCGATCCTCTCCCTGCGCGACGTGACCAAGCGGTGGGGTGGCTCGAGCGGCCTCGAACCGATCTCGATCGACGTCGCGGCCGGCGAGCTGATCGTCGTGCAGGGCCGCTCCGGCAGCGGCAAGAGCACGCTGCTGGCGATCCTCGCCGGTTGGTGTGACGCCGATTCCGGTCGGGTCGACCGGTTCGGCGACTGGGGCGTCGGCGGGGCGTGGCGCGCATGGCATCACACGTCCGTCGTTCCCCAGGTGCTCGCCAACGTCGCCGAGCTGTCGGTGCGCGAGAACGTCGCCATGCCGCTGCGACTGGCGGGTGCGACGTCGCACGATGCGACGGCGACGGCCGACGACGTGATCGATCGGCTCGCGCTGGGTGAGCAGGCGACGCGGCGGCCCGGCGAGATCTCCGTCGGCCAGCAACAGCGGCTGGCGGTCGCCCGAGCGGTGGCGATGCCGACGACACTGCTGCTCGCCGACGAGCCGACGAGCCACCAGGACGCGGAGCACGCCGAGATCGTGATGGCCGCCATCGAGCGAGCCGCGGCCGACGGGGCCGGCGTGCTGGTGGCGAGCCACGACCCGGCCGCCCTCGAACGTCGCCGACCGGATCATCCAGTTCGACTTGTGACGCCTCCCGACGGGGGTGCACCGTTGACGGTCAGGCGGATCGAGTAGAGCGATGTGGTGGCGGTGACGAACAGTCGGTTGCGTTGGGGGCCGCCAAATGTGAGGTTGGAGGCGACTTCGGGGAGCTCCAGCTTGCCGATGAGCGTGCCGTCGGGGTCGTAGCAGTGGACGCCGTCGCCCGCCGCCGCCCAGACGCGGCCGGTGTCGTCGAGGCGGATGCCGTCGAACACCCCCGCCGTGCACTCGGCGAACACCTCGCCCTCGCCGAGCTCGCCGGATCCTTCGACGGGAAAGATCCTGATGTGGTTGCGCCGTGTGTCCGCGATGTAGAGCTGGGACTCGTCGATCGAGAAGGCGAGACCATTGGGACGCACGAAGTCGTCGGCGACGATCGTGACCGAGCCGGATGACGGGTCTCGCCGGTAGACGTTGCAGGCACCGATCTCGCTGGTCGCGCGATGACCCTCGTAGTCGCTGTCGATGCCGTAGGACGGATCGGTGAACCAGATCGACCCGTCGGATCGAACGACGACGTCGTTGGGGCTGTTGAGTCGTTTGCCGTCGTACCGATCGGCGAGCACCGTGATCGATCCGTCGTGTTCGGTGCGGGTGACGCGCCGGTTGCCGTGCTCGCAGGTCACGAGGCGTCCCTCGCGGTCGAGGGTGTTGCCGTTCGTGTAGCCGGCCGGCTCCCGAAACGGGCCGACGCTGCCGGTCATCTCGTCCCAGCGCAGCATCCGATCGTTCGGGATGTCGCTCCACACGACGTATCGTCCGGCGGGCACGTAGACCGGTCCCTCGGCCCACCGACATCCGCCGTGGAGACGCTCGATTCGCGAGTCACCGCGGCAGTCCCGGAACCGGTCGTCGAGGATCTCGAATCGGGCCGCGATGGATTCGTTCACGTCCACCAGTTTCCCGCAGTCGGCGTCCGCGGGACGGCTTCAGGGCGTCGGCGTCACAACCACGAATGGGGGTGGACCGAGGATCTCCACACCGCCGTGCTCCTTGGCGGCAGCCTGGACGCGGGCGAAGTCGACCGGACCGTCGAGCGTGTCGTATGACGCCGGCTCGCTGGCGTGCCGGAAGAACGCCTGACCGTCACCCGGCGTCTGCCAGCACAACATCCTCACCTCGGACGTCGCCATGAACGCGTGGGGCACTCCTCGCAGGGCCATTGCGAACCCGCCCGGGCCGACCTTGTGCTCCTCGCCGTCGACGTGGATGACGATCTCGCCCTCGAGCACGTAGAACGCCTCGTCAGCGTGCGGATGGGTGTGGAACGGCGTCATCTTGCCCGCCGACATGTGATCCTCGAAGCACAGGAACGACCCGTTCGTCTCCTCGGCAGTGGCCTTCCACGTGTGGAGTCCACCGCCGAAGAACCATCGCTTGTCGCCTTCCCCGTGGCTTCGGATGAGAGATTCCGGGCTGCTCATGGCGCCTCTTTCCCGTCCTGACGCCCACGACCTTCATGGGACTCTGGTACCATCATGAACGTACGGTACCATCACGGTCATGTCAATCCCGTATGAGGCCGTCGGCCGCACCGGGCAGAAGCAGCGCACACGAGATGCCCTCGTCGCCGCCGCCCGTGAACTCGTCACACAAGGACTGACGCCGACCGTCGAGGACGCCGCGGCAAGGTCGCACATCTCCCGGACGACGGCCTATCGGTACTTCCCGAATCAGCGCGCCTTGCTCGTCGCCGCCCACCCCGAGACCGAGACGAGGTCGCTCCTTCCGACGCAAGCGTCGGACGATCCCGCGGCGCGACTCGACGCCGTCATCGAGGCGTTCACCCGCCTGATCGCCGACACCGAGCCGCAGCAGCGGACGATGCTGCGGCTCTCCCTCGAACCGGACGCGGCCGAGCACGCCCCGGGACTCCTGCGACAGGGCCGCGCCATCGGCTGGATCGAGGAGGCATTGTCACCGCTGCGAACGTCGATGCCGGAATCCGAACTCGCACGACTGGTCCTGGCGATACGGAGCGCCACCGGGATCGAAGCACGAGTCTGGTTGACCGATGTCGCCGGGCTGTCGAGTGACGACGCGATCGACCTCATGCGCTGGTCGGCGCGCGCGATGTATCGGTTCGCAGTCGACCGGGCGCAACGCCCGGAGAAGCTCAGCCGGTGAACGGGACGTAGCCCTGGACGTCGACGATCAGGTGCGTCTTGCCGTCGCCGCGGGCGAAGACCTCGACGCCGAACTCGCTCCCGACCGACGTCAGCGCCACGTTGGCGATCGTCTGCCCGCTCTGCGCCCAGTTGATGTTCGAGGCTTGCGGGAACGGACGGTCACCGGACGAGTCGGCGCCGGTGACGACGAGGAAGCCGGAACCCTCCGTCTGGGTGATGGTGACGTTGACGAACACCGCCAGCAAGAACCGATCCTCGTTCGGCACGGAGACCGTCACGATCACCGAGCCGCCGGTCGCCAGCTTCGCCCCGCCGAGCGGAACAGCGTCGGAGCGTGAGTCGTAGAGACGAACCGGGGTCAGCAGGGTGACCAGCGGGCCGCTCGGCGGATCGGCGGTGGCGGCGGCTCGCTGAACGTCGAGAACCAGCGGTGACAGGGCGACACCACCGCTCGCGGTGAGCATTCGTCGGCGGGTGAACAGCTTGGGCATGCCCCAACCGTACGTGGTGGCCGGCTCAGGCTCGGACGTCGACGAACGGGTCGCCGAGGATGTCCTCGCGCAGCTGCAACCCGAGACCCGGGGCCTCGGCCTGCGGTCGCAGCACCGAACCGTCGCGTGGCGACGGGCCGTCGACGTGGGTGACGGTGACCCAGCTGTCGAAGTCGACGGTGTGCACGCGCAGCCGTGCCGGGGTGGAGGCGTTCACGTGGGCGAAGGTGGTGTCGGCCAGGTCGCAGCCAGACCCGTCCTCGACGGTCACACCGATGCCGAGCTCGACGGCGACGTCGCGGATCGTGACCGCCGGCGTGATGCCACCGACACGGGTGAGCTTCACGGTCACCCCGTCGGCCACGCCGAGGCGGTGAGCCTCGAGCAGGGCGGCCAACGAAACGATCGTCTCGTCCATCACCATCGGGCCGGTCCACGATGTCCGCAACCGGGCGCAGTCATCAAGCGTCGCGCACGGTTGTTCCAGGAAGATCCCGGCTCCACCGGGGCCGAGCTCGCGTACGAAGCGTCGGGCGGCCGACAACGAGAACCCGCAGTTGGCGTCGGCGAAGATCACGATGTCGTCGCCGACGGCATCTCGTACCGCGAGCACCCGTTGGGCGTCGACGATCGGGTCGTCACCGACCTTCACCTGCAGCCTCCGGTACTCCTGGTCGAGACGTTTGATGGCGGTGGCCGCGGCCGCTTCCGGTGTCGCGCCCTGCACCGGCCGGTACAGCGCCGTCGGTTCGGGCCCGTCCCCACCGAGCCGTTGCCACAGCGGAACCCCATCGGCGCGGGCGGCCAGGTCCCAGACGGCGACGTCGAGGGGCGCCTTGGCATACGGGTGTCCGGTCATCGCCGCCGTCATCCGCCGATGGACCGACTGCGGGCTGCGCGGATCGGCCCCGATGATCGCTGACGCCAGCAGTGTCACGCCGGCCACCTGACCCGGGAGGTTCTGGGCATCGAACGTCACGCCCACGGTGCCCGACTCACCGATGCCGACGGTGCCGTCGTCGGCCACGACCCGTGCGACGACAGCGTCCATACCGGTCGTGACGCGATCGCCGGACATCCGGTAGGTGCCCTCCACGTACGGCAGGTGAATCGACCAGGCTGTGACTCGCGCGATCCTCACGCCCCGGATTCTGGCCGATCGGCGCGCGCTCAGCCGGTGCGGCGCGCTGGTGAACCGTTGGTCGCGTACTCGCGCAGCACCGCCATCAAGTCATCGGGGACCTCGACGCCGTCGCTGGCCGCGGACGCGCCGATGCTGCAGCCGGCGGTCGCCCGGAAGACGCGCGCCGGGCTCGGCGGACAGCGCCCGCAGCTCGTGTTCGATGCGGTCGACGAAGCCGTCGCCCATCGTGGCGGTGGGGTCGATCGCCAGCACCACCTGACCGACGTCGGGCGGACCGCCGACGGTTCCGCCGAAGCCCGAGGCCTCGAACGAGAAGTTCGAGCCCGCCACACCACCCGACATCACGTCGACGAGCAGTGCCAGAGCCGAGCCCTTGTGGTCGGCGGCAGGCACCATCGAGCCGGCGAGCGCGGCCTGGGCATCGGTGGTGGGCCGGCCGTCGGCGTCGATCGCCCAGCCGAGTGGGATCGGCTCGCCGGCCTGCGCGGCCGCGTTCACGCGCACCCACGCCACCGCCGACGACGAGAGGTCGGCCACCACCGGCGGTGCGTCGCGCCGTGGCGCCGCCCAGGCGATCGGGTTCGTGCCGAAGAACGGGCGGACGCCGCCGGCCGGCGCCATCAGCGACGACGAGTTGGCGAACATCAGCGCCACCAGTCGCTGCTGGGCGAGCCGCTCGACGAACCACCCGAGTACGCCGGCCGAGTACGAGTGGGTGATCGCCAGCACGCCGACCCCGCATTCGCGGGTGGCATCGACGAGCGGATCCAGACCGGCTTCGAACGCCGGATGGCAGAAGCCGTTGCCGGCATCGACCACGACCGTCGCGCGGCGCGGACGGGCCACGGTGGGGACGGCGTCGCCCACCACCTTGCCGCAGGCGAGGTGGTCGCAGTAGGTGGGCAGGTAGGACAAGCCGACGGTGCGAATGCCGTCGGCTTCGGCGTCGCGGATGCTGCGCGCGGTTGCGTCGGACTGCAACGGTGACGCCCCCGACGCACGCAGCATGCGAGTGGTGATGTCGAGTACCTCGTCGAGCGACAGCGTCGTGCTCATTCGCACGCCGACGATACGTCTCGCCACGAACGCGCGCGGAAGCCTGATGACGCCGCCGTTCGTGCAATCGTTGGGGCTGTGCAGCTCGTCGCCGTCTGGTGCCATCCCGTCAAGTCCCTCCAAGGCGAGCAGCCCGCGGCTGCCGTCGTCGAGGACAGCGGTCTGCGTGGCGATCGCCGGTGGGGTATCCGCGACGAAGCCAGCGGCATGATCCTCACTGGCCGCCGCGAACCCCGGCTCCTCGACGCCACCGCATCGCTCGGGCAGGACGACCAACCCGAGATCGTCCTGCCGAATGGCGCGATCCTTCGAGGCGTCGGGCACGCGACCGACGCCGCGCTCACCGACTGGCTCGGCCGGCCGGTCGGCCTCGTCGCAGCCGCCGGAGCGCCGGGTGGTCATGCGGAGTCGTTCGCCGATGCCACTGACGACACCAGCGCCACCGTCGAATGGACAATGCCCCCTGGACGCTTCGTCGACGCGTTGCCGCTGCTCCTGCTGACCACCGCCAGCCTCCGCGCCGGAGCGGCCGTCCACCCGGACGGCAACTGGGACGTCCGGAGGTTCCGGCCCAATCTGCTCATCGACACCGAGGCCGACGGCTGGGTCGAGGACGAATGGTGCGGTCAGACGGTTCGTGTCGGCGACGTCGAGCTACTGCCGCAGCAGCCGTGCGCGCGCTGCACGATGGTGACCCGTCGGCAGCCCGGGCTCGAGCGCGACCTCGACATCTACAAGACCGTGGCCAGGCACCACGCCGGCACCCTGGGGGTCTGGGCAACGGTTCGAACACCCGGGACGATCCGAACCGGCGATCCCGTCCAGCTCATCACCTAGACCCGGACGGTCTTGTCGTTCCCCGACCACCTCAAGGTCGGACGAAGTCACTCACAGTCGCGTCTAAGTCGCGTCCTCGACGGTGTGGTGAGTGTCCGCTCGCAACAGGCGAGCTGGAATCAACAATGAGGAGCTATCCCCCATGACTATCAGCGACGCCACCATTCAGTCGCAACGATCAACCTCGTACACACCGGGTCGGATGCCGATTCGCGGGATCGCAATCGGTGCAACGGTCGTGCTCGTCGCACTCGTGACGTTGATCGCGTTCGTGCAGAGCGCTGGTCACGAGAGCGTCCGGCCGACGCCGCAACCCGTGTCAGAGTCCCGCGACGACATCGTCCGCGACCTCGTCAACCGCGGACTCGTCCCCAGCCCAACCCTGCAACCCGCCCAAGCGGCACCCCAGTCCCGCGACGACATCGTGCGCGACCTCGTCAACCGCGGACTCGTCCCCAGCCCAACGGTGCAACCCGCACCCCAGTCCCGCGACGACATCGTGCGCGACCTCGTCAACCGCGGACTCGTGCCGGCGGCAACGCTGAACGACTGAGAACGACCTAAGTCAAACCTAAGTTGTTTGGTCCACACTCAGGGCCACCCTGTGACATCGCCGGAACAGGGTGGCCGCCGCGAGGAGGATGGGTGGAATACCGGGTTCTCGGAAAGCTCGAAGTGCTCCAAGACGGACGCGCTGTCGACCTCGGTTCCTTCCGTCAGCGCGCGCTGCTGGCCCTGCTCCTGACGTCACCCAACTCGGTGTTCTCGACAGACCAGATCATCGACGGCCTGTGGGGTGCCGAGGGTGGCATCGACAAGCAGAACGCGCTGTGGGTGTACGTCTCGGGACTGCGCAAGGCGCTCGAGCCACATCGTGAGAAGCGCTCCGGAGGCTCGATCCTGCTCACGCGCGCACCGGGGTACCTCGTCGAGGTCGCTCCGGAGGAGATCGACGCGATCCGCTTCGAGCGAATGGTCGCCGAGGGGCGGGCACTCGCCGACGTCGACCCGGCGGCCGCCTCGCTCGTACTCGGTGAGGCGTTGGCACTCTGGCGGGGCCGAGCGTTCGAGGACTTCACGTACGAGTCGTTCGCCCAGACCGAGATCGCCCGTCTCGAGGAGCTACGGCTCGAGGCCGTCGAGGCCCGGATCGATGCCGATCTGAATCGCGGGATGTCGCGGGAGCTGATCTCCGAACTGGAGGCACTCGTCCGTCAGCATCCCTTGCAGGAACGCCTGACCGGCCAGCTGATGCTCGCGCTGCACCGATCGGCGCGTCAGGCCGACGCATTGCGCGCGTACCAACTGCTCAAGTCACGCCTGGGTGAGGAGCTCGGCATCGACCCATCGTCAGGGCTGCGCAAACTCGAGGAGCAGATCGTCACCGGTGACGAGGCACTCGAGGTCCGTTCCCGTGTCATCATGCCGGGCTCCTCGGCCGAGCCGGGTCTCGCGGTACGCGGGTACGAACTGCGCGAGAGGATCGGCGACGGAGCGGGCGGGGTCGCGTACCGCGCCTATCAACCCGCCGTCGGTCGTGAGGTCGCGATCAAGGTCATCCGACCGGAGCACGCCGACAACCCCGACTTCATCCGTCGCTTCCAGGCCGAGGCGCAGCTGATCGCCCAGCTCGAGCATCCGTACATCGTTCCGCTCTACGACTACTGGCGCGAGCCCGGTGCGGCGTACCTCGTGATGCGGTTGATGCGAGGCGGGAGCCTGGCATCCGTGCTCGAACACCACGCCCTGAGCCCCGCGCAGACCACCGCGATGGTCGATCAACTGGGCAGCGCGCTGCAGACGGCGCACCGCTCGGGTGTGGTCCACCGCGACATCAAACCGGCCAACATCCTCATCGACGATGAGGGCAACTCGTTCCTGTCGGATTTCGGGATCGCCGTCGGGGCAGACGGTGCGACGACGGACGCCGCGTCTGTCAGGTCGACGCTCGACGCTCCGTACGCGGCGCCCGAGCAGCTCGATCGCGGCGAGCCGACGGCGACGTCGGACATCTACAGCCTCGGTGTCGTCGTCGCCCAAGCGCTCACCGGCCTGAGCGGTGAGGTCGCCCAGATACGCGGCGCATTGCCACCTCCGGTTCTGCGCGTCATCGACCGCGCCACCGACGTCGACGCCACGAACCGCTACGAAAGTGTGGCCACCTTTGTCACCGATCTCCGTGAGGCGCTCGGAGGTGTTGCGCCGACCCAGCGGGCGACCACCACGGCGCCGGACGTCGAGGTCGACAACCCGTACAAGGGACTGCGGGCGTTCGACGTCAACGATGCCGTCGACTTCTACGGCCGCGAACGGCTCGTCGAGCGGCTCATCACCCGTCTCGGCCAGCCCGGCGCGCGTGGCCGATTCATCGCCGTGGTCGGCCCCAGCGGGAGCGGCAAGTCAAGCGTTGTGAAGGCCGGGCTGCTCCCTGCGATCCGTCGCGACGCCCTGCCCCTGTCGGAGACGTGGTTCACGATCGAGATGACGCCGGCGCCCCACCCGTTCGAGGCGCTCGAAGATGCGCTGCTCGGCGTTGCCGTCGATCCGCCCGCCTCGCTGCTCGAGCAGCTCGCGGGCGAGCACGGGTTGCAGCGCGCGCTCCGCCACGTGTTGCCGAACGATGGCTCGCAGCTGTTGTTGTTGATCGACCAGTTCGAGGAGCTGTTCACACAGGTCGACTCCGCCACGGCGAACCGGTTCCTCGACACCCTCGTGAGTGCGGTGACCGACGACCAGAGTCGGATCCGCGTCATCGTGACGTTGCGCGCGGACTACTACGACCGGCCGCTGCAGCACCGTGGGCTCGGTGAGCTGCTCCGCGACGGAACCGAGGCCATCCCGCCGATGACCCCGCACGAGCTGGAGCGGGCCATCACCGGGCCCGTCGAGCACTACGGCATCACGTTCGAGCCGGCGCTCGTGGCCGAGCTGGTCAGAGACGTCGTGGACCGGCCCGGAGCGTTGCCCCTGCTGCAGTACACGTTGACGGAGCTGTTCGATCAGCGGCGGGGCGTGCGGATCACCGACGCCGCGTATCAAGAGCTCGGCGGGGTGTCGGGTGCGCTGGTGAAGCGCGCCGAAGGCCTCCTGGCCGGGCTCGGCGACGAGGCACACGAAGTCACGCGACAGGTGTTCCTGCGACTCGTCACCCTCGGAGAGGGAACGGACGACACCCGTCGCCGAGTCCTCCAGAGCGAGCTCGAGCAACTGGCGATCGATCGGGGGATGCTCCGCGCGGTCCTCGACACATTTGGTCGCCATCGGCTGTTGAGCTTCGACCGCGACCCAGTGACCAGGAGCCCGACGGTCGAGATATCGCACGAGGCGCTGCTCACCGAATGGACCCGGCTGCACGACTGGATCGTCGACGCACGGCACGACGTGCTCAATCAACGCCGACTCGCCGAGGCGATGGGCGAATGGCTCGCGGCCGACCGTGCGGAGACGTACCTCCTGCGAGGCGGCCGCCTCGAACAGGTGCACGGCTGGGCCACCACGACGTCGGTGCCCCTCTCCGGCCCCGAGCAAGCTTTCCTCGACGCCAGCGTCGCCGAGCGCGATCGGGAGGTCGAGGAGGATCGCGAGCGGGAGCTGCGCGCAATCGCGGCCGAACGCCGAGAACAGCAACGTGTCCGTCAACTCGTCGGAGTCGGGCTCGTCGCCGTCGTCGTGGCCGCGCTCGCCGTTTTCGGCGCCGTGCAGTGGCGATCAGCAGCGACCGCCAAGGAAGACGTCGACAACCTGCTCACCGTTGCCGACCTCGTGACCGCCTCGGAGAACACCCTCTCCGACGATCCGGAGCTGGCGCTCTTGCTCGCCGTGCAGTCCGTGCGCGAGACAGTCGACCTCGGATTTGCGACCGAGGAAGCCGTCGACGCGGTGCACTTCGCTCTCCACGAGCTCGGCGTGCAGTACGACGCGAATCGCGACACCCCGGTGGCCGTCAGATCGGGACCGAGCGGCCTCGTCGGCGTGTACGCGATCCCCCGCGCGAGTTGGTGGAGCTCGCTGAATCCGCAGTCGACCGGCAACTCACGGAGGCGGAATGTGGTTCGTTCCTCTCCGGCTCATGCCCGGCGCGCGTCGAGGTTCCGGAGAACCTGCCGGTGCGAGGTGGCGCGGGCGCGTATGGCGCGAGCGATCCTGGCGTGCGAGCGCTGGCCGGAACAACCGTCACGATCGCGGCGAGCACGTTGCGCGGAGACGCTGGCTTCGAGCGAGAGCTCGAGGCCTTCACCGAGCTCACCGGGATCGAGCTCGACCTCGGATCGAGCGAAGAGCAGGACGTCCAGAACATTGCCACCGGAGACCTCGAAACCCCCGACATCGTGGCGTTCGGAGGTGGGATCCCGACGTGGGCTCAGCCCCGCGCGATCGACATCGGCCAGTTCGTCGACAGTGAGGCGTTGCGATCCGACTTCGGTGAGTACCTGCTGAGCTTCGGAACCGTCGCCGATGACGGCGACACCCCATCCCGGAACGGCACAGTTCGTGCGATCCCTCTCACGGTGGACCTGAAGGGCCTCGTGTACTACCCGAAGGCCGAGTTCGAGGCGGCAGGGTATGAGGTTCCGGCCAGCTGGGAGGAGCTCGTCGCGCTGTCTCACCAGATCGTCGCCGACGGTGGAACGCCGTGGTGCTTCGGTTTCGCGTCCGGCTTTGCCAGTGGGTGGCCCGGTTCCGACTTTCTCGAGAGCCTCGTGCTCCGAGTGGACGGAGTCGATACGTACGACGCATGGACCGTCGGGGACGTCGGGTTCACGAGCCCGGCTGTGATGGAGGCCGGCCGACTGGCCGACGACCTCATCTTCGAGCCCGGCTTCGTACGCGGCGGACCGGAATTGATCAGCAACGAGACCTGGGACGACCAGCTGTTCCACATGCTGAATCGCAACAGCGTCACCGGCGAAACCGAGCCGGAGTGCTGGTTGTACCACCAGGCCAACTTCGTGCTCAGGCTGGTGCCCCCCGGGACCCGGATCGGCGAGGACGTCGACTTCTTCGTGCTCCCTCCGGTCGATCCGGATCAGCCGACTCCGAGCATCGGCGGTGGTCTGTTCGCGTCGGCACTGGTCGACCGGCCCGAGGTCCGGGCGTTCGTCGAGTTCATGGCGAGTCCGGAGTGGGGCGAGCGCTGGGCTGGCGATGCCGACAGCGGTTTCGTCTCTGCGAACCGGCGATTCGACAACGCGGCGTACGGTGACCGAGCCGGGGATCCCGCAGCGGCAGTCCGATTCGCGATGGCGTCGGCGGTCCGGACCGCGCTCGATGCCGGTGTGTGGAGATACGACGCGTCGGATCTGATGCCCACCGAGATCGGCGGGTGGACGGACGGCATCGGGCCCGGCGCATTCTGGCAAGGACTGATCGACTGGGTCGACGGGGTCCGCACCATCGATCAGGTCTTCTCCGACATCGACGCGGAGTGGGCCGCGCTGGAAGCGGACGGCGAGTCGTGAGTGTCGACGCAATCAGTCGTTCGCGGCGTTGGGCAATGCAGCAACCAGCTCCTCGACGATGTCGATGGGCGCCCTGGTTGCGTCGATCACGATGTCGGCGAGTTCGAGAAGCAACGGTTCCCGACCTGCAAGCAAGAGGCTCAGCTCCTCATTCGGTAGGTCTCGCCGGTGGGTGCCCTGGTCCATTCGGGTTCGCAGGTCCTCAGGTGAGAGGCGCAGCCACACCGCGGTGGCCGTGTCGTGGATCGCTGCTCGGCACCGCGCCGATTCGATCGTCCATCCGGCGGCGGAGACGATGCACGGTTGGGTCGACTCGAGCGCGTCGAGGAGGACTTGTTCCTCGAGGCGATGGAGCTCGTCGACACCGTCACTGATGGCGACCTGTCGGCCCGTCCGGCCGGTGATCCGTTCGATGTCGCGGTCAGAATCGCGATGCGGGCGATCGATGCGTGCGGCGAGGAGGTCGCCGATGGTGGTCTTGCCGGAGCCCATCATGCCGAGCAGGACCACGTGTCGGCGCGACGGTGCCGTCACCGCCAACTCCAGGCGGACGTGACTGGAACAGCCGTTCCCCGGTTCGCGAGGCTCTCCGGGTGAATCGACCGGCACCAACCGCCTCGCCGTGGGGCCGTTACGCGCTCGTCCTCGTGGACTTGCAGAACGACTTCTGGTCCGAGGCTGCGGCCGCGACCGCGCCGGACCTGCCACACCGGGTCGCCGCGCTCCTCGCCTTCGCCCGCGCCGAGGGCCTCACCGTGGTACACGTACGGGCTCGGTTCCGGCCCGACGGCCGCGACTGGATGGCGCGCTACCGGCTGCGCAACTGGATCCCGTGCATCGACGGGACGCCCGGGGTCGAGACGCTGCCGTTCGCGGTGGAACATCCCGGCGAACCGGTTGTGATCAAGCAGAGCTTCGACGGGTTCCTCGGTACCGACCTCGATGAGGTGCTGGCCCGGCGCGGCATCCGCGGTCTCCTGATCGCCGGACTGATCACGTCGACCTGCGTGCTGTTCACCGCGTCGACGGCGACCCAGCGCGGGTACCTGGTGTCGGTCGTAACCGACTGTTGCTCCGATCGTGAGGAAGCGCACCACGCGACGCTGGCGGCCTACCCGTTCGTGTTCGGCACGGTGCGCTCTGACGAGATCGCCGACCGACGCGCCGGGTGGGACGCCGACCTCGATCGGCTGGACTTCCGGTCGACCGCCGTCGAAGACGGACACGACGGAGTGAGTCGTACCGACATACCGACGGAAGCCGCCATGCCTCGAACCATAGAGCAGTGAACGTCGACCGCGTCAGACCCGGTCTCAGCCGGGGAGCACCGCCGACGTCACGGTCCAGATGTGACCGTCGGGGTCGGCGAACGCCGCCGCGTAGCCCCACGGCTGCGGCGCTGGCTCCGTGGCCACCGTCGCACCTGCCCGTCGTGCCCGCTCGACAATCTGATGAACGTCGTCGTCGGTCGCCGCTCCGATGCCGAGCACGCACTCGCTCGTTCCGTGCGCCGCGACCTGGTGATCGCCGATGACCCAGCCGAACCCACCAGTGGGCACGAGCATGAGGCGACTCATCGGGTTGAGCACGAGAAGGAGGGGTTCTGGCACGCCGTCGTCGGCAGGCTCACCGATCGCGTCGAGGCCGAGACCGTCCCGGTAGAAGTCGCGCGATCTGACACGGTCAGCGACCGGCAGGCTGATGAGCACCGGGTCGTAGGTCATTGGGGGAACCTTCACTCGAAATCGTCGAACGTCAAGGACTTGGACCGAGGCACACACCGAAACTCGTCGGAGAGCAACACGTCGCCCAGTCGATGGAACCAAATCGAGCGCGGGCTACGTATTCGAGGGTGGTTGCAGCCGAATGTCCGCACAGGAGGTCTCGATGTCCCTTCGCCGCACTGCTTCGATCGTCGCCGCCTTGTCCGTCGGCCTCCTGCTCAACGTGACGCCGGCGTCCGCGGCACGGGATCGAACCCCGCCCACGACGCCGACCGCGCTGCGCATCACGGCGACGACGCCGACCAGCATCTCACTGTCCTGGAACGCGTCCTTCGACAAGGGGACCTTCTGGTACTGCGTCCAGCAGAACGGTTCCGGGTGCTACCGGGTCGACCCGCCACGCACGACCTTCACGCGCCCATCGCTGGCGCCCGGCCGCACGCACACGTTCTCCGTGTACGCGGTCGACGCGGCCGGGAACCGGTCGGCGAACAGCAACACGGTGAGCTACACAACGCCGCCCGACACGACGCCACCCAGCCCGCCACCCACGCTGAGCCTGACGTCCGTGTTCCCGACGCGCATCTCGGTCGCGTGGACGGCATCGGTCGACAACGTCAGCCAGGTCTGGTACACGCTCGTCGTGAACGGGAGTCCCTACTTCGTCGATCAGATCGGCACACGCGGAGCGACCCTCCTGCACCTCTCGCCGTCGACGACGCACGAGTTCAAGGTCACCGCACGCGACGCCTTCGGCAACGTGTCCCAGAGCAACACCCTCTCGGTGACGACGCCGGCGGTCACCGACACGCAACCGCCGACAGCACCGACGAACCTGAGCTTGTCCTCCGAGAGCGCTGCCCCCGAGGCATGGCTGGACTGGGACCAGTCGACGGACAATGCCGATCCGCAGTCGCAGATCCTCTACGAGGTGTACCTGAACGGCGTGCGCAACGACGACGGGGTGATCGGCTACGGATCGACGATCACGTACTGCCGGGTCGAGGGCCCGACGCAGATCGTGCTTCGAGCGGTCGACACGTCCGGCAACGTGTCGGCGCCGAGCAACGCGATCATGTTCAGCTGCTGAGACGCCCGCCGACAAGGGCGAGGGCATCGCGTGCGTGCAGCTCGGAGCCGGCCGCGAAGGCGTCGGCGTAGACCTCAGGATCAGTCTGTTGCACCAAGCGGGCGATCAGGTCCGACTCGCTCTGTCGTATCAACGGCCACGCCCGCAGGCCCGCACGCTTGCGCAGCCCGTCGGCGGCACCGAGGGCCATCGCAGCTCGCCGGTTGTCTGCTTCCGCGAACGTGAGCTCGGCGTAAGCGATGAGCGCAAAGCTCAGGGTGAGGGCGCTGAGTTGGGTGTCCTCGATCGAGCCCACCGACTCGACGAGCAGCGCTCGGGCTTCGTCGAGGTGGCCGGCCCGCACGGCGAGTGATGCGAGCTGCGTTCGTGCACTCCACTCGAGCCAGGTGTTGCCGAACTGACCACCGAGCTCGTTGACCTCGAGGAGGTATTCACGCGCGGTGTGATCTCGGCCGAGAGTCGCCTCCAGCATGCCGACGGTCAGCGCTGCGAACGCCACGAACGGCTCGTTCTGTTGGCGGAACCCCGCCAGTGCCGTCGACGCGGCCTCGAGGGCACCTTCGAAGTCGTCGACGATCGGCAGGGTCCACGCGACGGCCAGCTGCAGGGCGCACTGCAGGTACGGATCATCGATGCGTCCCTGGAGTCGTTTGATGTCCTCGACCGCGGCGAGGGCGGTGTCGTCGTCACCGACCTCGACGGCCGTGACGGCCCACGTGAACAGCACCTCGGCTCGGGCGTGGTCGTCCAACGTGTCGGCTCTGAGCCGGAGCTCGTCGATCCAGGCGCGGCCCTCTGGCATCCGATCGTGCATCTGCCAGAAGAGCCAGAGGACGCGAAAGATGTGGGGCAGGGGCGTGGGGTCATGGCTGACGAACCACCGGATGGCGACGCGCAGGTTCTCCTCCTCGGTTCGCAAGCGCTCGGCCCATTCGGAGTGGCGTGCAGCGGGCCACTCGGCGTTGTCCACGAGCGAGCCGAAGTACTCCGCGTGTCGTTGCGCGACAGCGTCGCAGTCCGCGCTCGCGGCGAGGTGTTCGGCGGCGAGCTCTCGAACGGACGTGAGCATGCGGAACCTTGGCCCGGCGTCGGTGGCGACGACGCTCACGAGGCTGTGCCCGGCGAGCGCATCCAGCAGGTCGAGCACCTCGTCCTCGGTGCGCTCGGAAACGTGCGCTGCGGCGGCGACCGTCCATCCGTCGACGAACACCGACAGGCTGGCGAGCAGGTGCCGTTGCGCGTCGTCGAGGAGGTCGACGCTCCATTCGACGGCTGCGCGGAGGGTGCGCTGCCGTTCGGGGAGATCGACCGGGCCGGTACCCAACGCGTCGAGCACGTTCTCGAGCCGAGCGAGCAACGCATCCGGTGCGAGCAGTCGCGTGCGCGCCGCGGCCAGCTCGATGGCGAGCGGCAGACCGTCGAGGCGCCGGCAGATCTCCACAACCGCGAACGCGTTGTCCTCGGTCAGGGTGAAGTCGAAGCGGACGGCCTGGGCTCGATCGACGAACAGCTGCACCGCGGGCAACGACGCGAGCTGTTCGATCGGCGGCTGCTCCGAGAGCGTCGGCACGCTCAGCGCACCGACCGGATACTCCCGCTCGGCGCGGAGCCGCAACACCGTGCGGCTCGTGGCCAGGACCTTGAGCCCGGGACAGCCGGACAGGAGCAGGTCGAGCTCCGGTGCCACCCCGACCACTTGCTCGAGGTTGTCGAGCACGAGCAACGTCGGGGTCGCTTCGAAATGCTCGATCAGAGCGTCGACGGGCGGTCGCGTTCCCTCGATGGTCGCTCCCACCGCGGCGGCGACGCGAGGCAGCACCTGGTCGGGCTGAGCAACCGAAGCGAGCGGTACGAACACCGTCCGGCGTGGATTGCCGTCGTCGAGTCGCTCACCGACGGCGATCGCCAACCGCGTCTTGCCGACGCCGCCCGGCCCGGTGAGGGTGACCAACCGCGCTTCCGGAGACTCGAGGAGTGTCGCGACGGCGTCGATGTCGGGCTGGCGACCGATCAACGACGTCGACGACACCGGTAGGGACCGCCGGGCTCGACTCGCGCTGGTCGATGCAGACGATGCCGAATGATCGGCGTCGCGCACCGCCGTCGCGAACCGCTCGCTGAGCAGCGTCGCCAGGTCGTCTCGGACCAACCGGCCGAGCTCGCGCGGGCTCCCGAACGACCGGTAGGAGTCGGTTCCCTCGGACTGCAGGTCCTCGATCATGGCCGTCAGGCGAGGTTCTCGATCCGGTGCCGGTGCCTTGACGTACAACAGCCGAGGCAGCGCATGGGAGAGCCGAAGCTCATCTTCCAGGCCCGAGATGTCCATGTCCGGCCCGATCCAGCCGTAACGCTGCCAGTAGAGGCCGATGAAGATGTCGGACTGCGCCAGGTAGGCGCGGTACAGCTCGCGTGGTGGGTGTGGTCGAGCGCCGAGCTCGAACATCACCGGCGTCAGCCGCAGCGCCGAGATCGCGCGAGCGACCGCGGCACGTTCCTCGGCGAGCTCGACCAGCGTCGAGCTCACGAAGACGCGTAGCCGCTGATCCGGTGTCCGGATCGCCGCGCCACCTTCCTGCTCCGTCGTCATGCATCCGTCCTCGAAGGAGTCGCCTCGAAGACTGAACTATCGCACCCCGCAGGCGGCCTCAGGCGACGTGGCGGATGACGAGGATCGCGATGTCGTCCTCGCCCGTGCCGCTCTCGAGGAGTGCGTCGAGGAGGGCGTCTGAGAGGGCGCCCGGGCCGAGCCCGTTCGGCAACGTGGTGAGTGAGGCGGTGATTTGGTCGATGCCGACCTCGAACGGCCGATCGCGGCGCTCGACGAGCCCGTCGGTGAACATGACGAGTCGAGAGCCCACCGGAAACGGCGCGGTCGCGGCGGTTCGTAGCGTTGATGAAAGTCCGATCATCGGCGCGTTCGCCGCGTCGAGCCGTCGAACTTCACCGGTAGGGAGTTGTACGAGCGGTGGTGGGTGCCCGGCGGTGGCGTAGGTGACCGTCCCGTCGGCGACGTCGACGACGACGAGGGCTGCGGTGGCGAGGAGCAGCCCCGACCGTTGGAGGAGGACACCGGACATCTCGCTGAAGACGTCCGCGACCTCGACGCCAGAGTGGAGCAGTGCCGTGATCATCCCACGGAGCAGGGCCATGTCGGCTGCTGCGGCGAGCCCGTGGCCGGTGACGTCGCCGACGACGAGGGCCAGCCGGTGATCATCGAGGAGGAGGCCTTCGTACCAGTCGCCTCCGACCGAGACCGTGTTGCTGGCCGGGAGGTATCGAGCGGATGTCTCGAGCCCGGCCATCACCGGGAGTGCGCCGAGCAGGCTCGCGGACAACTCGACGATGAACTGGTGGTCGGCGTCGTAGCGCTCGGCGCGTTCGATCGTCGCGGTACACAGTTCTCCAACGGCGTGGAGAGCGCTCTGGAGCTTGGCGGTGAACGTTGTCGGTGTGGTCCACGCGAAGCCGATCACACCGACGAGGGTCCCGTCCTCGCGATACAGCGGTAGCGAGGCCGACGCTTGGATGCCGGCGGCGACGGTGTCGGCAACGATCTCCGCGAACTGCTCGCGGTAGGCGTCGAGGTTCGGCAGCAGGACGGTCGTGCCGGTACGAGCCGCCTCGGCGATCGGAAACGGCGAGCTGAGAGGGACGTCGGTGTACCGGTCGGCGATCGCTGGGGCGAGGAACGAGCCGTGGAACAGCCGTAAGAACTTCCCGCGGTCGTCCAACGACGCCATGTTCGAGTAGTCGGCACCCACGCACGCCGCGGCGCGCATGGCGACGAACTGGGCGACCTCGGTGCCGGTCGCCGGCAGCGGCAACGATCCGAACTGGCGAGCTGGTACCTGGATCCCCGCGACCAAGTGTCGGTCAGCCTCAACCACGGGTAGTTCCTCGGACATGAATTCCCTCGAGCCGAACGCATTGGAGCAGTGCGGCCTGTACCGCAGTGACACGACAGCTCACGCCACGCCACGAGAACTCGTGCCCGCCACGACCGCAGGATACCGGCCCGAGGATCGAGCCCCGCGACGTGCTGATCCGCGCGGACCGTCGAACGTCACCGTAATTCGCGCGGTGTGTGAATTCTTGCCCGTCAAAGCCGGGGATCCTTGATCCGGCCTTGACATCGTGGATAACAGTGCGATCCTTGTGCCATGGGCACCTGGACCGATCTCGAAGGGCAACTCTGGGTCGACGAACCACGCCACTGCTGGTCACCCCAAGGAAGGCTGCTGACCTGGTGCGCGAGCCTCGCCGGGGACACGTCGCGCCGTCACATGTACCGGCTCGGGCACAAGTCGATCAGCTACGAGGAGGGCGAAGAGTTGCGCAAGATGTGGGGCGGACCGCCCGACTGAACACCGGTGGGTGTGCGACCACGCACAGTGGCAGCACCGCGGATAAGGCCGACTCGCCGGCGTTCACGCGTGGACTCAGAACGCAGGTCGCATCAGGTCGGTGCGGAGCGGCCGGCCGTCGATGACGTCGGTGGGGAACGCGTTGTACGCGAGATGCATCCGGCCCAGTCCCACGACATCGGTCAGCCCCTGCCGGACCGCTGCCTGGGCGACGTTGGGCAGCCATTGCTGCAGATAGCTGTACGCGGACCCGACATACACGAGCTCCGGCACCGCCGCCTTCAGCGCTGCCGTGACGTGAACGTGGCGCGCGACACCCACCAGCGGATCTTCGGGCGGCTCGTAGTCGTTGTCGGTCAGCCGACGGGAGGGCCGCTGATAGTGCCGCGCCGAGTACGGGCTCGACCCAGTGATCGACACGAGGTCGACGTGGAGGTCGCGGAGCATGCGGAGCAGTTGGATGGGTTCGGTGAGATCGACCTCGTGCCCCGAGTCGTCGGTGCCGAACCAGTACCGATCGGGACCGCTGGTGATCGGCCGTCCGAACCCGTCGGCGTCCGCGACGTGGGTCACCGTGTCGAAGGCGCTGAGGCGCAACGCGAGGGGTAGTTCCGGGTGGATCGCGCGCACGCCGGCGATCACGGTGCGAAGGAACCGCGTTCGATTCTCGAGCGAGCCACCGAAATCGCCCGGACGCTCGTAGGCGCCCAGCAACTCGTGGTGGAGGTATCCGTGACACGCCTTGAGGTCGACGAACTCGAACCCGGCGCGGGCGGCGTTCACGGCCGCGCGCACGAAGTCGTCGGCGAGGTCGTAGAGCTCGCCGTCGGTGAGAAGCGGCTGATCGGGCCGCGGGCCGACGGTTGCATCCATGTGAGGGTGGCGTCGCACGGCGAGCGGTGCGGCTGCACCCGAGGGGCCCGGGTGGCTCATGCGGCCCGAGTGTGTGAGCTGAAGGCCGACGACCAGGTCAGAGACGTCGCCGTGGACTCGCTCGTGCGCGTCGACCGCGAGTTGTCGGAGGGCCGCCAGGTCGCTCACCGTGTGGTCCGCGACGAGCAGTTGCGACGGCGTGCTGCGACCATCGGGTCGCACGGCTGCCGACTCGGACCAGATCAGCTTGGCGCCGCCTTCCCCCATCCGCCGCCACCGTTCACGCGTCGACGCCGTGGGGCGTCCCTCGAGGTCGGCATCCCATCCCTCGAGCGGAAGGACGCAGAGCCGGTTGCCGGCCGTGAGGCCGGAGAAGCTCACGGGTCGTGCGAGTGGCGACGACGGGCCGTGTTCCACGTCGGCGTCGAACGGGAGCTGGGCGCCCACGTGGTCGAGGTACGCCAGAAACTCGCGCTGGTCAGTCAGTTCCGAGAGCGGGCGGATGTCGGGCATGCTCAGTCAGTCCAGTCGACGTTGTAGCTGAGGAACTCGATCTCGACGCCTGCGTCGCGGTTGATCAGCTTCGTGTGCACCGAGCCGTGCCACCGGTTCGAGACGACGTCGTCGGAGCGGAGCCGGTAGTTCGGATCCGCTGTCAGTCAGCACACGGAATCGCTCGTGCAGTCGCATCACGTCGTCACCAGAAGCGACGCGTATGCCGTAGTGCCAGATGTCGTCGTCATCAATGAGGGCGAGCAGATCGTCGCTCCCGACTTCGGCGATGAGTTGCCGGGTGGTGCGGCCCGCTCGTACGCGATCGAACAGGCCTGGGGCGGGTTGGACCGCGTGGTGGATGTCGAACAGTTCGAGCTCGACGACCTGACCAGCGATGTCGAGCCAAATCTGCGCCATCTCTGCGAATGCGCCCACACGCGCCTGGAATGTCGCCGAGGACGTGAACCGTTTCGTGCCGACGACTGCGACGTCGAGCTCGCGGCGCCCAACGACTCAGCCCCTCCAACCACATGTCCAGCGGCTCACGGATCTGGAAGCCGAGATGGTTCACGATGTCCTCGTCCGCGAGCGCGTCGACCTCTGCCCGGAGCGCGGCATGGCCGGCGAGGAAGTGATCGAGCAGGTCGTCCGGACGCCGGGCACGGAGGTCGCGAGCTGCTGCGATCGCGACGACACGATCGAACGCGATCGCATCGAGCACGTCGTCGTCGCTCCGGCACCCTTTTCGATCGAGCACGTAGGCATGCCAGCGGCGCCAGTGCGCCAACCGCTCCGTGACGTCGATGTCGCCCTCCTCGGTCCGGTTCACGTCACCAGAGGTATCGCAGCAGCGGTCATTGGGCTGGCAAGTCTCGCGTGCCGGGCGCAGACACGGGACATCGCACCGACGAAGCCCGGCGCGCCATGCCTAGTCTGGGTTGTCGGACCATGACTGCCTCAGACTCCCGCAACATCGTGCTCACCGGCTTCATGGGCACCGGCAAGACCACCGTCGGTCGGCTGCTCGCCGACCAGCTCGGGTACGAGTTCGTCGACACCGATGTGGTCATCGAGCAACGCCACGGAAAGATCGCCGACGTCTTCCGCACGCAGGGCGAAGAGGCGTTCCGGCGCATCGAGCGGGAGCTTGCGGCCGAACTGGCCGACCGCGTCGGGCTGGTGATCTCCACCGGGGGTCGCATGATGCTCGATCCGCAGAACGTGGCCAGCTTGAGTCGCAACGGCAGGGTCTTCTGCCTGGTCGCCACCCCTGACGAGATCTTCGACCGCGTCACCAACGATCCGTCGCGGATCGAGCGTCCGCTGTTGTCGGTTCCGGATCCACGGCAGCGGATCGTCGAACTCCTCGCCGAGCGCAGTCCCGACTATCGCCGCTTCGCGCAACTCACCACCGACGCGGTCAGCGCCGACGCGGTCGCCTCGGACCTCGTCGCTCTGGCGCGGTCCGATCCGCACCGGTTTGCGATCGACAACCCGAGTGGCGACTACGAGTATTCGGTCGGAGCGGCGGTGCTGCCGTTCGTTCGTCAGCTGGCCCGAATCGAAGGCCCGATGGTGGTCGTCACCAACGCCGAGGTGGGCGCTCTGTATCTGGCCAGCTGCGGTGACGTCGACCTCACGATCACGCTGCCGAGTGGGAACGGGCGTCAGAAGAACCTCGAAGCGGTACAACACGTCTACGACGCGTTGCTCGATGCCAACGTCGATCGCTCGGCGACGATCGTGTCGCTCGGTGATTCGATCGTCGGTGACGTGGCGGGCTTCGCCGCGGCGACCTACTTCCGTGGACTCGACCTCGTGCACTGCCCGACCGACTTGATCGCCATGATCGACACGAGCATCGGCGGCAAGGTCGGTCTCGACGTTCCGCAGGGCAAGAACCTGATCGGGCTGTTCAAGCAGCCGTCGGCGGTCGTTGCGGATGTGGCAACGCTGCAGACGCTCAGCCGCCGTCAGTTCACCTCCGGGATGGCCGAGGTCGTCAAGCATGCGTTGATCGCCGGCTCGCACCTGCTCGCCCAGCTCGAGGGCGGCGAGTGGCACGGGTCGAGCCACGAGGAACGTGATGCGCTCGGCCGGCTGCAGACGCTGGTCGCGCAGGCGATCCAGGTCAAGATCGCGATCGTCCAGGACGACCCGTTCGAGGAGGCGCGCCGTGCCATCCTCAACCTTGGGCACACGTTCGCCTACGCCTTCGAACAGGTGGGAGGCGACGTACTGACGCATGGCGAGGCAGTCGGCCTCGGGCTGGTCGCCGCGGCGCGACTCTCCGAGCAAGGGGGGTTTGCCATGCCGGGTCTCGCCGACCGTGTCGAGGCACTGGTCGCGCAGGTCGGGCTCGCAACAACCTTGCCGACCGCGATGCACGTCGATGCGCTGATCGAGGCGATGCACCGCGACAAGAAGCGTCAAGGCGGCAAGCTCCGATTCGTGCTGATGCACGACATCGGCGAGCCCTTCGTGGCCGACGACGTGCCGTCGACCGCGCTCGAGAAGGTGCTCGTCGGCCTCCAGCCCGGCTGATCCGTTCAGGCGCGGCTGAGGAGCTCGTCGACGTCGACGATCTCGCCGGTGCGCGCCGCCTCGATGACCGCGGTCGACAACGGCAAGGCTGCGCAGCCCCTCTGCCCCGGGAACGTGCGGGGTCTCCAACCCGCGTATGACACGTGCGAAATGAGCGATCTGGTCGGCGTACGGATCGTTCGGCTCGACGTCGATGCGCGTCACATGGAGCGGCGTGTTCCAGCCGGGTTCGCCATCGGCGGGGCGATACGCTCCAGGTCGTCATGCTCGGGAAGCTGATGGATGCCTCGGTGCCGACGAACCGAGCGTGGTCGCGGCCCGCGTTGTGGAATCCCATGCCCTCGCTGACCGCGGCCTCCCAACTCCACGGCGACGGCGTCGATTCGGTGATCAGGATGGTTCCGAGTGCGCCGTTGCGGAAGTGGAGCAGAACGGCCGCCGTGTCGTCGAAGTCGAAGTCGCGTCCCACCTTGGCGGAGGTCGCCTGGACACGGTCGATGTCACCGCACACCGCCCGCTGCAGGTCGACCTCGTGGATGAGATTGACGAGCAGTGGTCCCGCGCCGGCGGAGCGCCGCCACTCGGCCTCGTAGTAGCTGTCAGGCTTGCGCATCGTGACCATCGCATTGGTGGCGACGAGCCGGCCGATGTCGTGCGCGACCGCAGCGGCTGCCGCTTTGACGAGGTTGCTGTAGCGACGGTGCTGCCCGACCAGCAGGTGGACGCCGTGGTGCGCGGCGACCGCGCACAACTCCTTCCCCGCACCAAGCGAGTCGGCGATCGGCTTCTCGACGAGCAGGTGCACACCGTGGCGGGCGAAGAACGCGCCGACCTCGAGATGAAGCTGGTTCGGGGTGGCGACGATGACGCCGTCGAGTCCCCTGTCGATCAGTTCGCGGTAGTCGATGTGCAGCGGAACGCCGAGCTGCGCGGCCAACGGCGCCGCACCGTCATCGAGACCGGACAGTCCGACCAGCGCCACGGCGGGCGCTTCTGCTGCCAGCGCGGCGTGGAGGCGACCGATCGTTCCCGTGCCGACGATCCCGAGTCGAACTGGCTCCACGGACCGGAGCTTCGTCTCAGTCGGCCTGCGGCACGTCGAATCCCCACCACGGGCCGACGAGTTGGAGTTGTGCCTTCGACATGTCCGCGCCGTACTGGACCCGACAGCCCTTCTCGAGCGCGGCGGCGATCCACGGCGTGACGCGCGGGAGCGTCACCACCTCCGCGACGAGGGAACTCGGATCGAGTGTGTCCACCGGATGCGGCACGTCGGGGTCGCCGTTCATGCCGACCGACGTGGCGTTGACCACGAGGTCGAAGCCCTCGAGCGAGTCGAGCTCGAAGCTGAGCCGAGGCGGGTTCGGCACCGACCCGACGACGCGCCGCAGTTCGTCGTGTCGGGCGCGGTTCCGAACGCTGAGGACCAACTCCGCCACGCCCTGCTCGGCACACGCGTGGGCGATCGCGGTCGCCGTACCCCCGCCGCCGATCATGGCGACGCGCGCCCCCACGGGATCCAGGCCGTGTGCACGAGAGGCGACGAGGAACGCCGACCCGTCAGTCATGTCGCCCACCAAGCGGCCGTCGACGCGCTTCACCACGTTCACCACCTCGAGGGCAGCCGAGCGCGACATGAGCTCGTCCATGTGCCGCGCCGCTTCCTGTTTGTGCGGCACCGTCACGAAACTGCCGCGAAAGTTCTCGGTTTGGCGCATCGCATCGAAGAACGCGCCGACCCCGCCTGGGCGCAGATCGAACGCAACGAGGACTGCGTCGTGGCCGTACTCGGCGAAGAGCCGATTGAAGATGCTCGGAGCCACGACCTGTACGACCGGACTCCCGATGATGGTGAACAACGCTGTGCCGCCGGTGGGGATGAGACCTCCGTGCGCGTCGCCATGCCCTCGATTCTCGAATGCAGCGAACGTCGTCATGGCACATCTGGGTCATTTCGAGCCGGCTGCGCTCGGGAAGCGCCAACGCCGCGCATCGCGCCTCCCAGGAACAGCCGTCCGATCTCCGGATGGTTGAGGATCTCGGGCGCGGTGCCGGCGAGCGCCAATCGCCCCTGCTGCAACACCAGGCCGTAGTCGCTCACCTCGAGCGCCGACTTGGCGTTCTGCTCGATCATCAGCACGGTGGTTCCCCGGTCCCGCAGGCCCTGGAGCAGTCCGAAGACCTGCTGCACCAGGATCGGCGAGAGCCCCACCGACGGTTCATCGATGAGCAAGAGGCGCGGTTCGAGCAGCATCGCCCGTCCGATCTCCAGCATCTTCTGCTCACCGCCGCTGAGCGTGCTCGCCTGCTTGTCGGCCTTGGCGCGGAGCATCGGGAACAAGTCGAAGGCGATGCTGGCGACCCGTTCGCGGGTCAGCGCGAGGTTGCCGAGGCTCACCCCGCCCAGCTCGAGGTTGGCCCGCACGGACATCCTCGGGAAGACGTTGCGACCCTGCGGGACGAAGCTGATGCCGCGCCGCAGCAGCTCGACCTGGCTGAGACCGACGACGTCTTCGTCCTCGTACCACACGTGCCCAGATCGAACCCGAACCATCCCGAAGATGGCCTTGATGGCCGTCGACTTCCCGGCACCGTTGGGGCCGATGATGGTGGTCAGCGCGTTGCGATGGACCTCGAAGGTGGTCTCGTGCAGCACCGTCGTCGAGCCGTAGCCACCGACGACGGCGTCCATGCGAAGGATGACGTCGTCGTCACCGCGTGGTTCGTCGACGGTCGCGCCGGTTTCGGGTGCCGCAGTCTCCGGGTTCACAGGCCCAGTGATCACAGTGTCAGCCACCCAGGTACACCTCCAGGACCCGCGGGTCCTCGCGCACTTCGTCGGGGGTACCGGTCATCAGCAGCCGGCCCTGTTCGAGCACCACGACGCGGTCCGCCAACCCGAAGATGAACTCCATGTTGTGCTCGACGACGGCGAACGTCATGCCGTCGTTCTGATTGAGGTCGCGGATGCGTTCCTTCAGATCACCGAGCATCGCCGGGTTGACGCCACCGGCGGGCTCGTCGAGGAAGACCGCTGCCGGTCCGGACACGAATGCCATCGCCGTATCGAGCAACTTCTGCTGGCCATAGCTGAGATTGCCGGCCCGCTCGTCGGCGAGATGGGCGAGCCGGAACCGTTCGATGAGCCGGTCGACCGTGTCGTTGAGCCCCATGTCGGGCCGTTGGAACAATCGCCGTGCCATCGAGCCGATGTGCTCCTGGGCTGCGGTCTTGAGGTTGTCGCGAACGGACATCGATTCGAACACCTGGAGGAGCTGGAACGTCCGGGCCAGGCCTGCCTTGGCACGCCGATGCGGCCTCCACCGGCTGACGTCGCGGCCGTGGAGCTCGACGCGTCCCCCGTCCGGTCGGTACTGGCCGAGGATGCAATTGAACAGGGTCGTCTTGCCGCACCCGTTCGGGCCGATGACCCCGAGGATCTCGCCCTTGCGGAGATCGAACGACACGTTGTCGACCGCCCGGATCCCCCCGAACGACTTGGTGATGCTGCGAACCGCAACGACGACTTCGTGGTCGACGGCCACGCTTTCGATCGTCGTCATGAGGTCTCCTGCGTTCCTGCGTCGCGGCGCCTTTTCTGCAACCTCTTCTGTGTCCCTGCGCGGAGCTGGTTGAACGATCCCGCCACACCCTTGGGCGCCACCAGCATCATGACGACGACGAACATGCCGAACCACACCCGGTAGTAGTCGCCCGCGATCCGCAAGCGATCGGTGAGCACGGTGATGAACGAGACCCCGATGAACGGCCCGACCAGCGTGCCCAACCCACCGACCACCGTCGCGAGGAAGAAATCGAACGATTGACCGATGTAGAAGCCGCGGGGATCGACGAACTCGATCAGCCGCGCGTACAGCCCGCCCGCCATCCCGGCGAGGCCGGCGCTGATCGAGAAGGCCAGCAGGGTGTACGTGCGAACGTCGACCCCGAGGCTCGCCGCGCGTGCCGGGTTGTCACGCAACGCCTTGAACGCTCGGCCCCAGGGGCTGCGAACGATCCACCACACCAGCGCGGTGGCCGCGACCAGGAACGCAAGGCAGAAGTAGTAGTAGTTCCGACTGGAGAACAAGTCGATACCGAAGACGGTGACATCGTCGCGGGGGATCCTGATCCCGCGCGATCCCTCGGTGAGCCCCTCCTCGTTGTTGAGCACCAGGAACACCAGCAGGTTGAACGCCAGCGTCACGAACGCCAACCACGGCCCCTGCACGCGCAGCGCCGGAAACCCGATCAGCACGCTGATCACCATGCAGGCCAACCCGCCGATGGCGATCGCGACGAGGAATGGCACGTTCGGAAGCGTCATGCTCATCCCGCCGACGGCGACCTCGCGACCCGTGTCGAACAGAACCGAGAGGTAGGCGCCGATCCCGAGGAACGCCGCCTGGGCCAAGGTGACCTTGCCGGCGAAGCCGTGGACGAGGTTCGTCCCGATGCAGACGATGCCGAAGACCGCGAACAGGCCCATGTCGAGCAACGTCGAAGCCGAGCGCCCAATGGGGAACACGACGAGGAATGCGAGGCATCCGGCCAGCGTCATCCACTTGACGACGAGCCCCGTCCACGAATCCAACGGCACCAGCAGGTTGAGGGCGATGACGCCGACAAGAGCCAGCGCCCACAGCCACATGATCCCCGTGAACTGTGATCGTCCGAGGGGGAGCAGGACGACGAGCCCGGTCGCCACGGTGGCGGCAGCGACGAGACGCCACGAAACCGCTCCCCGCGCGACCACCCCGACGGTCCCTTGGCCATCCTCCAGTCCCGTGGCCTGGGACGCGACCGTGCTCATACGGTCCGCTCTTCGGCGATACCGAACAGCCCTTGGGGCCGCCACAAGATCACCAGGATCATCAACACCAGTGGGATCGCATCGCGGTAGGCGCTGGACAGGTAGTAACCGGACCAGTTCTGCAACAGACCCGACGAGGAAGCCGCCGAACAGCGCCCCCCGGACCTGGTTGAACCCGCCGATGATGGCGGCCGTGAACGCAAACAGGCCGAGGCTGATGCCGCCGTCCCAACGGGCATTCGTGGTGGACGTCACGAGTAACGCGGCGACCGTCACGAGCACGGCGTTGATGCCGAACGTGTACAGGATCATTCGGCCCACCGGGATCCCGAGCACTCGCGCGGTGTTCGGGCTCTGGGCGGCGGCCTCCATCTGCCAGCCCGTGTACGTCCGGCGGAGATACATCTGGAGCGCCAGGATCACGACGATGCTCACCGCCAGGATCCCGACGTCGTCGGCCGAGATGGCGATCCCGCCCGGCCGCCACACCTCGGTCCCGAACACCGACGGGAACTGTTGCGGGGTGGCGCCGAACTCGACTCTCAGGTACTCCCGGATGACGAGGCCGAGCCCGATCGTTGCGATGACGAGAGGGATGTCATCACCACCCGGCGTCAGCAGCCGATCGACGAGCGACACCTTGAACACGTAGCCGAGCAGCAGGATTGCGATCGGGATGGTGACGACGAAGGCGGCAATGATCCCGATCTCCGGGAGTGGTCCGACCAACTCGGTGCCGCCGACGAGCGGAACCCACTCCGGGAAGCCGAGCGTCGGCTGCTGTTCGCCGAGGATCAAGATGATCACCGCGGGCAGGGCGATGAACTCGCCGTGTGCGAAGTTGATCGCGCCGGCCGTCTGCCACAGCAACGCGAATCCCACCGCGGCGAGGGCGAAGATCGCTCCCGTCGCCAGCCCCGAGAAGCTGATCTGGACGAACGTCGACATGGCGACTACGCACAACCCCCGATGCCGGCGGGTGGCCCGCTCACAGCGCAGGCCACCCTAGCCAGCCCGGCGACTAGCAACCTCGGTCGGCGAGGTTGCCGAGCGGTGGGACCGTCGCCACGATCTCGCCGACGCCATTGACGACGCTGACGATGTAGCTCTCGCGGTCGATGTCACCGTTGCCGTCGTAGCTCACGTCGAGAAGGACACCGGGCTCGTCGTCCACGGTGATCGTGGCGCAATGCAACTCATCGGAGAACTGGGTGTTGTCGAACGCACCGATCCGCTCGGTCATCTCTTTCACGATGTAGACCGCGGTGTACCCCTTGATGCTGTTGTGGTCAGGTGGATCCGCCGAAGGATGGAACGCCGCGTAGGCATCCCTCCATTCTGCGAACACCGGGGCCGAAGCGTTGAGGCCCGCGTGTGTGATGGTCCCGTCAGCTGCGCCCGGCTGCACGAGCGCGATGGTCGACGCCGCGCTGAGCACGTCACCGCCGTAGATCTGCTTCTCGAGGGCCTGGGCTTGGACCTCATCGAGGAACGCCGCCGTCTCGATCTCGGTCATGAAGGCGAAGATCGCGTCCGCACCTCCGCCGGCCAGCTGGGCGACTTCGGCGGACAGGTCGATCTGATCCGGCTGGACCTGGATGTCGAGTTGAATCTCGATCCCGACCTCGTCGAACGCCGCCGCGTACGCGTCGCGACCGCCGGCGCCGAACTCGTCGTTCTTGTAGATCATGTCGATCGACGTCACGCCCTGGTCGACGATGTAGCTGATGAACTTGTCCGACGCCGTGTCGACTCCGAACGACGTCCGGTAGATGAAGTCGTTGTCGCCGTTCTCCTCGCGGTTGGTGATCGCGGGCGCCTCGGCGCCGACGAACATCGGGATCTCGGCGCGCTGGGCCTCGACCATGTTGACGATCGTGTTCGACGAGAACACGGTTCCGAGGAAGACGTACGGGTTGCCTTCGGCCATGTCGGCGACGACCTGCTTCGAGACGTCCGGATCGGCTTGGGTGTCCTGGAACTCGGGGACGATCTGGCACCCGAGGATGCCGCCCGCGTCGTTGATCTCGGCGACCGCCATCTCGAGACCCAGCCGCCAGTTCTGGCCGGCGGGCTGGTTGGCCTCGTACGGAACGGCCACGGGGACCGAGTCGCCGTCGGGACATTCGGCCGTCGTCGCCACCGACCCTTCGGTCGTGGCGCTCTCGGTCGTGTCGGCCGTCGTCTCGACAGGCGCTTCGGTGGTGGCGCTCTCGGTCGTGTCGGCCGTCGTCTCGACAGGCGCTTCGGTCGTGTCGCCCCCTGACGTGTCCGCCGTCTCGGCGTCATCGTCGTCGCCGCATGCGGCGGTGACGAGCGTGAGCGCGGCGAGCAGCGTCAGCGGCTTCGACCAGCGTGGGAACTTGGTCATTCGGGTCTCCCCCTTCTCGGCCTGGCACGCCACGGTGGTCACCGAGCCCCCAGGATCACCAACTTAAATGAATATAGTCTTTTGTTGGGGCGTTCGTCAAACACGCAACGCCGCTCGAGCCGGCGAGCTCAACCCGGTTCGCGCAGCGGCCGCGACACCAGCCGGACGACCTCGGCGTGGTGCCGGGCGGCTTCGACATTGCCGTCGGCGACGGCCACCAGCATCGATGCATGGGCCGCGATGCGCTGGCGCTCCTGCTCACCCTCGATGCCCTCGGACGGGAAGACGACGTCGACGATCAGCGCTTCGGCCGCACCGAGAAGATCCATGTAGACATGACCGAGCAGCTCGTTGTCCGCCAACTCCACCAGCGCCCGATGACCGGCCCAGATCAGGCGTTGCGTGTCGAACGAGGGGGCCGCGCCGACCAGCTGCCCGGCGAGCTCGCGCAGCGTGGCGACCGTGGCCTCCGGCCGGTTGGAAGCCCTGGCTGCAGACACGGCCAGCAGTGGATTGAGCGATTCGCGGATCTCGATGTTCTCGGCGAGGGATTGCGCGGTGCCCGTCGCCAGGCGTCGGGTCCCGACGCGGAGGATCGGCCGCGATCGCTCGACGAAAATGCCGCCGCCAGGGCCCCGGCGCATCGAGATCAGCCCATCGTTGGTCAGCAGCGTGAGCGCCTGGGCGATCGTCGGACCGGCGACGTCGAACTCCTTCTGCAAGTCGGCCTTGAGCCCCAGACGGTCGCCCGGGCGCATCGTGCCGTCGATGATCCGCGCCTCGATCGTGCGCCGGATCGCCTCGGGACGGGAGTCGTAGTCGGTCGCCGATTCACCGTCGGACATGGGATCTCACCTCTTTCGCATCCTACGACCGCAGTGCGCCACGTGCGGTTGACCCGCCTGGGCGGCCACCTGCCGTTTGACCCTACTGGATTAATTCAATATAGTCTTTTCTTGTCTCCAGTCGGGTGAGGTGAGAGCAGTTGAACACATCCAATTCGACGTCAGCTCCACCGATGTGGACGACGTCGCTCTCCGAGACGACGGCGGAGACGATCTCGATCCGCGGCTACGACCTCTCCGAACTGATCGGCGCGGTTCCGTTCCCCGCCGTCGTGCATCTGCTCTACACCGGCGAGCTCCCCGATCCCCCGACGGCCCGCTTGATCGACGCCGTCATGGTCGCCAGCATCGACCACGGAGCGGGCGCCCCGTCGGTGTTGGCGGCCCGCACCGCCACGTCCGGCGGTGCCACCCTCCAGGCCGCGGCGGCCGCCGGGCTCCTCACCCTGGGGGAGTTCCACGGTGCCGCCGTCGAGTCGGCGATGCAGGTCATCGCCGAGGTCGTCGACGCGTCACGAGCCGGCAGCAGCAGTTCCCAGTCAGCGGCTGCCGACGATCTGGTCGCTGACTGGCGGGCACACGGCAAGCGGATACCCGGCTTCGGCCACCGCCAGCACAAGCGCCGCGATCCCAGGCTCGACAGGCTCCTGTCGGTCGCCCGGGACGCCGAGGTGGTGGGCGACCATCTCGCGGCAGCGGCAGCCCTCGAGGCGGCGCTGACCCGCGCGATCGGCAAACCGATGCCCATCAACATCGACGGCGTGATGGCCGCGATCCTCAACGAGGTCGGGTTCCCGAGCGACCTCGGCAACGCCTTGTTCATCGCTTCCCGGCTCGCCGGGATTCTCGCCCACGCCAACGAGGAACGTCAGACGATGACCCCGATGCGGCGCATCGACCCGGTGCACCACTCGTACTGCGGCCCCGACCACCGGGCATTGCCAGCGGCAGGTGCGATGCCAACCCAACCGTCAGAGGCTCACGCGTCAGGAGTGCCGTCATGAGTGCTGGTCACCCAACCGCTGCTGAACAACTCGTCGGCTATCTGGAACGGCGCGGCGTGCGCCACGTCTTCGGACTCTGTGGACACACCAACATCGCGGTCCTCTCCGCCATGGCCGACAGCTCGATCGAGTTCGTCAACGTGCGGCATGAACAGGTCGCCGCGCATGCTGCCGACGGTTACACGCGGGTCACCGGACGGGCCTCGGTCGTTCTGAGCCACCTCAGCCCTGGTCTCACCAACGCGGCCACCGGCGTCGCCAATGCCGCCCTCGATTGCATCCCGATGGTGGTGATCGCAGGCGACGTGCCCTCCCACTACTTCGGCCGGCACCCCCACCAAGAGGTGAACCTGCACGCCGACGGTTCACAGTTCGAGATCTACCGACCATTCGTGAAACGGGCTTGGCGTGTCGACAGCGCAGCCCTCCTCCCCGAGGTCATCGAGAAGGCGTTCCTGCTCGCCGAGAACGGCCAGCCCGGGCCGGTGCTCGTCGATGTGCCGATGGACGTGTTCTCGCAGCCCATCGACCCAGCGCTGTTCGCCCGCCTCGACCACGGCACCAAGACGCTGCACCAGCCGTCTCTCGACGACGAGACAGCGGGCGCCATCGTCACCCGGCTCGCCGAGGCCCGACGTCCGGTCATCTACGCCGGCGGCGGTGTGCTGCTGTCGAGGGCCAGCGACGAGCTGCAGCGCTTCGTCGACCACATGGGCATCCCGGTCGCCCACAGCCTGATGGGTAAAGGCGTCCTCAGCGACGACCACCCGCTGGTGTTGGGCATGACCGGGTTCTGGGGCACACAGCTCGTCAACGACACCTGCCTCGCGGCCGACGTCATCTTCGCCATCGGGACCCGCTTCAAGGAAGCCGACAGCAGCTCCTGGTACCGGGACTACACGTTCAACATCCCCGACACCGCGCTGATCCACATCGACATCGAGCCGAGCGAGATCAGCCGCGCGTTCCCCACCGAGATCGGCGCCGTTGCCGATGCCACCGCCGCGCTCAAGGTGCTCAACCGCGTCGCCCGCGAGCGGTACCCCGACGGCTTCGCCAATCCCGACGTGGTTCAGCGCATCAGCGAGTTCCGGGCTGCATTCGCCGACAGCAACGCGCCGATGGCCACCAGCGACGCCTTCCCGATGATGCCCGAGCGGATCCTCGCCGAGACCCGCAGCGTGCTGCCCGACGACGCCTACATCACGACCGACGTGGGGTGGAACAAGAACGGCGTCGGCCAGCAGTTCCCGATCCGCACCCCAGGCACCGTGCTGACGCCGGGGGGGTTCGCAACCATGGGTTTCGGCCCGTCCGCCGCGATCGGTGCCAAGCTCGCCGCCCCCGACCGCACGGTCGTGTCGCTCGTGGGCGACGGAGGATTCGGCCAGAACCCGGCCATGCTCGCCACCGCGGTCGAACACGGCCTCGGCATCGTCTGGGTCGTCATGAACAACAACGCCTACGGCACCATCGCCGGGCTGCAATTGGCCCATTTCGGTCTGACCTACGGCACCACGTTCCACGGCGACAGCGCCGACCCGGAGCTACTCCCGAACTATGCCGCCGTCGCCCGCGCCTACGGCGCCGAGGGCATCCGAATCGATTCGGCCGAGAGCTTCCGGCCGGCGCTCGCGAAGGCGATCGCGATGGACCGCCCGGTCGTGCTCGACGTCGCCATGAAGAACAACCCGACGCCCACGACGGGCCACTGGAACATCCTCGACATCTACTCGCCGGGCGAACAGCGCTCGCACGCCACGACCGACTGAGGGAGGGAGAGCACATGGCTCGAGACATCACTGCTGAGGAGAAGTCCCTCGCCGCCGATCTACTGGCCAAGGCGAGAGCCGCGATGGCCGAGATCGCCGACTACGACCAGGAGCGCGTCGACCGGCTCGCGCAGGCCATCGGCTGGGCCCTCGGCAACGAGACGACCTTCCTCCGGCTGGCACACATGAGCGTCGACGAAAGCGGCATCGGCGACCGTGAGGGTCGAGCCGGAAAGCGCTTCAAGATCCACGGCATCCTGCGCGACGCACTGCGAACCAAGAGCGTCGGCGTCATCGAGACGGACCATGAGAAGGGGTTGGTCAAGTACGCCAAGCCTGCCGGCGTGATCGCGTCCATCGTGCCGATGACCAACCCCGAGCTGACGCCGCCCGGCACCGCCATCTACGCCGTCAAGGCCCGCGACGCGGTGATCTTCTCGGCCCACCCGCGCACGAAGGCGACAACGAACGAGGTGGTCCGGATCCTGCGCGAGGTCATGGTGCGCGAGGGCGCCCCGGCTGACCTGTTCCAGTGCGTCGAGGAGCCATCGATACCGCTGTCGCAGGAACTGATGGCCATCTGCGACCTGACATTGGCGACCGGCGGGGCGGCGATGGTCAAAGCCGCCTACAGCTCCGGCAAGCCGGCCTTCGGTGTCGGCGGAGGCAACTCGACGATGGTCATCGACGAGACCGCCGACGTCGCCGAGGCGGCCAACAACTCGAGGCTGTCGAAGACCTCCGACTACGGCTCCGGGTGCTCAGCCGACGGCAATCTGCTCATCGACGATCGCATCTACGACGCGATGATCACCCAGCTCCAAGTCGAAGGCGGGTACCTCGCATCCGCGGCCGAAAAGGCACTGCTCGAGCGCGCGATGTGGGACGAGGACGGGAGCCGGATCGTCGCCACCGTGGCCCAACCGGCCCCGAAGCTTGCCGCCGCGGCCGGCTTCAGCATCCCTGACGACCGCACGTTCGTCATCGTCGAGCAGGACGAGATCGGGCGTGAGCACCGCTTCTCCGGCGAGAAGCTCACCACCCTCCTGGCCGTGTTTCGTTACCACGGCTTCGACGACGCGCTGGACAAGGTGCGCCGGATCTACGAAGTCGCCGGCAAGGGACATTCCTGCGGCATCTTCTCCTACGACGAGGACCACATCGACGCCCTCGCCCGCGTCGCTCCGGTGAGTCGCATCATGGTGCGCCAGCCGCAGTCGAAGGCGAATGCCGGATCGTTCACCAACGGCATGCCGATGACATCGAGCCTGGGCTGCGGGATCTGGGGCGGCAACGTCACCAACGAGAACATCAGCCTCAAGCACTACCTGAACGTGACCTGGGTCAGCTACCCGATCCCCGAGGACCGTCCGTCCGAGCAGGAGCTGTTCGGGGAGTTCTACGGCACCGCGGCACCCTGATGTCGCACGGACTCGATGTCGCACGGACTCGGCGATGACCGTCAAGTTCTCCCTCGCTCACCTCACCGTGCTCGGCACCACACCCCTCGACCTGATCCAGATCGCCGCTGACGCCGGCTACGACTACGCCAGCATCCGGATGACATCCGTCGCCGAAGGCGAGTACGTCACACCTGTCGCGGGAGATCCGGACATGGTCCGCCGTGTCTCGAAGCGTCTCGCCGACACCGGCCTGCAAGTGCTCGACGTCGAACTCGCCCGGCTCGGTCCCGACGACGAGCCCGAGAACTACGTCGGAGTGCTCGAAGCCGCAGCCGCGATCGGGGCCCGGCACGTCCTCGGCCAACTGAACGACCCCGATCAGGCCCGGGCCACCGAGCGGTTCGGTCGACTCTGCGATCTCGCACTCGATTTCGGACTGACGGTGGACCTCGAGTTCCCGTCGTGGTCCGAGACCGGAGATCTGTCGGCTGCAGTGGCCGTGGTGAGAGCCGTCGAGCGGTCCAACGCCGGAATCCTGATCGATGCGCTTCATTTCTTCCGGTCCAACTCGTCGATCGACGAGTTGGCTGCGTTGCCTCCGGAGTGGTTCCGCTTCGTCCAGCTCTGCGACGCACCCGCCGACGCCGACGCGACCGAGGAGGGCGTGATCCGCACCGCGCGTTCAGCGCGTTCGCTGCCGGGGTATGGCCACCTACCGCTCCACGAATTGCTCGAACACCTCCCGGCCGGGCCCTACTCGTTGGAGGTTCCGAACGACGTACTTCGGCGCGAACTGGGAACGACCGAATACGCACGGCTGGTCCTGGCGACCGCTCGCGACGTCGTCGCCGACCACGGGCTCCCAGCGATGAGCCGCTGACTCTTCATCCCACCCACGCGCCTCAGCATTGTCTCAGCCACCGTCGACGCCTGATCAGATACTCCATCGCCTGATCCTTGCTTGAAGGAAACATGACGTCTCGTCCAATCGCTTCGCGAACACCCGACTCGGCAGCGACTGAATCCCAGCGCTCCCCCGTTCGGCTCGGGCTGATCGGGCGAGGGATCGACAAGTCGCTGGCGCCCGCGTTCCACACGATCGCGGGACAGATGGTCGGGCTCGAGGTCACGTACGAGTTGCTTCCCCGTGACGCCGGGCCCTCGACCGAGCTCGACGAATTGCTCCACGAGCTCGGCGGTGCCGGCTACCGGGGCGTCAACATCACGGTGCCGTTCAAGGCGTCGGCCTGGCAGGCCGCGTCGGATGCATCCGACGAGGTGATCAGTACCGGCGTCGCGAACACGCTGCTGCTCGGACCGGGTGGTCCGACGAACGCGTTCAACACTGACTACTCCGGCTTCAAGTGGGCCTACCGACGACTCTTCGCGAGCGCGCCACCGGGGACCGTTGCACTGCTGGGCGCCGGCGGTGTCGGAACGGCCACCGCGGCGGCGCTCGTCGATCTCGGCGCGACAGCCATCCGTGTCTTCGACATCGTCGCCGACCGATCGCATGCCCTTGCCGACATGCTGCGGAGCCGTAACGCGGCCGTCCGGGTGGACGTGGCGGAGTCGGCCGAAGACGCCGTAGACGGCGTCGACGGTGTCGTCAACGGAACACCCGTCGGGATGTACTTCCAGCCAGGCACACCCGTCGACCTCGCCGCGATCCGCGATCAGCGGTGGCTCTTCGACGCCATCTACTCGCCGATCGAAACCGAGCTGATGGCACGGGCCGCCGACGCGAAGTTGATGAGGATCAGCGGCTTCGACCTCTTCCTCGGACAGGGCATCCACGCCTTCGAGATCTTCACCGGATACGTCCTCGCATCGTCGGTCCTGGAGGACCTGGAGGCCCGGATGCGGGTCCTCGAACGCGAGCGCACCTTCTGACACCTCGAACGCATCAGTCCAAGGCGGACGAGACGCTCGAAACGACGTCGTCGCTGGTGAGGTATTTTCAACTGCCACACCTGGCGTTTACCGCCGCCGCACAGGGGAGGTCTCGGTCGGATGACATCAGCACACACCCCACGCATCGCTTCGCCGCACCGTAAGACACCGACTGTTCCGTCCTGCGCTCACGTTGAGCATCGCGCTCGCGACAGTCGTGCCGGCGATGGCATCCACAGCCGCTGCCGCTCCACCGGGGACAACCAACGCCGCGGCGCCCGATCTCGGTTCCAGCGTCGTCGTGTTCGATCCCAGCATGCCGGTCAGCGAGATCCAGGCGACCGTCGACGCGATCAACGCGCAGCAGATCGACAGCGAGATGGGGACGAACCGTTACGCGCTGCTGTTCGAGCCAGGCGTCTACGGCACCGACACCGAGCCGCTGCAGATGAAGGTCGGGTACTACACGGAGGTCGCCGGCCTTGGTGCGTCGCCGACGGACGTCGTCATCAACGGCAAGATCGAGGTCTACAACCGGTGCCTCGAGAACGGCGGCACGAGCAACTGTCTCGCGCTCGTGAACTTCTGGCGCACGCTCTCCAACCTCACGTTGAACATCAACGCCGCCGGCCAGGACGGTTGCCGTGCCTCTGCCAACTTCTGGGCCGTATCGCAAGCCGTGTCGATGCGCCGAGTCAACGTCAACGGCGGGACGCTGTCGCTGATGGACTACTGCACCGCCGGTCCGCAGTACGCCAGTGGGGGCTACATCGCCGACTCCAGGAGCGGGCCCGTCATCAACGGCTCGCAGCAGCAGTGGCTGACCCGCAACAGTGAGATCGGCAGCTGGTCCAACGGCGTCTGGAACGCTGTCTTCGCCGGCGTCGAGGGTGCGCCAACCGACGAGACGTTCCCGGTCCCTCCGTACACGACGCTCGACACGAATCCGCTGAGCCGTGAGAAGCCGTTCCTCTTCATCGACGGCAAGGGTGTGTACAACGTGCGCGTTCCGGCCGCCACGACCGAGAGCCGGGGTGTCACCTGGGACGAAGGCATGACGCCGGGCCGCTCGATCCCGATCACCGATTTCTTCATCGTCGATCCGTCGGACTCGGTGAAGGACATCAACCGCCAGCTCGCCCGCGGGCGCAACCTGTTGCTCACCCCAGGCGTGTACGACGTTGCGAAGAGCATCGCCGTCAAGCGTGCCAACACGGTCGTTCTCGGTCTCGGTCACGCGACGCTCACCGCCGTCGACGGCGCGATCCCGTTGACCGTGGCCGACGTACCGGGCGTGATCATCGCCGGTGTCACGATCGACGCCGGCGAGGTCAACTCGCCGGCGCTGCTCCGCGTCGGCAAGGAGCACGGTCACCACCGGGTGTCGAAGCGCGACCGCGGCAACCCGACGACCCTGAACGACGTGTACTTCCGCATCGGCGGGCCGCACGTCGGCAAGGCCGACGTCAGCCTCGAGGTCAACAGCGACAACGTGCTGATCGATCACATCTGGGCATGGCGTGCCGATCACGGCGTGCCGGGCTCGTTCGGCTGGGACATCAACACGGCCCGCAACGGCGTCATCGTCAACGGTGACGATGTGACCGCCACTGGCCTGTTCGTCGAGCACTACCAGGAGTACAACGTCATCTGGAACGGCGACAACGGCCGCACGGTGTTCTTCCAGAACGAGCTGCCCTACGACCCGCCGAACCAGGCCGCGTGGCAGCACGACGGTGTCCTGGGCTGGGCGGCGTACAAGGTGGCCGACAACGTCCGCACGCACGAGCTGTGGGGCGGCGGTTCGTACATCTTCACCAACGTCGACCCGACGATTCACGCCACGCGTGGATTCGAGGTGCCGGTCAGGCCGGGAGTGCAGCTGCACCACATCCTGACGGTCAACCTCAGCGCCGGCACGATCGACCACGTCGTCAACGACACTGGCGCGCCGGTCGACAACAGCAACACCGGCCAGCCGAGCTTCGTGGTCGAGTTCCCGTAGGCGTTGCCCACCCGCTACCTGTCAACGCCGAGGAGTTCGCTCGCGAACGCACCCACGTCGCTTTGCCTACGCAGCTGTGACCTCGAACCTCGTGGACAGCTGTGCCGTCGAGTCGCCGCCGACCCAGACGTCGAAGGTCGAGGAGTCGTTGACCCAGTCTCGAACGGCCGCGTTCCAGTACCGCCGCTCGTTCGGCCCGATCGGGAACTGGAGCGTCCGTGACTCCCCTGCGGTGAGGGTGATCCGCCTGAAGCCCTTGAGCTCGCGTACCGGACGCGACGCCGAACCGGTTCGCTGGTGGATGTAGAGCTGGACGACCTCGTCGGCTTCTCGATCCGCCGTGTTGGTGACCTCCACTGACACGGTGACCGTCCCGCTCGTGGTGATGGTCGGCTGATCGACTGTGAGGTCGGCGTACTCGAAGCGGCCGTAGCTCGAGCCGTGGCCGAACGGGAACAGCGGCGTGCTGGCCTCGTCCCAGTAGCGGCGCGCCTGGTTCTGGGGCTCGTGCGAGCGGGTGTGCGAGTACACCATCGGCACCTGCCCGACCGTGCGCGGCCAGCTGAAGGGGAGCTTGCCACCGGGCGAGACATCACCGAACAGCAGGTTTGCCACGGCCGTTCCACCCGATGTGCCGGGGTACCAGATGTCGAGGATCGCCGGCACGTGCTCGGCGGGCCAGCGCAGGTCGAGCGGGCGCCCGTTCATGACCAGCAACACGACCGGCGTACCGGTGTCGACAACTGCCTGCAGCAACTCGAGCTGGCGTCCGGGCAGCTCCAGCGACGACCGCGAGGCCGCTTCGCCGATCATGTTCTGCCACTCCCCCGCGACGACAACGGCAACATCAGCTCTGCGTGCCAGTTCAACAGCGTGCTGGAACTCGACGTCTTCGTCGAACCCCTCGGGATCCTCTGATCTGTTGTCCCCGAACATGTCGAACATCGAGGCGAACTCGCGTTGCACGACGCGCACACCCCGGGCGTGATCGACGCGTACCGCGTCCCCAGCCTTGGCGCGGATGCCTTCCAACACGGTCACGGTCTCGTCCAGGTCGAAGTCGAACACCCATGGCCCCAAGGTGTCGCGCTTGGAGTCGGCCAGCGGTCCGATGACCGCGATCGAACTCAGGCTGCCGGCGTCGAGTGGTAACAGGTCGCCCTCGTTGCGGAGGAGCACTGCGGATCGCTCCGCGGCGATGCGGGCCACGTCGCGGTGGGCGGGGTCGGCGAGCACTTCACGGGCGCGATCCTCGTCGACGTACGGCGCGTCGAACACGCCCATTCGGATCTTTGCCTCCAGCACGCGCCGGACGCTGGCGTCCACCGCCTCCGGGTTCGCCGCACCTGATTCGAGCGCATCGGGCAGGTGGCGATAGGCGGGGTCTGACACCGCCATCTCCATATCCATGCCCACGTTGACCGCGCGGGCGGCGGCATCGCCCAGGTCAGTCGCAAAGCCGTGCGTCACGAGACTCCGAACGGCGTTGGCGTCACTCACCACGAAGCCCTCGAACCCCCACGTGTCGCGCAGCACCTCGGTGAACAGCCACCGACTGCCCGATGCCGGAACTCCGTTCAAGTCCATGTAGGCGGTCATCACGTTGCCGGCACCAGCCGCGACCGCCGCCTCGAACGGCGGGAAGTACACGTTCCAGAGCTCGGAGTCGGAGAGGTTGACCTCGTCGTAGTCGCGCCCACCGAGCGCGGCCCCATAACCAGCGAAGTGCTTCGGACCGGCAATGACGTGGTCGGGTGCCCCCAGCTCACCACCCTGGAAGCCGCGCACTTGGGCGACGGCCACCGCCGCGCCGAGGTACGGATCTTCTCCAGCGCCCTCGATGATCCGGCCCCAACGCGGATCGCGAGCGATGTCGACCATGGGCGCGAACGTCCAGTGGATGCCCACGGCACGCGCTTCGCGGGCGGCGACCGCCTGGCCGCGCTCGATCGTTGCGGGGTCCCACGAGGCCGCCATCGCGATCGGCACCGGAAGAATCGTGCGCAAACCGTGGATGACGTCGAAACCGAACAGCACCGGGATGCCGAGGCGGTTGCCGTCGATTGCGAGCCGTTGGAGGCGGTTGATCTCGGCCGGATCGGTGACGAACAACAGTGAACCCGCGCCTCCCTCTCGCAACGCGGACTCGACCGACTTCGGCTGCGCGTCGGCGTCGAAGTCGAGGGCCGGGGCCGCATCTCCTGGCAAGCGGAAATAGAAGTATTGGGTGAGCTGCCCGGCTTTCTCGGCGGGTGTCATCTGGGCGATGAGCTCATCGACCTTCGACTCGATCGTCTCCATCCGATTCTCCTTCTGCCGTCAGTTCGCCGGGTCGAGGTCGTCGGCCGCGGGTACGGCCATGCCCCAGCGGACCATGCCTTGTTCGACTCGGTGGATCGCCGTCTCCACCACCCGCACCCGCGCGAATCGCTTCTGCTCACCGGAGATGAGGTCCCACGGCGCGAGGTGGTGGTCGGTACGCTCGAACATCTCCTCGGCGGCGATCAAGTGGTCGTTCGCCTTCGTGCGGTTGCGCCAATCCTCCTCGGTGATCTTCCAACGCCGCAGCGGATCCGCCTGACGATCCTCGAACCGCTTCAGCTGCTCGGCTTCACTGATCTGCAGCCAGAACTTCACGATGATCACGCCCTCGAGTGCGTTGGCACGCTCGAAGTTGACGATCTCCTCGTACGCCCGGCTCCACTGGCCTTCCGTCGCGAAGCCCTCGACCCGCTCGACGAGTACCCGCCCGTACCAGCTGCGATCGAACACCGACATCCCGCCGAGCCCGGGCACGTAGGGATAGAAGCGCCAGAGGAACGGGTGACGCTTCTCGTCGAACGTCGGCTTGGCGAACGACGTCACACGGTAATGGCGTGGGTCGAGCGGTTCGACGAGGCGTTTGATGGCGCCGCCCTTTCCGGCGGCGTCGCTCCCCTCGAACACGAACAGGAGACCCGGGCCGAGCTCGCCCGAGCCCATCTGGCCACCGACGTGCAGGCGCAGCTGCAACAACCGCCGCTGCGCGCAGGCGAGGCGCTCGGTGTACTCCTGGCCGGAGAGGCGTGGCGTGAGGTCCATCGAGTCAAGGCGACCCATCGTCGCCGAGGCTACGCAACGCGCGCTCGGTCACCGTTGCTGCGACGATGTCAGGGTGAGCTCGTCGCGTCCGTTCGTGCTGTCAGTCAACGTCGGTCCCATCGAGGAGGTCGAGCACCACGGTCGCCGCGTGACCACCGGCATCTTCAAGCAGCCGGTCGCCGGGCGTGTCGCTGTACGCGGCGTGAACCTCGACGGCGACGACCAGGCCGACCGCGAGAGTCACGGTGGGCCCGAGCGCGCCGTGTATGCCTATGCGGCCGAGGATCTGGCGTGGTGGGAGACCGAGCTCGGCCGGGTTGTGTCTCCGGGTGCGATGGGCGAGAACCTGACGACATCGCAGATCGACGTCACGGGCGCCGTGGTCGGCGAGCGCTGGAGCGTGGGATCGGCCGTGTTCCAGGTGACTTCCCCGCGGGTGCCGTGCTTCAAGCTCGGCATCCGGATGGGTGATCCACGTTTCCAGCTGCGATTCGCGCGCGCCGGGCGACCAGGGGCGTACCTGCGCATCGTGCAGACCGGCGACGTGGCGGCGGGTGACCCGATCGAGGTGCTGCACCGCCCTGACCACGAAGTGACCGTCGGCCTCGTCGCGCACGCGTTCCACGACGACCATTCGCTCGCCCCGCTACTCCTCGGCGCGCCGGAGCTCGCGAGCGGGTGGCGTGAGTGGGCAGACCGCAACGCCTGAATCGCACAGGTCGCCGGCTCTGCCCGTCGATCAGCCCCGCTTGACGACGATGGCCCTCGGTGTCGTCGCCCTCCTCGGTGCCGGCGTCGCTGAGACCCTTTCTGAATGGCCGCCCGGACCGTGCGAGGTGGCCTTCGGCGTCGTCGCCTTCCTCGGTGCCTGCGTCGGTCACGATCGTGGAACTTGCCAGCGTGGCCTTCGGCGTCGTCATTCGGTCGGCCCCGGCGCCGGTCAGACCGTGGAACGCTTGATCGCGTGGCCTTCGGTGTCGCTGTCGGTCGGGTCGGGCGTGTCGTTGTCGTTCATCGTGTTCCCTTTCATTGCCGTGTGGTTGTTCCAAAGGCGTCGTCGATTAGTGAAGCCGAGCGGGCGATGGCGCTGACTGCCTCACGTCGCCCCGTCGGGAGGATTCGTTGTGTGACCAACCGCTGTGCGGGAGCGGAAGCCCAATCTCGGACCAGGCACCCCCGCACAGCGTGGGCGTCGTCTTCGCCCTACTCGGGCGTCCCCGGGACCTTGACGCGGGGCCTCCCGGGCTGGGCGTGGCCTTCGGTGTCGTCCACCTCGGGCGTCGCGTCGGGCTTGATGCGGGGCCTCCCGGGCCGGGCGACGTTGCCTTCGGTGTCGTCGCCCACCTCCTCCGTCTCGGGGGCTTTGACGCGGGGCCTCCCGGGCTGGGCGTTGCCTTCGGTGTCGTCACCCTCCTCGGGCGTCTCAGGGACTTTGACGCGGGGCCTCCCAGGCTGGGCGTTTCCTTCGGTGTCGTCACCCTCCTCGGTGCCGGCGTCGCTCACCCCACGCCACTTCGCCGCGTGACCTTCGGCGTCGTCGTCCACCTCGGGCGGGGCGTCGGGCAGCCTTCTTCCGTGGCCTTCGGCGTCGTCGTCGATGGGGATGGTGCTGTCGTTGTCGTTCATCGCATTCCCTTCTGTTGGCCGGCTCGTTGCCGGGTGTTGTCGATTGTGCGCCCCCTCGGGGCCGTCGTTCCGTGTCGGCGATGACACAACCGCCGTGCGGGTGTACATGTCACGACGCCGTCGTTTCGACGAGGTGTGGATGGGTGCGTGACAGTCGATGGCTGAGTGTCGCCGCCAAAGGATCGGGCAACGCCTCAGAAGCATTGACTGCGTCGAGGAACACCCTCCCGGGGATGACCAACAGCTCGGCCGGTTCGACGGCGGTGATCGATGCCGTGCGGGGGACACCGCGAAGCAGTCCGATCTCGCCGAACCAGTCGCCTGCGCCAAGTTGGCGGATCTCGCCGCGGTCGGACATCGTCACCGAGACGGTGCCGGACTGGATCACGTACAGGTCGACCGGCGGGTCACCTTCGGAGAACACAACCGCACCCGCAGCAACGCTCACCATCGACGCGCTCCGAGCGATCCGTTCGCGGGCTGCCTGTGACGCTTCACCCAGGATGCCGAGCTCGCCGAGCCACGCGGCGATGGGCGCCAGTCGGACACGTTCGGCCTCGGTGCGCGACGAGATCGCCTGCAGCGAAGGCAGCAACAGCAGCGACAACACGACGAGCGAACCGCCACCGAACCACAACGCCGCCTCGAGGCTGATCAGCCCGATCAAGAGCGGCGCGCACAGCGTTCCAGCCAGTTGCGCCAACGCCCCGCCGCTGTCCTGGAGCGCGTACACGCGGCCGAGCAGCACTTCGGGACAGGCACGTTGCAACATCGTGATGAACAAGACATCCAGCGTGATGTTGCCGATGCCCTCGACGACCATCAGACCACCGGCCACGATCGGGCTCGTCGTGACGGCCAACAGCGCAAGCGGAAACCCCATCAACAACCCGGACGCCGCGAGCAACATGCCGGCGTTGGCCTGAGCCGCGAGGCGCGCCGCGAACGGCACCGCGATCAGACCACCGGCACCCATGCACGCGGCGAGCACGCCGACGCCGCCGGCATCCATGCCGAGCCGGTCACGCACAACCAGGACTTGCACGACCTGTTCGATGCCGTACGCGAAGAGCACGGCGATCAACAGCAACGTCATCGTCGACAGCCCTGGCAGCTCGCGGAGCGCTCGGGCACCCTCGGTGAACTGGCGTACCATCCCGTCGGACGGATCATCATCGTCGGCACCACGTCTGCCGGTTCCGACGTCGCCGATGCCGGCGACGAGCAAGGCGGAGATCCCGAACGTGGCGCCGTTGGCGAAGAAGGCGACCGACGGGCCCGAGATCGCGACGATGGCCGCACCGAGGGCGGGGCCGACGAACCACGCGAGCTGTGCGATGCTCGCCTGGGCGGCGTTGGCGGCCGCCAGGTCGTCCTCGGGAACGAGCAATGGCGTCGCCGCGACCCCTGCCGGCCCATAGGGGGTCGTCAACGCCGTCGACGCAACCACCAGCACGAGCACCACGATGGGCGGGGCGCCGGCCATGATCACGAACCCGACGGCGACCATCAGGACGGCTCTGCTGAGGTCGAGCGTCACCATGAGTCGTCGGCGATTGAACCGATCGGCGATCACGCCCCCGACGGCACCGAGGAGCGTGTACGTCGCGATCCGGGCGATCAACGCCGCGGCGACCCACCCTGCCGAATCTGTCTCTTCGATCAGGTAGACGATCAGCGCGACGGAATAGAGGAGGTCGCCGGTCCCCGACACCGCCATTGCGCCGAGAAAACGTCGCCAGCGCCGATGGCGCCAAGCCGACCGAAACGTGCCCGGCTTCACTTCATGCCGGATCGTGTCCGACGCCTGTTCGATGCTTCATCCCGCCACCCTGCCCGACTACAGACTCTAGACCGTGCTCGTCGCCGAGCACCCGAATCGGCCCGCTTTCCGCCGACCGGGGCACATCGCGACCTGATCAGGCGTGCGGTCAGCGGACCCGGATGCCGCGGGACCAGACCGCCATCGGTTCGTGGATGGCATCGACGTCGTCGAGCGGGTTGCCGCGCAGGGCGAGAAGGTCAGCGTCGAAACCCGGCGCCAGCTGGCCCTTCGTGCGACCCACGCCACATGCGCCGGCCGCGTCCCGCGTCATCGCCCGCAGGCCCTGCGCGGGGGTGAGGCCGAACCCGACGAAGTCCGCCAGCGCGTACGGGAGCACATCGTGCGGCTTCGCGTGCCCGATTCCGGCGTCGGTGCCGCACACCAGGAAGGCTCCGAGCTCGTGCAGCCGTCCTCGCGTCGATCGAAACCGGGCGAGGTTCTTCGCGACCAACGCCGGGACCGGATGCGACGGCAACCGGCCGAGCGTGAGCGACAAGGGAATCCTCGATTCGGCGACGAGCGCGAGAAGATCCACCGTCGCGTTGACGTCGAGGTTGTCGTCCAGGAACGAGCAATGCTCGATGCTGTCCACCTTCGCTCGGACCGCACGCTCGATGCCCTCGACGCCGTGGCAGTGCGCCGCGACCGGAAGCCCGTGTCGATGCGCCTCGTCGACGACGATTCGCACTTCATCCAGCGAGAACTGCGACTCCCACATCGGGTTGGTCGGAGTGAGGAAACCACCGGTCACCATGATCTTGACGACGTCACAGCCACGCTCGACCCGCTCGCGCACCGCCGCTCGTAGCGCCGACTCGCCGCGGCTCGGGTCGACCTCGCCTCCGAGGTACCAACAGTGCCCGTTGGGCACCGTGATCGGCGGACCCGCGCACAACAAGGTGGGCAGGTCTGGCTCGTGACGCAGTGGCAAGGTCGCGTACGACTTGTCGCCGAGGTCGCGAACCGTGGTCACCCCCGCCGCCAAGGCGCGTCGTGCCGAGCGTCGAGCCTGGTCCACCAACGCGTCGGGGTCGGCGTCGGCCACCGCATCCGAGAGCGTTTCGAAGCACAGGTGCTGGTGGCAGTCGACGAGCCCGGGCAACAACGTTGCGTCCCCCAACTCGATCACCTCGGCGCCAGGGGGCGGACGATCCTGTCCGACCGCCACGATCTTCTCGCCATCGATCGTGACGGTCGCGGCATCTGCTGTCCGCGTGCCATCGAACATGCTGGTCCCGCGGACCATGAACATCGTGCGACCCTACAGCTCCAGATTTGGGCACCGGTAGGCCGGTTGTGTCATCCGCGGCACGGAACGGGCGCCTCGGCAGGCGCACACTGGTGACACATCGACAACACTCCGGACAACAGCCGGCACTGAAAGGGAACGCGATGAACGACAACGAGACAACCAGCCCGACCGACGACACCGAAGGCCACGTGGGCAGATTCAAGGGCGTGACCGACGCCGAGACCCGACGAGGGCGACACCGAAGGCCACGCGATCAGGGGGAAGGGCGTGACCGACGCCGAGCCCCGACGAGGGCGACACCGAAGGGCACGCGATCCGGGGGAAGGGCGGCCTGACCGACGCCAGCCCCGACGAGGGCGACACCGAAGGCCACGCGATCAACTTCCACGGTCTGACCAACCCGGCGACCGAAGACGACGCCGAAGGTCACGCCGTGAGGGGCAAGCCCTGATCGAAACCATCGCCCAAGCGGGCTGACCCCAGCGCTGTTCACCGCCTCGCATCACGAGTGACTCGGGCCCCAGCGGGCGTGTCACACTGCGATGCGATGGAGTACAAGACGCTGGCCAAGCTCGGCGACGACGACCGGACAAGGGTTCTGCAGTCCGCCCGGCGGCGCCGTTGGAACAAGGACGAGACCATCTTCCACGAGGGCGACATCGGCGACACGTTCCATCTGATCGCCAAGGGCCGCGTCGGTGTGAAGGTGACGACACCGATGGGCGAGGTGGCGATGCTCACGGTGCTGAGCCCGGGCGACAGCTTCGGCGAGGGGGCGCTGATCTCGTCCGACGAGCGGCGCACGGCCACGATCGTGGCGCTCGAGCCCACCGAGACCCTGGTTCTTCACCGCGACGGCTTCAACGAGCTCCGTCGTGGCTACCCGGGCGTCGAGCCCATGCTCGTGCACGCGCTGTCCGAACAGGTCCGTCGGCTCACCAGCTCCGTGCTCGACGCCCTCTACATCGACGTCGAGACCCGCCTGTTCCGTCGCCTGGTCGACCTCATCAACGTCTACGACACCGGCGCCGACCGGATCACGATTCCGCTCACTCAGGAGGACCTGGCGACCATCGTGGGCACGACCCGGCCCACAGCGAATCGCTTCCTTCAGGGTGCCGTCGAAGCCGGCGTGATCGAGCTCTCCCGCGGCCGCATCACCGTTCTCGACCGCGCCGCGATCGCCAAGCGCGCCCGCTGACGCCCGCCCGTCCGACAGAGTCGCCCTTCGCGTTCAGCCGTGGGCGTTCTCGGCGAGCGCGGCCAGCACGGTGCGCGCCTGCCAGGGGGTGATGCCCGGGTGGGCACCAACGATGCGTGCGAGGTGACCGGCGATGACCGGCGCCGCGAAGCTGTTGCCGCTTGCGTTGATGGTGCCGCCCCCGCTCCAGGGCACGTCGACATCGATGCCCGCCGCGCCCCACTCGGCGGGGCCGTTCGGATTGAACCAGAAGGTCTCACGGTTCGTGCCGCGGGTGCACGCGACGGAGAACACGCCCGCGTACTCGCTGGGGATGCTGCGTTTACGCTCGTTGTTGAGTGCCGACACCAGCAACACGCGTCGGTAGGCGGCTTGGTCGGCGAGCTCGAAGAACGTCTCGGCAAAGTCCTCGTTCGAGGTCGACAGACTGAGGTTCGCCACGTGCACGCCGTTGTCGATGCACCAGTCGAGTCCGTGTGCGAACGCGAAGGCGCTGCCCTTCAGATTCGACGACAGCACGCGGACGCTGACGATCTCGACCGCGGGTGCGAGCGCACGGATGATGCCCGCGCAGGCCGTGCCGTGCCCGTACAGATCGTCGTGCGGGGCGTCGACGAAGCGAACGCCATCGTCGTTGCTGTCGTCGCGCTCGACGGCGATGGCGCGATCGACGCGGCCGACGAGCGGGTGGCCGTCGTCGACCCCGGAATCGACGATCGCAACCCTGACCCCCGCACCGGACCCGTCGCCGTACGCCCAGCGGCGCGTGATGCGGCCCCGCATCTCGAGGGCAGGGACGCTGCCGAGCTCGTCGCCGTGGAACGGTTCCGACCACGCCGGCAGGAAATCGGTCATCGACGACGCCGCGACGTGGCGAGTGCGACGATCTCGTTGAGCAGCACGAGGACACGGGCACGTGTCGCTCCGTCCGCCGAGCGCAACTCACCGAGCGTGGCTGCGATGCCGGCGAGTTCGGCATCCTCGTCGGGCAGTCGGGACATCGCTCGCCGGAGCGCGGTGGACAGTTGTGGATCGCCCTGGGCGACGGCATCGGCGATCGCGTCGAGCAACAACTGCGCGGTGCGGCCCACCTCGTCGATCGTCGGCAGCAAGTGGCTGAGCTGATCGGCGAACGCGGATGCGAGCACCAACGAGTCGCCACTGGCAAGCGAACGGTCGAGCACCGACAGGACCCCGATGACGGCGCCGCGAGGAGTGGACACAGGCACGACGAGCAAGGTGGTGGGCACGTAGCCCGTCCGCTCGGCCACATCGCGGGCAAAGCGGGGATCGTCGGTGGCCCGGTCGACGGAGAGTGATTGGCCGCTGAGCGCGACGTACCCAGCGATGCCGCGGTTCACCGGCAGCTCGGTTCCCACGATGTGATCTGCGCCTTCGCCGGCGGCGGCGACGTATCGGAGCGACTCTTCGTGGAGTGCGGCGACCGACACCGCCCCCGCGCCGAAGGCAACCCGGGCGGTGACGCACACCGCGCTCGACTTGCTGCATCGTGGAGACGGGCGGCAACACGGGTGCGAGATGCGTCGCGAGCGATGCCAGTTGGTGGAGCAGATCATCGCGTCGCATCAGCGCATCATGCCTCAGACGCGTCGAAGGGACCGGCAACGAGGGTCTGCGTGACACGGCGCGGATGGACCTCGGACCACCGGGCCAGTGCTGCTGGCGGGTAAGGTGATCTCCCGCGGTCATAGCCAGGCGGGCGTTCGCGATCTCGGCGGAATATCTATCGATACCGGGCCGAGTGCATGAGTGCGCATCCGCACGTCAGTTGTGTCATCCGCGACACGGAACCGCTGCTCCGAAAGGCGCACAGTGGTGACACATCGACAAGCCCGGGACAACCGGCCAGCAACGAAGGGGAATGCTATGAACGACAACGACGCACCCGAGACGACCGAGGACGACACCGAGGGCAACATCGCCAAGCCCGGTCGGCCCCGCATCCGGATCCTCACCGACGCCGGCCCCGACGAGAACGACACCGAAGGCAACATCGCCGAGCCGGGACGGCCCCGAGTGAGGATCGTCACCGACGCCGATCCCGACGAGGTCGACACCGAAGGCAACGCAGCCCAGCCCGGTCGGCCCCGCGTCAAGATCGTCACCGACGCCGATCCCGACGAGGTCGACACCGAAGGCAACGCAGCCAAGGCCGGCCGACCAGTCAAGAGGGGCTGACCTACACGAGGTAGCTGTGTTGTCGCCTACGTGACACCGACTTCGTGAGAGGTTTCCGTTTGCTCGAAGGCGGGAACGGTGTCGGCACCATGGCTACTGACCCCAGGGCGCTTTGGCTACTTCGGCATGGGCAGAGCCTCGGCAACGTCGCGCGCGACGCAGCGGCGGGACAGGAGATCGAGACACTCGACATCGCCGACCGCGATATGGACGTGCCGCTCTCTGACCTCGGCAGACAACAAGCCATCGCGTTCGGGAAGTGGCTTGCGGAACAGGATGATCGGCCAGACGTCGTCCTGTCGTCCCCCTATGTGCGTGCTGCGCAGACGGCTGACCTGTTGCTCGACGCGGCGGGTTTGGACCTTCCCGTGCATCTCGACGAGCGGTTGCGCGAACGTGAGTTGGGCATCCTGGATCTGCTGACCCGGCGTGGGGTCGAAGCCCGCTATCCCGACGAGGCGCGTCGCAAAGCGCGGCTCGGCAAGTTCTACCACCGACCGCCGGGGGGCGAGAGTTGGGTCGATGTCGCGCTGCGCATTCGCTCGCTGCGAGATTCGCTCGGCCGCGAACACCTCGACGAACGGGTGTTGATGGTGTGCCACGAAGTGGTCGTGGTCATTTGGCGATACCTCATCGAGGATCTCGATGAGCAGGCCGCGCTGGCGTTGAGCCGCGACCATCCGCTCGCCAACTGCGCACTGACGACCTACGTGACCGGAACCGACGACCGGCTGACGCTGGAGCTCGACGGCTGGACCGCACCCCTCGAGATGGAAGAGGTACCCGTCACCGAGGAGCACGACGCCCGTGTCAAGCCCCGCTGAGCCTGCCGACGCGGCGGCCGTTCCACTCGACGCCGCGCTCTTGCGTGCGTGGCCGATGCCCGTTCGACAAGGCGGCGACAAGTTCGCCCGCGGCACCGCCGTCGTTGTTGGCGGCTCGCCTCGCACCCCAGGGGCCGTGCTTCTGGCGGGAGAAGCCGCGTTGCGAATGGGCGCCGGGCGACTTCAGATCGCAACCGCTTCGGAGGTCGCAGTGACGGTTGGCGTCGCCGTGCCCGAAGCACTCGTCGCGTCGCTCGAAGCCGACGACGACGGCGGCCTGCTGTGGAGTGACGAGACGCACCTGGCCACGATGTTGCAAGAAGCACAGGCGGTGTTGATCGGCCCCGGCATGTTGAACGAGACGTGCGCCGACGTGGTCGGCGGGGTGCTGCGATGCATCAACGACGAGGCACTCGTCGTGCTGGATGCCCGCGCCCTCTGCAGCCTGACTGACATTGCCGATGAGGTCATCCCTCGGGGGCGGCTGGTCTTGACCCCGAACCGTCAGGAGCTGCGAACGCTGGCGGGGTGCGACGACGAACCGGGCGACGTCGACGACGCGACCCTGGCGTCGGACGTGGCCAGACAATTCGGCGCGGTCGTTTCGTGCTTCGGCCACGTGACGTCGCCGGAACGCGCGTGGACGATGGGCGCCGGCTCACCCGGGCTCGGAACCTCGGGATCGGGCGACGTGCTGGCTGGGCTCGTCGTCGGAGCGGCCGCCCGGTGTGGCGATGCGGAACAGGCAACGTGCTGGGCGACTGTCGCCCACACGGAATCGGCAGCGAGCCTCGCGTGACGGTACGGCGAATTGAGTTTCCTCGCTCGCGACCTCGTTGCCGAGTCCGCGCTCGTCATGGGAGCCATCGAGACGTAGCCATCGGTGATGGGGTAAACGCCCGATGCGCCCGGCGCCCTGGCTTGGGGACGATGGTTTCGCCGAACGAGCGAGGAGAGGGCGATGGCGACGACCAGAGTGAACGGTGTCGAGCTCTACTACGAGACGACGGGCATCGGGGACTGCCTCGTCCTGACCCACGGGTCGTGGACCGATGGCACCGGCTGGGACCGGGTGGTGGGCTCGCGAGCACCTCGCCGAGGTCCGCCGCTTCGATCGCGTATCTGGTCGAGCTTGAACAACGGATCCGCCGCGTCGCCGTTCTTCAGCGGCAAGGGGTCGACTGGATGGTGTTGTCGGTGAAGCCGATGTCTCGCACCGCGAGGTTGGCGCCGTTGTCGGCGACGACACCGGTGGGGTGGCCACCGCCGCCGGTCGCGCAGATCAGGTTGTTGTGGACATGCAGGCCGTCCAGCAGGTGGGCCGGCGGCGTCGAGTCGGGTCGGTCCTGCTGAGTCCCGGTGATGCCGTTGTAGTTGCCGGACAGGCGGTTGCCGTAGACCTCGACGTTGAAGCTGGAGGCCACCGTGATGCCGCCGTCCCAGTACCAGCCGGCGCCGCGGAGCCCGTTGCCGTAGACCCGGTTGTAGCGGATGACCGCGTCCCCGCTGATCTCGTAGAAGATCCCCTCGGCGAAGTTGTCCTCGATCAGGTTGTACTCGATGAGCGCGTTGCGGGCGTTGATGTCGGCCCACAGCCCCCGGCAGTCGTTGTCGTGGACATGGGCGTTGCGGATGGTGACCTGCCCCACATCCCACTTCATGCCGCCGCCCTCAAAACCACAGATCTCGTGCAGGGTGTGGTTGCGGGCCAGCTCGGGCCCGTCGAAGGTGTAGGGGTCGCCGTCCAGCCCGTCCAGGAGGATCCCGGTGGCGGCGTTCCCGCCGATGCCGAGTTGGTCGTTGTCGTTGTAGTGGCCGCCGAGGATCCGCATGCCGTCGGCTACCAGCAGGCCGGCCCAGCCGTTGTGCAGGGCCGAGACGTTGCGGACCACCCAGCCATTGGCGTGCGACTCCGGCTGGATGGCCGCCCCCTGCCGGTCGCTGGCGTAGTCCCGGACCGTGACCGAATCCAGGGTCACGCCGCTGGCGCCGCCGGAGAACGCCGACTTCAGGCTCCGCCCGCCGTCCAGTACTGCGCCCGGTTCCCCGCAGAAGGTGTCGCCGGACCTGGGCTGAACGCTGAAGTTGCGCAGGTGGGTGCCGGCCTTGATCAGATAGGTGGTGCCGGCGGGGTGCGCGTCCACCACCCGCTGGGCGACGTCGCCGGCGCCGATGGGCACCGCGGCCCCGCTTCCGCACCGGGTAGAAGGCCACGGAGCGGGTGACGGAGCGGGCGCACAGCCCGAGAAGGCGACCCCGCCGGCCAGGGCGACCACGAGACCGGCCGCACCGACGACCCGGCAGCGCCGCCGGCGGCCGTGGCCGGCTGCCATCGGCTCAGTCTGCCATCTGCTTCTTCAGATGGTCGGCCAGCCGCAGCGCCAGCGCCACCACCGTGAGGGTCGGGTTGGAGCATCCGTAGGTGGGGAACAGTGAGCTGCCCGCCACGTAAAGGTTGCGGACGCCATGCACCCGGCAGTCGGCGTCGACCACCCCATGAGCCGGGTCAAGGTGCATCCGGGTCGTCCCGAGGTGGTGGAAGTTGCCTTCCAGCAGCGCGGGCGGGTCCTCGTCGCCCAGCATGAGCTCGACGTGGCCCAGCCCGGCCGCGCGGAGGGCCACGTCGACGACCTCCTGCGACGTCCGGATCGATGCGCGGTCGGATTCGGCTGGGCGCCAGTCGACCCGGGCGAGGGGCTGGCCGAAGCGGTCGCGCCGGGTGCCTAACGTCACCCGGGACTCCGGGTTGGGCGCCTGCTCGGCCTGCACGCGGAGAGCGAGGATCGTGTGGGCCTGGTCAGGTGGGCGCAGGCGGTCACGGGCGAAGACGCCGAGGTCCGCGAGGCCGGTCGTGATGTTGCGCAGGTGCCGGAGCGTCCCCGCCGGCAGGGGGCGGCGCCGGCGGGCCTTGGCCAGGGTCGCGGCCGAGCGAACGGCCTCGGCGGTCAGGGACAGGTTCCGGGTCATCAGGAAGAATGCGCAGTTGAGGAGCTGCCGTTCGCGCTGCGCCGCGTCGCGGACCCGCAGCGCCCCCTGGACCCGGACCCCCGGCGCGGCCGTATGCACGCCGTACAGACCGGCGCCGCCAACCAGTTCGGGAGTAGCCGGGACGACGTACCCGCTCCGGGCCGAAAGCCGCTCGGCGAAAAACCGCCCGACCAGGTCGCGGTCGTTGCCGAGCCCGCGGCGGTGCACCCGGCGGCTGAGCAGCAGGAGGCGCGGGTTCTCGATCCCGCCTGCGGCCAGCACCACCAACCGTGTCCGCACGAAGCAGCGCGAGCCGTCGTCGCGCCGAACCTCGACCCGGTCCACCCGGCGGGGGTCCTCCCCGGTCGCCAGGTCGACGACAGAGGCGTGCAGCAGCAGCGTCACGTTGGGCGCGCGGACGAGCTCCTCGAAGTAGCCCTCGAAGCCGACGGTGCCGTGCTGGAAGAGCGTGGTCTCGACCTCGCCCGGCGGCAGGGGCAGGGGTGGCGTCCGTGTCGGGTCGGCCCAGCGACCGGCGTCGTATTCGAACGGCCCGAGGCGGCACAGCGCTTGGGCGTGGGCGTAGTACGGGTCCAGGTGGGCACGATCGAATGGCCAGCCCGAGTGGGGGATCCCGGGCCGGACCTCGAAGTCGATCGGGTCCAGGGGTCGGGCCGCCCAGGTCTCGTCACCTGGGGCCACCCAGTGCCGGCTCGTCCCGCCGAACGCCCGCACCCGCGACTGATGTGGCCGGTGGATCGGGTAGCCCACGCTCTGGCCTCGGTTCAGCTGCTGCGCGCGGCGTTCCACGTCCTTGCCGCCGCTGTCCAGCAGCCAGACACGGGCGCCGTTGCCGATCAGCTCCCGGGCGATGCTGACCCCGGCCGGCCCCGCCCCGACGATGCAGACATCCGCATCGACCTGTTGATCGCCAGCAAGCTCTCGCGCATCCGACAGCATTCCGCTGGTCACCTTCCGTCCGCCATCTGCGCCGGGCTCGACGTTCACGATGTCGTCATGTCGGGGATCCCCGAGGAGTGCGATAATACCGAAGTCTCGTCCGCGGGTCTGGCGCTGGTCTGCGAGACAGAGGGGGAACTCGGTGATCGATCCGTCGACCGAGCCGCCATTCAACGATCGGCGGCCGGGAGAACCAGACGCCACATGGGGCGACCGCCCAGGCATCGTGGCGTCCCTGCTGCGCTACCGAGTCATCGTGGTCGCGGCGACGCTGCTCGGGGCGGTGACGGGCTACGCCCTCGCGCAGCTGCTTCCGGTCCGCTACCAGGCCGACGCCACCTTGATCCTCTCGGACCCCGGCGGCCCGACCATCCTTGGCGGCGGCAACTCGCTGGGTTCCAGCGACCGCCAGGTCTACCTGGCCAAACAGGTGGACATCATGAGCTCCAGGGTCGTCCTCGAGCGTGCCCTCCAGATCCTCGGAAGCGACCAGTCGGTCCGTGACGTCAGGGACGAGCTCGACGTGCACCCCGCCGCGAACCTGGCGAGCATCTCGATCGCCGCGACCACGGCCGATCCAGCGGTCGGCGGCCGCCCTGGCGAACGCGGTCGGCAGGGCCTACGAAGAGGTCACGCAGGAGCGCGTGGCCGCGGACGGGCAACGGGCGATCGCGAGTCTCGAGGAGCTTCGAAAGCGCTCCCAGGCGGACCTCGACGCCAGCCCCAAGTCCCCGGACGGCGAGCTGACGTCTCGTCAGCAGCAGCTGACCGCCCAGATCGCCGACCTCCAGCAGCGTGAGCAGGACATCACCACCCAGGTGGGGGTGTACGCCTCCGGGGTGGAGTACTTCGAGCAAGCCGAGCCACCGACCTCTCCATCGCAACCCAAGCCCAAGCTGGCCGCGGCGCTGGGCGGGATGGTCGGCGTGCTCGCCGCGGCCGCGTGGGCGTGGTGGGCGGCAGGACGCGACCAGCGTGCCGAGGGGCGGGCGGAACCGGCGCGGATCCTCGAGGCGCCGCTGCTCGGCGAAGTGCCGCCCGTGCGCGCCCCGCAGATGGCGACGGGCGAGGCGGTCAACCCGACCGGGCTCGACCCGGCTGTCGACGACGCCTTTCACCTCATCGTCGCCTCGATGGAGCACGGGCTGGCCGTAGTCGGGGGAAAGTCGATCGCCGTCACGAGCATCGGGCCGGGCGACAGCAAGACCTCCACCGCACTGCAGATCGCGAACGCCGCATCGCAGGAGAACCGGAACGTCCTGCTGATCGACGCGGACGTCCGCTTGCGGCACCTGTCTGAGCGCGTACGGCTCCGCCCCGGCTGCTGGCAAGCGCAATGGCCAGAAGCGGCCGTTGCGGTATGGCGAGCGCGTCCACGCCAAGGAGTACATCGCCCGGCTCGTGTCCACGGACAGCGGCATGGTCCTACCGCTCGCCTCGAGATCTATCGACCTCGGGCATCCGGAGGAGTCCGATGGCGCGGTGGACGTGCGCGAAGCGATGCGGGCCATCGGGAACGCGTTCGACCTCGTCCTGATCGATGCGCCAGCCCTCCTGACGTCCTCGAACGCCCTCGACGTTGCCGGACAGGCCGACGGTGTCGTGCTGGTCGTCCCCCACCGGGTCACGCTCAACGACCTCCGCGAGGTGCGGGAACGCCTCGCGTTCGTCAAGACGCCCCTGCTCGGCTACGTCTATGTCCGGCCGCGTGGCCTCGGGCTTCGGAGGAAGCCCGAGGCCAGGCGGGACGAATGATCGTGAACGGGACAGGCGACACCGCCATGCGGGTCGCAGCACTGCTGGCGGCGTACAACCGCAGAGACCTCACCCTCGCGTGCCTGCGCTCGCTCCGGGCTCAACAGCTGCCCGCCGTGAACCTCGACCTGTTCGTGCTCGACGACGCCAGCGGCGACGGCACCAGCGAGCAGATCGCCGAGCAGTTCCCGGAGATCACCCTGCTGCACGGCACCGGGCAGTTGTACTGGGGCGGCGGCATGCGGCGCGCGTTCGCCGCCGCCATGGCCGGCGACTACGACTACTACCTGTGGATGAACGACGACACCGAGCTGGACGACGGCGCCCTCGCCGTGCTGCTCGACACCGAGCGCCAGTTGCGCGCGGGCGGCGACGCGGCGCTCATCGTCGCCGGGTCCACCAGGCACCCTGAGACCGGGGAGCTGACCTACGGAGGACATCGTCCATCCGTACCGCCGGCGGCCGTTGAAGAGCGTGCTGATCGAACCGGGCGATGAACCTCGTCCCTGCGACACCATGAACGGGAACATCGTGCTCATCTCCCGCGCCGTCGTGCAGCGCGTCGGCAACATCGATCCCGCGTTCGTTCAGCAGATGGGCGACTACGACTATGGGCTGCGGGCCCGGGCGGCCGGCTGCTCGGTGTGGATCGCCCCCGGCATGGTCGGCACCTGCGCCCATCCCACCCGTCGCCCAGGCGAGCGGCGAGTCGACGAGCTGCGGCGGCTTTGGTCGGTCAAGGAGCTCAAGCCGGGGCCGTGGGCGGTGTACAGCCGGCGGTATGCAGGCCCCTCTGGCCCGTCTACTGGCTGAGCCCGTATGCGCGCCGCGTGACCCAGCTCGTCCTCGGACGCACGCCCGACGGCTGGCCGCCTCGCGGCTGAATGGACTGACGTGGACACGGGCGAGGCGCGCGACCAGCGGCTGGACGAGGTGGATCGCCGGGACGAGCCCAGCCTGACCGCGCGGGCGGCGTCGGGCCTGCGATGGTCGTCCCTCGGCTTTGCAGCGCTGATGGTGGCGAACCTGGCCTACACCATGACGATGTCGCGGCTGGTCGACCCAGTCGCCTTCGGGCTGATGGCGCTGGCCCAGCTGGTCGTGCTGTTCGCCCAGTTCTTCGTACGGATGGGGCTCGCCTCGGCGCTGGTGCAGAAGCCCGTGCTGTCCAGGGACGACATCCGGGCGGCTTCCACCGCTGGGATCGCCATCGGCGTCGTCTGCTTTGCCGTGGTCTGGGTGCTGGCCCCGCTGTTCGGTGCCTTGTTCCGGGCGCCCGACCTGCCCCCCGTCCTGCGGTTGCTGGGCGTCACGTTCCTCTTTGAAGGCATGGCGATGGTGGGGATCGGCTTGTTGCGTCGGGAGCTCCGCTTTCGCGAGCTGTCGGTGATCACGGTGGCCACCTATGTCCTCGGCTACCTCGTGGTCGGCGTCGGCCTGGCCCTGCTCGGCGCGGGCGTCTGGAGCCTGGTGGTGGGTGCGCTGGTCTCCAGCGGCTCCCAGACGATCTGGCAGTACGCCCTGCTGCGCCACCCGATTCGGCCGGTGCTCCGTCGGGAGCCCTACCGGGAGGTGTGCGGATACGGCATGCGCTTGAGCGGCGCCCACCTCCTGGACTACGTCGGCGCCAACCTCGACACCTACACGGTTGGCCGCTTCGCCGACACGGCCGTCGTCGGCGAGTACACCCGGGGCTACTACCTGGCCTTCCAGCCACTGCGGGTCTACCTGGCGCAGGCGTTGACGAATGTGCTGTTCCCGCACCTCAGCCGGATCCAGCATGACGCGGCGCGCCTGCGACGTGCCTACCTCAGCGTGCTCGCACTCGGCGGCATCCTCGTGTTCCCGGTGTGCGCCGGCATGGCGGTGGCGGCCCGCGAGCTCGTGCTGGTCGTGCTCGGCCGGCAGTGGAGCGTGGCTGCCACGGCCGTCCCCTGGTTCGCGCTCGCCGCAGGATGCAGCGTCATCTCGGCGCTGTCCCAGACGGTGGCGGAGGCCCGCGCCGATCTGTACCGTTCGCTGGGCGTGCAGGCGGCGTACATCGTGGTGCTGGCCGGGTTCCTTGCGGTCGCACTCGGCACCGGTCCCATGGGATCTGGGTGTTCGCTGCGGCGGTCGCCGCCGCGGAGGTCCTCCGCCACGTCGGCTACCTGGGTCTCATGCGCCACGTCGTCGGGCTCACGATGCCCCAGGTGTGGGCGTCGTACGCCCCGGCGGCGTTCGCGAGCGTGGGCGTGGCGCTCGCCATCGCGGTGGTCCGCGGCGCGCTCGCCACCGAGGTGCCGCACCCTGGTGACCTTCGCGGCCGAGGTGGCGGCCGGGCGCGCCCGCGCTCGCGCTGTGCATCCGGTTCTGCCCGCTTCCGGCGATCCGCCGCGAGCTGCGCATGCGGCTGACCGAGGCCGGGGTCCTCGGCGGCGCCGGCAGCCTGCGATGGCGCCTGGCACCGCTCGTCATCGGCCAGCCGGATCTTCGATCATGATCGACCTGGTGCTGCTCGGAGTGGCGCTCGTCGCAATCGGCGCGGTCGGCATCGCGGTGATCGAGCTGCTCGTCCGGCGAGCCGAGGTGGGTGCTGCGCTGCTGCTCGGCGCCACGCTGATGAGCGCGACCCTCGTCTCCCGGGTGCCCTCCTTGACGCTGCCCGGTGGCATCAGGGTGCAGCTGCACGACGTCGGCTTCACCTTGGTGTTGGCGGCGGCGATCCTTCGGATGCTGCGGATGCCACGCTTCACGAAGTGGCAACGCTGGGCGCTGCTGGTTGCCGTCATGCTGGTGCTCTCGCTCGTCAGGGGCGTAGCGGCATTCGGCCCTCAGCACGCGATCGCCGAGCTCCGGCTCTTCTTGGCCTTCGTCGCGGGCGCCCTGTACTTCTCCACCTTCGCTCCCTCTCGCCGGATGAACGACCGCATCGGTCGCATCTGGCTGGTGCTCAGCATTCCCATGATGATCGTGGTCTGCCTCCGCTGGCTGGCCACCTTGGCGGGGATCGACCTCGGCGTGCCGCCGGCGGAGTTCGGCGCCGACGCCGCCCTCAAGGTGCTGAACGGGCCGTACGCGTTCTTCCTGGCGGACGCGGTCATCCTCACTGTTCCCTTCTGGCACCTGCGGGACCGTCGCTCACGGCGGCTGACGTGGCTCGGCGCGCTCCTCCTTGTGTTCGTGGTGCTGCTGGACCGGCGAACGGTCTGGCTCACCGTCATGGTCGGGCTGGCCGTCCTCATGGTGCGGAATCGCAGCCTCAGCCGCCGGGTGCTCGCGATGGTCGTCGGCGCCGTCCTGCTCGCTGGTGTGGGTTACGTCGCCCTGGCGGGGGGTCCGAGGGTGAGGGAGGGTCCGTCGCCACGTCGGCGGTCAGCACGGGCACGCTCGACTGGCGCATCCAGGGATGGTACGAGCTGGTCGACGGCCTGCCGAAGGGTCAGGTGGTGACCGGCGAGCCCTTGGGGAGCGGCTTCACTCGCGAGGTGCAGGGATCCGAGGTAGAGGCGGAGCCGCACAACTTCTACGTCACGGTTCTGCTGCGGGGCGGAGTGGTTGGCCTGCTCGCGCTCGTCGCCCTCACGGTTGGGCTACTCCGCGCGCTGTGGCGGCTCCCGGCGCCTGGTGACCAGGACGGCCTGCTCGCGCCCGGCGTGTTCCCGGCATTGCTGGCGATGCAGATCGTCTGGTTCATCGCCTGGATCCCCGGGATGGAGCAGGGGATCGTCACAGGGCTCGCGGCGGGCCTCGGCGGCGTACAGCCGTCGCGGTGTCGGGTTCCTCCAGACACGGCCGGTGAGGTTCGTCACCGGGTCCGCAACCGGAGAGGAGCGGCAGCCGTTGGAGACCTCGACATGAGCGTCTTGCACGCAGTACGTGGTGCGGTGCAACGATTGGGCCTCGACGTCCAACGGTTCCCCCGTTCGGCGCCTCTCTTCCAAGTGGTACGCCTCATGGACCGTCGGGGTGTCACCTGCGTGATCGATGTGGGTGCCAACGTCGGCCAGTACGCGAGCGAGCTGCGCCGCTTGGGCTACCGCAACTCGATCCTCTCGCTCGAGCCTCTGCGAGCCGAGTTCCAGGTGCTCGAGCAGCGGTGCGCGAAGGATCGATCCTGGACGTGCCAGCAGTTCGCCGTAGGTGGGGAGCCGGGGGAGGCAACGATCAACGTCGCGGGGAACTCAGTGAGCTCGAGTCTCGCCTCGATGCTCAGCCGACACCTCCAAGCAGATCCGGAATCGCAGTTCGTGCGCACGGAGGAAGTGCGCGTGACCACGATCGACGATCTTGCCGCCGCACATCAGCTCGAGCTGGCGACAACGTTCTTGAAAGTCGACACGCAGGGCTTCGAGCGGCACGTTCTCGCTGGCGCCGCGAAGTCCCTGGAGCTGCTCACCGGTGTGCAGTTGGAGCTTTCCTTGGTGCCGCTCTACGAGGACGACCTGCAACTGACTTCGGCGATCGAGCTGATGGAGGCAATCGACTTTCGTCTGGCTGCCATCCTGCCGGCGTTCACTGACCCAGTGACATGCGAGACTCTCCAGTGCGATGGCGTCTTCCTTCGGCACACCGCGTAGCGGCCGGGTCCGTTGACATGGGCTGGTTCTTCGCGTGGATCCCCGGGATGGTGCAGGGATCATCACCGGTCTCGCGGCGGGCCTGGCGTTCGGCGACGACGGTGTCCGGTTCGGCCGGGCGCGTCCGTCGAGCGTGGTCTCGGGATCTGAGCTCTGAGTCGTGACCGACACGCGTTCGGCAGCGATCGACGGATGCCGCGTCCTCTGGGTGTCGAGGGACGACTCGTCTCCACACCCGTACCTGGTCGAGTCGGCCCGCCGGGCCGGGGCAACGGTCCGCGACCTCCGCTGGGCCCAGGCTCGAGGACGGGGAGCGTCCGCTCGGCCGTCTGGTCACCCTCGGTCGCAGGCGGGCCGGGCCGCGAGCACCCGATCACCCTCAAGGTCGTCGGCCCGCGCCTCTTCATGAGGTTCGCACGGGCAACGGAAGACGTCATCGTCATCTACGAGCTCGGGCTGGTCGGCCTGTACGCCGGTCTGTCCAAGGCTGCTGCGGCGGGACCGCAGGGTGGTCTCGCTGATCGAGGGGGACTACCAGCATCTCGGCCGCACCGGCACCGCCGCCTTCAAGCTGCCCGTCCGCCGGCTGGCGGCCCGGCTGGTGGACGCGTTCGTGGCCAACAACGACCTGGCCCGCGACTACCTGCGTGACACGCTCAAGGTGCCCGACAGCAAGATCGTCGTCGGCTGGTGGCTCGCCGGCCTGCCCCCGGACCTGGCGCCGCGCCTCCCCCCGGCGCGGCGCCGGTCCCCGAGGGGACGCCGCTGTTCGTGAGCGCCGGCCGCCTCATCCCGCCGAAGGGGGTGGACCTGCTGATCGAGGGAGTCGCGGCCTATCAGCGCGAGTTCGGCCCGTGCGTGCTCTGGGTCATCGGGGACGGCCCGGCACGCAACGCGCTGGTCGAGCAGACCCGCCGCCTCCATCTCGAGGAATCGGTCGTCTTCCTGGGAACCGTGGACCATGCCGGCCTCAAGGGTGCCCTCCAGGCCTGTCAGGCGTTCGTGTTCCCGACGCTGCGGGACTTCATCGGCCGTGTCGTCGGTCGAGGCGCTGACCACCGGCACGCCGGTGGTCGTGTCGCCGATGACCGGAGCGGTCGGGACGATCGTGCGGGACGGCCTGAACGGGATCGTCGTCGACCCATACGACGCTCGGTCGCTGGCGGCGGCGATGCACCGCGCGACCGACCCAGCGACCTCCCGCGCCCTCCGCGACGGGGTGGGGCGGATGAACCCGCCCCTGCTGCCCGACGCCGCGGCAGGCGCCGTGTTGCGCGCCGTCGCCCGAGCGCGGGCCGCGAACCACAGCCGACCGGAACCCGAGAGGAGGCTCCGCGTGCAGAACGCCCAGACCCCGACCGCCTCGCGGCCGCCCTGCGCGTCGGCGAGATCGTCGAGGTGCGCAGCTCCGAGGAGATCCTGGCCACGCTCGACGAGAACGGCGAGCTCGACGGGCTGCCGTTCATGCCCGAGATGCTGGCGTGGTGCGGCGGGCGATTCCGGGTCGACAAGCTCGCCCTCAAGCTGTGCGACACCATCGACTGGACTGGCATCTACCGCATGCGCGACGCGGTGCACCTGGAAGCGTCGCGCTGCGACGGGCAGGCGCACGGCGGATGCCAGGCGGGGTGCAACCTCTACTGGAAGGAGGACTGGCTCAAGCGGATCGCGGCCGGGGACCCGAGCCCGACGCCCGAGCGCGGGCCGGCCCCGGCCGCCCGCTGCACGCTGACCACCCTGACCGCGGCGACGCGCCGCGCCCGCGGACCCCTCCGCCGCCGGCGAGGAACGGTACGCGTGCCAGGCGACCGAGCTGCTGCGGGCCGCACCCGAGCGCATCCCGTCGTGGGACGTCAGGCAGTACGTCCAGGACGTCCGATCGGGCAACGCTCGCGCGCTGGCCACCATCCGCACGGTCGCCGTCGGAGTCTTCAACGAGTACCAGGACGCCAGTCGGCGGCTGCTGCCCCGGCGGCTGCGAATCCGCGGATGGCCACAGGTATCCCTTCATCGAGGGCCGCCTCCAGAAGACGCCGGAGCAGACGCTCGGCCTGCAGCCGGCGAGCGGGTTCGGGTCAGGCGCAAGGATGAGATCGTCGCAACGCTCGACGTCAACAACGCCAACCGCGGCATGTCGTTCGACGGGGAGATGCTGCCCTACTGCGGGCAGGAGGCCCGGGTGCTGCGCCGGGTCGAGCGGATCATCGACGAGAAGACCGGCCGGATGCTGCACTTCGAGAACCCGTGCATCGTGCTGGACGACGTGATCTGCACCGCGGCCTACCACCGCCAGTGCCCACGCGGCATCTACGCGTACTGGCGGGAGATTTGGCTGGAGCGGGTGGTGTGAAGTGCGCCTGCGTCAGCCCGCGGTGGCTAGTGCCGCTTTGATAGCCGCACCGCGCTCGGATCTCGTCGTAGATCCAGGCGTAGATCTTCTCCATGCCGTCCTCGAGCCGGACGCTCGGCGCCCAGCCGAGGAGCTGTCGAATGCGGTCGTTGTTGCTGTTGCGCCCGCGCACGCCCTTCGGCGCCGAGAGGTCGTAGTTGCGCACCAGCTCCACGCCCGCGATCTGCTCGACGATGTCGACCAGCTGGTTGATCGAGACCATCTGGTCGCTTCCGAGGTTCATCGCTTCGGTGACGTCGCTGTGCATCAGGCGTTGCGTGCCCTCGAGGCAATCGTCGATGTACGTGAAGCTGCGCGTCTGCTCGCCGTCGCCCCAGATCTCGATCTCGCACCTCCCGGAGAGCTTCGCCTGGATCACCTTGCGGCAGATCGCCGCCGGCGCCTTCTCCCGCCCGCCGTCCCACGTTCCGTGCGGGCCGTAGATGTTGTGGTAGCGCGCCATCCGGGTGTGCATGCCGAAGTCCTCGCGGTAGTGCCGGCACATCCGCTCGCTGAACAGCTTCTCCCAGCCGTAGCCGTCCTCGGGCATCGCGGGATACGCGTCCTCCTCGCGCAGGCCTTCGTCCAGCTCGGTGGTGCGCTGCTTGTCCTCGGCGTAGACGCACGCTGAGGACGCGAAGAAGAACTTCTCGACGCCTGCGTCGAGCGACGCCATCAGGAGATGGGTGTTGATCAGCACCGAGAGCATGCACAGCGCCTTGTTGTTCTCGATGAAACCCATGCCGCCCATATCGGCCGCGACGTTGTACACGTCGCTCGCGCCCTCCACCGCGGCCTCGCAGTCGGGCAAGCGCCGGAGATCGAGCTGGCGGTTGTCGACGTCGTCGAAGCGCTGGTACCAGTCGGCCAGCGGCTTCGCGTCCACACTGCGAATCCGCGTGCATCCCTCGCTCCGCAGCCTGGCGACCAAGTGCCCGCCGATGAACCCACCCCCGCCGGCCACGACGATCAGCGTGTCGCTCACCGGCCGGCTTCCCTTTCTGGCTTGGGGCGCGCCCCGACGGTCGCCGCTGTGAACGCGGCCCGCACGGGCAGCCACTTCGGTGACACGCCCCGGTCGTGGACCTGCGGCAGCTCGAACAGCCGCAGCACCTCGCGGGCTTCGGCCCGCCGTCCCATCCGCAGCCGGCGGTAGGCGCCCGCCAAGATGAACTGGTGGTACCAGTCGGCCTGCCAGCGCCGGATGGTGCGCTCCGGCACGATGGCCCGAGCGACGGCTCGGTCGAAGATCTCGCCGTTCGCCTTGATGGTGCCGGGGTGCCACATGCCGGTCGTGGCCGCCGCCTCGTGGATCGTGTACGCGCAGGTCGTCTGGGGCAGGCACCGCACGCCGTAGCGGGAGAACAGCCGTACCCACATGTCGGTGTCAGCGGCGTCCCCGACGGTGGTGTCGAACAGGCCCTCCTGGTCCAGCGCGGCGCGGCGTACCACTGCGGTGGGCTCCCGCACGAACGAGGAGTTGCGCAGCAGGCGCCGGAGCGCCTCCCTGGGCTCCAGGTACCGCTCGCGGCGGAACGTCTGCTGGCGCCGGCGCACGCCGTCGCCGTCCACGATGTGGACCCCGAACAGCAGCACGCTCTCCTCGGATGCCGCCCGTCGGATCGCGTCGAGCATGGCGGCACCCGCGCCCGGCAGCAGGTAGTCGTCGTCGTCGAGCTGCATGACCCATTCGCCGGTGGAGATCTCCACGGCACGGTTCATGTTCTGGACCAGCGGCAGCGAGGGCCGGTTCCAGACGTAGCGGTACCCCGAGGGCCAGCCGTTCAGGACCCGTCGCACCACGTCACCGGTGGCGCCGTCGTCGGACCCGTCGGAGACGGCCACCTCGATCTGCTCGGCCACGGGCGAGATCGCCTGGACGACCGAGCCAGCGCCCGCTCGAGCAGGCCGGGACGGTTGCGGGTCGGCATCGCGATCGACAGCGTCGGAGCTTGCACGTCGTTCACCCCTCGCCTGTGGCCGGCCGGGCCGCTACCGTCCGGGCATGGCGGGCGCTGACCGCCCTGCGGCGGACCCGACTGGGCCGGCCCCGGCGCTCGCCCCGTCGTGGGCCGCCCCGGTGGCCGTGGTCGCCTTCCTGGTCGGGGCCCTCCTGGCCGGGCTGGTCTGGCACGCCACCCGCTTGAACCCGGTCGACGCGTGGGTGATGGGCTGGCAGGAGCGCGCCAACGCCCACGCCAATCGGGTGGCGAAGGTCATCTCCGCAGTTTGCCGGTCGCTGTGGTGCTCATCACCGTGGTCGGTGGCGCCGTCGCATGGCTCGCCGGGCGGCGCGACGCGGTGGTCCTCGCCCTCACGGCTGCCCCCGCCGCCCTGGTGGCCGAGGTGCTGCTCAAGGGCCTCGTGCATCGCACGTGGAACGGTGACCCGGCCGAGCTGTTTCCGTCGGGCCACGTCGCGGTGGCGACCGCGACGGTCATGACAGCCGTGCTCGTGCTCCGAGTGGTGCCCGTGCCGCCAACCCGCATCATCGCCGCCTGCCTGGGCGCCGGTTCGTGCTGGTCGTCGCCGTGGCCCGCCTGGTGGAGACGGTGCACTCGCTGACCGACGTCGTGGGCGGCGTCAGCACCGGGCTGGTGGTGACCCTCGGCGCGGCGATGGCGATCACGGCGTGGTTCCGGTGGCCTCATCGCCGGGCGTCCTCCGGCGCCCCGTCGAGATCGACGACGCGCCCACCTCCGGCCGGCGCCGGCCAGAGCTGATCGTAGGCGGCCAGCAGCACCGGCGCCGAGTGCTCCCAGGCCAGGGTCGTGCGCACGCGTTCGCGGCCGAGCTCGCCCATGCGGCGGCGGCCGGCCGGATCGTCGAGCAGCGTCGCTGATGCTGAGGGCGAGCGCCCGCTCGCGGTTGGGCTCGGCGAACACGGCCGCCGGCCCGGCCGAGACGCGGTGCTCGGTGAGGTCGTAGGCGACGACCGGGAGCCCGAAGAACATGTACTCCATGATCTTGTTCATCGTGCTCTTGTCCGACCAGTCGTTCTTCGGGTCCGGATCGACCCCGAGATCGGCGGAGGACAGGACGCGGCAGAGCTCGTCGTCGCTGACCCGACCGGTGAAGGTGCACCGCTCGTCCACGCCGAGCTCCTTCGCGTACGCCTTGATGCTCGGCTGGTGCGGCCCACCGCCGACGAGCACGCAGTGGACGTCGTCGCGGCCGAGCTCGTCACGCAGCACCTTCACCGCCCGGATCAGGTGGTCCACCCCGTCCTGCTTGCAGATCTCACCGAGGTAGACGATCAGGTGGCGCCTGCCCTTGCGCCAGGCCGGATCCGGTGGGTAGACGGTCAGGCGCTCGAGGTCAGGGCCGGAGCGCACCACGTAGACGTCGGCCGGCGCCTTCCCGCCTCGCTCGACCGCGATCCGCTGGTGGCTCTGGTTGGTGGTGATGACCAGGTCGGCGGTCTCGAACGTCTTGCGCTCCAGGTACCGCAGCCCGGCCAAGGCCCGCCCACCCGTGGCGCCGAACTTGGCCTGGTACATCTCGGGCGAGAGGTCGTGATGGTCGAACAGGAACCGCTTGCCGAAGAGCTTCCAGAAGCGGCCGAGCGGCCAGTACGTCTCCGGCGGGTTGCAGACGTGGAGGACGTCGAAGCCGCGGCCGGCCACGGCCACCCGGACCGACTTCATCGTCGTGCGCACGAAGCACCAGAGGAACTCGACGACGAAGCCGAACGGGCCCCGAGCGTCCACCGGGAGCCCGTAGCGGTGGATGTGCACGTCCTCGAGGACCTCGAACGAGCGGTTGAAGCCCTTGGCCTTCGGACAGATGACGCTCACCTTGTAGCCGGCCCTGGCCAGGGTGGTGGCCTCCAACCACACCCGGCGGTCGAACGGGACCGGCAGGTTCTGGACGACGATGAGGACCCGGCGGGGCCTACCAGCAGATGCCAACGTACCCATTGCCATCGCTGCGCCGGTCGACGATGTGAGCGAGGTCGACGATCCGCTGCCCTGGCCACGGACGCTCCGCGACCGCCCGGAACGCCGGGTCGTTGTTGCCGATCACAAGGGTGTGGGCGTGGGCGAGAACCTCGTCGACGCTCGACACCATCAGCTCCGAGATGTGGGGGATCTGGTCGAGGATGTAGCTCCTGTTGGCACCCACCAGCTTGGCCAGGTTGACGTTGGCGTCGTAGATCCTGACCTCGTAGCCCTTGCCGATCAACCGCTCCACCACGTCGACCATGGGGCTCTCGCGTAGGTCGTCGGTGCCCTCCTTGAAGGCGAGCCCCAGCACCCCGACCTGGCGGGCACCGGCATCGATCACCAGCTGGAACGCCCGGTCGAGCTGTTGCGCGTTGCTGGGCAGGATCGAGTTGAGCAGCGGAAGGTCGAGGTCGAGGGCGCGGCCTTGGTAGCGCAAGGCCCGGACGTCCTTGGGCAGGCAGGAGCCACCGAAGGCGAAGCCTGGGCGCAGGTAGACCGGGGACAGGTTGAGCGTGGTGTCGGCGCAGAGGATGTCCATGACCCGGTGGCCATCGAGACCCTGGGCCTTGGCCAGGCTGCCGATCTCGTTGGCGAAGGCCACCTTGAGGGCGTGCCACGAGTTGTCGACGTACTTGGCCATCTCGGCCAGCTCCAGGTCGGTCTGGATCAGCGGCGCACCCGGCCGCGCCGCCAGCGCGGTCACGAGGTCGCGGACCGCGTCGTCGGTCGCGCCGATGACCACCTTGGGCGGCTCGCGGTGGTCACGGATGGCCGTCCCCTCTCGCAGGAACTCGGGGTACACCGCGACCGCCACGGGGCGGCCCGCGGTCCGCTCCAGCTCGGGCAGCAGGACGTCGCGCGTGGTGCCCGGCAGGATCGTGCTCCGGACGACCAACGTGAAGGGCGAACCACAGCGGCGGATGGCCTGCCCGATGTCGCCGGCCACCCGGCGCAGGTTCGTGAGGTCGAGGCTGCCGTTGCCACTGCTCGGTGTACCCACGCACACCAGACCGACGTCGGTGCCGGCGACCGCCGCGTCGCAGTCGGTGGTGGCCCGCAAGCGGCCGACGCGCACGCCCTCCTCGATGAGCTCGCCGAGGCCGGCCTCGACCACGGGCGCGTGGCCCTGGTTCAGCAGGTCGACCTTGACCGGGTTGGTATCGACACCCACGACCGTGTGGCCGTCGGCAGCCAGGCAGGCGGCGGAGACGGCGCCGACGTAGCCCAGCCCGTAGACGCTGATCCTCATGGCGTGGTCCCCGGGTCGAGCTGGAGGACCGTGGTCAACGCCTGGCCGTCACCGACCCGGCCGCTCCCGACCAACGTGACCGTGGGTACCCGCGCGTCGAACGCCGGCGAGTACCAGCCCACGGGCGGGTCGGTCTCGCCTTCCAGGCACCGCCAGGCGAGCTCGTCGGGGAGGGTGAGCGTCGCGCCCGATCGGCCGTGACCGTCGCACCACTGGAGCACGGCCCGACCGCGTTCGAGGGTGCAGGCGACGTCGGGGCCGAGGTGGAAGGCCAGGCGGCAGTCGTGAGCGCCGCCGTCGAGGCGGTCCTCGACGACCAGCCGGCGTTCCGGCCGGTCCAGCCGGACGCTCCGGCGGTGGACGACCGGTGGCCGCAGGCGCCGGTAGCCGTGGTGGGCGGCCGACCACTCGGCCACCGGGCCGCCGTCCAGCCCGGCCACGCCCTGGAGCTCGGACCGGGCCTGCCGGGCCCAGAGGTGGGTGCCGGCCGCTACCGACTGGTCGACACCGCCGACCTCCAGGGTGTTGTGAGCCAGCGTGGAGCGGAAGTAGGCGCGCCACGCCGGGTCGGCGCCGTAGCAGTAGGTCCCCGGGTCCGCGAGCACGTCGACCCCGCCCACCCGGACCTCGATGGCCAGAGCGTCGGCGTGGGCATGGGCGGCGATCGACAGGTATCCGTGAGGGCCGTGGTCGGCACGGCACCAGAGCTCGTCGCGCCGCCCGTCGGTGTCGCGCAGGAGCGCCATGCCGGCGTCGGCGAACAGCGACGACCGCCGCGCCGGCCGGGGCCCACCGGGCGAGCGGGCGGACGGCGAGCGGCGTCCACAGCGCGGTGCGGGCGTCCCCGCCGTACCCGGCCGGCCACCAGGACGCGGGACCGAACAGCGCGGCGCCGGTGGCCAGGAGGGAGGCCCAGCGGTCATAGCCGGGGCCGTCCAGCAACAGTCCGTGGCCGTCGTCGGCGTCGCCTTGGCGGGGCGGGCGCAGGCGCACGTCGACGACCGCGGCCAGCGCGTCGGTCATGCGCCGCAGGGTGTCCCAGACCTGGTCGCCGAGCGGATGGCCGGCCAGCTCGCCCTCGAGGGCCGCGGCGAGCCCGAGCTCGAGCACGAAGCCGTGGTAGTCGGTGGCCAGCTCGCGGTTCAGGCCGCTGGCGAACGTCTGCCGCACGAGCTCGCGCCGGAGCGTGGTGGCGGCCGCCTCACGCCAGGCGCCGCTCTCCCGGAACCAGGGGAAGGCGCAGCCCGCGACGAACTGTCCAGCCATCTCGGCCAGGAGGTGGTTGTTGGCCGAGGATCCGTGGCTCGGCAGCCGGGCCAGCCACTCCTGGTGGTGATGGAGCTGCTGCAGAAAGGTGCGGTTGCCCTCGAAGAGCGACCGGGTCCCTTCCCAGCCGTCGAGCAGCCGCCGGATCCAGACCCAGGACACCAGGCGCAGGCCGAGCTCGATGCCGCTGGTCCAGTGGATGCCGGACAGGAACGGGTTGGCCGCCCACCAGGAGCGCAGCTGCGTGTCCACAGCATCGGCGTACCGCTCGTCGCCATCCAGGCGGTAGGCGGCCGCCAGCACGGTCAGGTGCTGGTGGCGCGACAGCTCCCACACGTACTTGACGTCGCCGACCGCCTCGGCGTCGCGGTGGTCGATGGCGAAGCAGTAGCTCCGGTCGGGCGCCCGCCGGCCGGTGTGCGGGTCCAGGGACCAGTCCGGTGCCGGCGCCATGTCGTCGCGTTCCCGAGCGAACACCGGCCAGCGGCCGCCGAGGAGTCCCTCGGCAGCCTCCTTGAGCCGGACCCTGGCATCCTCTGGCACGTCGGCGCCGGCCGCAGGCAGGAGGGCGGCGAAGGCCGGGCGCATGGCCGGCACGCTCGCCGGGTCGGCGCCCGCGTCAGTGACCTGGCGGCCCCGCCAGCGACGCCTGGTCACCTCGTCGCGCGCCCGCCCAGCCATCTCCGCAGGCGACATGCTGGCCAGGCGCCGGGCGTACCACCGGAGGTTCATTCCGCCGCGCCCTCGTCGACCATCACGGCCTCCAGGCGCCGGCTGCCCACGCTGCGCTGGGCTGCGAAGGTGGCGAGGGTCGTGGCCGCCAGCGAATCCAGCGCGGTCGGCATCACCCGGGCCTCGGCGACGGCGCGCACGAAGGCGTCCATCTCCTGCCGCTGGCCCTTGTCGATGCCGGTGCGGGATCGGCGGACGCGGCGGCGGCCCCCGCGCCACAGCTCGGTGCGCTGGAAGTTGTGCAGTCTGGCCACCCGGCCGTCCCCGCTGACCTGGAACAGCTCCTTGGGCGCGCGCGGGTCGCCGCCGGTCTGGTAGGCGATGGTCGCGACCGACCCGTCGGGGTACAGCAGCGTGGTCGCGGTGTCGTCGGGATCGCGGGTAGCGGCCGAGAACACCGCGACCGGGTTCTGTTCGAGCCACCACGAGATGGTGTCGACGAAGTGGCATCCCTCCCCCACGAGGCGCGAGCCCTCCTCGGGGTGGCCGTACCAGCTCCCCGCTTCCAGCCGACCGGCATTGACGTCGTAGCGGACCTGGACCGGCCCGCTGCGGGACCCGGTGGCGGCCTTGAGGTCGACGAGCAGCGGCGCGAAGCGCCGGTTGAAGCCGACCATCAGACGGTCGTTGCCGCTGTCGGCGACCACCGAGAGGATCGCCCGGAGCTGATCCGGGTCGACCGCCAAGGGCTTCTCGACGAACACTGCTTTGCCGGCCGCCAGGGCCTCGCACACCATGGCCGCGTGCGCGTGGTGGCGAGTGGCGATCACCACGGCGTCGACCGTCTCGTCGGCCAGCAGGCCCCGGTGGTCGGTCGAGCAGCGCTCGAAGCCGAACCGGCGCTGTGCGTTGGCGGCGGACAGCCCGGTCGCGGTCGCCACCTCGACCAACCGGACGTCGGGCCGGTCGCGCAGGTGGGGCAGGAGCATGCTGGTGGCGTAGCTGCCGGCGCCGATCACCCCGAGTCGGACCACCGGGTGTGCGACTGGTCGCCGAGCCGGTCGGTCGGGCATGCTCGTGGCGGCCTGGCGGCGCTGCGGCGACCCGTCAGCCGAATAGCGGAACAGGATGCCGACCACGCCGGGCTCGCCGCGTCTGATGCGCTCGTAGGCGCCGACCGCGTCGTCGAAGGGCAGGACCGCGGAGACCAGCGGGTCCAAGTCGAGCCGACCCTGAGCCACAAGGTCCAGGAAGCAGGCCATGTTGCGCCGCTCGGTCCACCGGACGTACCCGATCGGGTAGTCGACCCCGTCCTCCTCGTAGGTCGGGTCGTAGCGCCCGGGGCCGTACGAGCGCGAGAAGCGGACCTCGAGCTCCTTGGCGTAGTACTCGGTCCAGGGCAGGTCCAGGCGGCTCTTGCCGATGTCGACGACCCGGGCCCGGTCTCGGGCCAGTTCGGCGGCGAGCTCGACCGGCTGGTTGGTGTCGCCGCCCGCGGTGAGGAAGATGTGGTCGGCGCCGGCGCGGTCAGTGAGGACGGCGAGCGCCTCCACCACCGGCCCGCGATGGGCACGGTCGGGTGGGCGGCAGGCGACCGCCCCGCTCTGCTCGGCCAGCCGGCAGCGCTCGATCGACGGGTCGAGGCCGACGACGTTGACCCCGGCGGCCCGCAGGAGCTGGACGAGCAGCTGTCCGACCAAGCCGAGGCCGATGACACAGGCGGTCTCCCCAAGGCGCGCCTCCGACTGCCGGCAACCCTGCATGGCGATGGCGCCCACGGTGGTGAAGGCGGCGTGCTCGGAAGCGACCTCATCGGGCAGCGGCACGCACAGCTTGCGCGGGACCCAGTTGTACTCGGCGTGGAGCGCGTAGCTGTTTCCGGCGCAGGCGACTCGCTGCCCGACGGACAGCTCCTCCACGTCCGCGCCCACCTCGACGACCACGCCGCACAGCGAGTACCCGAGGGGCGTGTAGGCCTCGAGCCGGTCGCTGACCTTCCGGTAGGTGGCGCGAAGCCCCTGCTGGGATACCGACTGCATGACCTGCTTCACCTGGTCTGGCCGGGCGCGCGCCTTGCCGACGAGCGAGAGCTTGCTCTCGTTGATCTTCATCATCTCGGTGCCCGTGGAGATGAGCGAGAACAGCGTGCGGACCAGAACGCCACCCGGCCGCAGGGCGGGCACCGGCACCTCGAGCACCGTCAGCTCGCCGGACCGGTAGTTCTGGGCGACCTGCTTCATGGGTCGCTGCTCTGCTGCCGGTGCCAGACCTCGAGGGTCAACAGCTGCCAGATCTCCTTGGACCGATCGGCGGCGCCGCGGCGGTCATCGTCGATCATCGTCCTCACCATCTGCTTGTCCACCAACCCGGAGGTGACCAGGGTCCCCCCGGCGACCAGGTCGTCGACCATGTCCGCCAGGTCGCGGCGGATCCAGGCCCGCAGCGGCGCGCTGAAGAGCCCCTTGGGCCGGTACACGATCTCCCTGGGCAGCCACGCCTCGGCCGCCTGCTTCAGGATCGCCTTGCACTCGCGGCCGACGATCTTGGCGCGGCCGGGAATGGCGAAGGCGGCTGCCGCCACCTCCTTGTCCACGTACGGGACGCGGACCTCCGTCGAGGCGGCCATGCTGGCCCGATCGGTGTAGGCCAGGTTGAGACCGGTCAGGAACAGCCGCGTGTCGGTGTAGCACATGCGGTTCACGTAGTCATCGGCGGGGCCCTCGGCGTAGACGGCCGCGTGCTCCACGACCAGCTGGTCGACCCTCGGCCAGAGCTCGGGATCGAGGAGCTCGTGCAGATCGCCGACGTCGTAGTGGGTGTAGCTGCGACGGAACGCCGCCTCTTCGGGCAGGTCCGCGAAGGCCACGAAGCGCTTGGCCCAGCGTGCCGTCCGATAGCCGCGACGCCGGCCGGCCACCGGTAGCCGCTCGACGGCCGGCGCGACGACCCGCTGGCGCAGGACGCCGGGCAGGCGGCGGTAGCGGGCGGCGAGCTGCCCGGCATAGTGCTTGCGGTAGCCGCCGAACAGCTCGTCGGCGCCCATGCCGGACAGCAGCACCTTCACCCCGGCCTGCCTTGCAGCACGGCAGATGAGATAGGTGTTGATGGCGGCGGCGTCGCCGATCGGCTCGTCCAGCATGTGCACCATACGCGGGAGCAAGTCGGCCACGTCGGGGGCGATCTCGACCTCATGCAGCCTGATGCCGTGCTGGCCGGCGAGCTTGCGGGCGTAGGCAAGGTCATCGGGCATGGCCTCCAGACGCCGGTCCTCCGGCCGGAACGAGATCGTGTAGCAGTCGATGTCGCGGTTGTGCCGGGCGGCCAGGACGGTGAGGAGGCTGGAGTCCAGCCCGCCGGACAGGAACGTGGAGATCGGCACGTCGGCCACCAGGTGCGCGGCGACCGAGTCCTCGATGAGGCCGCGCAGCTCCTCCACGTCGACCCGCCGTCCGGACGGCGCGGCGAGCTCGGCCCGGGGGTCGAAGAACCGCCCCTGCCGCCGACGGCCGTCCGGGCCGACCTCGAGCCAGGTCCCCGGTGGCAGCTTGTGGACACCCTGGTAGACGCAGTGTTCCTCGGGGATCCAGGAGTACATCAGGGACGCCACGATGGCCGTGTGGTCGATCGGCGGGCGCTCCCCGAGCAGGGGCCGCAGCCCCTTGAGCTCCGAGGCGAAGGCCACGCCGCCGTCCCGCTCCGTCCAGAACAGCGGCTTGATGCCGAACTGGTCGCGAGCGAGGGTGAGCGAGCCCTGTCGCTCGTCGAACAGCGCGAACGCGAACATGCCGCGGAGCCGTCGCAGGCACGCCGGGCCCCAGCGCCGCCACGCCTCTAGCAGCACCTCGGTGTCGGAGCTGGTCCGGAAGCTGATCCCGACGCCGCCCAGCTCGGCCCGCAGCTGGCGGTAGTTGTAGATCTCGCCGTTGAACACCAGCACCAGCCCGTCCTTCACGAACGGCTGGTTGGCGGCGGCGGTGAGGTCGATGATCGAGAGCCGCCGGTGCCCGAGCCGCACCCGTTCGGCGTCGTCGGCGCTGGTCCAGGTGCCGACCGCGTCCGGCCCGCGGTGAGCGAGGGCGTCGGACATCGCCGCCCACGAGCCCGCGTCGACCGCGATGTCGTAGGTGCCCAGGATCCCGCACATGGCTCAGCCCGCGACCGGGCCGCACGGCCGCCAGCATCTCAGCAGGCCCCCTGCCGCTTGACGACGGCGCCGAACGACTTCAGCATGATGTACAGGTCGAGGGTGGGTGACCAGTTCTCGATGTAGAACAGGTCCAGCCTGAGCGCCTCCTCCGCCGTCACGCGGCTGCGGCCGTTGATCTGCCACCAGCCGGTCATTCCCGCGGGAACCGACTGTCGTGGGGCCAGCAGGTCTGGGTGCGCGGCCACCTGGTCGGCGGGCAGTGGACGGGGCCCGACGATGCTCATGTCCCCGATGAGGACGTTCCACAGCTGGGGCAGCTCGTCGAGGCTGAGCCGCCGCAGGAGCGCCCCGACACGAGTCAACCGCGGGTCGGACTCCAGCTTGAAGAAGGGCCGGGACGTGTCGAAGGCAGGATCGCCGGTCCGCATCGTGCGGAACTTGTGCATCCGGAAGATCCGTCCGTCCCTGGTCACCCGCTCCTGATGGAACAGGGTCGGGCCGCTGGAGTCGAGGCGGATGGCCAGGGCGATGAACGGCCACAAGGGAAGGGTGAGAAGCAAGGCCACCGAGGCCACGACGAGGTCGATGAGCCGCTTCACGGTCGCCTGAGGCCCAGAAAGGCACACCGGTCGCAGCGCGACCGAGATGGCCGGCCCCACCTTCAGGACTGCCAGCCGGGAGGTGAGCATCTGGGGCAGGTTGGCCAGCACCCGGACCTCGACCTGCGTCTGGCGGGCGACCTGCGCGACCCGGGACAGATCGGCTTCGGTGATCCCGGCGGACGCGACGAACAGGCATTCGGCGGCCTGCTCCCGCACCACGCGGTCGAGCTCACCGATTCGCCCCAGGATGGGCAGTCGGTTGGCAGGCACGGCCGGGCCGGAGCCCAGCACGTGCCCGAGCGGGAGGAACCCCGAGTCCTCGACCTCGAGGATCTCCACCAGCCGTCTGGCCTCGGCCGAGGTGCCGACGACCAAGGTCCGCAGGGCCAGGCGACCGTCCATTCGCAGGCGCCATTGGTAGGCCCGCCACAATCGCCGTGACAGCAGCTCCAGCAGCAGGACCAGCACCCAGGTCAGACCGATCCAGGCCCGGGAGAACGACGCCTTGGACCCGAAGCTCCCGAGCACCAGCACGACGATCCCCACCCCCGACGCCCCGATGACACGGCGCAGCTCCTCAGGAGCCGACAGGTGCTGGGGGGCGTACAGGTCGAAGGTGGAGAACACGACGTACCACAGCAACGGCGCGAGGGCGAGGGCGACCGCTTCAGGGCCCGGCACGAGCTCGCCCGGATAGCGCAGGGCGTAGGACCCCACCAGGGCCACCACCACGCAGAGGGCGTCCGAGAGGGCGAGCCCGATGGCGACGTGGCGGTACCGACGCAGTGCGCCACCACCGGCCGGGACCGACGCCGGCCCGGATTCGGCATCGACGAGCCGGGTCTGGCCGGCCCGGGCCCCATTGAACTCCTCGGCGGCGGAATGGTTGTAGAGGGCGTTGGTGCCGTGTTGTCGGTGGTGCAGGGACGCCACTCCACCCCCCTCGCCCAGAGATGGCGGCTCGCCATGCGCGCCGCGTTGACCCTCTCAGATTCGCGCGATCATTGCGCGAGAACTCACCTGCTCCCCTTGAAGCTGCAGTCGCCCCGGCCAAACTTTGACGCGGCTCAACAGCGAGGGGTCCCGCCGCCACCTCAACCCCCAAGGATCCTCGAATTCTCGTGTGCGGTTTCCCAGCAATGCTCAACGTATGGAGCCGCAATGATCAACGTATGGAGCCGATCAACCCAACACAAGCAAAATCTCGCAACGAGTGCACAAATAGCGCATTTACACTACTCGGCGTCGACAACCCGCGGTCGCGTCGCCACCAATCATGGCGACGACCACTCCGCGTGCACGGTACGGCACATGTTTGCGGCAGAGCGGTCGGGTGTTGGAATCCCGTCGTCCCCTCCATGTGAACCCTCAGACGTTCGGACTCGGCGCGTCCCGGCTGTCCGACGAGCGAGGTGACAGTCGATCCTGCGCTGAACGACAGGCTGCCCTGTCATCCTTTTGAGCGAATCGGCGAAACCTCGACGAATAGCCCCGAATGGCCGATCCTCGGGTCGCGCCGACTTTCAGAACCGCCAACCTGTTGTACCCGGCGTCTCTTCGGCGGCGCGCAGAATCGAGTCAAGGACACCGATGGAGGAAGGGCTGCCGCGATACATCCACTTGTCGATCCTGGCCTTCCGCTGTCACGCCACAACGATCCGGTCGTCGACGCAAACCGCTAAATCGGTCAACCGGTCCCGACGCCGGGCCGTCAGTTGACGAGGCGGGCCCGGCCCTGCCAGTAGGGGGCGCGGAGCTTGAACTTCTGGACTTTGCCGGTGGCTGTGCGGGCCAGGGCACTGTCGAACTCGACGGAGGTTGGGCATTTGTAGTGCGCGAGGTGGGCGCGGCAATGCTCGATGAGCTGATTCTCGGTGGCGTGGGCTCCGGGCCGGAGCACGACCAGCGCCTTGACGGTCTCGCCCCACTTCACGTCGGGCACGCCGATGACGGCGGCCTCGGCGACAGCTGGATGCTGGCACAGGCAGTCCTCGACCTCGATCGACGAGACGTTCTCGCCGCCGGAGATGATGACGTCCTTCTTGCGGTCCGAGATGGTGAGGTAGCCCTGGCTGTCGAGCCGGCCGCCGTCCCCGGTCCGGAACCAGCTGTCGACGACGACCTCGGCGGTGGCGTCGGGTTGATCCCAGTAGCCGCCGAAGACGACATTGCCGCGGGCGAGCACCTCGCCGTCCTCGTCGATGCGAACGCGGACACCGATCGCCGGTGCACCGGCCCGACCGAGGTGCCACGCCCGTTCGGTCGGGGTGAAGGCGTCCCATTCGGCCCGGCGACGGTTGAGCGTCAACAGCGGCGAGGTCTCTGTGAGACCGTAGATCTGCATGAACTCCCATCCGAGCTCGGTCTCCACCCGTTCGATGACAGCGGTGGGGGGAGGGGCTCCGCCGACAACGATGCGCACGTGGTCCCGTCCGGGTGTCGGACCGGACCGCTCCGACGCGGCGGTGAGGATGGTGCTGACGACGGCTGGTGCACCGCCCATGAACGTGACGCCCTCGCGGTCGATGCGCCGCAGGATCTCCGGTCCGTCGACCTTGCGCAACATGATGTGCCGACCGCCCATGCCGGTGATCGCGTACACCATGCCCCAGCCGTTGCAGTGGAACATCGGCACGGCCCACAGGTAGACGTCACGGTCGGTCACGCCGGCGTGCCATCCGAAGGTGAGCGCGTTGACGTACAGGTTGCGGTGGGTGAGCTCGACGCCCTTCGGGCGGGCCGTCGTGCCGCTCGTGTAGTTGATCGACGCCACGGCATCCTCGCTCGGATCGACCCACGGGTTCGGCTGGCGGTCGAACTGCAGCAGCGTCGCGTCGGACTCGCGGCCGAGCACGAACCGGTGCGGCGCGTCGACGTCGGCGAGTGCGTCGTCGAGTTCGGGATCGACGAGGAGCACCGACGCGCCGGATTGCTCGACGATGTAGCGAACCTCGTCGGCGTTGAGGCGGAAGTTGATCGGCACGACGACGCGTCCGTAGCCGGATACCGCGAACAGGGCGACGAGGAGGCGGGCGCTGTTGTGCGAGACGATCGCGACGCGCTCGCCGCGTCCGATGCCGAGGGCGTCGAGGCCGGCGGCCATCGCCCTGGCGTACTCGGCGACCTGCCGCCACGTCAGCTGTCCCCAGCTGTCGGCGGGCTGGTCGGGTTCGTCGACCACGCCGATGCGGTCGCCGTAGACGTGTTCGGCGCGGTCGAGGAAGTCGAGGACGTTGAACGGGACCTTCATGACAGTGCTCCTTGCTGGATGGCGACCCGGCGGTCGCGTGCGGTCGGGGTGGTCGGGCTGGCGCTCTGACTGCTGCGGCGTCGACGTCGCAGGGCGGTCTGCCAGACGTCGGTCGGACGGCCGAGGTAGTAGGCCGGTGCCCCGGCGGGGCGGGTGCTGTGGGTGGTGGTCATGGGAAGAACTCCTCGGAGTGTTTGGGACGGTGGGTGGTGGGTTGGTGGTCCGGCTACCGGCCGGCGGCGGGGATCCGCAGGCGCTCGAGCCGGAGGACGTAGAGGTCGCGGTCGCGGACGTCGGGCAGGTGGGCCAGCACGGCGTCGAGATCGTCGTGCACCGACAGATGCCGGCCTGAGAGGCCATCGCCGTCGCCGGCGGCGAGCCGGATCAGCAACTCGGCGGCCCGGGCCGGGTCGGCGCCACGGCCCTCGGCGAGCTCGTTGAGTGCCCAGCTCCGGATGTGGGCCTCGTGGGAGGTGGTCGGGGTGTGGGCGGCGACGGTCTCCGAGATCCCGATGGGGAGCAATCCCGGATGGACGCTGAATACACCGATGCCGTGACGTCTCGTCTCGAGGGCGAGGTTCTCGGTCAGCTTGACGACGGCGGCCTTGGAGACCGAGTACGCCGACACGAGCGGCCAGCGATGGACGCCGGCTTGGCTGGTGATATTGATGATCCGGCCACGACGCGCGGCGACCATGTCGGGCAGAACGAGTTGGGAGCACAGCACGATGCCGCGCACGTTGACGTCCATCGTCGTCCACCATTCGACGGGGTCGATCTCCCAAAGCGGGCCGACCGGTCCCATGATCCCGGCGTTGTTGACGAGCACGTCGATCGGTCCCAGCCGGCGCCGGAGGCGGGCCACGGTCGCGGCCATCCCGGCGGCGTCAGTGACGTCGGCGACCGCGGCGGCCGCGGTGCCGCCGGTCGCCTCGATGAGCTCGACGGTGTTGGCCAGCTCGGTCTCGGAGCGGGCGACCAGTGCGACCGCGGCCCCGGCGTCGGCGAATGCCCTGGCGACGAGCTGCCCGACGCCTCGCCCGGCGCCGGTGACGAGCACCACCGAACCGCGCAGTCGGGCGGGCGCGAGCCGTCGAGCCGTGGCGGCGGACCGGTCGTCGATGGCCGTGGCGTCGCGAGTAGTGGTGATGGACATGGAGCGATCCCTTCGGGTCGGGGCCAGGTCGAACCTGGCGGCCTCGAACGCATCATGAAGCGGCCGAGCCGGGTCGTCCTGAGCAGCGATTGCTCATCGAGTCGCGGCGATCGGCGAGATGAGCATCGATTGCTCAGGACGACCTCGCGCTGGTCGTGTTCGATCGGCGCATGACCCCTCGCCAGATCGCGCTCGTGGCCGAGAGCTTCGAGTCGCTCGACCTCGATGCGCTCGCCGGTGAGTTCTACCGGCGTGTGTTCACCGGTGACGCCGCGTTGGCGGCGATGTTCACGTCGGACCCGGCGATCCAACGGGTGCGGTTCGCCACCGAGCTGGCCACCCTGGTCGGGTCGATCCGGCAGCTCGACACGTTCTGCTCGTCGGCGCACGCCCTCGGCGCCCGCCATCGGGACTACGGCGCGCGGGCCGTGCACTACCGCCTGATGGGTCGGGCGTTGTTGTCGACGTTGGCGGCTGAGCTGGGTCCCCGCTGGACCGCCGAGGTCGCCGAAGCGTGGGCGCTGGCTTACAACCTCATGGCGGAGACGATGATGACGGGCGCGTTGGCGCAGCCGCGACCGGGCTGACCCCGACGGGCTCCAACGCCGACGCCAGCTGACGGCGGCCGGTGACGCCGAGCTTCGTGTACACGTTCTGGAGGTGGTTGTTGACGGTGCGAACCGAAAGGAACAAGCGCTCGGCGATCGCCATGCTCGACTCGCCCTGCGCCGCCATCGTGGCGATGTCGCGCTCTCGAGCGGTGAGCGGCACCACGATGACGTGCGAGGTCAGGCCCGGCGTCCGGGCACCCTCACAGCGCTCGGCCAGCGCCGTCGCGCGGACTCCCAGCGTCGCCGCGGCCCGTCGGTCCCCGTGTCGCTGGTAGGCCTGGGCGGCTTCGGTCGCCGACTCGGCGGCGAGCAGCCAGGCGCCGAGCCGCTCGAAGCGACCGGTTGCCTCGACGAGCGCATCCGGCAGGCCCGAGGCCGCGGCCGCCGCATGGTTCGCGTAGGCGTCGACGAGGTCGCCTTCGCATTGCGCCGCGAGGTCGCCGAGACGATCGGCGACGGAGGCTGGGTCACCGAGACGCGCGACATCGTGGAGGAGCCACGCCTCTGTGATCCGATATCCGCTCGCGGCCGCAAGCTCCGCTGCCGCGCGCAGCACGTCCCGGGCCCCGGGCAGATCGCCCATCGCGACCAGCCCCCAGGCTCGGCCCAGCTCCTGCTCGGCCGGCGCGAACAGGAACGCGCGGGCGCCGATCCAACTCGATCACCGCGGCCGACGCAGCCGCCGCGTCGCCGAGGCTGGCGTGAGCGGTGGCGAGAGCGGACAGCACGAGCCGGCTCGGACCGATGATGTTGTGCGCGTCACATCGAGCCAAGGATTCACCGAGCCAGCGCCGGGCCGTCTCGACTTCCCCCGACAACAGCGCGCACCGGCCCAGCTGGTGGCTGAGCCACACGAGGGTGTCAGGCGGCGCCGTCGACGGTGTCGCCTCGTACGCGGCTGTGGCCAGTGCCGCGGCGTCGTTCAAGCGCCCGCATTCGGTGAGGGCGTGGATCTGGTTGCCGATGTGCACGTCCGGGCCCGGGAGGGCGATTTGGTCGGGACACTCCATATGTTCGGCGTAGGCACGGACCGCAGTCGCGGCACCCGTCGCGCACCGCCCGGTCGCGACGAGCGCCGGCACCTCCGCCATGGCCCGCAGGGCGCGGGCGCGACGATCGGCAGTGGGTGGCATCGGCTCGAGCAACGCGAGAGCTTCGAGCGGCCGGCCGCAGTAACTGAGCAAGGAGGCTTCGTTGAGTGTGAGCTCCTCGACACCGGGGCCGTCGCCGAGCCGGTCGCGAGCGCTCCGGTTCACCGCCAGCGCCTCGTCGCCGCGCAACAGCCCCCACACGAGGTTGCGGGAGCGGATCTCGGTGATGTGGACGAGGCGCGGGTCGGTGTCGGTGACCGATGCCTCGGCGGCCGTCAGCACCTCGTCCGCTTCGGCAAACGACCCGAGCTCGTGCAGTGCCTCACCGACCAGCAACCCGACCTCGGGCGTCATGCCGTGTCGGAGCGCGGCCCGGCCGAGCCGCTCGACCTGGGTGAAGTCCTGACCGTAGCGCGCTAGACGGGCCGCCCGCATGAGCAGTCCGAGCTCGGCTGACCCCGACACCTCGAGCCTGGCGGTCGCCGCCCTGAGGGGGTCCTCCCGCCGACGCGCGCCGTGGGCGTTGAGGCAGTCGGCGTGCTCGAGCAGGAGCCGACGACGGACGAGCGCGGGCATGCGGGCGCGGAGGATCTCGCCATAGAGCGGATGGGCGAACATCACCGTCTGCCGGCGACCGTCGGCGCGAACCGTCAACAGCCCGGCCCGATCGAGCAACTCGAGCTGGTCGCGGCCGACGGCGTCCTCCAGCGGCGACAAACCCGTCGGCTCCCACACCGCCAGCTGATCGAGCGCATCGGCGGCTGCCGGCGGCAACGCACCGAGGCGAGTGGCGACGACGTCGTGGAGGCGCGGCGTGGCGACGAGCGAACCAACGAGACGCCACACACCGTGCTGGCAGACGAGGTGACCACTGTCGATCGCGCCGAGTACCAGCTCGCGCACGAACAGGACGTTGCCGCGACTGGCCGTCCAGACCTCGGTGACCGTGGCCGCCTCGACCGGACCGCGCAACACGAGGTGCAGGAGCGTGTCGATTGCGGCCCGATCGAGGTCGTCGAGATCGACGCGGCGGACGCGAGCCCGGTGCCACAACGCGTCCAACCCGGGCGGCAGCGGCGCGTCGGACCGGACGGTGGCGACGAGGAACACGAGGTCGGCGTCGACGAGCTGCCCGACGAACGTCGCCGACGTCGTGTCCAAGAGCGGCAGATCATCGACGAACAGCACGAGCGGACCATTCAGCGCCTGCGCCCGCAGCACCGGCAGCACCTCTGCCATCACGGTCACGAGATCATCGCGTTCGTCGCCGATGCCGGCGGGCAGCAGGTGGGCCAGCGCCCCAAGCGGGATCGACCGCGAGCCCTCCGTGGCCGTCGCCCGAGCCACGTTCCGACCACTGCCATCGGCGGCGGCCAAGCACTGATCGGCCAGCCGGGTCTTGCCGACGCCGGGCGGCCCGTGAATGACGAACCCGTGTGCTCGTGGGTCGACAAGGGTGGCGGCAAACAGCTCGAGCTCCCCGTGTCGGCCCACCAGGGGCCATTGCAGCGGCATTTGTTCGCTCGTCTGCCCAACGTACCGTGCCGCTCACTGCGGTCTCGACCGATCGGACGATCGCCACGACGGGGCGCCCGCCCACGAGGTGATGCCCCTGTCGACCACCAAGTTACCTGTCCCCTTCGAGAGCGGCTCCGGAGCCGTCAGATCGACAAGGGTGAGTGGGACCGTGCGCCGTCGTGCGTGTTCCTCGAGCGCGGTTGGCTCAATATCGGTGTCGAGCTTGAGGAGGGTGTAGCCGCTGGATGTCATCGCGGCCCACCCTCTGAGCCAAGGCGTGGTGGGCGATACGGGCCGCGACGAGCCGAACAGCACGGGCGCTGCCACGACCGTGGCATCATTGACCTGCGGGGCAGATCGCGCCCGTCGAATGGTCGTGGGCCAGGCCGGAATCGGTCGTATCTTTCTGCCACGAGGGGTCTCTTCTTCATGAAGAGAGGATCATCCGATGTCAAGACACGTCTTCGTGAGCTACGTCCGTGAGAACGAGGCAAACGTCAAGATGCTCGCGGCCGACATCCGGGAGCTCGGCAACGAGGTGTGGTTCGACCGTGCCATCCCGCCTGGTGCTCCATGGTGGAGTGTGATCCTGGAACGCATCCGCGGTGCGGACGTCGTCGCGGCCGTCATGAGCCCGACCTCGATCGAATCGTTCGCGTTCGAGCAGGAGACCAAGTACGCCGCACTCGTCAACCGTCTGATCCTGCCCGTCCTCGTCGAGCCGGTCTCCGACAGCTTCGTGCCCAGGCACCTGTCGGAATTGAACCGCTTGGACTACACGAGCCGCACGCCCGAGACCGCGCTGTCGCTCGGTCGTGCGTTCAGCGACCTGCCGTTGACCCCGGACCTCCCTGAGCCGCTGCCACCCGATCCCCCGGCTCCCGAGATCTATATGCCGGACGTGCAACGCGCGCTGGAGTCCCGCATCGCGATCTCGCGGGCCAAACAGCAGGCGATCCTGCAACAACTGAAGATGTCATTGGCCAATCCCACCGACCGCCTCCTCGCGATCTACCTCCTGCGCGAGCTCAAGGGGCGCACGGAGCTACTACCCGAGCGCGTGCAGGACATCGAGCAGCTGCTCGAGCGGGTCGTCGCGCCTGTCGTGACTGCGGAGGTGCCGATCGTGACGGCCGAAACGCCGTCAGACCCGCCGCGAGCGCGGCCGCAGCCGCCCGACTCGCCACGGCCTGACCCCGTGGCGCCCGCGCCACGCCCCGAAACGCGGATCAAATACAGCGGCAAGGGGGCGACGACCTCCACCCAACGCGGCCCGTCGCCGCAATCGACGGCGACGCGGACTCGGGACACCGCGACGAACACGTCGACGTCGAGCGCCACCGCGACCGCGACGCGGACGGAGACTCCCCCTCGCAGCGATTCAACGACCGCCCCGGTTCCGGCCGTCGCCACGACCAGCCGCGCATGGGGCACTTGGTCGTTCATGTTCCTCGTCGTTGCCGCTGTTCTGCTGGTCGTACCCGGCATCATCGCCGGCTTCATCGGGATCGCCCGCACGGGCAAGCGCGGTCAGGGTCTCGCGCTCCTCGTCGCGTCGATGGTGAGCGCAGCGTTGTGGTTGCCGGCGTTGGTGCCGCTGCTGTAATCGGAGTGAGGCACCGCCTCGAGCGTCGACGGTGGCGCGGGCAAGCCGTCGTCGTCGTCGCGGGCCGACTGCACGATTGCGAGTGCAATCGCGGCGAGCAGGACGAGAAGGGCGATGATCCGCAACGCCCTTCGCCTACCCCGCTTCGATGCCGGTTCCGGAGACATCGATGTCGGCATCGCGACTGCGGGTGACGAGCTCGACTCCACAGGTGCGACGCTGGTCAGATCGGACCCGCACACGATGCACCGACCAGAGGACGCGGCGTTGTCCACGTTGCACTGCGGACATCGACGCCTGCGTACTACCGGCGTCGACACGCGTTTCCTGCTCTCGGGCCGCAGCTCACGAGTCCCCCGCGTTCGGATCGGCCATCGCCTCGGCACAAGCGTCCGGGTTCGCAGCCAGCCAGGCGTCGACCTCGGCGACCGGACTCACCTGCTCGCCATCGCGCCAGGCGTCGAGGTACGGGTACGGCCACACGACCCCGCGCCGGACCGACCATTCCTTGCCGGGGCACGGAGGCGAGATCCCGAAGTGGCTGTGGCAGGCCGAGGCGCGTCCCGTGCGACCCATCACCCCGACGTCCTGCCCGGCGGCTACGGCGACGCCGGGTTCGAGGCCGTCATCGATCGTCTCGAAGTGAGCGAGGTAGTAGCGGACCCCATCGTCGCCCAGGATCGTCACCGAGCGACCCCCTCTCGTCGCCGGGTTGTCGACGGTCGCGTCGTAGGCGTTGACCCGCCGCACTTCGAGCAGTACCCCGTTCACCGGGGACACGACGGTGGCGCCGCAGCCGACGAAGATGTCCGTCGCCGGGTACCCGGAGTGCGTCGTCCCCCATCCCGCCGACGAGACGTCCGCGACGGGGACGCGGTAGGGCGTCGTCCGGTCCGGCGGGTCGGTCGACATCGTGGCGGGCACGGTCGGCGGAACGGTCGGAGACGCCGTCGACGGAACGATCGAGGAATCCGCCGTCGTCACCGTCGTCGATGACGTCTCAACGGAAGGCGCCGTCGACGGCGACGTTGACCCGTCAGGCGCGGACACCGGCGGCGCCGTGGCCACGGTCGACCCGGCCGGCGTGGGTGAGGTCGCTGAGCGCTCGTCCGACGCCGAGTCTCCCGTGCACGCGACGAGTCCGAACGCGAGCACGATCGCGTGCCACCGCGTCATGCCACGAGTACCTCGGAGACGGCCGTGTGGTCGAGCCGGGCGAGCCCGGGGGCGATCGTCGACAAGATGGTCATCTGGACCGACGACGTGACGATCGCCCGGTTCAGCGTGATCGTCCACATCGCCGGTGACGGATCGACTGTCTGTTCGATCTCGGAACCATCGTCGAAGGTCCAGAGAACCGACGTGATCCGCCGAAGCTCGAAGAAGCGATCGGTGTCCGTGCACGGATCGAACTTGTCGTAGCCGGGAACCAGCCCCAGCTCTGTGACGATCGAGGGACCGGTCAACACGATGGTCAGCGTCTCTCCCGAGCCGTCACCGGGCGTCATCCATGCCGTGTCGATGAACCCGTCGATGGCCAGCTCAGGGGCGTAGTTGGTGGGATTGCCGCAGCCGTCCTCGCTGTCGGGACGCACCGATGACGCGAATGCGCCGGCGACCACCGGAACCGGATTCGGCGCCGGTGGCGTCACCACGGTCGGCGCGACGGTTCCAAGTGGGACCGTCGTCTCGACCGTCGGGGGCGCATCGGTGGTCCGCTCGGCGACGTCGTCGGGTGTGATGGCCAGCGTCGTGGATGGGCGAGCGGGCAGGGTCGTCTCGACCTCGGTCGCCGTGGACGCCGTCGACGTTTCGTGCACCGACGTTTCGGCGGTCGCGATCGGCGACGCCGGCGTGTCGTCGCCGGATCGACCGGTCAGCAGGAACGTGATCCCCGCGCTCGCGGCGATGGCGACGACCAACACGAGCACGCCGACGAGCCGACGGGAACTGCGCCGTTCGGACGGGGCGGTCAGCGTGACCTGAGTTGTGGCCTGCGTGGCCGCCGCCCGCGTGGTGGCCTGCGTGGTCGGCGGAGCCTGGTCCGACGAACGCGGTGTGCTGCCGGTGGCGGCGACCTCGCGATCGGCGGTCGGCGCAGGAACCGGTTCGGCGGGCACCGGTTCGGTGGGCACCGGCTCGGCGGGCACCGCTTCGGGCACGACCGCCGCGAGGTCGCTGCCACAGACGATGCAACGAGCGGCCGCCTCGGCGTTCTCGACATTGCATTGCGGACACCGCCGCACCCGATTTGTTGGTTCCGACATTTTGGTCGCTCGTCTCGTGTCGCCGCGCCGCTACACCGAGCTGGCGATCTGGTCGATGATCTCCCGCTGCTCGTGATCGGCCAGCCCGTCAGCGGCGGCCGACGGGAACCAGATGACGTTCTCCCAGTCGTTGGCGACATCACTCCACGGATAGGCGTCGGGGGCGAACAACAAGAGTCGTTTGGCGGAGAGCTCCATCTCGCCGGCATCGACGGAGTCGCCCCACAGGAGGAGGAGCTGGTCGAGATCCTCAGGCATCGGTGGATCCTGGGGATCGCGACGCATCGTGTGCAGGCCCAGCGGATGCGCCGATGCATCCGTGCACATGACGATGACGTGCCGTCGACGGTCGAGGCCGCGCTCCCACATCGAGCGGATCGCGGTCGCCAACGCCTCGAGCGCCGACTCCGCCTCGTCGCCGCCACCCGCCGGGTGCAGCGTCGAGACGTAGGCGTGGAACGCATCCCTCTCGTCGGGGAGCAGGAAGAAGCGGGTGGATTGGATCGCGTCGGGACCCTCGTGCCCGAGGTCTCGGAACGCGATCACTCGCACGCGGAACTGACGGATGCTCTTGCCCTGACGGCTCATCTCGGTCTCGAGGAGCTCGTGGAACGTCTGCGCGGTCGCCTTCACCGACTCGAGATAGGTCTTCATGCTCCCCGTGCAGTCGATGCAGAAGACGACGTCGACGGCGTAGCTGGCCGTCGGGCTCGGGCTCGAGTTCTGACTCATGGTGTTCCCTCCCGTGGGCCGTCCGACTGACCCTCCTGCTGCTGCTTGCGCCGACCCACTGTGGAGATCACCCTCGACGGTGGGGGTTCCGTCGCCGATTGGAGCGGCTCCGTGTCCGATGGCGCGGCCGGTGGCGGCAACGGCGCGATCTCGACGCCGATCGACGTGAGCAGCTGCTCGATGGTCGGCCGATCCGACGGCCGTGGCGCCGACGTCGCGTGGACGGTCGCCTCGAACTCAGGCATCCCGAGGTCGAGGGAGTCGTAGTGGAGCGTGCCGCCGCTGGCGACGACCTCGGCCGGTGTCTCGCCGGCTCCGCCTTTGGTCGCGGGCCGGCGGCCCACCATCGCGACATGGATGACGAGTCCCAACGCGAAGATGTCGGCGCTGATGGTGAGATCGGCGGGCGCACCGTCGTTGTTCCGGTAGCGGACGAGCTCCGGGGAGTAGTAGTCCTCGGACCCGGGCGCTTGGTTGGCTGGCGGAGGTTGACCCGAGACGTACGCCTCGTCGAAGTCGATCAACCGTGCGACCGGAAAAGCCCCGCGCCGTTCGATGAGCACGTTCTCCGGCTTCAAGTCGCCATGGACGATCGCCTGGGTGTGCAGCTCGCGCAGGCACAGCAGGAGCGTTCGCAGGAAGATGACACGGCCCTCCCGAGTGACCGACGACGTTGCGATCGAGCGCGAGCTCTCGCCGGACACGAACTGGTACGCCTTCAGGTAGCAGTTGCCCTCGCGGAAGAACCCGGTGGGCTTGACGAGATTGCCGCCGCCGACGATCGTGTCGGACAGCTTCTGCATCAACTCCACGTGGCGTCGCTCGAACTCGTCGCACACCGTGAGCATCTGTTGGTAGCGATCAGGCGTCGGCTTGTCCGGCCGGGGATACTTCGGACGGGGCAGCAGCTTGAGAAAGTAGAGCTCGCGGTCGCGGGTCGCCTGCCACGACTGCGACTTGCCGCCCGAGACCGGCCCGACGACCTCGTACCCGTTCACGAGCTGGCCATTGGTGAACATCGCTACGTCCCTCTCGGTGGCGGCGGAGTGGTGGGCATCAGGCTCGTGTAGACGTCGCGATAATCGTCCCAGGTGGCCTGACGCACCGACCGGACGGCCTCGTAGTCGGCTGCGGCCACCTGCACGAACGGAAACACCTGGGTCGCGTGCACGTGAGCCATGCGCTCGCGAAAGAGCGTCTGGAGCTGTCCGAGATCTCGAAAGCCGATCGCGCTGAGCACCAACGTGGCGTCGTCGGCCGTGTACCCGAGAACCCGCTCGACCAAGAGATGCGCCCACTCACGCACGTCGCGGGCACGGTCGAGCGTCTCCAGCAGGTGGTACTCGACCTGGCCTGGTGTCTGCACGTACCCGAACACACCGTCGGTGGCACACACCACGACGAAGGGCTCGTCGATGCTCACGCGGTGCTGCTCGATGCTGAAGCTCTGCGACGCGGACACCACGTTGCTGATCGGTGGGTCGTCGGTCAGCTGCGACAGGACGTCACGCACGCGGGTGTGATCGGCCGTCAGTTGCTGCAGGCCGCTGCGGGGAGTCAGCAGGTACGCACGGGAGTCGCCGGCCCAGAAGGCGGTCACCGTCGCCGCCTGGTTGGACGTCTTGTTGACCATCGCCGCCGCCATCGTCGTCGGCAGCGTTCGCCGCAGTCCGCCCTTCAAGGTCGACCGCCCCTCGAGCTGCCACCGATCGCGCCAGTCCTGCAGGATCTGCGTGATGTCCGCCCGGAGGTCGTCCACCTCGAACTGCTGTCCGTCCACCATCCGCTCGCAGCGATCGCTCAGCGCCCCCCGAACCAGTCGCGACGCGAGGTAGGCCTGGGTCCGCTCCACTCCGTCGTCGCACGTGACGCGTCCGGATCCTGCTCCGCCCATCCCATCGAACACGGCGAGCAGCTGTCGCCCGGCTTGCGGTGACGACATGAACAGGATCGGGTCCGCGTCCTCGCCGCCGCCGGCGATCTTCTCGGTGAACAAGCCGAACGCCAGCTGGTCGTCGTGGATCCAGACCCTGGCGCGGTCGCCGGCCGATTCGGAGGCGATCCCGCGAATGTTCGTTCCTCGCATGTTCTCGTCGCCTCCTAGCTCGTCCAACGGCCAGAACCCGACGAACGAAGGTCGCCGCACGGAAGGGGCGGAACCGGCCGGACGAAGCCGTGGCGATGCTGGTGGTAGTTGTAGTGGAAGTGGTGGGGGTGGTGGCGATGGTGGGGGTGGTGGCGATGGTGGGGGTGGTGGCGATGGTGTGGGCGGCGGCGGTACCGGTGCCGTCGAGATGTGGCCCGCTCCAACGCCGCTGTCGACGGAGACGGGGCTGCGTCCGCGGGTGAACACGAACGCGGCGAGCCCGCCCATCGCGGCGACCGCGACGAGCACGACGAGCAGCAGTGATCGGTTGTCGCCGCCGCTCGAAGCGCGCGACCATTCCCCGACATCGAGCGTGAATGTCCCGGGCACTTCCGCGACGTGGATGCCACCGAGGGAATCGTGAGACTCGACCGCCAGCTTCAGATCGATCGTTTGCGGCGAGATGGCGTCAACGCCTTCGGCCGCGGCGATCTCGACCGTCAAGGGGCGATTCTTGGCGACCTCCGCCGTCAGGACGTCGTTCCGGCCGACGATCTCCACGGTGGCCAACTCGATAGATGTCCGGCGACACTCGCAGGCCAAGCTCCTCGAGCGACACGGTCGTGCTCCCCGAGTCCGGATCGAGCGCGACCGGGAGCGCCGCGACCGCGCCGGCAGGCCAGCACGCGGCGAGAACGATGCATGCGCAACCAACCATGCGCTGACGGAGTCGGTGCTCCCCCACGACCTCGCTCCCTCGTTCGCCCACCCTGCGTGTGCGCGCGGACGCTAGCACGGCCGCGTGAATCGGCATGCCCGACATTGCTGTAGCAGAGCACCAATCACGCACCCAGCGCGGGGAATATCGAACCCAGACCGTGCGCGACCACTGGGCGTCGCGAAGTTGCCCGTGGGGCTTCTGGGGCCAGTGATATCGTCGGCCCGCCGAGGCTACGTTCGGGGCTTCAGTAGGGAGACGAGATGGGGCAAGGCCTGACCTACGGCGTCGACATCGCGCTCTGCATCGACGCGACGGGCAGCATGAAACCTGTGATCGAAGACGTGAAGGCGCGAGCTCTTCGTTTTCCCGACGATCTCTTGGCCGCGATGTCCGAGAAGGACAAGCACGTCACCCGGCTTCGGATGCGGGTGATCGTGTACCGCGACATCCTCGCCGATTCGGAAGCCTTCATCGTCTCGGAGTTCTTCAATCTTCCCGACGAGCGCGCTGCGTTCGAGCAGTTCATCCGCAAGATCACGGCCGACGGCGGCGGGGACGAACCCGAGTCGGCGCTCGAGGCGCTGGCGATCGCGCTCCACTCCGATTGGCTGCACGACGCCGACAAGTTGAGGCACCTCGTGGTGGTGTGGACGGATGCGTCCGCCCATCCGCTCGAACTGGCCGCCGGCCACGTACCGGCCCCGTTCTCGTCGATCACGCCGGCGGACCTGAATGAGTTGACCGACCTGTGGGAGGGCGGACAGACGACAAAGATGAGCTCCTCGGCGTGTCGGCTCGTGCTGTTCGCTCCCGAGACGTATCCGTGGAGCGACATGTCGGCGACGTGGGACGAGGTCGTGCACTTCCCGTCCGAAGCCGGTGGAGGATTGGCCGACTTCGAGTATGACGAGATCCTCGACACACTCGCCCAGAGTGTGTGAGACCAACGTGCCATCCGGCGACGTTGACGCATCGGTAGCGGCTGCAACCGTCGTCAAGGACGCCGACGACGGGAGACGTCGATGGCGAAGCTGAAGCAAGGCGACACGATCCGCGGGTACGCGCTGCTCGAGGACTTCCGCATGGCCAACGGCGCCAACTGCGAGTGGACGTTCGCCGAGAAGGGCGGCGAGCACTTCTTCGTGAAGGCGTTCCTTTCCCCGAAGTACCCGCTGGACGGGGCGCCCGGGTCACCGGAGACAATTGCGAAGAAGCGCGACGTCTGCGCCGCGTTCGAGGCTCACCAGCGAAAACTGCTGAAGAGTGCGGCGAAGGTCGCCGGCGCCGGCGGGAAGCTCGTGGTGCCGATCGAGTTCTTCCGCGAGGGAACGCTCTACTACAAGGTCGCGCGCAAGATCGACGCCGTCACGATGGACGTCGACGACATCGCTCGCCTGGCGCTCGAGGAGAAGCTGGCCATGATGGGCGCGATCGTGGCGGCGATCTATGCGCTCCACAACGCGGGCATCGTGCACGGCGACCTCAAGCCGGCGAACATCCTGATCTCCCGAACCGCGAAGCACACGTTCAACGCCAACGTGATCGACTTCGACAGCAGCTACATCTCCGCCGAGCCGCCGAGCCCCGAATGGCTCACGGGCGATCCCCCGTTCTACTCGCCGGAGCTGCTCTCGTACATCAAGGGCTACAGCGCCGACGGCAGGACGTTGACCGTGCAGTCGGACATCTTCGCGCTCGGGTTGGTGTTCTGGCAGTTCCTCCTCGGTGTCGGGCCGCAGCTCCCCCGTGACTGCCACTACGCGTGCGAGGCGGCCAGTGCGGGAAACCGCCTCACGATGCCGCCCAGCGTGCGACACGACGTCGCCGAGATGATCGAGCAGATGTTGTCGTTGGACGCCGACTCCCGACCCCTGATCGCAAGGTTCAGGCGACGATCAGGGCGCTACGGCGGGCACCGGTCGCCGTCGGTCCCGATCCACTCCCGACGACGCTGCCCCGGCCGATGGTCCCGGCCGATCCGACCCGGCCCGCCGGCCGCTTGCGGAGCACGATGAGGCGTCGACCCCCGACCGAGACGTCGCCGCCGCCGGAGCCGGACCTCATGCCGACCGCGAGTTCCGAGGAGCCACCCGCGTCGCGTGTGCGCTACAAGAGAAAGGCGACGTGAACGCCACCGCCGATGGGCTGCGTTCGCAACCCTTCGAGAGGTGTCGCCCTGTCACCGGGCAGTGAGGGTGCTGAGGTCCGGCTCCGACTGCCTCGAGGCCCAGTCGCGCCACCGTCGCAGGTGCCGCGTGTCTCCGGCATCTACCTGAGCAAATGCACTACGGGGTGGGCGATGGGGGCCTCGATCCCCCGACTTCCACGGTGTGAACGTGGCGCTCTTCCAACTGAGCTAATCGCCCCTTGCGGGAAGCCGCAGGCTATCAGCCGGGTCGCGGCCTACATCCGGCTGCGCTGCTCTGCGACACCGATCAGGCGGACGCCATCAGTCGGTCATCTCGAAGCAGACGTACGGTCCGCCGTCGTCATTCCAACTGTCCTCGTCCGGGGCCACCGCGAAGATGTTGGTGAGGTCCTCGCGTCCACACCCTTCGTACGACTCCTCGAAGAGAGCCTGGTTGTCCGGGTAGTCCCGGTCCTCGTCCGGGTTCAACTCGCCGACTTGGATGACCTCGGCCTCGTGCTCCTCGTCGCAGTCGACGACGTCGACCGTCGAGACCTCGACGATGCGCTCGGAGTCCGGGTTGAAATCGAAGTTGGCGCAGTCGCCCTCCTCGAGATCGAACACGGCGGTCTCGCCCTCGTCGAACGATCCGGACGCGGCGGCAATGATGAAGGCACCGCCGGCCAGCAACCCGATGAGCCCCATGATCCAACCGGCGCGGGCAAGACCCTTGCCGGTCAGCGCGCCGGCGCTGCGCTTGATCTGGCGGGCGGCGACGAGGCCGAAGATGAACGCCAGCAACGCCGGGATCACGATGAAGCACGTCACCAGCCCGATGATCCCGAGGATCATCGACGCAAGCGCCAGCCCCGACCGCCGTGGCTGACCACGGTCGTCCGTCGCCCAGCCCGCAGGGGCGGGCGGTGGCGGCGCGGCCGGTCCCGGCGTCGGGGCGGCTGGCGGCCCAGGGACGTGCCCTGGTGGCGGCGGTGGGGGCGTCGACGACGGGTACGACGGTGGGGGCGGGGGCGGTACTTCCACGTCGCGACGGTAGCCAGTTCAGCGAGCGGTGATCGGGATCACGCAGGCGATGCCGAGGCCGAGCCGGTCGCGATGTGCTTCCGTACCGGTCGGACACGTCGCATCGAAGGCGATGATCACCGCGACGACGAGATCGCCATCGCCGCGGCAATTCACCTCCCGCACGTCGTTGTTGGGTTCGATCGTCACGCAGGACCCGGGCCCGAGGACACCGTCGGGCGGACGGATGGTGTCCGGGCCACGAAACGCCGCGCCGAGGATCACGACGGCGATGCCGATCGCCGCCATCACGCCCATCAGCTTCCACGGGATCCTCGCCGGTGGACCCGGTGCGGGACGCGGCGCGGTCGAGGTCGGCGATGACACGAACGGATCGCGTCTGGTCGGCACCGCACCGGCGTCGAGTTGGCGATCGTACGCAGCCCGGCGCGAGACGTCTCCGAGCACCCGATACGCCTCGTTGATCTCCGACATCTGGGCCGCCGATGCATTGCCCCCGCGGTCGGGATGATGCACGCGAGCGCGGTCCCGGTACGCGCTGTGGATGGTCGCCTGGTCAGCGTCGGCGGAGACCCCGAGGACGTCGTAGTGGGTGCGGATGTTCGCAGGCTACGACGGGTCGAGCTCGACCGTTCCGCCCGCCCGCCAGTACTCCCCGCCGGCCCGGTCGAGGAAGCCTTCGTCGACGAGGTAGCGCCGCAACGCGGCCGTGTCGGCATGCCGTTTGCCGAGGATCAGGTTGACCATCGGCTCGCTGTACCGAGCGCCGGGGTCGAAGTCCTGGGCCAGCCAGTCGAGCAGGACGAGGCGCTTCTGCCGGCTGCTCGGGATCTGCGTGAGCCGGCCGTCGCGGACGAACGCATCGAACACCCGCCGCACCTCGCCGGACCGGTCGCCGTGTTCGTCGCTCGCCGGCCGCGACAACGCCTCCCGCGCCGCAACCTGGAACGCGGCGCCGACGACGTACAGCCCGCCTCCGTCACCTTGCACCACGAGTCCCGCCCCGGCCAGGGTCGACAACGCCTTGGCGGCGCGTGGCACCGGGAGCCCGGCGAGGGTCGCAGCAGTGTCGAGCGTCGTACCACCGAGCTCGATCGCCGCGAACACGCGTCGCCGGTCGTCGTCGGCGAGCAGTCCGGCGAGGCGACCGGCGTCGAGCACGACCGATGGCGTCGGGTTCCCGTTCACCGCTCAGTACCCGAGTTCGGTGTCGACCAGCCCGATCAGCTCGGAGCCCTGCGCGAAGCGGCGCACGTTGGCCGTGACGCGTTCGGCGAGCAACGGCCGGGCCATGTCCGGGGTGTTGCCGACGTGCGGAGTGATGATGCAGTTCGGCAGCGACCACAGTGGATGATCGGCCGGCAGCGGCTCGGGATCGGTGACATCGAGCCCGGCGCCACCGATCACGCCCTCGCGGAGCGCGTCGACGAGATCATCGGTCACGATGTGACGTCCGCGAGCCACGTTGATCAACCAGGCGTGCTCCTCCATGAGCTTGAACTCACCGCGGCCGATGATCCCATCCGTCTCGGCTGTCAGCGCGAGTGCGAGCACCACCAGGTCGGCACCTGCCAGCGCATCCGGATACCGGTCGGCCTCGAGCACATCGTCGACGCCCTCCATGTGGCGCACGTTCTGGCGCACCACCGTGATGTGGCAGTCGAACGGTTGCAGCAAGCGCACGAGCGACTCGGCGATCCCGCCACCACCGAGGATGCTGACCCGCGCACCCAGCAGGTTGCGTCCGATCGGAGGGGTCCATTCGTTGCTCCGCGCGTACTGGCCGATGCCACGCAGCCCGCTGACCCCGAGCCCCAGCGCGAGCTCGGCGACGGGCTCGGCGTACACGCCCTTGCCGCACGTCCACACATGTTCGTCGTCGATCAGGTGCACGAAGTTCTCGATCCCGGCGAACGGCAGCTGTACCCACGTGGCGTTGGTCGCCATCGGGAGGGCGGCTTCGAGCGCCGCGGCGTCGAACGGGTCGGCCCAGATGACGCCGTCCGCCTCGGACAACGGAACGAGGTGCCCTCCCCCTTCGGCAATCGCGTCTGCGAGCCAATGGGGCGCCGTGTCGGGAGCGAGCGCGATACGCGGCGCGTCGGGACTGGACATGGTCCGCCGAGGCTAGCCCGTACTGTGTGCCTTCGATGGTGAAGAAGCGAGCGACCCCCGACGATGCCCGACTCGATCCTGTTGACCGGGCGATCATCGAACAACTCCAGCATGACGGCCGCATGCCGTTCACCAAGATCGGCACCGCCGTCGGCTTGTCGGAGGCGGCCGCGCGGCAGCGGGTACAACGACTGCTCGACGCCGGCGTCATCCAGGTGGTCGCCGTGACCAACCCGTTGTCACTCGGCAAGCGACGGATGGCGATGATCGGCGTCCGGGTGTCCGGGCCGGTCGAGGGGTTGACGGCGGAGATCGAGAACATCGAAGGCGTCGAGTACCTGGTGGTCACCGCGGGGCAGTTCGACCTGCTGTGCGAGGTGCTCGTCGCTGACGACACCGCACTGCTCTCCATCACCAACCAGCTGCGGGCGATCCCCGCCGTCGTGAACACCGAGACGTTCGTCTACCTCGACCTCGTCAAGCAGAACTACGAGTGGGGCGCGCACTGAGGACCTCCGCCACCGCGAAGGCCCTCGATGCGTCTCCCATGAGAACTTGAACGTGCGCTAGTGCGTGTGGCCCTCGGTACCAGGGCACAGCACCGCCGGGTTGTAGTCGGAGTGGGCTCCCGTGGGGTTGTGCTTCCACGCCCACGCGTGCAGTTCGTAGAACGGCGGGATTCCGTACCGGTTCGGGCTGTCGACGAAGTTGAACGTCTGACCGAACAGCTCGGGCGGCGCTGGATTGGCGGCGTCCCACGCGTCCTTGAAGACGACGTACTCGGCCCCGACGAGCTCGAGGCTGCCGTTCCCCTTGACCTCGTACATCAGTGCCTCGGGCGTCGCGGCGTCGATCGCTCCGTCGCCGGCGAGCGCGCCGTTGACGAAGTGGATCCCCATCGAGCCGGTCAGCGGCTCGTGGACGCAGCCGAAGAACTGGACGTATCCGGCGTCGATGGCACGCTCGACCTTGCGGTACTGGCGCGTTGCCGAGCGAACACCAGAGAGGGCATCGTCATGTCCGCTCGCGAACGCGGCGGGGACGACGAGCGAGGCGGCGGCGACGGATGCGGCCGCGATTCCGAAGCACATGATCGTGGTGCGACGCATGTCAGTCCTCCGCCGTCATCGGGTTGATGACCGTGTGCACCATGCGTACGGAGTCGACGGGGAACCCGCCGCGTTGCCCGTGCTCGCGGATGGTCTCCTCGTCCTCGGCGAGGTACACGCACGTGATCGCGTCGTCGGTCACGTAGCTCTGCACCCATTGCAACCGGGGAGCCATGGTCGCGAGGACGCCGACCGACTTCTGGGAAATGGCCCGGAGCTCGTCTTTCGACAGCTGGCCCGCGCCTGGGACGGTTCGTTCGATGAGGTATCGGTTCATGCGGCGATCATGAGGCGCTCGACGTCGCCGCACATGGGGCATCTGCCCCAATTCACCCACCTACTCGGCGACACGTTTTCACGTACAGCCTCGTGACGGCCGCTCCCCGTCACCGTGGCACGAGCGCGAGGCGCACGGCCGCCGTCGCCGCCTCGGTGCGGGATGACACACCGAGTTTGACGAGGATGCTCGACACGTGGTGCTCGGCGGTCTTGCGGCTGATGTACAGCGCGGCGGCGATCTGCGGGTTCGTGAAGCCGGCAGCGACCAGCCGAATCGACCTCCAGCTCACGATCGGTCAGCCCGGACGGATTTCCCGGATCCCCGGCGTTGCGGCCGCGCCGCGACCCCACCCGGACGCCGCGCCGACGCAGCTCCACCGCCGCGGCGTCGGAGGCAGGACCCGCATCGAGGCGCTCGAACGTCGCCAGCGCTTCGCGCAACGACGCTGTGTCGCCCGCGTCGACCAGTGCGCTTGCGGCCTCGTAGGGGCATCCCATTCGACGGAACCCGGCTGCCGCCCCGAGATGGTTACCGGTGGCCCAGTCCGCGAACGGGCCGGTGACACCCGCGGGGAGTGTCACGTCGCGCCCCGCTCGGCGGAGCCACACCGCCAGCTCCCCCATCGCGACGCCGTGACGACACCGAATGGCGAGCTCGAACGTGCTCTCGAGGAGCGCGACGTGGGTCTGCAGATCCCCTTCGAGCCAGCCCGCCTCGGCGCGGGCCACCGCGCACGGCCAGAGGCGCTGGAGATGTCCGATCGCGTCCGCGAGCTCGAACGCTTCGTCGAGCAGCGGCCACACGTCGTCACTCCCCCGGCGGGCGCGCAACCACCCCAGCGTGTTCAGGGCCACGAAGCGGATGTAGGTGACGCTGGTCGAGCCGGCCAAGCCATCCCGGGCGAGGTTCTCGGCCTCGTCCCATTGCCCCTGGTCGAAGCGGCAGCGGGCGAGCCATGCAACCACGTAACGACGGTTGGCCTCGAAGCTCTGCTCCCCCGAGATGGCCGCCGCCGCGATCAGCGCCGGAACGGCCTGGTCGTAGCGGCGAAGTTCACCGCAGCCGGAGCCGATCTGGCTGAAGCCGTGCGACATCAGCGCTGGCAGCCCGTGCTGCCGTCCGAGCTCGATGCCCTGGTTGATCCGGACGAGGCCGTCGAACCGCTCGTCCATCACGTCTGCGATTCCGGTCTCGATCAGGGCCCGACCGAGCAGGAACGGATCACCGAGCTCGCTCGCGAGCGCGATCGCGCGCTCACCCCACGACACCGCGGTGTCACGGTCGCGCGCCAGCATGTGCGACGACGTCAGGCGGATGTACGCCGCGGCCAACTCGGGGCCCGGCGGGTAGGACTCGAGCAGCTCGATCGACCGGGCGATCGCCGCCATGCCTGCTGCGGTTCGGCCGCTGCTCCCCAGGGCGTTGGCGAGCACCGTGAGGGCGTCGGCCTCCTTGAGCTCGTCGCGCGCCGCTCGCCAGTAATCGACCGCCTCGCTGGCCAACGTGACGGCTTCGTCGGCACGGGCCGACGCCACCAGCGAGAACGCCAGCCGGGCCTCGAGCGTGGCGACCTCGTCGGGAGAGAGCGCGTGTCGGAGGGCGAGGGCCCGTTCGCCGTGTCGCAGGGCCTCGCGGTGCGCCGCCCGAGCCGACGCCTGCAGCGCGGCGTTCATCGAGTAGCGAGCAGCGGACGCCTCATCGCCGCTCGCGTCGGCATGGTGGGCGATCCGCGCCGGATCGACGTCGGGCCGAGCCGTCAGCGCGGCGACGATGCGGCCGTGCACCTCGCGCCGATTTCCCTCACCGAGCTCGGCCTCGACAGCCAGGCGGGCGACCTCGTGCCGGAAGGCGAGGGTCCCCTCCCCGGCGACGAGCACACCACGATTGACACAGAGATCGATGTCGTCGGGCAACGGATCGCAGATCGCGTCGATGAGCCACCTCTCGGCCCGACCTGGAACGACCGAGACCGCGTCGATGACGGCACGGGCCGGCGGGGTGAGCCGCGACGCACGTGCGAGAACGGCGAGGCGCACGGTGGTTGGCACCGCCGTCCCCGGCTCGGCCAGCGCCTCCGTCACATAGAACGGATTCCCGCCCGTCCGCTCGTAGAGCTCCTCGGGTGAAGCACCTTCGGGCACGGCGAGGGCGCGTATCGCATCGAGCGACAGTGGCCCGAGCGCGAGCCATGCCGACCCCGCCGAAGTGGCAAGGTCGCCGAGCACCGTCCGCAACGGATGATCAGCGGTGACCTCGTTCTCGCGATAGGTCACGACGAGCAACACCGGCAGGTCGACGACGCGACGGCCGAGCATGGCGAGCGCCTCGATCGTCGCCTGGTCAGCCCAATGCGCGTCCTCGACGACGATCAGTGTCGGACCGGATCCCTTGAGGTCCTCGACGAAGCTGCGCACGAGGCCATCACGGTCGTCGCTCGCGGCAATGTCGAGTTCTGCCGCGACCTCGAGGAACGGGCCGAGCGCGCGTGGAGTGACCAGCGCGTCGCAGCGCCCGAAGCCGACCCGGCCGCCAGCGCCGACACCAGCCGCGAACGTGGTGACGAGCGACGTCTTGCCGATGCCCGGCTCGCCTCCGACGAACACCACTCGACCGTGACCCGACTCCGCGTCCCTGAGCCACTGGCTCAGCAAGCCGAGCTCGTCGTCGCGCTCGAGCAGTTGCACCATGGGCTAGCTGTCGATGTTCGCCATCACGTGTTTGATGCGGGTGTAGTCCTCGAGAGCGTACGCGGACAGGTCTTTGCCGTAGCCCGATTTCTTGAAGCCACCATGCGGCATCTCGGCGACGAGCGGGATGTGGGTGTTGATCCACACACAACCGAAGTCGAGGCGCTTGGCCATCCGCATCGCGCGGCCGAAGTCCTTGGTCCAGACGCTCGACGCGAGTCCGTACTCGACCCCGTTCGCCCAGCGCACCGCTTCTTCCTCATCGGAGAACTGCTGCACCGTGATGACCGGACCAAAGATCTCGCGTTGGATCATCTCGTCGTCCTGGCGGAGGTCGGCGACGACGGTCGGCTCGAAGAAGTACCCGCTGTCGCCGATGCGTGAGCCGCCGGCGGCGACGCGCGCGTGATCGGGGACGCGCTCGAGGAAGCCGCTCACATGCGCCAGCTGGGTGGTGTTGTTCACGGGTCCGTACAGGATGTCCTCGTCGTCGGGCTTGCCGACCTTGGTGCCGGCGGCCTGCTCGGCCAACGCCGCGACGATGTCGCCGTAGATGCCGGGGCTGGCGATCACGCGGGTCGCCGCGGTGCAGTCCTGGCCGGCGTTGAAGTAACCGGCGATCGCGATCCCCTCCGCCGCGGCGGCGATGTCGGCGTCGTCGAACACGACGACCGGCGCCTTGCCCCCGAGCTCGAGATGGACCCGCTTGAGGCTCTTCGATGCGGCGCTCGCGACCTCCATGCCGGCCCGCACGGAGCCGGTGACCGACACCATCGCCGGGGTGTCGTGCTCGACCATCCCCCGCCCGGTGTCGCGGTCGCCGCAGATGACGTTGAACACGCCGGGCGGCAGGAACTCGGCGGCGATCTCGGCGAGCAGCGCGGTCGTGGCCGGCGTGGTGTCGCTCGGCTTCAACACGATGGTGTTGCCCGCCGCGATCGCCGGCGCGAACTTCCACACCGCCATCATCATCGGGTAGTTCCACGGGGCGACCTGCGCACACACCCCAACCGGCTCGCGACGTACGAACGAGGTCATGTTCTTCATGTACTCGCCGGCGCTCTTGCCCTCCAGATGACGCGCCGCACCGGCGAAGAACCGGATCTGGTCGACCATCGGCGGGATCTCCTCGCTGCGGGTCAGCTCGATCGGTTTGCCGCAGTTCTCGGCCTCCAGCGCGATCAGTTCCTCAGCGCGGGCCTCCACTGCATCGGCGATTCGGAACAGCGCCAACGACCGCTCCGACGGCGTGGTGTCGCCCCACTCCTCGAAGGCCGCACTCGCCGCCTCCATCGCGGCGTCGATGTCGGCCGGTCCCGACAGCGGAGCGTTCGCGTACTGCTCACCGGTCGACGGGTTGACGACGGCGGTCGTCCGACCGTCGGCCGCATCGGTGTGCTTGCCGTTGACGAAGTTCTGAAAGGCCCTCATGGGCGCAGGTGTAGCAGATCGTCATCGGACGGGTGTGCGCCTACGCTCGCGCCATGACAATGACGTCAGCCATCATCCGGACCGTCGGCGTGCCGAAGGAGATCAAGACCGCGGAGCACCGTGTGGCGTTGACGCCCGACGGTGTCCGCGAGTTCGAACGCCACGGCATCAACGTGTTCGTCGAGACCGGCGCAGGCGTCGGCGCCTCGATCTACGACGACGACTACCGGGCGGCCGGAGCCGACATCGTGCCCACCGCCGCCGACGCCTGGTCGCAGCAGATGGTCGTCAAGGTCAAAGAGCCAAAGGAGGAGGAGTTCGGCTTCCTCCGACAGGACCTCACACTGTTCACGTACCTCCACCTCGCCGCCTATCCCGACGTCGCCCGCGCCCTGATCGCGGCCGACACGACGTCGATCGCCTACGAGACGGTGCAGCTCGACAACGGCGCGCTGCCGCTGCTGGCGCCGATGAGCGAGGTCGCCGGGCGGCTGGCGCCGCAGATGGGTGCCCACTTCCTCGAGCGTCACAACGGCGGACGCGGCGTGCTGATGGGCGGCGCGCCCGGAGTGCGGCCGGCCCGCGTCGTCGTGCTCGGCGCCGGCAACGTCGGGTGGAACGCGGCGTGGATCGCGGCCGGCATGGAGGCCGAGGTGGTGCTGATCGACAAGAACCTCGATCGGTTGCGCTGGGTCGACCAGATCCACAAGGGCCGGATCATGACGCTGGCGTCGAACCGGGGCGCGATCGAGCGCTCCGTCGCCGACGCCGACCTCGTCATCGGCGCCGTGCTCGTCGCCGGCGGGCGCGCACCGGTCGTCGTGAGCGAAGACATGGTTCGCGGCATGAAGCCGCAGTCGGTCATCGTCGACGTCGCCATCGACCAGGGGGGCTGCATCGAGACGATCCGCGAGACGACGCACGACGAACCCGTCTACGAGATGCACGGTGTCATCCACTACGCGGTCGGGAACATGCCAGGAGCGGTGCCGCACACGTCGACCTACGCGCTCACCAACGCCACGCTCCCCTATCAGCTCGATGTCGCCCTGCTCGGCGCCGGAGGCGCAGCCCGTCAAGATCCGGCGATCGCGCTCGGGGTCAACACGGCCAACGGCCACGTCACGAACGAGCCCGTCGCGGAGTTCCTCGGGTGCCCGTATGTCGATCCCTTGGGAGCGCTCGGGGCCTGACGTTCGTATCCTGAAGGACATGTGCCGCAACATCACAGAGCTCCGCGGTCTCGAACCGCCGGCCACTGCCGAAGAGATCAGCGCCGCCGCCCGCCAGTACGTTCGCAAGGTGAGTGGTCTGGCGACCGTCCCAGCAACTGTCACCGAAGCGTTCGAAGCCGCCGTCAGCGAGGTCACGGCCTCGACGACGCGTCTGCTCGCCACTCTCCCGCCTCGCCGGCAGCCCCCGCCGACGGTGCCGCCGCTCCGCCGTCCAGAAGTCCAGGCGCGCATCAAGGCACGGGCTGCTGCTGCCGGGCACTGATACCCGACCCACTCTGGGTGGGACGGTCGAACGCGGCCGGGCATACAGTCCCCCCATGAGTCAAACGACCGCGACTTCGGTGTTCGAGCTCGATCTTCCGGTCCTCGACTTCCTCGATGCCGGCCTGACGTTCGACGAGCAGGCCGACGCTGTCGCCGAGGCCGCTCGACAGAGTTGGATCGCGCGCAACCCGTTCGGCTTCTCGGTGCTGCACTACGACGACGTCGTCGCCGTGCTCCGCGACAAGCGCTGGCACAGCGCGTCGAGTCGCATCCTCGAGATGTACGGGATCGACGACCCGAAGTTCACCGAGCGCAACCGTGAGTCGATCCTGTCGGCCGAGGGCGACGTGCACACCCGCCTCCGCCGGCTCGTCGGCAAGGCGTTCTCGCCGCGCGCTGCCGACCGCCTGCGCCCGTTCATGCGTGAGGTCGTGAACTCGTTGGTCGATCCGGTCGCCCCGACCGGCCGGTCCGACATCGCGGTCGACATCTGCGAGCCGTACCCGATCCCGATCATCTGCGAGCTGCTCGGCGCGCCGAAGGAGGATTGGCAGCTGTTCAGCCGCTGGGCATCCGATGTGCTGCGGATCTTCAACGGCAACCTGCACGAGGACCTGCCGATCATCACAGCGGCCCAGGACGAGCTCGACGAGTACACCCGGGGTCTGATCGCCGAACGCCGCACCCGTCCGGCCGAGGACCTCATCACCGACCTCATCGCCGCCGAGGAGGAGGGCGATCGCCTCTCGCCCGACGAGCTGGTGATGATGGTCGAAGCGGTCATCATCGGCGGCACCGACACGACGCGCAACCAACTCGGCTGCACCGTGGCACTGTTCGCGGAACACCCGCAGCAATGGAAGATGCTGGCCGAACGGCCGGAGCTCGCCCAGCGCGCCGTCGAAGAGTCGATGCGCTACTTCGGGGCGATTCGTGGCACCGGCCGGTTCGCCAGCGAGGACATCGAGTACCGCGACATCCTGTTCCCGAAGGGAACGATGATCATGCCGTCGATGGCTGCCGCCAACCACGATCCCGAAGCGTTCGAGTCGCCGGGCACGTTCGACATCACCCGCGATCCGCCCGCTCGCCCGCAGCTGACGTTCGGCTCCGGCATCCACTACTGCCTCGGCGCCGCGCTCGCCCGCGCCGAGCTCCAAGAGGCGCTGCCGATCCTCGCCGGCCGGATGCCCGACCTCGCCCTCGACGGCGACGTGACGTGGAAGCCGATCAGCGTCGGCATCTTCGGCCCCGAACACCTCCCCGTCACGTTCAGCGCGAGCGCCTGACGCGCCGCCCCGGCCCGTTCTGGGCTGCGGCACTTTTCGGCACCCGCAAGGATCAGCAGCCCAGAACGGATTGGCGGATCGCGCGATCAGTCGTCGGGGGGCGGTCGCTTGCGCTGCGACTTGGTTTCGGCGCGCTGCTTCTTCGACTGGATCCGGCGGTCGACAGAGCCCTTGGTGGGGCGCGTCGGGCGCCGGGGACGGTCGACGTGCAACGCCTCACGCAGCCGCTCGGCCAGACGCTCCTCGGCGATCGAGCGGTTCCGGAGCTGGCTGCGCTCGTCGTCGACGACGATTCTGACGAGCGGACCGAGCTTGTCCAGCACGCGCTGGCGCTGCCCCGGCCCGAACGCGCTCGACGTCGCGACGTCGAAGCGGAGCTCGACCCGTGTCGCCGTCTTGTTCGCGTGCTGGCCGCCCGGGCCACCCGAGGCCGTGAACCGCACGTCCAGCTCGCGCCGCGGGATCCGCACCGACCGCGTCACCGGGATCACGTCGTCGTCCACCCGAGTGATCGTGACACGCCCGCGCTCACCTACCGTGCCAGGAATGGGTGACATCAAGCTCGGCTACAACACCGGCTACTGGTCGGCGGGCCCTCCCGCCGGCGCGCTCGACGCGATCAAGGAGGCCGAGCGTCTCGGCTTCGACTCGGTGTGGACCGCCGAGGCGTACGGCTCGGACGCGGTGACCCCGCTCGCGTGGTGGGGGGCGCACACGGAACGGATCAAGCTCGGCACGGGGATCATGCAGATGTCGGCCAGGACCCCTGCCGCGACGGCGATGGCGGCGATGTCACTCGACCACCTCTCGAACGGACGCGTCATCCTCGGGCTCGGCGCGTCGGGCCCGCAGGTCGTCGAGGGCTGGTACGGCGAGCCGTACCCGAAGCCGCTGGCGCGGACGCGGGAGTACGTCGAGATCGTGCGCCGGATCGTCGCCCGCGAGGCGCCGGTCGAGTTCCACGGCGCGCACTACGACCTCCCGCTGCAGGGCGGAACCGGACTGGGCAAGGCGCTCAAGTCGACGATCCATCCGCTGCGCCCGACGATCCCGATCTACCTCGCCGCCGAGGGGCCGAAGAACGTCGCGTTGGCAGCCGAGATCTGCGACGGCTGGCTGCCGCTGTTCTTCTCGCCGTCGGAGGACAAGTTCTACCGCGAGCGCCTCGCCGAGGGGTTCGCCGCGGGCGGAGATCCGTCGCGGGCGGACGCGTTCGAGATCGCGGCGACCGTGACGATCATCCCCGGCGACGACGTCGATGCGTGCGCCGACTTCATCCGGCCGTTCCTCGCGCTCTACGCCGGCGGGATGGGCGCGCGCGGCGCCAACTTCCACTTCGAGGTGTTCGCCAGGATGGGCTACGAGGACGTGGCGACGAAGGTCCAGGAGCTGTACCTCGAGGGCAAGAAGCAGGAAGCTGCCGCCGCGATCCCGTTGCAGATGGTCGAGGACGTGGCACTCGTCGGGCCACCCGACAAGATCCGCGACGAGCTCGCCCGCTGGCGCGAGACCTGCCTCACGACGATCCTCGTCGGTGGACCGGCGGCGCAGCTCGGCGCGCTCGCCGATCTCGTCACCGGCTGAGCGTCAGTCGCAACACGAGTCGCGCCAGCCGCAACCCGAGCACCTGAAGTGGGCGTGCTCCGGGCGCAGCTCGCCGTCGCACAACGGGCAGCCATTGAACGTGCCGAGCGGCGACCGGCAGGCGGTCACGTCGGCACGTCGTTCGATACCTGCTCCCGGGCCTGATCCCGGCCCCGATTCCCCCACCGCCATGGTCAGAGCTTCGCGCAAACGGTTCATGTCGGCGGTGGACCACAGCGATAACTTGACCAACCGGTCAAGACATGTCCTCGGTCACTGCTCCACACGGTCGTCGGGATCGTCGTCACGCGCCCGGCACGATCAGGGCGGCGCTCGCGTACCGCGACTTCCGCATCGTGTTCGTCGGCATGGCGCTGTCGTTCGTCGGCACGTGGATGCAGAACTTCACGCTCCCCGCGTACATCGACGACCGCACCGAGTCGGCCGCCCTCGTCGGACTGCTGATCTTCGTGCAACTCGGGCCGATGCTGTTGCTCTCGCTGGTCGGCGGGTTGCTCGCCGACCGCTTCAACCGGATGCGGTTCCTGATCGTCATGCAGGTCGTCCAGATGGTCGTCACCGTCGCGCTGGCCGCGCTCGTCGCCACCAACAGTCCGCTGTGGGCGCTGTACGGCGCGGTCGCCTTGACGGGCATCGCCAACGCGCTCAATGCACCGGCGTTCCAGGCGAGCATTCCGTTGCTCGTCGACCGCGCCGACCTTCCCGGCGCGATCAGCCTGAACTCGGCGGCCATCAACGGCAGCCGGGTTCTCGGTCCGACGCTCGCAGCGGTGCTCGCCGTGCTCGGGTTCTCGGTCGCCCAGGTCTTCCTCGTCAACGCCGCCACGTTCCTGTTCCTCATCGCCGCGCTGGTCGTCGTGCGCATCCCCGACGTGCGGGGCGTTCACCCCGAGCGCGGCTGGCGACGGTTGCTCACGGGGATCAACATCGCCCGGCGGCGTGAGGTGGTCAGTCGTTCGCTGCTGGCGGTGTGCCTGTTCTCGTTGTTCAGCCTCCCATTCGTCGGGCTGTTCCCGTCGGTCGCCCGGCTCAACTTCGGGCTCGCGCCGAGTGGCTCGACGTACAAGTGGCTGTACGTGACGTGGGGCCTCGGCGCGTTCATCGGCGCCCTCGCGGTTGGCACGTTCCTCTCGCGCATCGACCGCCGGCATCTCGTGTCGATCGGTTTCGCGACGTTCGCGGTGAGCCTCGGCGCCTTCGCGCTCGTCCGCTCGGCGGGCCCGGCGTTCCCCGTCGCGCTCGCCCTCGGCTTCACGTACTTCATGACGGCGACCGCGCTCAGCACCATCTTCCAGCAGAACCTCGCCGACACCGAGCGCGCGGCGGTGATGCCGCTGTGGTTCATGGCGTTCGGCGGCACGGTTCCGATCGGCAACCTCGTGTTCGGACCGGTGATCGATGCGATCGGCGCACGGTGGGTGCTGCTGTTCGGCGCCGCGTTCTCGGCGTTCCTCGCCTGGTGGGCCGACCTGCACCGGCTGTCAGCCGACGCCTTCCTCCCCGAGGAGCTCGGCGGCGATACCGTTCCAGCCCGCCAACCCGGCTCGCCTTCACGAGTACCGCGTCCCGCGCTGACAGCTCGCCCAGGAGGGCGACCGGATCGTCGGTCGGCGGCACGCCGTAGCAGCTCGGTGCCGACGGCGACGAGCTCGATGCCGAGCCGGCGGGCGAGGGCCGCCACCTCTTCGTGCGCGGCGTCGGGATCGTCGAGCTCGGCCATCACGCCGAGGATCGCCACATGGCGACCGGCGGGCAACGCGGCGAGCGACTCGAGCGCGGCGCGCATCGACATCGGGTTGGCGTTGTAGGCGTCGTTGATCACGATCGCGCCCGACCGCGTCCGGCGGGTGTCCATGCGCATCGCCGAGATGGGCGTCGTGGCGAGCGCCGCGGCGGCCGCCGCGACCGGGACGCCGAGCGCGCCGGCGACGGCGAGCGCCGCGGTCGCGTTGACCACCATGTGGCGTCCGCTCACGGCGAGGCTCACGGGCTCCGATCCCCCACGGGGAATGCACGGTGAAGCGGGCCCGGGCGAGCTCGTCGAGCTCGATCCCGTCGGCGCGCACGTCGGCGCTGATGCTCGTCCCGAACGTCAGGACCGACGCCGTCGTGCGGCCCCGCATCGCGATGACACGTTCGTCGTCGGCGTTCAGCACCGCCGTGCCATCAGCGGGCAACGCGTCGACCAGCTCGGCCTTCGCCCTGCGCCACGCCGTCGATGTCGCCGACGAGCCCGGTGTGCGACGGACCGACGGCTGTCACCACACCGATCGACGGGCGCCCGACGGCGCAGAGCCGCCGGATCTCACCGAACCCGCGCATCCCCATCTCCAGCACCAGCACCTCGGTGTCGTCGGGTGCCCCGAGGATCGTCACCGGCAGGCCCTGCTCGTTGTTGAAGCTCCGCTCGTTGGCCGCGACCCGCCGGGCCGCGCCGACGGCGCCGACGACGAGATCCTTGGTGCTCGTCTTGCCGACGCTGCCGGTGATCCCGACGACGCGGCGCGGTCAGCCGGTCACGGGCCCACGTGGCGAGTTCCATCAGCGCCCGCGCGGTGTCGTCCACACGGATCGCGGTCCCGCCCTGGGGCGCCCGGCTCGTGAGGTACGCGCTCGCTCCCGCGGCGAGTGCCGAGGCGATGAAGTCGTGGCCGTCGCGCTCGGCGACGATGGGCACGAACAGCTGACCGCCGTGCAGGGAACGGGAGTCGAACGACGCTCCGTCGAGCTCGACATCCGGACCGTGGAGCGTGCCACCCGTCGCCGACGCCACGTCGGATGCCCGCATTCTCACGGCGCCGAACGGTACCGTCGCGACGGAGGAGAGTCGACGATGGCGAGTTCGGAGCGGATCCACCTGGTGGTGCTGTTCGGCGGGCAGTCCGCCGAACACGAGGTGAGCTGCACCACCGCGGCCCACGTCCTCGCCGCCGCCGATCCGGCGAAGTACCGCGTCACCCCGATCGGCATCTCGACCGAGGGCGAGTGGGCGCTGGCGCAGGGCGCTCTCGATGCGCTCGAAGCCGGGCCGCAGGCGCTGCCCGACCGGCTCGATCCGTCGGGTCCGACGCTCTCACCCACCCCGATGCTCGCCGAGGCCAGCGCCGGCACCGAGCTCACCGTCGTGCTGCCGCTGCTCCACGGGCCGATGGGTGAGGACGGCACCGTGCAGGGGATGCTCGAGCTGGCCAACGTCGCGTTCGTCGGTTCCGGCGTGCTCGGGTCAGCCGTGGCGATGGACAAGGCGATGGCCAAGCAGGTGCTGACCGCCAACGGCGTCCCGCAAGCCCGGTACCGGGCGTTCGCCGACCACCAGCGCACGCCGGGCCTCCCCGGGCGGCTCGCCGACGAGCTCGGGCTGCCGTGCTTCGTCAAACCCGCCAACATGGGATCCTCGGTCGGCGTCACCAAGGCGCGCGATGTCGAGCAGCTGCGCGACGCGATCGAGTACGCGCTCACCTACGACGAATGGGTCATCGTCGAGGAGGCCGTCACCGGTCGCGAGATCGAGGTGGCCGTGCTCGGGAACACCGCGCCCGAGGCGTCGCTCGCCGGCGAGATCGTCCCCGGCGACGAGTTCTACAGCTACGAGGACAAGTACGTCACCGACGGCGCCCAGCTCCTCGTCCCGGCGCCCCTCCCGCGGGCGGCGATGGACGAGGTGCGCGAGCTGGCACTGCGTGTGTTCGGGTTGCTGCGGTGTGAGGGGCTCGCCAGGGTCGACTTCTTCTACGAGGAAGGCGGCCGCGGGTTTCTTGTGCAACGAGGTCAACACGATGCCCGGCTTCACGCCGATCTCGATGTACCCGAAGCTGTGGCTGCACACCGGCATGACGTACTCCGAGCTGATCGACCGCCTCGTCGAGCTCGCCATCGAGCGCCACGCCCGCCGCCGCCGCAACACCAAACACTGACCGCGGCCCGGTCCTCACCCGTCACCCCACAGCCCGTGTTTGTGTCACCGATATCGGCGATCCCCGCCGGTTGCGGTGACACAAACCGTGGGGATGCGCGGGATCACGGCTCCAGGGCGGCGCGGAGGAAGGCCTGGAGCTCGGCTCGCAGGCGGCGCAGGCCGGTGGCGTCGACGCGCCAACCGACGGCCCGCAACGCCTCCGGTTCGGTGGCGATGCCGGTCACCGTGGCGTAGGCGATCGCGGCGACGAGCCCGGGGTCGGCGCGGCGCAGGCGCCCGCGCGCCATCTCGGCGCCGAGGTAGCCGATCGCCCGCTCCACGAGCGGAGCGACATGCTCGCGCAGGCGCGCGGCCTGGGGCGCGGGGAGACGACCGACCTCGCGGACCAGACCCAGGAGCGCCGGTCGACGGACGGCCGGTCGGAACACCGCCCGGACCACGGCGTCGATGCGATCGAGCGGATCGTCGGGCGCCGAGCGCACCGCGGCATCGATCACCACGGCCAGTTCGGCGGCCGCTGTCTCGAGCACGGCGTCGACGAGGTCATCCTTCGACGGGAACCAGTACAGGACGGTCTGCTTGCGGACGCCGACCTCGCGGGCGATCTCGTCGAGCGACACTGCATCGACCCCGCGTGTGCCGAACAGGTCGAGCGCGGCGTCGACGACGCGGATGCGGGTGTTGCCGGTGACGCCCATCTCGGGCGTGATGGTACGTGCAGGCGATCTGCAGGGTCGCCGCGCCGTGCCCCATACTGGACCGGTGACCGCATCGAGCACTACCACCTCCCCGTCCACATTGACGTTCCCCGTCGGGTTCTCGTGGGGGACCGCGACGGCGTCGTTCCAGATCGAGGGGGCGACCCAGGCCGACGGTCGCACCGATTCGATCTGGGACACGTTCTGCCGCGTCCCTGGCGCGATCACCGACGGCCACACCGGTGAGCCGGCCTGCGATCACTACCGGCGGATGCCCGACGACGTGGCGCTGATGGCCGATCTCGGCCTCGACACCTACCGCTTCTCGGTGGCGTGGCCACGGGTCCGCCCCGACGGCGGCGCGGTCAACCCGGCTGGTCTCGACTTCTACTCGCGACTCGTCGACGAACTGCTGGCGCACGACATCAGGCCCTGGGTGACGCTGTACCACTGGGACCTGCCGCAGACCCTCGAGGACGCCGGCGGCTGGACCAACCGCGACACCGCGTATCGCTTCGCGGAGTACACGAGCTCGGTCTACGAGGCCCTCGGCGACCGGGTGCCGACGTGGACGACGCTCAACGAGCCGTGGTGCTCGGCCTTCCTCGGCTACGCCGCCGGCGTTCACGCGCCCGGGCGAACCGAGCCGCGCGCCGCCGTGGCCGCCGTCCACCACCTGCTGCTCGCCCACGGTCTCGGCATCGAGGCCCTGCGGGCGGGCGGCGCCGAGCAGGTGGGCATCACGCTCAACTTCAACCCGGTCACCGCCGCGCACCCCGACGATCCGGCGGACGCCGATCTCGTCCGTCGCCTCGACGGGCTGCACAACCGGGTCTTTCTCGACCCCATCGTGCGCGGTGAGTACCCGGCCGACGTCGCCGCCGATCTGGCGCCGTACGGGCTCGACGACCACATCCGTGACGGTGACCTGGACGTGATCGGGGCTCCGATCGACGTGCTCGGTGTCAACTACTACTCGACATCACACGTCGAGGCGCGGCCGCCGACGCCCGGACAAGAGGAGCTCGAGGCGTTGCCGTGGACGGTGGGCATCGATGCCGCCCGCAACGTGTCGCGGGGTCTGCCGCGCACGGCGATGGGCTGGGAGATCGAGGCCGACGGCCTGCGCCGGCTCCTCGTGCGCCTCCACACCGAGTATCCGGGGACGCCGCTCGTGATCACCGAGAACGGCTCGGCGTGGGACGACACCGTCGGCGCCGACGGCGAGGTCGACGATCCCGAGCGCGTCGAGTACCTGCGCGAGCATCTCGCCGCGGCGCACGCGGCGATCGTCGAGGGCGTCGATCTGCGGGGGTACCTCGCGTGGTCGCTGCTCGACAACTTCGAGTGGGCGTTCGGATACGGCAAGCGCTTCGGCATCGTCCGCGTCGATTACGACACCCAGGTGCGCACGCCGAAGTCGAGCGCCAAGTTCTACGCCGACATCGCCCGCCGCAACGCCCTCTGACCACTCGTTCTCCGGTTTGTGTCACCGGATCCGGTGATCCTCGCCGGAATCGGTGACACAAACAGGGTGACCTGGGGCGATACCCGGCTCTCTACCAAATGGTAGACGGCTGTGGTAGACATCGTTCCCGTGATCGCCGAGTCGCTCACGGGGAGACGAATCGCCATCACCGGTGCCACGGGGTTCGTCGGCACCGCCCTCGTCGAGCGTCTCATCCGCGCCGTTCCCGGCTGCGAGCTGGTCCTGGTGATCCGTCCCGGCCGCCGCACGACCGCGGCCCAGCGCGCCCAGAAGGAGATCATCCACAACGACGCGTTCGACCTTCTGCGCGCCGAGCTCGGCGACGCGTTCGGCGACGAGATCGCGCGCCGCATCACCACCATCGCCGGTGACGTCGGCACCGACGGACTCGGTCTCGACGCGACGGACCGCGCCACGTTCGCCTCCTGCGACATCATCATCCACTCCGCCGCCGCCGTGTCGTTCGACTCACCGCTCGACTCGGCGGTCGAGATCAACCTGCTCGGGCCGACGCGCGTCGCCGAGCTGTGCCACGACCTCGGCGTGACGCCCCACCTCGTCTCGGTGTCGACGTGCTACGTCGCCGGCAACCGCCGCGGCAACGCGCCCGAACAACTCGTGAGCGAGGGCCCGTTCGACATCGGCCTGTCCTGGAAAGCGGAGGTCGCCGCGGCCCGGCGTCTCAAGGGCGACACCGAGGCGCTGAGCCGTCAACCCGTCCACCTCGCCGAGTTCCGCCGCAACGCCCGCCACGAGATCGGCGCCGCCGGCGCGCCGGCCCTGGCGTCGAAGACCGAGCAGCTCCGGACGCGTTGGGTGAAGGATCAGCTCGTCGCCGCGGGGCGGGCACGGGCGGCGTCGGTCGGCTGGCCGGACGCCTACGCGTTCACCAAGGCGCTCGGTGAGCAGGCGCTGACCGAGTCGAAGGGTGACGTACCGGTCAGCATCGTCCGTCCGTCGATCATCGAATCGGCGTGGGCCGAGCCGCGGCCGGGATGGATCCGCGGGTTCCGCATGGCGGAGCCGGTGATCATCTCGTACGCCCGTGGGCTGCTGAAGGAGTTCCCCGGCACGCCGGAGGGCACGGTCGACGTGATCCCCGTCGACATGGTCGTCGCCGCCATCATCGCCGTCGCCGCGGCCGGACCCGAGCGCGCTCCGGCGATCACCCAGGTCGCGTCCGGTGGCATCAACCCGCTCAAGTACCGCACGCTCGTCGACAACGTCAGCGCCTTCTTCACCGAGCACCCGCTGTACGACAACGAGGGCCAGCCGATCGTCGTTCCCGAGTGGAGCTTCCCGGGACGCGGCCGCGTTCAAGCGCAGCTGACACGCGCCAAGTCGGCGATCACACGCGGCGAGAAGGTGATGCAGTCGCTCCCGTTGCGCGGCAAGCAGGCCGAGTTCGCGGCGACGCTCGAGCAGAAGCGGCTCGAGGTCGAACGGGCCCTCGAGTACGTCGAGCTCTACGGCCTCTACACCGAGTGCGAGGCGATCTATCAGGTCGACAACCTGCTCTCGCTGTGGGCGTCACTCGACGCCGTCGACCAGGCGCAGTTCCTGTTCGATCCGCGCGCCGTCGACTGGCCGACCTACATCCACGAGATCCACCTGCCGTCGATCGTCGACCATGCCCGCGTCAAGTCGACGCCCGGCAAGTCGCGCAGCACCGATCGCATGGTCCGCCTCCGCAAGCAGGTGCTCGATCCCAAGCGCCACGTTGCCGCCTTCGACCTCGAGAACACGCTCATCGCATCGAACGTCGTCGAGAGCTACTCGTTCCTCGCGACCCGCCGGCTGAACACGCCCGAGCGGATCCGCTACGTGATGCGCACGCTCGTCCAGGCGCCGGGTCTGCTGAAGCTCGATCGGCGTGATCGCACCGACTTCCTCCGCCACTTCTATCGACGCTACGAGGATGCGCCCGTCGACCAGATCGAAGAGGATGCCCGCGAACTGCTGACCCAGCTCATCATCACCAAGAGCTTCCCCGCCGGCATTCGCCGTGTGCGCGAGCACCGCGCCGCGGGCCATCGCACGGTGTTGATCACCGGCGCGCTCGACTTCGCGGTCGCCGGTTTGCGGCCGCTGTTCGACGAGATCGTCGCCGCCACGATGAGCACCCGGCCGGATGGGACGTATTCGGGCGAGATGATGTCGGTCCCGCCGACCGGTGAGGCGCGTGCCCAGATCCTCGCCGACTACTGCGAGGCCGAGGGCTTCCGTCTCGACGAGTGCGTCGCCTACGCCGATTCCTCGTCGGACCTGCCGCTGTTCGAGGCGGTCGGGTTCCCGGTCGCCGTCAATCCCGAGACCCGGCTCGCAGCGATCGCCCGCAAACGCGGCTGGCTCGTCGAGCAGTGGTCGAAGGCGCAGGGCGGGCCGCGACCGATGCTGCCGATCGGCCCGCTGATGGTCGAACGCGAACGCCGCCGCCGATTTCGAGCGAAGCGAGACCCGGAAGCTCGTCGATGAAAGCGCTGGAGATCCGACGCAACGTGGCCAAGCTCGGGCTGGCGCGGATCACAGGTGCGGTCAGCTCGTCGGCCGCGGTCAAGGTCGGGCCGCTCGAGTACCGACACGTCGACGAGCCCGACCTCCCGGGACCCGGCTGGCATCGCGTCAACACCCACCTGGCGGGCATCTGCGGTTCGGACCTGTCGCTGATCGAAGGACACGCCTCGACGTACTTCGACGACTGGGTGAGCTTCCCGTTCGTGCCGGGCCACGAGATCGTCGGCTCACTCGACGACGGAACGCGCGTCATCATCGAACCGGTCCTCGGTCACGCAGCGCGCGGCTTCGCTCCCCCGTTCGAAGGTGCGGCTCCCGGCGACGGTGACGACTACGCCCACCTCGCCACCGGCGACCTGGAACCCGGCATCCAGACCGGGTTCTGCTGCTCGACGGGCGGCGGCTGGGCACCGAACTTCGTCGCCCACGAGACCCAGCTGCATCGCATCGGCGACGACATGCCCGACGAGCGGGCGGTCCTCGTCGAGCCGATCGCCGGTGGGATCCACGCCGCGCTGCTCACGTGGCCCACCATCTCCGAGGCCGCAGCGCCGGTGGTTGCGGTGCTCGGCGCAGGCACGATGGGGCTCGCCGCGATCGCCGGGTTGCGCCGCTACGTGCCAGACGTACGCATCGTCGCCGGCGCCCGCTACCCCGTCCAGCGCGCGGCCGCGACGTCCGTCGGCGCCGACATCGTCGTCGAACCCGGTGAACTGGGCCGCGCCGTGCGGCGGATGGTCGGCTGCCACATCATCGGCGATCACCTCACCAGCGGTGCTCACGCCACGATCGACGCGGTGGGCACGGCGGCGTCGATCGCCGACTGCCTGCGCATCACCCGGCCGCGCTGGCCGCGTCGTGCTGTTGGGGATGCCGGCCGACGTGACGCTCGATCTCACCGGGCTCTGGCACCGGGAGACCGAGATCAAGGGCGCCTACACGTACGGCACCGAGACGCTCCCTGACGGGTCGCACACGCGCACGTTCGACCTCGCCGTCGAAACGGCCGACGCGCTGGAAGCGGAACGCCTGCTGTCGGCCACGTACCGGCTCGCCGACCATGTCGACGCCATCGCCCACGCATCGGCGGCGGGCCGGCGCGGCGCCATCAAGATCGCTTTCGATCTGCGAGAGGAGGGCTGAGCATGCCTCGCCCCGGATTCGTCCTCGAGGTCGACCGTTCGACCCCACCGATCCTGTTCTGGCGCGGCGAGGGATTCAGCCTCGAGAAGCTGCCCGCCGACCGCAGCCGGGTGATCTATCCGCCCGAACCGTTGGCGGCGCTCGACGACGTCGACGGCGCGATCCGTCGGGCGTTGCTCGAGCCGCACGACGCCGATCCCCTGCCGGCGCTGCTGTTCCCCGGCATGAAGCTGACGATTGCGTTCGACGACGCCAGCCTGTCGCTGCCGAAGATGCGCACACCCGACACCCGCCAGCGGGTGATCGAAGCGGTGCTCGACCTCGCCGCCGCGGCCGGCGTCGACGACGTCCACCTGATCGCCGCCCTCGGCCTCCACCGCCGGATGCACGAGTACGAGCTCCGCCACGTCCTCGGCGACCGCATCTACGACGCGTTCCAGCCACGCGGCGCGCTGTACCAACACGACGCCGAGGACTACGACAATCTGGTCGAGCTCGGCACCACGCCCGAGGGTGAGGTCGTCGAGATCAACAAGCGGGCGGCCGACAGCGATCTGCTCGTGTACGTCAACGTCAACCAGGCGGCGATGGACGGTGGCTGGAAGTCGGTCACCACGGGGCTCGCCTCGTACCGCTGCCTGAGCTTCCACCACAACCCCGAGACGCTGCAGAACACGCGCAGCCTGATGGACCGCCACAACAGCGACCTGCACAAGAGCGTCTGGCGGATGGGCAAGGTCGTGCGCGATCACGGCCCGCAGATCTTCCAGATCGAGACGACGCTCAACACCGACACGTTCCCGTCGCCGTTCGACTTCCTGTCCAAGCGCGAGTGGGAGTGGACGGCGCGCGACCGTGCGACGTACTTGGCGACCGCCAAGTCGCTCGACCATGCGCCGGCGCGATTGGCGCGCAAGATCTTCCACGGCATCGAGGCGCCGTACCGCACGACCAGCGTGCAGGCCGGCGACACCGAGAGCGTGCACAAGATCACGCTCGACAACGTGTACGCCCAGCAGTTGGTCGAGGTCCAGGGTCAGACGGACATCCTCACGATGGGGATCCCGTTCATCTGCCCCTACAACCCCGAGTCGATCATGAACCCGGTCCTCGTGATGTGCATGGGCCTCGGCTACCTGTTCAACATGTACCGCGGCCAGCCACTCGTGCGTGAGGGCGGGGTCGTGATCATGACCCATCCGACGTATCGCGACTTCCACCCGGTCCACCATCCGAGCTACATCGACTTCTACGAGCAGGTTCTCGCCGACTCGAACGACCCCGTCGTGATGTCGAAGAAGTGGGAGAAGCAGTACGCCGAGGACGAGTGGTACCGCCATCTCTACCGCACGGGCAACGCCTACCACGGCGTCCACCCGTTCTATGCGTGGTACTGGGGCGCCCACGGTCTGCAACACGCCGGCCGGGTCGTCATCGTCGGCGGTGACCCACAGGCGGTCCGCCGTCTCGGCTTCACCCCGGCGTCGACGATGGACGACGCGTTCGAGATCGCCAGCGATGTCGTCGGCCGGTCGGCGACCGTGACCCATCTGCACGTGCCCGCGATCCTCATCGCCGACGTGAAGACATGAAGCACGTCGTGCGTCGGGCGCAACGGGCGGCCGGACGGGCCGAACGGATCGTCCGTCGCGCGGCGGCGCCACTGCAGAAGTACGGGTTCCCGTACCGCGCCCCGACCGTTCCGAAGGGGGTCGTCGTCCCCCGCGAGCCGTCGAAGCTCGGCGCGGAGTACGACACGGAGTGGGCGCGATCGCCGCTCGCGCGAACGGCGCGGTCGGTGATCACCGAGGGTCCGATCCGACTCCTCGCCCGCACGTTGACCAATCCCGACATCGTCGGGACCGACCGTCTCGACGACCTCGCCCGGCGCGACGATCCGCCGCCGGTCATCTTCGCCCCCAACCACCACAGCCACCTCGATACCGGTTTGATGATCCGGTCGGTTCCAGCCACGTGGCGACGTGATCTCGTCGTCGCCGCGGCCGCCGACTACTTCTTCGACAAGCACTGGAAGGCGGCGTTCTCGGCGCTCGCCCTGAACGCCATCCCGATCGATCGTGAAGCCACCGGCCGCAAGTCGGCGGACATGATCCGCGACCTCATCGCCGACGGCTACAGCCTCGTGATCTATCCGGAGGGTGGCCGCTCGCCCGACGGCTGGGGACAGTCGTTCAAGGGCGGCGCCGCCTACCTCTCCAGCCGTACCGGCGCACCCGTCGTGCCGGTGTTCATCGACGGCACCGGGTCGATCTTCGGCAAGGGGATGAAGAAGCCGAAGCCCGGACGCACGAAGGTGGTCTTCGGCTATCCGTTGATGCCGGAGGACGGCGAGAGCACGCGCCGCTTCAACGCCCGTATCGAGGCCGCCGTCACGGCCCTCGGCGACGAGGCCCTGACCGACTACTGGACGGCCCGCCAACGCGCCCACGCCGGCACCAGCCCGTCGCTCACCGGCCCCGAGTACAACGGCTGGCGCCGCCAGTGGGAGCTGTCGGAACATCGCAAGCTCGGCGCCGCCGGCCTCCGCCGCCGCCAGCAACGCCGCTGGCCCGACCTCGGCTAGCACACCGAAACCCGGCGAACTGTCTGCTTCATAACGCGCGTGGGTTCATCTGAAGCAGACAGAACGGAGGGGTGGCCTAGGGTGGGGGTGATGCTGCGGCTGCGGCGACTTGTCGTCCTTCCGGTGGCGGTCGTGGGTGCGTCGTGCTCGACCGACACGACGACATCGTCGGACGACACTCTCTCGCCGACCACGACCTTGGTCGCCAACACATCGACGACGGTGCCCGCTGTTGCCACGACGGCGCCCGCCGAAACGTCGACCACCGTCGCGACGACGGCCGCCGCACCGACGACCGATGCCGCTGTGACGACCGCGCCCGCGGCGCCTTCGTCGGAGATCGCGGCCGCCTTCATCGGGGGTGCGGAAGGCGACTTCTGGTTGCCGCTCGGCTACTGGGACGGGACGGACTGGGTGCAACTGGGCGAGGAGGGCGACGCGACACCGCTCGAGTTCCCTGCTGCGACCGGCGACCCGATCCGCGTGACCGGGCTCGAACTCGCCCCTGTCGCGACGGCGCTCGGCGATTCTGACGAGGCGTGCTTCGACGGACAGACCGGGTTCGCCGTCGACGTCGCCGCGCCCACTCCGGAGCCACCCGGCTTCGGCTACTCCGCGATCGCCGTCGCGGGTGACTGGGAGATCCAGCCGCGACCCACCAACCAGGTCGGTCTCCAGATCGACGAGTACCGCCAGATCGGCGCGACGTTCGCCGACGACCTGGGAGTCGACGGCACGCTCGGCAAGGTCGTCCAGGTCGTACGGACCGACCTCGACGGCGACGGGATGGAGGAGGTGCTCGTCGCGTTCGAGTACGCCGAGGAGTCCATTCGCGGTGCGCCCGGCGACTTCTCGATCGTCTACGTGCGTGCACCGCGGATCGATGGCTCCGTCGAGGACAGCGTCGTCTTCTCCTCGTTCGTCGAGCCCGACCTCCCCGACGACGAGCTCCCGTTCATCACCATGGCCCGTGTGCTCGGGGTGGCCGACCTCAACGGCGACGGCCGGATGGAGGTCGCGTTGCACACCTGGTACTACGAGGGCGCCGGCGTGACCGTGTACGAGTTCGACGGCGACCGTTTGGCCCAGGTGATGGGCAACGGCTGCGGCGCGTGAGCCGCGTCGGGCTCAGTCGACGCAGGGGATGACGATCTTCAGGCCCGGGTAGAACGAGCTGTATCCGGCGGTGCCGGCATTGGCGGCGTCGAGCGCCTCGACCGTGACGTCGAACTTCTCGGCGACCTTGAGCCGAGTCGTGTCGTCGGCCGCGATCGTGTACTCGCCGGTCTCGCAGTCCTCACCACTGCCGCTCGGCGGTGCGTCCGTCGACTCAGTCTCGCCATCGGTCGACTCCGTGTCGCTGGTGTCGTCGGTGTCGCTGGTGTCGTCGGTCTCCTCGTCCTCTTCGTCAGCGACGCTCGGGATCTTGGAGTCGGGTGGGATCCGGATCTCGTCGTTGGGGTAGATGGGGTGCGAGATGCCCTCGGGCCACTCGTTGTACGCCACGAGCACGTCGATGGTGATGCCGAACTTGTTGGCGATCGACGCCAACGCGTCACCGGCGACCACGGTGTAGAGCTGCTCGACCGGCGAGATGCCACCCTCGGCCGCCACGTCAGGGGCGATGGTGGTGGTCGTGGTGGCCGGCTCCTTCACCACATAGCTCGACGGTTGGATCGCGACGAGCGGAGTGTTGTCCGTCGTGTCGTCGGACGTCCCGCACGCGGCGATCAGGATGGCCGGCGCGAGTCCGACCGCGATCACGCCGAAGGGACGCAACAACGAACGCATGCCCGTAGCGTACGACGCGGCGCGGGCGCGGCGGCGTCACCACGATCCGGGCGTCGATTTCGCGCGTCGCAGGTTGCGCTACATCAGGGGACGGGTCGTGGGCAGCACGGGCGCCGGCAACGTCGTCTCACCGACCAGGAAGCGGTCGACGGCGGCCGCGCAGGCACGGCCTTCGGCGATCGCCCACACGATGAGGCTCTGCCCGCGACCCATGTCGCCGGCCACGAACACCCCCGGCACGGTGGACATGAAGTCGTCGGCGCGCCGGACGTTGCCGCGTTCGTCGAACTCGACGCCGAGCTGGTCGAGCCATGCCGACCTCTCCGGGCCGACGAACCCCATCGCCAGCAGCACCAGCTCGGCAGGGATCTCGCGCTCGGTCCCCTCGATCTTGGTGAACTTTCCGTCGACCATCTCGACCTCATGGAGCAGGAGGGCACGTACGTTGCCCGCGCCGTCGTCGACGAAGTGCTCGGTGTTGACGCTGAACAGGCGATCGCCGCCCTCCTCGTGGGCCGACGAGACGCGGTACACGAAGCTCCATTGCGGCCACGGATTGCCGAGGGCCCGGTCGTCGGGCGGCCGAGGGAGGATCTCCAGCTGGGTGACCGACGCCGCCCCCTGGCGGTGTGCGGTGCCGAGGCAGTCGGCGCCCGTGTCACCACCGCCGATGATGACCACGTGCTTGCCGGCGGCATCGATCGGCGACGCATCGAGATCGCCCTCCTGCACCAGGTTCGACAACGGCAGGTACTCCATCGCCTGGTGAACGCCCTTCAGGTCGCGGCCGGGGATCGGCAGGTCGCGCCACGCCGTCGCGCCACAGGCGAGCACGATCGCGTCGTTGGAGGCGACGAGGATGTCGATGTCGATGCCGGGGCCGACACGTGCGTTGGTGCGGAACTCGGTGCCCTCGGCTTCCATCTGCTCGAGCCGGCGCTCGAGATGGCGCTTCTCCATCTTGAACTCGGGGATGCCGTAGCGCAGCAGGCCGCCGATCCGGTCGGCGCGTTCGAGCACGACGACGTCGTGACCGGCACGCGTGAGCTGCTGGGCGGCGGCGAGACCGGCCGGTCCTGAGCCGACCACCGCGACCCGCTTGCCGGTCTTGACCGACGGGAACTGGGGTACGACCCACCCTTCGTCCCACGCCCGATCGATGATCTCGACCTCGACCTGCTTGATCGTGACCGGGTCGGCGTTGATGCCGAGCACGCAGGCGGCCTCGCACGGCGCCGGGCACAGGCGCCCGGTGAACTCGGGGAAGTTGTTCGTGGCGTGCAGCCGATCGATCGCGTCGCGCCAGTGGTCGCGGTACACGAGGTCGTTCCAGTCGGGGATCAGGTTGCCGAGCGGGCAGCCGTTGTTGCAGAACGGGATGCCGCAGTCCATGCAGCGTCCGGCCTGGATCTGCAGCGTCTCGGCCGGGAAGCCCTCGTACACCTCCTTCCAGTCGCGCAACCGCACCGGCACCGGCCGGCGCGTCGGCGTCTCCCTCGCCCATTTGAGGAACCCGGTGGCCTCACCCATGACTCGACGCCATGACCCTCGCCATCGTCTCGTCCTCGGACAACCCGGCGGCCTCGGATTCGCGCATCACGGTGAGGACGCGCTTGTAGTCGTTGGGCATCACCTTGCGGAACCGGCTGACCTCGACGTTCCACGCCGCCAGCAACCGCCTGGCCACTGCCGAGCCGGTGTACTCACCGTGGCGCTGCACCGTCGTCCGCAGGAACTCGCGGTCGGTCGTGTCGAGCTGCTCGATCGTGACCATCTCGTCGTTGATGTGGGTGTCGAACCTGCCGTCGCGGTCGTAGACGTAGGCGATGCCGCCCGACATCCCGGCGCCGAAGTTGCGTCCGGTCGCGCCCAGCACGACGACACGACCACCGGTCATGTACTCGCAGCCGTGGTCGCCGACGCCCTCCACCACCGCCAGCGCGCCGGAGTTGCGAACGCAGAACCGTTCGCCGACGACGCCGCGCAGGAAGATCTCGCCACCGGTCGCTCCGTACCCGATCACGTTGCCGGCGAGGATCTGCTCCTCGGCGACGAACGGCGCCCGCGCGTCGGGGTACACGATCAGCCGCCCGCCCGACAGTCCCTTGCCGAGGTAGTCGTTGGCGTCGCCCTCGAGGCGCATCGTGATGCCTGCCGGGACGAAGGCCCCGAAGCTCTGCCCGGCCGAACCACGGAAATGGATGTCGATGGTGCCGTCCGGCAGTCCGACGCCGTGCCACACCCGAGTCACTTCGTGTCCGAGCATCGTGCCGACGGTGCGGTTGGTGTTGCGGATCGGCAGCTCGATCTGCACCGGAACGCCGTCGTCGATCGCCGTGCGGGCGAGGCGGATCAGCTCCTGGTCGAGCGCCTCGGCGAGCCCGTGATCCTGCGCGACCGATTGGTGGAACGTCTGGTCGTAGGCGTTGTGCGGCACCGCCAGGATCGGGCTGATGTCGAGCCCGTCCGCCTTCCAGTGGTCGACCGCGCCCTTGGTGTCGAGGCACTCGACGTGGCCGATCATCTCGGCCATCGTGCGGAAGCCGAGCTCTGCCATCAGCTCGCGCACCTCGGCGGCGATGAACTCGAAGAACGTGACGACGAACTCGGGTGAACCGTTGAACCGCTTGCGCAGTTCGGGGTTCTGGGTGGCGATGCCGACCGGACACGTGTCGAGGTGGCAGACGCGCATCATCACGCAGCCCGACACGACGAGCGGTGCGGTGGCGAAGCCGAACTCCTCGGCACCGAGCAGCGCCGCGATCACGACGTCGCGACCGGTCTTCAGCTGACCGTCGGTCTGCACGACGATGCGGTCGCGCAGACCGTTCATCAAGAGCGTCTGTTGCGTCTCGGCGAGGCCGAGCTCCCACGGCCCACCGGCGTGCTTGAGCGACGTGAGCGGGCTGGCGCCGGTACCACCGTCGTGGCCGGAGATCAGCACCACGTCGGCCTTGGCCTTGCTCACGCCGGCCGCCACCGTGCCGACACCCATCTCGGCGACGAGCTTGACGTGGATGCGGGCGCTCGGGTTCGAGTTCTTGAGGTCGTGGATCAGCTGCTTCAGATCCTCGATCGAGTAGATGTCGTGGTGCGGTGGCGGGCTGATGAGGCCGACACCCGGGGTCGAGTGGCGGGTCTTGGCGATCCACGGGTACACCTTGTGCCCCGGCAGCTGGCCACCTTCGCCCGGCTTGGCACCCTGCGCCATCTTGATCTGCAGATCGTCGGCATTGGTGAGGTACTCCGACGTGACGCCGAAGCGCCCCGATGCGACCTGCTTGATCGCCGAGCGCCGTGACGGGTCGTGCAGGCGGTCGGCATCCTCGCCGCCCTCGCCGGTGTTCGACTTGGCGCCGATCGAGTTCATCGCGATCGCCAGCGTCTCGTGGGCCTCGGCCGAGATCGATCCGTACGACATGGCGCCGGTCGAGAAGCGCTTGAGGATGTCGGCCACCGGCTCGACGTCGTCGATCGCGATCGGCTCCCGGTCTCCCGGCTCGAACCTGAACAGGCCGCGCAACGTGGCCAGGCGGCGGGCCTGGTCGTCGACGCGCGAGGTGTACTCCTTGAAGATGTCGTAGCGCTTGGCCCGCGTGGCGTGCTGCAGCTTGAAGACGGTCTCCGGGTTGAACAGATGATGTTCGCCCTCGCGTCGCCACTGGTACTCGCCGCCGAGCTCGAGCTTGCGGTGGGCACGCTCCTGCGGGCGGCTCGGGTTGGCGATCGCGTGGCGGGCCGCGGTCTCTGCCGCCAGCTCGTCGAGGCCGATCCCGCCGAGGCGACTCACGGTGCCGGTGAAGTACCGCTCGATCAGCTCCTCGCCGAGCCCGATCGCCTCGAAGATCTGGGCGCCGGTGTAGCTGGCGACGGTCGAGACACCCATCTTCGACATCACCTTCAGCACGCCCTTGCCGCACGCCTTGATGTAGTTGCGCACCGCCTTCTTGGGATCCATCCCGCCGAGGCCGTGGTGACCGCGGCCCTCGTCGGCCGCGATCAGGTCCTCGATCGACTCGAACGCCAGGTACGGGTTGATCGCACCTGCGCCGTAGCCGATCAGCAACGCCATGTGGTGCACCTCGCGGGCGTCGCCGCACTCGACGAGCAGCCCGACCATCGTGCGCTGTTTGGTGCGCACGAGGTGGTGGTGCACCGCCGATGTGAGCAGCAGCGACGGGATGGGCGCGTCGATCTCGTCGGCGTTGCGGTCGGACAGCACGATCACCCGGGCGCCCCGGTCGATCGCCCGTGTCACCTCGTCGAAGATCGTCTCGAGCGACGACCGCAACGCGTCGCCTCCACCCGCGACGCGGTACAGCCCCTTGACGACATGGGCCCTGAGGCCGGGGTATCCGCCGTCGTCGTCGGCGTGGATGATCCTGGCCAGCTCGTCGTTGTCGATGATCGGGAACGGCAGGGCGAGCTGGCGGCAGTTCTCGGGGCCCGGCTGGAGGAGGTTGGCCTCCGGACCGACCGCCGACGCGACGGCGGTGACGACTTCCTCGCGGATCGCGTCGAGCGGCGGGTTCGTGACCTGCGCGAACAGCTGTTGGAAGTAGTCGAACAACAGCCGCGGCCGTTCCGACAACACGGCGATCGGCGTGTCGGTTCCCATCGAGCCGATCGGCTCGGCGCCGTTGAGCGCCATCGGGGCGACGATGATCTTGAGCTCCTCGTGCGTGTACCCGAACATCTGCTGACGGCGCAGCACGCTGTGATGGCTGAACACGACGTGCTCGCGCTCGGGCAGATCGACGAGCTCGGCCATGCCCTGCTCGAGCCACTCGGCGTACGGGTGCTCGGCGGCGAGCGTGCCCTTGATCTCCTCGTCGTCGACGATGCGACCCTCGGAGGTGTCGATCAGGAACATCTTGCCGGGCTGCAGCCGGCCCTTGGTGACGACCTTGGCCGGATCGATGTCGATGACCCCGACCTCGGACGCCATCACGACGAGGTCGTCGTCGGTGACCCAGTAGCGGCTGGGCCGCAGGCCGTTGCGGTCGAGCACGGCGCCGATCACGGTGCCGTCGGTGAACGTCACGCTGGCGGGGCCGTCCCAGGGCTCCATCATGCTCGAGTGGTACCGGTAGAACGCCCGCTTGTCGTCGTCCATCTCGGCGTTGTTCTCCCACGCCTCGGGGATCATCATCAGGATCGCGTGCTGGATCGGACGTCCGGCCAGGTGCAGCAGCTCGAGCACCTCGTCGAAGCGGGCCGTGTCGGACGCGCCGGGCGTGCAGATCGGGAACGCCTTGGCGAGGTTCGGCAGGTGCGGGCTCGACGCCATCGCCTCGCGGGCGCGCATCCAGTTCTGGTTGCCCTGGACGGTGTTGATCTCGCCGTTGTGGGCGATGAAGCGGTACGGATGGGCAAGCGGCCACGACGGGAACGTGTTCGTCGAGAAGCGCGAGTGCACGAGCAACAGCGCGCTCTCGACGCGGGGGTCGACGAGGTCCGGGAAGAACTGGCCGAGCTGCGGTGTCGTCAGCATCCCCTTGTAGACGATCGTGCGGGCCGACAGCGACGAGAAGTACGTCGTGAGGTCCTCCGCCAGCTCGTGCTCGGCACGCTTGCGGGCGACGAACGTCTTGCGGTCGAGGTCGATACCCGAGGCGCCGTCGGCGGCGGCGACGAAGAACTGCTTCATCGTCGGCATCGCCGCCCGGGCGGTCGCGCCGAGGCACTCGGGGCGGGTCGGCAGGTCGCGCCAGCCGAGCACGACGAGCCCCTCCTCGACCGCGATGTCCTCGATCGCGGCGAGTGCCTTCTCGAGTGCCATCGTCTCGGTCGGCAGGAAGGCGATGCCCGCCGCGTACGCACCTTCGGCCGGGAGCGCGAACCCGGTGACAGCCCGCAGGAACCGGTCGGGCATCTGGAGCAGGATGCCGGCACCGTCGCCGGTGTCGGGCTCGGCCCCGGTCGCGCCGCGGTGGGCCAGGTTGGTGAGCGCCCGAAGCCCGGTCATCACGAGTTCGTTCGACCGCACGCCCCGCATGTGGGCGACGAACGAGACACCACAGGAGTCATGTTCGAAGCGCGGGTCGTAAAGGCCCGTAGGCCCAGGCTTTTTCTGCATCGTTGGCTGACTTCCACGAAACTCGAAGTTGCGGTGGAGCCCGGGACGACGCTGGCCCAGACGGTCGCGTCATGTTACGGGATCGCGCGGTGGATCGGAAAGATGATCCGACATGTACGTCTGAGAAATCCCCGAACTGTCTGCTTCAGATCGCGTGATGCGTCATCTGGGGCAGACAGGTCGGAGGGGTGGTCACGTCTGCGGGACGCGCGCGGCGCGCAGCGCGCTGCGGCGCATCTTGCCGGCGTCGTCGCGGAGCGGCTCGTCGACGAACTCGAACGTGCGCGGCACCTTGTAGGTCACCAGCCGCTCGCCGAGGAACGCCCGCAGCTCGTCTTCGACCACAGCGTCGGGGTCGGCCTCGATGATCGCGTGGACCGTGTTGCCCAGGTCGTCGTCCGGCAGTCCGATCACGCACGCCGAGCGCACCGCGGGGTGCTCGTTGATCGCCGCTTCGACCTCGGCGGGATAGATGTTGGCGCCGCCGACGAGGATCATGTCGGCCGACCGGTCGCCGAGGTACAGGTAGCCGTCGACGTCGAGGTAGCCCATGTCGCCGAGCGACTCCCACCCGCCGCCGAGCGTCCGCGCCTCGGCACCGACGTAGCGGTACGTCTCCTTGCCGGTCACCGACCGCAGCCACACCTCACCCATCTCGCCGGGCGGCAGCTCGTTTCCGTCGGCGTCGGTGATCATCACCGAGCCCTCCGGTCCCCGCCCGACCGAGCCGGGGTGGGCGAGCCACTCCTCACCGGTGATGATCGTCACGGTCTGCGCCTCGGTGCCGGCGTAGAGCTCGAAGATCCGCTCCGGCCCGAGCCAGTCGATCCAGGCCTGCTTCAGCCAGACCGGGCACGGCTCGGCGAGGTGCCAGACGACGCGCAGGCTGGACACGTCGTACCGCTCGCGCACCTCCTCGGGGAGGCGCCAGATCCGCTTCATCATCGTCGGCACGAGATAGATGACGTCGGCGCGATGGGTCTCGATCGCGGCGAGCGTCGCCTCGGCGTCGAACCGCGGCAACAGCACGAGGTGGTTGCCGTGCATCAGCCCTTCGGTCGCCCAGACCGCTGGACCGTTGTGGTACAGCGGGCCCGGCACCACCATGCACTCGTCGGGTCGCACGTGCAGCATCGACGCCACGTCGGTGTCGCGCACCGCCGGATCACCCGACACGATCAGCTTCGGCCGACCGGTGCTCCCGCCCGACGTCGGCGCCTTCCACGCCGGCGACGCCAGCTCGAGATCGTCGATGTCGGGCAACACGACGTCGCCGCCGGCTTCGGTCGGCTGGTAGCCGATCGGCAGGCACGTCCGACCGGGGAGCACGTCGGGCTCGACGCCGAACACGACGCGCGAATCCGCCAGCTCGACGATCGCCTCCAACTCGCGATGTGGGAGCCGGGCCGACACCGGCTGCGGCACCCCGCCGACCCGCCAGATCGCGTGCTGGGCGACGAACCAGTCGATCGAGTTGGGGAGTGCGATCGTCACCATGTCGCCACGCTGCACACCTCTGACAGCAAGGTCACGGGCGAGCAGCTCGGCCGCATCGCGCAGACCCGGCGCGGGTGATGCTCTGTTCGCCGCACGTGATGGCAGGCCGATCGGGCGCGGCCTCGGCGTACGCGGCGAGCAGACGGTTGCAGGTGACGAGTGCCATCGGGACGGATCAGTCCGCGAAGTTCGCGGCGCGCTTCTCCATGTTCGCCATCACCGCTTCGATCTGATTCGGCGTGCCGACCTGGGCGCCGATCACGCTCCGCTCGGCGGCGAACTGGGCTGCCGCACCTTCGGCGAACATCCGATTGAAGAGGTCCTTCGAGCCCGCGCACCGCTCCCCGGACTCCGG
>CAVRNI010000053.1:0-8420 GCA_963722415.1 Ilumatobacteraceae bacterium
AGCGACCCTACCGCCCGCGTCGGATCGTGCCGGGGACTCGATATGGCAGGCTTCGCCGATGACGCAGTACACCGAGATCGTCGGCGGCCTCGACTTCCCGGAGGGCCCGATCGCGATGCCGGACGGGACGGTCGTCCTGGTCGAGATGTTCGGCGAACGCCTCACCCGGGTCCGCCCCGACGGCACGACGACCACGGTGGCCGAGGTTCCCGGTGGTCCCAACGGTGCCGCCGTCGGGCCCGACGGTGCGATCTACGTGTGCAACAACGGCGGCGCCGCGACCCGGGCCGAGTTCGACGGCAAGGTGCTGCCAGGGCGGTTCGATCCGGCGCGCTACATCGGCGGTCGGATCCAGCGCGTCGACCCCAGGTCCGGCACCGTCACCGACCTGTACACGGAATGCGACGGCCGCCCATTGCGTGCACCGAACGACCTGGTGATGGATGGCCACGGCGGCTTCTGGTTCACCGACCACGGCATTCGCGACCACACCGCGCGATGCGCCGATCTCACCGCGATCTACTACGCCAAGGTCGACGGGTCAGCCATCCGCGAGGTGGTGTTCCCGGTCGAGGGTCCGAACGGCATCGGCCTGTCACCCGACGGTGACGTGCTGTACTACGCCGAGACGTACACCGGCCGCGTCATCCGGCGCGCGATCGAACACGCCGGTGTGCTCACGAGGCTCGTGCCGCTCGACCAGAGCCACGTGCTGTGCGGGTTGCCCGGCATGCAACTCTTCGACTCGCTTGCCGTCGACGGCGACGGCAACGTGTGCGTGGCGACGATCTTCAACGGAGGGATCACGGTCATCTCGCCCGATGGCACCTTGGTCGAGCACGTGCCGACCGATGACATCATCACCACCAACATCTGCTTCGGCGGCGAGGACATGCGCACCGCCTACGTCACGTTGTCGAGCAGCGGCCGGTTGGTGTCGATGCCATGGCGGTGCGAAGGGCTGCGGCTGGCGCATCAGTGAGCGAGCGAACCATGCACACGGTTCCGGTCATCGATCTCGCGCCGTTCACGTCGGGCGACGCGGCGAGCCGCCGGGCGGTCGCGGCTGCGGTCGACGCCGCGTGCCGCGATGTCGGGTTCTTCACCGTGGTCGGACACGGAGTCCCGGCCGCGACGCTCGACGCGACGTGGAGCGCCGCGCTGGCGTTCTTCGAACTGCCCGTCGAGCAGCGGATGACCGTCGCCATGCCGTATCCCGGCTACCCCTACGGGTACAACCCGTACAACGCCGAGGCGCTCAACCGCTCGATCGGCGGGGACGCGCCGCCCGACCTCAAAGAGACGTTCAATGTCGGGCCGATCGATCCTCCACCACGTCCGATCGAGGAGATGGACGACGACGACGAACGGGCCGTGTACGCCCCGAACCGCTGGCCCGATGAGGTGTGCCCCGCGTTGCGGCCGGCGTTGGAGGAGCACTACCGGTCGATGGCGGCGCTGGCCGCGCGCCTGATGGACGTCTTCGCGGTCGCGCTCGATCTGCCGGACCGGTGGTTCGCGCCGTTCATCGACCGTCACGGCTCGGCGTTGCGGGTCGCCCACTACCCAGCGCTCGATCGCCCGCCGCCGCCGGGCCAGCTGCGGGCCGGCGCCCACACCGACTACGGCACGCTGACGATCCTCGCCATCGACGCCGAGCCGGGCCTCCAGGTGCAGGTCGCCGACGGCACCTGGATCGACGTCGGCCACGTCCCGGACGGCCTCGTCGTCAACCTCGGTGACCTGATGCAGCGCTGGACGAACGACCGCTGGCGCTCGACCATGCACCGCGTCACCCCGATCCCACCCCACCCCGGTTCTGTCTGCCTCAGATGACGCCACGGGCAATCTGAAGCAGACAGTTCGAGAGAAAAGGCGTGGGGCGGCGGTTGAGCGTGCCGTTCTTCCACAACGCCAACTGGGACGCCGAGGTGGTGTGCCTGACCGGGCCGGGCGAGACGCCGCATCATCCGCCGGTGACGGCCGGCCGGCACCTGATGGCGAAGTTCCGTTCCACGGTGACCTGAGCTGCCGCTCGGTAGCCTGGGTCGACGTGTCGCAGAGCTTCTACGTCGAGACGCTCGGCTGTCCCAAGAACCAGGTCGACTCCGACAAACTGATCGGCACGTTGCTCGCCGACGGGATGCAGGCGACCGACGACCCGGGCGCGGCCGACCTGGTCGTCGTCAACACGTGCGCGTTCATCGAAGACGCGCGGCGGGAGAGCATCGACACGATCCTCGCCCTCGACGGGCAACGCCGCGACGGTGCCCGCCTCGTCGTCACCGGCTGCATGGCCGAACGGTACGGAGCCGAGCTCGCCGAGGCGCTCCCCGAGGTCGACCAGGTCGCCGGGTTCGGCGTGCCGGTCACGTTCGGGCGCAAGCCGAGCCCCAACAACATGAGTGTCACCGCCGTCGCGGTGCCGTCGCTCGATCTGCTCAACCTTCCACGGCCGCCGGCCACGGCGCCGTGGGCGTACGTCAAGATCGCCGAGGGATGCGATCGCACGTGCGGGTTCTGCGCGATCCCGAGTTTCCGCGGCCCGCAGCGCAGCCGCGACGTGGCTTCGATCCTCGACGAGGTCGACCAGCTCGCCGCCCGCGAGATCGTGCTCGTCGCCCAGGACCTCGCGTCGTACGGCAAGGACCGCCCCGACGAGCTCGGCGCCGGTTCGATCGTGCCCCTCGTCCGGGCAGTTGCGGAACGGGTCGATCGGGTCCGCCTGCTCTACCTCTACCCGAGCGACCTGTCCGACAGCCTCATCGACGCCATCCTCGACAGCGGTGTGCCGTACTTCGATCTGTCGCTGCAACACGTCAGCAAGCCGCTCCTGCGCCGGATGCGGCGGTGGGGCGATGGCGATCGCTTCCTGCGCCGCATCGCCGACATCCGCGACCGTGCGCCGGACGCCGCGTTCCGGAGCAACTTCATCGTCGGCTACCCGGGCGAGACGGAGGCCGACCACGACCAACTGCTCGACTTCGTCGAGGCCGCGCAGCTCGACTGGTGCGGATTCTTCGCGTACAGCGCCGAGGACGGTACGTATGCGGTCGGCCTCGACGGCGCGGTCGATGCCGGGTTGATGACCGATCGGCTCGCCGAGTTGCGCGAGTTGCAGGACGCGATCACGGCGGCCAAGCGTGACGAGCTGATCGGCACGGTGCAGCGGGTCATGGTCGACTCGACCGGAATCGCGCGCAGCCATCGCGAGGCGCCGGAGATCGACGGCGTCGTGCACGTGAGGCATGATCGTGCCGTGGGGGAGTTCATCGAGGTCGAGATCGTCGACGCGCTCGGGCCTGATCTGGTGGCCGCCGGCGCCTCGGCGGAGGGCGACGGCTGACGATGGTCGACGCGGCCAAGCTGGCGACGTGGGCGAACGCCGTGACGGCCGGCCGGTTGCTGCTCTCGCCGCTGATGTTCCTCGTGATCCCCGACCACAACCGCGGGTCGTGGGCGGCGTTCGGACTCTGGTTCGTGCTGTGTGTCAGCGATGGCGTCGACGGCTGGATCGCCCGCCGCCACGGCGTGACGAGCGGGGTGCGTTCCTCGACCCGCTCGCCGACAAGGTGCTCGTGCTCGGCGCGATGTTCACGCTCGTCGCCCGCGACGTGTTCCCGATCGTCCCAGTCCTGATCATCGCCGCCCGCGAGTTCATCATCAGCGTGTACCGCACGGTCGTCGGGTCGAAGGGCGTCAGCGTGCCGGCGAGCCGGTTGGCGAAGTACAAGACGCTGTTCCAGCAACTCGCGGTCGGATTCGCGCTCTGGCCCTGGTTCGCGGTCGACGCGAAGTGGCTGTGGATGTCGCTGCTGTGGATCGCCGTCGTGCTCGCCGTGGTGAGTGGCGCCCAGTACCTCATGCGAGCACAAGCCGAGGTGGCCGACGGCGCACCCGCCCAGGCGTTGTGATCGTCCAGTGAACGCGATGCGGCGCAGAGCCATGCAGTGTGACGACGATGCGGTGTGACGTTCTGGCGGTCGGCACCGAGCTCCTGCTCGGCCAGATCGTCGACACCAACTCGGCCTGGATCGGCGAGCACTTGGCGGCGGGTGGCATCGACTCGCTGCTCCAGGTCAAGGTCGGCGACAACGTCGGCCGCATCGTGGCCCAGTTGAACCGGCTGCTCGAGCACGCCGACGCCCTGATCGTGTGCGGTGGCCTGGGCCCCACCCATGACGACCTGACCCGCGACGCGATCGCCGCCGTGATGGGCGTCGGGTTGCACCACGACGAGGCCGTCGCCGATGTCATCCGCCAGATGTTCGAGCGGCGGGGTCGGCGGATGGCGGAGAACAACCTGCGCCAGGCGCAGGTTCCGGACGGCGCGACGATCATCCCGCAGACGCGGGGAACCGCGCCGGGCCTGATCTGCCCGGTCGCCGTCGGCGGCGTCGACAAGGTGATGTTCGCGGTGCCCGGCGTACCCCACGAGATGCAGGAGATGTTCGAGCGGGCGATCCTCCCCGAGTTGTTGCGGCGCAGCGGCGACCCGTCGGTGATCGTGAGCCGTGTGCTGCGCACGTGGGGCGAGAGCGAGAGTGGTCTCAACGAACGCCTCGACGACCTCATCGCCGAGCTCGACGAACCAGGCGGACCGACGCTCGCGTTCCTGGCCAGCGGATGGGAAGGGCTGAAGGTCCGTCTCACGGCCAAGGCCGCCACCCGCGAGGCTGCCGCCACTCAGCTCGACGAGTTGGAGCGGCGGATCAGGTCGGAGCTCGGTCAGCTGGTGTTCGGGCTCGACGACGAGACGATGGAGTCGGTCGTGCTCGACGAGATGCGCCGGCGTGGCCTGACGCTCGGGTTGGCGGAGTCGGTGACCGGTGGGCTGGTGAGCGCCCGGTTGACCGGCATCGCCGGGGCCAGCGACGTGCTGCGGGGGTCGATCGTGTCGTACGCGAGCGAGGTCAAGTACGACCTGCTCGGCGTCGGCGACGGGCCGGTGGTCAACGAGAAGGCCGCGCTCGAGATGGCCGAGGGTGCTCGCCGCGTGCTCGGCAGCGACATCGGGTTGGCATTGACGGGCGTCGCCGGACCAGCCGAGCAGGACGGCATGCCGGTGGGCACGTTGTGCATCGGCATCGTCGACCCCGACGGCTCGACCTCGACGACGCTCCTGCTCCCGGGGGTGCGCGACCAGATGCGCCAGTTCGCGGTGATCTCGTCGCTCGACCTGCTGCGCCGGCGGCTGATCACCCGCGATCAGACGTAGACGCCTCGCGAGGTCGACCGGCGCGTTGCAGGTCGCGGACCGTCCGTTCCAGCTCGGCGACGCGGTCGCGCAGTTCTCGCACGCCATCTCGGAGCTCGTCGAGCCGGTCGAGCGCGTCGCGGTCGGTACTCGACGGCGCGGTCGTGACGGGTGCCGCGCGGTGGTCGATGCGGCTGCGGCCGAGTCGTTCGCGGAGGTCGTTGACCCGGTCGCGACTGTCGATGAAGCGTTGTTCGTTCTCCGGGCTCGGTTCGCGCTCGAAGTTCAACCGGGCGGCCGACATGGCCTGCATCTCACGGTCGAGCAGGTCCTCGACGACCACCGCTTCTTCCCCGTTGACGAGTCGGTCGACGCTGTCGTCCGTCCACCCCACGGCGCGGCAGATCGCGACACGTTTGTGGATGGCGGCGACGGGCGTGCCGTACCGGCGCATGTTGGCGAACGTCCGTGGGCTGACCAGCGAGTCGCGGTAGAGGTCGGCCTTCGACATCGGGATCTTCAGCAACCGGACCTCGATCGCGCTCCAGACGCGCTTCCAGCCCTCGATGTCATCGTCCTCACCCATGGTGCCCCCATCCTGTATCCGGGCGTGGGGTCGCCGACGACCCGGACCAGCCCGGTGTACACCCGCCGCAGCCATCTATCCTGATCGATCTACTGCCCCCGTAGCTCAGTCCGGATAGAGCAACGGCCTTCTAATCCGTAGCGCGCACGTTCGAATCGTGCCGGGGGCGCTCGGCCTCGCGTCGGTCGCACGCGGGCGCCGCCGCAGGCAACTGCGCCGCCGGATTCGGCCCTTTTCCCGGTACCCTTGAACACTGCTCTCCCCCCGATCTGGCGAGGTTTTTCAGCGTTGAAGTTCAAAAAGGGCGACACCGTCATCTATCCCCAGCACGGCGCGTGCGTCGTACAGGGCACGAAGCGGATGGACGCGTTCGGTGAGAAGCGCGAGTACCTCGATCCTGCAGACGGTCATCAACGAGATGACGCTGAAGGTGCCGATCGACAAGGCCGACGAGGTCGGTGTCCGACCGCCGGTTTCGGCCGATGAGCTCGAGGACCTCGTGGCCGTGCTCGCCAAGCCCGATCCTCGCGTGCCCTCCAACTGGAGCCGGCGCTTCAAGAACCACCAGGAGAAGCTCAAGAGCGGCGACGTGTACCAGGTCGCCGAGGTGGTGCGGAACCTCGCCGCCCGCAACCGTGACGCGTCGCTGTCGGCCGCCGAGCGCACCATGTACGAACGGGCACGGGTCAACCTCGTGAGCGAGATCTCGCCGGCGCTGCGAGTGTCGGCGGAGGACGCCGAGGCCTACCTCGACGACGCCTTGGCGAAGGGTGTGCTCAAGCCCGCCAAGGTCGCCAAGAAGGCCTGAGCCGCCCAGCCGGTCAGGGGACTGGGAAGTCGCCCTCGACCCAATCGAGCACGAACGTCGTCGTCACCGGTAGGTGATCCGACAACGCGGCCCACTCGGCGCCACCCTCTGGGACGCGCACCGTGATGCCGGTCGCCTTGTCGGGGACGAGGATGTGGTCGATCCGCTGCCGCGGGGTGTCGGCCGGGTTGGTGTTCGCGGTTGCAGGCCCTTCGATCCCGTGGAGCGCTTCGATCACCGCCGGCTCGTCACCGTCGTTGAAGTCGCCGGCCACGACCGGCGGCGCGCCACCGTGCTCGGCGACGAGGGCGGCCGCCCGTTGGGCCTGGTCGAGCCGGTCGTCCGTGGCGTCGCCTCCGATGAGGTGGGCGTTGTACACGCGATACGCCGAGTGGTCAGGCCGGGCGACGAGGCCCCACGCCACGATCCGGCGCTTGTACGACCATTGGGAACGGGTCGGCGTCAGCGACGCGCTGCCGGTCGCGCTCAACGTGTGCGGGGTGAGGATCGCCAGCCCTTCCGCCTTCGACTTCAGCAGCGGTGTCCAGGGGTAGTGCTTGAGCGCCCAGTGGTGCTGCATCCCGAGCGCCTCGGCCAGCGCGGCCGCCTGGCGACGCTGAACCTCCTGGAGGGCGACGACGTCGGGCGCCAGCGAACGCAACCGGGCGGCGACGGACGCGATGGGCGGCCCGGTCGAGCCGTGCAGGTTCCACGTCGTCACCGTCCATGTGCGCGCCACGGTCGTCACCGGGACCAGTCTTACCTCGCGCCGTCGGCCGCAAACGTGAGGGTCGACGCGTCACGCCCGATGGCGGTCCGGGACGGGTCGGCTGGCCTGCGAGACTCGAACCATGTCACGCGTTGCATTTCTCGGGCTGGGAGTCATGGGTGGTCCGATGGCCGGTCATCTTGCGAAGGCCGGCCACGATGTCACCGTCTACAACCGCACGGCGGGCAAGGCGCTGGCATGGGTCGTGCAGAACGGGCATCGAGCCGCTCCCACGCCGGCCGAGGCGGCCGAGGGCGCCGAGTTCGTGATGGTGTGCGTCGGGAACGATGCCGACGTTCGATCGGTCGTGTGCGGCGACCACGGAGCGCTCGATGCGATGGAGGACGGATCGGTGCTCGTCGACCACACCACCGCATCGGCCGGGCTGGCGCGTGAGCTGTCGGCGGCCGCTGCCGAACGCGATGTCGGGTTCGTCGACGCCCCCGTCTCGGGTGGCCAGGCGGGGGCGGAGAACGGCGCGCTCGACGGTGATGTGCGGCTGCGAAGACGAGTCCGTCTTCGAGTCGGCGCGGGCGGTGATCACGGCGTACGCGAAGGCGTGCGAACGACTCGGCCCGGCGGGTGCCGGACAACTGACGAAGATGGTGAACCAGATCTGCATCGCCGGCATCGTGCAGGGCTTGTCGGAGGCCGTGAACTTCGCCCAGCGCTCGGGCCTCGACGTCGATCAGGTCGTCGACGTGCTCGGCAAGGGCGCCGCCCAGAGTTGGCAGATGGACAACCGGGCGCGCACGATGGCACGCGGCGAGTTCGAGTTCGGCTTCGCCGTCGAATGGATGCGCAAGGACCTCGGCATCTGTCTCGACGAGGCCCATCGCAACGGCGCCCGGCTGCCGGCAACCGCGCTGGTCGATCAGTTCTACGCGCACGTCGTCGAACGCGGCGGCCGCCGTTGGGACACGAGCAGTCTGGTGCACCTGTTGCAGAACCCGTAGTCCTGCCCGTTCGTTCGCCTGCGTCGAGATGTTCCGCGTGGGACGCGGAGGATCTCGACACAAGCGTCGAGATGGGCTAGCTGACGGCGAGCTCGAGCCGCTCG
>CAVRNI010000054.1:0-151442 GCA_963722415.1 Ilumatobacteraceae bacterium
AGGCGGTCAGCGTTCGGTATCCGACCGGCCCTCGCTCTACAATTCTCCGATCATGGGGTACACATCCGATCCACGATTCCTGACGATGCACGCGTTGCGAATCAAGGGGTTCGCCAAGGTCGACGTGCTCGCCGAGTTGTCGGCGCTCGACCACGACGATGTCGAGTCGCACCTCGTCGGGTTGCAGGACGACGGCCACGCGATGTTCCGCGAGGCGCGGGCACTGTGGCAGTTGACGCCCGACGGCCGTACCGAACACGCCGAGCGCCTGGCCGCCGACGTCGAGGCGTCCGGTGCCAGCGAGCAGCTCGCCGGCCCCTACTGCGAGTTCCTCGAGCTCAACGAGCGGTTCAAGGCGCTGTGCGGCGATTGGCAGCTCCGCAACGGCGATCCGAACGACCACTCCGACAGCAGCTACGACGGTGAGGTGATCGCCCGGCTCGGCAAGCTCGACGCCGAGGCACAGCCGATCGTCGCCGCCCTCGGCGCCGCGCTGTCACGCCTGCAGCCGTACTCGCCGCGCCTGGAAACCGTGTGTCAGCGCGTGGCCGGTGGTGAAACGAATATGTTCACTGGTGTGATGTGCGGCAGCTACCACGATGTGTGGATGGAGTTGCACGAGGACCTGATCCTGACCCAGGGCATCGACCGCACCGAGGAAGGCAGCTTCTGATGCCGCGCTTCGGTCGCGTGCTCTCGGCGATGGTGACCCCGTTCGACGACGACGGGGCGCTCGACCTCGACGTGGCCGGTGAGCTCGCCCGCTACCTCCAGGCTCATGGCCACGACGGTCTCGTGATCGCCGGCACCACCGGTGAGGCGCCCGTGCTCAACGACGACGAGCGGCTGTCGCTGTTCGCCGCCGTGATCGAGGCGGTGACGATCCCCGTGATCGCCGGCACCGGCACCAACGACACCCGCCACTCGGTGCACCTCACGAAGGAAGCGGCGGCGCTCGGCGCGGCGGGTGTGCTGGCGGTCGGCCCGTACTACAACCGTCCGTCGCAGGCCGGCATCGAGGCGCCACATGCGGGCGATCGCCGCCGCCAGCGACCTGCCCGTGATGGTGTACGACATCCCGATCCGCACCGGTCGCAAGATCACGACTTCGACGTTGCTGCGACTGTTCCGCGAGGTGCCCAACATCGTCGCCCTCAAGGACGCCTCGGCCAACCCCGGTGAGACGGCGGCGCTCATCAGCTCGGCTCCCGACGGCTTCGAGGCGTACAGCGGTGACGACGTGATGACGCTGCCGCTCCTCGCGAGCGGCATCGTGGGCACCGTCGGCGTGGCGACGCACTGGACCGCGCCCGACCATCAGGACATGTTCGACATGTGGGAGAAGGGCGACACCGTCGGCGCCCGGCTCGTCAACAGCCGGATGCTCGAGAGCTTCGCGTTCGAGACCGGCGACGAGGCGCCCAATCCGATCCCGACCAAGGCGATGATGCGCCATCTCGGTCTCGCCGTCGGCCAGGCACGCCTGCCGATGGGCCCGGCGCCGGCGTTCGTCGACGAGATGGCGCCAAATGTGCTGGCGAACCTGCAACGCTGGCGGGATGCGTTCCCCGAACGCCCCGATCACGTCGGTGCGTAGCGCGTCCGCGGCCGGCACGCCGACAGTCGTGATGCCTCGATCCATGATGCCGACGCTCTGATGGCGGAGCCGGTTCGCCTCATCTTCCTCGGCGGGCTCGGTGAGATCGGCCGCAACTGCATGGCCCTCGAGCAGGGCGGTGGCGGGCGAGCGCAACATCTTGCTCATCGACTGCGGGCTGATGTTCCCGGGCGCCGACATGCACGGCATCGACCTGGTGCTGCCCGATTTCACCTACCTGCGCAACAACGCGTCGCGGATCGCCGGCCTGGTCGCGACGCACGGGCACGAGGATCACGTCGGCGGCATCCAGTTCCTGCTTCGCGACAACGACGGGATCGGCAACCTCCTCGATCGGCCGTTGCCGATCTACGGCGGCGCGCTGACGCTCGGCCTCGCCCGGAACCGCATCGAGGAAGCCGGTCTGCTCGGTCGCACCGAGATGGTGCCCGTCATCGACGGCCAGATCGTCGACATCGGCCCGTTCCGGGTCGAGTTCGTGCCGGTCACCCACTCGGTGCCGCACGCCCACGCGATCATCGTGCAGACGTCGCAGGGCGTCGTGCTCCACTCCGGCGACTACAAGCTCGACCTCACGCCGGTCGACGGTCGCCGCACCGACCTCACCCGGCTCGGCCAACTCGGCGCGTCCGGTGTGCGCGTCCTGCTCGGCGACTCGACCAACGCCGAGGAACCGGGCTACGCGCCGAGCGAGACGAGCGTCGGGGGAGTGCTGCGGTCGTTGTTCACCGAGCACCGCGACCGGCGCATCATCACCGCCAGCTTCGCCAGCCACCTGCACCGCATCCAGCAGATCGCCGACGCCGCCATCGAGTCCGGCCGCAAGGTGGCCACGCTCGGGCTGAGCATGAAGAAGAACGTGCGCCTCGGGCTCGACCTCGGCGTGATCACACCTCCCCGAGTCGTCGGTGATCGACATCGAGGACATCGACCGGTACGAACCGGGCCAGATCTGCGTGATCTCCACCGGATCGCAGGGTGAGCCGATGTCGGCGCTGGCGCTGCTCGCCCGGGTCGAGAACAAGTTCGTGAAGCTCGGCGACCACGACACGGTGATCCTGTCGAGTCACGCGATCCCCGGCAACGAGAGCAACGTCAACCGCGTCATCGACGGCCTGCTGCGCGCCGGCGCCGAGGTCATCCACTCGGGCATCGTCGACGTGCACGCCACCGGGCACGCCCAGGCCGACGAGATCAAGACCTACCTGTCGATCGTGCGACCCGACTACTACGTGCCCGTGCACGGCGAGTACCGCCATCTCGTCGCCAACGCCAGGCTCGGTCGGGCGATGGGGGTCGCCCACGACCACGTGCTGCTGTGCGAGGACGGCGACGTGCTCGAGCTCACCGACGACGGCCTGACCGCGGTCGGACGTGTGCCCGCCGGGTACTTGTACGTCGACGGCATCGTCGGCGACGTCGGCCAGGGCGTGCTCCGCGACCGCCGCGTGCTCGCCGAGGAGGGTGTGGTCGTGGTCGTCGTCACCGTCGACTCGCAGACCGGCAAGGTGCTGACCGGTCCCGAGATCATCACCCGCGGCTGGGTGTACGCGCCGGAGGCCGAGGACCTGCTCGACGAGGCGTGCGCGACGGTCGCCGAAGCGGTCGAGCAGTCGCTGGCGAACGGCGTGCGCGACGTCGAGGCGCTCGAACGCGACGTTCGGCGGGCCGCCGGCAAGTTCGTCCACGACCGGACCCGGCGACGCCCGATGATCGTCCCCGTCGTGATGGAAGCCTGACCGCCCTGCGTCCGATCGTCCTGGTCCTCCTGCTCGCGATCGCTGGGCGGGTGCGGCGGCGACGACGACGACCAGCCGGCGGTGGTCCCGCTCGTGGCCGAGATCGCGCCCGCGATCGCCGCCGTCGAGGCCGAGCTGGGAGGGCCGCAGGACTTCTTCGAGGTCAACGCCACCCCCCAGCTCGTCAACCTGTTCGTGGCGACCGACGGCGGCACCACGGCCACTGCGTACGTGTACCTCGACGGCGAGCTCCAGCCGCCGGCCCCACCGCGTGATGTCGCGGGTGGTGAGACGTTCCGGGCCGACGCGGTCGACTTCGATCCCGACGCCATCTTCACCGGGATCGCCGACGAGCTCGGCGACCCGACCGTCACCCAGTTCGTGGTCGTCGGCGGTCCCGGCGGTGCGGTGCAGTACTCGGCGTTCGTGGCCTCGTCCGCGGGTGGGGTTCTCGACGTCATGTTGGGCCCCGACGGCACTGTGCTCGGCGTGGATCCGGGCTGAAAGATCAGCCCGGAGTGCCGGACGCAGCGCCCGCCGGTTGGTACCGTTGGCGCGGCCATGACGACATGGGGTCCATCGAAGAAGACACCGTCGAACCGCGCCCGATCGAGTGGCGCGCCGGCGAGCCGCACAACACGCACCACCGCTGCCAACCGCGGCGGCGTACGTGACGCGACGCCCCCGAGCACGTCACGGAACCGCCGAACCCGTGCGCAGGACGATCTGCGCGGTGCGGTCGAAGGCCGCGAGCACGAGTTCGTCGGCATCGGGCTCATCGGCGGCGGGGTGCTGCTCGGCTTGGGGATGTACTGGAACCTCGCCGGCCCGGTCGGGCGCGGGATCGAGAAGCTGTTCGGCTGGATCACCGGCATCGGCCGCTTCGTCGTCCCGCTGGTGCTGATCGCGGTCGGGATCGCGCTCGTCCACAAGGGCCGCTCGTCGAACCCGTTCCGTCTCGTCCTCGGCTGGGGTTTGATGGCGTTGTCGGCGCTCGGGTTCCTCCACCTCGTACGTGGTCCCGACAAGATCTCGGCCGGGTTCGACGAGCTCGGCACGGCCGGCGGCTGGCTCGGCGCACTCGTCGCCGAGCCCCTGCGCGCGATGCTCGCCAGTGGCGGCGCGGCCGTCGTGCTGCTGGCGGCGTTCGTGGGCGGGCTGTTGCTCGTCACCAGCACATCGCTGCGCACGATGGCGACGCAGACCGGTCGTGGCGTGGGATCGGTGGCCCGACCACTCGGGCGGGCCGCACGCAAGGCGATCGCCGACCTTTCGACGCTGAGCAGCGACAAGGCCGATCGCGCGGCCGGTCGCGACGGGAGCAGCGTGGCCGGCGAGCCGTCGGCGCTCGCGCCGCCCAACCTCTACGACCTGGCCGCCGAGGACGGCGACCCGTGGGCCGCACCGTCGGCCGGCCGCCAAGCCGCGCAAGCGACGCGGTCGTGCCGGATCGCCGTCAGGAGCAACCGGCCAAGCCGCAACTGCCGCTCGAGGGGGTGCAGGTCGGTGAGTGGACGCTGCCGCCGCTGTCGTACCTCACCCGTCCCACCGAGCAGGCGATCAACCGCCCCGAGATCGAGCGGCGCGGGCAGACGTTGCAGGAGGCGCTCGAGCAACACGGCGTCGACACGGTGCTCGTCGGGCATGACGGTCGGCCCGACGGTCACCCGGTACGAGCTCGAGCTCGGCCCCGGCGTCAAGGTCGCGCGGGTCACCACCTTGCAGAAGGACATCGCCTACGCGATGGCGGCCACCGACGTCCGGATCCTGGCCCCGATCCCGGGGCGTTCGGCGATCGGGGTCGAGGTGCCGAACCACCAACGTCAACTCGTCGCGCTCGGCGACCTGTTGGCGGCGCCGGAGGCGAAGACGTCGACCGACCCGCTCGACGTCGCGATCGGCAAGGACATCGCCGGCCGGGCCGTGTTCCTCGACCTCGCCACGACGCCGCACCTGCTGATCGCCGGCGCCACCGGCGCCGGCAAGTCGAGCGGCCTCAACTGCATCATCACGTCGCTGTTGATGCGCAGCACCCCCGACCAGGTGCGCCTCATCCTGATCGACCCGAAGCAGGTCGAGATGGGCCAGTACCAACGGCTCCCGCACCTGCTGACCCAGCCGGTCACCAACCCCAAGAAGGCGGCCAACGCGCTGGCCTGGGCGGTGAAGGAGATGGACCGCCGGTACGACATCCTGTCCGAGGTCGGCTTCCGCGACATCACCGGCTACAACGCCGCGTTCGACCGTGGTGAGGTCGAGGCCGAGCCGCACAGCGATGCCGAGTACGAACGCCTGCCGTTCATCGTGGTCGTCGTCGACGAGCTCAACGACTTGATGATGGTGGCCGCCCGTGACGTCGAGGATTCGATCACGCGCATCGCCCAGAAGGCACGTGCGGTCGGCATCCACCTGATCGTGGCGACGCAGCGGCCGTCGGTGAACGTCATCACCGGCGTCATCAAGGCCAACATCCCGGCGCGGGCGGCGTTCGCTGTCTCGAGCCTCACCGACTCGCGGGTGATCCTCGACCAATCCGGCGCCGAGAAGCTGTGCGGCCAGGGCGACATGTTGTTGCTCCCCGGCAACTCGTCGGTCGCCCAACGCATCCAGGGCGCGTTCGTCAGCGAGCAAGAGGTGCGCAAGGTCGTCGCCCACTGGCGCCGCCAGGCGCCCGACGTCAGCTACGTCAACGACGTCGAGGGTGGCACCGGCGCCCACGGCGACGACATGGTGACGTCGAGCGACAACGCCTTTCGTCGGGCCAGGACGACGACGACACCGTGATGCTGCGCCAGGCGATGGAGCTCGTGGTGCGCAGTCAGCTCGGCTCGACGTCGATGCTGCAGCGCAAGCTGAAGGTCGGCTTCGCCCGCGCCGGGCGCATCATGGACCTGCTCGAACAGCGTGGCGTCGTCGGCCCGAGCGAGGGTTCCAAGGCGCGCGAGGTGCTGATGACGGTCGAGGAGTTCGAACTGCTCCGCGACGCCGGCGAGCGCTGACGTCCGAGACCGTCCCGAGACGCGTCGTCACCCGAGCACGTTGCCGACGGCGTGGATCACCACGCCGGCCAGCCCGCCGACGATCGTGCCGTTGATGCGGATGAACTGGAGGTCGCGCCCGACCTGCAGCTCCATCTTGCGCGACGTGGTGTCGGCGTCCCATCGCTCGACCGTGCCGGCGATCATGTCGCTGACCTCGTTGCGGTAGTGGTCGATCACGTAGCCGACGGTGCGCATCACCCAGTCGTCGACCTTGTGCTGCAGCTCCTCGTCGACCGCCAGCCGCTCGCCGAGGCTGCGCAGGCTCGACGTCATCCGGAGCCGGAGCTCGCTGTTCTCGTCGCCGGCGGCGGCGATCATCGCCCGCTTCGCCTCGCCCCACAGCGACGCCAGCCATTCGCGGACGTCCGGGTGGGCGAGCAGCTCGTCCTTCAGCTCCTCGCCCTTGGCGAGCAGGACCGGATCGCTGGCGAGGCGGGCGGCGAAGTCGCGAAGGCGGGCGTCGATCGTGTGCCGCACCTCGTGGTCGGGGTCGGCGCCGACGTCGCCGATGAAGCTGTGGACCGCCGAGTAGATCTTCTCGAAGATCCGGTTGTCGATCGACTCCGGGATCCACCACGGCGACTCGGTCTCGAGGCGGTGGCGGAACGTGGTGCGGTTGTCCTCGAGGAACCCGCCGAGGCCGACGAGCACGGCGTCGAGGAGGCGCTGGTGGTGGCCACCTTCCATGGCGAGATCGATCGCCCGCCCGAACATCGGTGCCGCCGGCGTGGCTCGGACGTGCGCCTCGACGACGCGCTCGAGCCCGGCCTGCACCTCGGCGTCGTCGAGCACCTCGAGCGTGCCTCGCAACGCGTCGGCGAGGCCGTCGGCAGCACGCCGGGCGTTGTCGGGTTGCGCCAGCCAGGTGCCGAGACGCTGTCCGATGCCGGCATCGGCGAGTCGCTCGCCGAGCACGTCGTGGGTGAGGAAGTTCTGCTCGACGAACTCGCCGAGACTGCGCCCGATCTGGTCCTTGCGTCTCGGGATGATCGCGGTGTGAGGGATCGGGATGCCGAGCGGATGCCGGAACAGCGCCGTCACGGCGAACCAATCGGCGAGCGCACCGACCATCGCCGCCTCCGCCGCGGCGACCACGTAGCCGATCCAGGCGGCATCACTGTCGGCGGTGTGGGCAACCAGGAACACGACGGCTGCGGCGACGAGCATCCCCGTCGCGACGACCTTCATCCGCCGGAGTCCGGCTGCGCGATCGGCGTCGGTCAACGTGGCCGTCATGCCGGTGCGACCCTACCGCCCTCGTCGGATCGTGCCGGGGACTCGATATGGCAGGCTTCGCCGATGACGCAGTACACCGAGATCGTCGGCGGCCTCGAGTTCCCGGAGGGTCCGATCGCGATGCCGGACGGGACGGTGGTGCTGGTCGAGATGTTCGGCGAACGCCTCACCAGGGTCCACCCCAACGGCACGACGACCACGGTGGCCGAGGTGCCCGGTGGTCCCAACGGCGCCGCCGTCGGGCCCGACGGTGCGATCTACGTGTGCAACTGACGGTCGGCCCGACGGTCACCCGGTACGAGCTCGAGCTCGGCCCGGGCGTCAAGGTCGCGCGGGTCACCACCTTGCAGAAGGACATCGCCTACGCGATGGCGGCCACCGACGTCCGGATCCTGGCCCCGATCCCCGGGCGTTCGGCGATCGGGGTCGAGGTGCCGAACCACCAACGTCAACTGGTGGCGCTCGGCGACCTGCTGGCGGCGCCGGAGGCGAAGACGTCGACCGACCCGCTCGATGTCGCGATCGGCAAGGACATCGCCGGCCGGGCCGTGTTCCTCGACCTCGCCACGACGCCGCACCTGCTGATCGCCGGCGCCACCGGCGCCGGGAAGTCGAGCGGCCTGAACTGCATCATCACGTCGCTGTTGATGCGCAGCACTCCCGACCAGGTGCGCCTCATCCTGATCGACCCGAAGCAGGTCGAGATGGGCCAGTACCAACGGCTCCCGCACCTGCTCACCCAGCCGGTCACCAACCCCAAGAAGGCGGCCAACGCGCTGGCCTGGGCCGTGAAGGAGATGGACCGCCGCTACGACATCTTGTCCGAGGTCGGCTTCCGCGACATCACCGGCTACAACGCCGCGTTCGACCGTGGTGAGGTCGAGGCCGAGCCGCACAGCGATTCCGAGTACGAACGCCTGCCGTTCATCGTGGTGGTCGTCGACGAGCTCAACGACTTGATGATGGTGGCGGCCCGTGACGTCGAGGATTCGATCACGCGCATCGCCCAGAAGGCGCGGGCGGTCGGCATCCACCTGATCGTGGCGACGCAGCGGCCGTCGGTGAACGTCATCACCGGTGTCATCAAGGCCAACATCCCGGCGCGGGCGGCGTTCGCCGTCTCGAGCCTCACCGACTCGCGGGTGATCCTCGACCAGTCCGGCGCCGAGAAGCTGTGCGGCCAGGGCGACATGCTGTTGCTCCCCGGCAACTCGTCGGTCGCCCAACGCATCCAGGGCGCGTTCGTCAGCGAGCAGGAGGTGCGCAAGGTCGTCGCCCACTGGCGCCGCCAGGCGCCCGACGTCAGCTACGTCAACGACGTCGAGGGTGGCACCGGCGCCCACGGCGACGACATGGTGACGTCGAGCGACAACGCCTTTCTCGGGCCAGGACGACGACGACACCGTGATGCTGCGCCAGGCGATGGAGCTCGTGGTGCGCAGTCAGCTCGGCTCGACGTCGATGCTGCAGCGCAAGCTGAAGGTCGGCTTCGCCCGTGCCGGGCGCATCATGGACCTCCTCGAACAGCGTGGCGTCGTCGGCCCGAGCGAGGGGTCCAAGGCGCGCGAGGTGCTGATGACGGTCGAGGAGTACGAGTTGCTCCGCGACGCCGGCGAGCGCTGACGTCCGAGACCGTCCCGAGACGCGTCGTCACCCGATCACGTTGCCGACGGCGTGGATCACCACGCCGGCCAGCCCGCCGACGATCGTGCCGTTGATGCGGATGAACTGGAGGTCGCGCCCGACCTGCAGCTCCATCTTGCGCGACGTGGTGTCGGCGTCCCACCGCTCGACCGTGCCGGCGATCATGTCGCTGACCTCGTTGCGGTAGTGGTCGATCACGTAGCCGACGGTGCGCATCACCCAGTCGTCGACCTTGTGCTGCAGCTCCTCGTCGACCGCCAGCCGGTCGCCGAGGCTGCGCAGGCTCGACGTCATCCGGAGCCGCAGCTCGCTGTTCTCGTCGCCGGCGGCGGCGATCATCGCCCGCTTCGCCTCGCCCCACAGCGACGCCAGCCACTCCCGGACGTCCGGGTGGGCGAGCAGCTCGTCCTTCAGTTCCTCACCCTTGGCGAGCAGGACCGGATCGTGGCGAGGCGGGCGGCGAAGTCGCGAAGGCGGGCGTCGATCGTGTGCCGCACCTCGTGGTCGGGGTCGGCACCGACGTCGCCGATGAAGCTGTGGACCGCCGAGTAGATCTTCTCGAAGATCCGGTTGTCGATCGACTCCGGGATCCACCACGGCGACTCGGTCTCGAGGCGGTGGCGGAACGTGGTGCGGTTGTCCTCCATGAACCCGCCGAGGCCGACGAGCACGGCGTCGAGGAGGCGCTGGTGGTGACCACCTTCCATGGCGAGATCGATCGCCCGCCCGAACATCGGTGCCGCCGGCGTGGCACGGACCTGCGACTCGATGACGCGCTCGAGCCCGGCCTGCACCTCGGCGTCGTCGAGCACCTCGAGCGTGCCCCGCAACGCGTCGGCGAGGCCGTCGGCAGCACGCCGGGCGTTGTCGGGTTGCGCCAGCCAGGTGCCGAGACGCCGTCCGATGCTGGGCATCGGCGAGTCGCTCGCCGAGCACGTCGTGGGTGAGGAAGTTCTGCTCGACGAACTCGCCGAGGCTGCGCCCGATCTGGTCCTTGCGTCTCGGGATGATCGCGGTGTGAGGGATCGGGATGCCGAGCGGATGCCGGAACAGCGCGGTCACGGCGAACCAATCGGCGAGCGCACCGACCATCGCCGCCTCCGCCGCGGCGACCACGTAGCCGATCCACGCGGCATCACTGTCGGCGGTGTGCGCAACCAGGAACACGACGGCTGCGGCGACGAGCATCCCCGTCGCGACGACCTTCATCCGCCGGAGTCCGGCTGCGCGATCGGCGTCGGTCAACGTGGCCGTCATGCCGGTGCGACCCTACCGCCCGCGTCGGATCGTGCCGGGGACTCGATATGGCAGGCTTCGCCGATGACGCAGTACACCGAGATCGTCGGCGGCCTCGAGTTCCCGGAGGGTCCGATCGCGATGCCGGACGGGACGGTCGTGCTGGTCGAGATGTTCGGCGAACGACTCACCAGGGTCCACCCCGACGGCACGACGACCACGGTGGCCGAGGTTCCCGGTGGTCCCAACGGCGCCGCCGTCGGGCCCGACGGTGCGATCTACGTGTGCAACAACGGCGGCGCCGTTCGACCCGGGCCGAGTTCGACGGCAAGGTGCTGCCCGGGCGGTTCGATCCGGCGCGCTACATCGGCGGTCGGATCCAGCGCGTCGACCCCAGGTCCGGCACCGTCACCGACCTGTACACCGAATGCGACGGCCGCCCGCTGCGTGCACCGAACGACCTGGTGATGGATGGCCACGGCGGCTTCTGGTTCACCGACCACGGCATCCGCGACCACAACGCGCGAACCAGCCGATCTCACCGCGATCTACTACGCCAAGGTCGACGGGTCAGCCATCCGCGAGGTGGTGTTCCCGGTCGAGGGTCCGAACGGCATCGGCCTGTCGCCCGACGGTGACATGCTGTACTACGCCGAGACGTACACCGGCCGCGTCTTCCGGCGCACCGATCGAACACGCCGGTGTGCTCACGAGGCTCGTGCCGCTCGACCAGAGCCACGTGCTGTGTGGGTTGCCGGGGATGCAGCTGCTCGACTCGCTCGCGGTCGACGGCGACGGCAACGTGTGCGTGGCGACGATCTTCAACGGAGGGATCACGGTCATCTCGCCCGACGGCAGCACGGTCGAGCACGTGCCGACCGACGACATCATCACCACCAACATCTGCTTCGGCGGCGAGGACATGCGCACCGCCTACATCACGTTGTCGAGCAGCGGCCGGTTGGTGTCGATGCCGTGGCGGTGCGAAGGGCTCCGGCTGGCGCACCAGTGAGCGAGGGCGAGGACCATGACATGGTTCCGGTCATCGATCTGGCTCCGTTCACGACCGGTGACGAGGCGAGCCGTCGCGCGGTCGCGGCCGCGGTCGACGCGGCGTGCCGCGACGTCGGGTTCTTCACCGTGGTCGGACACGGCATCCCCGCCGCGACGCTCGACGCGACATGGACCGCGGCGCTGGCGTTCTTCGAACTGCCGGTCGAGCAGCGGATGACCGTCGCCATGCCGTACCCCGGCTACCCGTACGGGTACAACCCGTTCAACGTCGAGGCGCTCAACCGCTCGATCGGCGGCGACGCGCCACCCGACCTCAAAGAGACGTTCAACGTCGGGCCGATCGACCCGCCGCCGCGCCCGCTCGAGGAGATGGAGGACGACGACGAACGGGCCGTGTACGCCCCGAACCGCTGGCCCGACGAGGTGTGCCCCGCGTTGCGGCCGGCGCTCGAGGCGCACTACCGATCGATGGCGGCCCTCGCCGCGCGCCTGATGGAGGTCTTCGCGGTCGCGCTCGAGTCTGCCCGACCGGTGGTTCGCGCCGTACATCGACCGCCACGGCTCGGCGTTGCGGGTCGCCCACTACCCGGCGCTCGATCGCCCGCCGCAGCCGGGCCAGCTGCGGGCCGGCGCCCACACCGACTACGGCACGCTGACCGATCCTGGCCATCGACGACGAGCCAGGCCTGCAGGTGCAGGTCGCCGACGGCACCTGGATCGACGTCGCCCACGTCCCCGGCGGCCTCGTCGTCAACCTCGGCGACCTGATGCAGCGCTGGACGAACGACCGCTGGCGCTCGACCATGCACCGCGTCGTCACCCCAACCCCGGTTCTGTCTGCTTCAGATGAGCCCGTCGGCCAATCTGGAGCAGACAGTTCGCGGGGGTGGGGCGGCGGTTGAGCGTGCCGTTCTTCCACAACGCCAACTGGGATGCCGAGGTGATGTGCCTCGTCGGGCCGGGCGAGTCGCCGCATCATCCGCCGGTGACGGCCGGGCGGCACCTGATGGCGAAGTTCCGTTCGACGGTGACGTGACCGGGCCAACCGACGAACGCGACGTCACCCGGCGAAGCGGTCGACCTGCTTCGCCAACTCGACATCGAGCGGGCTGATTCCGTCGACTTCGTGCGTGCTGAGATCGAGGACGACCTTGTTGTAGACGTTGAACCACTCGGGATGATGGTCATGCTTCTCGGCGACGATCGCGACCTTGGTCATGAACCCGAACGCTTCCACGAAGTCACCGAATTTGAGCTCACGATGGAGCTTGCCGTCGCTGGACGCTCCACTGAGGAAGATCACGAAGGGCACTGGCGATCTCGTCGTCCGTGAGCACTCTCTTCTCCGACGCCATCGTGGGCTCCTTTGATCGTCCATCGCGGCGATCCACTCGGTCATCGCGACCGGTGAAGGTGGGCGTCAAAGCTAGTCGGCGCCTCCCGTGGCCGACGGGCCGACAGTGACCCGCATCGCCGCTCGGTAGCCTGGGTCGACGTGTCGCAGCGCTTCTACGTCGAGACGCTCGGCTGTCCCAAGAACCAGGTCGATTCCGACAAGTTGATCGGCACGTTGCTGGCCGACGGGATGCGGGCGACCGACGACCCGGGCGTGGCTGACCTGGTCGTCGTCAACACGTGCGCGTTCATCGACGACGCGCGACGCGAGAGCATCGACACGATCCTCGCCCTCGACGGGCAGCGCCGACACGGTGCACGCCTCGTCGTCACCGGCTGCATGGCCGAGCGCTACGGCGCCGAGTTGGCCGAGGCGCTGCCGGAGGTCGACCTGGTCGCCGGGTTCGGCGTCCCCATCACGCTCGGCCGCAAGCCGAGCCGCAACAACATCAGTGTGACCGCCGTGCCGGTCCCGTTGCTCGACCTGCTCAACCTCCCACGGCCGCGATCGACGGCGCCGTGGGCGTACGTCAAGATCGCCGAGGGGTGCGACCGCACATGCGGGTTCTGCGCCATCCCGAGCTTCCGCGGCCCGCAACGCAGCCGCGACGTCGACTCGATCCTCGACGAGGTCGACCAGCTCGAGGCCCGCGAGATCGTGCTCGTCGCCCAGGACCTGGCGTCGTACGGCAAGGACCGGCCCGACGAGCTCGGCGCCGGTTCGATCGTCCCGCTCGTGCGGGCCGTCGCCGAGCGGGTCGATCGGGTGCGCCTGCTGTACCTCTACCCGAGCGACCTGTCCGACACCTCATCGACGCCATCTGCGACTCCGGTGTGCCGTACTTCGACCTGTCGCTCCAGCACGTCAGCAAGCCGCTGTTGCGCCGGATGCGGCGCTGGGGGGACGGCGACCGATTCCTGCGCCGCATCGCCGACATTCGCGATCGCGAGCCGGACGCCGCGTTCCGCAGCAACTTCATCGTCGGGTATCCCGGCGAGACCGAGGCCGACCACGACCAACTCCTCGGCGTTCGTCGAAGCGGCGCAGCTCGACTGGTGCGGGTTCTTCGCCTACAGCGCCGAGGACGGCACGTACGCGGTCGGTCTCGACGGCGTGGTCGATGCCGGGTTGATGGCCGACCGCCTCGCCGAGCTGCGGGAGTTGCAGGACGCGATCACGGCGGCGAGGCGCGACGACCTGATCGGCACGGTGCAACGGGTGCTGGTCGACTCGACGGGCATCGCCCGCAGCCACCGCGAGGCGCCGGAGATCGACGGTGTCGTGCACGTGAGGCATGATCGCGAGGTGGGGGAGTTCACCGAGGTCGAGATCGTCGACGCGCTCGGACCCGACCTGGTCGCCGCAGGGGCCTCGGCGGAGGGTGACGGCTGACAATGGTCGACGCGGCCAAGTTGGCGACGTGGGCGAACGCCGTGACGGCCGGCCGGTTGCTGCTCTCGCCGTTGATGTTCCTCGTGATCCCCGATCACAACCGCGGGCTCGTGGGCGGCGTTCGGGCTGTGGTTCGTGCTGTGCGTCAGCGACGGGGTCGACGGCTGGATCGCCCGCCGGCACGGAGTGACGAGCGCGGGCGCGTTCCTCGACCCGCTCGCCGACAAGGTGCTCGTGCTCGGGCGCGATGTTCACGCTCGTCGCCCGCGACGTGTTCCCGATCGTCCCAGTCATGATCATCGCCGCCCGCGAGTTCATGATCAGCGTGTACCGGACGGTCGTCGGGTCGAAGGGCGTCAGCGTGCCGGCCAGCCGGATGGCGAAGTACAAGACGTTGTTCCAGCAACTGGCGGTCGGGTTCGCGCTCTGGCCGTGGTTCGCCGTCGACGCCAAGTGGCTGTGGATGTCGCTGCTGTGGATCGCCGTCGTGCTGGCGGTGGTGAGCGGCGCCCAGTACCTGCGGCGAGCACAGGCCGAAGTGGCCGACGGCGCCCCCGCCCAGGCGTTGTGATCGTCCGGTGAACACGATGCGGCGCCGACGTCATGCGGTGTGACGACGATGCGATGTGACGTGCTCGCGGTCGGTACCGAGTTGCTGCTCGGCCAGATCGTCGACACCAACTCGGCCTGGCTCGGCGAACACCTGGCGGCGAGTGGCATCGACTCGCTGTTGCAGGTCAAGGTCGGCGACAACGTCGGCCCGCATCGAGGCCCAGCTGCGGCGGATGCTCGAGCATGCCGACGCGGTGATCGTGTGTGGCGGCCTCGGGCCCACCCACGACGACCTGACCCGCGAAGCGATCGCCGCCGTGATGGGTGTCGGGTTGCACCACGACGATGCGGTCGCCGACGTCATCCGTGAGATGTTCGAGCGCCGTGGCCGGCGGATGGCCGACAACAACCTCCGCCAGGCGCAGGTGCCCGACGGCGCGACCCTCATCCCCCAGACGCGGGGGACCGCACCGGGGCTGATCTGCCCGGTCACCGTCGACGGCGTCGACAAGGTGCTGTTCGCCGTGCCGGGCGTGCCGCACGAGATGGAGGAGATGTTCGAGCGGGCGATCCTGCCCGAGTTGCTCCGGCGCAGCGGCGATCCGTCGGTGATCGTGAGCCGCGTGTTGCGCACGTGGGGCGAGAGCGAGAGCGGTCTCAACGAGCGCCTCGACGGCATCATCGCCGAGCTCGACGAGCCGGGCGGCCCGACGCTCGCGTTCCTCGCCAGCGGCTGGGAAGGGCTGAAGGTCCGACTCACCGCCAAGGCGCGCCAGCCGGCGAGGCCGCCGCCGCGCAGCTCGACGAGTTGGAGCGGCGCATCCGGTCGGAGCTCGGTGAGCTGGTGTTCGGGCTCGACAGCGACACGATGGAGTCGGTCGTGCTCGACGAGATGCGCCGGCGTGGCCTCACGCTCGGGTTGGCGGAGTCCGTGACCGGCGGGCTGGTGAGTGCCCGGCTGACGGGCGTCCCCGGCGCCAGCGACGTGTTGCGTGGATCGATCGTGTCGTACGCCAGCGAGGTCAAGCACGAACTGTTGGGAGTCGGCGACGGTCCGGTGGTCACCGAGCAGGCTGCGCTCGAGATGGCCGACGGGTGCCCGTCGGGTGCTCGGCAGCGACGTCGGGTTGGCGCTGACCGGTGTCGCCGGACCGGCCGAGCAGGACGGAATGCCGGTCGGGACGCTGTGCATCGCCATCGTCGATGCCGACGGCTCGACGTCGACGACGTTGCGCCTCCCGGGGCAACGCGAGCAGATGCGCCAGTTCTCGGTGATCTCGTCGCTCGACCTGCTCCGCCGGCGGCTGATCGCCGGATGACGGCGTGCCCGAGAACGGACGCACCGAGACCGGACTGAAAGGCGTCGCTAGGCTTCCGCGCCGGCCCCCGTAGCTCAGTCCGGATAGAGCAACGGCCTTCTAATCCGTAGCGCGGACGTTCGAATCGTGCCGGGGGCGCGTATGGAGCGGGGATCTCTTCGTGGCGAGGTCCGTGTCGCTCCGCCCTGGTTGGTCGTCGCACTGGTCGTGACCGTGCTCGGCGTCCGTCGCCCAGCAGCTTCGTTTGCTCGTGCGCTGGCTGCGCTTCGACGTGAGCGAGGACCAGGCTCTGTTGTGGGCGGCGGCGAGGTCGTGGGGCCGGCTCCAGCCCCGGCAGCCCAACTTCTGGGGCCAGCGCTACGGAGTCACGTTCGAAGCGATCCCGGCGGAGATCCTGTCGTGGCTCGGTGTCGGCTATCCGACCGGACTGCCGTTCGTGATCCTGGCGATGAACCTCGCCGGGGTGGTGGGTGCTGGCGCTCGCCGCGTGGCGGCGCGGCCGGCCCGGATGGGCCCTGTGCGCGGTCGCTGTTCCCGTCCTGCTGCCTGCCGAGTACGCGGTGCTGTCGATCGTGTTCAACACCGCCCTCGGGCGCCTGATGGCGTGCGTCTGCGCGGCGTCGATCCTCGTCAAACCGGGTGTGCGATGGGTGCTCTCGGTTGCCAGCGCGTTGGGCGGGCTCGGCGGTGTTGTTCGACACCGCATCGGCGATGTTGGTGGTGCCCGCTCGTGGTGGGGATCGCCGCCTGCGTCGACGGACTCGGCGGTCGCGTGCCGAGTGGGTCGCCGTCGCTCGAACCGTGGCGATCGGTCTGGTGGCGCCGCTGGGGTGGTTCGCCCTCACCCGGTCTGGTACCGGGCCCATCCGGAGAATGTCCTCCATCCGCTCGCCCAGCTTTCATCCACAACTCGATGTCCTGGTCGACAACCTGGTCCAACCCGTCGCGGCACTTCACCACGTACTCGCTCGAGATCCTTCGATCACCGGTCGTCGTGCTCGTCGCGATCGGGTGCGTGCTGGCGGTCGTGTTCACGTGGGGCGATGCAGGACGTGGATCGCGTCGGCGCTGTTCCTGCTGCTTCTGATCGCAGCGCTGACGTCGCAACGGTCACGTGACGGCCTGCCGACCCCGTACTACCCGGCGGCCCGCGTCCTGATGCCCCTCCCGACGGCGCTGTGGTTCGTCGCCTTCATCACGTTCGAGCGCCGCGCCCGCCCGTCCGGTCGGCGACGCCCCGGCGGGCTGCTCGGACGGCAGGTCACGATCGCCCTGTGCGTGCTGCTCGCGGTCACGTTCGCCGTTCGTGTCGTGACGTGGTCGGATCGGGTGGACGATCTGCGGACGTGGGCCGAGGAGTACCCGAACTACCCCCTCACCACCGCGTCGGCGCTCGTCGGTCTGTGCGATCGCGTCGAGAACGCGGCGCACACCAACGGCACCGAGTACGTGTTGTTCGACCTGCGGACCCCGGCCTACGCGTGCGCCGGTCTGATCGACGACGTGACGACCTTCTACCCGCCGTACGACCGGCGGAGCTGGGTGCTGCGCGAGGTGGATGCCGCGACGCCGGAGTCGATGCTCATCGTCGGTGGGACCCCGGTGCCGTGCGAATCGGTCGACGACATGCGCTGCGAGGCACTCGATGCCGAGATCTCGATCGCCCACCTCGACGGCCACACCCCGCTCGAAGCGGTGCGACGGCTCGGCGTCATCGTCCGCCCGTTCGAGTAGTCCGACTGCGTGAGACGCGGACGTGGCGCACATCACGGCCGACGGAGGTTCGGGAGGGCCGGATTCGGCCTGTTTCCCGGTACCCTTGAACACTGCTCTCCCCCCGGAATCGGCGAGGTCTTTAGTGTTGAAGTTCAAGAAGGGCGACACCGTCATCTACCCCCAGCACGGCGCGTGCGTCGTGCAGGGCACGAAGAAGATGGACGCGTTCGGCGAGAAGCGTGAGTACCTCATCCTGCAGACGGTCATCAACGAGATGACGCTGAAGGTGCCGATCGACAAGGCCGACGAGGTCGGTGTCCGACCGCCGGTCTCGGCCGACGAGCTCGAGGATCTCGTGGCGGTGCTCGCCAAGCCCGATCCTCGCGTGCCCTCGAACTGGAGCCGGCGCTTCAAGAACCACCAGGAGAAGCTCAAGAGCGGCGACGTGTACCAGGTCGCCGAGGTGGTGAGGAACCTCGCCGCCCGCAACCGTGACGCCTCGCTGTCGGCCGCCGAGCGCACCATGTACGAGCGGGCGCGGGTCAACCTCGTGAGCGAGATCTCGCCGGCGCTGCGAGTGTCGGCGGAGGACGCCGAGGCGTACCTCGACGACGCCTTGGCGAAGGGTGTGCTCAAGCCCGCCAAGGTCGCCAAGAAGGCCTGAGCCCGATCCGGTCCGTCAGGGGACCGGGAAGTCGCCTTCGACCCAATCGAGCGCGAACGTCGTCGTCACCGGCAGGTGATCGGACAACGCGGCCCACTCGGCACCACCCTCCGGGCACCTTCACGGTGATGTCGGTCGCCTCGTCGGGGACGAGGACGTGGTCGATCCGCTGCCTCGGGGTGTCGGACGGGTTCGTCGTGGGCGGTTGCCGGCCCTTCGATCCCGGGAGCGCGTCGATGACCGCCGGCTCGTCCGCATCGTTGAAGTCGCCGGCGACGACGGCGGGCGCGCCGCCGTGCTCGGCGACGAGGGCGGCCACCCGCTGGGCCTGGTCGAGCCGGTCGTCTGCTGGCATCGCCTCCGATGAGGTGGGCGTTGTACACGCGGTACGCCGAGTGGTCGGGGCGCTCGACGAGACCCCACACCACGATCCGGCGCTTGTACGACCAGTGCGAACGGTTCGGCGTCAGCGACGCGCTGCCGGTCGCGCTCAACGTGTGCGGCGTGAGGATCGCCAGCCCTTCCGCCTTCGACTTCAGCAGCGGTGTCCACGGGTAGTGCTTGAGCGCCCAGTGGTGCTGCATCCCGAGCGCCTCGGCCAGCGACTGCCGCCTGGCGACGCTGGACCTCCTGGAGCGCGACGACGTCGGGCGCGAGCGAGCGCAACCGGGCCGCGACGGACGCGATGGGTGGCCCGGTCGAACCGTGGAGGTTCCACGTCGTCACGGTCCAGGTGCGCGCCACGGTCGTCATCGCGACCAGTCTTGCCGCGTCGTCGGTTCGCAAACGTGAGGGTCGACGCGTCACGCCCGATGGCGGTCCGGGACGGGTCGGCAGGCCTGCGAGACTCGGCCCATGTCACGCGTTGCATTCCTCGGGTTGGGAGTCATGGGTGGTCCGATGGCCGGTCATCTCGCCAAGGCCGGCCACGACGTCACCGTCTACAACCGAACGGCAGGCAAGGCGCTGGCGTGGGTCGCTGCAGCACGGGCATCGAGCCGCGCCCACGCCGGCCGAGGCGGCCGAGGGCGCCGAGTTCGTGATGGTGTGCGTCGGCAACGATGCCGACGTGCGTTCGGTCGTGTACGGCGACAACGGAGCGCTCGACGCGATGGAGGCCGGTTCGGTGCTCGTCGACCACACCACCGCGTCGGCCGACGCTCGCCCGCGAGCTGTCGGCGGCCGCTGCCGAACGGCGATGTCGGGTTCGTCGACGCCCCCGTCTCGGGTGGCCAGGCCGGGGCGGAGAACGGCGCGCTCACGGTGATGTGCGGCTGCGACGACGAGTCCGTCTTCGAGTCGGCCCGCGCCGTGATCACGGCGTACGCCAAGGCGTGCGAGCGGCTCGGCCCGGCGGGTGCCGGACAGCTCACGAAGATGGTGAACCAGATCTGCATCGCCGGCATCGTGCAGGGCTTGTCGGAGGCCGTGAACTTCGCCCAGCGCGCCGGCCTCGACGTCGATCAGGTCGTCGACGTGCTCGGCAAGGGCGCCGCCCAGAGCTGGCAGATGGACAACCGGGCGCGCACGATGGCGCGCGGCGAGTTCGAGTTCGGGTTCGCCGTCGAATGGATGCGCAAGGACCTCGGCATCTGTCTCGACGAGGCCCACCGCAACGGCGCCCGGCTCCCGGCCACCGCGCTCGTCGACCAGTTCTACGCCCACGTCGTCGAACGCGGCGGCCGCCGTTGGGACACGAGCAGCCTCGTGCACCTGTTGCAGAACCCGTAGTCCTGCCCGTTCGTTCGCCTGTGTCGAGATGTTCCGCGTGGGACGCGGAGGATCTCGACACAAGCGTCGAGATGGCGCTAGCTGACGTCGAGCTCGAGCCGCTCGACGCCGCGGATCGTCACCCGGTCGCGCCACGTCGGCTCACCGACGAGCTCGAGCGACGGGAAGCGGCGGATCAGCGACGTGATCGCGATCGATGCCTCGAGCCGCGCCAGCGATGCGCCGAGGCAGTAGTGGATGCCGGCTCCGAACGCGAGGTGGCGGTTGGCGTTGGGGCGCTCGAGGTGAAGCGTGTGCGGGTCGTCGAAGACCGCCGGATCGTGGTTGGCGGCGCCGAGCACGGTGAGCACCGACTCGCCCGGCAACACGTCGACACGGTCGTCTGCGTCGCCTCCGGCGCCGGCGTAGCTCACCGGCACCATCGCCATACGCACGGTGTGCTGCACCGGTCCGTCGTAGCGCAGGAGCTCGTCGACCGCCCGGTCGTCGATGGTCGGGTCGTCGCGCCACAGCGCGAGCTGGTCGCGATGTCGCAACAAGGCGAGCACGCCGTTGCCGATCAGGTTGACGGTGGTCTCGTGGCCGGCGACGTACAGCAGCACGACGAACGAGATCAGCTCGGCGGGGGAGAGCCGTTCGCCGGCCTCCTCGACCGCGAGCAACGCCGAGAGCAGATCGTCGCCGGGGCTCGATCGGCGCTGGTCGATGGTCGTCATGAGGTAGGGGATCAACTGCGCCAGCGCGGCCTCGGCGGTGTCCATGTCGTCGAGCGTGGCCGTCGGTTCCAGCGAGGCCGTGATGGCCTGGCTCCAGTCGCGCAGCTCGTCGGCCCGTTCGATCGGCATGTCGAGCAGCTCGGAGATCACCCGGAACGGCACGGGGAAGGCGAGCTCGTCGATCAACTCCATCGACCCTCGTTCGGCCGCGCGGTCGAGCACGGCGTCGACCATCGACTGGATGCTCGGTCGCAGCCGCTCGATCGCCGTCGGCGTGAACGCCTGGCTCACGAGGCGACGCAGCCGGGTGTGGTCGGGCGGATCGAGGTTGAGGATCGTCTTGGCCCCACGCGCCCGGCGGTCGCGCCGGCGCCTGGTCACCGGGTCGTCGCGCTCGAGTGCGTTGGCCTCGACGTCGCGGCTGAAGTCGTTGCTGCGCAGCGTGCGTCCCACGTCGTCGTAGCGGGTGATCACCACCGCGCCCCACGGCAGCCGGTACGCCGGCGCCTCGGCGCGGAGCCGGTCGTAGAAGGGGTGCGGATCGCGGCGGAACGCCGGATCGGTCGGATCCCAGACCGGGGATCCGAGGGTGCTCACGTCGCGGCCTCGGCGACGGGGAGCGCCGGGTTCCATTCGTACGGTGCGACGTCGACGCCTGGCCAGATCACCCATTGCGCGCCGTTGACCCGCTCGCGCAGCGCCCGCAGCACCGCATCGCCGACGTGCTCGGGCGTCATGATCTCGAGGCCCAGCTCGCCGATCCGCAGCTTCAGGTCCGGCGTCAGGATGTTGGTGTCGGTGAAGCCCGGGCAGATCGCGCTGATGCGGACGTCGTGACCGGGGCGCATGTCGAGCGCGCCCGCCATCGAGCGCACGAAGCCGACGACGGCGTGCTTGGTCAGGCCGTACACCGGGTCGAACGCGATCGGGCCGAGCCCGGCCATCGAGGCCGTGACGACGATGTCGGCGCGGCGGCCGTCCATCATCGTGGGAAGCAGCGCTCGCGTCCCGAACACGACACCGTCGACGTTGACCGACATGATGCGTCGATACGCCGCATCTGGCATGGCGACGATCGGGAACGATTCGAGGTCGAATCCTTGCGGCTGTCCCGGCTCGTTGCCGGAGTTGGTGGAGACGCCCGCGTTGAGGAAGGCGATGTCGAACGGGCCGCTCGTCGCGACCACCCGGTCCCACGCGGCGGGATCGGCGACGTCGAGCGGTACGAACTCGACGCCGAGCTCGACGGCCAGGGAACGGCCGCCGTCTTCGTCGATGTCGCCGACGACCACGTTGGCGCCGTGCTCGACGAGACGACGAGCCGTTCCCTTCCCGATGCCGCTCGCGCCACCCGTCACCAGCGCCCGCCGGCCGTCGAGGTCCCCGCGATCCATGTGTTGCGTCATGTCGTTCTCCGGTCCGTCCAGTCCGTGTCCCGCCCGCCGGTGATCCCTGCGGTCGGGTCGAGGCGGCCAGCGGCCCGATCGTCGGCGAAGCGATCGAGGACCTGGCGCAGCTCGTCGGAGTCGGTGGCATCGGCCCATTGGCGGGGCAACGCCGGGAACTCGTACCCGTCGATGTCGCGATGTTCGACCGCCGCCTCCCGGCGGGCGAGGGCGGCATCGATCATCGGCTGCAGGCGCTGCTGCTTGGCGGCGCGGGCCGCCTCGTCGCGGTCGGCGAACTCGGGCAGCACCTCGCGGCCGAACAGCTCGATCGACTCCATGATGTGCTCGTGCTCGTTGCGCCCCGCCTGGAGCACGAAGATCACCTGGTCGACGCCGGCCTCCTCGTAGCGGCGCAGGTACTCGCGGGTCTGCTCGGGCGTGCCGATGCAACCCCGCAGACCGGTGGTGTCGCCGGCCGCGACCTTGGCGCCGAGTCGTTCCTCCTTCACGGCCCGGGCGACCGCCTCCGGATCGAAGCCTTGTGCGCCACGGCGCTGCTCGTACTCGGCCCACACGTTCGTGACGCCGGGCCGGTGGGTGCCGAACACGTAGAAGTGGCCGAGGCTGTACCCGAAGAAGTTGGCGCCCTCGGCGCCGCGGCGGATCGCCTCGTCCTCGTCGTGGTGGAGCATCATCGGCGACACACAGGCCACCTGCGGGTTGACCGCGAGACCGACCGGCACGCACTTCTCGTCGAGCGTCTGCTCGTACTCGTGCACCCACGTGCGCGCTTCTTCGGGGTCGATGAACGCGAACGTCAGCGCGCCGATGCCCTTCTCGGCGGCGAGGCGGATCGTCTCGCGCCGGCTGCACGCCACCCACAGCGGCGGGTGCGGTTTCTGGACCGGTTTGGGCACGACGTTGCGCGGCGGCATCTGCACGAACTCACCGTCGACGCCGGTGAACGGCGTCTCGACCATGCAGCGGATCGTGGTCTCGAGGCCCTCGAGCCAGGCGTCGCGCTTGCGCAGCGGATCGATCTTGAAGCCGGCGAGCTCGGCCTCGCTCGACGACTCGCCGCTGCCGAACTCGACGCGGCCGTTGGAGACGAGGTCGAGCATCGCCACCCGCTCGGCCGTGCGCGCCGGGTGGTTGAACTGCGGAGCGGTGAGGATGATGCCGTGGCCGAGGCGGATCTGGGTCGTGCGTTGACTGCACGCGGCGAGGAACACCTCCGGCGCCGACGAGTGGCTGTACTCCTCGAGGAAGTGGTGCTCGACCTCCCACACGTACTGGATGCCGAGCCGGTCGGCGAGCTCGACCTGGACGAGTGCGTCCTGGATGAGCGTCTGCTCGCTCGTGGCGTCCCACGGCCGGCCCATCTGGTGCTCGTAGAAGATGCCGAACTGCACGACAAGATGTAAACACCCTCGTCTACGTGCTGCCTCATCGCGTACCCGATCAGCCAACCCCCGGTTCTGTCTGCTTCAGATCGCGCATGGCGTCATCTGAAGCAGACAGTTCGGGGAATTTCGGCGGGGTTCGTCAGGCGCAGGCGGTGGCGAGGGTGTCGACGATGCGGTCGACCTGGGCGTCGGTCGTGACGAAGGGCGGGCAGAACGTGCACGTGTCGGCGCCGATCGCGCGCGTGATCACGCCGAGCTCGAGCATCCGGTCGCGGACCTTCATCGCGTCCTGGTCGGGACGCAGCCCGGCCGCCCACACGGCTCCGTCGCCACGGGCGTGGTCGATCACGCCGTCGGCGGCCAGCGCCGAGAGCCCGTCGCCGAGTCGTGCGCCGACCCGCTTGGCCCCGTCGATCAGTCCCTCGCGCTCGATGATGTCGAGGTTGACGACGCCGGCGGCGCACGCCGACGTGTGCCCGGAGTACGTGTAGCCGTGACGAAGGAGGAACGCCGGGTCCGACTCGAGCGCCTGGCGCACGGCGGCGCCGACGAACACGCCGCCGAGTGGCTGGTACCCCGACGTCACGGCCTTGGCGAACGTCGTGAGGTCGGGCGTGACGCCGTAGCGATGAGCTGCGAACCAGGTACCGAGACGTCCGAACCCGGTGATCACCTCGTCGAAGATCAGCAACGCACCGTGCTGATCGCACAACCGGCGGACGTCGGCGAGGTAGCCCTCGGTCGGTGGGAACACCCCGCCGGCACCCTGCACCGGCTCGGTGAGCACGGCCGCGACCTCGTGGCCACGTTCGGTCATCAGCACCGACAGCGCCTCCACGTCGTCGCCCGGGACCTGCAACACGTCGCCGACGAGCGGTCCCCAGCCCTCCCGGTTCGGCGCGATGCCCTGCGCGCTCGTACCGCCGAAGTTGGTGCCGTGGTAGCCGCGGGCGCGGGAGATGATCAGCGTGCGCTCAGGGTGACCGGCCATGACGTGGGCGAGGCGGGCCAGCTTCATGGCGGTGTCGACGGCTTCCGAACCGGACCCGCAGAAGAAGACCCGGGCGTCGGGGATCGCGGTCAGCGTCACGAGCTTCTCGGCGAGCCGGTCGGCCGGCTCGTTGGTGAACGGATCGAAGCACGAGTAGGCCTCGATGGTCCCGATCTGGTTCGCGACCGCGTCGGCGATCTCACGCCGGCCGTGCCCGACCGCGCAGTACCACAGGCTCGCCATCGCGTCGACGTACTCGTTGCCGTCGGTGTCCCACAGCACGGCTCCCTCGCCCCCGCGATCGAGATGAACTGCTGGCGCGTCGGCTTGGTGAACGGATGGAGGAAGGGCGGCAGCGTCGACGTCATATCCCGCCGACCGTACTCCTCGCCGTCTCGTCCCCTCGCTCCGACCTGTCTGCTTCAGAATGCAGTCCCGGGCCATCTGAAGCAGACAGAACGGGGTTGATCTGGCAGGCTCATGGGGTGGGACAGCCCCTCGTGCTCTACAGCGCGGCCGATCTCGACTCGCACATGACGCACCCGCATCATCCCGAGCATCAGCGTCGGATCGCCGCTGCGCTGGCGGGCGTCGGCGCCGCCGGGCTGCTCGACGCCACCGACTGGCGCGAGGCACCCGAAGCCAGCGACGCCGAACTGGCGCTGGTGCACGACGACATGTACATCGACGGCGTACGTCGGTTCTGCGAGTGCGGCGGAGGCAATCTCGACCCCGACACGATGGTGTCGTCCGGCTCGTTCGCCACCGCCCGCCGCGCCGCCGGCGGGGTGCTCGCATCGATCGCCGCACTCCGGGCGGGGGAGTGCGATGTCGCGTTCTCGGCGGCCCGGCCGCCAGGCCACCATGCCCTGGCCGACCGGGCGATGGGGTTCTGCCTGTTCAACAACGCTGCGATCGGCGCCGCGCAACTGGCCGCCGACGGTGAGCGGGTGGCGATCATCGACTGGGACGTCCACCACGGCAACGGCACCCAGGACATCTTCTACGACGACCCGCGTGTGCTGTACGTGTCGACCCACGAATCGCCGCTGTACCCGGGTACCGGGCGGCTCGCCGAGACCGGTGGGAGCCAGGCGCCCCGCACGCACCTTGAACCTGCCGTTCCCGGCGGGCACGCGAGGTGACGTGTACCGGGCCGCGTTCGACGAGGTGATCGTGCCGGTCGTCGAGTCGTTCGCGCCCGACTGGCTGATCATCTCCGCCGGCTTCGACGCGCACCGCGACGATCCGCTGGCCGGGATCGAGCTGACGTCGGCCGACTACGCCGACTTCGCCCGACGACTCGCGGCGCTCGTACCGACGAGCCGTCTGCTGGTCGTGCTCGAGGGCGGCTACGACCTCGATGCCCTCACCCACTCGGTCGGAACGACCCTCGGAGCGCTGGTCGGCGTCGACTACCGACCCGAACCGGCATCCACGGGTGATGTCGGCCGCCCGACCGTCGTCGCCGCCCGCCAACTCTGGGAGCTGAACTGATCATGCCGAAGCCGACCATCACGGTGCCCGAGGGCGATCCGCCCACCAGTCTCGAGATCGTCGACGACGTCGTCGGCGACGGCGCGGAGGCGAGCGCGGGGCAGACGGTCAGCGTGCACTACGTCGGTGTCGCCTGGTCGACCGGTTCGCAGTTCGACGCGTCGTGGGACCGCATGGAGCCGTTCCGCTTCGGGCTCGGGGCTGGTCAGGTGATCCAGGGTTGGGACCAGGGCGTCGCCGGGATGCGCGTCGGTGGGCGCCGCACGCTCACGATCCCGCCGGAGCTCGGCTACGGGAGCCGGGGCGCGGGCGGCGCGATCGCCCCGAACGAGACGCTGATCTTCGTTGTCGACTTGCTCGACGTGGAGTGAACTCGACTTGCTCGACGTGGAGTGACTCACGGGCAGCAACAGCTTGACGGCGCCGGCCGCCGACAGCGCGAGCACGATGCCGAGGAACAGCTGTTGGGGAAGGTGGGGGAACAGCCGTCGTCCGCCATAGGCGCCGAGCACCACCATCGGGACCAGCGCGAGGTCGTACAGCAGGCTCTCGCGGGTGAAGAACGGGCCGCCGGCCGACCACCTGCCGAGGGCGACGTAGATCGGCACCTTGGTCATGTTGACGACGAAGTAGAACCAGGCCGACGTCCCGATCATCTCGTGCTTGTCGAGCCCGAGTCGCAGGAGGTACGTGTTCATGATCGGACCGGCGGTGTTCGACACGAACGTCGTGAAGCCGCCGGCGGTTCCGTACACGGCCGTGGCGCCGACGGTCGGCTCGGCGGCGGCGGTTCGGCGGACCGACCGGACGACCTGGATCGCGACCATCAACAGCACGATCACCCCGATCGTCACGTCCAGCGGGCGCGTGGCGGTGCCGACCGCGACGAAGAACACGGCGCCGAGCGCGAAACCCACCGCGACGGGAGTGAAGAGCGGGCGGAGCAGGTCCCAGCGCGCGTCCTGGCGGTACCACGCCACCGCGAACAGGTCGGCGGCGAGCAGGATCGGGAGTGCCGTACCGGCGATCGCGCGTCCGTGGACAACCGTCGCCAGCAGGGGTGTGGCGATGATCGCCGCACCGGGCAACGCGGTCTTCGACAGCCCGACGAGGAATGCCGCGACGGCACCGACCGCCAACCCGGTGATCGTGAACACGGCGGCACCGTAGACGGATCGCGTGAAGTTTCGGCGTTCCCACGACGCCGAAACTTCATGAGTCCGCAGTTACGGTGCCCGGATGGCCGCCTACTTCATCGTCAACGCTCGCATCACCGACCCGGAGGGGCTGGCGCGTTACCGGGCTGCCGTCCAGCCATCGTTCAAGGGCCGCGAGGTGAAGGTCCTCGTCTCGACGGACGACGCCACGACGATCGAGGGCACGCCGGCGGGCGAGCGGGCAGTCGTGCTCGAGTTCCCCGACCGGGCCGCGGCCCTCGACTGGTACCACTCCGACGTCTATCAGGAGGTCATCGGCATGCGGCTGGCCGCGACCGAGGGATTCGCAATACTTGTCGACGGTCGCTGATCGCTCAGTTCGACGGTCGCTGATCGCTCACGAGCGCCAGGGCTCGTATCGCCGCCAGTTGTTCGTCGCTGAGCGATTCGTACACCGCGTACGACGCCACGTTCTCGCGCAGTTGCTCCGGTGAGGTGGCGCCGAACAGCGCGCTCGGTGAGGTTCGGATGGCCGAGCGCGTAGCAGAACGCGAGTTGCGACGTCGTGACTCCCCATTCCCGCGCCAGCTCGGCGAGGGCGACGGCGACCCGCTTGCCGGCGCCGTACGGCGGAGCGTCGTCATCGCTCGCCCGACCGGCCGCGTCGCCGATGTACTTGCCGGTCAGCGTGCCGCCGGCGAGCACGTACGAGGCGACGAGGCCGACACCTCGGTTCGCCATCAGCTCGACGATCGCCGGATCGTCTGCGCTCTCGTGCTGCACGAGGCTGCAGGCCAGCTGGTTCGCAACCGGAGGCGGCGCGCCGAGCTCGGACGCGATGTCGAGCGCCTCGCCGAGTTGCGGCGCCGACCACATCGCCACCGCCCACTGGCGCGCCATGCCCGACGCGATGAGCCCGGCGGTCGACTCGACGACCTCCCGCACCGTGACACTTCTGGGATCGTGGCGGGCGGCGGCGTGGCGTAGATCAGGTCGATGTGGTCGAGCCCCATCCGCTCGAGGGATGCACCGAGCTCGTCGGCCGCTGACTGCTCCGGCCAGAACTCCCACCAGAGCTTGTTGGCGACGACGACCTCGTCGCGCACCCACCCGCTGGCGCGGAACAGCTCTCCGAACACGACTTCGGAGTAGCCGCTCGGAATCGGCGCCGTCGCCGGTCTCGTCGTTGTACCGGGCATCGTCGAGGAAGTTGATGCCCTCCTCGCGCGCCGCGCGCATCACCGCTTCACCCTGCTCGCGGGAGATCCGTTCGAACGTCCGCCACGAGCCGAGTGACATCACCGACACGGGGATCCCTGACGATCCGAGGGGACGCAGTGGAAGCGATGCCATTCGGATCCACGTTACGTCGAGCACTACCGTCGGCGCCGATGGAGCTGGGTGTCGTTCTCACCGCGAGCGACATCGGCTTCGACTGGCCGGCGTTGCGCGAGTTCGTGCAGGCGATCGACGAGGCCGGGTTCTCGTACGTCACCACCAACGACCACGTCGTCGGTGGACACCCCGACCGGGCGGGCGGTGAGCGCGTCCACACCTACGACGTGCCGATCCACGAGCCGCTCACGTTGCTGTCGTTCATCGCCGCAGCCACACCCCGTCTCGGCCTCGTGACGTCGGTGTTGTTGCTGCCGCAGCGCCAGACGGTGCTGGTCGCCAAGCAGGCCGCGGCGCTCGACGTGCTCAGCGGCGGGCGGCTGCGTCTCGGCGTCGGCGTCGGGCGCAACTGGATGGAGTACGAGGCGCTCAACGAGCAGTTCACGAACCGCGGCAAGCGGATCGAGGAACAGGTCGAGGTGCTGCGCCGGCTGTGGACCGAGGAGCTGGTCACGTTCGAGGGCGCCTGGCACCACCTCGACCGGGTGGGCATCAATCCGCTCCCGCGGCAACGCCCGATCCCGATCTGGATGGGGTCGTTCTTCGGCCATCTCGTCGAGTCGGTGCTCGAGCGTGTCGGCCGGCTCGCCGACGGATGGATGCCGCAGTTCCCACCCGACGACGATCTCGCGGCCGCGCTCGACCGGCTGCGCGGCTATGCCGTCGCCGCCGGCCGTGACGCCGACCAGCTCGGGATCGAGTGCGTCATGCGGATCCGCGCCGACGACGATCCGCAGCGCTGGCACGACGACGCGAGCGCCTACCGTGCGCTCGGCGCGACCCACCTCAAGGTCGCGACCAGCGGACGGTTCGACACGCTCGACGATCTTCGCGACTGCATGATGCGGTGGTACGAGGTCGCGCGCACCGTGTGAGCACCGTGTGCACGAGCGCGTATGGTGACCGCCATGCGCGCCGCCAGACTGCACGAGATCGGCGGCACCCTGCACGTCGACGAGATCGACGATCCGGTGCCGGCAGACGGCGAGGTCGTCGTCGACATCGACTACGCGTCGGTCAACCCACTCGACATCTGGGTCACCCGTGGCGCCCCCGGCGTCGCCGCCGCCAACCTGCCGTGGATCCCCGGGACCGAGGGCGCCGGTCATCTCGACGGCCGTCCCGTGCTGGTGCGTGGCGCTGGGCTCGGCGTGATGCGCCACGGTCTCTACCGCGAGCGCGCGGCGGTGCCGCGCGCTGCGATCCACGATCTCCCCGACGGCCTCGATCTGGCACAGACCGCCGGGATGCCCGTCGTGGGCGTCACCGCGTGGCACGCGGTGCACACCTGCGCGCAGGTGACCCCCGACGACCGCGTGCTGGTGCTCGGGGCCAGTGGCGGCGTCGGGTCGGTCGCCGTTCAGCTGGCGGCTGCCGCGGGCGCAACGGTGTGGGGTCAGACGAGCAACGCCGCCAACGTGGCGGCGATCGCCGAGGACGGCGCGGCCGAGGTGCTCGTGACCGACGCCGCCGGGCTGGCCGACGCGGCGTCGGCGTACGCGCCGACCGTCGTCCTCGATCCACTCGGCGGTGACTTCCCGGACCAGGTGATCGCGGCGATGGCCGATCGGGGCCGCCTCGTCGTGTACGGCACGTCGGCCGACCCGACGGTCACGCTCAACTGGCGCCAGATGTACCGCAAGGCGATCAACATCCTCGGCTACTCCGGTCTCATCGGCACACCCGAGGGCGAGGCGACGCGTGCTCGAGGAGCTGTTCGCGGCGATGGCGGCCGGCCGCATGCGGGTGCGCCTCGCCGGCGTGCTCCCGCTCTCGCAGGCCGCCGACGCGCACGCGATGATCCTGGAACGCCGGGCCGGCGGCAAGCTCGTGCTCGACTGCAGCGCCTGAGCGACACGCCTTCGAGCGACACCCTGCGCGAAGCCGTCGTCAGCGGGTCGTTCGGTGGTGGCGCGCCCACAGCGCGAACCCGAGGGCGATCGAGCAGTACACGACGAAGCCGACCGCCATCGGGGTGACGGTCGAGTCGATCTGCGAGTCGATGACGGCCGACAACCCGGCGCCGGCCGCCGTCGACATCATCCCCACCACCGCCGATGCCGTGCCGGCCATGTGGCCCATCGGCTCCATGGCCAACGACGTGAGCGTCGGTCCGACGAGCGACGTGCTGCAGATCATCGCCACGATGAACGCGAACCACACCCAGACACTCGGGCGGCCGTCGGTGGCGAGACACACCACGAGTTGCCCGAGCGACAGGATCACCGTGGCGACGAGCGAACCGACGCCGAGCCGTGTCGCGCCCGCGCGGTCCATCATCCGCGAGCCCGTGAACAGCACGAGCCCCATCGCCGTGGCGGCGACCGCGAAGAAGGCGGCGAACTGGTCGCCGCGCCCGTAGATCTCGTCGAGGATCGGCTGCGAGCTGCCGAGGAAGCTGTAGAACGCGCCGAACGTGAAACAGAGGGCGAGCGTGTTGCCGAGCGTCATCGGCGAACTGCACACGGCGCGGAACGCTGACGACGGTCGGTCCGAACGCGAGCGGTCGTCGGCGGTCGACCGGCAGCGTCTCGCCGAACCGGTACGACCACACGATCGCGCCGATGGCCATCAGGCCCGGGGCCGGCCATCGTGAGCCGCCACCCACCGAGGCGGACGAGCCCCTCACCGATCGTCGGCGCGATCACCGGCGCGATGAGGAACACCGCCATGACGACCGACATCACGCGCGCCATCCGGTTCCCCGCGTAGAGGTCGCGGGCGATCGCCACCCGCAGCACACCGGACCCCGCGGCGCCCGAGCCCCCACACGAAGCGGAACGCGAGCAGCGCCGTCATCGACGGCGCGAGCGTGGCGCCCAGCCGCGCCGAGTACGTACACGACCATCCCCGCCCGCAGGACCGGGCCGCGTCCGAAGCGATCGGAGAACGGTCCGTAGAACAGGTGACCGATGGCGGCGCCGATGAAGAACGACGTGATGATCAGCGAGACGCGGTTGTCGGCGCTGGTCAGGCCGAAGTGGTCGCGGATCTCGTCGAACGCCGGGAGCGCGGTGTCGATGCTGACCGCCATGAGGGCGGACAGGAACGCGAGGTACAGGATGACGTGGCGATCCGACCTCCGGCGGCCGTCCGCCGCGCCGGCGCGCGACTCGATCGTTTCGGTCGTCACATCCGGCGCGATCGCGATCGGCCGGCAGCGACCGAGCGGGGGGCTCGCACCTGCATCCGGCCATCGTGGCTGCTCGTGGCCTGCCGGGACAACTGGATCGTTCGGCACGGCGCTTCCGCAGGTGATCGACGCGTCGCATTGGCCAGCACCCGCCGCGTCTGATCTGATCTGGTCGATCATGGTCGACTCCCTCCTTCCCGCTCTCGACGGGGCGCACGGCGACGCCGCCGACGCCGTGCGAGTCGGTGCCGAAGCCACGTCGTGGTCCGGACTGGCGTCGCGCGCCGGCGCCGTCGCCGCTCGGTTGACCGGACTCGAGACGGTCGCCGTCGAGGCCACCCCGACGCTCGACACCGTCGTCGCCATCGTTGCCGGTCTGCGGTCAGGTGTGGTCGTCGTGCCGGTCGCCGGCGACGCCGGACCGATGGAGCGCGGGCACATCCTGCGCGATTCAGGGGCGACCGCCGTGCTCGGTGCACCGGACTGGCCCGACGTCACGTTGCCGCGCATCGAGCTCGGCGGCGGATCGGGCGCCACTGGATCAGGCGATGGCTCGGTGACCGGGCTGCCCGACGCCGCGCCGGCGCTCGTGATGTACACGTCGGGGACGACCGGCCTGCCGAAGGGCGCCGTGCTCAGCCGTGGCGCCGTCGCCGCCGATCTCGACGGGCTCGCCGCGGCATGGGAGTGGACGGCCGACGACACGCTCGTCCACGGCCTGCCGCTGTTCCACGTCCACGGTCTGATCCTCGGGCGTGCTCGGAGCGCTGCGCGTCGGATCACGTCTCGTCCACACCGGTCGGCCGACGCCGGGCGCCTACGCGGCGGCTGGAGGAACGCTCTACTTCGGTGTCCCGACCGTGTGGTCACGGATCTGCGCCGAGCCGTCGGCCGCACGCGAGTTGAGCGGTGCCCGGCTGCTGGTGTCGGGAAGCGCGCCGCTGCCGGTGTCGGTCTTCGAGCAGATGGCCGAGCTGACCGGCCAGTCGCCCGTCGAACGGTACGGGATGACCGAGACCCTCATCACGTTGTCGACGCGGGCGTCGGGCGAGCGCCGCGCCGGGTACGTCGGTATGCCGATCGAAGGAGTCGAGACCCGGCTCGTCGGCGACGACGGCACGCCGACACCACACGACGGCGAGTCGATCGGCGAGCTGCAAGTGCGCGGCCGCACGCTCTTTTCGAGTTACCTCGGCCAGCCCGAGGTCACCGCCGCGTCGTTCGACGACGGCTGGTTCGTCACCGGCGACGCGGTCACGATCGGTCCCGACGGGTTCCACCGCATCGTCGGGCGCAAGTCGATCGACATCATCAAGTCGGGCGGCTACAAGATCGGCGCCGGCGAGGTCGAGGCGGCGCTTCTCGCCCATCCCGGTGTGTCGGAGGCGGCCGTGATCGGTGTCGCCGACGACGACCTCGGGCAGCGGATCGTCGGCTTCGTCGTCGGCGAGGATCTCGACGGCGCGACGCTCGTCGAGTTCGTCGCCGGCCTGCTCTCGCACCACAAGCGGCCACGCGAGGTGCACGTCGTCGACCACCTGCCGCGCAACGCGATGGGCAAGGTCCAGAAGAAGCAGCTCGCGCCCTGAGCCGTGCCTCGAGTCGGGCGTCGCCCGCCGCGGTCAGGGCGCGATGAAGCGGGTGACGAGCTGGCCGATGCCCTCGATCTCGCTCACGAGCTCGTCGCCCGGCTTCAGCCAGAGCGGCGGGTTGCGCGCGTAGCCGACGCCGGCCGGTGTGCCGGTGAAGATCAGGTCACCCGGGTACATCGGCAGGATGTTCGAGATGTACTCGATGATGAACGGGACGTCGAAGATCAGCGACGACGTTCGGTCATCCTGGAGTGTCATGTCACCGAGGCGGTCGGAGATGGCGAGGTCGGACGGGTCGTCGAACTCGTCGAGCGTCACGAGCCACGGCCCGGTCGGGCCGAAGCCGGCGTAGGACTTCGCCAACCCCCACTGCGGGGAAGGGCCCTTGCGTTGCAGCGTGCGGTCGGACACGTCCTGGCCGATCGTGAAGCCGGCCACGTGCGACCACGCCGACGCGGCCGTCACCTTCCACGTCGGGCGGGCGATGGCGGCGACGAGCTCGACCTCGAAGTCGACGGTCTCGACGGGGATCACGACGTCGTGGCGTTGCCCGACGATGCACGCCGGCCACTTCGGGAACACGGTCGGCTCGTCGGGCGCGCTGAACGCTCCCTCCGCGGCGTGCGCCCGGTAGTTGAGGCCGATCGCGAACACCTGGCGCGGGCGCGGCACCGGGGCGTCGAGCTTGGCGGGATCGACGTCGCCGCCTCCGCTGGCCCCGACGCCGACCCCCCACGCCACCAGCTCGTCCCAGCGTTCGAACACGGCCTGGGGATCGGGGCCGAACGTGCCGGTGCTCGCCCGCTCGACGTCGACGGCACCGCCGTCGAGGAACGTCGTGAGCCGGCCGTCGATGTTCGCGAGTCGCATGGGGGCCGACGATACGTGTCAGCGCAGGGTGGCGGGCGTGTCGAGGTGGCCGAGCTTGGCCGGGTTGCGCTGGGCGTGAATGGCAACCACGCGCCCGTCGCGGACGTCGGCCCCGAACACGATGCGGTCGTTTCCGCCAAGGTCGAAGACGACCATCGATTCCCCGTTCACCGAACGCATGTCGAACGTCGAGTCCGACATCCGGTGGGCGAGGTTGAGGAGGAAGCGCGCCACTCGTGCGGCCCCGACGACCGGCCGCCGGGCGGCTCGGCGCTCGGCGCCGCCGTCGCTGAGCAGCACCACATCCGTATCGAGCAGGGCGAGCAACGCGTCGACGTCGCCACTGCTCGTCGCCGCCAGCAACTGCACCAACAGATCAGGTCCGGCAGGCGAAACCTCCGGCGGTCGAGCGGAGCGGACCTTCTGGCGAGCCCGATCGCGCGATCTGGCGACAGTTGTCCTCCGTCTTGCCGACCGCGGCGGAGATCTCCGCGAACGGTTCGCCGAACACGTCGGCGAGAAGGAACACGGCGCGCTCGGTTGCCGAGAGGGCGTCGAGTACGACGAGGAAGCCGAGCGTCAGCGATTCGGCGACCTCGGCGGCGGCGGCCGGATCGCCATCGGCGAGTGCCACCGGCTCGGGCAGCCAGGGGCCGACGTACTCCTCGCGGCGGCGGATTACGGCCCGCAGCCGGTCGAGCGCCACCCGGGTCGTCACGGTGGTCAGCCACGCGGCGGGATTCTCGATGCCACTGCGGTCGGTGCCGGACCAGCGGAGCCAGGCATCTTGCACCACATCCTCTGCATCGGCCAGCGACCCCAACATGCGATAGGCGAGACCGAGGAGGCGCGGCCGCTCGATCTCGAACGCGTCGGATGGACAGCCGGGCTGACCGTTCGTGTCCGTCACGCCACCCGGGTTCGACCGGGGGCACCGGCGTAGTGGGCCGCGCGCGCCCCGGCGGCAGCGCCGCTGGCGAGCGCGGCATCGGCGAGCATGCCGTCGGGTCCCACCCAATCTCCGGCGACGTACACGCCGTCGATCCCGACGCTGTCGACTCCGGGCCGTCCCGCCAGGCCCGATCCGGGCACCGGGACGGCGCACGTCACGATCATGCGGGCGAGGAAGCGCTGCTCGATCACGTCATCCTCCCTGATTCCAGCCGTCCGGGCCAACGCCCAGAGATCCGATCGGTCGGTGGCCGCGTCGCGCGCGCCGTAGCGCATGAGGTGCACCAACGCGTGGCCGGGCGGAGCGAGGTCCGCCGCCGGAGCGTGCATGGAGAGGTACAGCGGCTCGCCCACGCCGAACACCACCTGCTTGGGTGGCATCCGACGCAGCCCGAGGTCGAGGCAGGCGACCGTCGTCGGGGGGCCGACCGGCTTCCAACCGGGCGGCTCGTGCAACACTGCCGCGGCGGCACCCGGACTGCCGAGGGCGAGCACGCTGGCACCGGCGCAGATCTCCGTGCCGTCGGCGAGCACGACGCGCGTGCCGTCGTCCCCGGCCGCGACGAGCAGCACCGGTGCGTCGATCCGCAGCTCCGCTCCGGCCAGCAGCGCCGACTGTTGGAGCCCGTCGACCAGCACCTGCCACCCACCGTCGAGGTAGCGCACTCCCTTCGCCGATCGCGAGCTTGATCTGCGCGGCAACGGCGTCGGCACTGATCGCAGTGAGATCGTCGGCGTAGCTGGCCACGTGCGCGAGCGTGCGGAGGATCGCGGTGGCTCCGGTCCGGAGGCCGAGACCGGTGAGCCAGGCTTCGGCGCTGCGGTCGGCGAGGGTCGACGGATCGACCGACCGGAGCGCGAACACGAACCGTGCCAGCTGCGCCTTGCCGACCGTGTCGACCAGCGTCGACCGCAGCGCCTTGCCGGCCGAGAAGGGCATCGGGGACACCACGTCGCCGGCGACGCCCCACTGGTCGGTCGAGGGCGAGGCGCCGGGAGGCACGCCGACGCCGAGGTCGCGCAGGACCCGCTCGGCGTGCCCGCCCAGGTAGAGGGCGTGTGCTCCCTGGTTGAAGCGGAACCCGTTCCGTTCGTCGGTTCGAGCGCGTCCACCCGCCGAATGCCCATCGACGATCAGGACTCGACGGCCGGATCGTGCCGCCGTCGCCCCGGCCGCCAAACCAGCCAGGCCGGCGCCCACCACGACGACATCGAAGAACGGCACTCCATCGGAAGTCTCCATGCCAAGTCGACGCCGCCGCGGCCCCAAACGTGACAACAAATCCGTTCTGTCTGCGTCAGATGACGCGTGCGGCGGTCTGAAGCAGACAGGTCCGGGGTTACTACGATCGGGTGGGTGAGCGCCATCGATGTCGACTCGCTCGTCGCCATCGACGTGCACACCCACGTCGAGGTGTCGGGCGTCGACGGGTGTGGCGCGCTGTCGCCCGAGCTCGAGGAGGCCGCCAACGAGTACTTCGGCGTCGTCGATCGGCACCGCCCGGCGGTCGGCGAGATGGCGGCGTACTACCGCGAACGCAACATGGCAGCCATCGTGTTCACCGTCGACTCGCGCACGACGATGGGTGTGCCGCCGGTGCCGATCGACGAGATCGCCGAGGGCGCGGCGGCCAACGCCGACGTGTTGATCGCGTTCGGTTCGGTCGACCCGCACATGGGACGCGCCGCGGTGCGCGAGGTCGAGCGGCAGGCCGACGAGCTGCACGTGCGGGGCTTCAAGTTCCACCCGAACACGCAGGCGTTCCATCCCAACGACCCGATGGCGTACCCGATCTACGAGGCGATCGCCGAGCGCGGCCTGATCTCGCTGTTCCACACCGGACAGACCGGCATCGGCGCCGGTGCCCGCGGCGGCGGTGGGATCAAGCTGAAGTACTCGAACCCGATGGACGTCGACGACGTCGCGGCCGACTTCCCCGACATGCCGATCATCCTCGCCCACCCGTCGTTCCCGTGGCAGGACGAGGCGCTCGCCGTCGCCACCCACAAGCCGCAGGTGTACATCGACCTGTCGGGTTGGTCGCCGAAGTACTTCCCGCCCAACCTCGTCCGGTACGCGAACACGTTGCTGCAGGACAAGGTCCTGTTCGGCTCCGACTTCCCGCTGATCACGCCCGACCGCTGGTTGCGCGACTTCGACACGCTCGAGATCAAGCCCGAGGTGAAGCCCAAGATCCTGAAGACCAACGCGGCCCGGCTGCTCGGCCTCATCCCGGCCTGATCGCGCTCAGGTTTGTGTCACCGCAACCGGCGATCTTCGCCGATGTCGGTGACACAAACAGGGGGATCAGCGCTGGGGTCCGCCAGCATTCGTTCGACGAGGTCGTAGGGGCGGGTGCGGTCGGAGTAGTTCTTGTGGCCGCCGATCCGGTTGGTCTTGGCCGAGGCGAGGTAGTTGCGCTCGTAGAGATCGTTGCGGGCGCCGAGCGCCGAGCCGACGAAGTCCCACGCCAGACGGAAGAGGGCGGCGCGCCGCTCGGCGTCGATGTCGTTGGCGCCGTGCAGGAACTCGTCGATGAGCGGCCGCAGCCCGGCGTCGTCGAGCATCGCCCGGCTCGGCGTGGCGAGGAGGTTGTGGCTGCCGATCACGGTGACGATCTCGGCGACGCGAGGGAACCAGGTCGCGAGCATCCCGCGCATCGGGTGCAACGGCCGGGCGTCGGGGAACCACACACCCTCGCCACGGTCGTAGGCGTGCTCCTCGGCGAGCAGCACCGCGTTGCGGGTGACCTCGACGTAGCCGAGCAGCTCGCCGAGCATCTCCTCGGTTCCCGGTGACGTGTCGTTGACCGCCTCGGCGAGCCGGCTCGCCAGCCCGTACGCGAACTCGAGCTTGGTGAGCGCCCGGATCGTGGTCTGCTGCATGATGTTGGCCCACCACGCGGTGGGTCCCATCACCGAGTTGTAGACGTCGAGGTCGGCGTCGATGAACACCCGCTCGCGCGGCACCTCGACGTCGTCGAAGATCACGAACGCGTCCTGCTCGTCGAAGCGCGACGACAGCGGACGGTCGAAGTGGTTGGCGCCGGGAGTCGACACCGGGTCGCGGCACAGGAACACGAGGCCCGGTGTGTCGATCGGGATCGAGAAGCTCAGCGCGTACTCCGGCGGGGCATCCGGCGCGAGCGGATGCCCGGGATAGACGGCGATCTCGTCGGAGAACGGTGCGAGCGTGGCGAGGATGCGGGCGCCGCGCACGACGATCCCGTGCTCGGTGTCGCCGGTCTTGTGCAACGGGACCGGGTTGTCGACGAGTTTGGCGTCGGTCGCCCGGTCGATCGTCGGGTGGACGATGGTGTGGGTGAGCGAGATGTCCTCGAGCGCCAGTTGGCGCTGGAAGGCGACGAGGTTGGCATGGCCCTCGACGTTCGTGCGGTCCGGCCCTTCCCACCACGCCCGTTCGCCGGCGAAACCGGCGAACGTCACGTTCATGTAGTCGGGGGTGCGGCCCATCAGCCCCATCGACGTCTCGGCGATGCGGGCCAGCCCGTCGTGGCGGCGCATCAGATCGGCCTTCGACCGCGGGATCATGTGGCTGACGTTGACCTGCTCGCCGGTCTCCGCGTCGTCCATCAGGCACTCCGACCCGCACTCGAACTGCCGATCGAAGACCGCCGCCATCGACTTGGCGGCCTGGGCGAACGCGGGATGATCGGTGACGTCGCCGACTCGTTCGTCACCGACCCAGATGTTCGGCCGGCGGGCGGCCAACGCCTTCAGGAACTGGTCTCCGGTCCTCGCCCCCACGGGCAGCCCTCCCTGCGCATCGCTCGGTCGGTCGAGATCGTGGCGATCATCGACTGTCGACAATGCGTAGCACGGTCGTGCAGATCGATCAGGTGTCGATCGTGAACAGGCAGTACGGGCGACGGATCACGGGCATGGCCACGTTGCGGACCGGCACGCCGCCCGGTGTGGTGCCGCATTCGATGCCGCGATGCGCGTGTCCGTGGAGCGCGAGGTCGGCACCCGTGCGGTCGATCGCGTCGGCGAGCAGGTGGCTGCCGAGGAACGGATAGATCTCGCGAGGCTCGCCCTCGAGCGTGTCGGCGATCGGGGAGTAGTGCGTGAGCGCGATCCGCGTGCGGCAGTCGAGATCGGCGAGTGCGTCGGCCAACCCGTCGGCCTCCCGGCGCGAGCGTTCCACGAAGCTCTTCATCTCGCGCTCGCCGAAGTCCGAGGCGGTCGCGCCGTCGAAGCCACCCCCGAAGCCGATGGCGCCGGCGATCCCCACGCGCACATCTCCGACCTCGACGACGATGCCGGACCGGTCGAGCACCGTGATCCCACCGGCCTCGAGGATCTCGGCTGATCTCGTCGCCCTGGTCGCTGTGCAGATCGTGATTGCCGAGCACGGCGATCGTCGGCAGCGGCACGTGGCAGAGCTCGTCGACCACCATGCGGATCTCGTCGACCGATCCGCAACGGGTGAGATCCCCCGCCAGCAGCAGGAGGTCGGCCTGCATCGCCGCGGTGGCGAGCGAGGTCCCGATGACACCGCGCACATCGGCGCCGACGTGGATGTCGCCGACGGCGGCGACGGTGACGCTCACCCCGGGGCCGAGGTCGCGCCGGAGTCGTGCCCGGAGTCGTGCACGGAGAGACCCGACCCGGCCGGGCCGGTGATCTGTTCGTAGAGCGCGTGCACCATGCCGTCGGGCACGACGAGGTCGCACGACTGGGCGTAGAGCAGCAGGCTCAGCACCCGGCGCGAGCCCTGGCGGGCCCTGAGCAAGCAGATAGTCCCAGTCGATCTCGTCGGGGCCGGCGTTGGCGAGGATCGCGAGCGCGTCGTACCAGTGGCGTGGGGTGTCCTCGTCGTGCATCATCGCCTTGATCACCACGAGGTCCTCGCGGGGCACGACCGGCACCTCCACGTCGCGGAACGTGTGACGGCACACGCGGCGCTCCATCTCGTCGTCGAAGAACATCCCCGCCGTCTTGAAGATGATGTCGATCTGCACGTCGTCGTGGAACGCCTTGAAGATCCACTTCGGGTTGGTCTCTTCGGTCGTCATGCCACCGTCGGCGAGGGCGGACAGGATCTCCGGGGCGTGGTTGGGCCGGCAGAACACGTCGATGTCGTTCGTCCAGCGCGGGCGCCCGTACGCGGCCGACGCCACACCGCCGATGAGCGCCCATGGCAGTCCGGAACCATCGAGGTGCACGGTCGCCACGCGGAGCGCGTCGTCGAAGCGTCGCTCGGCGTCGAGCGCTGTCCCAGCGTCCGCGGTGAAGCCGCTCATCTGATTCGGGTACCCCCGAAACCACGCCCGCAAACGCGACCTGTCTGCGTCAGATGCCGCATCAGGCAATCTGAAGCAGACAGAACGGAAGGGGGTCAGCCGTTCGGCGGGAGGCGTTCGGCGCGGGGGATCGGGAAGTAGCGGTGATGGTGGGCGCCGGTGAGCTCGTAGATCGCCGTGCCCGTGCGTCCGTCGTCGGTGTGCACGGTCACCTCGTTGAGGCCGCCGCCGAGGTCGCCGTACCGTTGGGCCCACCGTCCGTGAGCTTCGAGCCCCAGCGTCTGCTCGATTCTCCAGCACGAGCTCCACGCGTCCCGCGATGCCCGCGACGTCGACGCCGTCGCGGCCGTAGCTGACCTCGGCACCGGCGCCGTCGATCCAATGCAGATCGTGCTTGCACGTCGACGACGGCGATCGGCTCGGATCCATCGGCCGGCGCGAAGCAGCCGTCGGTGTAGACGCGCGCCCCGTTCGCGTACTCCCAGTGCCAGAGCGCGGCCATCCCGTCGGGGAGCTGTACCGCCAGCCACATCCACATCGGGACGCGGGCATGGTTGCGGATGCCCCACGAGTGGTCGCGCTGGCCCCACCAGTCGTCGACCTCGTACGTCGTGCCGTCGTGGGTGAACGTGCCGGTGAACGTCCCCGACTGCACCATGTGGCTCTGGTCCCAGATCAGCTCGTGACCGGCGCGCATCGTGCCGCGCCGCAACCCGTAGGCGGCGGTGCGGGCGTGGAACGTGAGGTCGAGGGCGACCGGCGCCCCGGCGACGTCGTCGACGTGGAGGTGAACCGTCCGGAACGGCTCGGCGATGTCGATGCGGACCGGGCCGACGGCCATCGTGTGCGGATCGCCGTCGTACGGGCGGACGTGGTGGGCGATCGTCGGCGTCGCGCCGATCCGGCCGAGCTGCAGGCTGTCCATCTCCTGGCGCGCCGGGAAGTGGGCGAGCGTCAGGATGACGACGTCGCCGAGACCGTCGCGGGGATGGAGGATGAAGAACAGGCTTTCGCGCCAGTGCTCGTGGTGCGTCGCCACGTTGGGCAACGGCTCGGGGATCTGGTGGACGAACAGCTCGTCCATCGCGGTGAGCCGGATCATGATGCGAGCGCCTGGTCGAGATCGGCCGCGAGGTCGTCGACGTCCTCGATGCCGACGGCGAGTCGCAGGAGGGTCGGAGGCAGGTGCGTCTGGCCGGCGAGCTTGGCTCGTCGTTCGATCGTCGATTCGACGCCGCCGAGACTGGTGGCGTGGCGGATCAGCCCGAGCGCGGCGCAGACCTTGTCCGCGTCGTCGGCGGATCCGTCGATCTCGAAGGAGATCACGGCGCCGAAACCGCTCGCGCCGCCGGTGACCGGATCGGCCATCGTCGGGTAGCGGACCGTGCGGACGCGAGGGTGTGCGCGGAGGTGCTCGACGAGCCGGCGGGCGTTGTCCTGGGCCCGCTCGAATCGCAGCGGGAGCGTGCGCAGCCCCCGCAACGCGAGAAACATCTCGAGCGCGCCGGGCGTGGCGCCGTGCAACTTGCGGTGCTGCCGGAGGTCCGCGTGGAGTGCGGCGTCGTCGACGATCGCCACGCCCGCGAGCAGGTCGGCGTGCCCACCGATGTACTTCGTGGCGCTGTGCACGACGACGTCGGCGCCGAGCCGCAGCGGTTGTTGGAGCACCGGCGTCGCGAACGTGTTGTCGACGGCGACGAACGCACCCGCGTGCTTGGCCGCAGGGATGACCGCCGCCAGATCGGTGACTTCGAGGAGCGGGTTGGACGGCGATTCGAGCCAGACCAGGTCGGCGTCGGTCGACGCATCGATCCAGGCGGCCGTGTCGGCCACCGGAACCCTCGTGACGATCCAACCGAGACGCTGCTCGGCGTCGCGTAGCCACGTGCCGACGCCGGTGTAGATGTCGTCGGGGGCGACCACCCGTGAGCCCGCGTCGAAGCGCGACAGCACCGCGCTGATCGCCGCCATGCCGGAGGAGAACGCGACGGCATCGCCGCCTTCGAGCGAACCGATCGCCGCCTCGAAGGCGGTCCACGTCGCCGTGCCGTCGTCGCGGCTGTACTCGGGTCCACCGCCGGGGGTCGTCGGCGAGGTAGTTCGAGGCGAGCACGATCGGCACGTTCAGCGGGTCACCGGGGCTTCCCGAACCCCGCCCGGCACTGACCGCCCGCGTCGCCATCGCCAACTCTCGACTCACCATGCCCTGCAGTGTGGTCCGCGAATCCGACAGAACGAATTGTCGCGTCCGTGGGCTGCAGGAATTCGGACTGTCCGGATCGGACACGGCGGGAGCGGCCCGATGGTGCAGATTCGGACAGAACGAATTGTCGCGCCGACGTCGGTGCAGTAATCGGACTGTCCGGATCGTCGGATCGGCTCAGCCATCGATCAGGCGCTCTGCGTCGAGGTCGAGGAGCTGGCGGCCGTGGCGGTTGACCATCGCCATGAACATGTCGTCGCCGCGGTCGGTGCGACCGACGAGCATCGACGCGATGATCCCCATCAGCAGGCCGTCGAAGCCGTGGCGGCGGTAGCCGCGCCAGCAGTCGTCCCATTCGATGCTCCCACCGGCCGCGACGAGCGCGGCGTGGTACTCGCGCACGAGGGCTTCCTCGTTCGCCCGGCGCTCCTCGGGGTGCAGGGCGGAGCCGATGAAATAGGCGACGTCCGACATCGCCGGACCGAGACGGACCGTCTGCCAGTCGAGCACCGCCACCCGTTCGCCGCCGAACATCAGGTTGTCGAGCCGGAAGTCGCCGTGCACGACGGTCCACGGCAGCGGCCGGTGGGCGAGGTAGCGATCGAGGGTGCCGACGAACCGCTCGGCGAGGGCGGCGACGTCGGGCTCGACCCGCTCGGCGTAGCGTTCGACGAAGCCGGGGTACAGCATCTGGACGAGCTGGTTGTACCCGTTCGCCGATTCCTCGTCGGGCCGGCCCAGCCATTCGAGGTCGAGCAGCGCCGGGTCGCCCCAGCGCGGCCCGTGGAGCGCCGCCAGCTCGGGGATCACCGACGCCGCTTCGTCGACCGTGCACCCGGCGATCTGGTCGCCGGCGCGAGCGGGCGCGAGGTCCTCGAGCAGCACGACGTAGTTGCCGGTCGCCGCCTCGTACTGGGCGTGGTAGCAGACCGGGCGGCAGACCGAGAGCGTGTGCGCGAGCTCGCGGTAGAACGACGCCTCGAGCAGGTACGTGCGGGTCGCCGCGGCCGTGACGCGGTTGATCTCCTCGGCCGCGGGGACCTTGGCCACGATCGACGACGGTGCGGCAGTCTCACGATCCCACGTGAGCGTCAGGCGCAGGCTGTCGGCGACCATTCCGTTGCCGATCCGTTGTTGCTCGACCGCCACGACCCGCGCCCCGCCGCTGACCGGTGCGAGGGCAGCCGAGAGCCATGTCGCATCGACGTCGGAAGCCCCGCGTGGCACCGTCAGTTCGCTCACGTCATCACCCATCGTCCCAGTCAGGGGGCGACGCTAGCCCCCGTGGTCGTTGCCCGATCGGGCAGGCAGGGGCACCCGTTTCTCGCTGGTCGGCCGCGTCCGGGCCGCGTACGCTCGCGGTACGTCACCATCTGTCCACCGCCGATCGACGCGGGCCCGATTGGCCGTGCTCGGGAGCGCCCTCGTCGCGCTCGTCGTCGCCGCCGTCACCGAGCACTGCCCTTCCGGGCGGTGGCACGGCGCAGGCGCAGGCCAACGAGCCGGCCGAGGAGATCTCGCGACTGCCGGGCGGCGGCGGACCGCTGGACGGGCTTCAACACCGACGCCTCGATCTCGGCCGACGGCAGGTTCGTCGTGTTCAACGCCAGCGTCCGGCGAGTGCGTCCGGACTTCGTGACGATCCGCGACCGGATCGGCGACACGACGGCGGTCGTTCCGTACCCCACCTCTCCGCCGTCCATCCCCGACAGCCAGAACGCCACGATCAGCGACGACGGCTGTGTGATCGCGTTCTCGGCCAACGTGATCAACGGGGAGTTCGGTGGCTATCAGTGGGTCGTGCACGACCGCTGCAACGGCGTCTCGATGGTCGCCTCGTTCCAGTACTCGCCCACACCGTTCCCGCGTCCCGCCGTGTCGGCCGACGGATCGGTGATCGCCTGGTCGGACGGGTTCAACATCTACGTGTTCCAGCGCACTGGCAACACCTACGCAGTGGTTGCAACGGTGTTGCCGCCACCGGGGTCGGTTGCGTTCGCGGCCGGTGGAACGGTCGCAATCTCCGACGACGGGAACGTCATCGCCTATCACGTCGGGGGTCGGTGGCCGGTACAACCCGACGCCGTCGGTGGTGAGGGTGTGGGATCGTCGCAATCCCGCACGCGGTGCAGGTGATCTCACGCACGGCCGCCGGTGGCTCCAGCGCCGGGAACTCGTACGGCCCGTCGATCTCCGGCGACGGCAACCTCGTCGCGTTCTACTCGTTCGCCACCGATCTGGCGGTCGGGCCGCAGCCGGCGAACCAGTACTTCGTGGCGGTGTTCGACCGGTCGACATCGACGATGCGTTTGGTCGCCAACGATGCCAGTGAGGCCGACATCAGCCGCGACGGTCGTCACATCGCGTACAACCTCGACGTCGGTGAGATCGGTGACGTGTACGCGGCCACGTCCACATCGGCGCAACCGTTCGCCACGATCGCGACCGATCTCGTCTCGTACTCGACGGCGGGACCACCGAGCACAACGTTCGGGTCGGCGTCGGGCCCGGTGATCTCCGACCACGGCCGGTGGGTCGCGTTCCACTCGTACGCCGGCGATCTGCTCAGCGACGAGCCCGCGTTCTTCGACGGATGGCACGTCTATGCGCGGCAGCGCCGGCCCGTCCTTGCGGTCAGCCCGATCGACTTCGGGACCGTGCAGGTCGGGAACACGTTCGATCTCAGCTCGACCGTCAGCAACCAGGGTCTGAGCGGGTTCGTCATCACGTCGATCGCCGCCAGCGGCGGCTTCTCGGTGGTGGGGGAGAACTGTCCGGACGTGTTGCACCGCCGGTCAGTCGTGCACGGTGACCGTGCGCTTCAGCCCCGCCGCGCCGGTGGTCAGCAATGGCGAGCTGACAGTGCGCGACGACACCTATCCGCCCGTGCCGCTCGCCTACTCGGGTGCACTCACGTGGCACCGGGTCCGCGGTCGCGGTGACGACGACGCTCCCGCCTCCCGTCGTCACCACCACCACGACCACCACGCCATCGATCCCGACGCCGTTCGCGCTGGCGATCGACCCAGCTGCGCTCGCGTTCCCAGGCCAGACGGTCGGGGTTTCCGCGGCGACCCAGATGGCGCGCGTGCGCAACGCGGGCACGGGCTCCAACACGGTGAGCGCGGTGTCACTCGGCGGAACCAACGCGGCGGACTTCGCCATCGTCTCGACCAACTGCGGCGGTGCGGTGCTCGCACCCGGCGCGACCTGTGACGTGGAGCTGGGATTCACCCCGACCGACGCCGGCGTCCGGGTCGCGCAGCTCACCGCCACCGGCCAGGGCAGCTCGTCGGCGTCGGCGACGTTGACCGGCGACGCGCTCTACGCGCCCACATTGGAGGCGTTCCCACCCGTCGCCGCCCCGGGTCAGGTGACCACGTTGATCGGCGACGGGTTCCCGCCCTCGGCCGCGATCCAGCTGGTGTGGGACGCGGATTCGCAGGTGTTCCCGGTCACCAGCGACGCGGCGGGATCGTTCAAGCTCCCCGTGCTGATCCTGCATCACACGCTGCTCGGGCCACGCGTCGTGTCAGCAGTTGCCCAACCCGGTGTCTTCGAGCAGGTCGACACCGATCTGCTCATCGTCCCCGGCACCGTCCGTCCGCAGGCGAGCGTCGGTCTCGTGCAACTCGTCACCAACCACGTCTCGCGCGGGTAGGACGGCCGGAGGACCAACACCACCCGGACGGCCGTACCGCTACGGCTGGACCTCCCGTTGGAACCCGGCGAACGAGGCGCTTGCGCCGCATTGGCCGGTACCCGGCCCGGGCACGGTGCAGATCACCTCGAGGTCGACGGTCGCGCCGCCCGCGAACTGGTACGGCGAGACGAAGTGGAAGTCGAGGTCGCGGTAGTTGGCCAGCTGGGTCTCGAACAACGTCGTCCCCGATCGCTTGATGCGCAGGTCGCCGGTGGCACCCGTCGGGTTCTGCAGCACGATGTCGGTGATCGACAGCACCTGACCATCCGGCACCGTGAAGGAGTTGATCCCCGTCGCCGTGGGATCGACGGTCGAGCGCGAGACGGAAGTCGATCGGCTGCCCGAGCGGTGACAGGTCGGTCGAACCGCCGCCGACGGTCGTGGCCGTCACGATCGACGTCGTGGTCGGGCCGCTGTCGGGCGCGGCCGTGGTGGTCGTGACCTCGCCCGCGGTGGGTGGCGTCGTCGGCTCGCCGCCGCCGGGCTCCTCGCCGCCGGGCTCCTCTCCTGCGCCGGCTTCGGGGATCCCGGCCGCATCGAGGCGCTCGTCGATCGCTTCCACCTCGTCGGCGACCTCCTCCTCGGCGGTGTCGCGGGCGGTCGATTCGATCGACGGTTCGAGCAGCGTCTTCCAGAGGATGAACAGCAGGAGCAGGAGGAGGAGCGCGGCGAGGACGGCCTTCCAGAACCAACGCGGCAGGAGGGGCTGCTGGACCAGCGCGCCGTCGGCCGTGGCCGGTTCGTGACCGTCCTCGGCCGCCACGATCTGGAACGGCAGCCGCTTCGGCTGACCGCGCCAGAATCGCTTCTTCGGAATCACCTTGACCGTCGCGAACGCGGCCGTGCCCGGCTCGACGGCCAGCACCGAGGGCACGATCAGGAAGCGCAACTGGTCCTCGGGGTCGATCGCCACGAACGCCGGGCGGATCTGCGTGTTGCCGTGGTTGTCGATGGCCAGCTCGTGACGGCCCTGGCGGCTTCCCGACGACACCGTCGGGAGGAGCTCGAGGCGTCGGTCGTCGAACGCGGCGACGTCGAGCACGCCTTCTTCCACCACTGAGCCGGTCGGGTCCTCCCTCGACACGACGCGGATCGCGAACGGCGTCGGCCCCTGCCGCGTCGTCGGCGCCCGCGGCGCATCGATCGACACGACAACGGTCTCCTCGGCCGCCGGGAAGAGCGAGATCTCCGCTGGCGCGACGGTGATCCACTCGGCTGCGAAGCCGATCGGTTCGAAGGTGAACTGGTCGACGACGCTGCCCGTGTTGCGCACTCGGAGCTGGGTCTCCGTGTGCTCGCCGGGGATCACGTTCAGTCGCGACTGTTCGAACGATGCTGACGCTCCCATGCGGGCAGACGGTAATCGCTCGGTGATTGCCCTTTTGTCGAGATGTGGGGCGGAATCGGTTGCCCGTTGAGGCGTTGTTGAGTGCGCGTTGAGGCCGTTCGTGCATTCTGCGTGACATGAGCAGGCGGATACCGACGTTCGTGTACGGCGACGATCCGATCTCGGAGGCGGGCGTTGCGGCCCAACTCCGTGGGCGACCCGAGGTGCAGATCCTCGACGGTCCACACATCGAGGAGGCCGAAGTGGCTGTCGTCGTCGTCGAGGCGATCGACGAATCGGCGGCCCGGACAGTGCGCGCCGTGCAACGCAACCAGTGCCCGCGTGTGGTGCTCGTCGCCAACCATCTCGACGACGCCTCGTTGCTCCAAGCCGTGGAGTGCGGTGCGTCGGCGATGCTGCGACGTAAGGAGGCGAGCCCGGAAGTGCTCGCCGCGGCGATCACGTCGGCGGCCAAGGGCGACGGAACCCTGGCCCCCGACCTGCTCGGGCGCTTGCTCGACCAGATGGGCCGGCTGCAGCGCGACGTCCTCGCGCCGCGCGGATTCGGCCCGGCCGGTCTCTCGGATCGCGAGGTGGAGGTGTTGCGCCACCTGGCGGACGGGTGCGACACCTCCGAGATCGCCCAGACGATGGCGTACAGCGAGCGCACGATCAAGAACATCATCCACGAGGTGACGCGGCGCCTGAACCTGCGCAACCGCTCGCATGCCGTCGCCTATGCGGTCAAGGCCGGATTGATCTGACCGGTCGGGCGGCAGGAGGGAGCGCGCAATGATCCACGATGTCGACGCCACGCTGCGGGCGCTGATCGAACGCGACGTGCTCGACGGACCCGACGTCGAGCTGAGCTTCGAAGCGCCGACACGGGAGTGGGCAGGCAAGCTGGCGCTGCCCACGATCAACGTGTTCCTCTACGACATTCGCGAGGACCCGTCCCGTCGTGATGTGTTCTTCGAGGAGGTGCGCGACGACAACGGCCGCGTCATCGAGCGCCGGCAACCACCGCGGCGCCTCCGGCTCGCCTACCTCCTCAGCGTGTGGACGAAGCGGCCAGAGGACGAGCACCGCCTGCTCTCGGCATTGCTCGGGTGCTTCCTGCGGGCCGACGTGCTCCCGGCCGAGGTGCTGGCCGGTTCACTGGCCGATCTCGGTCGACCGGTGATCACGCAGACCGCGCTCGTCGCCGGAGGGCGGCGAGCAGTTCTCCGAGGTGTGGGGTGCGCTCGGCGGCGAGTTGCGCCCTTCGATCCACCTCGCGGTGATCGCGCCGTTCGACGTCTCGCGGTCGCTGCCGGTCGGGCCACCGGTCACCGAGACGCCGCGGATCTCGGTCGTGCGTCCCGATGCGGTGACGGAGACGCCGCGGCGGGGGCGTCACAAGCGGGGCACCGAGCCCGCGCCAGAGGACGCCGCGCCGGCGCTGCCCGACGAGGTCGTTCGCGCCGGCGTCGAGGACGAGCCTGGTCGTGTGTTCCGTGTCCGCGGGATGCCGGAACGCCGATGAACCCGGAGCGCCGATGAACCCGGAACCCGATGTCCGGAGCGCGACCCTGGCGCGCCTCGAGGTCCTCGAGGATCGCATCGCCCGCGCCGTGGCCAGCAGCCGCCAAGACGGCCACCAGCCGCTCGACGTCCTGCGCGGGCTCGTGGTCACCGATCAGGACGCCGTCCGGATCGTCGACCAGCGCCGCACGGCGCCGCTCGGCAGCGGACCGCTCGGACCGCTGATGGGGACACCCCTCGACGGCCTCGCCCGCCGGCTGGGACTCGACGAGACCGGTGTCGATCTGCTCGTGATCGCCGCCGCACCCGACATCGATCCGCGGTTCGAGCAGCTCTTCGGCTACTTGCACGACGACGTCACCCAGCGCCGGGTGTCGATCGGGTTGGCGTTGCGGCTGGCGGGCAACGACCTGACCGATGTCGACGCCCGCTGTCGCTTCGCTCCCAGCTCGCCCCTGCGACGCGGCGGCGTCGTCGAGATCGTCGACGAGTCGCGTCCGTTCGTGACGCGCCCACTGCGCGTGCCGGACCGCGTCGTGAACGCCCTGCTCGGTGACGATCGCCTGCTGTCGGACGCGATTCGGATCGAGACGGAGCCGCTCGTCGGGCCTGTCCCGTGGGTCGCCGCGCTCGCGCTGTCGATCGCGTCCGGGATCGACTTCGTGCATGTCGAGGACCGGGCGGAGATGACCGCCGTGGCGTTGGCCACCTCGGCCGCGGTCCTCGCCAAGGGGACCGTTGTCGTGGTCGAGATCGCGCCCGGTGTCGACGCGGACCGCCTGATCGGTGAAGCGATGCTGGAGTCCGTGCTTCGCCAGGCCGCGCTGCTCGTCGTGCCGGTCGACGAGATCATGGTCGGCTCCCCTCGCGTGCTCGATCGCCTCGCCGTTCACACTCAGCCGGTGGTGCTCGTCGGGCGCGGTCGCTGGCGGCCGGAGTGGAGCCAGCGTGTTCCCTTGGCGCTCGTCGCGCCGCCGCTCGACGAGCACGAGCGTGTCGCGTGCTGGAGCCGGGCGCTCAACGGTGAGCTCCGCGATCCGGGTGCGGCGACGGCGGCGTTCCGGCTCGGCCCGCAACGCATCGAACGGGCGGCGACGGCGGCGTTGCTCGCCGCCCGTCACCGGGGCGGTCGACTCGAGGTGGGCGACGTCCACGTCGGCGCCCGGCAGCAGAACGCGTCCGGCTTGCAGCGGCTCGCCCGGCGCATCGACCCGGTCGCGCGCTGGTCCGATCTGGTCGTGTCGCCGGCGGTCTCAGCCGCCCTGCACGAGCTCACGGCGCGTGTGCGGCACCGCACCGTCGTGCTCGACGACTGGCGTCTGCGGCGCGGTGCCGGCCGTGGTGACGGCCTGACGGCGATGTTCGCCGGACCGAGCGGCACCGGCAAGACGCTCGCCGCCGAGGTGATCGCCAGCGAGCTGGGGCTCGACCTGCACACGGTCGATCTGGCGACCGTCGTCGACAAGTACATCGGTGAGACCGAGAAGAACCTCGACCGGATCTTCGACGAGGCCGAGCAGGTCAACACGGTGCTGTTCTTCGACGAGGCCGATGCGCTGTTCGGGAAGCGCAGCGAGGTTCGCGACGCGCGCGACCGCTACGCCAACGTCGAGGTCGCCTATCTGCTGCAACGCATGGAGCAGTTCGACGGGCTGGCGATCCTGGCGACGAACCTGCGCCTCAACATCGACGAGGCGTTCGCGCGACGGCTCGACATCGTCGTCGACTTTCCGCGGCCGGACGAGAACGAGCGGATGCGGCTGTGGCGGCACCTCCTCGGCACCCATGTCCCGACGGCCGGCGACGTCGATCTCGAACTGCTCGCTGGTTCGTTCGAGTTGTCGGGCGGCGACATCCGCAACGCCGTGGTCTCCGCCGCGTTCCTCGCCGCCGACGCCGGTCGCGATCTGGCGATGGTCGACCTCGTGCGCGGGGTGGCACGCGAGTACCGCAAGCTCGGCCGGCTCTGCCTCCGGCACGAGTTCGGGGAGTGGTTCGACGCCCTCGACGAGACCGCCGTGCTGCAGCCGTCGGGCTAGCCGTCACCCAAGGGTTGCCCTGCGTCATCGCGTGTCACAGTTCGTCGATCACTTCGACCTGCTCGTCGTCGACGCGGAGGCGGTCGCGGAAGATCTCCCGGAACCGGCCGAGGATCTCCGACTTGATGGCGTGGACGTCGGGGTGCAACGGCAGGTAGTTCGCCGGACTGTCCTCGCCGCCGGCCCACAACTCGAGCACGTGGTCGACCTCCCACACCCGGTTGTCGGCGCTGACCGGCCATCCGTCGGGGCCGAGATTGGCGTTGAACTCGAGGACGAACTCGGCCGGGTAGCGGTTGGCGCGCATCCACTCGGCGACGCGGCGTCGCATCGCCGCCGTGTCGGCGATGTCGATCCCGGCCGAACGGGGGGATTGCGAGAGCACGATCTCGTCGAGGGCGCGGAGCTGGGCCAGCATCCGTTGGCGCAGGTACTCGCCGCCCGGCAACCCCAGCAGTTCGGTCGTCTCCGTCTCGAACCAGGCGACCACGCTGGCCTTCGTCGCCGGATCGGTCAGCCGGAGGCGCACCTCGTAGTCGAGCCGGTCGTCGGGGATCGTCTGGCGCGGACCGAGCCGGAGCCGGCGCCGGTCCTGGGTGATGGTGGCTTGCAGGTCGTCGAGCGCTTCCGGTCCGACCGAACCGTCGCGCACGCCGGCCTCGATGTGGTCGAGCTGGTGGGCGAGGTCGTCGATCACGGCCAGCAGATTTTCCGGCGGCGACGGGTCGTTCTCCACCTCGGTGCGCCACGACCGCAGCCGGCGGCGCGTCGCCTGGAGCCGGGTGCGGAAGCCCGGTGAATCGGCGATTGCCGCCTGCCGTGCCGTGTCCGCATCGATCTCGTCGCCACGCTGACGGGTGCGCTGCTCGTCGACGTCGCGGGTGTGCTGTTCGGCTTCGTTCGGGTCATTCGACTCGCTCGGCTCGCGCCGCGGTCGACCGGGCTCCAGGTCGGGCATCCGGCCGGTCGACGTGAAGTCGTTGCCTCCTGGTGGATGGTCGCGGCGGTAGTCGTCGATGTCCCGGATGAAGTCGTCGTACTGCGTCGAGTCGGGATCGACGTACCGGGTGCGGTCGTCCCAGCGCTCCTGGTACTCCGAATGGGTGAGCCGTTCCGTTCGCAGCACGCCGTCGGCGTCGGGCCAGTCGAAGATCACCGTTCCGTCGGGATGGATCTCGAGTCGGGAGTGGCCGCGCCGGCCGTCGGGCAACGCGTATTCGATGAACGCGATGTCCGGGGCGTTCTTGCGGAGCGCGGCGCGCCATTGCAAGAACACGTCCTGCGGCGCCGGCATCCGGTACGTGAGCACCTGCTCAGGGTTGGGGTGGGTGTGGATCGGGCACTCCCACGGGCCACCGGTCTCGGGCGGTCCGACGCGGCCCTCTGATCCCACGACCACCGCGTACGTTCCGGTGTCAGGGTTGTAGAACAGGCCGACCTCGCGCCCGCCGGCGCGCGCCACGGCGCTGCGGAACGCGTCGTACGCCACGTCCGGCGCGTTGAAGCGGCCGACCTCGCCGGACCGGAGCGGGCGCCCGCTGGCCGGCGGCGGATCGAACGGCGTCGTGAGGTTGGCGGTCAGGCGTTCGAGGAACTGGTTGTGGGCGACCTCGTGCGCGGCGAGCTGCCCGGCTGGACGCTCCGCCGGCGGGGTCGGTGTACGGGCTGGTGCGCCGGCTTCGTCGGGTCGCTGGCCGGGCCGAGACGGAGCGTTCGACGTGTAGTCGCCGTCGCCGCCCCGGCGTGGCGCCCCTGGCCCGTCGGGCGCCGGCGGCACCGGAGGCACCGGAGGTGAGGCTGGGCCGTCGCCAGGTGGTGTCGCGTCGGGCTCGAACATGCGGACGGTCTCGGCGCCCACTCCCATCCGGCTCGTCATCTCGATGGCCAGCCGCCGCCCGGCGCTCATGTACGCGTCGATTCGCTCCTGGTCGGTGCCGAAGCGTTGCCCGGTGCGTTCCGCCCACACCCGGACCTCGCGGATGATCGCATCGGGTGACTCCTGTTTGGCCGCCACGACCGACCCGGCGTCGTCGATCAGCGGGTTCTCGATGACCAGCCCGCTCTCGAAGAACGCGTGGGCGATGCGGTTGAGCTGCTTCGCCAGCGCGGCCACGTCGCGTGGTGCGGCCCGCCCGGTCGCCGGCAGGTGCCCGATGAGGTGAGCGAGCGCGGCGCGGCTCTGCGCCAGTCGATGCTCCAACTGCTCGGTGAGTCCCTCGGGTCCGCGCCGCGCCGGGCCGACGTGTTCGGACGCCCGGCGCTGCTGGTCGGGTGTCTGGGCCCGGGTCATTCCCTGCTGGCCGTAGACGACCCCCTCGACCGCGGCACGCGTGCCGTAGGCGTCGGGCTCGAGCAGCTTGACGTCGGCCATCAGCTGGCGCAGCTCTCGGGCGCTCGCCGGTGGTTGACGCTGGAGCGCGTCCTCGAGTCGCTCGCGGGCGCGCCGCAGACCGGCCTCTCGTCCGCCCTCGGTGAGCGCCGCGGCGCGCTGCTCGGCCTGCGCGAACTGCTGCTCGACCCGGGTTCGCATCTGGGCCCGAACATCATCGGGTGCGCCGGAACGGTCGATCGCCGCGAGCTGCGAGTCGCGCACGGCCATCAGGTCAGCGGCGGAGGTGTTGATCGCGATCTCGGTCAGGCTCACAACCGTCTGATCCGAGCTGATCGCCCGCCGCTCGGAAGCGTTCGCCGGCTGGATCGCGCCCTCGTGGAGCTCGGTGTAGAAGTTCGTGTCGAGCGCGACGTCCGGCTCGTACCCGCGTGATCGCAGCTGGTCGTATGCGTCGCGCACGGCTTCCGACGAGGCCCGCACGAGGTCGGGAACGGGAACCGGCGCGTCCGGGTTCGCCGACTCGGCGACGAGCGTGACGTCGCGGTCGCTGCCGAAGCCGGGTGTGCCGAGATCCTGGAAGCGGAGCCGGACGCCCGGGATCCGCTCCTCGACGCCGCGCTTGACGACGTCGAGTGCGCTGTCGACGATCGCCATGCGCGCCGCCTGGATCCGATCGCGGGCGGCGGCAACCACCTCGCTGCCACCGACCGCGCCGTTGTCGACCAGCCGCCGCAGCGAGCGGAAGTCGGCGAGCGACGTGATCAGGTCGGTCGCCGGCACCCGTGACCCTTCCGGTGCGCCGGTGAGGGAATCCACGAACCGGGCCGACGGCTCGGCGGCTTGGGCGGGCACCGTCGCGACCTGCGTGCGCCCGGCGGCGGCGTCGGCGAGCGTGCGCCGGGCTCCTGCGATGTCGCCGGCGGCGATCTGGTCGGCGAGTGTGCGCCGTGCGGCCGTGCCGAGCCGCGCGTCGAGCGCCCGGTCGAGCGCCGCGACGTCGCCGGCGAAGTAGGCATCGCGCAGTGCCTGCACCCCGGCGAGGTCGGCCAGTTCCCTGGCGAGCGCCTTCGCCGGCCGATCGGCGCCCGGTCGGTCGCCGTGGTCGTTGAGCAGATCGGCCACACCGTCGGCGAACGGGCGACCGTACGATTCGGCGAGCGCGCCGCGCTCGGGCGTGGTGAGGCGGGCGACCTCGGCGATCGAGCCGGTCCGGACGGCGTCGAGGATCGCCTCGGTGCGGGTGTGCCCGAAGCGCTCGCGGAGTGCATCGCGAACCGAGCCGATCGAACCGTGGAACAGGGCGTCGAGCAGGGGCCTGATGCCGACCGTCGCCTGGAGCATGTCGAGCAGCCGCTGCCCGATCGGGCTGTCGGCGCCGACGGGGAAGCCGGAGCCTTCGCCGAACACGTCGGCGACGACCCGGCGCATCAACGCGTCGGCGACCGGTTCGCCGAGGCCCTGGCGGCCGGTGCGGTGGGCGCGTGCCTCGACGAGCGCCTGCAGGCGTTCGGGGAGACCGGCGGTCCCGTGGACGAGCTCACGGTTGACGACCAGCTGCCCGCTCGCCGGGTCGTGGACCGCCAGCGTTCCGGCCGGATGCCCGGTCTGCGTTGCGAGCGTCGCGCCGTCGACGACCCGGATCCGGCCTGCCGGCGGCGGCTCTCCCCGATCGGCGGTGACGATCTCCCTGACGCGCGCCACGAGTTGCGTCGCGTTCAGTGCTCGACCGACGGGACCATGGGAGGCGGTGGTGTGGCCGGCGTCCCGGTGCCAGGCCTGGCGGTGACGGTGTCTCCGTCGGGTCGTTGTTCGACCGGTGGTGGCACATCATCGCCGGACGGGCGGTTGACGGGCGGTGGCGCGTCGTCGCCTGGTACCGGACGGTCGACCCCGGGTGGCGGGTCGACAGGGATCCGGCGCCCTTGGGTTCCCGGGTCGCCATCCGCGGGCGGACGCCGCCCAGTACCGGGCGCGTCGGGCACGGTCGGCGCATCCGTCACGGTCGGCACGGTCGGCGTCGGCGCGTCGGGCGACGGGACCGTGGGCGGCCGGTCGCCGCCCGGTGTGAGCGCCGGGGTGTCGACCGGAGTGCGCCCGGCGGCGATGGCCGCCTGCGCATAGATCTCAGAATCGGGTGTGACCCTCGGCGCCGGATCGACGAGCGACTGTCCGAGCGAGACCACGGCGATCATCCCCGACTGGAAGCCGTTCAGGAGGACCATCGCCCGCCGCGCCCGGCGTTGGCCGGGCGAGGAGCCCATCGGGTTCTGTGCCTCTTCCTTGTCGATCTCCTCGAACTGGCGGATGATCTCGTACGGCACCTGGATGACGATCTGGCCGACGTTCTGCACGATGCCGAAGATGTGCAGCCCGCGCGCTGTCATCTCGGCGCGCTGGACCCAGGTCGCGGCGCGCATCAGGCGGGCGACGTCGCCCGCCTCCCGCGCGGCCACCACGGTGGCGCGACCCACGGCGGCGGCGGCGCTGGCGAGCGGGCCGACCACGGCGGCGACGGCTCCGACGATGCCGAGGATGTCGACGAACGTGTCGTAGTCGAGTCGTAATCGATCGCCTTCGGCGCGGTTCGACATGCGGTGGATGGCGACCGCTCCGCCGGCGAGGCCACCCACGACGCCGAGCGCGATCGCCGCCGCCGCGCCGCCGGTGACCACGGCGGCGACCACGAGGGCCGCGATCCCCGCCGCCAACGCCAGGTGCTCCAGCCGTTGCATCCATCGCGCCGTCTCGCCTGGTGCGGCGCGCATCGTCGCCTCGATCGGAACGGTGAACCCGAGGTCTTCGTGCAGGTTCGCCGGGAGTCGGATGGCAATCGAGCCCCGGCCGTACTCGGCGTTCTCCCGGAAGTCGACGAACACGTTGCGGATCGCCTCGATCGTTCCGGCCCGCCCGCCCTGGGTGCTGTACCCGTGATAGCGCCGCTGCGTCTTGTCGGACGTGACGTCGAAGAGGATCCAGTGCTGGTTGGCGTCGGTGGAGCCGACCGCCTCGCCCAGCATCGCGATCATCGGGATCGCCTGACCGTTCTCCTCCGACACGAGGGTCAGCTGTGGTCGATAGTTGGTCCGCCGGATACCCGGATCCCCGTCCACCGACTTGATCTCGAAGCTCCATCGCGCGGCTTGCACATCCTGCTTGCGGAGCGCGGCCAGGCTCGTCCGCATCTGGGGGAGCAACGTGCGCGGCTGAGTAGCCCTGGAACGCGAGCCCGACGGCGAACTCGAGCAGCTCCACGTACGCGTCTTGGGTGAGCTCGTACCGTCGTTTGATCGCGTCGGCGTCGTCCAAGGCATGCGGCGCCTCGTTCTCCTGGAGGATCTCGAGGAACCTCACCTGGCGAGCGAGGTCGGTGACGGTCCGCGAGATCCGCCCGGTCGCCGTGTCCCGACTGGCCGCCTTGCAACGCGTCGACACGGCGCTGGAGCTCGTCGACTTCGTTCGCTCGTCGCCGGGTCTGCCTTGGCGGCTGCGAGGTCGGCCTCCAGACGCTGCAGCTCGGTCTGCTCGCGGTCGTTGATCTCGGTGGCCAGCTCGTTGATCTGGGCGACCCGCATCGGGATGCACTTGATGCTCGAGCCGCGGATGACGTGGTGGTCGGGATCCTCTTTCGCCTCGTCGCTCGGCACCGGGGTGGCGACGGCGCGCAGGATGAACTCGCCCTTCTGGCCCCACGCGATCGAGCGCTCGTTCTGCGGTTGGGTGAGCAGCGACACGAACGAGCTGATCACCGAACCGATCGTTCGGATGCCGGCCGACAGGCCGATCAACTGCCACGCCGCGGCCCGCTCCGGCCACGACTCGGCCTCGATGTCCTCGAGGATGTTCTCCTGCGTGCGCACGATGTGGCGCCACTGTCCCGACGCGGGACCGATCACCGTGCCCGAATGGAACCTCGCCTGCGAAGGTGCCGCCCGCCGTTCGGCGTCTGACTTGCCGGTGACGTCGATCAGCTCCCAGCTGTAGCTGATGCGCTGGAAGTAGTCGAAGACGTCCGACCCCCGGTTGAGGATCATCGCCGCCTGGTTGGCCGCTCCGACCACGGTGGTGAGCGGCTTGGTGATGTCGCCCATCCCGTAGAGCTCGAGGCGCGCCGGCCACGGCGGGTGGTTGGCGATGCTCGCCCCGGGGATCATCTCGTCAGGCGCGCCTTCGCCGCGCGCGCCGGTGCGCTGCGCCTCTTCGGTTGCGACCTCCCGGCCTCCTCCGGTACCCGCCGGCCCCCTCGCAGCGACCGACGCCGTCCTCGGACCGCCCTGGATGCCGATGCTCTGGCTCGGGTCACGCGAGTCGGCCAGCTGCTGTTCGAGCTCGGCGATCCGCCGATCGAGATCCTCGTCGCTCTCGCCGGAACGCATCGGTACCGTGCCCTTGGCCCGATCGACCGACACCTCGACGACGGGACGGCCGTCGTTGTTCATCTTCAGACTGGTGGTGACCCGCTGGCGCCGCTCGTCTTCGGTGTACGGCCGGTCGACGCCCGGCGTGCCAGGTGGGGCGGCCGAGGTCCCGCCCGCGACCTCCTCGCCCTCCCCGGTGCCCTGGTCGGTGGGCGGCTCGGTGGCGGGCCCCTGGTCGGTCTGGCCGGTCCCTGGCTCGACGGTGTCGGACTCACCGCCGCCGCCGGTGCCCTCGCCTCGCTGCCCGGCACCGGGACCCTCGCCCGTTGTGCTCGCGCCGCTCCGGGTGCCGCCCCGTCGTCGCTGGAGTCGCGTGTATGCCTGTCGAGCCCAGCCCGGCGGCCCGGCGGCGCGTCGGACGGCCGCCTTGGTGGCGCGGATCTGGCGCTCCACGGCCGTGATCTCCTCCGGCGACATGACGTGGTCGCCGATCAGGTCGTACATGAAGCTCAGGCCAGGCGGATGGTGATCGGAATCCGGCAGCGGGATCGTGGCTTGGAACTCGGCCCGGTCGACGAACCCCAGGCGGGTGTAGAGGCGCCACACGTCCCCCGTGCTTCGCTGGATGATGAACGCCCCGCGGCCACCACCGGTTGGTTGGGTTCGGACGTACATCTCGTGGGGATTGCCGTACCGGTCGACGACGATCTCTCGGTTCTGCGTGACGATCAGGCCGAGCTCCGGCTTGAAGAGCTCGACGGGGAGCGATGCCGGCTGGTCCCACGCGAAGTTCTCGAGCGGTTCGAACACATGTATCGCAACGTTCTGATCTCGAGGGGGATGTCGCTGACGCCCTCCCACGGCTCCAGTGGGGCAGTTGCATCACTGGCGCCGGACGCGTCGGCATCGGCGTGCGGATGGTCGTGTGCAGCGACGCCCGGTCCGGCGGGATGGCGTTGCACCATGCGATTGGCGAGGGCGACCGCGGCACGGTTGCCGGCGCGACGCTGGACGTCGAGCAGCGTGCTACCGACGCTCGCGACCGCCGCCGGTTCTGCCGCGACCCGCGACGGCGACGTCGGCGGGTGCGGGCGTCGGCGCGTCGAGGACCGGGGTCTCGTCACCCATCGCCGGCAGCCTCCCGCGCCGCGGGCGCGGCGTGTAGGCCGGACGCGCTGCCCCTTCGGGTAGCCGCGCCTTCCCCTCCGGCGGTCCTGCCAGCCGGGCACGCGACGGCGGAGCGAGTCACGCTCGCGGGAATCGCTCAACAAGGAGGACGTGCATGCCCCAATACCTGTCGCCCGGGGTCTACGTGGAAGAGGTCGAGGCGGGCTCCCGCCCGATCGAAGGTGTCGCCACGTCCGTGGCGGCGTTCGTCGGCCTGGCCAAGTTCGGACCGGTGAACGCCCCGACCCTCGTCACCAACTGGACGCAGTACGTGCAGACGTTCGGCGACTTCATGGACGGCTCGTACCTCGCCCATGCCGTGTACGGCTACTTCAACAACGGCGGCGGCTCGGCCTACATCGTCCGCGTCGGCGCCAGCGGCAACGGCGACGGGTCCGGTGCCTCACAACTCGTCGCGGCCCACGCCGAGCTGCCGAGCGCCGGCGACGCCGAGGTCGCCGGCTACCTCGTGTCGGCGAAGGAGACCGGCGGCGCCGGCAACGGGCTGACGGTCGAGGTCCAGGACGCGTCGGAGGGTGGCGAGGAAGGTGAAGCGTTCCGGCTCGTCGTGAAGCGCGGCGACCAGGAGCTCGAGAGCTTCGACAACCTCGTCACCGGTCGCGGCCGCCAGAACGTGGCGACGATCGTCAACGCCAACTCGAACCTGATCCAGGTCGAGGAGACGTCGGTCCGCGGTGCCATCCAGCGTCGCCCACCGAGCGGCACGTCCGTCAACCTGGCGGGCGGGGGAGAGGCAGCCACGCTGCCGGCCCGCCTGTCGCCCGACGACTACGTCGGCGACGCGGCCGACCGCACCGGCTTCGCCGGGCTCGAGGCGGTCGAGGAGATCACGATGCTCTCGGTCCCGGACCTGATGGCCGCCTACCAGCAGCGCCTGATCGATCTCGAAGGCGTCCAGGCGGTGCAGCTGGCGATGATCTCGCACTGCGAGCTGATGGGTGACCGGCTGGCCATCCTCGACCCGCCGCCGGGGCTCAACGCCCAGCAGATCAAGGAGTGGCGCGTCGACAAGGTCGGCTACGACTCGAAGCAGGCCGCCCTGTACTGGCCGTGGTTCAAGGTGTTCGACCCGGCGACCGGTCAGAACGTGTTCGTGCCCCCGTCGGGCCACATGGCCGGCATCTGGGCCCGCAGTGATGCGACGCGTGGCGTGCACAAGGCACCCGCCAACGAGGTCGTCCGCGGCGCGATCCAGCTCGAGACCAACATCACGCGCAGCGAGCACGACCTGCTCAACCCGAACGGCATCAACGCGATCCGCTCGTTCCCAGGGCGTGGGATCCGGGTGTGGGGCGCGCGCACGCTGTCGTCGGACCCCGCGTGGCGCTACATCAACGTCCGCCGCCTGTTCAACTACCTCGAGGAATCGATCATGGGTGGCACGCAGTGGGTCGTGTTCGAGCCCAACGACTACGACCTGTGGCAGCGGATCCGCCGCACGATCTCGGCGTTCCTCGTCCGGCAATGGCGTGACGGCGCGCTGTTCGGCGCGACACCCGGCGAGTCGTTCTACGTCAAGTGCGACGACGAGACCAACCCCGCCGAGTTCATCGACGCCGGTCAGGTGACGTGCGAGATCGGCGTTGCTCCGGTGAAGCCGGCCGAGTTCGTCGTGTTCCGTCTCGCCCAGTTCTCGGGTGGTGCGGCACTCACCGAGTGACACGCCACCAATGACGACGCCAACCCCAAACACATCAAGCCCCAACACATCAAGCCCCAACACATCGAGCAGGGAGCACAACAGACATGCCAATCGGTGAAGACGCCATTGCCGGCTACACGTTCAAGATCGAGATCGACGGTCAGGTCATCGCCCAGTTCAAGGAGGTGTCGGGCCTGTCGCAGGAGGTCCAGGTCATCGAGCACCGCGAGAACAACATCTCCGGCAAAGAGGTGATCAAGAAGCTGCCGGGTCAGAAGAAGTGGGGCGACATCGTCCTCAAGCGGGGCAAGACCGACAACAAGGTCATCTGGGAATGGCACAAGTTGGTCATGGAGGGCAAGATCGACGAGGCCCGTAAGAACGGCTCGATCGTGCTGTACGACTACTCCGGCGGCGAGGTCGCCCGGTACAACATGGTCAACGCGTGGCCGTCGAAGGCCTCGATCGGCAGCCTTCAGGCGGGCGGCAACGACGTGCTGATGGAAGAGGTCACGCTCGTCCATGAGGGCCTCGAACTGGCGTGACCGTGAGCACGGCGACGATCGACACGACGGCATCGCGGGTCGCGGCTGAGCCTGCGCTCCAGACCGAGTACCCGTTCGTGCTCCCACGCGGCTTCGTCGATGACGCCGGCACGGTGCACCGCGACGGCGTGATGCGCCTTGCCACGGCACGCGACGAGATCCTGCCACTTCGTGACCCACGTGTACGTGAGAACGAGGCCTACCTCTCGGTGGTGCTGCTCGCGCGCGTCCTGGTTCGGCTCGGAACGCTGACCGACGTGCACGCCGGCATCGTCGAGCGCCTGTTCGCCGCCGACCTGGCGTTCCTCCAGGACCTCTATCGCCGGATCAACCAGGAGGGTCACACCCTCGCCGCCGTGACCTGCCCGTCGTGCGGGCATGACTTCCAGGTGGATGTCGCCGGTGATGCCCCGGGGGAATCGTGACGTACGCAGCCAGCCGCCTGTACGAGGAGGTTGCGTACGTCGCCTACCACTTCCACTGGGACCTCGATCGGATCCTCGACCTCGAGCACCCGTTGCGCCAGCGCTTCGTCACCGAGATCGGCGCGATCAACCAGCGGATCACGGCCGGGGGCTGACCGGTGGCGGCGTGGTGGCCCTTCGGGCGTCGGCAGAGGGACGCGCCCGCGACCACCGCCGATCCGCGTCCCCCGGAAGGTCACGCCGGGCCGTCGGTCGTCGACACCGAGGGCTGCGAGCAACGCATGGCGCGACCTGCCCCCGCTCCGCCCGAGCGCCCCGCCGATCGAGCTCACGGCGCCGGTCCAACGCCTCGCCGACACGATGACGTCGAAGCACCACACCGGCGTCACCGGCGACGAGATGGGCCACATTCGCGCCGTCGACGGTCCCACGGGAACCGTGGTGGGGCTGCTGAAGCCCCGCGTCGCGATGCATCGCGAGCGCACCGAAGCAGGGCCGCTGATCTACGCCGCGGCAGCGCCCGAGCCGATCGCCGCCGCGGCGGCGGTGCCGTTGCGCGGCGCCCAACGTCAGGCCATCGCCCCGACCGAACGCCTCGTGCCACCACCGGTCGAGGCGGCGGCGCCGGTTGAGCTGATCGCGCCGGATCGCTCGTCCGCGCCATCCCCGGGCGTCCCGCCGCACGTCGGCTCACGACCGCTGGCGCCACCGGTGCCGGTCGCGGGCGCACACCAGATGCCGACCACGCCGACCGAATTGCCGACCGTCGCGGCGCGACCGGTGCCGGCTCGCGAGTACGCGACGCCTGCCGTGCCGCCCGAGTCACTGCCACCGCTCCCGGTCGCCGTCGCGGACGCGCCGGTGGCATCGGCGTCGGCGGCGGCCGTTCCGCCGTCGCCACCGATCGGGTCGGAGGCGCCGCGCCACACCCAGCGGGCGCCGCTCGTCGGGACCACCCGCATCGTGCGGCGCATCGGCGAGCCTCTGCGGGAGCGTCCGGCGAGCATGGTCTCGACCGCCGATTCACCCGCCGGCGGCGTGACGCCGCCTCCGCTGGCGATCCCTGCCGGCATCGCTCGACTCCCGGACGATGTCCCCGCCGCGCCCCGGCCGGTGCCGCCCCGGCCCGGTGTGGTCCCCGCCCGCGTCGCGCGCCCGGTTGCCTCGATCGATGTCGCGTCGAGCGTTCCCGGGACGCAACGTGACACCCCCGTTGCCGGGCCGCTGCCGACGCGGCCACTCGTCGGGTCCCGGCCCTCCATCCAGCGCCTCGCCGAGAGCCCGGCCGGCCCGACCGCGCTCCGCATCGAATCCGCCGGGGACGGCCCGGTGACCGACCACGACGCGGTGCCCGTCCGCTGGGGGCCGATCGCCGAACGCCGGGTGCAACGAGCACCAGAGGGCGTGCCCGCCGACCTGCGGACCGAGCTCGAGCCGGTGCTCGGCACGCCGCTCGACGACGTCAAGGTCCACCGCGACCCGGACACGGGAGCCGCGGCACGGCAGCTCAGCGCCAAGGCGTTCACCGCCGGTGGCGAGGTGTTCCTCCCCGACTGGCACGGATCGACGAGCACGGGTGAGGCGCGCACGATCCTCGCCCACGAACTGACCCACGTCGCCCAGCAACGCCGGCTCGGCGCGTCGCTGCCGGACGAGGCGTCCCCGACGGGTGCCGAACTCGAGTCGGAAGCGCGATCGGTCGCCGGGCAAGGTCCTCCCGTGCCGACGCGGCCGGTCGCGCCGAGCCCGTCGGCGCCTGCCGCGCAGCGACTCCCCGGCGCGCCGCCGTCGCGTTCGTTGCGAGCGTCGCCACAACATCGAGCCGGCAGTTCGCCGGAACGGGCGTCGAGTGGGCTGTCGCCGATGGACGTCGTCGCCAGGGTGCAGGCCGCCGCCAGTGCGGCGGGGATCGCGACGCCTCCTCCGGCTGAGAGTGCGGGCCACCCGGGACCGGCGCCGGCGCCGGTCACGGCTCCCGTCTCGGAGAGGACATCGGTCACCACTCCGCCGAGCATCGTGCAACGTCTGCCGGGCGACAGCGACGGCGGCCAGCCGACCACCACGTCGACGTCGTCGAACACGGACGCCGCGAATCCGACCGCCCCCGAAGACCCGGGTCAACTCGACGAACTCGCCCGGCGTCTGTATCCACGTTTCCGCACCCGGCTCCGCCAGGACCTGCTCGCCGACCGCGAGCGCTCGGGCCGGCTCTTCGACGTCCGATGACGTGAAAGGTGATCGGCGATGGCGAACCCTGCTCAGCAGAATCGCTTCAAGGTGATGATCGACAACCTCCCGATCGGCTCGTTCACCAAGTGCAGTGGTCTCAAGGCCACGTTCGCCGTGAAGTCCTACGAGGAGGGTGGGCAGAACAACTTCGTCCACCAACTCCCCGGCCGGCTGTCGTACGAGAACATCACGCTGGTCCGCAACGTCAGTGAGGAATCGCTGGCGCTCGCCGGGTGGTTCGCGTCGTTCCAGGCTGCGGTCAAGCGCTCGACCGGACGGATCACGGTCATGGATGTCACGGGCGCCGAGGTGGTGACCTGGAACCTGATGGGGGTCTTCCCGGTGTCGTGGTCGGCGGACGGTGTCGACGCGTCGGGGAACGGCGTACTCCTCGAAACGCTCGTGATCGCCCACGAGGGCTTCTTCGACATGTCGATGGCGGCGAACGTGCTGTGAGGAGGTTCTGATGGCGATCCCGATGAAGCTCGAGAAGGCCAAGCTCGTCAAGGTCGAAGGCGGCGGAGGAGGGCTGCTCGGCGACGTCATGTCGATGGGCGCCTCGCTCGGCGCGTCGGTGGCGGGGATCGGCGGGATGTTGCCCGTCGTGTGGACCGAGTCGGAGATGAACTTCCGCTTCAACCCGACCCAGCTCTCGCTCAACAAGGAGGCCAACTACCAGGGCACGAACACCCGCAGCAGCGAGGAAGGCGGTCAGGAGCAGTACTCCAACACCGGGACACGAACGCTGTCGTTCTCGGTGTTGCTCGACGAGTGGGAGGCGCCGGCCGGCTCCGACGTCGGCAGCATGGTCGACACGCTCCAGAAGTGGTGCAACCCCGAGGCCGACTCCGATCCACCGTCCCCGCCGACGGCGATGTTCGTGTGGGGAAAGTTCCGGTTCACCGGGCAGCTCAAGTCGGTGAACGCCACGTTCAACCTCTTCCGCCGCGACGGCTCACCTGCGCGCGCCGAGGTCCAGGTGTCGATGCGCGAGCGACCCGAGCAGGTCCGTGGCCAGAACCCGACGTCGGGAGGTCCTGGCGGACGACGTTCGCGACGGATGGTCGAGGGAGACACGTTGCCGTCGATCGCCTACCGCGAGCTCGGCGACCCGAACCTGTGGCGGGTGCTGGCGGAGATGAACGGCATCGATGACCCGACGGCGATCGGTCCCGGAACGCAGCTGCTGATCCCGTCGCGTGGCGACGCCAAGGCGGCGAGCCGGTGACGCGCTCCCAACTCCCATTCGTCGCGTTCGACGGTCGCGCCCTCGCCCCGCGCGAGTTGGCGAAGCTCATCGATGCCGTCGTCGACGATCACCTCGTGCTCCCCGACACGTTCTCGTTGCGCTTCATCCTCGATACCGACGAGACGTTCGACCAACTCGCCGCCAAGATCGGAGCGACGGTCGCGATCAAGGCCGGCCAACTCGGCGAGACACCTGACTCGACGCTGATCGAGGGTGAGATCACGTCGATCGAAGCCGTGTTCGACGAGGGTGCGCAGTACATCGTCGTTCGCGGGTACGACAAGTCACATCGCCTGCACGCCGGCCGCAAGACGCGCTCGTTCAACGACCAGACGGACTCCGACATCGTCAAGAAGATCGCCGGGGATGCGGCGATCTCGGTCGGAACGGTCGACCCGTCCGGCACCGTCCACAAGCACGTCAGCCAGATCAACATGACCGACTGGGAGTTCATCCGGACCCGAGCACGTGAGATCGGGTTCACCGTCGCCGTCCGCGACGGCAAGCTGGCCTTCCGGGACGGCAGCGCGGCCGGACCGTCGGGACCGGGGCTGGAGCTCGGGATCGGACGGGAGCTGATCTCGTTCCGGCCGCGTGTCAGCGGAGCCCAGCAGGTCAAAGAGGTGGAAGCCCGCGGCTGGGACTACAAGACGAAGGACAAGGTGACCCACACCGCACGCGCCGGCACGACGAGCGTGCGCCTCGACAACAGCGGTTGGGAGCCCGGACCGTTGGCGAGCAAGTTCGGCTCGCCGACCTACGTCACCTGCGACCGGCCGATCGCCACGGCCGCCGAGGCCCAGGTCGTCGCCGCGGCGACCGCCGAGGAGATCTCGTCGGCCTTCGCCGAGGCCGAGGGCACGGCCGTCGGAGACCCTCGCCTGAAGACCGGCGAGTTGGTGACGATCACCGGCGCCGGGCCGTTCGACGGCGACTGGAAGGTGTCGCACACGCGTCACCGTTTCGATGAGGACGGCTACCACACCGACTTCGAGATGGCGGGGCGCCAGGAACGCTCGATGCTCGGCCTGTCGTCGTTCGGTGCGACGGGCGCCGGCGCGGCGCCGATCTACGGCGTGGTCGTCGGACTCGTCACGAACTCCAAGGATCCCGAGAAGCTGGGTCGCGTCAAGCTCAAGTTCCCATGGCTGTCGAACGACTTCGAGACTGACTGGGCGAGGGTGTGCTACCCGGGCGCCGGTAAGGAGCGCGGGTTCTTCGTCGCCCCGGAGGTCGATGACGAAGTTCTCGTCGTCTTCGAGCACGGCGACGTGCGGATGCCGTTCGTGCTCGGCGGGCTCTACAACGGCAAGGACAAGCCGCCGGCGGTCGACTACATCGACCAGGCCGACGGCAAGGTCAAGCTGCGGCGCTGGACGTCGGCCAAGGGTCACGAGATCACGATCAGCGACTACGACGACGAGGACCACATCGTCATCAAGACCAAGAACAACGAGTACGGGATCGCGATCTCGAAGTCGAAGGACCACGTCTACGTGAGCAGCAAGGGCAAGATCGTGCTCGACGGCCCGGGTGGGATCGAGATCAAGGGCGGCGACGTCACGGTGACCGGCGGCAAGATCAAGCTCGACGCGTCAGGGGCGCTCGAGATGAAGGGCGCCTCGGTCAAGCTCGAGGGCACGGGCGAGACCACGATCAAGGGTTCGGTCGTCAAGCTCAACTGAGCACGACGAACACACTGACGAACAGGGAGAAGAGGATCGACGATGGGAACTTCGGCAGCCGTGCTGGGCGACAAGATCACGGCCACCTGCTCGGCACACCAGATCCCCAACCCGACGTCGGGCGCGCCGCAGCCGGGGCCCCCGTTCCCGTTCGTCGCGGCGGTCACGACGAAGTGCGAACCGAAGGTGCTGATCGGTGGCAAGCCGGCAGTCGTCGTCGGGTCGTTCGGACTGAACGCACCGCCGCACGTCGGCCTCCACCCGAGCGACACATGCGTGACGCCGGCGACGCAGAAGGGCACCGTCACGCAGGGCAGTCCAACGGTCCAGTTCGGCGGCAAGCCAGCGGCCCGCACCGGTTCCGCCTGCACGGTGTGCTTCGGTGCGCCTGGACAACTGGCCGGCACGGCCACGACGGTGTTGATCGCGTGATGGCTGCAGCCACCGTGCGCCCGCATCGCCCTGGCACTCAGGATGGAGCTGACCGATGACCGACATCTTCATCGGACGTGGTTGGGCCTTTCCCCTCCGCACGGACGCGGCCGGAGGGATCGCGATGGTCGCCGAGGAGCAGGAGATCGAGGAGTCGATCCGCCTCATCCTGGGGACCGCGCCCGGTGAGCGCCCGATGCGTCCCGAGTTCGGTTGCCGCATCCACCACCACGTGTTCGGGTCGTCCGACGCGACGACGGCGGGCATGATCGCCTACGACGTCCGATCGGCGCTGCGGCGTTGGGAGCCACGTGTCGACGTGATCGACGTCGACGTCGGCTTCGACGAGGACCGTCCGAGCCTCGTGTACATCGACATCGGCTACCGGATCCGCTCGACGAACGACCCCCGCAACCTGGTGTTCCCGTTCTACTCGATCCCAGGAGAGGAATGACCGTGGCCCTTCCAGCGCCGCACCTCGACGACCGCACGTTCCAGGACCTCGTCGACGACGCCAAGCGTCTCGTCCAGCAACGTTGTCCGGAATGGACCGATCACAACGTCTCCGATCCGGGCGTCACCTTGATCGAGACGTTCGCGTGGATGACCGATCTGCTCCTGTACCGACTCAACCGCGTACCCGACCGGCACTTCGTGAAGTTCCTCGAACTGATCGGAGTTCAGCTGTTCCCGCCGACGGCCGCCAACGTCGAGGTCACGTTCTGGCTGGCATCGGCCGCGACCGACCGGCTGACGATTGCGAGTGGAACCGAGGTCGCCACGTTGCGGACCCCGACCGAGGAGTCGATCAACTTCACGACGACGCACGACCTGGCCATCATCCCGTGCGACGTCGAGCACGTCGCCAGCGCGCTCGCTGCCGATGGCGTCGTGCGCGATCACGACGCCGCACGCGCCGGCGGCCAGACGTTCTTCTGCTTCGCCGACGTGCCGCAGGCCGACGACGCGTTGTACGTGGGACTCTCCGAGGCCGTGCCGCGTTGTGCCGTGTCACTTCGGTTCGACTGTCAGATCGAGGGGATCGGTGTCGACCCCGTCGACCCGCCGCTGGTGTGGGAGGCGTGGATCGGCAACGAGTGGCGTCGGTGCGACGTCGAACGTGACTCGACGGGCGGACTCAACCGGGCGGGTGACGTCGTGCTCCACATCCCGAGCGCGCACGAGGTCTCGGTCATCGACTCGATCCGGGCCGGGTGGGTTCGCGCCCGTGTGCTCGCCCCACGCGAGGGCCAGCCCGCCTATTCGGCGTCGCCGAGGATCGCCTCGTTGTCGGGCTTCACATCGGGTGGCACCGCCGAAGCGGTCAACGCCGAGATCATCACCGACGAGGTGATGGGGGTGTCCGAAGGCGTGCCCGGCCAGCGCTTCCAGCTCCAGCACGCACCGGTGGTACCCGGCCAGGACGTGGTCCTCGATGTGGCGTCGGGCGAGGGCTGGCAGGAGTGGCAGGCAGTCACCGCGTTCGCCGAGTCCAGTGCCGAAGACCGCCACTTCCAGCTCGACGCAACCGCCGGCGAGATCATCTTCGGACCGGCCGTCAGGCTCGCCGACGGATCGCTGCGCTCGTACGGCGCGGTGCCACCGAAGGGCGCGATGCTGCGCGTCCGCGGCTATCGCACCGGCGGAGGTCGGCGCGCCAACGTGGCGGCCGGCGCGATCACGATCCTGCGTTCGTCGATCCCGACCGTCGACCGCGTCGTCAACCGCTTCGCGGCCGTCGGTGGCATCGACGGCGAGGACCTCGAGAACGCCAAGGTGCGGGGTCCGATCGTGCTGCGCACCCGTAACCGTGCGGTCACCGCGGAGGACTACGAGCAGCTCGCGCGCGAGGCCGCTCCCGAGATCGCGCGCGTGCGCGCCCTCTCGGTCGACGACGACGACGGAGGCACGGGTGGTGTGCGGGTCCTGGTCGTCCCTGCTGTCACCGACCGGGGCGACGGCCGCCTGCGGTTCGAGCAGCTCGTGCCCGACGACCACTCGTTGACGCGGATCGCGGCCGAGCTCGACCAGCGACGGACGGTCGGGGCGCGTGTCGTCGTCGAGCCGCCGCGCTACCAGGGGGTCACCGTTGTCGCACACGTGCGGGCCCGGCGGCGGTTCGCCGTCGACGCCCTCCGTGAGCAGTGTCTCGATGCGTTGTACGGCTACTTCCACCCCACCCGCGGCGGTCCCGACGGGGACGGTTGGCCGTTCGGCCGGCCGATCCACGTCGGCGAGGTGTACTCGGTGCTGCAGCGTCTCGCGGGCGTCGAGATCATCGAGGACGCCCGGCTGTTCGCTGCCGATCCGGTGACTGGCGAACGCGGCGAGCACGTGCAGCGCCTGGCGATCGACCGCAACTCGCTCGTGTTCAGCTACGAGCACCAGGTGTTGGTGGAGTCGTGACGAGCGCCAGGGGACGGCTCGACGAGCTCGGTGTGCGCACTCCCATCGGGCAGAGCCTGCCGGCGATGTTCCACGACGACGCGTTCGCGCAGCGGCTGTGCGAGGGGCTCGACGCCGTGCTGGCCCCCGTGCCGTCGACGATCGACAACTTCTGGGCCTATCTCGACCCGCAGCTCGCGCCGATCGACTTCGTCGAATGGCTGGCCGGGTGGGTGGGTGTCGAGCTCGACCAGACGTGGCCCGAGGAGCGCCAGCGCGAGCTCGTCAACAGGGCGGTCAAGCTGTACGAGCGACGCGGCACGGTCGAGGGGTTGGCCGACCTGATCGAGCTCTACACCGGGGCGCGCCCAACGGTCGAGGACAGCGGGGGAGTGGCGTGGTCGGCGGCGCCCGGCACGGATCTGCCGGGGTCCGGACGACCGACGGTCGTCGTCCAGCTCGCCGTCGACGAGGGTTCCGTCGACGTGCGCAGGCTGGAGAACATGGTGGTGGCGAACAAGCCGGCGCACGTCGCCCACCGGGTCGAGATCCGACCCGCGCCGCGGCGCCGCACGGCCGCCCTGCCGCCGCCACCACCGACGGCCGATCCCGAACCGTCAGCGTGAGCGAACAGTGATCGATCGTTATGGTGAGTCACCGTGATCGTTTGTAAGCAGTGTGGTCATCAGAACGAGGACGACGACCTGTTCTGCGGGAACTGTCCGGCGTTCCTCGAGTACTCCGGTGAGCGGATCGGCGGTCCCGAACCGGTGCTCGAAGAGGCCGCCGCGGAATCGCAACCGGGGTTGGTGACGAGGATCCGTCACGCGATCAGCGGCACCGATCTCCCGCCGCCGACGGGCGGGGCTCCGTCGGCCGGCGCACCGCTCAGCCCACCCGGCTCGGACGCGCCATCGATGCGCGCGCCAACCGGTGCGCCGGCCGGAGGACCGCCGGCGCCGTCGCGAACCGGCGACGAGCGCGCCGCGGCACTGGTGGCCAAGCCCGACGCACTCCAACCGCCCGACGCGCGGCCGTCAGTCACGCCGCGAGCACCGGAGGCGCAACGTCCGCAGACGCCACTGCCGCGACCAAAGGTCGCCAAACAGCCCCCGAGCCGCAAGATCAACCCCGGAGATCTCGTCTGCGGCGGGTGCGGTGAAGGCAACGATCCCGAACGCAACTACTGCCGGCGATGTGGCACGCCGCTCGCCGAGGCGACCGTCGCCCGCACACGCTGGTTCCGGCGCCGACCGAAGCGATCGAAGAAGGTCGTCGCGGCCGGCGATCGTCCGGGACGCGGTGGGTCGGGTCGCGACGCAGCGCGTGGGGCGCGTCGTGCACGCGGCAAGTTCCTCGGGGGGCTCTCCGACTTCAAGCGGATCCTGGCCCTGCTGGCGATCGTCGGGATCGGGGTCGGGTTCGTCGTGCCGAGCCTTCGCAACTGGCTCACCGACAACGCGTCGGACGGCTTCAACAGGGTCAAGCGCATCGTCAGCCCCGAATACGAGAACATCCCCGTCGATCCGGCGCGGATCACATCGTCGGACGCGGCAGCAGGCGGCGCGGCGGCCAATGTCGCGGACGGCAACACGCTCACGTTCTGGTTGGCGGATGCGGCACCCGCATCGGTATCGGTCGGGTTCGTCGAGCCCACCGATGTCGAGCACGTGCTCGTGCACCCCGGTCAGCAGGAAGATGGGGGCAAGGTCGTGCGCCCCGATCCCCGGCCACGTGCGTTGTTGTTCCGCCTCACGAGCGCCGATGGAACGATCACCGAGGTGACCGCGACGCTCGAGGACAAGGACGGCTACCAGAAGGTGACTCTCGAGACCGACGACGTGACGAGCGTCGAGACCGTCGTCGTCGACTGCTTCCCCGATCCTGCGGTCACGGTGTGCCCGATCACCGAGTTGGAGTTCCAGAAGAAGAAGTGACGGTGTGCCCGATCACCGAGTTGGAGTTCCAGAAACAGAAGTGACGAGTCCGAGCTCTTCGAGGACGCCGTCGTAGGTGCGCCGCGCCCGCGCCGCGGCGCCCGTCTCGCCCCGTGCCGCGTGGGCGTCGATGACGATGTTCCACATCGTGTCGTCGAACCGGTCGAGTTGCAGGCCGCGTTCGGCCATCGTCAGCGCTTCGGCCGTGTCGCCGTGCCGGTAGGCGGCCGTCGCCGCCAGCCGCGCCGTCGCACCGGCCGCGAGTCGGAGGGCATCGCGAGCCTCGACGACCCAGTCCGCCGAACCTTCCTCGGTGAGCAGGTCACCCCGATACCAGTCGAGCGCCTGGCGCGCCGCGGCGTCGAGACGTTCGTGGTCGCCGCTCGAGTGGGCTCGGCGTGCTTCGTCGACGGCGCGGCGGAACGCCCGCACATCGGTGATGTCGTGGGGGTCGACGGCCAGCGCGTACCCATCCCCGACGCGGTCGACGCCGTGCCGCCAACCGGCGCCCTCGAGCCGCTTGCGAACCGACGACACGGCCACCTGCAAGCTTCGCCGCGCCGACTCGGCGTCGTTGTCGGACCACAGCGTGGCGAGCAGGACGTCTCGGTGCACGGGACGCGGCGCGTGCGTCGCGAGCAGGTAGAGCACGGAGCGCGCCCGCGGGCGCAATGGGGTGAGGTCGACGTGGCGGCCGTCGACGAGGAGCTCGAAGCCGCCGAGGCATCGCACGACGACGGCGGGCCGATCGACCTGTTGGGCAGGCCGCGTCCATCCGTCGTCATCGCTCGGAGCTCTCGTCACGGCCGAGAATCGCCAGTACGTCGGTTGCCCGCCGACTGTCGGCGCCCGTCGTCACCGGGCTCAGCCGTGCCAGATTGGCGATGAGGGGATGGGTTCGGAGGTCCGGGAGCTGCATCGCACGGTTCAACCGCGTCGGCGTGCGGTCCGGGTCGACGGTGGACAGGGCAGTCAGCGCGATCAACTCGATCAATGTCGCACCGTGCTCACGGGCGATGTCGGCCGTGCGCTCCAACTCGCTGGCGGCCGGCTCGCCCGCCGCCAGCAGGCTGATGCCGGTCGACAGCAGGCACAGCATGCGTCCCCACGGGTCACCGTCGAGCTCGCAGCGGTCGGCGATCTTTCGCACGCGGTCGACGCCACCGCGCCGATCGACGACCGAGACGACGATGCGGGCGAGGCGCGCCAGCCATTCGCTGTCGAGCGTGTCGGCGACGAAGTCGATCTCCTCGATGACCTCGGCGGTCACGCCGTCGCGGGCGACGTCGCACAACGCGCCACCCAGCCGCGCCGCGGCGAGGGTCCAACTGGGCGCGCGATCGTGATGCAAGGCCCGGTCGTAGCTCCGCCGGGCCTCGTCGACGCGACCCGTGGCGAGGTGGAGGAGCCCGGCGGCGACCGCACTCTGGGCGGCGTCGATCCGGGTCGAGCCGCTGGGCGGACCCGAGTGGATCGCTGCGCAGGCCGCGGCGCAGCTCGCCGAGCCAGCCGGCAGGCTCGGCGGCGAACGGATCGAGGAAGCTCTCGATGTCGAGCCGCTCGCGCCGGCACGCGTCGCCATCAGCGCTGTCGCCGAACAACCGCGAGGCGCGCTGGTAGTACTCGATCGCCGCCCGGAACTTGCCGGCGGCGAGCGAAGCCCGTGCTCGGGCGAGCACCAGCCACGGGTCGTCGTCGGCGACGCTGGTCGGCAACAGGTCGAGCCAGTCGAACGAACGGGCGAACGGTTCCGCGGTCGCCGAACCGGCGAGCCGGCTGACGTCGTCCCACTGGCCGGCGCGGGCGTGGCAGCGCAGGGCCTCGCTCTCGTAGCCGGCCTCCTCGAGGAGGGGGGCGGCCAGTGCGAAGCGCTCGGTGAGCGCGGTCGTACCGACGAGTTGGCCGAGCTCGGTCTCGAGGTGCGATCGGAGCACCTCGTGGTAGCGGTAGGTGCCGTCGTCGAGCGGCATCACGAACTGCTCGAGCTCCTCGAGCTGCCACAGCTCGGCGTCGCTCCCGTCGCGTGCCAGGAGCTTGTCGGCGAGGGCACCGTTGACGACACCGAGCACGGATGTCTCGAGGAGGAAGCCGCGCAGGTTGTCGGGGAGTGCATCGAGCACGTTGCGGGTCAGGTACTGGCGTGCCAGGGATGAACGGCTCGATGCCACGCCGATCAGCCGGCGCTGCTCCGACGGCGACTTGTGGCGCACCGCGAGGTGGAAGAGCTGGAGGCCCGCGGCCCACCCTTCGATGCGCTGTGTGAGCCGGGCGACATCCTCCGGTGAGAGGCGGAGCCCGCAGACCTCGTTGAGGAGACGTTCGGCCTCCCATGTCCGGAAGCGCAGATCGTCAGGGCCGATCTCGAGCAGTTCGCCGGTGAGCCGCAAACGGGTGACGTCGAACGACGGCATCGTGCGTGTGCCGATCGCGAGCCCGACGTGATCGGGCGCGTCGACGATGAGCCGGGCGACCGCCGCCTCGGCCGGCCGGCCGCGAATCTCGTGCAGGTCGTCGATCACGACCACGATCGGGCGGCCGTCGACCGCCTCGAAGCCGTGGATGGCGTCGTCGATCGTCAGCCACCCGGCAACCTCGAGATCGAGCGCCCGCGCCCAGCCGTGGTCGAGATGGGCGACGAACCGCTCGACCGAGCCGTCGAGCGGGTCCGTGCGGAGCCAGATCGTGGTGGCATCCGTGACCGAAGCGAACTGGGCGAGGGCAGTGGTCTTGCCGGAGCCGGCCGGGGCGACGACGAGCGTCGCGCGGACCTCGCGGATGCGGGCCAGCAGGCTGTCGATGCGCTCGCGTTGGAGCGCGCGCACGCGTGGAACCTGCGTTTTGGCGCCGATCACGCTCTCGCGCGATGCCACTCTCACCTCCTCGGTCCGCTCCTCCGAATGCCCCCTCGGCGCGCAAACGTACCAACGGCCGCGACGGCGCCGCGCCGAAAATCACCCCCGCCGGGGTTGGTGCAGCACCCCTTCAGCGCTGGCTCAGCGCGCGCTCAGGTGGTGGGCGGATGGTTGGACCTACGCCTCGCCACCAGGAGACCCCGACATGATGCTCAACCTCATCGACGCCGTTGGCGGCTTCGAGAACCCGGTCGCCCAGCTCGTCATCATGGGGATCGCCGGCGTCGCCACCGTTGGCGGGGTTGGGCTGCCTGCCCGAGCGGTTCGCCGGAGCCGACGCCTCAAGCCGGTATTGCCGGCGTGAGGGGGCCGATCTCGGTGCCGAGCTCGCGGTCGGCGTACCGCCAGATGTCGACGGCGCGTTGTCCGACCGATTCGCCCTTGGGGATGCCGTCAGCGTCGAAAACGGCCCGGACGAAGCGTGCCGGACGGTCCGTCGCCCACGGCGACGACCGCCCTGCCGATGTCGGCGCCGACCTCGAGATCGGCGTCACTCTCGGGGATTTGATGCCACGACGCGCCGTCGTACGCGAGGTGGCGGCCTTCGAACGCGTTCAGGGTGCGGTCGAGAAAGGTGCGCCATGTGCCCCCGCTGCGCGTGGCGTCAGCTGCGTCGACCAGATTCCGTTCGAGCTCGTGGGGGTCGTAGGCGAGGGCGATGCCGCCGACGAGCGCGTCGAGCAACTGCTGCAACGGGAAGTCGGCGAGACCGCGCAACATGACGTTCAACCCGGCGCCCGAGCGGGGGTTGAGCTCGGTCGGGAGAAAGCCGCGAGCGGTTGCGACACCGTCGATCGTGAACGCACCCCTGAACCCGACCTCGGCGCGCAGGAGAGCCCCCGTCGCGCGCGCGATCTCGCGCATCGACGCGCGCGTCGCATCCGGCGGATCGAAGAACGTCGAGCACCCGGCGTAGAAGAAGGCGCCATGGGGATGGCCGGGCGGACGACGCAACGTGACCATCTCCACGGGTCGCAGGGCTGCGACGTGCTCGTCGAACACGATCCCGTGGATGCTGCACGGGATGCCTTCGAGAAAGGGCATGACCCGCACCGCGTCGCAGTGCGCGCCGAAGTAGCTCGCGGCGGAGGCCGCCTCGTCGGCAGCCCGAACCCATCGCACGAACTCGGCGCCGCCGTTGAAGCCTTCGCGGGCGTCTCCCGACCAGACCGTCCCATCCCCGCCATCGAGGTGTGACGCCGCTCTCGCGAGCGCGCCGGCCTCCGCCGGGACGACGACGGCCGGGGCGTGTTCCACGCCGGCGCGATCCCACACGGCATCGACGACGGTCTTGTCCTCCAAGGCCAACCATTCGGGTCTCCGGTAGGCGAGGAACGGCCGCCCGTCGAGGTGCGGGGCGGCGTTCAAGAAGGTGCCGATCACCTGCGCCTCGGAGGTCGGGTCGAAGGCGCGGACGGCATCGATGATGGCCGTCGGTGGGTGCTCGATCATCGCCAGATGCCGGTGCAGGCCATCGAGCATCGACGTCGCCGGCTCGGGCGCCAAGGCGAGGACCTCGACTCCCTCGGGGAGTGGTCCGACGCCGTTCCCTCCGGTCGCGATCACGAGCACCGACGATGCGCCGAGCGAGCTTGCCAACGCGGCTGCGGAAGTGAACGCGGCCGCCACCTCACCCACGAAGATGACCTTGCGACCGTCGAACAACGGTCGCAAGGCCTCGGTGTACTGCCCGGCGTCCACCTCGGCACGCTACGGGCGCGGGCGATGCCGGATCGAGGGGATTCAGGCCATCGCAGGTTGGGCCGCAACAGCGGGTGTTCCGTACTGCGGGTAATCGTCGGTGAGCAGACCGACATACGCGTGCGTCTGGAGCGTGTAGCGGTGCACCTTCAACTGGAAGTCGAACTGACCGCGTGGATGCTTGCCGGTGATCAGGATGCAGAACCACGTCACGACCGTCACGAAGAAGCACGCGATCCCGAGCACCATCGAGACGAGGATCGCCGGGATGGCCCAGATCAACCGCAGACCGGCCGTCAGGCGGTTGACCGGCTCGGTGTAGTCGAGGTTGTACTGCACCGGTGTCTTGCCATTGTCGTCGATGAAACCCGGGTACTCGTCGAACAGCAGCCCGGTGTACGTGTAGGTGCGGGCCGCGTAGCCGAGCCAGCGGTTGCTGAAGTTGAACAGGCCCTCGTTGCGCTTGCCGGTGAACACCTGGATGAACCACTGGATGATGGCGACGATCTCGACGGCGTAGTACCACACCTGGACGATGATCATGTGCGGGATCGCGAGGATCAGGCGGATCGCGGTCGTACCCCGGTTGCGGGGGCCTTCGTTGTATGGGACATCGAGCTGGACCTGTGCCATGCGAACTCCTCGTTGGGACTCAAGGTTGCTGACAGCCGCGGACACTACCCGGGCGGCAGTTGCCGGACGGCGATGGCTTCGGGTCAGAGAACGCCGGCGTAGGCGGGGAGGCAGGGCTGTCCGCCGAGATGCGCGTACAGCACCCTCGATCCGGCCGGGATCTCGCCGGAGCCGATCATCCCGATCAATCCGGCCATCGATTTACCTTCGTACACCGGATCGGTGAGCATCCCCTCCAACCTTGCGCACGTCCTGATCGCATCGATCGTCTGGGCATCGGGGATCCCGTACGTCCCGGCGTGGTAGCCGTCGACGATCATGATCTCGTCGTCGGTCAGGTCGCGACCGACGCCGATCATCTCGGCGGTGCTCCTCGCGATGCGCGCGACCTGGGCGCGGGTCTTGTCGATGGTCGCCGAGGCGTCGATGCCGATCACGTGCCGGTCGTTGCGCCCCTCGAGCGCGAAGCCGGCGATCATCCCGGCGTGGGTCGATCCGGTGACGGTGCAGACGATCACGTGGTCGAAGAAGATGTCGTGCTCGGATTCCTGCATCGCGACCTCGCGAGCCCAGTTGGCGAACCCGAGCCCGCCGAGGGGGTGGTCGGAGGCGCCGGCAGGAATCGGATACGGCGTGCCTCCCGCCTCGACGACGGAGTCGAGCGCGCGCTGCCAACTGTCGCGGATCCCGATGTCGAAGCCGGCCGGATCGAGGCGTACATCACCACCCATGATCCGCGACAGCTGGATGTTGCCGACCTTGTCGTACACGACGTCAGGCCAGTCGACCCAGGCCTCCTGCACCGTCACCGACTTGAGCCCGAGGTGGGCCGCGACGCCCGTGACCTGGCGCGTGTGGTTCGACTGCACCCCGCCGATCGAGACCAACGTGTCGCAGCCCTTGGCGAGGGCGTCCGGCACGAGGTACTCGAGCTTGCGGGTCTTGTTGCCGCCGAACGCGATCCCGGAGTTGCAGTCCTCGCGCTTGGCCCAGATCTCGACCCTGCCGCCGAGGTGGGCGCTGAGGCGCGGCAGCGGATGGATGGGCGACGGACCGAACGTGAGCGGATAGCGCTCGAAGTCGTCGAGACGTGTCTGATCGGTCACGGTCGAATCGTACGATGCGGCATCGCTATCGTGCCGACGTGCGAGGGCGAGCGACGCTGTCGGGTGAAACGTGACGTTGCGCGGCGCGGCGTCGATCGTCGGCGTGTACGAGCACCCGTTGCGCGAGATCCCGGATTCGACGCTCGCCGAGATCCACGCCGACGTCGCGCTCGGCGCGCTCGCCGATGCCGGCCTCACCCTGGCCGACGTCGACGCCTACTTCTGCGACGGTGAAGCGCCCGGCCTCGGGCCGCTGTCGATGGCGGAGTACCTCGGTCTGCGTTGTCGGTACGCCGACTCGACGGAGCTCGGCGGTTCGTCCTACCTCTCGCACGTCGGGCACGCGGCGGCCGCGATCGCGGCCGGCAAGTGCGACGTCGCCCTCATCACGCTCGCCGGCAAGCCGCGCACGGGCGGGGCGTCGCCGGGTGGCAACCGGGCGTTCCGCGAGGCGCCCGAAGCCGACTTCGAGCTGTTGTGGGGAGCGACCGTCCCCGCCCAGTACGCGCTGACCGCGAGACGGCACATGCACGAGTACGGCACGACGAGCGCCCAGTTGGCCGAGATCAAGGTCGCCGCCTCGTTGCACGCGCAGCACAACCCCGACGCCTTCCTCCGCGACCCGGTGACGGTCGACCAGGTGCTCGCGTCACCGATCGTCGCCGACCCGCTCCACCGTCTCGACTGCTGCGTCGTCACCGACGGAGGTGGTGCGCTCGTCGTGGTCCGGCCCGAGATCGCACGCGATCTCGGGCGCCGGAGCGCGACGCTGCTCGGCCACGGTGAGGCGCTCAAGCACTCCGACAACGGACGCATCGACGTCACGGTCACCGGCGCAGCCCGATCGGGCCCGACCGCGTTCGAGGAGGCAGGGCTCACGCCGGCCGACGTCGACTACGTGTCGATCTACGACAGCTTCACGATCACCGTGCTCGTGACGATCGAGGATCTGGGCTTCTGCGCCAAGGGTGAGGGTGGACGCTTCGTCTCCGATGGCGCGCTGGTGTCGCCGGGCGGACGGTTGCCGTTCAACACCGATGGGGGTGGGTTGTGCAACAACCACCCCGGCAACCGAGGTGGCATGACCAAGGTGATCGAAGCCGTCCGCCAGCTGCGCGGCGAGGCCAACCCTGCCGTGCAGGTGCCCGATTGCGAGATCGCGCTCGCCCACGGGACCGGCGGGACGCTGTCGGGGCGGATGGGCAGCGTCACGCTCGTGCTCGGGCGGGAGGACGCGTGAACGACGCCCTTCCCGCGCCGTCGCCCGGCGTCACGCTCGAGACGCAGCCGTTCTGGGACGCGACGCGCGAGGGACGTCTGGTGCTCCCACGCTGCGACGCGTGCGAGTTCGTCATCTGGTACCCGCGACGCTTCTGCCCGGCTTGCGGTTCACGGAACGTGTCGTGGTTCGACGCCGCCGGCACCGGGTCCGTCTACACGTTCACGATCGTCACCAAGGGCGGCGGTGCCGTATCGCGACGCGGGGCCGTACGTCGTTGCATTCGTCGAGCTCGACGAAGGACCGCGGCTGATGACGAACCTCGTCGACGTGCAACCCGACGCGGTGTTCGTCGGTCAACGTGTCACGGTGGTCTTCACGCCGACCGAGGACGGCAACGCGTTGCCACGCTTCCGTCCGGAATGAGCCACGACGCGTTCATCTCCTACAGCCATGCCGCTGACGGTCGCATCGCGCCGGCCGTCGAGCGCGGGCTGCAACGGTTGGCGAAGCCGTGGAACCGCCTCCGGGCCGTCTCGGTCTTCCGTGACGAGAGCGACCTCGCGTTGAACCCGCATCTGTGGACCACGATCAGCACCGCGCTCGACGGTTCGAGGTACTTCATCCTGCTCGCCTGTCCTGAGTCGGCGGCATCGATCTGGGTGAACCGCGAGGTGGCGCATTGGTGCGACACCAAGGGGACCGAGCGCCTGCTCGTCGTCATCACCGGAGGCGAGCTGGCGTGGGATCCGGACGGCGGAGACTTCTCGGAGGGATCGACGGCGGTGCCCGCCGCCCTGCGCGGGCGGTTCTCCGAGGAACCGCTGTACCTCGACCTGCGCTGGGCCCGCGACGTGCCCGAGCTGACGCTGCGACTCTCGCGGTTTCGCGCCGCGATCGCCCAGATCGCAGCGCCGATCCGAGGCGTGCCGCCGGACGAGCTCGAAGGTGAGGACATCCGCCTCCACCGTCGGGCCCGCGTGCTCGCCCGTGCGGCGGTGGCGACCGTCGCGGTGCTCGCGATCGTGGCGACGGTCGCGGCGATCATCGCGGTCGGCAACGCTCGGCGGGCCGACCGGCGGGCGCGTGAAGCGCTCGGCCGGCAACTCGGCCTCGCCGCGCTCGACCTGCCGGCCGGCCAGCTCGACGAGGCGTTCCTGCTGTCGCTCGCCGCCGCCGACCTCCAGGACGACGACGACGCGAGCCGGTTCCAGGCCAGCCGGGCCCTGATCGGTCGGTACTCACGGTTGGTGGCGCTGCTGCATCCCGCCGAGGGCACGACCCGTGGCATCAGCTTCCGCGGGGTCGACGTCGCACCGGACGGTCGGATCATCGCGACGGCATGGTCGCCGGACGGTTCGGCGGCGCTGCTGTCGTGGAAGGACGGCCTGCAGGCGGAGGCCACCACCGCGGCCGTCCCTGCCGGCTACTCCCCGTCCGTCGCCTTCGTCGGCGACACCGGACAGATCGCGATCGGGGCGACGGGCGGGCGCGTCGCCATCGTCGACGGCGCCGAGGTCACACCACTGGGTGAGCGTGTCGTTGACATCGATCTCGCCGGTGGGCGAGCGCTCGTGGTGGCCGACGACGGAACGCTCGACCTCGTCGACGTCGCCGACGGCGAGCGGATCGCCAGCACGAGCGTCGCACCGGTCGACGGTGCGGAAGGTGACGCCCCGCTCGCCGACCTCGCCAACGGACGGGTCGTCGTCGCCTCCGAGGGGCGCATCGTGCTGCTCGGCTCGAACGACGGTGCAGAGCAGGCGTCGGTCGACGACGCCACCACGCTGATGGCGATCGCGGTCGGCCCGACCGAGAGCGCGGCGGTGCTCGGCGCCTCGGCCGACGGGACGATCCGGACCTGGAGCCGCGACGCCGATTCGCTCGTCGCCACCGACGCCGTCGAGACGCCAGAGCCGATCGGCCGGCCGCGGCAGCTCGTGGCATCGCCCGACGGCCGACGGGTGCTGGTCACGGGCGACGCCGGGTCGGCGCTGGTCAATCTCACGACGGGTACCGCCGAAAGCGTCGACCTCGGCGCACCAGGGCTGGTCGCGATCGATCCTTCCGGCCGGTACGTGGCGATCGGCGGCGCCCAACTGACGGTGTGGGATCTGACGACCGGACAGCGCGCCTTCGCCGTGCCGGAGCCGGCGAACGCGCTGGCGTGGAGCGGTCCGTGCGACGCGGCGGTCGCGTGCAAACTGGTCAGCGCCGGCGAGTCGCTCGACGTCTGGGATCCCGCCGGCGGGAGGCGGGTCCGTCTCGCCGACCAGACCAACGCCCAGGCGGTGGCGATCTCCGACGACGGGTCGACGGTGGTCACGGCCGGATGGGGCGCAACGGTGGCGGTGTGGAAGCTGGCCGCCCAGGTCGACGACTCCGGACGGGTCGAGCTTGCTCCGCCAGGGCCACTGACCGCGGTCGACCAAGCGACCGGAACGCTGGCGCGGTACGACGGCGCGTCGACGGTGGAAGTGGTGATCGACGGGTCGCCGACGCGTGTGGTGACCGGCCCGATCACCGGGCTCGCGCTCGCCGCCGGCGGCACCCGCGTGCTCGTCGACGGCGCCGACGGGCGGCGACTGATCGCGACGGAGGACGGCACGCCGGTCGATCTCGACCCACGCTGCGACGGCGACCGCGCCGCGGTGAGTCCACGAGGTACGTACCTCGTGACGTACCAGACGAGCACCCGGGCGACCGTGGTCTGTGACACGTCGACGGGAGAGATGCTCGCGGGTGCCACCATCGCCGGCAGCGCGGAACCGGTCGGTGCGCTTGCCGTCGACGACAACGGTGACGTGGCCCTCGGAGGGGGCGGCGGCTTCGTCGAGCTCTATCGCGTCGACGGTGGGCGGTTCGCAACTGGCATCGCGGTCGACGTCCGCTTCGGAGGCGAGGCGGTCGACGTGACGTCGCTGGCGCTGCGCGACGGCACCATCGCGGCGGGCATCCGCCCCACCGGTGGACGCGCGGCGGTGAGCCGCGTCCTGGTGTGGGACGCGACCGGAGGTGGCACCCCCGTCCAGTTCGACACCGACTACCGAGACGTCGCCGCCGTCGGGTTGCTCGGCCCGAGCGCCGATCTCGTCGTGGTCGCCGGCGTCGACGTCGCCCGTGGAACGCTGCTCCAGGTCTGGGAGGTCGGGACTCGACGTCGGCTCGGTCGGGCGCTCGGTGGGCTCGCCGGTGACGTCGTGTCGATGGGCGGCGACGCGTCGGCGGTCGTCGCCGTCGACTCCGAGGGGCGAGCCCTCACCTGGTCGCTCGTCACCGATCCGAGCTCGGAGATCTGCGCCATCGTCGGTCGCCCGATGGGTACTGACGAGTGGGATTCGATCGCGGGCGGCGCGCTCGCCGCCGAGCCGTACTCAGCGATCTGCGGGTAGGGGCCGGCCGCGGTCAGGTCAGCCACACGGACGGCCGGTCGCGATCCGCACGACGACCGGCGTTCCCGGCTCGAGCGTCGCCGGATCGACGAGGAGGCCGGTGATGTCCTCCAGCACGACGGATTGGTCGTCGAAGCGGACGACGGAGATCACGTGGTCGCTGCCGATGTTCGGCGGCCGGCACGGACGATCGAGCGCTTCGATGTGGAGGCCGTTCGAGCACACCGACGAGATGCCGTTCGACCAGAACTGACCGGCCGCCGACCACTCGGTGACCTCCTCGCCGAAGTCCTCGTCGGTGCACTGCGAGAAGAACGCCGGATCGGCCACCGTGTTCACGGACGCGACGAACTCGCCCGGTCTGGTCGGGTCGGGGCGCGCCACCCATGGCTCGAGGTTGGCGATCGCGACCAGGAACACCTCTGGCGCGCCGGTGACGGTGGCCGAGAACGTGAAGTTGCAGGTCCACTGCTCCCGGTCGCCCGGATCGACGTCGACGAAGTTGCTGGACACGACCGATCCGGTGCCGATCGCCTGGTTGGTCGTGTTGTCGAGGATCCGCACGGGCGCTCCGACCTCGAGGCCGTTCGTCCATGTCTCACCATTGTCTGGTCCCGCCCACCCACTGCACGTGCCGTCCTCGTTGCGCACGACCTCGCTGAAGCTGTCGGTCTGGTCCGCCCCGACACCTCCACTGTTGCCGGCAACGGCGGTGCCGTTGATCGTGCTGATGACGACGGGCAGCGTGGTGGTCGGTGCGGTGGTCGTCGGAGGCATGGTCGTGGTCGTGGTCGATGCGGTGGTCGTGGTCTGTGCCGTGTCCGGTGTCGTGACAACGGTCGTGGCCACGGTGCTGGACACCTCCGTGGTGTCGAACGGTGGGTCGGTCGCGATCGTCGACGTCGCCGTGCGCTGCTCGTCGCACGCCACGGGGACCAGCGCCATCGCGGCCAGGAGCATCCGACGCCAACTCACCCTGGTTCCCCTGTCGGAGACGCAGTCGACGATGGAGCCGCCCCGAGTGTCACGGGATCCAATGCATAGTCGACGGCGATCCGGTACGTGGCCTCGTCGCGCACCGTCGCGTACGTCACGTTCGCGGTCCCATCGGTGTCGATGCGCACGGTGTGGATCAGCGACGGCGGCACGGGCAGCGGTCCGACCGTGAGGCCGTGATCGGCAAGCGATGCCGACGTGTGAGCCCATCGACGGACGAGGGCGTCGGGCGCGAGAGGAGGGAACACGAAGAACGTCTTGGCCAGGTGGCCGCCCGAGACGACCTGTCCGAGCTCCCACGCCAGGCCATCCGTCTCGCCCGTGGCGACGGCGATGATGCCGGCGCCCTCCATCCGGTTCGCGACCTGCTCGCGCCACGTCTCGTCGGAGAGGTGCTCGCGTGCCGCACCGAGCGAGGCCAGCGAGCGACCCGGACGCCCGACGGCGACGACCGGCCCGTAGCTGTTGAGCTCCCAGACCACCGACTCCTCGAACGGGTCGGAACCGCGCAGCGAGAACAGTTCGAACAGCGGACGCCGCGCCGACGCGATCGTCGGCAATGGCAGGCTGTCGTCGTCGAACGACCGCAGGTACAGCGCGGAGGGGCGACTGTCGAGCTCGAGGACACGTTTGGTGCCGGCCCGGCCGAGTGCCCGCGCGAACCGGAACAGCGAGCCACCGATCGCGGCGACCACGAACCCGCCGACGGTGAACAGGATGCCGACCGTGCGGGGCGCGATGCCGAGCAGGTCGGCCCACTTGAGATTCGCGAGGGTCGGCGGAAAGACCAGGTAGCGGACACCTTTGAGTGTGAATCCGACACCGAAGGCGAGGACTGCCAGCGCGAAGACACCGGCGAGCGCGCCGATGGGTCGGGGACGGACGAGCTCACGCGGTGGCGCCTTCGAGCCCAACAGGCTGAGCTCGTGTCGCTGCCACCAGTGCGTCGCCAGCAGCCCGGCGACGAGCGCGGCCGCGGCGACGGCGGCGCCGATCCACGCGAAGTCTCCGGCGAGGGCGACGATGCCGATGTTGACGGCCACGATCTGGATCCCGGCGACGATCGCACCCTGCCGGCGGAGGCGCTTGGCGTCGGGATCGAGGGCGGTCGCGGTGCCGTGTGCGGGACTCGCGACCGGCGCCGGGAGGGTGCCGCCCGCCCAGCGGCGGCGGACCCGTCGCGCACGCAGGCGGGCCACTGCCGCCGACCCACCCGCCGCGGCAGTCACGATCACTGCCGTCAGACCAAGGCCGGTGAACTTCGAGAACGTGTCGGGGAAGTGGTACGGCTCGGTGTCTCCGGCCGGCAGGTTGCCTGCCGTGAGCCGCGTCATGTCGGCCGCCAGCGCGGCCGCCCGCTCCGCCGGTACGGACTCGGCGTGGTTCGTCAGCACGAGCACGAAGTAGTCGCCGCGACGGAACGCGGTGCCGATCTGATCGACCGTCGTCCCGGCGTCGGTGTAGGCGACGACGTCGGGCACGTCGGAGAGGGCATCAGTCGAACGTACGACGTGGTCGCCGGAGTCGACGACGATGCCGAGGAACGCGGCGGCGAAGATGCCGTACGGGTAGCGCGTCACGCTCACGGCCGCGAGCAACTCGCCGGTGCTGTCGCTCCACACACGTGTGGCGGTGGCCGAGTTCTGGTTCAGGAAGTCGACCACGTCGGACTGGACCTCGTCGTCGATCGGCAGCTCGTCCGCCCCGGTGGCGGTCGCCGAAGCCGTGAGGCCGTACTCGGCCGGCGGTTCGGCGGGGAGGAGGGCGGTGAGCTCTTCGTCACCGCTGGCATCGCGCGACGTGTCGACGGGCGGGGGAGGGCCGCCGGCGACGTCGATCTGGCGTTGCGCCAGCTCGCGGAGGAACGCGGGGGCGTCGATCCCGGCCGACTCGTCGGTGAACAGGGCGAAGATGAAGAGATGATCGCGGCTCGCGAACACCAGCGAGGCGTCGCCGTTGTCGCCCACCTGCGAACCGGGGGCAACGAGCCAGCCGGCGAGGTCGAAGGCAGGTTCGGGTACTGATTCGAAGCCGTCACCCTGTGCGGAGAAGATGCGGAACACGGCACGTACCCCGGGTGGCGTGGTCACCGGGATCACCGTGAGATCGAGCAGCGCGCTTTCGTGCTCGAACCGTCGGCTGAGGGACTCGGCACCAAAGGTGTTCGTCGTCTCGCTGGCGAGGGTGAAGCCGGGTCCGACATCCGTGAGCAGCACGTCGCCGGCGTCAGGGGATGCGCCGGCGCTCGCCGATATCCCGACGACCTCCCAGGTCACGCCGATCGTGGCAACGAACAACGTGACGGCCCACCGTGCAGCATGCACCGACGGTGAGCCTATTTCGGTGGCTCACATGATGCCGGGCATATGGGTGCCCGCCGATGTGGCGACCTACGCGGCGATCGTCTCGGTGACGATGGCCGCCTCGCGCGAGCCCACGGAGAGGTGTGGGCGGGGTCGCATGCGGGGCGTGATCACGACGCTCTGTCGCCGCCCGAACGTGACGGCGGCGGTGATCGTGCCGATCACGGTCAGGGCGCCACCGCCGATCAGCGTCCACCGCGCGCCGAAGTGCTCGGCGATCCATCCGAGGGTCGGGGCGCCGATCGGCGTGCCGCCCATGAAGATCGCCATGTACAGCGCCATCACGCGGCCCCGCATGTGCGCGTCGGCGGCGAGTTGCACGAACGAGTTGGCCGACGTGATCAACGTGAGCGCGGCGAAGCCGCACACCGGCAGGAACAGGGCGAACGTCAGGTACGACGGCATCAGCCCGACGACGGTGACGGAGATACCGAACGCGACGCCGGCACCGATCACGAGGCGCTGGCGGGAGGCCACTCGCCTGGCCGCCATCAGTGAGCCCGTGAGCGAACCGATCGCGAGCACGGAGCCGAGGATGCCGTACTCGCCGGCACCCTTGCCGTACACCTCGGTCGCCATCAATGCCGTCGTCATCTGGAAGTTGAGGCCGAACGTGCCGGCGCAGAACACCACGGCCATCACGAGCATGATGTCGGGACGGCCCCGGACGTAGCGGATCCCGTCGCGCAGTTGCCCTTTGGATCGGGGAACGAGTGGCGTGGTGAACAGCTCCTCCGGGCGCATGCGCATGAGTGAGACGATCACGGCGACGTAGCTCGCGGCGTTGAGCATGATGACCCACCCGGTGGCACCGACGCCCGACCCGAGCAGGGCGATCAGCCCACCCGCGATCGCCGGGCCGATGACGCGGCCCAGGTTGAACGACGCCGAGTTGAGCCCGACAGCGTTCGGGAGCTGGTCGCGACGCACCATCTCGTGGACGAACGCCTGGCGGGCCGGCGTGTCGATCGCGGTGCCGATGCCGAACAGGAACGCGATCACGTAGACGTGCCAGACGGTCACCCACCCGGTGATGGCCAACAGACCGAGGATGCCGGCCGTACCTCCCAACGCGACCTGGGTCACGGCGAGGATGCGCCGCTTCGGGAAGCGATCGGCCAGCACACCGGCGATCGGGGAGAAGAGCAGGATCGGCAGGAACTGGAGCCCGGTCGTGATGCCGAGCGCGCCGGCGCTGCCGGTGAGCGTGAGCACCAGCCAGTCCTGGGCGATGCGCTGCATCCAGGTGCCGATGTTCGACACCAGCGAACCGGTGGCGAAGAGCCGGTAGTTGCGGAGCCGCAGGGCCGCGAACGTCGTCCTCATGGGGATCTCATCGGCAGTTCACGACCCGGCCAAGAGGTCGAGGAGCGGGGCGACCTGTCGCAGCAACTCGTGGTCTTCTGGGCCGAGCTCGTCGAGTCGTTGGGCGAGCCAGAGATCGCGGCGGCGACGGTCCTCGTCGAGCACCTCGCGGGCTTGATCGGTGAGCTCGACGATGACCTGGCGGCCATCGGTCGCATGCGGCCGGCGAGTGACGAGGCCGGCCTCGACGAGGCAGTTGACGGTGCGTGTGATCGACGGCGGCTTGACCCGCTCGATCGCCGCCAGCTCGCCGAGTGTGAGCTCACCCGACCGCAGCAACGTGCCCAACACCGACAACTGGTTGAGCGAGAGGTCCTCGCTCGAGCGCTCGAGCCGGATCCGTCGTGCGAGGCGCATCACGCTCACGCGCAGCGCGCTCGAGAGGCCCTCGTCGGCGACGGGAGTGGCGTTGGCGGGTGGGGCCGGTGCGAGGCTCATATCGTTAGCCTAACTCATTAGCTGTGCGAACCATCCGTGACATCGGTCTCGAAATCCCGGTTTGTGTCACCGACATCGGCGAGGATCGCCGGTCGCGGTGACACAAACACGTGGGTCGCGGTCCGACCCGGCGGCGGGCTAATCCCGACTGGTTTGGTCGGCTTTGATGTGGGGGGAACTACAGTGGCGCCATGCAGCGCACCACTGACCCAACACGTCCCGTTGCCTGGCGCCGTCGCGTCGGCGCGGCGCTCCTCGTGGGCGCGCTCGTCCTGGCCGCGTGCGGCGACGACGACGACGCCACCTCGACCGACGACACCTCGATCGACGACAACGGGGTCGAGACGTCCGAGGCCCCATCGTCTGCACCGGGCGACGGCACGACCGCCGCGACGTCCGCGCCGCCGGATTCCACGGAGTCGACGGCACCGAGCGGTACCGACGGCGCTCCTGACGAGGGCGCGGGCACCAACGTGGTCGTCGGCGCGGTGCTCGAGCCGACCAGCCTCGACATCGTCCACACCGCCGGGGCGGCGCTCGATCAGATCCTGCTCGACAACATCTACGAGACGCTGCTCACCGCCGATGAGACCGGTGCCATCGAACCCGGCCTGGCGGAGGTCCCCGAGGTGTCCGCCGACGGCACGGCGTACACGTTCTCGCTCCAGGACGGCGTGACGTTCCACGACGGCCAGCCGTTGACGTCGGCCGACGTCGTGTGGTCGCTCGAGGCGCTCTCGGCCGAGGACGGCGCGGGTGCCGAGGATCTCGCCGCGATCACGTCGATCACCGCCCCCGACGACCTCACCGTCGAGTTGACGCTCGAGCAACCCGACAACGACCTGTTGTTCAACCTCACCCGTCGCGCCGGCGCCGTGCTGCCAGCCGACGCGACCGGACTCGAGAACTCGGCGATCGGAACCGGTCCGTTCGTCTTCGAAGAGTGGAACACGGGCAGTTCGATCTCGCTCGGCGTCAACGCCGACTACTGGGGTGAGGTGCCCTCGATCGCGGGCGTCACGTTCCTGTACTTCACCGATCCGAACGCGGCGGTCAACGCGTTCACGACCGGCGACGCCGACATCCTGACCGGGGTCAACAGCGACCTCGTCGGGCCGCTGCAGGAGAACCCCGACTACGTGGTCAACGAGGGCACCACCAACGGCGAGTTCACGCTCGGGTTCAACAACACTCGCGAGGCGCTCTCGGATCGCAACGTCCGACTGGCGATCCGCCAGGCGATCGACAAGGAGGGTGTCAAGGAGCTCTACAACGGGTTCGGGACGATCATCGGCGGACCGGTGCCACCGACCGATCCGTGGTACGAGGACCTCACCGACATCGCCCCGTTCGACCCCGACGCGTCACGCCAACTGCTGGCCGACGCCGGCTACGGCGACGGGCTCGACCTCGTGTTCGTGTACCCGAACATCTACCCGACGACGACGGCCGAGTTCGTGGCGTCGCAACTCGCCGATGTCGGGATCACCGTCGAGATCCAGACCGTCGAGTTCTCGGTGTGGCTGGAGCAGGTGTACACCAACGCCGACTACGACCTCACGGCCGTGTTGCACGTCGAGCCCCGCGACATCGCCAACTACGCCAACCCCGACTACTACTGGCGCTACGACAGCCCCGAGGTCCAGCAGTTGATCGGCGACGCCAAGGTGGCACCGACACAGGACGAGGCGACGGAGTTGCTGAAGCAGGCCGCCCGGCAGATCTCCGAGGACTCGCCGGTCGACTGGCTCCTCCTGGGCGCCGACCTGACGGTGGCGCGCCAGGGCGTGACGGGATACCCACTCAACGACACCGCCTCGCGGTTCGACGCCTCCGGGATCACCGTCGCCGGTTGATGCACCAGGATTGGGGCCGGTGACGAAACGCCGGTCCAGGATGGAGGAGCGATGACGCCATCATGCGTTCCCCGGCCACGCAGGCCGTTTGCCGCTCCTCGGCTGGCGCCTCGTCGCTCGCATCGGTGACATGGTGGACCAGTGACGCTTTTCCTGCTGCGTCGCTTGGGGCTGCTCGTCGTGGCGTTCTTCGTCACGAGCGTGGTCGTGTTCCTCCTGCTGCGGCTGTTGCCCGGCGATCTCGCCGCCGTCGTCGGTGGCACCGACGCTCCGCCCGAACGGATCGAGGCGCTGCGCGAGACGCTCGGCCTCAATCGTCCGCTCGTCACGCAGTACCTCGACTGGATCGGCGGGATCCTCTCCGGCGACTTCGGGACATCGGCGCTGAACGGCGCGTCGGTCACCGACGAGCTCAGACAGAAGATGGAGGTGAGCGCCCCGCTCGTGATCGCCTCGACCGTGTTGTCGATCCTGGTCGCGGTGCCGCTCGGCATCGTCGCCGGCGCGCGTCACCGCAAGGTCGATGGCGTGGCGTTGTCGGTGGTCAGCCAACTCGGCATCGCGCTGCCGACGTTCTGGGTCGGCCTGATGCTCATCATCCTGTTCGCCGTCCACTGGCAGATCCTCCCGGCGCAGGGGTTCCCGACCGACGGATGGAGCGACCCCGCGATGGCGATCCGGTCGCTCGTGCTGCCCACGATCACGCTCGCCCTTGCGCAGGGCGCCGTGCTGATGCGGTTCGTGCGCTCGGCCACCCTCGACGTGTTGCACCAGGAGTACATCCGGACCGCACGCGCGAAGGGTCTCACGCGGACCCAGGCGTTGTTTCGCCACGGGTTGCGCAACGCGTCGTTGCCGATCGTGTCGATCCTCGGCGTGCAGGTCGCCAGCCTGATCGCCGGCGTCGTCGTGATCGAGCGGGTGTTCGCGCTGCCAGGCGTTGGTCAGATGCTCCTCAAGGACGTCAACTCGCGGGATCTGGTGAAGGTGCAGGGCACCGTCCTGCTGATCGCGGGGATCGTGCTCGTGATCGGCTTCGTCGTCGATGTGCTCCATCGCCTCGCCGATCCGCGCTTGCGGACCACACCATGAAGCGGCCCGCGCGGGTGCCGCGAGCGACCCGATGAGGTACGTCTGGCGCTCCTGGTCGGGTCGGATCGGCGCCGTGCTCGTCGGCGGTGTCGTGGTGGCCGCACTCGTGTCGCTCGTGTGGACCCCCTACGACCCCAAGAAGGTCGATCCGGGCGAGCGGTGGCTACCGATCTCGTGGGACCACTGGTTCGGCACCGATGGTGGCGGCAAGGACCTGTTCACGCAGGTGTTGGTCGGCGCGAGGACCACCCTGCTGGTCGCCGCCGGCTCGGTGCTCATCGCCGCCGTGATCGGACTGACGTTGGGCGTGCTCAGCGCGGTCTCGCCCCGTTGGGCGGGCGAGGGGATCGCCCACATGATCGACGTCCTGATCGCCCTGCCGACGTTGATCCTCGCGCTCGTGCTCGTCGCCGCCCTCGAGGGATCGATCATGACGGTGTCGTTGGCGATCGGGATCGGCTTCGGTGTGGTGCTCGCCCGTGTCGTGCGCGGCGAGGTCGCGCGCGTGCTCTCGAACGACTACATCCTCGCCGCCGGCGCGTCGGGCTCGTCGACGTGGCGGACGGTGTGGCGTCACATCCTCCCCAACATCGCGCCGACCGTGATCGTGCAGCTGTCGCTGTTCGCCGGCCTGGCGGTGCTCGCCGAGGCGGCACTGAGCTACCTCGGGCTCACCCCGGTCGGCACGCCGTCGTGGGGCCGGATGCTCGAGGGGCTCCAGCAGTCGGTCACCGTGCATCCCGGAGCCATCGTGTTCCCGGGCCTCGCGGTGGTCCTGGCGACGCTCGGGTTCAATCTCCTGGGCGACGGCCTCCGGGAGGCGGTCGATCCTCAGTTGCGGGGTCGTTCGGCGACCGCCTCGCCGACGTTCACGAGCGTCGTGATCGTCGCCGACACGGGCACCGCGGGCTCCGGTGCCGGCCGTTCGACGACCACGAGTGGAACCGTGTCGTGACACTGCTCCAGGTCGAGCACCTCACCGTCGCGTTCGGTGACAACCGCGTGGTCGACGACGTGTCGTTCGCGCTCGACCGCGGTCGAACGGCTCGGCATCATCGGAGAGTCCGGGTCGGGCAAGACGCTGTCGGCGCTGTCGATCATCGGCTTGGCGCCCGATGTGGCGACGGTGACGGGGAGTGTCGCGCTCGACGGCGTCGAGCTCCTCGGCCGGTCCGATCGGGAGCTGGCGAGGATCCGCGGCGACGGGATCGCGATGGTGTTCCAGAACCCGATGACAGCACTCAATCCGGTGATGCGCGTCGGCCGGCAGATCTCCGAGCCGTTGCGCATCCACCAGGGGCTCGGTCGTTCGGAGGCTGCCGCGGTGGCCCTGGAGTGGTGCCGGCGGGTGGCCCTGCCCGATCCCGAACGCACCGTCAACGCCTACCCGCACCAGCTGTCAGGAGGGCAGCGCCAACGGGTCGGGATCGCGATCGCGCTCGCGTGCAATCCGGCGGTGCTCATCGCCGACGAGCCGACCACCGCCCTCGACGTGACCGTGCAATCCGAGGTGCTGGCACTGCTCGACACGCTGATCGCCGAGGAGGGGACCGCGCTGGTGTTCATCACCCACGACATCGCGCTCGTCTCGGAAGTGGCCCAGTCGGTGGTGGTGATGCGCGATGGTCGCATCGTCGAGCACGGCACGACCGACGAGCTCGTGCGCCGGCCGCGTCATGACTACACGTCCGAGCTCGTCGCGGCCGCCCGCCGGACGTCGTGGGCCCCACCCGATCGACACGGCACCGATCGACACGCCGAACGACACACCGAACGATGAGGTGCCGACGTGACGGAACCGCTCCTCGTCGCCGACGGCATTCACCGCACGTACCGACTTCCGCGCACGTCACTGTTCGGGCCGCGTGCTGAACGCCGGGCGCTGCGCGGCGTCGACCTGGCGATCGAGCCGGGAGGCAGCGTGGGCATCGTCGGTGAGTCGGGTTCCGGCAAGTCGACACTCGTGCGCATCCTGCTCGGGCTCGACCGGGCGACCGCCGGCGAGGTGCGGTTCCGCGGGACGCCGATCGCGCCGGGTCCACCACGACGTCTGCGCGCGTTCCGACGCGAGGCGCAGGTCGTGCTGCAGGATCCGCTGAGCTCGCTCGACCCGCGGATGACCGTCGAATCGATCATCCGCGAACCACTCGTCTGCCTCGATGTCGAAGGTGACCACCGCCGTCGGGTGACCGAAGTGCTGGAGGCGGTCGGACTCGAACCATCGATGCGGACGCGGTACCCACACGAGTTCTCGGGCGGCCAACAGCAGCGGATCGCCATCGCCCGCGCCATCGCCCCGCGCCCGTCGATCCTCGTCGGCGACGAACCGGTGAGCGCGCTCGACGTGACGGTGCGGATCCAGATCCTCGACCTCTTGCGCCAACTCGCCGAGCACTACGAGCTGAGCTTGGTGCTCGTCTCGCACGATCTCGGCGTCGTGCGCTACCTCTGCGACGACGTCGTCGTCCTGCGCGACGGTGAGGTCGTCGAGCGTGGCACCAGCGCCGACGTGTTCCAGGCCCCGACCCATCCGTACACCGCGGCGCTCCTCCAGGCCGTCCCCAGGCTCCCCGCCGCCTGACGCCGAGACCCGTCAATGATCGAGGAAGCGGATCGCCGCGCCTGCGTAGACGCGGGCGTGCGTGACGAGGTCGTCGATCTCGACGAACTCGTCGGCCTGGTGGGCGATCCACTTGCCGCCCGGTCCGTACACCACCGAGGCCATGCCGGTGCGCGAGGTCAGCACCGTCCCATCCGTCGACCCGGGGACGCCACCGAGCCGCGGCTCGTCGCCGGTGACCGCGGCGTGGGCGTCCCAGACGGCCCGCACGAGCCGATGGTCATCGGGCGTCGCAACCGACGGGCGATCGTCGATCACCGAGAGCTTCACCGTGACGCCGTGCTCAGCTGCCGCGTCGGCGACCACACGCGAGATGTCGACCATCAGCGTGTTGTGTGGCGTGGCCGGCACCGAACGTACGTCGATCCACGCCGAGGCCATGGCCGGCATCACGTTCATCTGCGCCGGCTCACCGGCGCGCAGCACGGTCGGGGTGATCCACACCTCGCCGAGGTGGGGATGGGCACCGTGCGTCGTTTGCACCTCGCGTTCGAGAACGCCGAGCGCGGCGATCGCCGCGGCGGCTGCACGGTTCGGGTTCCTGCCCTCGAACGGCATCGCGCCGTGCGCCATCTTGCCGTGGAAGTCGAGTCGCAGGCGGAGCGCCCCCTTGGCGACGTGACAGATCTCGCCCCCCTCGGGCTCACAACAGATCACGGCGTCGACGCCTTCGGCGTGACCACGCGTCACGAAGTCCTTGGCGCCGATCATCATGCCTTCCTCGTCGACGAGCGCGCCGAGCACCAACCGCCCGGAGAACGAACCGTGACGTTGGACGGCATCGGCGGCGAACAGCATCGCCGCCAGCCCACCCTTCATGTCGGCCGCGCCGCGGCCCCACAACCGGCCGGCGGAGATCTCCCCACCGAACGGGTCGACGCTCCACGTCGAGTGGTCGCCCTCGGTGACGACGTCGGTGTGCCCTTCGAACATCAACGTCGGGCCGGGGCGGTCGCCGTCGACGACGGCGATCACGTTCGGACGACCCGGTGCCACGACGTCGATCTGCGGTGACCAGCCGAAGTAGCGCATCTGGTCGGCAACCAGTTCGGCGACCGGTTCCTCGTTGAGACCGCGATCCGGGTCGAAGACGCTCGGGATCCGCACGAGCTCCTGGGTGAACGCGATCAGCCGAGCGGTGTCGATGTCAGGGGTGTCGATGTCAGGGGTGTCGATGTCGTTGTTCATGCGTGGCTACGCCGGACGCGGCGTCGGTGCTCGTGCACGACCATCTCAGTTTCCCGTCTCATGATGCCGGTCTCATGATGGAGGTTCGAAGCGGCCGTCGGCGGCGGTCCAGCCACCGTCGACGAAGATCGTCGTGCCGGTGACGTAGCTGCTCGCATCCGATGCAAGGTAGACCACGGCACCGACCATCTCGGCGGGCTCGGCCCAGCGTCGAAGGATCGTCTTGTCGGCGTAGGCGGCGTGCCATGCCGGCTGGGCCTTGATCGGCGCGGTGAGTGGCGTCTCGACGACGCCGGGGGCGACGGTGTTCGCCCGCACGCCGAACGGTCCGAGCTCGGCCGCCAACGTCTTGAACAGCATGATCGTCGCCGCCTTCGTCGCCGCGTAGGCACCCTGGCCCGGCTCCGTCGTCTGTGACCGGATCGACGAGAACCCGATCATCGATCCGCGACCCGCCGCGGCCATGACGCCTCCGAAGGCGCGGCACAGTCGGAACGTGCCCTTGATGTTGAGGTCGACGACCCGATCGAGGTCGTCGTCGGTGTAGTCGACGATGCGCTTGCGGACGTTCACGGACGGCGTCGTCACGAGGATGTCGGGCGGGCCGAGCTCGCGACTGGCGGCCTCGACCGCCTTGCCATCGGTGAGATCGAGCTCGAACGTCGACGCCGATGCGCCGATGCCGTCAGCGGTCGACCGGGCGGCGTCGGGACGCGAATCGGCGCAGATCACCGCCGCACCGAACGCGGCCAGCCCCTCGGCGACCGCGGCGCCGATGCCGCTCCCCGCTCCCACGACGAGTGCCGTGCGGCCATCGAGACGGAACAGCTGCTCGTACGGAGTCACCGCTCGGACGGTATCCGCCTCATCGCCCATCTGTTGACAACATACCCATACCCCCCTAGGGTATATGGAATGAGCGCGCCGGTTGAAGTCCAAACAGCCGCACATCACCACGAGCACCAGCGTGAGCGGTCACGGCGATCACACCGCGCACGACAAGCACGCCGGTCACGATCCGGAGGCCTTCCGGCGCCGGTTCTGGCTGACGCTGCTGCTGACGATCCCGGTCGTCATCTCCAGCGAGATGGTGATGGAGTGGTTCGGCTACGAGCTCGACGGCGTCGCCTGGGTCGGTCCGGTGCTCGGCACGTTCGTCTTCGCGTGGGGTGGCCAGCCGTTCCTCACCGGCGCCGTGGCGGAGATCCGCGACCGGCAACCGGGGATGATGCTGCTGATCGCGATGGCGATCACCGTCGCCTGGACGGCCTCGATGGCGACGACCCTCGGCTGGTTCGACCTCGAGTTCTGGTGGGAGCTCGCCCTGCTCGTGACGATCATGCTGCTCGGGCACTGGCAGGAGATGAAGGCGATCGGTCAGGCGCACGGTGCGCTCGCCGCGCTGGCGGCGCTGCTGCCGGACGAGGCGGAGCGCGTGACGGCCGATGGTTCGATCGAGCTCGTCCCGATCGACGCCCTGGCCGCTGGCGATCGGGTGCTGGTCCGCGCCGGTGCGCGGGTCCCCGCCGACGGACGGATCATCGATGGCGAGGCCGACCTCGACGAGTCGATGATCACCGGTGAGTCGCGCCCGGTCACCAAGTCCGTTGGCGACCGTGTCGTCGCCGGGACGGTGTCGACGGACTCGTCGATACGCGTCGCGGTCGATGCGGTGGGGGAGGACACCGCGCTCGCCGGCATCCAGCGCCTCGTCGCCGACGCCCAGGCGAGCGGGAGTCGGGCCCAGGTGCTCGCCGATCGCTTCGCGGCACTGTTGTTCTACGTCGCGGCCGGCGCCGCGGCCGTGACGTTCGTCGCCTGGTCGCTCGCCGGCGACATGGAGCGCGCGATCGAGACCACCGTGACCGTGCTCGTCATCGCCTGCCCGCACGCGCTCGGCCTGGCGATCCCGCTCGTGATCGCGCTGTCCACCGCGGTCGCCGCCAGGCACGGCATCCTCGTCAAGGATCGTCTCGCGCTCGAGCGGATGCGCACCGTCGACGCCGTCTTGTTCGACAAGACGGGCACGCTCACGAAGGGCAATCACGTCGTCACGGACGTCGTGGGTGTCGACCTCACGGACGCCGAGGTCCTCGCCCTCGCAGCCGCCGTCGAGGCCGAGAGCGAGCACCCGCTGGCGAAGGCGATCGTGGCGCACGCCCGGGAGAACGGGGAGATCCCGGAGGCGACCGGTTTCCGATCACTCACCGGACGCGGCGTCGAAGCCCGAGTTGATGGAACGGCCCATGCGATCGGTGGACCGGCGTTGGTGCGCGAACGCGGGCTGACCGAGCCGGCGGAGATCGCGGGCAGGACAGCGGAGTGGGTGGCTCGCGGCGCATCCGTGCTGTACCTCGTCGAAGGCGGCCGGATCATCGGCGCGTTGGCTCTGGAAGACGAGGTCCGGTCCGAGGCCCGCCAAACCGTGGCCGAGCTCCACGCCCTCGGCGTCGGGCTGGTCGTGATGATCACCGGCGACGCCCGCCAGGTTGCGGAGCGTGTCGCCGCCGAAGTCGGCGTCGACGAGGTCTTCGCCGAGGTGCTGCCCGAGGACAAGGACTCGGCGGTTGCCACGTTGCAGCAGCGTGGCCTCACGGTGGCCATGGTCGGTGACGGTGTCAACGACGCTCCGGCGCTCGCCCGCGCCGACGTCGGGTTGGCGATCGGCGCCGGCACCGACGTGGCGATCGAGTCGGCCGGCGTCGTGTTGGCGACGTCGGATCCGAGGGCGGTGGCGGGTGTCATCCGGCTCTCGAGGGCGAGCTACCGCAAGATGATTCAGAACCTCGTGTGGGCCGCCGGCTACAACGTGGTCGCGATACCCCTCGCGGCCGGCGTGCTCGCCTGGGCAGGTGTCACCCTGTCGCCGGCGGTCGGGGCGATTCTCATGAGCATGTCGACCATCGTCGTCGCCATGAACGCCCAGTTGCTCCGGCGTGTCCGTCTCGTCGGCGCCGACGCGGCGGATCCCCAGCCGGCCGCGTACGATCACCGTCATGACGATCGGTGAGCGCGCTGGCACGACGACCTCGACGTGGTTGAACGCCGACGACTGTTCACTCGACGACTTGCGCTCGATCGTCGAGGTGACCACCGACGTGCGCGACTACCCCCACGCCGCCGACGTCGTCGACAACGTCCTCGTGTACGACTGCGAACAACTCCGGGCCGCGATCACCACAACGGACGGCCGGCGCAGCGTCCAGTCCGAGCTTGCTGGAGCGCTGGCCGACGGACCCGGGCTCGTCGTGTTCGCGGGCGCGTTTCCCGACACGTCCATCGTCGATCGGGTGACGGAGGTCTTCGAGGCGATCATCGAGGACCAGCACGCGGCCGGACAGCCGGCGGGTGATCACTACGCCAAGCCGGGTGCGAACGACCGCATCTGGAACGCCCTCGAGAAGCTGGCGCTGCGCGATCCGGACGCGTTCGTCGAGTACTACGGCAACGAGATCATCGAGCTCGCATCGTCGGCGTGGCTGGGCCCCTTCTTCCAGATCACTTCGCAGGTCAATGTCGTCAACCCGGGCGGCGCCGCCCAGGTTCCCCATCGCGACTATCACCTCGGGTTCACCTCGATCGAGGTCGCGGAGCAGTTCCCGGCCCATGCGCACCGTTTGTCGGCCGTGCTCACGCTCCAGGGCGCGATCGCCCACACCGACATGCCGGTCGAGAGCGGTCCGACGATGTACCTGCCGCACTCACAGAAGTACGAGCTCGGCTATCTCGGTTGGCGGCGGCCCGACTTCGCCGAGTACTTCGCCGAACACCACGTCCAGCTCCCGCTCACCAAGGGCGATGCGGGGTTCTTCAACCCGGCGGTGTCGCACGCCGCCGGACACAACCGCACGTCCGACGTCAAGCGGATGGCCAACCTGCTGCAGCTGAACTCGGCGTTCGGCCGGCCGATCGAGACAGTGAACCGCGAAGCCGTTTCGAACGCGCTGTTCCCGGCGCTCGTGCGCAGCGCGCGTGCCGGCACTCCCGAGGTCCTGCTGCACAACGCGATCGCCGCCGGCGCCGAGGGCTATCCGTTCCCCACCAACCTCGACCGCGATCAACCGATCGGCGGGTTGGTCCCCGACACCCAGGCCGAGCTCCTGTGGCGGGCCGTGTCGGAGAACTGGGAGCCCGATCAGCTCCGCACCGCGCTGCGCGACTACGCCGAACGTCACCTGACCGACTCCATGTAGGAGGCTGGCGCTCGGTCGGTCGAGCGCGATCAAGCGGGTGGGCGGGTGATGACGACGAAGAGCCGCACTGGCCCGGTGCCGATCACCGACCAGCGGTGGGGCGCAGCTCCGGGGTGCACGAGGCAGTCGCCCCGATCGAGCTCGACGGTGGGGTGGCCGGTGAACTCCACGCGCAGCTGTCCCTCGATGAGATGGAGGACGACGTCGCCGGGGTGGTCGTACCAGACGTCGAGGTCGTCGCCGGCGTCGATGACGTACTCGTAGACCTCGAGCCGCCGGCCCGGGTCGGCCAGCAACACGCGTCCCATCGCCGAGCCCGGCCGATCACTCGACGGCACGAGCTGGCCCTCGTCGGCACGGATCACGTCGACGCCGCCGGTCGGGTGGCTCGGGAGGAGGTTCGAGGGCTCCGTCCCGAGCACCTCGGCCATCCGGTAGAGCGTGGCGATCGACGGCGTCGACATGCCGCGCTCGACCGCGCTGACGAACGGTTGGCTGAGGCCGCAGCGCGTCGCGAAATCACGCATCGACATGCCGCTCGCCTGACGCGCGCGTCGGATCGAGACACCCACCGCGGCGCGGATCGGGTCGGTGTGCGCTTCGACCGTCATTCCGGCACCGTCATTCCGGCACCGTCATCCTCGTCACCGGCGACGAGCGTGGCCGCGACGAGATCGACGACGGAGTGGAACGCCGGGCTTCTCGTCATCTCGGTGGTACGGGGGCGTGGCAGATCGACGTTGACGGTGGCCACGATCGACGACGGTCGCGGCGACATGATCACGATCTCGTCGGCGAGGAGCACCGCCTCGTCGATGGAGTGGGTGACCAGCAGCGTGGTCGTCACCCGCTCCATCCAGATGCGTTGGAGCTCCATGTTCATGCGGGTGCGTGTCATCGCGTCGAGCGCGCCGAACGGCTCGTCGAGCAGCAGGACCGTCGGCTCGGTCACCAGCGCGCGGGCGATGGCGACGCGCTGACGCATCCCACCCGAGAGGTGGCGAGGACGCGCCGTCTCGAACCCGCGGAGGCCGACGAGCTTGATCAGATCGTCGACCGCCGATGGGCCCACGTCGGCCCCGGTCACCTGCAGCGCGAAACGGATGTTGTCGCGCACGGACCGCCACGGCAGGAGGGCCGAGTCCTGGAATGCGACTCCGATCTCGTGCCGGTCGCGCGCCTCCGCCGGTGCGCGTCCGTGAATCCGGACCGTGCCGGACGTCGGTTCGTCGAGTCCGGCCAGGATCCGCAGCACGGTCGACTTGCCGCATCCCGACGGTCCCACCAGTGCGGTCAGCGTGCCGCGTGGCGCGACGTGGTCGACCCGCTCGATGGCGACGAGCGGTCGCCGTTCGATCACGAACTCCTTGCGGACGGCGTCGAGCTCGAAGCCCGCTTCGTCGACGCCGTCCGCCCCGGTCTCAGTCGTCACGTGCAGTGGTCACGACAGGGTTGCGTGGGCTTCCTCGAGGAACGAGGTATCGAGGAACTCCTCGACTGTCGGCAGGTCGGTCTCGCCGGCCGTCTCGAGCACCGGCAGCACCTCGTCGGCCATCCGCGCCGGATCGACCGACAGGATCCCGTGCTCGTCGGTGTAGGGGCTGTCCATCAGGGCGATGTACTCGGGATTGGCGAGGGTGGCGTACTCCTCGCTGATCTCGGCGTCGGCCGCGTACGTCTCGAGAAGGATCGGGAGGGACTCGGTCGGGTCGGCCCGGTTGTCGAGCGCTCCCTGGAGCAGACCGGCGAGGTAGGCGACCACCAGGTCGTGGTTCTCGTCGAGCCACGCCCTGGAGGCGAACAGGATGTCGCCGTACGACGGCAGACCGAGATCGGAGTACGGCTTGGCGCTCACGTCGTGGCCCTGGAGCTTTGAGTTGGAGGGGTTGGTTCGTGACGTACGACGCGATCGCATCCATCTCGCCGTCGACGAGCGGCTGCGGGTCGAAGCCCATCGGGATGAACTCGTAATCGTCGGGCTGACAGGCCGTTGACCTTGAACAGCGCGTCGATCTGCACCTGATCGCCCTGCGGACCGCCGATCCGCTTGCCGACGAGATCCTGCACGGTCTCGATGCCGGTCGCGGTCATCCACGTCAGACCGAGCGGGTTCTTCTGGTACATCGCGCCGATCACGACGAAATCGGAGCCTTCCTGGTTGGCCTTGATGATGTCGAGCTCGCTCGCCGAGAGCCCGACGTTGCCGTCGCCGGCGGCGAGCACCTGTACCACCGCTGGTGTGTTGGGTCCGCCATGGATCAGCGACGACTCGACGCCGCGGGCTGGCGAAGTAGCCCTTCGATTCGGCGAGGTACCACGCCGACCACTCGATGTCGGGAAGCCAGTTGAACACCGAAGCCACGCTGCCGAGGGCCGCGGCCGGCGCACCGCTCGTGCCGGTGGTCGCGGCTGTGGTGCCAGCGGTGGTGCCGGCAGTGGTGCCCGCCGGGCCGGTCGAGCCGGGGCTCTCGGCGTCGTCATCGTCGCCGCAGGCGGCGAGGATCGGCACCGACGAGACGATGGTGAGTCCTCCGACGACGCCGGCGGTTCTCGAGATGAACGCCCTTCGTGTGTACATATTTCCTCCGATGGTCTATTGGCGGATTGATGGGGTGAAGAGGTTGGTCAGGTCCAACGGGCGTGGACGGCACGTTCGAGGCGGCCGGCGGCCGAGAACACGGCGACCGAGACGGCGATGACGACGATCGCCGCGCCGAACGCGCGAGGCAGGTCGAGCAGGCGGTAGGCATAGGCGAACTCGACGCCCAGGCCCTGGCGCCCGATCAGGCTCTCGCCGACGACGGCTGCGATCACGGCCGACCCGGCGGCGATCCGGAAGCCGCTGATCATGTGCGGGACGGCGGCCGGCAGCACCACCCGCCGGAACCTCACCCCGCTCTCGCCGCCGAGCGCGTCGACGACGTCGAGCGCCGACCGGCTGGCGGCGTTCAGACCCGATCGTGTGAACACGAAGATCGGGTAGAACACGAGCACCGACGCGAGTGCCCAGACCGTGGTCGGGTTGTAGCCGAGCACCCGGGCGAAGAGCGGGAACAGGGCGACGAGCGGGGTGGCGGCAAGGACGATGACGAGCGGGACGGTCATCCCGGCCAGGAACTCGTAGCGTGCCGCCGCCAGCGCCGCGGCGAGACCGAGCACGGTGCCGATCGTGAGGGCGATCGCTGCCGTCCACAGCGTGCGCAGCGTTGCCGAGAGGTAGTCACCGGGCGCGGCGACGAGATCGTCGAGCACGGCCGACGGGCGCGGCACGACGATCGGCGAGATGTCCTTCACCTCGACCCATGTCCACCAGAGGGCAACGAGCACCGCGAGCAGGGCGACGATCGCGGCCGTCTCGGTGAGCAGGTGGCGGAGTCGGCCGTGGCGGCGGGGCACGGCCGCTGACTGTTGGGCGATCTCGGCGCCGAACCGGCGAACTGCCGCCATTCGCGAGAGCGCGAGCAGGCCGTACGCGGTGAGCCCGCACGCGGCGCTGAGCAGCGATGCCGCCCAGAGCCGATCGGCACGTCCGCCCTGCATGGCGGTGATCAACAGCACGCCGAGCCCGCGCTCGGCGCCGTACCACTCGCCGAACACGGCGCCGGCGAGGGAGGCCGGGGCGGCGAGCTTCAGCCCGTCGGCCACCGACGGCCACGATCCGGGGAGCTGCACCGACCACACCCGCCGGAACCGGCTGGCGCCGAGTGCGCTGGCAACGTCGTGGACAGACCGCGAGGCGGCTCCGAGACCGACCGACGTCGACACGAACACGAAGAAGAACACGGCGATCGCGGCCACCGCCACCGGGCCACGGTCGCGCCCGAGCACGATCAGCAGGCACGGCGCCACGGCGACCCACGGCGCGGCGTTCGTGATCGCCGCCAGGCGGACGACGAAACCACGCAGTCTCGGCACGCTGGCCGCCACGAGCGCAGCCACGAAGGCCAGCGTTCCACCGATGACGAGCCCACGCGCGGCGGCCCACACGGTCGACCGCGTGGAACGGAAGTAGACGTCACGGCTGTCGCCGACGATCGGCGAGATGGCGTCGATGGGCGTCACGATCATGCCGCTCGCCCATCCGGCGCGGCCGCCCCACGTCCAGACAGCGAGGATGAGGACGAGTCCGGTCGCCGGGGCGACGATCGGCCACAGGCTGCGGGTCGACACGCCATGGATCGACACAGGCCGACGCGCCCGCGTTCGGTGCTGCCGGTCCTCCACAATCAACCCCTACATATCATCGTAGCTCACGTCCGGGCACGGTGAGCACCGTCCCCGGCACCGTCGAACACACGTCGAACATGTGTCCATCAAGGGAAACATAGGCCAGGTTTGGGTCTGCAGTGAACGTGACACGTGAACGCTGCGTTACGGTTCGATCACCCACACCTATCGGTGCCGGAATCGAGTAGAACCGCGACCACGATGAGGATCGAGAGCGTGCGAGCCGTGCTCGCCGGCTACCGCAAGAGCGACCCACCGATGCAGCGGAGCTTCGCGCTCGTGCGGATCGAGACCGACGACGGCACGATCGGGTGGGGCGAGGCATCCACGAACTGGGGCCACTCCTACCCCACGGTCTTCCGGGCGGTCGTCGACGACGTGTGCGCGCGCCACCTCGTCGGTCGCGATCCGCTGGCGATCCGCGACCGCCTCGCCGAGCTCTCGGTCGCCCTCGACGGATACCTCGGCTGGGAGGGTGTCACGAGCCAGACGATCGGATCGATCGAGATCGCGCTCTGGGACATCGCCGGCAAAGCCCTCGACGCACCGGTCCACCAGCTTCTCGGATCGACGGCGCATCCGATCCCGCTGTACGGCACCGGCACGACGATGTTCGAAGAGTCGGCCGAGTGGCATGCCCACTACTTCGACCAGTGCCTCGCGCTCGGCTTCGCCGGCGTCAAGGTCCGCCTCGGACGCCAGCTCGACGACGACGTCGAGGTGGTTCGGGTCGTGCGGGACCACATCGGTCCCGAAGCGCTGATGGGCGTCGACTCGTACTGGTTCCACGACCCCGACACGGCGATCGAGCTCAGCCAGCGCATCGCTCCGTACCGGATCTACTTCTTCGAGGAACCGATCCCGCAGTATCAGATCGAGGGGCTCGAACGCGTGCAACGCGCCTCACCCGTCCGAGTGGCCGCTGGTGAGCGGGTGTTCTCCCCACGGTCCTTCGCCGAGCTCGCTCGACGCGACGCGGCGCGGGTGTTCGAACCCGACGCCACGATCGTCGGCGGGATCCTGGCGTGCCTCCAGGTCGCCGACATCGCCGCCCGCCATTCGATCGAGGTGATCCCTCACGTCGGTGGCCCGACCGTCGTCGGCTTGGCGGCCAACCTCCATTGGGCAACCGCGGCACGTGTCCGGATCTGCGAATACGACATCGATCCCCACCAACCGATGATCACCGACATCGGCCACAACCCGGGTCTGGCGCTCGTCGATCTCGTCGACGGCACCATCACCGCGCCGACCGGACCCGGCCTCGGCGTCGATGTCGACGAGGCACTGCTCGCCGCCCATCCCTACGTCGAAGGTGACACGTACGCCGAGATCTTCCCCGAGCACGAGTCGGGCCGGTCGGCCGCCGCGTCGAGCGGCAAGGAGCCGACCCCGCCACGGAGCACTTGCATGACGGCTGACCGACGCCGATGCCTCTGGTTCGACAACGAACACCCCGCGCTGCGGCGGTGCTGGCATCCGGTCGCGCGTGTCGCCGAGCTCGGCGGCGACGGTCCGCTGGCCGTCGACTTGCTCGGCGAGCGCTGGTGCGTCGTGCGCTTGGGCGGCCGGCTCACCGCGTTGCGCGACGCATGCCCACACCGGATGGCGCCCCTCAGCGCCGGCAGCATCGTCGACGACACGCTGCAGTGCGCGTACCACGGCTATCGCTTCGCCGCCGACGGCGCCTGTGTCGAGATCCCGGCGATCGGCCCCGACGTGCCGATCCCAGGGCGGGCACGCTGCGGTGTGGCCGCCGCGGTCGCCGAGCATCTCGGCCTCATCTGGATCGCACCCGAGGACCCGATCGCCGAGCTACCGGACGTGCCGGAGCACTCCGACGACTCGTTCGTGAAGTGCCCGCTGCCGGTGTCGACCTGGAATGCCGGCGCGGCACAGATGACCGACAACTTCCTCGACCTCGGTCATCTGGCGTTCCTCCATCTCGCCACGTTCGGCGACGCGGGCGACCGGCACATCGGCGACTACGAGGTCGAGCGCGACGGGCTGAGCTTCTCGGTCCGCTACCGCCACCTCGCCAAGGCCCTGGCCGACTCGTTCGAGGCCGGCGACGAGTTCCGAACCGTCGAGCGTGAGTCGTGGTTCGTGTACACGCCGCCCCACCACGTGTACCTGCGGCTCACGTATCCCGACGAGAAGGCCGTGCTCACGATCAGCTTCTGCCACCAACCGGTCGACGCCGTGACGACGCGGCTGTTCTGCACCGACTACCGCAACGACATCGACGACGAACCGGCGGCGATCGCGGCCGCGGTCGCGTTCCAGGAAGCCGTCGCCGCCGAGGATCGCGCCCTGCTCGAGCGGATGCGACGCAAGGCCGTGCCGCTCGAACCGACGGTCGAGTTCCACTCCAAGGCCGACCGGATCACGCTCGAGATGCGGCGCGTCCTTCGCGAGCTGGTCGATCTCTCCGCCAGCCCGGCGTGACATCGATTTTCCGGGATTGGCTCACTGCGGCGGCGAGGTCGGCCCACAGCGCCGCTGGGATGTCGGCGTTGAACGCGGTGACGTTGTCGTCGACCTCGGTCGGCGAGCTCATGCCGACGATCACCGCGGTCACGCCGTCGACCGTGAGCGGGTACTGCAGCGCCGCGGTCCGCAACGACACGCCGTGCGATTCGCACGTGGCGCGGATCGCGGTGGTCCGCTCGAGCAGGTCGTTCGACACGGGCGCGTAGTCGAACCACGAACCGGGTCGCGGGTCGGCGAGCACGCCGCTGTTGAACACTCCCGCGGCGAGGTACGCCACGCCGACGCGCTGGCACTCGGCGACGAGGTCACCTGCCGACCGGTCGAGCAGCGTGAGGCGGCCGGCGACCAGCACAGAGTCGAGATCGGCGTTGCGCAGGAAGAACCACGCCGTCTCGACGACGTTCGTGCCGAGCGAGACGGCGCCGACGACGCCGTCGGCCCGGAGTTGCGCGAGCGCCGCATACGTGCCGTCGATCGCCTCCGTCAGGTGATCCTCGGGATCGTGGATGTGGACGATGTCGATCCGGTCGAGACCGAGACGCTCCATGCTCGATTCCAACTGGCGCAACGTCGCATCCCGGCTGAAGTCGAACACCGCGTCGGTGCCATCTTCCGATTGTGGCGAAGGGACGAGCGAGCGGCCGGCCTTGGTCGCGACGACCACGTCGTCACGACCGATCGTCGCCAGCGCCCGGCCGAGGCGGGTCTCGGATTCCCCGAGCCCGTACAGCGGCGCCGAGTCGAACAGCCGGATGCCTCGTTCGACGGCTCGCGCGGCAGCCGCGACGGCGCGGGCCTCGTCGTTGCCCCAGAAGATCGATGCCAGCGGCGCGGTCCCGAGCCCGAGGCGGGTGACCGTGAGACCGGTCCGTCCCAACGCGACCCGTTCGAGTTGCTCGTCCATCGTGTCCTCCGTGCTAGTCAGTGCGCAGTTCGCGGGCGGCGCTGATGGATCCGCCGAGCTGGCGGACGACCGAGCCGGCACGGCCGACGCGCCGGATGACTCGATGGCTTCCGATCGAGCGCAGCACCGCCTGCGCACAGGCCCGACCGGACGAGCCGTTGATGCCTCCGCCAGGGTGGGTGCCGGCGCCGGTCACGAAGATCCCGTCGATCGGTGTCGAGTAGTTGCCCATGCGCCGTGTCGGTCGCGCGCCGAGCGACTGGGCGGCCGTCGGTGCGACGTGGTTCCCGGGGTTCTCGGAACCGGTCGTGGCGGTGAGGTCGTGCGGGCTCGTCAGCACCTCGTGGACGACGTGCGACCGGACGTCGGGGAGGCAGGAGTCGATCGTGCGCCACACGCCTTCGCTCGCTTCATCGGCTGCGTCGTCCCACGTCCGCCCGCGCACGTCGCAGGGCGCGACCGCGTTGGCCCACATCGTCGCGCCCCCCGGCGGCGCGAGGCCGGGGTCGACTGCCGTCGGGAAGGCGACGAGCGTGCCTGGCGACGACGGCACGAGGCCGAGCGCGATCGCGCCGTAGGTGTCGACCGCGGCCGACGGTTCTGGGAGCAGCCACAGCATTGCCTGGTCGGCGTCGGGATCACCGAACGTCGGTACGCACGACGACGAATCGAGGGCGGCGGCGATCGTCAACTGGCTGACGTTCGACGCGACGACCTCGAGCGTGCCGAGTCGCTCTCGGGTCGACGTGGGCACGACGTCAGCCGGCGACAGCAGCCTGAGCACGAAGTCCTGCGGAGGGATCGCCGACACGACGGCCCGGCGGGCGGTGATCTCCTCGCCCGCCGTCGACCGCACCGCCCAGCCCGCGCCGCGCCGGCTGACGGACTCGACGCGGAACCCGCAGCGCACGACGCCCCCGCCGTCTGTCACGGCCGCGGCGAGCGCGGCGACGAACGCCCGCGAACCGCCGAGTGGCCGGCCGAGACGTCGACCATGACCGCCGGTCGTGAGCAAGAACGCGTTGGCCGTGCCGGGCGCCCATGGCGGCAGGCCCATGAACGATGCGCGGAAGATCGCAAGGGCGCGCATGTGCGGGCTCTCGAACCACTTCGTCGCGAGGTCGATCACGGACATCTGGGCCAGGTCGACCAACGGCGCCGCGTCACGACCACCGATCGCACGCGCGACGCGCGTCGCGACGCTCATCGGCGGGACCCAACCACCGGACGCGATCGCGAACGCTCGGAGCAGCGGCGCGCTGCGCTCGCTCAGGTCGGTCCACGCGCGCGCGTCGCGGGCGGAGATCGACGCGATCGACTCGGCCGTGGCTTCGACGGTGCGCCCGATCGTCACGCTCGCGCCATCGCCGAAGAGGTGGATCGCGGCCACGTCGCGGGTGCGGTACGACAGGCCGAGGTCTTCCAACCCCAACTCGTCGATCACGCCGCTCGTGAGCACCGCGGTGTGCTCGACCGCGCCGTGCTCGAGCCGGTACCCCTCCCACTCGCTCGACATCAACGCTCCCCCCGGCACCGCGTTCCGTTCGACCACGATCACATCGAGGCCGGCACGCGCGAGGTAGGCGGCGCAGATCAACCCGTTGTGGCCGCCTCCAACGACGACGACGTCCGCGTTCGCTTCCGTCATGTCAGGTCGGGTTGCTGTGGCGACGGCGATCCTCCGTCGCGCGACGGTCGCCCGTGCGCGGTTCGTAGCGCCGCCATGTCGCCGAGGAACTCGCGACGCATCGCCCGTTGGTCGGCATCGTCGGCCCAGCTGGCGCCGATCGCAGCCAACGAGAAGTCCTCGAGCTCGTCGAGCGAGCATCCGAACGCGTCGCGAACGTTGACGTACTCGTCGGCCAGGTCGATGTCGAACATCGCCGCGTTGTCGGAGTTGAGCGTCACGAGCACGCCGGCGTCCCGCATCCGCATCAACGGGTGCGACGCCACCGAGTCGACGAGGCCGATGCGGCGGTTCGATGTCGGGCAGACGGTGAACGCGACGCCCTGACGGACGACGTCACCGACGAGCTCGGGGTCGTCCAGCAGACTGAACCCGTGGTCGACGCGTTCGACCCCGACGACGTCGAGTCCGGCGCGGATGTCGCCGGCCGGACCCTCCTCGCCGAGGTGCATGGTCGTGTGGAAGCCGAGCTGGCGGGCGCGTCGGAACGGTTCGGCGAGGGCCGCGAGATCGATGCCCTGCTCACCGGCGTCGCCCCCGATCCCGATCAGCAGCTCCCGGTCGCAACGCGCCGCGGCTTCGACGAGCTCGGCGGCGGCGCCCGCGCCAGATGGCTTGTCGACGTCGAGGATCATGCGGCACACGATGGCATGGTCGGTGGCGGCGTCGGCGATCCCTGCCGCGATCCCTGACCAGATCGTGTCGAACGCGACGCCGTAGCGCAGGAGGAACGTCGGTGAGAAGAACATCTCCCGGTACCGCACGCCGGCCGCGGCGGCGATCGCCAGCGCCTCGTACGTGACGCGGTGGATGTCGTCGGCCTGCTGGAGGCTGCGGCACACCAGGTCGTAGACGCGGAGGAAGTCGGCGAGGTCGTCGTACCGGTAGAGCTCAGCCGGATCGTCCACGCCGAGGTCGACCCCGTTCTTGCGGGCCAGCTCGGCGATGGTGTGCGGCGGCGCGGCGCCCTCGACGTGCACGTGGAGCTCGACCTTCGGCAGGGCGCGGATGTGATCGTCGGTCGTCGGGTCGGCGGTGGGCATCATCCGTGGTGTCCGCAGCGCACGCCAGGACCTATCGCTGGATCAGCAGCCCGGCGTCGACGGGGAGCGTCACGCCCGTGACGTACCGCGCTTCGTCAGAGGCGAGGTACAGCACCGCGTTGGACACGTCGCGGGATTCGACCCAGGGGACAGGGAGCGCGTGGCTCTCCTGCATGATGTCGCCGAAGTCCTCCTTGGTCGGGCTCTCCGACTCGGGGAGGAACATCCTGAGCGTCGGCTCGTTGATCACCATCGGCGTGTCGACGGTGGTCGGGTTCACGCTGTTGACACGGATCATGTGCTCGGCAAGCTCGAGCGCCAGGCACTTCATCAGCCCGATCACCCCGAACTTCGACGCCACATAGTGGGCGGCGTTCCGGAACGGCGTCAGCCCGGCGGCCGAACTGGTGATGATGATCGAGCCGCCGTTGCCGGCGGCGATCATCGAGGGGACGGCGGCGACACAGGTGCGCCAGACCCCGGTCAGGTTGACGTCGATCACGTCCTGCCACGCCTCGTCGGTGAGCTCGAGCGCGGGCGCGAACGTCACGATGCCGGCATTGGCGACGACGATGTCGAGGCGTCCGAGATCGGCGACCCCCTGCTCGACGACCGCCCTCAGCGCGGCCGTGTCACGGACGTCGGCCTCGGCGGCGATCACTCTCCGGTCGAGTGCCTTGACCTGCTCGGCGGTCTCGGCGAGATCGTCGGCCGTGGCGATCTCGTACTGCAACGTGCCGATCGGCGCGCACAGATCGACGGCGATGATGTCGGCACCTTCTTCGGCCAGCCGGACGGCGTGGCTGCGCCCCTGACCCCTGGCGGCGCCCGTGATCAGGGCGACCTTTCCCTCGACACGACCCATCGCCCATTCATACCACCGGGCCGGCCGGTCGTTGTCAGCCGCGTCTCTGACACGTGTCTGAGGTCGTGGCGATCGGGGTATGCGTTGGCCATGACCACTTGGGGATACACGCTGTCGAGCGAAGAGTTCGGGCCACGCGAACTGGTGGAGTTGGCGGCGATGGCCGAGGAGGTCGGCTTCGAGTTCCTCACGGTGTCCGACCACTACCATCCCTGGACCCAGAGCCAGGGCCACAGCCCGTTCGTGTGGACGACGATCGGCGGCGTCGCGATGCACACCGAACCGGATCCCGATCGGCACGGGCGTCACCTGCCCGATCCTGCGCAACCACCCGACGATGGTCGCCCAGGCCGCGGCGAGCAGCTCGGCGATCCTCGGCGGGCGCTTCTTCCTTGGCGTCGGTACCGGCGAGTGGCTCAACGAGCACATCACGGGCGGTCCGTGGCCGGCCGTGGAGATCCGGCGGTCGATGCTCGCCGAGGCGGTCGACGTGATGCGCCAGCTGTGGACGGGCGACACCGTCGACCACTGGGGCGAGTACTACACGGTCGAGAACGCGCGGTTGTTCACGGAACCGGCGGAACCGATCCCGGTGATCTGGGCGGCGTCGGGCGCCGACTCGGCGGTCGCCGCCGCTCACCACGGTGACGGGTTGTGGTCCACATCACCCGACCCCGACGTCGTCTCGGCGTACCGGGACGCCGGCGGCAAGGGGCCGGTCTACGGCCAGGTGACCCTGTGCTGGGCGCCCGACCGCGCCGAGGCGGTGAAGACCGCGCTCGAGGTGTGGCCGAACGCAGGGAACCCGGGCCAGCTGTCGCAGGACCTGCCGACGTGGACGCATTTCGAGAACGTCGCCGAGCTCGTCACCGAGGAGATCATCGCCGACCGCGTCCCGTGCGGCCCGGACGTGTCCCCGGTCGTCGAGCTGGTGCGCGACTTCGAGGATGCCGGCTTCGACCACATCCACTTCCACCAGGTCGGCCCCGACCAGCGCGGCTTCGCCGACTTCTGGCGCAACGAGCTCGTCGACGCGCTCGGCTGACCTCACGCGGCAGCGCGGCGGTAGTGGGGGAACAGCTCGGTGCGGGCGAGATCCGCCAGGCGTTGCTGATCCGGGCCGACCTGATGGAGATACACCGAGTCGTAGCCGGCCGCCACGAACCGGTCGACCGCCTGGATCACGGGCCCGGCGTCGACCGCGCAGATCACCGACGACCGGATGGCATCGTGTCCGACGCCGGCGGTGAGCTCCTCGAAGTGCTCGGGCCGCGCCAACTCGGAGAGCACGGCGGACGGCAGACGCGCTGTTCGGCCACCATTCCCGGGCCGTCTCGATCGCCTCGTCCACCGTTGTGGCGATCGAGATGTGGACTTGGCCGATGCACCGCTTGCCGCGGCCGCCGTTGCCGTGGAAGACGTCGACGACGGAGGCGTCGGGTTGCACTCCGATCAGCCCGTCCGCGATCTCGCCGGCGAGCGCCGCGCTGCCGGGTCCGGATGCGGCCACGTAGATCGGAGGTGGCGCGGCTGGACGCGTCGTCAAGGCGAGGTTCTCGACACGCCAGTGTTCGCCGCGGTGGTTGACGTTCTCGCCTGACAGCAGAGACCTGACGATCTCGATCCCCTCGCGCACGCGGTCGAGCCGTTCGCCGGCACCGGGCCAGCGCCGTCCGAACGGCTGCTCGTTGAGCCGCTCCCCGGATCCGACGCCGAGGAAGAAGCGACCATCGAGCATCACGGCCGCCGTGGCGGCTGCCTGGGCGACGTTGATCGGATGCCCGCGGTGGATCAGCGCCGTGACGCCGGTCCCCAGTTCGATCGCCTCGGTGGCGTTGGCGATCGCGCCGATCGTGGTCCACACGTGACCGGACTGACCCTGCCGGCGTGTCCACGGCTGCAGGTGATCGCTGATCATCGCCGTCTCGAAGCCGGTCGCTTCGGCCGTCACCGCATGCTCCACGAGAGTGCGCGGATCGTGTTCTTCGCTCGACAGCCACCAGCCGAGGCGCACGGGCTGCGCTGAGGACGCGTCCGACACGGACACAGTCAGGCACCGTGGCCACCGTCGAGCACGTCCATCGTGACGAGCCCGATCAACACACCGTTGACGGTGGTCACCAGCAGGTGGTCGAGCCCGTCCTTGGCGAACCGGCGGGCGACCTCCTCGACCCGAAGGTCGGGCCGGATGGTCGAGGGCGCCGGGATCATCACATCTCGCACGCGTGTCCGAGGGGGCAAGGCGCGGACCGTCGGCCGGAGCGCGCCCACGACGACGTCGTCGGGGCCGAGGACGACGACGGTGTAGGCGATCTCGCCGAGTGCGAGGACATTCTTGACCGTCGCGTCCACCGGCACCGTCGGGACGTCGACGGCGCGCTGTCCGACGCGGCGCGCGTCACCGATCTGACCCTCGGTCGGCAATCCCAGGACGGTCCACGCGGCGCGGCCGCCTTCGAGCATGTAGACGTCGACGAATCCCATCAGTTCGAACCGGCACACGGCTCGGGCAGCCAGGTCTCAATGCTGGTCGAAGCAGTAGATGAGCACCGCTCGATCGCGCTCGAGCTGCTCGACGCTCGTGTCGTCGAGCGTCTCCAGCGGCACATTGATCGCACCCGGGAGATGTTCCTCCGCGTACACCGATCTCGGCAGCACGTCGACGAGCTGCGCCCGTTTGCGGAGGAGGCGCTGGGCGCGTTCGACGTCGACTCGTTTGCTCACCGTCGAAGGGTCCCCACCCGTCCGGCCCCTCAATCCTGCTGTCGTCAGAGCTCGGGAAGCCGCTGCTGCACGCCGATCAGGGGTGCGAGCGGATCACCCGATGTCGCCAGACGCTCCCCGATGTCGGCGATCGTCCAGCGGTCAGGATGCAGATCCGGATCGTCGAGCTCGTCCCAGCCGATCGGCACCGACACCGGGGCTCCGGCGACCGGCCTGGTGCTGAACGGGGCGACGAGGGTCTTGTTGATCGCGTTCTGGGTGTAGTCGAGCCGGATCCGCCCACCGCGCTTCGACACCTCCCACTCCCAGCTCACCAGGTCGGGAACGGTTGCGCCGACGGCACGCGACAACGATTCCACCCACGCCCGTGTGTCGTCGAACGTGTAGCGCTCGGCCACCGGTACCCAGATCTGGATGCCCCGCTTCCCGGTCACCTTCGGCATCGCCTGCACGCCGAGGTGGTCGAGGGCCGTGCGGTGCAGCCGGGCGAGGACGAGCACGTCGTCGAAGGAGCTGTCGGTTCCCGGGTCGATGTCGATCATCGCCCACGTCGGGCGGTGGGGATCGCGCACCGTCGACGTCCACGGGTGGACCTCGATGGCGCCGTAGTTGGCGACCCACGCCAGCGCGGCCGGCGAGTCGAGGACGAGGTACAGCTCGGTCTCGCCGGGGTCTGCCTCCTCGTTGCGCCAGCGTTCGAGCCAGTCCGGGGCGTGGGCCGGCGCGGCCTTGTGCCAGAAACCCGGCTTGGCGATGCCGTCGGGGAAGCGGTGCAGGTTCACCGGGCGGCCGGCGAGGTAGGGGAGCATCGCCGGCGCCATCGTCGCGTTGTGCCGGATCAAGTCGCGCTTGGTCAGCGCCGGGTGCGGCCGGCGCGCCGGGAACAGCACCTTGTCGAGGTTGGTCAGCTTCAGGGTGTGTTCCCCGAGCCGCCATTGCCCGGACTTGCCGAGGGCGTCGAGGGCGGCGAGCTCGTCGGGCGTCGGTCCGACCCAGAGCGAACTGCTCGACCAGCTGGCGGCGGGCGCGGTCTTGACCTCGTCGTTGGTACGGCCCGTCTTCACCGACCGCGGATGGTCCTCGGGATCCCAACCTGGGACGGCGAACTCGTCGTGCTTGTGGAGCAGCAGCGATTGCTCCTTGCCGTCGCCGCGGCCGCGGCGCACCAGCACGAATCGGCCCTTCAACTTCTCGCCGTCGAGATCGAAGTGAAGGTTGCCCGCCTCGACGGCAGCCACCGGATCCTCACCGTCGGCCGGCGACCAGGTGCCCCAGTCCCACACGATGACGTCGCCACCGCCGTACTCACCCGCCGGGATGACCCCCTCGAAGTCGAAGTACTCGAGCGGATGGTCCTCGACGTGGACCGCCATGCGTCTCACATCGGGATCGAGCGTGGGTCCCTTGGGCACGGCCCAGCTCATCAGCACGCCGTCCGCCTCGAGCCTCAGGTCGTAGTGCAGCCGTCGGGCACGATGCCGCTGCACCACGAACCGCTGCCCGTCGGCAATCGGCGCAACCGTGCCGGCGGGCTCGGACGTCACCGTGAAGTCGCGCTTGGCCTGGTATGTGTCGAGCCGGCTCTTCGCGGTCTTCTTCGGAGCCGTCTTCTTCGCCGTCGATTTCTTGGCCGTCGATTTCTTGGCCGTCGATTTCTTGGCGGTCGACTTCTTCGCAGCCGCCTTCTTGGCGGTCGTCTTCTTCGTCGCCGCCTTCTTCGCCGTCGCCATCGAGCAGTTCCCTACGCGCTCTTGCGGGCCTTGCTGACGCGCTTCCTGGCGGTCGACTTGGCGCTCGTCTTGCGGGCGGTCTTGCGTGCCTTGGATGCTTCGACACTGCGCTCGAGTGCCGCCATCAGGTCGAGCACCTTGCCCTCGGGAACCTGTTCGTCCTTCTCGACGATCTCCTTGCCCTTGTCCCGCGCCTTGATGCGCTTGCGCAACTCTTCGACGTACGTGTCGTGGTAGCGGGCCGGGTCCCAGTCCGACGCCAACGAATCGAGGAGCTGCGTCGCCATCTTCAGCGCTCGGGTGTCGGGCTTGGCGCGCCGGCTCGGCAGCCCGTCGACGTCGGCGCGAGGAACGATCTCGTCGGCGAACCGCATCGTCGACATCGCCAGCACGCCGTCGAGCGGCCGCACGGCGGTGAGGTACTGCTTGTTGCGCATCACGACCGTCCCGATGGCCACACGACCGCGCTCCTCCATCGCTGACAACAGAATGTCGTAGGCCTTCTTGGCTTCGTCGCCGCCTGGAGCGAGCCAGTAGGTGCGCTCGTAATAGATCGGGTCGATCTCATCGAGGGCGACGAAATCGCTCACGTCGATCATCCGAGTCGACGCCGGGCGCAACTCGTCGAGCTCCTTCTTGTCGAACGTGACGTAGCGGCCCTTGCGGATCTCGAAGCCCATCTCGATGTCGTCGGCGTCGACTTCCTTGCCCGATTTCTCGGAGACCTTGCGGTTCCTGATGCGCGAGCCGGAGCCCTTCTCCAACTGGTTGAAATGCACATCGTGGTCGCGCACTGCCGTGTGCGCCTTGACTGGGACGTTCACCAGGCCGAAGCTGATCGAGCCGGTCCATACAGGTCGTGCCATGCCCATGACGTACCCAATCATGTCGGCCCCGACACGACCGAAATGCACAGAAATGCACGACGATCATGTCTACGACGTCTGTGTTGTGGGTAATTGCCGGTCAGCCGGAACGATTCGCATTCGCAACAGGAAGCAGGGGCACCGATGGCCGACGATTCGACCAACATCTGGAACTACCGCGAGGACTTGATGCACGACAGTGAGATCGTCGGGTTCGACGTCGAAGCCGTCGATGGGCACATCGGCAAGATCGACTCGCACTCCTTCGAGGCGGACGACTCGCACATCGTGGTCGACACCGGGTTCTGGATCTTCGACAAGCGGCGCCTGATCCCCGCCGGCGCCGTGACCGGAGTCGACCACGAGAATCGACAGGTCATGCTCAACCTCACGAAGGACCAGGTCAAAGACGCGCCGGACTTCGTCCCCGAACGTTGGGACGATGCGTCCGGGGGCGAGGACGTCCGCGCGGACTACAACGAGTACTACCGCCCCCACGGTTGGTGACCCCGAGCTCGAACGCGCTCGTCATGCCCAAGACCGGGAGCAATGGATCGCTCCGCTTCGGCTCCGATGCCGAGCCGGGCATCCGCCGTCATGGCCGGGTTCGCTTCACCTACGTCAACGAGCGGACGGGGCGACCAGCCGTCGAAGCGGGATCTCGAGCGCATCACGGCGTTGGCCGTGCCGCCGGCGTGGACCGACGTGTGGATCGCCGCCGATCCGACGAGCCATCTGCAAGCGACCGGCCGTGACGCGAGGGGCCGCAAGCAGTACCGGTACCACGGCGACTTCACCGCATCGAGGTCGGAGAACAAGTTCGCCGACCTCGTGACGTTCGGTGCGGCGCTCGGTCGGCTGCGCCGGCGGGTCGAGCGTGATCTTCGGTCGAATGCGCTCGATCACGACGGTGTCGTGGCGGTGGTGGTCCGCCTGCTCGATATCACCGGACTTCGGGTCGGCAATCCCGAGTACGCACGTACCAACAAGTCGTTCGGCCTCACCACACTGCGCGACCGACATGCGGTGGTGCGCGGCACGACGATCAACCTGTCGTTCCGAGGCAAGTCGGCGCACGACTTCGATGTCCGGGTCGAGAACGCTCGACTGGCGCGTCTCGTCAAGCGGTGTCAGAACCTTCCCGGCCAACAACTGTTCCAGTACCGGACGGCGGACGGTGAGTTGCGCACCATCGGGTCGACCGATGTCAACGCCTATCTCGCGGAACACGGGAACGTCTCGATGTCAGCCAAGGCGTTCCGCACGTGGAACGCCACCGTGCTCGCCGCCGAGGGGTTCGTGCAGGCTGCCGGCGACAACGGAGCGCCGACGGCGCGCGTCGTGAACGAGGTGATCGACCAGGTCGCCGCCGAGCTCGGGAACACCCGGGCGGTGTGCCGCACCAGCTACATCCATCCGGCCATCGTCACGTCGTACCTCGACGAAACCCTCGTGCCCCAGTGGCGACGCCCGGTCGGCACCAAACCCGCCGGGATCACGCAGGACGAACGCCGAGTGCTGCGCCTGCTCAAGAGTGCGAGGTAGCCGGACGGCCTAGCGCCGCTCTTCCGATGTGGCGACCGCGGCGGCGCCGTCGGCCACCGTGAGGTCGAAACGGCCACATCGTGCGTGCAGTCCCGACACCGTCATCGTCGGAACCGACGCGAACTCGCGGCGTCGGAGCTCGACGCCGGTCGGAGTCGGCTCGAGGCCGAGCATCACACGCACGAGCAACAGCACCGAGGCCGATGACCACGCCTGGGGTGAGCACGACGCCGGATAGCTGACCGGCATGGGCACCTCTTCTCGCGCGATGCCGGCGAACAGCTCGGGTGGTCGTCCGCCGAAGTGGGTGGCGGCGGCGAGCACCCCGTCGACGATCTTGTCGACGACGTCCCAGCGGCCGTATCGCGCGGCTCCGGCCGCACAGATCGCGGTGTCGTGCGGCCAGACCGAGCCGTTGTGGTAGCTGAGCGGGTCATAGGCACCCATCGACGAGGCAAGGGTGCGCAAGCCCCATCCCGACCACAGCGCCGGTTCGCACAGGCGATCGAGGTAGCGGTCGGCCAACTCGGGATCGGCGATCCCGCACCACAGTGCATGGCCAGGGTTCGTGGTCAGCGAGTCGATCGTGCGACCGTCGCCGTCGACGCCCAGCGCGAACCAACCCCGCCGGTCCCACATCACGTCGTTCCAGCGTTCCCGCAGATCCGCCGCCCGTCGACGGAGCTCGGTCGCGTCGCGTTCCAACGTCACCACGTCGGCGAGCTCGGCAGCGCCGAGCAACGCGGCGTATGCGTAGCCCTGGACCTCGACCAGCCCGATCGGTGGCTTGGGCAACGACCCGTCGACGAACGTGATCCCGTCCCAGCTGTCCTTCCATCCCTGGTTCGACAGGCCCGTGGCGTCGTTACGGCGGTAGTCGACGAAGCCGTCGCCGTCGGAATCGCCACGATCGATCACCCAGCTGAGCGCGGCTCCGATGGCGGGTGCCAACTCGGTCAGGTCGGTGTCGTCGAGAGCGCCCCATCGCCAGGCCTCGGCGGCGAGGGAGATGAAAAGTGGGGTGGCGTCGACGGTGCCGTAGTACCGGCTACGCCCGGCGAACGGCCCACCGCCACCGTGACGGCGGAGCTCGTGGAGGATCTTGCCGGGTTGCTCCTCGGACGCCGGGTCGTCGACGCGTCCCTGGAGCTCGGCCAGAGCACGGAGCACGCCACGCGCCAGCGAGGCGTCGAACGGCAGCGTCATCCACGACGTGATCAGCGAGTCGCGACCGAACAGTGTCATGAACCACGGTGCGCCGGCGGCCACAACGACGCGGTCGGGGTGGGCGCGGTCGACGATTCGGAGCGCGGCCAGGTCGGCGAGTGACTGCTCGAAGGCGTTGACGAGGCGCGGGTCGTTCGAGTCGAGCGTCGGTGCCGCGGCATGCCACGCCTCCAGACGCCGCAGCGGCACTGCGTCGGCCGGCGTGGTGCCGATCGGGAACGGCAGACCGGCACGCACACCGTCGACGATCGGCTCGACCGTGAACGTCAGCCGCTGGCGACCATGGGCCGGCACGTCGAACCACCACCCCAACGTGCTGGTCGCGACGTCGACGTCGTCGGGCGGGGGCTCGCACGTCAGGATCGAAGCCGCCGCCAGGTCGTGCACGACGGGCTCCAGCAACCAATGGCCGTCGGCCGGACGGATCGTGCCGTCCTCGCCACCCTGCGACGCCTTGACGTCGAAGAGGTGAGCGAAGTCGGCCGCGATCGACATCAAGAGACGGACGCGGCGGTTCTCGCGTCCGGTCTCGATCAGCTCCACCTCGTCGCGCAAGCCGCTCGCGATCCAGCGTCGCCTGACGAGGATGCACGTCGACGGCACGTCACTCACTGGCGCGTGCAGCCGCTGAACCGACACGGATGACAGGGGAGTCGGCGCGCTGCTGGCGAGTGTGTGCAACGTGCCGCCGTCGATCCAGATGCGCAGTTTCGAGACGTGACGCAGATCGTCGTGGACCATGCCGTGAGTCCCGCCGAGACAGTTGCCGGCATGGTCGCTGATCGCGAACGTGCGGCCGTCGACGAGCGTGATCTCGCCGGGTGCACCGACGACGGGGACGAACTCAGCCGCGGCGTCGAGGGGCGACGTCATCGAGCCAGTCTGACTCCATCGCGCACCGCAGAAGTGGCATTTGCGGCACCGGGTCGACAGCCGCGTCGACCGCGCCACCCGGATGGGTGATTCCCGTTTGCGGTGCTGGGGGAGCGGGTACCTCGTGGCGGCTTGTAGGGCGAGCTCCGTCCACACATCACTGAACGACATCACGGGAAAGGACCCAACTCCATGCGGGGCGCGAACACTGCGGCAGCGGGTACTTCTTGCACGGCCCCCCGGGTCGAGATGGCCACACTCGAACGATGGTGCTGCGAGTACAGCGTCAGTCGGGACCGGGAGCTGCGTGCTCGCATCGTCGAGCACTTCGATTGGCTGGTCCGCATCTGCGTCAACCAGATGACACGCCGCGGCGAACCCGTTGACGACCTCATGCAGGTGGGCAACATCGGACTGCTGAACACGATCGATCGGTTCGATCCGGCGTTCGGGGTCCAGTTCCGGACGTTCGCGTCCGCAACGATCAGTGGCGAGCTGCGCCGTCACTATCGAGGGGCGTGGCGGATGAAGGTGGCCCGGCCGCTGCAGGAACGCCACCTGGCGGTGACCGGCGCGATCGACACGCTCACGGGGACCCTCGGGAGGTCACCGACCGCGAAGGACATCGCTGAACATCTGAGACTCGACGTCGACGAAGTGGTCGAGGCGTACGCCGTCGGTTCGACGTTCTCACTGGCGTCGCTCAACACCGACGTGACCGAACATCACGGCCCTCGGATGCTCGCCGCGGATCGTGAGTTGCAGGGCGTCGAATCGCGAACCGATCTGCGCAAGCTGCTGTCGCGCCTCGGCGAGCGCGAACGGAAGATCGTGTACCTCCGCTTCTTCTGCGAGCAGACGCAATCCGAGATCGCCGCCGAACTCGGTGTCAGCCAGGTGCAGGTCTCCCGGCTGCTCCGCTCGGCGCTCGAAACGCTGCGCGGCCCGAGCCGACCCAGGGGTTCCGCCCGGCGACCAGCTAGTGTCGTGATCGGCGGGGGAGGCGACGGTCATGAGCACGATGCAGCTTGATACGCCCCGCGCGGATCAGCCGTTCCGGCACGAGGCGTTCTTCTACACAGGTCCCGACCAGTTCCTCGACCACGCGACCACGTTCCTGCTGGATGGACTCGAGGCCGACGAGCCGGCACTCGTGATGGTCGGCCGCACCAAGATCGACGATCTGCGGACGGCGCTCAACGGCGACGCCGATCGCGTGTTCTTCGCCGACATGGGCGTGGTCGGCGAGAATCCGGCGCGGATCATTCCCGCCTGGGAGGGGTTCGTCACCCGTCATGCCGGCTCGGCCACGGCGCTCCGCGGCATCGGCGAGCCGATCTGGCCGGGACGTACACCGGCCGAGCTCGACGAGTGCCACTTCCACGAGTCACTGCTCAACGTGGCGTTCGGCGCCGGTCCACCCTTCTGGCTGCTCTGCCCGTACGACACCACCGGTCTCGACGCCACCGACATCGCTCGGGCGGGCCACACCCACCCGTTGTTGTTCGACGGCCAGACACATCGGCCGAGCGGCGCGTACGCGCCGTCCAACGGTGTGGGCAGCCCTCACGATGGGCCTGAGCTGACGCCGGCGCCCAGCGACGCGGGCCACGTCGCAGTCGACGGGCCGAACTCGTTGCCGTCACTTCGGGAGTTCACCGAACGATCCCTCGCGGCGAGCGCCCTGAGCCGCGACCGCACGTCCGACTTCGTGCTGGCGGTGAACGAGTTGGCGACCAACAGCATCATGCACGGTGGCGGCACCGGCACACTTCGGCTCTGGTTCGACGACACCCACGTCATCGCCGAGATCCGCGATGCGGGGCACATCACCGATGCGATGGTCGGGCGGGTCACGCCCACTCCCGCCGCGCAGTCGGGCCGTGGCCTGTGGATCACGAACCAGCTGTGTGAGCTGGTTCAGATCCGATCCGCCGGGACCGGCACCGTCATCCGGGTCCACATGCGGCGACGCTGACCGTCACCCCGCGATTTCCTCGTCGCTTCCGCAGTCGCGCGTTTGGAACCCGTCGCGCTTGGAAAGGAGTCGGGAAACGAGCGAGAGGGGCTTGACCAATGGCGACTCCGAAACGGGCGCGGCCGAATCAGCGCAAGATCCAACGTGACCAGCAGGGACCCAGGGGACGTCTCGTCGCCGACCTGTCGGAGCCGCCGATCCTGGCGCCGCGGTCGAGCAAGGTGCCGGCCCAGGACAGCGACTTCCTGACCACGTCCCAGGGCCAACGCCTCGCGCACACCGACAATTCGCTGAAGGTCGGCGACCGTGGGCCGACGCTGATGGACGACTTCCATCTCCGCGAGAAGATCATGCACTTCGACCACGAGCGGATCCCCGAGCGCGTGGTCCACGCCCGCGGCGCGGCTGCGCACGGAGTCTTCGAGTCGTACGGCAATGCCGAGAACATCACGAGCGCCGATTTCCTCCAACGCGGCCGCGTCACGCCGGTGTTCACGAGGTTCTCGACCGTGGTCGGCTCGCGAGGGTCCGCTGACACGGTCCGCGACGTGCGCGGGTTCGCGGTCAAGTTCTACACGGACGCGGGCATCTTCGATCTCGTCGGCAACAACATCCCGGTGTTCTTCATCCGCGACGGCATCAAGTTCCCCGACCTCATCCACGCCGCCAAGCCCGAACCCGATCGCGAGATCCCGCAGGCGCAGACGGCCCACACGACGTTCTGGGACTTCGTGTCGATGATCCCGGAGTCGCCGCACATGCTGATGTGGGCGATGTCCGACCGGGCGATCCCGCGTTCGTATCGGATGATGGAGGGCTTCGGTGTCCACACGTTCCGCCTCGTCAACGCGGCGGGCGAGACGACGCTCGTCAAGTTCCACTGGAAGCCGGTGCTCGGTGTGCACGGGCTGGTGTGGGACGAGGCGCTGACCCTCAACGGAGTCGATCCCGACTTCCACCGCCGCGACCTGTTCAACGCCATCGGCGGCGGAGCCCACCCCGAGTGGGAGCTCGGCGTGCAGGTGATGCCCGACAGCGAGGATCAGTACTTCGAGGGCATCGATCTCCTCGACGCGACGAAGATCGTCCCCGAGGAACTGGTGCCGGTGGAGCCGATCGGCCGGATGACCCTCAATCGGAACCCCACCAACTTCTTCGCCGAGGTCGAGCAGGTCGCCTACCACGTCGGACATCTCGTGCAGGGCATCGAGGTCGTCGACGATCCGTTGATGCAGGCCCGGCTGTTCAGCTACCTCGATACGCAACTGACCCGCCTCGGCGGACCGAACTTCTCACAGATCCCCATCAACCGCCCCCACTCCCCGGTCAACGACAACCTCCGTGACGGCTTCATGCAGCAGGCGGTCCATCACGGAAAGACGCCGTACCTTCCCAACGCGGTCGGCGGTGGTTGCCCGTTCCTCGCCGGGGCCGAGGACGGCGGCTACATCCACGTGCCACGGGTCGTGCAGGGCGCCAAGGTCCGCGAACGGGGTCCCGATGACGAGTACGCCCAGGCCACGCTGTTCTGGAACAGCATGACGGAGGCGGAGCAGGATCACATCGCCGACGCGTACACGTTCGAGCTCGGCAAGGTCGAGGTGCCGGCGGTCGTCGAACGCATGATCCTTCGTCTCGCGTTGGTGAGCGAGGAACTGGCTCGCCGGGTCGGCATCGGCCTCGGCATTCCCGTGCCGAGCGCGTCCGAAGCCGCCGCAGGCGACGCAGATGACGACGGACGTGGCAGCGTGCCCGACGCCACGGGTGGTGTCGATTCCTCACCGGCGTTGTCGATGATCACGGAGAACACCTATCCGCCCGACGGCCGAGTCGTCCACATCCTCGCCAACGACGGCGCCGACCTGGCCGGGATCCGCACGGTTGCGTGACGCGTTGTTCGCCGTCGGCGTGACGCCCCACGTCGTCGCCACCCACAAGGGCGCGATCGCAGGGAAACGGCGTGGCGACGAGCTGACCGTCGACCGCTCGTTCCACACCGCGAGCTCGGCCGAAGCCGACGGCATCATCGTTGCCGCAGGCACCGGGTTGGCCAACAACCCGGCTGTGCTGACATACGTGCAGAGCGCCTACCGCCACTTCAAGCCCATTGCGGCGTGGGGCGACGGATCAGAGCTCCTGACGTCAGCCGGCGTCGAACTGGAAGGTCCGGGCATCGTCGTCGCCGACCGCGCCACCAAGTCCTTCGCCCGGTCCGTCGTCGACGCGCTCTCCGTGCACCGCCATTGGGATCGCGCCGACGTACACCCCACTCGTCTCGCCACTCAGCCATCCACCAGCAAGAAGGTCTGAACATGCCGAACGGAATCGAGCTGATCCTCGCCGACCACCGCCGTGTCGAAGCGTTGTTCGCGAGCTTCGCCGAGACGGGCGAAGCCGGCATCATCGGCCAGGTCGTCGATGCGCTGGCCGCTCACGACGACGCCGAGCACGCCGCGCTGTACCCGCTCGCCGGCCACGTGCTCGGCGACGCGGCGGCGATCGAGCGGTGGGCACAGGCGCACTCCGCCGTGAAGAAGCAGATCGACCATCTCAAGACGCAAGAAGGCGCGCCGCTCACCGACGCCTTCGAGACGCTGCGGTTGCTCGTGCAGGAGCATGTCGAGGACGAGGAGAAGAACCTTCTGCCGGCCCTCGCCGACAAGGCCACGGAGCAACAGCTCGACGGGCTCGGAGCGCGGATCCTCCAAGCCAAGCAACGCGGCGGCTGACCGGCGGAGTTCGCTGGCGAACACACGGCGCGCGAGCGTTCTGACATGCTCGACGCCGCGTTGGTCGTGCCCGACCCCGATCGATCCCAGCTGGTCGTGCCGGCACCCGGACCGGGCCCACGGCGGTGGGTCGGCGCGCCCAGCGCCCAACTCGACGTCGACGGCACGTTCGTCATCGCCTACCGGGTGCGCGATGCAGCGGCCGGGATCGCCCAGAACGTCGTCGCCCGTTGGGCGCCGGGCGGGCCGCCGACGACCTTGTGCACGCTCGACCGCGCGTCCTTCGACGCCCGCTCGCTCGAGCGTCCGGCGATCGTGCGGCTCGACGACGGGACGTGGCGCCTGTACGTGTGCTGTGCGAGCCCGTCGTGGCCGGCGAGCAAGCAGTGGTGGACCGAGGTACTCGAATCCGACGATCCCTCGGGGTTCGCAGACGCGTCGCATCACGAGGTGTTCCGTGATGACGACGTCGCGCTGAAGGACCCGGTGATCCGCCGCCGCGACGGCCAGTGGTTCGCTTGGATCTGCTGCCACCCGCTCGACGAGCGCGACGAGGAAGACCGGATGACGACCGCGCTGGCGACGAGCGACGACGGGCTGCATTGGTCTTGGCAGGGTTCGGTGCTGGTTGGCCGCCCGGGTGAATGGGACGCCCGGGGCGCCCGCCTCACGGCGGTGCTGCCGGATGGTTCGGCGACCTATGACGGGCGGGCCTCGAAGGAGGAGAACTTCTCCGAGCGCACGGGCCTCGCCGAACCGCACGAGGGCGGAGCGCTCAGACCGGTCGGCGACGGGCCGGTCTCCGACGCCCGTTACCTGGACGTGGTCGAGACGCCGGACGGTTACCGCACGTTCTACGAGTACCCGCTCCCCGACGGCAGCCACGAGCTGCGGACCGAGTCGATCGTCAGGTGACGGCGCGATGACGCCCATGGCTGTCAGTTGTTCGTCGCCTGGGGTGGCGCGATGACGTCCCAGGCGAGGAGCAGATCGTCGCCGACCGGGACGATCGAGCGGTTCTCGAGGCGGATTCCCTCGGCGATGCGTTGGACGCCGAGTGAGTTCACGGCCTCTGTCCCGGCCCCGATCACGATCGGCGCAACTCCGACGACGAGTCGATCGACGAGCCGCTCGGCGAGGAGCGCAGTGATCACATTGGAACCACCCTCGACCAGGACCGACTCGGTACCGGACGTCCGCAGCCTCTCGAACGCAGCCGGGATCGAGACCCGGCCGGCGTGCTCGGCGACCACCTCGACACGGACCCCACGCCCGCGGAGCTCGGCGCGCCGGTCGGGATCGGACCGCGCGGTGGTGATCACGGTCGTCATCGCCTCGGGACCGAGGATCTGGGCGTCGGCCGGGATCCGCAACGTCGTGTCGAGCACGATGCGCATCGGCGACGCGCCTGACACCATCCGCACGGTGAGCTCGGGATCGTCCCGGATCACTGTGCCCACGCCGACCATCACACCGTCACACGCGGCTCGGAGCGCGTGCGACATCCGCCGCTCCGACTCTCCGCTGATCCACTTCGAGTCCCCGTTCGATGTGGCGATGCGTCCGTCCAGCGTCTGCGCGTACTTGAGGGCCACGAACGGGCGGCCGTTCCGGGCGCGTACGGGACCGAGCAGTGCCAGTGCGTCGGGGAGGTTGCCGATGTCGGACTGCGGGAGTGGCAGACCGGTCGGCCGCACATGGTCGAGACGCTGCGCCTTGGTGTTCAGGTATCCGATGTTGCGGTGGTGCGGTGTCGTCGCCAACGGAACGACGCCGTTCACAACCGTGCCGGCGGACCGTAGCCCATCGACCTTGCGCGGGTTGTTGGTGAGGAGCCGGATCGAGCGGATGCGCAGCTCGGACAACACCGCGGCTGACTCGGTGTAGTCACGTGAATCGATCGGCAGCCCGAGCACGACGTTGGCGTCGACGGTGTCTGCTCCCTCGTCCTGGGCCACGTAGGCCCGCAGCTTGTTGACGAGGCCGATGCCGCGTCCCTCGTGCCCGGTGGCGTAGACGAGGACACCGCGTCGCTCGGCGGCGATGGTCCGCAGCGCCAATCGCAGCTGGATGCCGCAGTCGCAGCGCAACGACCCGAGGGCGTCACCGGTCAGGCATTCCGAGTGGAGGCGGACGAGCACGTCTTCCCCGTCGTCGACGTCGCCGAGGACCATCGCCACGTAGACGTGTCCGGACGCGCGTTCGAACGCGCGGACGTCGAAGACGCCGAACGGCGTCGGGAGAGGGACGCGAACCGCCTCGCTGGTGATCATGCGGCGGGATACTTACCCCACCCTTCCGACTGGCAAACTGCGTCGATGTCGAGTGGCCGGTCGCTGTGGTTCGACGCCCCTCGTCGGGTCGACATCCGTCCGTCCGACCTGTCGCCGATCGGTGAGGGCGAAGTGCTGGTGCGTACCTCGTTCTCCGGGATCAGCGCCGGCACGGAGATGTTGGCGTACCGCGGTGAGCTCGATCCCGAGCTGCCGCTCGACGAGACGATCGGTGCTCTCGGGGGAACGTTCCGGTACCCGTTCCGCTACGGCTACAGCTGCGTGGGCGTCGTGGAGGCGAGCCGGTCGGAACTTCCGGAGGGCGCGCTGGTGTTCGCCTTCCAGCCGCACCAGGACGCGTTCGTTGCGAAGGCCGGCGACGTCGTCGCCCTCGGCGCCGTCGACCCACGGCAGGCGACGCTCTTCCCACTCGTCGAGACTGCGTTGCAGATCACGTTGGATGCCGGCGCGCTCCTCGGCGAAACGGTGGTCGTGCTCGGCCTCGGTGTCGTCGGGTCCCTGTCGGCACTCATGCTCCAGCGGGCGGGTGCCCGGGTGGTCGCCGTCGAACCGCGGGCGTGGCGGCGCGACGCCCTCTCCGGGCTCGGCGTGGAGACCGTCTCGAACGACGGTCTGGCGACGGCTCTGACCTCCGCCGGAGGGACCTCGACCGTGCCGCTCGTGATCGAAGCGTCGGGCAACCCCGACGCCCTGCGCTCGGCGTTCGGCTTGCTCGCCCACGAAGGCACTGTCCTGGTCGCCTCGTGGTACGGCAACAAGGACGTGTCCCTCCCGCTCGGACAGGAGTTCCACCGCCGTCGGCTCACGATCCGCAGCACGCAGGTGTCGACGATTCCCGTCGCGCTCGCCAACCGATGGACTCGCGAGAGCCGGACCCGCGCCGTCGTGGAGCTGCTGGCCGAGCTTCCCCTCGACCGCCTCGCCACCCATACCTTTGCCTTCGAGGACGCGGGCGACGCGTACGCGGCGATCGATGTGGGCACGGAAGGGTTGATCCACGCGGCGTTGGGGTACGGGTAGCGCATGTTCCAAGTCGGCACCGCGATCGAGTTCTCAGCGCAGCACATCATGCCTGGTGTCGAAGGGCCGGAGGGGGAGTTGCACTCGCACGACTACCGCCTCGACGCCGTCGTCGAAAGGGAGAAGCTGGATGACCGCGGCATGGTCATCGATCTCGACATCCTGGACGCCGCGCTGCAGCGGATCGACGGCATCGTGCGCGACAAGAACCTCGAGATCATCCGCCCCGACGACGCAGAGGCGGTCACCGTGGAGGTCTTCGCCCGTTGGGCGCACGACTTCCTCGCCGACGCGATCCGCGGTACCGGTGTCGACACGTTGTCGGTGCGGGTGTGGGAGTCGAAGCTCGCCTTCGGCGGATACAGCGATCGCCTGGACTGATACTCCAGGGCGCCCCGGTGCTCGTCATCTCCCTCGTGACCCGCGGGTCTCCGGCACAGGTGACCGGCGGGCACCTGTATCACCGCCGGATGGCCGAAGCCGCGCCGTCTCGGGGCGCCGTGATCGAGTTCATCTCGACGTCCGGCCTGCGCAACCCGCTGCGCGGCGGCCCACGGGGTCGTGCTGGTGGACAGCCTCACCGCGTGGTCCGTCGCGCCCTTCTTGATCGGTGAGCGGTTGATCGGCCGAACGCGCCGGCCGATCGCCGCGATCCTCCACCAGCCACCGGGCGGAGTCGACCACGGTTCGGTTCGCACCGCGCTGCAACGACCGATGGACAAGGCCCTGTATCGGCGGTGTGAGCTGCTGATCGTGGCCAGCACGGCGCTCGGTCACGAGCTCGCCGAGGTGCACGGTCTGTCCACCGAGCGGATCTGTGTGGTCGAACCCGGAAGTGACGTTGCCGTCGATGGATCGACGCCGTCCTCGACGACGCCCGACGAGCTTCGTCAAGGCCGACGGATCGCGCTGCTGAGTGTCGGCAACTGGCTGCCCAACAAGGGCGTGCTCGAGTTGCTCGACGCGTTCTCCTCGCTACCCGCCGACCACGCGACCCTCCACCTCGCCGGGCGCGATGACCTCGACCCCGACTACGCCGCCCGCGTCCGGGAGCGCTTGCGGGCGCCCGACCTGGCGTCACGCGTGGTCGTCCACGGGGTTGTCACGCGGGAGGAAGTCGGCCGTCTCTACGCCGGGGCCGACGCCTTCGTCCTGCTCAGCTACGCCGAGACGTACGGAACGGTCTTCGGTGAGGCGCTGGCGGCAGGGCTGCCCACCGTGGGATGGCGCTCCGGCAACCTCCCGAACCTGATCGAGGACGGACGCGAGGGATGTCTCATCACGCCCCGCGACATCGCCACCCTGAGCGCGACGCTGGAGCGGTTGTCGACCGACGACGAGTGGCGTGGGCGGCTGCGCTCCGCCGCCGTCCGGCGCGGCGCGGTCGCTTCCCACCTGGGACGACGCGGCGGACGCGTTCTTCGGCGCCCTCAGTCGTCTCGCAGGAAGCCGCGGTTGAACCATCGCACCACCGGTCCACGGGGCTCGATGTCGATGCGGGTCACGCTGGCATCTTCGACGTACATCCGCCATGCAACGTCGTCGGGCACCTCGAGTGCCCAGGCGACGGCGGCCTTGATCGGACTCACATGGGTGACGACGACGACCGTTCCGCTGGCGGCGGCTTCGGAGACGTCCGCGCATGCGGCGCGCACCCGGTTGCCCAGGTGCTGCAGCGACTCGCCGCCGGGCGGGGCGTGGGACGCGTCGGCTCGCCAGCGCTTCCACGTGTCGTCCGACACGGCCGACGGCGACCGCCCGTCGAGCTCGCCGTAGTCGAGCTCGATCCACCGCTCGTCGATCCTGACGGGCTCTCCGAACGCCTCGGCGGTGACCCGCGCCCGCTGCAACGGGCTCGACACCACGAGCGTTGGCCGTGGCAGCTCGGCGGCAAGTCGGCGCGCCTGCTCGCGCCCGGCGTCCGTGAGCGGGGGGTCGGCGTGGCCCAGGAGCACCCCCTGCACGTTCTCGGCTGTCTGGCCGTGACGCACGAGCAGGAGCACCCGGCGGAGTCTAAGGATGAGGCGTGTACAGCAAGCCGCGATGGAGGGTCTGCAGCAGGTGTTCGTACTCCGCGTCGTGGTCCGGCGTGGTGCCCGACGCGAGCTCCAGCGCACAGAACCCGTGGATGGCGCTACGCGTGCTCCGTGCCGCGAGGTGCGATTGGTCGGGAGTGAGGCCCATCGCTCGGTAGACCAGCACGAACACATCGAGCAATGAGCGGTTGGCGGCGGCGAGGTCGTCGTCGTCTGACAGCGGGGGAAGGAAGGTCGAGGCGAACTGCCCGGCGTTGCCGTGCGCGAATCGGCGGTATGCGGTGCCGATCGCTTCCAGCGCGTGCTCACCGGCGATGCCGACGGCGGCGTCGCGAACCACGTTGGCGAGATTCGTCGTGGACTGCACCGCGACCTGGTACTTGAGCCCGGAGAGCCCGTCGACGTGGGTGTAGAGCGCTGACGGACCGACCCCGAGGTCGTCGGCGACGGCGGACAGGTTGAGCGCCTCGAAACCGCTGCGGTCGACGAGCGTCATCGCCGCGCGAGTCACATCGCGGGCCCTCAACGGCTGACGCAACACGTGACGATCTTAGACCATGGGAGAAGGACCGACAAGGATCTTGACAGAGAATCACGATAGGTGAATCATATTCACGGGCTCAGAACCACTCCCTACCAACCACCAATCATCATCCACCCGAGGAGGAAGAAGCATGTTGATCCAGAACGATCCCTTCCGAGACTTCGATGCGCTGTTCGGCCGTCTCGGTCGCTCGGCGAACGGCAGCGTGCCGATGCCGATGGACGCCTATCGGCGAGGGAGCGATGTATGGGTTCAGATCGATCTGCCTGGCGTTGCCGCCGACAGCGTCGACATCACGGTCGAGCGCAGCGTGCTCACGGTGAGCGCCGAGCGGTCGTGGCAGCGCGAGGAAGGCGACCAGATCTACCTCGCCGAGCGTCATCGCGGTGCCTACAGGCGCCAGGTCCATCTCGGCGAGGGCTTGGACGCCGATGGCATCGAGGCCGACTTCACCGACGGCGTGTTGACGATGCGCATCCCGGTCGCCGAGCAGGCCAAGCCGCGGAAGATCGACGTCGGTACCGGTCGTTCAGCGATCGACGTGGAGTCGTCGGTGTCGGGATCCGGCTGAAATGTCGCCCGATCCGGGATCAGGCCGGGGTGTCAGCTCCCCGGCCCGATCCCGGTGGCCCGCAGACCGAGTCCCTGGGGGCTGGGATCTTCAGGCGGGGTCATAAATCGGACGACGCCCAGTAATGCCCCGTCGCGTGGCGGTCTAAACGTCGAGCGCGCGAGATTCTTCGAAAAATCGCGTTATCCCGCTGATCGGGCTGCTGAGAGGGCTGTGGTGTGCTCCATGTACCCGGTCGCTCGCGGGCGCAAACCTGCCCCGAAGAGGTGAAATTGTCGTCACTGTGGCCTTCCGCGGTTGACAATCGCGTCGGCAGGGTACGAATCGGTTCTCTCGTCGCGTGAAGTGCGCGACGATCGATTGACTGAGGATCATCGAGGTTGAAATGTCAGGGATCTTTGCGCTCGTGTGCCCGGATTGCGGGGTTCCCTTCGAGGACCACCCCGAATCTGCGGCATCCGGGACCAACGATGTCTCCGATCGCACACCCGACGATGGAGTCGCCGATGCGGCCGACGTCGCCGCCGATGACGTGAACGTGTGCGTCGAGTGCGCGTGCGCGTTCGTCGTGCGATTCGGCTACGCGTTCGCCGTTGCCCACCCGTCCGATCGTGGGGCCGCGTGATGCGTATCGCCCAGATCGCACCGCTGTTCGAGTCGGTGCCGCCGGCCCTGTACGGCGGCACCGAACGGGTGATTGCCGCACTTGCCGACGGGCTGGTGGCCGCCGGGCACGACGTGACGCTGTTCGGAGCCGGTTCGTCCGACACCGCGGCGCGCCTCGTTCCCGTCGTCGCCGAGCCGCTGCGGCCGAAGATGAGCCGGCAGGAGATGATCGACGTCGCACCGCATCTCCATCTGCAGATGCTGGCGGAGGTCTACGCCCGTGCGGACGAGTTCGACGTGATCCATTCGCATCTCGACCTGTTGACGCTCCCGTTCGTGGCCTCGACCGACGTTCCGTCGTTGCTCACGCTGCACGGCCGCCTCGACATCGACGCTGCCCAGGAGGTCTTCCCGCGCTACCCGGCGGCGCCGCTGGTCTCGATCAGCGACGCGCAACGGCGGCCGCTCGCCGGCTCGCGGCAGAACTGGGTGGCAACGGTGCCGAACGGCCTGCCGCTCGACCCCTATCTCGCCCAGCCGCGCAACCCCGAAGGCGACTACTTCGCGTTCGTCGGGCGGATCAGCGACGAGAAGCGACCCGACCTGGCGATCGAGATCGCGCGGCGTACGAACCACAGCCTCCGCATCGCGGCCAAGGTCGACCCGTTCGACCTCGAGTACTACGAATCGAACATCGAGCCATTGATCGACGGGGATGACATCGTGTTCACCGGCGAGATCTCGGAGCTCGACAAGCCGGTGTTCTTTGCCGGCGCCAAGGCGCTGCTGTTCCCGAGCGACTGGCCGGAACCGTTCGGGCTGGTGTTGATCGAATCGCTGGCGGCGGGAACGCCGGTCATCGCCCTGCGACGGGGCTCGGTCCCCGAGATCCTCGAGGACGGTGTGACCGGCTTCATCTGCGAGAACGTGGACGAGATGGTTGCCGCCGTCGGGCGTCTCGACCAGATCGATCCCGATGCGTGCCGCACCGCTTCACTCGAGTTCACCGGCGAGACGATGTGCCGTCGCTACGTCGAGGCGTACGAGCAGGTCCAACACCGGCGCCCCCCTGTGCTCAGCCACGTGTGAACACTCGCGATGACGTACGCCGTCTCGACGTCAGGTCAGCCGTTGCTGCCAGCTCGCGCTCTCGACGGGCCTCGTTCCACGTGCGCAGGAGATGGGCGGCATCGTCGAACTCGACCTCGGTCGACGCCAAGGCGGCGAGGATCGACGTCGTGACCGCCTGCCGGAACGGCTCGGCTTCGGCGGGGCTGAAGAGTCCGTGCTCCACCCCGGCGATATCGGCGATACGGATCCACTCGTGGGCGAGCAGCTGCAGGACGGTTGCCCGCTCGAAGCCTTCCCATGTGAACGTCGGCCCCGAATCCGTTTCCGCTCGCCACGCCTCGACGTAGTGGCGCACGAGCGCGAGCACGCCAGGGGACACGCCGATCATCTGGTCTGACGAGGCGGAGAGCACGTCGATCATCTTGACCGCGAAATCGAGCGACGCCGTCGCCGAGCTGGCCGGCACGGGCCCGATCCGCACCGCCACCAGGTCGCGGTCGCTCGGGCGACGAGTGGGCGAGGCGCTGGTGGACGTGTTCTGCACGAGGAATCCCTCGACCGCATCGGCGCCGAGCGGCACCGACAGGTAGAAGCCCTGCCCGCGTTGGCAGCCGAGCCGCTGGAGCAGCTCCAACTGGTCGGCGTCCTCGATGCCCTCGGCGATCGTCCGCAGCCGCAGGGCCCGACCCATCCGGAGCACGGTGTTCACGAGCACGGCGCGGTCGGGATGCGTGTCGATGCCGTCGATGAAGCTCTTGTCGATCTTCAACACGTCGATCGGGAGCTGCTGCAAGTACGACAGCGACGAGTACCCCGTGCCGAAGTCGTCGAGCGCGATGCCGATCCCGAGCTCCTTGAGCTCGTGCAAGCAGGCGACCGCCTGGGGGTCGGCCATCACGGTCTCGGTCACCTCGAGCACCAGCGCCGACGGTGGGCACCCGGTCGTGCGCAGCGCGTCTCGGACATGTTCGACGAACTCGCGGTCCTGGAGTTGGTTCGGCGAGACGTTGACACCCATCGACAATCGGTCATGCCCCGGAAGGCGGCGCCAGATCGGCGAGTTGGCGGCATGCCGTCTCGAGGACCAGCTTGCCGAGCGGCATGATGAGGCCGGTCGCCTCGGCGATCGGGATGAACTCGTCGGGAGCGACGACGCCACGTTCCGGGTGGTTCCAACGCGCCAGCGCTTCGAGCCCGGCGACGTGGAGCGTGCCGAGATCCATGACCGGTTGGTACACCACCTCGATCTCGCCCGAGCCGAGCGCGATCCGCAGTTCTGCCTCGAGCGCCAGGCGTTGCTGGACGACGATCTCCATCGCCGGCTCGAACTGCAGCAGCCGCCCGCGGCCCTCGCGCTTGGCGGCGTACAGCGCGATGTCGGCGTGGCGCAGCAGGTCGGTCGGGTTGGCGCCGTCGCGGACGAGGTCGGCACCGACGGAACACCCCAGCACGACCGCCCGTCCGGCGACCTTGATCGGAAGTGAGATCGCGGCCGTCAGTCTCTGGACGATCGAGTCGACCTCGGCGGGCTCGCGAGCGTCCGCCAGCAGGATCGCGAACTCGTCACCACCCATGCGAGCGACGAGATCGGCGGGACGAACGGTCGCGCGGAGGCGCCGGGACACCTCGACGAGGACATCGTCGCCGGCCTGGTGGCCGAGTGCGTCGTTCACCGCCTTGAACCCGTCGAGATCGAGCACCACGACGGCTCCGATCGATTCACCACCCGACTGCGCGTATCGAACCGATCTGCTGCTCGAGGCGCCGCTCGAGCTGGGTGCGATTGGCGAGACCGGTGAGTGGATCGTGGAACGCCTTGTGCGCCAGTTCGGCAAGGCTGTCCTCGAGTCGCTCGGCCATCGTGTTCACGACGCCTGCCACGGAACGGAACTCCCGGTCACCCTCGACCGCGATGCGATGTCCCAGTCCGTCGACCACGAACTGTTCGAGCCCCAGCTCGAGATCCCGGAGCGGAACGTAGAGCGCCCGGCGGAGATGGCGAAGGACGAGCATCGTCGCTGCCACCGCGCCGATGAGCACCGCCCCGACCAGCAGCAGGATCCGGTTCGATCGGTCGGACACGGCGGCCGTGTCGGCGACGAAGTCCTCACTTCCGACCCGGTTGATCGCGTCCAGGTCGGCGAACGCCTCGAGGGCGTCCGTGTCGGCGAGGGCACGGAAATGGACGATGTCGAGCTCGCCGGTGTCCAACGCAGTGCTGTGGGCAACGAGGTCGAGGACGTGTTGGCGGGACTTCCAGAGCGTCTCGTCGTCGCTCGGATCGAGCACCGACTGGGCCTCGTCGTACGCCGCCAGCACCGTGCCAACCTGCTTTTCGAACGTGCGCTCGACCCGGTCGCCCCGGATCTCCGCTTCCCCGATGGTCAGCAGGTCGCTGAACTCCTCGCGCACCTTGGCGACGACCGAGTGCTCGTCGACGGCCTCGTTGGCGATGTCCTCGATCGCGGCGTTCGAGTCCAGCGTGCTCATCACGGCCAGCAGCGCGACGGCGAAGCACGGCAGCAGCATCCCCCACAGCCCGCGGCGCAGCCGGTGCTGGAACGAGCTCCGGTTCTGACGTGGCACGTAGTCCTATCGGGCGCGGCGCCGACGGCTTGACCGCCGTACACCCGTTATCTCGTTGGCAGCGGGCGCGAAACGGCGCGCGATCACGCTCCTGCAGCGCGTTGTTCACGCAGAAGTCATTCGAGTCTCGCCGATGTTCGGTCCGATGAACCCTCAATGCGACTCGTGGACCTGCCGCCCAAAGTGTCCCGAGACGTGCTTGGGTCACCCGATCTCTGAACTTTGTCTGTGTGCCGGCAGCGATGCCGGCGCCGGCGGCGGGGCGTACGCCACTTCCCCCTGAGAGCCGGTGGCGCGATGTCGTTGATGCTGGAGCGTTCGTACGGTCGTTCTGGTGCCGGATACGGCACCCACGTCGACACCGATGGCGTCGAGGTCGGCTTCATAAGGACCCGGGGCGCAGGCGCGCCTCGTCTGGTTCGGCGTTGCCGCGGTCGGCAACGTGCTGATCGCGGGCCTCGCGGCCGCGGTGGGGGACGTGGTCGATCAGGCCGTTGCGGCGTCGCTGTTGGTGTTCTGCATCTCGATCGCGGCACGCCACGACGGCATCGTTCGCGGGGCCTTCGCCATCGGATGCAGGGTCCGGTCGTACCGGCTCCACCAGTTGACGTACCACGTGGGTCAACTGCACCGGGCGATGGCGATCGCAGGCACGGCCTGGTTCGTGCTCGCCATCGGCGTCGGCTGTAGCGAGCGGTGACCGTGTGGGACAGGTGATCGGAGCCGTGGTGCTGGCGATCCTCGTCACGATGATGTGGACCGCACGCAACGCTGTTCGGCACAGGCTCCACAATCGCTTCGAGCTCATCCACCGCTATGGCGGGTGGTCCGCCCTGGCGATCCTGGTGACGCTCGTGTTGCGTCAGTTCGTGACGTCGCAGCCGCCGGGCGCCGGGCTCGCCGACGTCGTCGACACACCCGATCGGGCGGTTGCTGCCGGTGCTGTTGTTGCTGACGCTGGTGGCGCTCGTGGTGCACCCGTGGCTCGGGGTCAAGCGACTGTCATGCGAGGTCCTCGGGGTGACCGACGACGTCGTCGTCCTCGCGCTGCCGGGAAGGCGATCACTCGGCGAGTATGTGCGCGTCAGCCGTGACGGCAAGGAATGGCATGCGTTCGCGGTCGCGTCGACGGGAGGCGAAGGGCCAGGTCGCTTCAGTCTCGTGATCCGCCGCGCCGGCGATTGGACCGAGCAGTTGGGCCGCGACGCGGCCTCGGACGGTCGGCCCACCCACCTCTTCGTGCGCCGCATGCGCGGCTGCGGGTTCATGTATCACGCCCGGATCTACGAGCGGGTCCTCTTCGTCGCCACCGGAGCGGGGATCGGGCCGGTGCTCCCGTACCTCGTCGACCAGTCGTCGATCGAATACGAGTGCCTCTGGATCGGGCGGAACCACCGCGACACGATCGGTGACGAGCTCGTCAGTCGGATCATGGCGAGCGGGCGGGTCACGCTCCTCGACTCGGCGTCGGGGCGACCGGACATCGGCCGATGCGTCGGCGAGATCGCCGAGCAGTTCGATGCGGTCTTCATCGTCTCCAACGCATACGTGCGTGACGAGGTCGCGAGCGTCTGCGAACAGCTGGGCGTGCCGTGGTACGGACCGACCTTCGATTCGTGAACCGGCCGCCATTGGTGAACCACCGGAGTTGGTGAATGAGCGGCGGTCTGAGCGCCGATCCCCGTAGGGTGACCCATACGGGCGATTGGAACGCACTGATGAAGGACGCGATGTCGGACGTCGATCCGGTGCTGATCGATCCCGTGACCTCTGCCCTCGCCGGGGCGTTCCGCCGTTCCCCGATCGCGATGGTGGTGTTCTCCGCGGCGGGAATCGTCGAACACGCCAATGACGCGTTGGCCCGCCTGATCGATGTCACCGCGGAGTCGCTCATCGGGCGCAGGGTGGACTCGGTGGTGCATCCCGACGACGTCGACATGATCGGGCGTTTCGCGCAGTTCGACTCGGGGCGAGAACCGGTTGCGCTCGATCACCGTGTCATCCGGTCCGACGGCGAGGTGAGGTGGCTGCGCAGCACCATCGTCGCGCTCGGCGCGCGGTGAGACGTATTCGTTCTTCGTCCAGTCGGTCGATCACACGGCGGCGAGACGGCAGGACATCCAGCTGCGCTCGATCGACGCCGTCACCGGTCTGCTCAGCCGGGACGGCCTGATGTCGAAGTTCGACGACCTCGTTGCCGCTCACCAGGGCCGGAGCATTGCTCCGTACGCGCTGTTCGCGGTCGATATCGACGACTTCCGTGGTGTGAACGACCGGCTCGGGCCGCTCGCCGCCGACCGAGCGCTGTACCTCGTCGGAGCGTGCATACGCGCCGCTCTCCCCGTCGGAGTTGCCGTGGCGCGGGTCGGAGCCGACGTGTTCGTGGCGCTCGCACCCGGGATGCAGGCGGGCGAGGCAACGCTCGCGGTCGAGCGCCTCCTCGGTGGACTGAAGGCGTCGTCGATCGGACTCGGACTGCCGGTGCTGGGCTACAAGTTGGGGGCGGTCGCGGTCGCTGGGACAGATGTCGATCCGGCCGCCGCCGTGCGACTGGTCGAACAGCGTGCCCAGGATCCGGCGACGACGTCGGAAGGTAGTGCCGCCGAGATCACGTCGGGATCCTCCGCGCTCGTGTCGTCAGCCGCGCAGTCACTCGAGGTGTCGGAATGGGCCGCCGCCCTCGAGATCGCGATCGAGGCCGGCGCGTACATCGCCGTCGGTGAACCCCTCCGCGCGATGCATGCCGGCGTCGTGCCGCGGGAGCGCTTCGAGCTCTTCGTTCGGCTCGTCCTGCCGGACAACAAGTGGGTGTCGCTGCCCAAGTTCGAGCCTCACGCGCTGCGTCTCGGCCGGGGTGCCGATGTCGACCGGTGGATGGCGACGTTCGCCGTCGGCATGTTGCAGTCGAACCCGGACCTGGAGCTCGAGGTCAACGTGTCGAAGGCGACGCTGCAGGATCCGGCGTTCACCGACCATCTCGCGGCCGCGATCCGCGCCAGTCCTGTCGATGCCGCGCGTCTGCTCCTCGCGGTCACCGAGCGCGATGTCGCCGACAACGTCCGCGAGGCGCTCACGTTCTCCGAGGCGGTGCGAGCGATCGGCGTCGGGATCTGCCTCGACGAGCACGGATCGGTCGCCGACGGGGTGCGGTACCTGAGCCTCATCGGAGCGAAGCGGGTGAAGATCACCGGCAAGTACGTCAGGGGTGCCAAGCAGAGCGGCTCCGACCGGGCGATGGTCGGCGTGCTCGCGCGGGCGGCGCGCGAGCTCGGCATCGAGGTCGCGGCGCCGTTCGTCACCGACGACTCGATCTACGCGATCCTCGGCGCGCTCGGGGTCGACCTGGCCCAGGGTCGCCTCATCGGTCACGCCGCCCGGCTCACGCCGCCCGCGTGACGTTGGCGCCGAGCGCTCGTCGACAGCTCGAGGTCAGTCAGGTGGCATGTAGGGCAGGCGCGGCCCATCCTCGACCAGGAGGTGACGGCTGATGGTGCGTCCCGTCACATTGTCGGGCACGATCCGCATCCAACGGTCACGCGTGCCCGGTGCCCACGGGTGGACGGGAAGCGAGGCCAGCGCATCGATCTCGGCGGGGTCGGTCACCTCGTGCAGCGTTCCGCGGACGAGCACGCTCCAGCCGGATTCGGCGATGTGATCGGTGTGGTCCGCCTCGAACGCCACCCTTGATCCGTGACTGAACTCGAAGAACGTGGTGTCGGCGCTGGTGCGGAACACGATCGTCCGGTCGGCGACCGCGCAGTTCACCGGCAGCGCCCCTGGTTCACCGTCCTGGCAGAACACGACCCGCCCGAACGACGACCGGGCGAGCAGCCGCCAGCACACGTCGTCGACGAGTTGGTCATAGCTGATGACGTACTCGGCATCCTGTGTCGTCGGCTCCATCGTCTCCTCCTCTGTCCACCGCCATCGTCTCCCGTCGGCACCCGACGCACCAGGGCCCAAAGTCTGTAACGAAAGGGCCTTCGGCCCCTGCCACCACCTCGTTCGACGGCCGTATCGTCGAGTGAGGATCCGCCGATCGCAGCCAAGGAGGGATCGTGTTCACACGGATCATCGTTCCGACAGACGGGTCGGACTACTCGTGGAGGGCCGTCGAGGTCGGTGAGGCGTTCGCACGGCAATGCGATGCCGGGCTCGAGCTCCTCGAGGTCGTCTCGTACGCGGCCGACGTGAAACGGGCCGAGGCGATCACCAGGGAACGCCTCTCCGAAGCGCCGTTGTCGGTGCCGGTCGCCGTGTGCGCGCGCGTGCTGCAGCGCTCGGTCGGCTGCACGATCGCCGATCACGTCGCCAACGTCGGCGGTGGGTTGATCGTGATGAGCACGTTCGGACGGGGCCGCAGCGAGGCGATCCTCGGCAGCGTCGCACTCGACGTCCTACGCGCGATGGACGGTCCCGTGGTCGCCGTCGGGCCGAAGGCGAACACGGCTCGCGCCGACCACCGCGGAGAATTGATCGTGCCGGTCGACGGGTCGGCGTTCTCGGAGACGGTGCTGCCGCTGGCCGCGGCTCTGGGCACCGACTTGGAGGCCCGCCCGTGGGTCGTCGAGGTCCTCGATCCTGATCAGGCTCGCATCGACGGACGCGGTCGAGAGCTCGCACGCCGCACGACTCGCGCGCGACCTGACCCGCCAAACACACCACGACGCCCAGTTCGAGGTCCTCCACGGCACGCATCCGGGCCGCGCGATCGCGGAGTTCGCCGAGAGCATCGACGCATCGCTGATCGTTGCCAGCACGCACGGTCGAACCGGCCTGGCCCGGCTGGCGGCCGGGAGCGTCGCGATGGAGATGGTGCGTCACGCTGGGTGCCCGGTCGTACTGAGGCGCCCTCCCACGCTGGTGCGGCAGCCGTGAGCGCCGACGCCGATGCGGCGTCCGACCGCGGTGCCGACGTGCGAAGGTACTGGGCGTCCGATGTCGTCCTCGCCGACGGCGGTGTCGTCCAGGTTCGCCCGCTGGGCCCCGACGATCTGCCTGCGGTGCGGGCCCTGCTCGCCGGGCTGACCGCGGAGAGCCTGCGGATGCGGTTCTTCTCACCGCGTGCGCCCTCCGACGTCGAGCTGGCCAAGATGCTCGACGTCGACTACCGCGACCGTTTCACGCTCGGCGTCGAGATGGCCGGCGAGCTGATCGGCATGGGGTCGTACCACTACGACAGCGAGCGGGCCAGCGCCGAGGTCGCGTTCACGGTGGCGGACGCCCATCACGCGCAGGGCATCGGAACGCTGTTGCTCGAGCACCTCGTGGCGGCCGCGCTCTCGAACGGCATCCAGCGGTTCGACGCGCAGACGTTGGGTGACAACCGCCGGATGCTCGACGTGTTCCGTCACGCCGGCTTCGCCGTGCGCCGGTCGCTCGACGCTGGTGTGTTCGACCTCGAGTTCGACCTGTCGGTCCCGGCCGACGGAGCCGTCGCCGAGCGGGAACGGATCGCCGAGACCCGATCCGTCGCGCGGCTCCTCGCCCCGAAGGTGGTCGCGGTGATCGGGGCCAGTCGCACCGCTGGAACGGTCGGCAACGCGGTGCTGGGCAACATCTGCGAGAACGGCTTCACCGGGATCGTGCATCCGGTCAACCCGCGTGCCGCGAGCGTCCGTGGGCTGAAGTGCTACCCGTCGATCGCGGACGTGCCCGACCATGTCGACCTCGCGATCATCAGTGTGCCCGCCGGCGCGGTCGCGGGCGTGCTCGGCGAATGTGGCGAGGCGGGCGTGCACGGAGCGGTGATCCTCTCCGCTGGTTTCGCCGAGGTCGGTGCCGGCGGCCACGGCACCGAAGCCGCGCTCGTCCGGCTGGCGAGGCGCTATGGCATGCGCCTCATCGGGCCCAATTGCGTCGGCATCATCAACACTGCGCCAGAGGTCAACCTCGACGCCACGTTCGCTCCGACGAAGCCCGTCAGGGGCAGCGTCGGGTTCGTGTCGCAGTCGGGTGCACTCGGCATCGCGGTGCTGGAGGCTGCCGAGTCGCTCGGCCTCGGCATCTCGTCGTTCGTGTCGCTCGGGAACAAGGCCGACATCTCGGGCAACGATCTCCTGCAGTACTGGGAGGACGACCCCGCCACCGACGTCGCCCTCTTGTACCTCGAATCGTTCGGCAACCCGACCAAGTTCAACCGCCTCGCCCGGCGGTTCTCGCGGCACAAGCCGATCGTGGCCGTGAAGAGCGGCCGGTCCGAGGCGGGTCAGCGGGGGGCCTCGTCGCACACCGCCGCCCTCGCGACCGACGACATCCTGACCGACACGCTGTTCCGGCAGGCCGGGATCATCAGGGTCGACACGTTGGCCCAGATGTTCGACGTCACGCGTGTGCTCGTGCACCAGCCGCTGCCGGCCGGTCGCCGGGTGGCGATCGTCGGGAACAGCGGCGGGCCAGGGATCCTCGCCGCGGACGCGTGTTCCGGCGCCGGTCTCGTCGTTCCCGAACTGTCGCCGTCGACGCGCACCGCGCTGGCCGAGTTGCTCGGCCCGCACGCCGGTGTGCGCAACCCGGTCGATCTCCTCGCGAGTGCGGGGGCCGTGGAGTACGAGCAGGCCCTCCGTGTGGTGCTCGCCGACGAATCGGTCGACGCCGTCATCGTGATCTACACCGATCCGATGATCAGCGAGCCGGCGGCGATCGTCGAGGCGGTTCGCCGCGCCGCGTCCAGCACACCGGACAAGACGATGCTGGCCTGCTTCCTCGCCCACGACCTCCCGCCGGCGATCGAGCTCGCGGCCCAGGGCGATCCGGTCGTTCGCCGGGCGGTGCCGGTGTTCCCCTTCCCGGAGTCGCCGGCTGTTGCGCTCGGGCGCATCGCCGAACTTGCGACGTGGCGACGCCGCCCGGTCGGCACGGTGGTCATCCCGGACGGATACGACGCCGCCGCCGTCCGCGAGGTGGTGCGTGACGCGTTGAGCACGACATCGGGCCAAGACAGATCAGACCAGGTCCGATCACACTGGATGGAGCCCGAGCAACTGCGCGCCCTCCTCGCCGCAGCAGGGATCTCGATGGTGCCTCAGGTCGTCGTCGGCTCCGCCGGCGAGGCGGCGGCGGCCGCGGCCACCCTCGGCCTTCCGGTCGCGATGAAGGTCATCGCCGCCGACGTGTTGCACAAGAGCGACGTCGGCGGCGTCGCGCTCGGCCTCGCGTCCGTCGATGCGGTGACGCGCGCATACGACGAGATGGCGCAGCGGGTGCCCGGGATGAGCGGCGCGGTGCTCCAACCGATGGCTGAACCCGGAGTCGAGACCATCGTCGGCATCGTGCGCGACGACCTGTTCGGATCGGTCGTGATGTTCGGTCTCGGCGGCACGGCGGCCGAGCTGTTCGCCGACCGGGCGTTCCAGATCGTCCCGATGACCGACGTCGACGCCGCCGAACTGGTCCGCGCGCCGAAGAGCGCTCCGTTGCTCACCGGCTACCGGGGCAGTCCGCCGGTCGACATCGCCGCCCTCGAGGACCTGCTGCTGCGGATGGGGACGCTCGCGGTCACGGTGCCCGAGATCGCCGAGCTCGACCTCAATCCGGTGATCGCGACGCCCCGCGGCGTGGCCCTGGTCGACGGGCGGTGCCGCATCGAGGCCGTGTTGTCGCCGTCGGTGTTGCCGATGCGCCGCATGCGCTCGAGCGAGCGCGGCTGAACGGGCGACCCGTCACAGTCCGGACGACGGGACGATCGCGACCGGGAACGTGGCGTGGCGAGCCAGTTCGGTGCTCGTGCTCCCGATCGCCGCCGCGTTGCCTTGACCGCGGCGGCCGACGACGATCAGGCCGGCGGCGTACTCCTCGGCCGCGCGGAGCATGACGTCGACGGGATGTCCGTCGAGCACCGCGTGTCGCCATTCCACACCACTGCGGGCGAGCTGGGCACACCAGACGGTGACGCACAGGTCCTCGATCTCGCGGCGGTGCGATGCGCTCGGGACGGTCTCACCCTGGAGCTCCTCGACCAGGCCGACGGCGTGGACCGCGATCACCTCGCCACCCGTCCCCGCCACGAGGTCGGCAGACCACTGCAGGGCATGCTGGGCGTTCGGGGATCCGTCGATCCCGCAGACCACGATCATCGCCGCCCGATCATCTCACGCGGATCACGGTTCGACGACCAGGGCGGTGACCATGCCGAACATGCCATCGGCCCGCTCGGCGTGGGTGAGGATGTGACAGTGCCAGGCCCAGACACCGGGGTCCTGGATCTTGTACAGCACCGTGTAGCGCTCGCCGGGTGCGATGTTGATCGTGTCACCGGGCATCGGCACGAGCAGCTCCTTGCCGTCCTTGGCGATCACCCATCCGACCGGCTGGTGGAGGTGCATCGGGTGGGCGAGCACACCCTCGTTGAAGTAGTGCACCATCATCACGTCGCCGACCTTGGCGCTGTAGGCCTGGGTCGCGGGGAAGCTCTTGCCGTTCAGCGACAACCCGATGACGCCGGCGTCGTTGAGGACCATGTTGACCTCCTGGTCGACGTGGTCCATGCCCTGCTCGACGAGCACGTCGGGAATGGTCATCTCGCCGATCATGAACGCTCCGAACAAGCCGTCCAGCACCTGCTCGGCACCGCTGTGCGAGTGGTAGATCCCGACCGCCGGCTCCAGTGCCTCGAACTCGTACGTGTACACCGCGCCGGGCGCGATCGAGTCCTGCGTGTAGGGCGGCACGCCGTCCATCGCGTTCGGGACCCGGACGCCGTGGTAGTGGATCGACGTCGCGGTCGGGAGGTTGTTGGTGAGCACGATCTGGACCTTGTCGCCGACGTCGACGTTGATCTCCGGCGCCGGTACGACCCCGTTGTACGTCCACGCCTTGACGATCACGCCCGGTTCGATCTCCCAGTCGGTGATCGCCGCCGTGAGCTCGAAGCGCTTCGTGCCGTCGGGCAGGATCTCGGGTGCCAGCTTCTGGCCGCCCACCTCACCCTTGATGGTCGGGTCCAGGAACGCCATCGCCCGTTCGTTCATCGCCGTCTCCATCTCCTCCCACGACGCGTAGCCGTGCAGGTAGTCGGCGGACGCAGCGGTCTCGTGGGTCGCATGGTCGGTTCCGGATGGTCGGCCGACGGGCTGGCGGACGTGCCGCCGATCGTCAGCGCACCGGTCATCCCGCCCGCGGCGTGGCCGGCGATCTCGCACAACATCTCGTACGAGCCGGCTCCGAGCACACCGAGGTCGAGCACCTCCGACTCGCCCTGTTGGAGATCCTTCGTCTTCTGTCCGGCGATCGTCAGGTTGTGGGTCTGCGGGTCGACGTTGGTGACGCGGAGCTGGACGTGGCCCGGCGTCGCCGTCAGCTGGGCTGGGGTGAGCGTGAGCGGACCGAGCTCGACATCGAGCACGGTCAGCGCCGCACCGGCGGCCGAGGTGACCGCGTCGTCCTTGTCGACGATCGGGATGAGGAGCGCGATGACGAGCGCTCCGATCGCGACGAGGAACGAGGTCCAACCCAATACGGAGCGATCTTCTGAGGCCATGCGCTCGACGGTAGGGATGCGAGTGGGCCGTGAGCAGGGCCAAAAGTCCTGTGGCGGCACGCACCTAGGACGTACGACCCTGTTGCCGGCGTCGCATCGGGCGGAGGATCGTCTCATGACAGTCGATGAGGGGTTGCGGTGTTCGTCCACGACTTCGTGCGCCTGAACCTCCCGTACGAGGAGGTCGTCGCCCGGTTCGGCTCCAACGTCGACCCGTGGCTCGGCATGCTCGTCGCGTCGGCCTGTCGCAACGACATGCCGACGTGGATCGCCTCCGGCGTCGACGAGGCCGATCTCGCACCACCGGCGATCGTCCCGGTGTGGTTGGGTGCGCCCCGCCAACGCAACGACGCGACGATCGTTCCGATCGCCTGGCCGGCCGTCGGCGGACGCTTCGTCTCGGGCCTCGATGCCGACATCGAGATCGTCGCCTGCGGACCGGAGTACACCGACGTCCAGCTGCTCGGCCGCTATGAGTTCAGCGACGGCGTCGAACGCTGGACGGCCGACGCCAGCCTCGCCCATCGCATCGCGGTGTCGGTCGTTCGACGCTTCCTCGGTCTCCTTGCCGATCGTCTCCTTGCCGAACGACTCGTCGCCGACGATCGACAGGTGGTGGTCGCGGCCGCCGCGGCCTCGCCGGTGGAGCACCACCCCATCCCATAGTCTGCTCTCGCCATGAAAGACGCGATGGCGCAGCTCGGACTCGAGGCGCATGCGGTGTTGGAGGCCGCGCCCGACGGAATGGCGATCGTCGCCGACGACGGGCGCATCGTCGCCGTCAACACCGAGTTGGAACGTCTCTTCGGTTACTCGGTCGGCGACATGCTCGGTACGTCGATCGAGCTCCTCGTGCCTGCCGACGTTCGCTCGATGCACGTCGGGCTCCGCGAGGGGTACGTCGCGCAACCGAGACGGCGCGGCATGGGCGTCGGTCGCCATCTGTACGGTCAACGTCGCGACGGCACGGTGTTCCCGGTCCAGATCAGCCTGGCGCGCATCGACACCACGCTCGGTGCGATGACGTTCGCCGCCGTGCGCGACGTGACGTCGCGCGTCGAGTCGGACGAACAGCTCGCCGACGCCAACCGGCGGCGGGCGATGGCCGAAGACCACGACCGCATCGCCCGCGATCTCCACGACACCGTGATCCAGGAGCTGTTCGGTGTCGGGCTGGGCCTGCAGGGATTGCAGTCCCGGGTGGCGACGCCCGAGCTGGCGGGCCGGATCGCCAAGGCGGTCGACGACATCGACCACATCATCCGCCAGATCCGCTTCACCATCTACGAGCTGAGCGAGGCCGAATCGTCGGTTGGGCCGCGTCAGCGGATCGGCGACGTGGTCACCGAGATCGTGCCGTCCCTCGGATTCGAACCGCACGTCCGGTTCGCCGGCCCGATCGACAGCTCTGTCCCCGACGCCATCGTCGATCAGTTGATCCCGGTCGTCCGCGAGGCTCTCGCCAACGTCGCGCGCCACGCCGGGGCGACGCACGTGTACCTCGACCTCGAGGTCGACGACCACGTCACCTTGGAGGTCACCGACAACGGCCGCGGCATCGGTGAGCCGGGCCGGCGCAGCGGCATCGCCAACATCGCCCACCGCGCGTACGAGCTCGGCGGCACGTTCGAGATCGGCCAGCGCGACGAAGGTGGCACGTTGTTGCGCTGGTCCGTCCCGTTGAACGGCGGGTTCAGCACCGGTTGAGCCCGACGATCCGGTCGCAGCCGTCTCAGCCGCTAACCCAGATCCGGGGTGTGACGCGGGGCACAATTGTGCGATAATGTCGATCAGGTAAGTCAACAATTGCCCCCTTGGAGGTCCCATGTCCATCAGTTCTTCCGCCACGTTGAACGAAGTCGATCTCGACGCCGTCGTCGGGCTCGTCAAGGCCATCCAGGACGAACCGGAGGTCGCGGCCACGACGTGGTCGGCGGAAGTGCGATGGAACGGCGGCTTCCAATCCGAGGCCCGCATCCGTGAGTTCGCCCCCGTGCCGTCGGACGAGCCGGTGGCGTTGGGGGGTGCCGACACGGCGCCGAACCCGGTCGAGCAGCTGCTCGGCGCCCTCGGTAACTGCCTCGCCGTCGGCTACGCGGCGAACGCTTCGGTCGCCGGCATCGCCATCCGTGACCTTCGCATCGAACTCACGGGCGACCTCGACCTGCGCGCCTTCCTCGGACTGCGCGAGGGCCACGCCGGCTTCGACGGCATCCACGTCGCCGTGCACCTCGATGCCGACGCGTCGCCGGACCAGCTCCAGCAGTTGCACGACACGGTCGTCGGAACGTCGCCCGTCGGGCACACCCTCGCCCGGGCGGTCCCGGTCACCATCGACCTTGCTTGATCGGAACGGGGCTTGACCGGAACGCGCGAGGTACCCGCCATCGCTACGTTGACGCGGTGACCGGCACCGATCTCGTGCTCGTGGAAGGTCCGGACGCGGCCGGCATCGCGTCGTTGGTCGTGAATCGACCGGACAAGAAGAACGCCCTGTCCATCGCGGTACGCGACGCGATCTCGGATCAGCTGGAGCGGCTGGCCGCCGACGAGGGGCTCAAGGTGCTCGTGGTCACCGGCGCTGGAACCTGCTTCTCGGCCGGGTTCGATCTGCGCGAGTTCGGGATCGACGAACCGGGCTTCCAGGATCGGCTGTGGGCGTCGAGCGATCGCTTCCACCACGTGCTGTTCCGGTTCCCGCTGCCCACCATTGCCGCGGTGAACGGCGCGGCGCTGGCCGGCGGGTTCGACCTGGCGCTGCTGTGCGACATCCGGATCGTGTGCTCGTCGGCGATCTTCGGGCACCCCGAGCAGACGTTCGGCGATGTGATCTACGGGCTGCTCCACGACCTCGCCGGCGGCGCCGTCGCCCGCGATCTGTGCTTCACCGGCCGGCGCATCGATGCCACCGACGCACTGCGGATGGGCGTCGTGAGCGAGGTCGTCGCCGACTCCGAGTTGGCGGCGGCGGCACGGCGCGTCGCCGAGGCCGTCGCCGCCGCGCCGCGTGGAGCCTCGCGCGGACGAAGGCCAAGGCGATCGCGGTGGCGGGGATCCCGCCGGGGCTCCCGACGCTCGACTTCTGACTCATTCGAAGCGGTGGCGGGCGCGTTCGTCGACGCGGGCGACGAACGCTGCGGCCTCCGAACGACGCTGCATGCCGAGCTTGGCGAGCAGGTTCGACACGTAGTTCTTGACCGTCTTCTCGGCGAGGAACAGTTCGGTCGCGATCTGCCGGTTCGAACGGCCTTCGCCGATCAGCTCGAGGATCTCACGCTCGCGTGGGGTCAGCTCGGCGATCGTGCCGGGCTCGCTCTCACGCAGCCGGCGCAGCGCGAGGCGGACGGTCGCCGCATCGAGCAGCTGCGCGCCACCGGCGACGGCGCGGATCGCCTCCACGATGCGATTGCCGCGCACCTGCTTGAGCAGGTAGCCGGCGGCGCCCGCCAGGCTGGCGTCGACGAGCGCCTGGTCGTCGGAGAACGAGGTGAGGATCAAGCACCCGACGTCAGGCTGGCCCGAGCGGACGTCGCGGCACACCTCGATGCCGGAACCATCGCCGAGCCGTACGTCGATCACGACGACGTCGGGCGCGCTCGCCTCGATCCGTTCCACGGCGCCGACCGCGCCACCCCACTGACCGATCACGACCATGTCCTCTTCGGCGTCGATCAGGTCGGCGACGCCGCGGCGGACGATCTCGTGGTCGTCGAGCAGGAACACCTTTATCGGATCGGCAATCGGATCAGCCATCTCTGCTGTAGGAAGCTACTGCCAAGGCCCCGGGCGATGGGATGCTTGCCCGATGCGAGTCGCGATGTACTCGACCAAGCCGTACGAATCGGTGGCGTTCGCTCGCGCCAACGCGCTGTCCGGCCACGAGATCGTCGAGCTCGAGGATCGGCTGCGGCTGCCGACGGTGCCGCTCGCCGAGGGCGCGCAGGCGGTGTGCGTGTTCGTGAACGACGTGCTCGACGATGCCGCGCTCACCGCGCTGGCCGCGGTCGGGGTGCGCCACGTCGCCCTTCGTTGTGCCGGGTTCAACAACGTCGACCTCGTCGCGGCTGCCCGTCTCGGGCTCGACGTCGTACGTGTCCCCGCCTACTCGCCGAACGCGGTCGCCGAGCACACGATCGCCCTGATCCTCGCGTTGAACCGTCGCATCCACAAGGCGTACAACCGCGTGCGCGACGGCAACTTCGCGCTCGACGGGCTCGTCGGCTTCGACCTCGCCGGGAAGACCGTCGGCGTCGTCGGCACGGGCCGGATCGGGGCGCTCGTGGCCCGGCTCGCGTGGCACTTCCGGTGCGAGGTGGTCGCCCACGATCCCAACGTGGACCAGGGTCTCGTGGAACTGGGGATCGGCTACGTGGGCCTCGACGAGCTGTGGGAGCGCAGCCACGTCGTGACGCTCAACTGTCCGCTCACGGCTGAAACGCACCATCTCGTCTCCACCGACGTCATCGCGCGCATGCGCGCCGGCGTGATGCTCGTCAACACCGGCAGGGGAGCGCTGATCGACACGTTGGCTGTCATCGACGGCCTCAAGACGGGCCACATCGGATCGCTCGCGCTCGACGTCTACGAGGAGGAGGCGGAGTTGTTCTTCGAGGACCGCTCCGCCGAGATCATCGGCGACGACGTGTTCGCCCGGCTGCTGACGTTCCCGAACGTGTTGATCACCGCCCATCAGGCGTTCCTGACGCGCGAGGCGCTCGACGCCATCGCCGTGACGACGTTGGACAACCTCGACTGCCTCGCCGCCGGCGAGACCTGCGCGAACCGCCTTGTCTGATCGGCAGTGGCGATCAGGCGACGACGGGCTCGTCCTGATCGGCGTCGACGAGCAGGCCGAGACGGCGAGCCTTGTCGACCGCCGCACCGCGGTCGGGTGCGCCGATCTTGCGGAGCAGGCGTGCCACGTGCGACTTGACGGTCTCGCGCGACAGGTAGAGGGCGGACGCGATCGCCGCGTTCGTGGCGCCCGACGCGAGGCGTTGGAGGACCTCCGACTCGCGGGCCGACAGCGGATCGTGCGACCCCGGAAGCCAGGCGGACGCCAACGACCCGGCGGCGCGGCCGTCGACCACCGCGGTGCCGCGGGCGGCGATCTGCACGAGCGAGGCGGCGTCGTCGGCGCTGACCCCGTCGGAGAGGACACCGGTCGCCCCGGCGTGGAGCGCGTCGGCGACGGCGCGGGGATCGAGCGGATCGACGATCGCCATGATCGCCATCTGCGGCGCTTCCAGGCGGAGGCGGCGCACGGTGTCGGCCGCCGATCCGGTCGTGGCGGGCCGGCCGACGACGACGATGTCGAATTGCGCGGAGTCATAGAGGGCGAGTGCTTCGAGCACGGTGGACACCTCGGTCACCTCGACGACAGGGCCGAGGCTGATGGGGTGTGTGGGGGGTGTGTCGTGGCGTGTGGGATGCCGTTTGCGGAGGTGGGTGTGATCGCGTCGTGGACGCGTGTCGGGGCGACATCCGAACGATCGTGGACCAGGAGGACCTGGCACAGAGTCGGCGGCGCATTCACGGCGGGGATAGTTCGGGGTAGTCGCCGCGGGGCCATGAAGCCAGGCCGACAGATATGTCTACCAGGTGTTATAACGTCTTAGTTTGCACAGAGTTGACACAGGGTCCGTCATGTTGTCGCAACACGATCCGATGAAAGCCTGGTGGATCGGTCAGCGGGACCGGCGATCACGGAGGTGTCAAATTGAGCCCACAGCAGGCGAGGACCACGGGTTCCTCTCCCGACTACGGTGATCGCAACGTCGAGTTGTTCCTCGAGCGCAGGGCGCTCCAGGATCAGCTGGCGGCCAGCGAAGAAGGTGGCGAACGTCCGGTCGAACGACGTGAGGTCGCCCGCCTCGGGCGGCGCCTCGAAGACGTCACCACCGAGATCGTGCGCTTCAACACCGGGCTCGTGCGCTCGTACTGCCGGCGCTTCACGTCGAACTCGAGTCGCGGCGACTCCGCCGACTTCGAGGCGGCGGGCATGCTCGGCCTGATGCGGGCGATCGACAGCTTCGATCCCGAGCAGGGTCGCTTCGGCCACTGGGCCTACAAGCCGATCCAGCGTGAGGTCCTCCGGGCGGTCCGCGATGCCGACCACCCGAACCTGAACCTCGGCGACTTCGAGCGCCGCCCGGAGATCCTGCGGGCGTTCCGCCATCTGCAGGGCGACGACGAGCGCTTCGTGCCCTCGTACGAGGACGTCGCGACCCTGGTCGGGGTCACCGTCGACCAGGTCCGTCGGGTGCTTCGCCGCCGAGGCTCGAATCGGTCGACCAGCCGATCGGAGCGACGACTCCCTGACACTCGGCGACATCATCGAAAGCAAGGATGCGGGGCCTGACGAGGTCGTGAGCGCCAGCCTGACGCTCACCGCGCTCAAGGAGTTCGGTATCGCCGCGCTCGATCACCGCGAGCTCTACGTCGTGGTTCGCCGGATGGGGCTCGATGGCGAGCCGGAAGAGAAGCTCGCCGACATCGGCGAGACGCTCGGGCTGTCGCGCGAAGCCGTGCGCCAGATCGAAGCCAAGGCGATCGCCAAGATGCAGCACCCGATGGTGCTGCGCCGCATCCAGCGCCTCGGTCGCAGCTGAACGCTCGAGAATCACCCCACGATCCCCCGCCCATCGACGTGCCCGTCTGGCGCCGACCGCACGGTCGGCTGCACGAGGGATACACGGATGTTGTCCCTGAGGATTTCACGGAGGATTCCCATGGGCACGTCATCGGTTGCGACGCTCGAACGGCAGCACGCCGCTGCGTCGCTGGAAGCCGAGACGGCACAGGGCCCGCGGCCCGTGCGCTGATCTACTCTGGCGAGTTCGGCCAGGGCGCGAATGGCCCGCCTCGGGCGACGAGGAGCGTGCGCTGCTCGCCGATCTCGAGCTCCTGCACCGGGCGACGAGTCGCTCGAGCCGATCGAAGCGCGCCGCGGCGACATGACCGCCCTGCTGAACGCGTTGCGCTGCGGGCTCGACGCGCCTGATCTGTTCGGGCGGGCACCTGGCCTGCGACCGGATCGACTCATCGCGGCCCACGTGGCGCTCGACGCCCGCCGTCGCCAGGCCGTTGACGGCGTGGCGCTGATCGCCTCCGAAACCACCCCGATGCTCGCCACCTGGGGTGACACCGCGGCAGCACTGGTGCCCGTCGTGATCGGCCGGCTGCGTGACAGTCGCGACGTCGATGCCGCCGAACTCGAATCACTCGTCACCGCGTGCGCCGCCGACATCGAACGCGTCGGACGCCTCGCCGCATCGGTCGAGCGGGACATGTCCGATCCGGAATGCCGCCGCGGCGTCGTGCCTGGCCGCCGGGTTTCTGTTCGGCGGCGCCGGCGCCGGCCTGTGGCATCACGAGTGCTACCTCGCCCAGCACGTCGGCAGCCTCGTC
>CAVRNI010000055.1:0-252361 GCA_963722415.1 Ilumatobacteraceae bacterium
GGCGCCGGCCGTTCGCTACAGCGACCCGGATATCATAGGCCGTTTGCAGTTGAGCCAGAATTGCGGACTGATGCCGAACCAATGTCCGAGGCGCAGCGCAGTATCCCCCGTGATCGAGCGCTTCCCGTTGATGATCTGCGTAATCCGATTCGGCGGCACGGCGAGCTGGCGGGAGAGCTCAGTCGGCGTAACGCCAATTTCTTCGAGTTCCTCGGCGAGAATCTCGCCCGGATGTATCGGGGGGCGGGGCATGAGTGCTTGGTTCCTCAGTGATAGTCTACGATCTCGACATCCGACGGGCCTGGCGCCCCGGACGGCCACTTGAAACAGATCCGCCATTGCTTATTGATACGGATGCTGTATTGCCCTTTTCTATCGCCTCTCAGCGCTTCCAGCCGATGCTGCGGAGACCCCTGAGATCTTGAAGGCTGTTTGCCGCGTCCAAATCTTCCAAGCGCCCTCCACGCGGCGCGACAAAGCCTTCAAACGCCTTGATTGGAACGCCGTCCGCAAGTGCGACTGTCACGGTAGCTTAGGATCATAGGGATTTTGACGCTTTACGTCAAGGGTAAATGCCGGGCTGGACTAGTGACGCAAACGTAGCGTCAGCCGCCGGTGACGCTCATGTGGCGGGCGACGGCGGGCTTGTTGCGGCGGCGGTCGATGACGAAGTCGTGGCCCTTGGGCTTGCGGGTGATCGCCTCGTCGATGGCGCGTCGGCAGGCAGGCGTCGTCGTCGGAGGCGCGCAGCGGCGCGCGCAGGTCGGCGGCGTCGTTCTGGCCGAGGCACATGTAGAGCGTGCCGGTGCAGGTGAGGCGGACGCGGTTGCAGCTCTCGCAGAAATTATGGGTCATCGGCGTGATGAAGCCGAGCCGGCCGCCGGTCTCCGCGACGCGCACATAGCGCGCCGGGCCGCCGGTGCGGTAGGCGATGTCCGTCAGCGTGAACTGCTCCGTCAGGCGGGCGCGCACGATCGAGAGCGGCAGGTAGCTGGTCGGTGCGGTCGTCGTCGATCTCGCCCATCGGCATGGTCTCGATCAGGGTCAGGTCCATGCCGCGCCCATGCGCCCAGCGCATCAGGTCGTCGGGATCTCGTGCTCGTTGAAGCCCTTGAGCGCGACGGCGTTGATCTTGACATGGATGCCGGCCTTCTGCGCCGCGTCGATGCCCGCCATGCACCTTGCAAGGTCGCCCCAGCGGGTGATCGCCTTGAACTTGTCGGGGTCGAGCGTGTCGAGCGAGACGTTGATGCGCCGGACGCCGCGATCGGCGAGTTCGTGCGCGAATTGCGGCAGCTGCGATGCCGTTGGTGGTCAGCGTCAGCTCGTCGAGCGCGCCGCTGTCCAGATGGCGCGCCGAGGCGCGCGGAACAGGCACATGATGTTCTTGCGCACCAGCGGCTCGCCGCCGGTGAGGCGCAGCTTGCGCACGCCCTTGGCGATGAAGGCGGAGCAGAGCCGGTCGAGCTCCTCGAGCGTCAGCAGGTCCTTCTTCGGCAGGAAGGTCATGTGCTCCGCCATGCAGTAGGTGCAGCGGAAGTCGCAGCGGTCCGTCACCGAGACCCGCAGATAGGTCACGTGCCGCCCGAACGGGTCGATCATGCGGGCCGGACGACGACAGGTGCCAGTGAGCAAGGGCATGCTCATAGGTGTGAACTGGGCCTCAGGATGCTAGATCTTCCGGCGGCGCCCCCTGGTGCGGGCCAGTGCGATCAACCTACGGTCGTCAGCCGCAACAGCAAGGTGCATGAGCGCAGGCGCTCGCATATGGGTATCACTCTCGCAGACTGCAGCAAGCAATGGCTCCGCAATAAGATGCATAATTTACATATCAGCTAGAGATGCGCAGGAATTCGGAAGACATTCGTCCATGCACACTGAGCAGATGGCGACAGCGGAAGTCGGGGTTCGACTGAAACCTTGCATGTTTCCTGGATTGATATTGCGTCGCTGCCCGCTTCAACTAGGCAGGATCCAGCAACGACAAGAAGGCCAATAGGTTGGGGAGGCTGTTCATGTTGTCCGCTTCGCAGGCCGCACAGGGCGTTGACCACGCGCCGAGAGCATCGCGCCGGAGGATCTGCTTGCGCGCGCAATGCTATCGGCTGCTGGCGCGCTTTCTCTCCTACCCACCGACCGCTGCGGATCTGGCGGCCGGCGCCGGGCTGAGCGGCGACGCCAGCGACCTCGGCCGCGCCATCTCTGCGTTCGCGCACGTTTGCGGCCGCTCACAAGCCGCAACCGTGGCGGAGGAGTACCAGGATCTATTCATCGGCCTGGTGCGGGGGGAGCTCGGTGCCGTATGGCTCCTACTATCTCACGGGCTTCCTGCACGAGAAACCCTGGCCAAGCTGCGCCAGGACATGGAGCCGGCTCGGCCTCGAGCGCGATCCGAGAGCGTGGCGGAGCCCGAGGACCATATCGCCTCGCTGTGCGAGATGATGGCCGGCTTCATCGACGGCTCGTTCGGCCGCGCTCTCGCTCTCGACGAGCAGAAGGCCTTCTTCTCAGCGCACATCGGCAACTGGGCGCCGGTTCTCTTCCGCGACATGGAAGCGGCCAAGGCGTCCATCCTCTACGCCACGCTCGCATCGGTGGGCCGCCTGTTCCTCGAGATCGAGGAGGGCGCGTCGCGATGGTCTGACGGTGCGCGGGTCGAGGGACAACCAGAACCAAGCAAAAGCAGGCATGGGAATCACACTCAGGAGGCAAGGCTCATGAAGAAGCAGGGCAAGAAAGAGGCGGTGGCTGACCGCCGCAGCTTCCTCAAGCTGGCGGGCGCGGGTGCCGCGCGTCGGTGGGCACGACGTCGGGATCGGCGGGCGCGATGCCGTCGTTGCGCGTCGGTCGGTCACTGACGTCGTCGGTGACCGGTGCGGCGGTCGTGTCGCCCGGCACCTTCGGTGGTGCGGCGGAGCTCCCCGAGAAGTCGACCGACTTCTTCAACAGGTCGGCGGTCTCACGCATCTCGCGCATCGGTTCGTCGATCGCCGACTTGAACTCCTGCTGGAACCCGGTGCCCATCTTCTTCAGCTCGGCGTACGTCTTACCGAACTTGCGGATCGCATCAGGGAGCTTCTCGGGGCCCAACACGACGAGCGCCAACAGGAGGATCACGACGATCTCGGTGCCGGACATGTTGAACACGCGGCGCAGTCTACGAGGCTGGCAGGATGACAAAGCGTGCAGCAGCGGCTCCCGTCACTCCTCGAACATCCCATCACGTTCGCCCATCGCGGAGCCCGCGCACACGCCCGCGAGAACACGATCGCGGCCTTTGAGCTGGCACTTCGTCTCGGTGCTTCGGGGCTGGAGAGCGACGTCTGGTTGACCGCCGATGGCGTCCCCGTCCTCGATCACGACGGGGTGGCGCGTGTCCAGCGCCGCAAGCGAAGGATCCGCGAGCTACGACGCGAACAGCTGCCGGCGCACATCCCCACGCTCGCCGAGCTGTTCGAGCGCTGCGGCACGGACTACGAGCTGTCCCTCGATCTCAAGGATGAGGCGGTCGGACGCTCCGTGATCGAGTTCGTCCGCGAGACCGCTCCGGACATCGTTCCGAGGCTGTGGCTGTGCCATCCGCGATACGAGGACCTGATCCCACTCCGCCCGATCGACGCCGACGTGAAGCTCGTCGACTCGACGCGGCTGCAACGGATCCGCGAGGGCCCCGAGCGTCGGGCGGCGGTTCTCGCCGAGCGCGGGATCGACGGCGTCAACCTGCACCACTCCGATTGGAACGGTGGCCTCGTCACGTTGTTCCATCGCTTCAACCGCACCGCGTTCGGATGGGACATGCAGCACGAGCACATCCTTCGTCCCGCGCTACGGATGGGCCTCGACGGTGTCTTCAGCGACCACGTCGACACGATGGTCGACGCCTACAAAGCAGAATTGGGAGCGCTCTAGCCGGCGACCAGACGTGTCGTGCTTCTACGTCGAGTGAGCCGGCCATCGAGTCAGAGCCATTGCCAGTCGCTGCGCGGCCAGAACACGACGAACGCGCGGCCGACGAGGTCTGACTCATGGATCGGGCCGAGGGCACGGCTGTCGGACGAACCCGGACGGTTGTCGCCCATCACGAACACCGAGTCGTCGGGGACCGCTGTCGGTCCGTAGTCGCCGCCGCAGTTGCCCGGGGTCACGACCTCGGGATCGAGGTATGGCTCGTCGAGCAGCTTGCCGTCGATGGTGACCTGGCACGAGCGGATCTCGATCGTCTCGCCGGGCAGGGCGATCACGCGCTTGATCAGATCGCGCTCGGCCGAGCCGCCGATCTGGTGCAGCACCACCACGTCGCCGCGGTTGGGGTCGTGGAGGCGGTATGACAGCTTGTTGACGAACACCCGATCGCCGGTGTGGAGGGTGGTGGTCATCGACGTGCCGTCGACCACGAAGTGGGCGAGCAGGAACGTCCGCACGAGGATCGCGACGAGCAGCGCGATCCCCACCACCACGACCCAGTCGATGAACGCCCGCGTCGTGCGTGACATGCCCGGCTTGCGCGCCAGCGTGTCGGCGTCGTCCGACGACTCGTCGGGTTCCATCGTCTCGTCGGCTTCCATCGTGGGGGGAACGAGATCGTCGTCGTACTCGGTGGTTTCGGTCACGCCGGGATCACGGTATCGGAAGGGTCGACGCTCGCGGGATCAGAGCGATTCGATCAGCTTCTCGACCCGCTCGTCGCGGCTCTTGAACGGATCCTTGCAGAGCACTGTGCGCTGCGCCTGGTCGTTGAGCTTGAGGTGCACCCAGTCGACCGTGTAGTCGCGGCGACGTTCCTTGGCCCGCTTGACGAACTCGCCACGGAGCTTGGCACGGGTGGTCTGCGGTGGCGTCTCGATCGCCGTCTCGATGTCTTCGTCGGTGCACACCCGTTCGACCATGCCGCGGTCCTGCAGCTTGTAGAACGGGCTGCGATCGCGGGCGACGTCGTGGTACTGCAGGTCGAGGAGCTGCACGCGCGGATGTCCGAGGGCGAGATCGTGACGTTCGCGGAACGCCTCGATCAGCTTGTACTTGATCACCCAGTCGACCTCGCGATCGAGCTTCATCGGGTCGTTCTCGAGCGTCGTGATGCAGTGCTCCCACATGTCGAGCGCCTTCTGCTCGAGCGGTGGGAAGCCACGCGTCTCGGCGTACCGCAACGCCCGGTCGAGGTACTCGCGCTGGATGTCGAGGGCGCTCACCTCGCGCCCGTTGGCGAGACGCACCAGTCGCCGGCACGTCATGTCGTGGCTGATCTCGCGAATCGCCCGAATCGGGTTCTCGAGCGTCATGTCGCGCAGCACGACGTTGTGATCCTCGAGCATCCGCAACATGCAGGCGGCTGCACCGACCTTCACGAACGTCGTGTACTCGCACATGTTGGAGTCGCCGACGATGACGTGCAGCCGGCGGTATTTCTCGGCATCGGCATGAGGCTCGTCGCGGGTGTTGATGATCGGCCGGCTGCGCGTGGTCGCCGAGCTCACACCTTCCCAGATGTGCTCGGCGCGCTGCGCGATCGAGTAGCTGGCGCCGCGGGCGGTCTGGAGGACCTTGCCGGCGCCCGTGTAGATCTGCCGGCTGACGAGGAACGGGATCAGCACCTCGGCGTAGTGGCCGAGATCGTCGCGCCGGCTGGTGAGGTAGTTCTCGTGACAGCCGTAGGAGTTGCCGGCCGAGTCGGTGTTGTTCTTGAACAGGTAGATGGTGCCGCGGATCGATTCCTCGGCGAGGCGCTGCTCGGCAGATCCGACGAGCGATTCGAGGATCCGTTCGCCCGCTTTGTCGTGGACGACGAGGTCGTACAGCGAATCGCATTCCGGCGTCGCGTACTCGGGGTGCGAGCCGACGTCGAGGTAGAGGCGCGCCCCGTTCTGGAGGAACACGTTCGAGGAGCGACCCCACGACACGACCCGACGGAACAGGTAGCGCGCCACTTCGTCGGGACTGAGCCGGCGCTGGCCGCGCAACGTGCAGGTGACGCCGTACTCGTTCTCGAGTCCGTAGATGCGGCGCTCCATGGCCGCAATGTATCGGTACGTTCGAAGCCGCGCTGGACTTTCATTTTCTCGCCAGCCGGAATCACTGTGCGTGGCCGAAGCGCACGGTCGAGCCGACGCGGCGCTGGGCCAGTGCGGCCAGGTCGTCGGGATCGACGACGGCGATGACCGGGTACCCGCCAGTGGTCGGATGGTCGGCCAGCATCACCACCGGCTGGCCGTCGTGGGGTACCTGGATCGCGCCCGCTACCAGCCCCTCGCTCGCCAACTCGTCGTCATTCAGGCGCCGTATCGCCGTACCCGCGAGGCGCAGCCCGACCCGGCTCACGGTCTCGACCGTCCACGCACTCGCCGTCAGCTGCGCCGACGCCGCGGCGTCGAACCAACTGGCCCGTGGGCCGGGCCACACCCGGAAGCGATCAGGCCTCGGCGGGGCCGGCGCGACGTCGACGAGGACCGGGGTCGCCGGGTCGTCGCCGACGGGCAGCAACATTCCCGGCCCGATCGCGGCCGGCCCGAGACCCGACAACGTGTCGTGCGCCCGCGATCCGAGCACCGGCGCGACCGTGAACCCCCCGCGCACGGCCAGGTACGACCACGTGCGTTCGACGTCCACCGGGATCGTCAGCTGCTCCCCCGCCGCCAAGGCGCGCGGTGCCAGGTCGGTGGTCGTCGCCACGAGAACCGGACCTGTGGCACGCACCACGAGCCCGCCGGCAGTCTCGAGCACCGCGGCACGCTCGTCGTTGCCGACCAACCGGTTGACGAGCGCGGCGAGCGCCGGATCGACAGCGCCCGCGGTCGGCACGCCGAGATGGGCGAGGCCCGGTCGGCCCCGATCCTGGATCGTCGTCGACCAACCGATGTCGACGACCTCGATCGCTCGACTCGTCACGTGGCGACGAACCTGACCTCGGTGCCCGGCTCGAGCAACGCGGGCGGATCGCGATCGGCGTCCCAGACCCGAGTCGACGTCGTCCCGAGCAGATGCCATCCGCCTGGCGACACGCCGGGGTAGACGGCCGAATGCACGTTGGCGATCGCGACCGATCCCGCCGGTACCCGGGTCCGCGGTGTCGATCGACGGGGCAACCACAGCACCTCGTCGAGTCCTCGGAGGTACGCGAACCCAGGCGCGAAACCGCAGAAGTCGACGCGGAACGGCGACCCGGTGTGGCGCGCGATGACCTCGTCGCGATCGAGCTCCGGTTGCACGTGCCACGTCATCGAGATCCTCGCCGTCATACCTGACGGGGATCTCGATCACCGCGTGGCTGCTCGCGAGACGGTCGGCCCACTGCTCGGCGGACGTGTCGAGCTCGGCCAGCCGCGACGTGAGCACGGCGACCGCGGCGCGGTCGAGGAAGCTCACGAGCACCGTCCGCGCGGCCGGCACGATGTCGACGACCCCAGGGAGATCCGCGGCACGCACGGCCGCCGCCCACGCGGCGGCACCTCCGGGTTCGACCTCGATCAGTCGGGCCAGCGGACCGACGTCGAGGACCTGCGCCGGGCTCATCGAACGTTCATTGCGTGAACGGATGGATCTCGACGCCCGCGACCTCGAGCCCGGCCCGCACGGCCTGGGCCAGCTGCACCGCGCCGGGCGTGTCGCCGTGGATGCAGATCGACCGGGCACGCACCGCAACGACCGTTCCGTCGACGGCGACGACCTCGTGTTCGGTCGCCAGGCGCACCGCCCGCGCCGCCACGACGGCCGGGTCGGTGAGCACGCTGTTCGGCTCCCGCCGCGACACCAGGCGCCCGTCGGACAGGTAGGCCCGGTCGGCGAACGCCTCCGGAATCGCATCGAGCCCGGCCGCCTCGGCGGCCCGCAGCAGCTCAGAACCAGGCAGTCCGAGGATCGCCGAGGACGGGTCGTACTCGCGCGACGCGTCGACGACGGCTTGCGCCTGGCCCTGGTCGGCGATCGTGGCGTGGTACAGGGCGCCGTGCGGCTTCACGTACTTCACGCCCGCACCCGCGACCTGCGCGAATCCGTCGAGCGCACCGAGCTGGTAGAGCACCACGTCGCGCAGTTCGTCGGGGTCGATGTCCATGTACCGTCGCCCGAAGCCGGCGAGGTCGGGATACGACACCTGGGCGCCGATCTGGACCCCGTGCTCGACCGCCGACGCGCAGACCCGCCTGAGCGTCGACGGATCGCCGGCGTGGAACCCGCACGCCACGTTCGCGCTGGTGACGAGACGCAACATGGCGTCGTCGTCGCCGAGCGTCCATGCGCCGTACGACTCGCCCAGATCGCTGTTGAGATCGATGACGGCCACCGCCGGCTCGTTCAACTACCGACGAGCGCGTCGACTTCGTCGTCGTCCAGGCGGCGGAAGCAGCGCCGGCCATCGCCGCGCGAGAGCTTGGCGACCTCGAGCTCGCGCGTCGGGATCGTGCGATCGGGCCCAGAGAGCGCCGAGATCCCGAGGCGCACGACGGCTGCCAGGTCGAGGCCGTCGGCATACGACTCGGCGAGCCGGGTGTTGATGGCCTCGGAGTCGCCGCCGAGCGCGCTGTGGTCGCGTTCGTCCATGACCGTGCCGTCGTAGAGGATCTGGAACATCTGGTCGCCGGCGGGCACCTGACCGACCTCGGCGACGAGGATCTCCACCTCCATCGGCTTCATCTCGTGGGTGAAGATCTGGCCGAGGATCTGGGCGTACTGGTTGGCGAGGCTGCGGGCGTCGACGTCGTCGCGCGAGTACTGGAACCCTTTGAGGTCGGCGGCCCGGACTCCGGCGACACGGAGCTGGTCGAACTCGTTGTACTTGCCGACACCGGCAAACGCGATGCGGTCGTAGATCTCGCTGATCTTGCGCAGCGTCTCCGACGGGTTCTCGGCGACGATGGCGATCCCGTCGGTGTAGCGCAACGCGACCAATGCCCGACCGCGGGCGATGCCTTTGCGGGCGTAATCGGCACGGTCCTTCATCACCTGTTCGGGGGCGACGTAGAACGGCATGCTCATCTGGTGCGCACCTCGTTGGCGATCGCCTCGTAGCGCGACGCCAGTTCGTCGTCGCCGACTCGTTCCCAACCGGCCGCCGTGACGGTGGCCACGATCGGGTAGATGCCGCGCAGGGCATCCGGTCCACCCGTTGCCGAATCGGCGTCGGCTGCCTCCCACAGGGCGCGACAGACGAGGGTGACGGCGTCGTCGCGCGTCATGTCAGTGCGGTAGCCGACCTTGATCACCGTTCCGGCGTGCAGGCTCCCCGAGCCGGTGGCGACGTAGTCGCGCTCCTCGTACCGACCGCCGGTCACGTCGTAGGCGAACAGCCGCCCGACGACACGCCGAGTGTCGAATCCGGCGAAGAGCGGGACGACGACCATGCCCTGCATCGCCGCCGGGAGGTTGCCGCGGACCATCATCGAGAGCTGGTTCGCCTTGCCCTCGAGGCTCAGGGCGGAGCCCTCGACCTTCTCGTAGTGCTCCAGCTGCAACTGGAACAATCGGATCATCTCCATCGCCGGGCCGGCGGCTCCGGCGATCGCCACGCCGCTGAACTGATCGGCCTGCACGACCTTTTCCATCGACCGGTGCGAGATCAGGTTGCCGGAGGTGGCCCGCCGGTCGCCCGCCAGCACGACACCGTCCGCGAATCTGAGCGCGACGCACGTGGTCCCGTGCGGGACCGACAGGTCGCCACCCGCCGCGACGGAAGATGGCCCGAGACCGACGCGGCGCAGCAGTTCCGGGAAGTTCGATCCGGGGTCGTCGACCGGATCGAAGATCGGCATTGACACAGGCTACTGACCGCCCTTTTGCACGTAGGACTTGACGAAGTCCTCGGCGTTGGTCTCGAGTACGTCGTCGATCTCGTCGAGGAGATCGTCGAGTTCGGCCTTCAACTTCTCGCCCGTCTCCGACACGGCGGGTGCTTCGGTCTCGACGACCTCTTCGGTGCGTCCTGGTGCCTGCTTGTGTTTCTGGGTCCGTTCGGCCATGCCGCTCGTGATCTCCTTCCGTCGATCGTCAGGCGCCGAGTCGTTCGAGAAGCTCGGCCGCCGTTTCGCTCGTGTCGATCAAGTTACCCACGTGATCGGCTGTCCCACGCAATGGTTCCATCATCGGCACCCGCCGCAACGGATCGCGGCCGACGTCGAAGACGAGTGAGTCCCAGTTGGCGGCGACGATGTCGTTGGCGTACTTGTCGAGGCAACGACCGCGGAAATAGGCCCGGGTCGTGGTGGGTGGGTTGGTCATCGCCGCTTCCGCCTCGGCCTCGGTGACGAGGGTTTCGAGCCCGGCGCGGCGGGCGAGCGACCGCTCGGCCCGCAGGTCGTGGTACTGCAGGTCGATCGCCTTCAGCTTGGCGTTGGCCGGCTCGAGACCGTGACGATCGGCGTAGCCCTCGACGAGCCGACGCTTGGCCACCCAGTCGACCCAGTGGGCGACCGAGTCGGGATCGTGTTCGAGTCCGGCGAGCACACGCTCCCAGCGGTCGAGCACATCGGCGCCCACGGCCTCGCCGACGGCCGACAACCCGTGCAGGCGCTCGTACTTGCGGGCCCTTTCGAGCAGACCCCATTGCACCTCGATCGCCGTGGCGCGGCGTCCGTCACGCAACATCACGGTGCGTGACAGCGTCAGATCGTGGCTGACCTGACGGATCGCCCCGACCGGGTTGCCGAGCAGCCAGTCGTCGCCGAGCTCGTCGTCTTCGATCATCGCCAGCACGATCGACGTCGTGCCGACCTTCAGATAGGTCGCGACTTCGCTCATGTTGGCATCGCCGACGATCACGTGGAGGCGGCGGTACTTCTGGGGGTCGCAGTGCGGTTCGTCGCGTGTGTTGACGATCGGGCGCTTGAGGGTCGTCTCGAGGCCGATCTCCTCTTCGAAGAAGTCGGCTCGCTGACTCAGCTGATAGACGACGTCGTCGGGCGCCCGTCCAGGCAGCTCGCACCCGACCTTGCCCGCACCGCAGAAGATCTGACGGGTCACGAAGTGCGGCGTGATCTGCGCCGCCAGCCGCCCGAACGGGAGCTCACGGGCGAGGAGGTAGTTCTCGTGACAGCCGTAGCTGTTGCCCTTGCCGTCGGAGTTGTTCTTGTAGACGACGAGCTCGCCACCGGCAGCCAGCAACGGACGCGCGTATTCCATCGACGCCCGCACGATCTCTTCCGCGGCACGGTCCCAGACGACGGCTTCGCGGGCGGTCGACACCTCGGGTGTCGAGATCTCGGGATGCGCATGGTCGACGTAGTACCGAGCGCCGTTCGTGAGCACCGCGTTGACCAGCGTCGTCTCGACCTCGGGGGCGAGCACGTCGTCGAGCGAGAATCCGCGGGCGTCGTTGGCCGGGTGCTCGTCGTCGAAGTCCCACCCGACCTTGCGCGACGTGGCCGAGACGTACGCGTTGATCAGCAGCGACGACGCGGAGACCGGGTTGTTCTCCGCCCCGCGCACCACGATGCCGTACTCGGTCTCGATCCCGCAGACCTTCGGCAGGGCCATGGGCGCACCCTATCCCCACCTTTCGGGCTTGTCCGGTTCAACCGGTCATTGCGCGTGTTCGCACCCGTGTTCGTCCCGTGTTCAACCCATCGCGCATGGCCGGGATCGCTAGCCTCGGGCTCATGACGACGGCCCGTCAGCGAGATCTCGTCGACCGGACATGGCTCACACCCGAGCCAACCGTCGAGCGGGTGCAGCTCGACGAGTCGTCGTGGGTCGACATCACGCGCGGACTCGTCGTCGACGCCGACGCGGTGCATGACGAGCTCGTCGCCGAGGTCGCCTGGGAGCAGGGCCGTGTGTTCCGCTACGAGCGGTGGATCGACGAGCCGCGTCTCAGCGCGTTCCAGTCGGGGGCCAACCGCCATCCGGCGCTGATCGACGTCGAGCGTTGGATCAACACAGCGCTACAAGGTGCAGTTCGGCGGTGTCGCCCTCGCCCACTACCGGGACGAGCACGACAGCGTCGCGTTCCACCGCGACCGCGAGCTGCGCTGGCTCGACGACACCGTCATCGGCGTGCTGACGCTCGGCGCCCGACGCCCGTGGTTGATGAAGCCGCTGACCGGCCGCCGCACGGATGCCGGCGACGACGATCACCTGGCCGACGCGGTCGACCTCTCCCCCGCCAGTGGCGACCTGATGGTGATGGGCGGCGGCTGCCAGGCCGCATGGCTCCACGCGGTCCCCAAGGTGCGCCATCGCGTCCGCAGCCGGGTCTCGGCCCAGTGGCGATGGACGTCGAAGCGCGGCCGCCGCGACCCCAACCCGTCCTACTACGCCCCCCGCCACTTCAGCCGCTGAGGAGAGTCGCGCGATCCCGTTCACAGGGGTTCCCGGCGATCTGGGCTGCTGTTGCTTGCGGGTGTCGAAAACTGCTGCAGCCCAGAACGAGGGTAGAGCTACAGGTACTGGCCGGTCTGGACCCGTTCGATCGCCCGGCCGCCCATCGGGCCGTCCTGCTTGGCCTCCGAGACGAGGGTGCGGATGAACACGATCCGCTCGCCCTTCTTGCCCGAGATCTTCGCCCAGTCGTCGGGATTGGTGGTGTTGGGCAGGTCCTCGTGCTCCTTGTACTCCTGCTTGATCGAAGCGAGCAGGTCGTTGGTGCCGACGCCCTTGGCGCCGCCGGCGATCACACGCTTGATCGCCAGCTTCTTGGCCCGCCGCACGATGTTCTCGATCATCGCTCCGGACGCGAAGTCCTTGTAGTAGAGGATCTCCTTGTCGCCGTTCTGGTAGGTGACCTCGAGGAACCGGTTGGAGTCGTCCTCGCGGTACATCTCGGCAACGGTGTCGGCGATCATGTCGGGCACCACGGATCCCTCGGCGATCGGGATCTCGTCGGTGAGGTACTGGGCGAAGATCTGCGTCGCGGCTTGCGCGTTCGGCCGCTCGATCTTGATCTTCACGTCGAGCCGGCCGGGCCGCAGGATCGCCGGGTCGATGAGATCCTCGCGGTTCGTCGCGCCGATCACGATCACGTTGCGCAACCCCTCGACGCCGTCGATCTCGGCGAGCAGCTGCGGCACGATCGTCGATTCCATGTCGGACGAGATGCCCGACCCGCGGGTCCGGAACATCGAGTCCATCTCGTCGAAGAACACGATGACCGGCCAGCCTTCTTCGCTCTTCTCCCGGGCCCGCTGGAACACCAGGCGGATCTGGCGCTCGGTCTCGCCGACGTACTTGTTGAGCAGTTCAGGGCCCTTGATGTTGATGAAGTAGCTGCGGCCCTTGCCCTCGCCCATCGTGTCGGCGACCTTCTTGGCGAGGCTGTTGGCGACCGCCTTGGCGATGAGCGTCTTGCCGCACCCGGGCGGGCCGTAGAGCAGGATCCCCTTGGGCGCCGGCAACCGATGCTCGGCGAACAGGTCCTGGTAGAGGAACGGCAGCTCCACAGCGTCGGCGATCTGCTCGATCTGGTCGTCGAGCCCGCCGATGTCGGCATAGGAGATGTCGGGCACCTCCTCGAGCAACAGGTCCTCGACCTCGGGGCGCGGCAGCTTCTCGAGCAGCAGGTTCGAACGGGGATCGAGCCGCATCTGGTCGCCGCTGCGCAGACGAACGCCGCGCAACGAGTCGGCCAGCTCGCAGACACGCTCTTCGTCGGCCCGCCCGACGACGAGGGCCCGGACACCGTCGTCCATGATGTCCTTGATCGTCACGACCTCACCGGTGTTCTCGGGGTTGCGGGCGAGGATCACGTTGAAGCTCTCGTTGAGCACGACCTCGAAGCCACGCTCGAGCAGGTCGTGGTCGATCTCGGGATGCAGCTGCACCTTCATCTTGCGGCCGCTCGTCAGGATGTCGATCGTGCCGTCGTCGTTCTTGCCGACGATCACGCCGTACGCCGATGGCGGCTGGGTCAGCTTGTCGACCTCGTCGCGCAACGCGGCGATGTGTTCGCGCGCTTCACGCAGCGTGTAGCTCAGCTTCTCGTTCTGCCCGACCGCCTGGGCGAGCTGGCCCTTGGTCTCGAGCAGACGCTCCTCGAGGGCCCGGACACGATTCGGAGCATCGGCCAGGCGCGCCCGCAGCTGCGAGATCTCCTCGCTCAGCACGGCGACCTGTCCTTCGAGCGCTCCGGTCGTTTCGTCTTCGGGCTCCGCCATGTTCGTACCCTCCCGATTTCGTAGGCCGATGATGTCGTGGGCCGATGATGCCGCTTGCGAGCGAACATACACCCGACCCCACGTCACTCCACTGCATCTTCGGGCGGATGTCGATCGGGCATCGTGACACCTTCCATACGCCGATAATCGTGTTTTCACGCGTTTGGCCGTGTAAAGTGACCGGCAGAAGTTACCTCCGAAGGAGACACGACGATGAAGGTCTGGATCGACCAGGATCTGTGCACCGGCGACGGGCTGTGCGAAGAGATCGCGCCGGATGTCTTCACGCTGCTCGACGACGGGCTCGCCTACGTGCGGGAAGGTGACAAGATCTACGCCACCGCCAAGGGCAACCTGCAGGGCGCCGAGGGGCTCGCCGAGATCCCCGACGGCCAACTCGACGCGGTCATCGAGAGCGCCGAGGAGTGCCCCGGCGAGTGCATCTACATCGAACCGTGATCGTCCTCCGCAGCGGCGGATTGCGCACCCGGCTTGCCCAGGAAACGGGCAACTGACAGGAAACCCGTGTGGGCCACCATGCGGTGGTCGGGTCGGACGGCTTGGCCTTCGATGTGCCAGCCCCGATGCAACACCTCGATCGTCCTGGCGTCGATCCAGCGTCCCTTGAGCTGTTCGCGGGTCTGCGCCGCCTGGGTGATCGACGGCGTGTACGCCACGAGGATCCCTCCGGCCCGGAGCACGAACTCGGCGTGCGGGATGACCTGCCACGGTTCGGGCAGGTCGAGCACGACCCGGTCGAAGGGTCCGTCAGCGGGATCGATCCCGTCGTAGCTGCTCGCCGCGCGGACGTCGTAGCGGGTCATGGCAGCGGCGCCCAGGAACGACCGGACGTTCGCCCGCGCCCGGTTGGCGAAGTCCTCGCGGATCTCGTACCCGACGATGTCGGCGCCCCAACGCAGCATCGTCATCGAAAGCGCGCCCGATCCGACCCCGGTCTCGAACACCCGCATGCCGGGACCGATGTCGCCGAGCATGCAGATGGGCGCCAGATCCTTGGGATAGATCACCTGCGCGCCCCGCGGCATCTCGACCACGAAGTCCTCGAGCGTCGGCCGCAGCACCGTGTACTCGGCACCCCTCGTCGAGCGCACGACAACACCCTCGGGGGCGCCGACGATGTCGCCATGCGTGACGAAGCCGGCGTGGCTGTGGAACTCACCGCCGTCCTTGAGCTCGACGAGGTACCGGCGGCGCTTGGAATCGAGGAGCAGTGCCCGCTCGCCGACTTCGAACGTGGCGCTCACGCCGTGCGCCGGCGGGCCCCGCGGCGCCCGCGACGCTCATCGCGGCTCGGCGGCGGGATGGCTGCGATCTGCACGGACTGGCCGGCCACGAGCTTCTCGGTGCTCAGGTGCTCGGGGCGCTTTCCGAGGATCCGCTTCAGGAACCGTCGACCGAACAGGAGCACTGCGATCGCCCGCCACATCGGGCTCGTACCGAGGATGCCCCGTTGGATCGCCCGCGTGCGGATCAGCGCTGACAGCGACAGCGCGCGACGGCTGGTTCGCATCGGTCAGAACCGGCGGATCTCGACCAGCGTCGTCTTCTTCTTGCCGCTGCGTTTCCCGAGGAGGAAGAACACGATCATCAGGAACATCCCGACTCCGGCGCCCGCTGCGATGAGCGTCTGCTTCTTGTCGACGACCTTGTCCTGGATCTCACCCTGGAACGCCCTGAACTTCGATTCGAGATCGTCGCGCGTGATCTTGGTCTGCTGGGCGGGCTGTGCCTTGGCCATCAGTACGACTCCTCGTTCAGCGACTTCTTGCTGATCCTCGACACGGTGAGCAGCGAGGATGCCGATGACGACCACGAGCACGATCAAGTACGGCACCCACGACCACCGAACCGGTCGCCACGTCATCCCATTCCGTCTGGAGCAGCCGCAACAGGCCGAGCATCAGCAACGTCAGCCCGAGACCGAGCACGAGGGCCGCTGCCGTTCCGAGTGCGAGCCATCGACCTGCACCTCGGAGCGGCCCGAGCGTCTCCTGGCGCACATACGTCTTGAGGAGCTCGATGAGGTCGGCGATCGACACGTCGTCCCGGGTGGCTCGCGAGTTGTTGGTGCTGGACTGCGGTTGATCCGCCATGGGCCGCGTTTCTATCACGTACGCCGGAAGTCGATCATGGCGACGACGTCGTCGAGCGCTGAGTCGAGCAGTTCGAGGCGTTGCCGCGGCGAGCCGGCACAGAGCAACCGGTAGCGATCGGCGGGACCGAGGGGCGCGATGCCGGCGAGATGGTAGGTGGCGAGCAACGGATCGTCACTGATCTCGGGATCGGCGGCATCACGCTCGAGCCGGTCGGGCGCGGCGGCCGCCGGATCACGCTGAACGAGCTCGGCGACCCGACGGTGGATGTCCCGAATGCGCTCACGGGCCGAGGCGATCAGCTCGGAGATGTGCGGGTCGTCGGGATCCTCGTCCGGCCAGGCGTCGATGTCGGCGAGCGGGTATGGATCGTCCGGCAACCACGATCTGACCCGGAACCGCCAGGTCCCGACGACGACGAGCCCGTAGCGGCCGTCCTCGAGCGCCTCGATCTGAACGACGCGGCCGACCACGCCGACACCGGCACGATCCTCGCCGCCGCCCGTCTCCTTGCCCCGCTCGATCATGATGACGCCGAACTCGGGCTCGTTCACGTCGTCGGCGAGGAGGTCGGCGACGAGCTGCCGGTAGCGCGGCTCGAAGACGTGGAGGGGCAGGATTCCGCCCGGTAGCAGCACGGTGCCGAGCGGAAACATCGGCATGACAGCCACCCGACCAGCATGACACCCCGACGCGGACGCCGCTCGCGGCGCCGCCGCTCACTCGCTCAGCGCGGGGCGAACTCGTCGGCCTCGGGACCGATCGGGTAGCCGTCGAGCAACGTGACGAGACGCGTCCACAGCGGTTGGTAGATCGCCGGATCGTCGACTCCCTCGCCGTTGAGCACGAGTGCGAACGTCATCGCGCCGTCGTCGGTCGGCAGGAATCCACTCAGCGCCCGGACGCCGGTCAGCGTGCCGGTCTTCGCCGCCAACCGCCCCTCGGCGGGACCGCCGATCAGTTCCGCGGCGAGCGTGCCCGATTCACCCGCCACCGGAAGCGATGCCGTCAACTCGCTGTCGAAGCCCACGTGCTCGAGCACAGCAACGATCGCGTCGCACGTCAGGCGATCGTTGCGGCTGAGCCCCGAGCCGTCGTCGAGCTCGACACCTGCGAGCGGGACCTGCCACGCGGCAAGGGTGTTCCAGACCTCCTGCAACCCGGCGACGCGTGCCCCTTCGCCGCGCACCGCGTACCCGATCTCCTTCACGAGCAGTTCGGCGGTGTTGTTGTCGCTGGTCTGCAAGAGCTCGTCGACGATGTCGGCCAGCGGCGCTGAATCGACGCCTCCCAACACGGTCACCGATCCGTCGGCCGGCGCGGCGCCGTTCCGGCTGCGCCCCGTCACGGCGATGTTTCGCGCCTGCAGCAACCGGATGAACTGGCGCGCCGCCGACTGGTTGGGGTTGAACCCGATCGTGCTGTCGGCGAACGTGCGACCATCGTTGACCATCAGCGCGTCGTACGGTCCCGCCTCGGCACCGAGCACGTGCTCCGGGCCCCACGACGGCACGACGAACTCGTCGTCGTAGCGACTGCCGTCGCCGACGACGTCACCCACGATCTGGGTGACGCCTGCCGCCTGCAAGGCGTCGGCGATCACATCGAGTGACGTCGTGTTGAACGCCGGCATCGGCAACGGGTCGACGTAGTCGGCGGTCACGAGCAAGGGGTCGCCGCCACCGACGAGGTAGACGTCGCCGGTGATCACACCATCGACGGGTTGTGCGCCGCGCAGTTCGGTGTGGAAGCGGTAGTCCTCACCGAGCACGTCGAGCGCAACGGCTGCGACGAGGAGCTTCTGATTGCTGGCGGGGATGACGGGCAGGTCGGCTCGGAGGTCGGCGAAGCGCTCGCCCTCGATGTCGAACGCGACACACGAGCCTTCCGGTACCGCGTCGAGGAACGGCTGCAGCACGGCGCGGTACGCGTCCTCACGGGCGCGTGCCGCGAGCTCCTCGGCGCCGCCCCTTCGCATCGACAGCAATCCGGTGTCGAGCTCGGGCGCCGGATCGTCGTAGCCCTCGGGGAGGGTCGTCGTGGTGGTCGGCGGCGGCTCGGCCTCGACTTCGGCCCACCGCCACAACCAGGCCAACCCGAGCGCCGGGACCGACAAGATCCCGACGAGCAGCACGAGGAGCACGAGGAGCGCGCCCCGGCGCCGCCTTCGGCGCGGCCTGGACCGGTGAGCGCGCTTCATTCCGGACGGGCCTTCATCGTGGGCCGAGTTGGTCGGGCCCCGCCGCCGACGGGTACGTGGCGAGCACGTCCACCAGTTGGTCCCACAGTGGTCGGTACTCACTCTGATCGGAGATCGTCGGACCGTTGAGGATCATCACGTACTCGACGGCCCCTCCCCCGTCCACGGGGAGGTACCCGGCGAGCGCCTTCACAGCCGGCGGATCCTCGTTGAACGGCGGGTTGTTGAGCGTGCCGGTCTTGCCGCGCAGGCGGCCGGCGACCGCTGACTCGGTGAAGATGTCGACCAACGTGCCCGTCTGCCCGGCGACCGCCAGCCCTTGACCGATCGGGCCCTCGAAACCGGTCCGTTGGAGGACCTCCAGCATGATCGGGCAGGTGATCCGGTTGTCGAGGCTCAGCCCGCTGCCGTCGGCCAGCACGAGACCGGTCACGTCGAGGCCCCACGACGCGAGCGTCGTCGCCATCACGCCCAACCCCGCCTCGCGCGTCCCCGCCCCGGCCGCCGAGAGCCCGATCTCCTTGACCATCAGCTCGGCCGTGTTGTTGTCGCTGTTGGTGAGCATCTCGTGCACGACATCGGTCAGCGGGAGCGACTGGATCGACGCCAACTCGGTGGCGTCGGCGGGAGCCTGGCCGACACCCGCATCACCCGACACCGTGATGCCGCGATCGGCGAGCAGACGCACGAGCTCGCGCGCCGCGGCCTCGCTCGGGTCGTCCGACCGCAACTCGTCACCCTCCACTCTCGAGTCGTTCGCCATCAGCGCGTCGTACGGCCCGCCCTCCAGCCCCGCCACACCGGCTCCCCAGCCCGGCGCGAAGAACTCGTCGTCGTAGCGCGTGCCGTCGCCGAGCACACGGCCGTCGATGCGCGTGATCCCGGCCGCGACGAGCGCATCGGCGAGGGTGTCGAACGAGGTGGCGTTGAACACGGGATAGCGCTCGAGGTTCGACGTCGCGTACCAGTCACCCGACAGCACCGGGTCACCTCCACCGACCACGTAGATGTCGCCCGTCACGACTCCGCCGACGGGTGCGGGTCCGACGACCCGGGTCGTGAACGTGAACGTCTCGCCCAAGACCTCGAGGGCGACGGCGGCGACGACGAGCTTCTCGGTGCTGGCCGGGAGCACGGCGAGGTCGGGATTGGCCGATCCGGCGTCGTAACCGTCGACGGACAGCGCCACACACGAGCGCTCGTTGACGGCACCGAGCAACGGTTGGGCGGCGGCTCGGAACTGCTCGAGGTTCAGGTCGCGCGCGAGGGCGGGCGACGCGCGCCGCAGCGACCCGAGCGGGGTGTTGAGCGCGGGGAGCGGCGCGGGCGGCGGCACGATCGTGGTCGACGTCGGCGGCGCGGCGTCGGCCGCCTCCGACTTGTCGCCGGCCCAGCTCCACACCGACCACAGCACGAACGCGGGGATCGCCGCCACGAGGACGATCACGGCGACGGGGTCGATCGCCGGAAAGCGATGTCGACTCACGACCGTCGCCGCTCCCGGTACGCGGCGTAGCGGCGCAGATGACCGAGCGCAACGGCGGCTCGTTCGCCGCTCGGGTAGCACAGCCGACCTGATGCGCGCACGGCCGCCGGGCCGGGGTTGGCCGGATCGGCGACCGCCAGCTCACTCGCGACGAGGATCGGCTTGCCGGTGCGGTCGCTCAGCTCAGCCGCGGCCTCCGCGAATCGGGCGTCCTGACGTTCGTGGTACGCGACGATCCGGTCGAGGCCGTGTCCGGGGTAGAACCCGCCCTCGCGCATCATCCGTGCCTGGTTCGACTGGATGCCGACTCCGAGGTAGATGATGGCGTGCACGTCGGGGTGACCGGCGATCAGCTCCATCACCTCCGGGATCGTGTCTCGAGTCTCGCCACCGGCGCAGTCGACCGGGTTGTTGCGGCTCCAGCGGGGCGGCAACTTGGCGTCGATCGCGTCGCGTAGGTCGTCGGGGAGCGCCATCAGTTCGAGCCCGCGCTCCTTGGTGACGGCGTCGGCCGTCACCACCCCCCATCCGCCGGCCGTGGTGAGCACGACGACGTTCGGTCCGACCGGCAACGGTTGGGTGGCGAACGTCGCCGCCGCCTCGAACGCCGCTTCGACCGTCGCCGCCCGCGTGATCCCGGCCGCCCGGCAGGCGCCGTCGAAGATCTTGTCGTCGGCCGCCAACGCGCCTGTGTGGCTCGCCGCTGCCCGCGCGCCACCTTCGGTGGCACCCCCCTTCAGCACGACCAGCGGCTTGCGGCTGGCGGCGCCGGCGAGGCGCGACATCAGGCCGTATCCGTCGGTGATGCCCTCGATGTAGGCGAGCCCGACCGACGTGTCCGGATCGTCGGCGTAGAAGTCGAGGTAGTCGGCGACCGAGACGGCCGCCGCGTTGCCGGCCGACACCGCACGGCTGATGCCGACGCCAGTGGCGCGGGCCAGGTTCATGAAGCTCGACACGAAGTTCCCGCTCTGGCTCGCCACCGCGATCCGGCCGGCCGGCGGATAGGGCGCCACGATCTGGGCGCACAGCTTGGCCGGTGTCGACACCACACCCTGTCCGTTCGGCCCGGCGAGCAGGATCCCGAGCTCGTCGGCGAGCGCCACGAGCTCGTGTTCGGCCACGCGACCTGCTTCTCCAGCCTCCCCGTATCCGGCCGAGGTCAGGAACGCCGCGCGCACACCCTTGGCGGCACACGACCGGAGGATCTCCGGATTTGCCGCGGCTGGGGTGCACACGAACACGAGGTCGATCGCCCCGTCCGGGAGGTCGGCGATGTCGGCCACCGTCCGCACACCGAGCACTTCCTCACCCTGCAGGTTGGTGCCGAAGACGCGGCCCGTGTACCCGCCGGCGAGCAGGTTGTGCAGGGAGACGAAGCCGAACTTGCCAGGATGCGACGACGCCCCCGTCACCAGCACGCCGCGCGGTGAGAAGAGGGCGTCGAACTGCTCGGGGGTCGGGCGTGGTCGGGTCGCCGCCCGTTCGGTGGCTCCGTCGCCCAGCTCGACCAGCGCGTCGACTGCCACGGGTCGCCCGTCGTGGCCGACGATGAGCGGATTCACGTCGACGCTCGCGACATCGGCCCGTTCGACCGCCAGTCGTCCGAGCCCGACCAGCAGATCGACCAGCCGATCACGATCGACCTCGGCATCGCCACGGAACGGCCCGAGGAGCTTCTGCGCGACGAGGTCGTCGATCATCTCGGCGGCCGTCGGGCGGTCGAGCGGAGCCGGTCTGAACACGACGTCGGCGACGGCTTCGGCGAGGATCCCGCCGACGCCGAGCATCACCGTTGGTCCGAACTGGCGATCGCGCAGCATGCCGGCGATCAGTTCGCGGTTCCCGGCCACCATCGGCGCGACGAGCAACGAGACGTCGCCGTCGGACGGTAGGGCCGCGTCCAACAGCTCGGCAGCGGCGTCGCGCACGGCTCGCTCGTCGCCCAGCCGGAGGCGCACGAGGCCACGTTCGGTCTTGTGCGTGATCGCGTCGCCACACAGCTTCACAACCACTGGAAAGCCGATCGCGCTGGCCGCGGCGACGGCGTCATCGGCGCTCGCCACGTCGCGCTCGTCGGCGAACGGCAGCCCGAATCCAGCCAGGAGTCGCTTCGAAGCGACCTCCGACAGGGTTGTCGTGGGCGCCGTTGAGGGGGGCGTCATCGTCCGCAACGGTAGTGAGCGGCAGGCGCCGGTTACCGGCACCGCACCGGTTGGTCAGCGCGTCCGGTCAGCGCGTCACGGTGTCAGGGCGGCACGGAAGAACGCCAACACGTGGTCGCGGCGCAGTGCGAGCGTCGCGGGTGCGAGCGCCGGCGCGTCGAGCAGGCCGTCGATGAACGGGGCGTCCGAGAAGTAGCTGAGCAGCGCGCCGTAGCCGGTGAGCAACAGCTGCTGTGGATCGTGACGCCGGAACGTGCCCGCGTCCATCTCGCGCTCGAAGTACGCCACGGCGCGATCGAATCCGGGCTTCAGCACCGCGACCAGGTCGATGCCGAGGTGGGCTCCCCCATCGATCGCCTCGCGCCGCATCAGCCGGACGAAGTCGTCGTTCTCGGCGAAGAACCGGAACCCGGCGTCGAGCACGAGCTCGACCTTCGCCCACCCGGTCTCCGGCGAGTCGATCGCGTCGTGCAGCCTGGCGAACCAGTCCGACAACGCACGTTCGAAGACCTCTCCGTAGAGGGCTTCCTTCGAGTGGAAGTGGTGCAGCAGGCTCGGCCGCCGGATCCCGACCCCGGCGGCGATGTCGTTGAGCGACGTGCCGTCGTACCCGGCATGCGCGAAGCAGACCAGGGCCTCGTCGAGGATCTGGTCGCGCGTCGATCGCTGATCGTTGATCAGGAGTGCCGTCGCTGGGTCAGTCATCGCACTGCTGACGCTATCCCGCGAACACTTCCCTACCGACCAGTAGGTAGTCGTGGGTGCGGTGGCCTGAGCGTCGCACGCACCAGGCCAAGTCGGCGCGCGCCGCGTCGGACGGCGCGTTACGAGAGGCCGGCCGAGACGGCGTCCCAGTTGATGAGGTGCTGCAGGAACGTGTCGACGTAGTCGGGGCGCTTGTTGCGGTAGTCGATGTAGTAGGCGTGTTCCCACACGTCGCACGTGACGAGCGCGGTCTTGCCGTGCTTCATCGGCAGGTCGGCGTTGGCGGTCGCCATCACGGCCAACTTGCCGCCGTCGAGCACCAGCCACGCCCATCCCGATCCGAACTGGCCGACGGCAGCCTTCTTGAACTCCTCGCGGAACGCATCGGCGCTCCCGAACGCCTCGTTGATCGCGTCCCCTGCGGCACCCGTCGGGTCACCGCCGCCGCCGGGGGCCATCGAGTTCCAGTAGCACGTGTGGTTCCAGACCTGGGCGGCGTTGTTGAACTTGCCACCTTCGGCCGCCAGGATGATGTCCTCGAGCGGCTTCGACTCTTCGTCAGTGCCCTCGATCAACTTGTTGAGGTTGTCCACGTAGGTCTTGTGGTGCTTGCCGTAGTGGTACTCGAACGTCTCCGCCGACAGGTACGGCTCGAGGGCGGTCGTGTCGTACGGGAGAGGGGGCAGCTCGATGGGCATGTGGTCCTCCAATTTCTGGCAGAGCAGGCGGTTGCTGGTCAACGTGATTACTTCCACTGTCATAGTCGTTCGAAACCGTGCTATCCAGTCCGTGATGGCGATCTACCTCTGTCACCAGCAGCCCGAACTGCTCGTGCACGACGCCGAAGTCGTTGCGTCCCGACCCGGAGCCGTGGTCCTGACACGCTCGGCCTTCCATCCCGGAGGGGGCGGGCAGGTCAGCGATCGTGGCCGCGTCACATGGTCCGGCGGCGCGGCCGACGTCACCGGCATCGAGACCGACGGCGACGTGTGGTGGCATCTGCTCGACCGCGACGTCGAGCCGAACGGCGCCGTCGAGGTCCGCGTCGACGGTGATCACCGCCATCGCGTCGCGTCGCTGCACACGATGAGCCACGTGCTGAACGCGTTCGTGTTCGACGAGTTCGCGGGCGCACTCGTCACCGGCGCGCAGATCAACGGCGACGGCACGGGCCGCATGGACTTCGATCTGCCGGAGGTCGACAACGAACGGGTGCGTGCCCTCGAGGCGCCCGTGAACGACGTGATCGGGCGGGGTCTCGCCGTTCGCACGGTCTACGTCGACGCCGGCGACGCCGAGGCCGTGACCGGGCTGGTGCGGAGCATGTCGGTCGCCCCGCCACCGACGCCTGACGGTCTGCTCCGGATCGTCGACATCGACGGCCTCGACCGCCAGGCGTGCGGTGGCACCCACTTGTCGAACACCGGCGAGTCACCTCGGATCAGGATCACCAAGGTCGAGAACAAGGGCCGCCACAACCGCCGGGTCAGGTTCGTGTTCGCCGAGTAGACGTGTCGCTCGACGGTGCGACCGGACGCCGTCCAACCGGTAAGGATCCCAACATGCACATCGTTTCGGCTCTCTTCGTCGAGAACTTCGAGATGCGCCAGGCGCCTGGACCTTCGACACGCATCGACCTCACCGGGGCCATGTTCTCGATGGCGGCTCCTTCGCCGGCGCCCGTCACCCTGACCCCACACCTCGTGGCCTTGATCTACTGCCCGCCCGAGGAATCCGGTCAGGGCGTGTTCGAGGTGATCTTCCGCTCCGACCGCGACCCCGAGTCGGAAACCGAACCGGTCGCCCGCAACGTCAGCCCGTTCAACGTCGATCCCGGCAAGTTCACCTACCGGCTCGTGCGCGGCGAGCTCGAGTTTCCCGACTACGGGACGGTGTTCGCGCACTGCCGGGTCGACCGCGGCGACTGGCACCTCGTGCCGTTCACGCTGCTGCCACCGGTCGCCTGACCCGCCCAGGTGTCGCCAGGCAGGGGCCGGGTACAGTCGCTCCGATGCCCACGTCGCTGTCGCCCGAACAGACCCAACAGGCCATCTCGCTGATCCGCGGCATGGCCATGGACGCTCCGCTCAAGGCGAACAGCGGGCACCAGGGCACGGCGATGGCGCTGGCGCCGCTCGGCCACGTCCTCTACTCGCGCGTCATGAAGCACGATCCCGCCGATCCGGAATGGCCCGACCGCGACCGGTTCGTGCTGTCCAACGGCCATGCGTCGATTCTGCAGTACACGCTGCTGTACCTGTCCGGGTACGGCCTCGAGCTCGACGACCTGAAGCAGTTCCGCCAGTTCGAGTCGAGGACGCCCGGCCACCCAGAGGCTCGCCACACCGCGGGCGTCGAGGTGACCACCGGCCCGCTCGGGCAGGGCTTCGCCGACGCCGTCGGGATGGCGATCGCCGAGCGGATCATGCGCACCCGGTTCGGCAAGGAGGCGATCGACCATCACACGTTCGTCATCGCTGGAGACGGGTGCATGATGGAGGGCGTCAGCCATGAGGCGGCGTCGCTCGCCGGTCACCTCGGGCTGGGGCGGTTGATCTGCGTGTACGACGACAACCGCATCACGATCGACGGTCCGACGTCGCTCGCCTTCAGTGACGACACGGCCGGGCGGTTCGCCGCGTACGGCTGGGACGTTCACTACCTCGGTGAGATGGCCGAGGACCTCGACGGTCTGACCGAGGCACTCCAGGAGGCGAAGGCCGACGACAGCGGCAGGCCGCACCTGCTGGTCTTGCGCAGCCACATCGGTTACCCGTCGCCCGATCACACCGACGACTTCGAGGCGCACGGCCTCGCGTTCGATGCTGAGGACGTCACTCGGACCAAGGCCGTGATGGGCATTCCCGACGAGCCGTTCTGGTCGCCGCCCGAGCTCGTCTCCGCCTACCGGAAGCACGTCGGCACGGTCGGTGCCGCCGCCCATGCGGCGTGGACCGCGCGCAGCGCCGACGTCGTCGCCACACCCGAGTGGCAGGCGGCATGGAGCGGCACGGGCGTCGCCGGATGGACGGACGACCTCCCGACGTTCGAGCTCGGCTCGTCGAAGGCGACCCGCCAGGCGATGCAGGCGACGTTGGAGGCGACCGTCGGGTCACTGCCCGGCCTCGTGGCCGGCGCGGCCGACCTCACCGGCAACACCGGCGCCAAGATCTCCGGGCAGGCGCGCCAGTCCGCCGAGGATCCAGGCGGGCGTCAGGTCTACTTCGGCGTGCGCGAACATGCGATGGGAGCGGCGCTGGTCGGCATGGCGATGCACGGCGGGATCCTCCCCGTCGGCGGCACGTTCTTCGTGTTCTCCGACTACATGCGCCCGCCGATCCGCCTGGCCGCGTTGTCGCAGGCCAAGGCGGTCTTCGTCTTCTCCCACGACTCGGTCGGCGTCGGCGAGGACGGGCCGACCCACCAACCCGTCGAGCAGATCGCCGCGATCAGGGCGATCCCCGGGCTGCAGGTGATCCGCCCGGCCGATGCCAACGAGACCGCCGCGGCGTGGAAGGCCACGGTCGAGCACGACGGCCCGACGGCGCTGGTCCTGAGCCGCCAGGGCATCAAGGTGGTCACCGACGGTTCGGCCGTCGAGCGCGGCGCAGGGATCGTGTACGAACCAGATCAGGCCCCGGTCGTCGTGCTGCTCGCCACGGGCAGTGAGGTCGCGCTGTGCGTCGACGCCGCGGCACAACTCGCCGGCAACGACGTCGCGGCGCGCGTCGTGAGCCTCCCCAGCTGGGACCGCTTCGAACGTCAGGACGACTCGTTCAAGCGATCGATGCTGCCGGCCGGCGTCCCCGTGCTGTCGGTCGAGGCGGCCACGACGTTCGGTTGGGCACGGTACGCGGACGACTCGATCGGCATCGAACGCTTCGGCGCCAGCGCACCCGGCGCCGAGGCGCTCGAGCGGCTGGGCATCAACGTCGAGCACGTGGTCGGACGGCGCGATCGCGCTCGTATCGTGACAGTGTCAGTGGAAGTAGCGAGAAAGGAACCGGCATGAACCCTCTCCGGCGACTCAGCGAAGAACACGGACAGAGCCCATGGCTCGACAACCTGAAGCGTGGCTATCTCACGTCGGGCCAACTCGCCGCTCTGCGCGACCGCGGGATACGCGGCCTCACGTCCAACCCGACGATCTTCCAGAAGGCGATCCAGGGTTCGTCCGACTACGACGAGCAGTTCCAAGAGCTGGCGCGCGACGAACATCCCATCGTCGACGACTACTGGCAGCTGGTGATCGCCGACATCCACGGCGCCTGCGACGTGTTCTCCAGGACGTACGACCTCACGGACGGCCTCGACGGCTACGCGAGCGTCGAGGTGGCGCCCGAGTTGGCGAACGACTCGGCGGGCACCGCGGCAGCGGCACGCGGCCTGCATGAGCAGATCAAGCGCCGCAATCTGATGGTGAAGATCCCGGCGACGGCGGCAGGCGTCGAGCCGATCCGGCAGATGATCGCCGAGGGCCGCAACATCAACGTGACACTCATCTTCAGCCTCGAACGGCATCAAGAGGTGATGGACGCCTACCTCGCCGGGCTCGAGGAGTACGCCGCGACTCCCGGCGCCGACCTCGAACGGGTCGCCAGCGTGGCCAGCTTCTTCATCAGCCGCGTCGACACCGAGGTCGATCGACGGCTGGAGGCGATCGGCACCCCCGAGGCGCTGGCGTTGCGCGGCAAGGCCGCCATCGCCCAGGGCAAGCTCGCCTACAAGCAGTTCCGCGCCACGTTCAGTGGATCTCGTTGGGACGCGCTGGCCGCCCGCGGCGCCCGCGTGCAACGTCCACTCTGGGCGAGCACGTCGACCAAGAACCCGGCCTACCCCGACACCATCTACGTCGACGAGTTGATCGGACCCGACACCGTGAACACGTTGCCCGACGCCACCATCGAGGCGTTCGAGGATCACGGCACCTTGGCCCGCCGTGTCGATGCCGACGTCGACCAGGCCGAAGCCACCTGGGCCGCGCTCGCCGAAGTCGGCGTCGACATGGACGAGGTCGCCGACGTCCTCGAACGCGAGGGCGTCGACAGCTTCCAGAAGAGCTTCGACGAACTGCTCACCGCCCTCGAATCCAAGGCCCACGAACTCTCGTCCGCCGAGTAATTCGACGGTTTGTGTCACAGGATCCGGCGATATTCGCCGATCGCGGTGACACAAACCGCGGTTCGGGGGGCTCAGCTGACGTCGACGCTCACGTGGTGGTAGCCCTGAGCGCCGTTCGGGGCCGGGCTCATCTCGTCTTCCTCTTGGATCGCGCCGGCGCCGTCGATCGCCCGAGCCTCGATGCTGTGCTCGCCAGGGCTGGCCTGCCACGTGTACCGCCATTGGCGCCACGTGTCGTCGCTCGGCACGCCGGCCAGTTCGGCGTCGAGCCACTCGCCATCGTCGATGCGGACCTGCACGGCCGAGATCCCCCGGTGCACCGCCCACGCCACGCCGCCGATCTCGAACGCTCCGGCTTCGAGGTCGCTGTTGCGCCGCGGCCGGTCGATGCGCGTCATCGTCTTGACCGGCGCCTCCTTCGACCAGCCTCGCGGCACCCAGTACGCGTCGAACGCGTCCCACGTGGTGAGCTCGATCTCGGTGACCCACTTGGTGGCCGACACGTAGCCGTACAGGCCCGGCACCACCATCCGCACCGGGTAGCCGTGCTCGGCGCGCAGCGGCTGCCCGTTCTGGCCGACGGCGAGCATCGCGTCGCGGCCGTCCATGATCGCGGCGACCGGCGTACCACACGTCCAACCGTCGATCGAGCGGCTGACCAGCTGCTCGGCGCCCGCCTGGACACCGGCTTCGCGCAGCACGTCGGCCAACATCACGCCCTGCCAGACGCCGTTGCCGACGAGATCACCGCCGACCTCGTTGGAGACGCACGACAGCGTGACGTACCGCTCGACCTGTTCCCGGGCAAGCAGGTCGTCGAACGTCAGCTCGAGCTCGTGATCGACCATGCCACCGATCTTGAGGCTCCATGAGTCCTTGGAGACCTGGGGGACGACGATCGCCGTGTCGATGCGATAGAACTCGTCGACGGGCGTGACGAACGCGCTGATCCCGTCGATCCCGAAATCGAACTCACTGGCCGTCGAGCTCTGCGCACCGGCCGCCGGAGATGACGACGACGGTTGCGGGAGCGCCAACTCGGCCCGTTCGTCGTCGATGTCGTACCGCCGCTGCAGCATCCGCCCGAACCCGGCGGTGACCACCGTCGCGGTACCGACCGTGACCGCGCCGTACAGGAACCCGCGCCGATTGAGACCCATCGTTTCTGATTGAGCCGGCTCACCCAACGCCGTCGCGCTGCTCGTCTGGTCGCCGGCTCGTCCGCCAACACGCGCGGCTGTGACGAGTCGCTCGCTCAACCACCACAGCGTCACGATCGACACCGCCGTGCCGACCAACGCCGGTGCCATCTTGGCGAACGAAGGCGCCGGTCGTTGCAGCACGGCGAGGACGCCGATCAGCCCGGTGAACAAGACGACGATGTAGGCCTCGGTGCGGTGGCCGCGCACGGCAAGGATCCCGACGATCGACCCGATCACCGCGAGGACGATCAGCGAGCCGAGCACCAGCACCGCCTTGTCCGCCGTCCCGAACGTGTCGATCGCCCAGTCCTTGACCGAGGGCGAGACGCGATCGATGACCTCCTGGCCGACCGGCACGACAGGCGACGCGCTGCCACGAACGAGTCCCACCACGAGCTCGGCGGCGGCGAGACCGGCGGCCGATGACAACAGACCCAGGAGCACCCCCTGCCAGAGATGGCCGTAGAGTCTGGGCGCGATGACTAGGACTTCGCCTGGGCCGCCGCCAGGACCTCCACCACCTGGGCCGACTCCAGCCGCGCCGACGACACCGGGACCCGAATCAGGCGTGTCGGACACGCCGTCCAGTCTGCCGCAGGATGTGCGCGCGCGTGCCCGCGCGCTGCTCAAGGAATTGGGGATCCCGGCCGAGTCACGACTGGCCGAGGAGTTCCTCGCCGAGACGCTCGGGTTGATCCTCGACCGCCCGGACCACCTGGACCTCAAGATCGCCGCCGCCGCGATCACCGAGATGCGCGATGCCTTCGCGATGTTCGCGCCGTACCGCGACACGCCGAAGGTGACGATCTTCGGCTCGGCGCGGGTCAAGAACCACGATCCGCTCTGGGAGCAGACGCGCAAGGTGGCGGCCAGCCTCGCCGAGAAGGGATGGATGGTCATCACGGGAGCGGGTCCGGGCATCATGCAGGCCGGGATGGAGGGCGCCGGGCGCGAGAACAGCATCGGCGTGTCGATCCGGCTCCCGTTCGAGCAAGGCGCCAACCCGATCATCGCCGGCGACGAGAAGTACGTGAGCATGAAGTACTTCTTCACCCGCAAGCTGATGCTCGTGAAGGAGAGCCGGGCGTTCATCTGCCTCCCGGGCGGATTCGGCACGCTCGACGAGACGTTCGAACTGCTGACGCTGACCCAGACCGGCAAGGGCATGCCCGTGCCCATCGTGTTCCTCGACACGCCAGGCGATGAGTACTGGGAGCGGGTCCACGAGTTCGTCGAGCAAGAGCTCGTCACTCGCGGCCTCGTCGCCCCCGGTGACACCAAGCTCTACCGGATCACGAACTCCTCCGAGGAGGCGGTGCAGGAGATCGAGCGCTTCTACGCGAGCTTCGACTCGATCCGCTACATCGGCGGCAACCTCGTCATCCGGCTCCGCGTCGCCCCGACCGACAGTCAGCTGGGCGAGCTCAACGAGCGGTTCAGCCACCTCGTCGCCGAAGGCGAGATCCGGCGCGTCGAGCCGTTCTCGATCGAGCGGCGGCAGAACGATCGCCTCGAGTTCGCCCGCATCGCACTCAACTTCGCCAAGCACGGTTACGGCGACCTGCGGGCGCTGATCGACGAGCTCAACAGTTACACGCTCACGGCGGAGTGACACTGCGCAGCACGTGCGCGGCCTTCTCGACGGCCCGCCGCGCCTGCACGAGCTGCTTGTCGGACTCGGGCCGCGACGTCGCCCCGTCGTGCACCGCCTCGCTGAGAGTGTCGAACGCCAGCTCGTCGAGCTCGGCGACGATCGCGTCGAGCCGATCGGCGAGCTCGTCGAAGCGGTTCATCGACCCACGCTCATCGACCGGATCTCATCGAATGGCCTCGGCCAGGATGTCGATCGGGTGGCGCACCGTCACGCCGGCCGCCGCGAGATGCATGGCGCACCCGGGATTGGCGCTGGCCACGACCGTCGCACCGGAACGCCCCGTGGCGCGACGGATGGCGTCGAGCTTGCGCTCGCGGATCGAGCCCGCGAGCTCCGGTTCGAGCGCCGAGTAGGCCCCACCGGCGCCACAGCACAGTCCGTCGTCGTCGAGCTCGACCACGTCGGCCACGCGGGCGAGCACCTGCCGGACCGGGAGATGGGCGCGTTGCACGTGGCGCAGGTGGCACGGGTCCTGCACGATGACACTGCTGCGGCGGCGGTCGACGACGAGCCGGTCGAGCCTCGGCACCAGCCACTCGTGGACGTCGACCACACGGGCCGCGAACGTCGCCGCCTCGGCGGTGCCCAGCAGGTGGTCGTAGGCCTTGAGCGCGGCGCCGCATCCCGCCGAGTTGACGACGATCGGAGCATCGCCCGGCATCGACTCCATCACCCGCCTGGCCAGCCGGCGGGCGGCATCGTCGAGCCCGGCGTGCACGTGGAGCGCGCCGCAGCAGTCGCCTCCCCGCCGCGGCAGCGAATACGTCACCCCGACAGCTGTCATCACCTCGGCCGTGGCGCGGTGGGTCTCGCGCTGCCACGCGTCCATCACACATCCGGTGAACAGCCACGCGTCGGTACCGGTGTCCGCCGGTCGCCGGCCACGACGCAGCGCGAGGCGCCGGAGCCCGAGGCGGGCAGGCACGAGGTGGACCCGCTGCGCGAGCGCCAACAGCGTGGAGCCGCCCAGCAACAGCCGATGCCTGCCGAGCGCGGAGAACGCCAACCGCTGCCACCGCGGTGTGATGAGACGTTCCTCGGCGAGTGCTTCACGGGTGTGCTCCATGAGCCGCCCGAACGGCACGCCGCTCGGGCACGCCGGCTCGCAGCCGCGGCATTGCACGCACGTCTCCATGAAGTGCACGAACTCGTCGTCGGCCTCCGCGCCGCGCCATTGGACGGCCCGCATCGCATCGATGCGGCCACGCGGTGAGAGCGCCTCCTCGCCTGTGGCCCGGAACGTCGGGCAGTGCGGGAGGCACAGACCGCACGCGACGCACGTCGAGAGTTCGTCGTCGTCGAGCCCGAGATCCATCGCGCCGGCCATGGTACGTATCGTCACTGGGCTGTCCACTGCGGAGCGTCTGTCTCGCCACGCCAGTAGCGCAGCCGCCGTTCCGCTTCCGCCGCCGCGGCGGGATCCCGGCGACCGGCCAGCACCCTCATCAGGGTGGCTGCGACCAGGCGCAACTCGGCGATCGCCTCGGCTTGGCCGTCGCCGCGCATCGATCTGCCGTAGCCGGCGGCGAACGCCTCGTACTCACCCTGCCGGCCACCCCATCGTGTGGCCCACGTCATCATCGGTGCGTGATCCCACCCGCGGGGGCCGAGGCAGATGAGATCCCAGTCGAGCAGCACGACGCCGTCGGCCGACATCATCACGTTCCCGGGGTGGACGTCGCCGTGGCACACGACGAGCGCCAGGCGATCAGGATCGAACCAGCCACGACGACGTTCGATCGCCGCGTCCAGGCCGACGAACGCCGCCGGATCGAGCTCGGACCGCGCTTCGTGGAGCAGGTCGTCGAACCGCCACCACGGGAACGACGTCGGGAATGGCAGCGGCACCACGGCCGGGAGCGACAGCGGTGGGAGCTCGTGGAGGCGTGCCACCGACCGGCCGACGTCCTCCCAGTCCACCGGTTCACCCGTGGGCTCGATCCGATGCCATGCGGTCACACTCAGTTCGCCGAACTCCACCACCCGGTCGGACGCCGGTTCCGGCACCGGGATGCCCGCCCCGGCGAGGTGATGGGCGAGCACCACGGCCACCCCCGCCGGCGCATTCGTGTGACCGACCCGGAGGATCACGTCCCCACATGTGAACAGCGCGTTCATGCCGGTGCGCAACGGCTGTGGAGCCGGCAGCCCGAGCACCGACGCGGCGGACGTGGCCGCCTCCAGCGTCGAGTCGTCGGGACCGGGCGGCGTGTCGACGAAGGGACGTTCAGCGTGCACCGTGCAACACCGTCACGCCGGGGTTCAGGCGATTGGTCGGGTCGAACTGTTCCTTGATCCGGCGGTGCAGCTCGACGACCGCGTCGTCAGCACGATGTACTGGGGCGGGCAGCTCGTGATGGACGATCCCGACCCCGATCTCGGCGACGAACCGGCCCGTGCCCGGCAGCGACGCCAGGTCGGCCGGGCGCATCGACCATCGCCCTCCCGACGGCAGCTCCCCCGGTGGATCGCTGCTCTCCAGCGCCGCGGTGATCGCCTGGTCGGCGACGTCGCGGGGATCGCCCTCGAGCAGCACCCACGTCGTCGAGCCGTCCCAGAGCACGCACGTCGGTCGGTACAGCGCACGCACGGTCTCCCACGGATCGCCGGACGCCTTGAACCACTGCTCGTAGGCGGCGCGCGGCCGGGTCCGCATGATCACGTCGCCCAGGAAGCCGAGCGTGCCGCGCGACCCGACGAGCAGACGGCACAGGTCGAAGCCGCTCACGTTCTTCACCGTCGGCCCGCCCGCCTTCACGATCTCTCCGCCGGCCGAGACGTACCGCGCCTGCAACAACACGTCGCGAACGGGCCCGTAGCCGAGCCGACGGATGCCACTCTGGCCGACGGCGAGCGCACCACCGACGGTGCCGGTCGGTGGGACGGCAACGCACTGACCGTGAGCTGCCAGCGCGTCGTCGAGCTCGGCGACCGGCGTCCCGGCGCCGCAACTGACGGTCATCTCCTCGGCTTGGATCGACTCGATCCCGACCGGTGCCATCACCGTACGCACCCCATCGACCGGTCCGCCGCGCGTCGCCAGCCCGGCGATCGTGACCGGTCCGGCATCGCCGATCTCTTCGGCGAACTCCTTCAGATCCATGCACCCTCAGGCACGGCCTGCACATCGGCGCACGTCGCCGGGCTCGGCAGCACCTTGCCCGGGTTGGCCCGGCCGTGAGGATCGAACGCGGTCCGCAACGCCTGCTGCGCCGCCAGGTCGACGGGCGAGAACATGAGATGCATCATGTCGCGCTTCTCGAGCCCGATGCCGTGCTCACCGCTCAACACGCCGCCCGCCTCGACCGACGCCCGGACGATCTCCTCGCCGGCGGCATGAACGCGATCCATCACGCCCGGCTCACGCTTGTCGAACACGAGCAGCGGATGGAGGTTGCCGTCGCCGGCATGGAACACGTTGAGGACGAGCAGGTCGTAGCGGCGGGCGATGTCGTAGACCTGGTTCAGCACTGCCGGCAGCTTGGCGCGCGGGACGACCGTGTCGTGGAGGTAGTAGTTCGGCTTGATGCGGGCGATCGCGCCGAACGCCGACTTGCGGCCCTTCCAGAGCAACGCCCGCTCCGCGTCGTCGGCCGCGATGCGCACGGTCCGCACGTTGCGACGCTTGGCCAGCTGCTCGATCCGGGCGACATCAGCCGCGACGCCGTGCGGAAGACCGACGACCTCGACCAGCAGCGCGGCCGCGGCGTCGGTGGGGAGCCCGGCGTGGATGTACGCCTCGACAGCCCCGAGGCACAACTGGTCCATCATCTCGACGGCGGCGGGCACGATGCCGGCGGCGATGATGTCGCTCACGGTCCCCGCTCCGTCCTCGACGCTCATGAAGTCCATGAGGAGGGTCTGCACGGTGGGCGGGTTCGGGGTGAGCTTCACACACACCTTGGTGGCGACGCCGAACATGCCCTCGCTGCCGACGAACACGCCGCGGAGGTCGTAGCCGTCGGGCTCAGGGTCTTCACCGCCGAGCACGGTGACGGTCCCGTCCGGCAACACGACCTCGATCGCGAACACGTGCGACGCCGTGACGCCTTCGGCGAGACAGTGCGGTCCGCCCGAGTTGTTGGCCACGTTGCCGCCGATGGAGCACGTCTGTTGGCTGCTCGGGTCGGGTGCGAAATGGAGACCGTCGGGCTCGACGTGGCGTGACAGGTCGAGGTTGAGCACCCCGGGCTCGACCCACGCCTGCCGGTTCGCCGGATCGACCGAGATGACCTCGTTCATCCGCGGGGTGGCGATGACCACGGCTCCGTCGAGCGGGACCGCCCCGCCCGACAGGCCGGTACCTGATCCGCGGGCGACGAACGGCACACCGTGGCGGTTCGCGGCGAGCACGCAGGCCTGAACGTCGGCGGTCGACGTCGCCAGGCAGACCACCGCCGTCGATCCCTCCATGTTCGAGGCGTCGCGGCGATAGAGCGACAGTTCGGTCGCACCGTCGCGCACACGCTCGGGCGCCAGCGCCGCCCGGAGGTCGTCGACGAGCGCACCGTGGGACTTCAGCAATTCCTCGCGTGGTGCGCGTCATGTGGCGCTCCTCACTTGGCGCGGCGGAGCACGATCACGCGCGCGGTCTCGACCGGTTCACCGTCGACCAGCAACTGATCGTCGGGGCCGAGCGTCTCGTCGAGCGTCTCGACCCGGCCGTCGCGGCGGGCCCGCAACTCGCGCTCGCGGATGCGCATCGCATCCCGGCCCTCGCGCATCGCGTCGCCGACGTCGCGGCTCTTCTGCTTCACCTTGCGCATCGTCCCCCTGGCGACGTTGGACGGTGCCAACTGCGTGGCGGTGCGCTTGACCGTGCGCTGAACCTTGCGCTTCGCGTAGCCGACACCGGCGGCGCCGGTGGCGACACCTCCGATGAACCATGTCACTCGCCTCATGTCACTCGCCTCATCATCCGCGACGCCTCCCGCGTCGGGGCTCGGTCACCTGGACCAGGTCGGCGCTCGGAGCTGTCGACCGCAGACGGCGCAGGACGCGCGACGTGCCGGTGGCGACGCCGGCCGCCTTGATGACGGGCGCGGAGAACGCTGTCCTCGCCACCCGACCCGATCCCGACATCGCACCGCTGATCGCCTCCGCCGACCCGAGGACTCGATCGAACCGATCGAGATCGGTGCGGGCCTCGTTGACCGCCTCCCGCGCCTCGTCGGTCGACGACCGGAGCTCCTCGAGCAGCGGCCGTCGTTTCGGCCCGCAACGACGCGACCTCGCCGCGCAGCGCTCGCAACGTGTCGAGCACTCTGACGAGGACCACGACGAGCGCGGCAAAGCCGAGCGCGCAGAGCACAGCAGCGAGAACGACGACGAGCTCACCGGCGCTCATGACTCGTGCTCATCCATGCGGCGTGCGATCTCCTGCTCGTGCCCGTGCTCACTCGGTCGGTACCAACGGCGGTCGGTCAGCTCGTCCGGAAGGTACTGCTGGGCCACCCAACCATCGTCGTGGTCATGAGGGTACTCGTACCCGGCCCCGTGGCCGATCGACGCCGCCCCCGAGTAGTTCGAACCGCGCAGGTGGGCCGGAACCTCGCCGACGGCCCCGTCACGGACGGCCTCCCTCGCGTTCCAGATCGCCAGTGCCGAACGGTTGCTCTTGGGCGCCGTCGCGAGGTGCACGACTGCTTGGGCGAGGTTGAGCTGGGCTTCCGGCAGTCCGACGTGCTCGACGGCGTGCGCCGCGGCGACCGCGACGAGCAGCGCCTGGGGATCGGCCATCCCGATGTCCTCGCTGGCGAAGATCACCATCCGTCTGGCGACGAACCGCGCGTCCTCACCGGCTTCGAGCATCCGCGCCAGCCAGTACACGGCGGCGTCGGGATCGGACCCGCGCATCGACTTGATGAACGCGCTGATCACGTCGTAGTGGTCGTCGCGCCCGTAGCGCAGCGCCGATGTGCCGAGCGCCGCCTCGACGTGAGCGAGCTCGACGATGCCCGGCGACGCGAGCGCGACCGCGACCTCGAGCGACGTCAGCACCTGGCGGCCGTCCCCGGCGGCGCGGTCGACGAGCAGGGCGATCGCTTCCGGGGTCGCCTCCGCGCGCTCCGCCTCGAGGCCTCGCCGGGCCAACTCGGAAACGGCGTCATCGTCGAGCGGCTCGAGGCGGAACAGGGTGCTGCGGCTGCGCAGGGGCGGGTTGACCTCGAAGAACGGGTTCTCGGTCGTCGCACCGATGAGCGTCAACGTGCCGTTCTCGACGGCGGGGAGGAGGGCGTCCTGTTGCGCCTTCGAGAACCGGTGGATCTCGTCGAGGAACAGGATCGTGCCGCGGCCGTGCTCGCCGAGCCGCTGCCGGGCGCGCTCGATGCACTCGCGCACGTCCTTGACGCCGGCGGTGACCGCCGACATCTGCTCGAAGGCCCGTTCGGTCGTGCCCGCGACCGCGAGCGCCAGCGTCGTCTTGCCGGTGCCCGGCGGCCCCCAGAAGATCGCCGACGACAGCCGGTCGAGCTCGACGAGGCGGCGCAGCGGACGGCCCGGTCCGACGAGGTGCTCCTGGCCGACGACCTCGTCGATCGTCCGCGGCCGGATGCGGGCGGCGAGTGGCGCCTGGGCACGCAGGCGGTCGGCGACCGCGGCGGAGAACAGGTCGTCCGGCACCGCGGTCACGCTACCGAGCGTCAGGCGTCGCGGCCGGCGCCCGGCGAACGGGCGGCGTCGCGCTCGCGTCCCAGCGCGCGCTGGTAGCTCGACCGCCGGAACGCCACGACGTTGTCGATCAGCCACTCCGGCTCGACCCAGCGCCAGGTCGAGAACTCGCTGCCGTCGGGCGACGGTTCGATCGCATCGTCGACGACATCGAAGAAGAACCACCGATGCGCTTGCCCGAGGCGCTTGCTGTCGAGCGCGTGACGCGGCCATTCGTAGACCGTCCAATCCGGCAGTTCGGCACTCAACACGACATCGTCCGGGCCGAGCCCGGTCTCTTCGGCCATCTCGCGCCATGCCGCCTGCACCGGTGATTCCCCAGCCTCCAGCCCACCTTGCGGGAGCTGCCACTGTCCGGGCAGGTCGGAACGTTCGAACGCCATGATCCGTCCGTCCACGCGGCGCACGACGGCGACCACCCCGGCGCGGAAGTGTGGTCCTGCCATCGGTCGATCGCCAATCCCTCAGCGGCCGAGCGCACGCAAACGGTCGACGACGTCGACGTACGTCGGGTCGATGTCGGCGATCGCGCGGAACCAGCGCGCCGCGGCGACCGTGTCGCCGGCGCGGTCGTACAGGTCGGCCAGCACGTACCACTGCCGCAGGTGGTGGTCGCGAACCACCTTCGGCACGCGGGTGGCGCCCGACAACAGCTTGATCGCGGCCTTGAGGTCACCTCGATCGGCGAGCGATCCGGCGACCACGATGCGCGCCTCGGCGGCGATCTCGTGGGCGGGCGAAGCCGTACGCACCTCCTGCCAGATCGCCTCGACCTTGTCCCATCGCCGAACGGCGCGATAGCAGTCGGCCAACACCGGGAGCAGGGCCACCGACGGCTTGATGGCGCGCGCCGCCTCCAGCTCGGTGATCGCCGCGTCCCAACGCCCGCCGCGGTAGCTGGCCAGACCGGCGAGCTCGTGCACGGCGGCCACGCTCGGGAACTGCCGCATCAGCGGCGCGACGATCCGGTGCGCCTCGTCGTACCGCTCGCGGTCGAGCGCCTCCGAGGCCGACGAGAGCCGTTGGAGCAACTCGCCCGAACGGCGCCCGGCCGCTTCGGTGATCTCGGCCTCGACGTTCGGATCGAGGCGGGTCGGTGCCGGCCGGCGTTGACGAGCTCCGTCGGTGGTGGCGCGCTTGGTCGCGGCGACCGCTTCGGCGCGCACCGATCCCTCGTCGATCCACGTCTCGAGCGTCCGTTCCTCGATTCGGGCCTGCTCGACGGCGGGGTCGCGTGGCGCCCGCGGAAGTCGCCGGATGCGGACCTCGGCGGCACGCCGTTCGGCCTCGGTGCGCGGTTCCGGACGGCCTCCGGTGCCACGCCCGCCGCGTGGTGGACGCGACGAGCCGGCGTTCGGTCGGTTCCGCGTCGCGCCCGATGGGCGGCCGCGGCTCGGGCGGGAATCGTCGCGATCGCGGCGACACGCGCGCTCGTCCCGTCCGGGCGGCTGTCGGGACGACCGGCGGGGCGTCCCCTGCCCGGCGGGCGAGGTGCACCGTCACCTCGCGGCTTGACCCCGCCGGCCATCCGGGCGGGGACGGCCGGACGACGGCTTGCGCCCCCGGATCTGCCGGCTGTCGCCGTCTCCATCAGGTGGGCCAGAGCGGCGCGGGGGTCGTGATGGCGGCGCTGGCATCGCTGCATGCTACGCCCGGAAACCACGAAGGACGCTGGTCCATGACCAGCGTCCTTCGTTGCGAGAGACCGGCGGCGTCCTACTCTCCCAGGGGTTCTCACCCCAAGTACCATCGGCGCTGACAGGCTTAACTTCCGTGTTCGGGATGGGAACGGGTGTGACCCTGTCGCTATGGCCACCGGAAATCAGTTGTCAAAGAGTGCTGTCGCACTCAAGGACTCCAGAGCAAGCACGAGCTGTCAATCCAAGCCCTCGGCCGATTAGTACCGGTCGGCTAAACACATTGCTGTGCGTACACCTCCGGCCTATCAACGTGATGGTCTCGTCACGGGCCTTACTGCGTTGACCGCATGGGAGTGCTCATCTTCGAACGGGTTTCCCACTTAGATGCTTTCAGCGGTTATCCCTTCCGCAGGTGGCTAATCTGCCGTGCCCTTGGCAGGACAACAGACACACCAGAGCTGCGTCCGTCCCGGTCCTCTCGTACTAGGGACAGCATTCGTCAACACTCCTTCGGCTGCGGAGGATAGGGACCGAACTGTCTCACGACGTTCTGAACCCAGCTCGCGTACCGCTTTAATGGGCGAACAGCCCAACCCTTGGGACCTGCTTCAGCCCCAGGATGCGATGAGCCGACATCGAGGTGCCAAACCTTTCCGTCGATATGGACTCTTGGGAAAGATTAGCCTGTTATCCCCGGGGTACCTTTTATCCGTTGAGCGACCACACTTCCACACGTGATGGCCGGGTCACTATGCCCTGCTTTCGCACCTGCTCGACTTGTAGGTCTCGCAGTCAAGCTCCCTTGTGTCATTGCACTCGACGGCTGATTGCCAACCAGCCTGAGGGAACCTTTGGGCGCCTCCGTTACAATTTAGGAGGCGACCGCCCCAGTCAAACTACCCGCCTGGCGCTGTTCCCGATCCGGATTACGGACCGAGGTTAGAGCTCCAACATACACAGGGTGGTATTTCAACGTCGACTCCACACTGGCTGGCGCCAATGCTTCCAAGTCTCCCACCTATCCTACACAATGCAGATCAAAACTCAACACCAAGTTGTAGTAAAGGTCCACGGGGTCTTTCCGTCCTTCCGCAGCAAACGAGCATCTTTACTCGTACTTCAATTTCGCCGGGTCTATGGTTGAGACAGCGGGGAAGTCGTTACGCCATTCGTGCAGGTCGGAACTTACCCGACAAGGAATTTCGCTACCTTAGGACCGTTATAGTTACGGCCGCCATTCACTGGGGCTTAGGTTCACAGCTTCGCTTTGCAGCTAACCGTTCCCCGTGACCTTCCAGCATTGGGCAGGCGTCACAGCGTATACAGCGCCTTGCGGCTTCGCACGCTGCTGTGTTTTTGGTAAACAGTCGCTACCCCCTGGTCTGTGCCACCCTCGTCAGCTCGAGCCGTAAAGGCCGTCACCAAAAAGGGTCCTCCTTCTCCCGAAGTTACGGAGGTAATTTGCCGAGTTCCTTAACCATAGTTCTCCCGATCGCCTTGGTATTCTCTACCTGCCCACCTGTGTCGGTTTGGGGTACGGGCACCGTGTCAACTCACTGCTGGACTTTTCTAGGCAGCATGGGATCAGTGACTTCGCCTGATGTGGCTCGGCATCACGTCTCAGGGTGACGGCCCCGACTCTCATCGGGACCTCCCTACACGCTTACCCGGGGACTACCATCGCCCCGGTTCACCTACCCTCCTGCGTCCTCCTTCAGTTACCCGCCAGCAGCTCGGTGAGATCGCTCCCGAAGGAACAGCCCCCACGTTGCCACTCTTGGGCCTGGCGCGAACACGGTGGTACTGGAATATCAACCAGTTGTGCATCGACTACGCCTTTCGGCCTCGCCTTAGCTCCCGACTCACCCTGGGTGGATTAGCCTTCCCCAGGAAACCTTGGGCTTACGGCGGAGGGGTTTCTCACCCCTCTCTCGCTACTCATGCCTGCATTCTCACTCGATGACGCTCCACCACACGCTCACGCGGCGGCTTCACTGCGGCATCGACGCTCCTCTACCACTCGTACTTGCGTACGAATCCATAGCTTCGGCTCTGAACTTGAGCCCCGTTATATTGTCCGCGCAGGATCACTCGACCAGTGAGCTATTACGCACTCTTTCAAGGGTGGCTGCTTCTAAGCCAACCTCCTGGCTGTCTGGGCAATCCCACATCGTTTTCCACTTAGTTCAGAATTAGGGGCCTTAGCTGATGGTCTGGGCTGTTTCCCTTTTGTCCAACGAAGCTCATCCCTCGTGGACTCACTGCCATGCTCTGGAGTACCGGTATTCGGAGTTTGGCTGGGGTCGGTAAGCTTGTAGGCCCCCTTACCCATCCAGTGCTCTACCTCCGGCACTGAACACATGACGCTGCACCTAGATGCATTTCGAGGAGAACCAGCTATCGCCAAGTTTGATTAGCCTTTCACCCCTATACACAGCTCATCCCCGCCGTTTTCAACCGACGTGGGTTCGGTCCTCCACGGAGTCTTACCTCCGCTTCAACCTGGCCATGCATAGATCACTTGGCTTCGGGTCTATAGCATGCGACTAATACGCCCTATTCAGACTCGCTTTCGCTTCGGCTACCCCACACGGGTTAACCTTGCCACACACCGTAACTCGCAGGCTCATTCTTCAAAAGGCACGCTATCGCGGCCATTCCCGAAGGAATGACGACGCTCTAACTGTTTGTAAACCAACGGTTTCAGGTACTATTTCACTCCCCTCCCGGGGTACTTTTCACCTTTCCCTCACGGTACTGGTTCACTATCGGTCGCCAAGGAATACTTAGACTTACGGGGTGGTCCCCGCAGATTCACGCCGGTTTTCACGGTCCCGGCGTTACTTGGGATGGCAAGCGGAGGCTGCGTGTGTTTCGTGTACGGGGCTGTTACCCACTACGGCCGAGCTTTCCAGACTCGTTCCACTACACAGCAACTTGGTAACTCCGTGAGAGGTCTGATGCCCTCTCTCTTGATCCCACAACCCCGCGTCAGCAACGCCATCAGGCTTGGCACTGACACGGTTTGGTCTCTACCCATTTCGCTCGCCGCTACTCAGGGTGTCGCGGTTGCTTTCCTTTCCTCAGGGTACTGAGATGTTTCAATTCCCCTGGTTCCCTCCTCCGGCCCTATGTGTTCAGACCGGGGTAACACTCCATAACGAGTGCTGGGTTTCCCCATTCGGACATCTGCGGATCGGTGCCTAGTCGACGGCTCCCCGCAGCTTTTCGCAGTCACTCACGTCCTTCATCGGTTCTTGGCGCCAAGGCATCCACCGTTGGCTCTTAGTAGCTTGGAAAAACAAAGATGCTCGTGCTTGCTCTGCAGTTCTCAAGGTGCGACAGACGCTTGCGGAACACCGGTTCTGCACCGGGCTCGACGCAGCGGCGTCGGGGATCGTCGAGACATGAAGTCCGACTCCCTCAAAACGGAAGAGAAGACGGTGGCCGGCGTGAGCTCCGACGAGAGAGGGACCGAATCCCTATCAACCTCGAGGTTGCTCACGACAGTCAACACCAGTGCACCAACTGGAAGTGTCTCGCGTCTCGTGGCACGTAATGGTCACGATGACGGAGAGATACTCCTTAGAAAGGAGGTGATCCAGCCGCACCTTCCGGTACGGCTACCTTGTTACGACTTCACCCCAATCACCGACCCCACCTTCGACGGCTCCCCCCCTTACGGGTTGGGCCACCGGCTTCGGGTGTTGCCGACTTTCGTGGTGTGACGGGCGGTGTGTACAAGGCCCGGGAACGTATTCACCCCGGCGTGCTGATCCGGGATTACTAGCAACTCCGGCTTCATGGAGTCGAGTTGCAGACTCCAATCCGAACTGAGACCGGCTTTGTGGGATTCGCTCACTCTCGCGAGATCGCAGCCCTCTGTACCGGCCATTGTAGCGTGTTTGCAGCCCTGGGCATAAGGGGCATGATGACTTGACGTCATCCCCACCTTCCTCCGAGTTGACCCCGGCAGTCTCCCACGAGTCCCCGGCATTACCCGCTGGCAACATAGGATAAGGGTTGCGCTCGTTGCGGGACTTAACCCAACATCTCACGACACGAGCTGACGACAGCCATGCACCACCTGTGTAAGGCCCCGAAGGACACCCTATCTCTAGAGCTTTTCCCTACATGTCAAACCCAGGTAAGGTTCTTCGCGTTGCATCGAATTAAGCAACACGCTCCGCTGCTTGTGCGGGCCCCCGTCAATTCCTTTGAGTTTTAGCCTTGCGGCCGTACTCCCCAGGCGGGGCACTTAATGCGTTAGCGACGGCGCGGATCTCGTTGGTTGAGACCCACACCTAGTGCCCAACGTTTACGGCGTGGACTACCAGGGTATCTAATCCTGTTTGCTACCCACGCTTTCGCTCCTCAGCGTCAGTTACGGCCCAGAGTGGCGCCTTCGCCACTGGTGTTCCTCCTGATATCTGCGCATTTCACCGCTACACCAGGAATTCCCCACTCCCCTACCGCACTCCAGTCACGGCAGTATCGGGTGGCCTCTCTGGGTTGAGCCCAGAGTTTTCACACCCGACTTACCGAACCGCCTACGAGCTCTTTACGCCCAATAAATCCGGACAACGCTTGGTGCCTACGTATCACCGCGGCTGCTGGCACGTAGTTGGCCGCACCTTCTTCTACAGGTACCGTCATTTTCTTCCCTGCTGAAAGCGGTTTACAACCCTAGGGCCTTCATCCCGCACGCGGCGTTGCTGCATCAGGCTTTCGCCCATTGTGCAAGATTCCCCACTGCTGCCTCCCGTAGGAGTCTGGGCCGTGTCTCAGTCCCAGTGTGGCTGATCATCCTCTCAGACCAGCTACCCGTCGATGCCTTGGTGAGCCGTTACCTCACCAACAAGCTGATAGGCCGCGAGACCCTCCCGATCCGGTAGCCCTTTCGTCAGCGCGCCATGCGACGCTCCGACGGCATCCGGTATTAGCAGTCGTTTCCGACTGTTATTCCAGAGACCGGGACAGGTTTCTCACGTGTTACGCACCCGTTCGCCACTCGGCCTTCACCAGTCTTGCGACTGGATGGACCTCGTTCGACTTGCATGTGTTAAGCACGCCGCCAGCGTTCGTCCTGAGCCAGGATCAAACTCTCCATCAAGAACCGGTCCCGGCAAGCCGGGCACGATCATGTTTCGAGCACACAGCCCCCGAGCGCTTTGCCGCGACTCGATTCCGGGACTGCATCCTGCGGCGGGCTGGGAAGCCCGCCGTATCCGTGTTGCCGCCGACCCTGAGGCCGGCAGCAGAATTGACAAGCAGTGCACCATTCCGACCCGAGGGTCGGGACGACGAACTGCCCGCACTGGCGTTCTGTCTTCTCTTCCGTTTTCAAGGAGCCGTGGCTCGTGGCACGTCCCAAACGAGGGCTCGGTGCCATGTTCCTCGGGGACCAGGGACGGTCCGTGAGGCGGATGTGTACGTTAGCCGCCGCCACACGGGCGCGACAACCCCTGGTCAGGAGAAAACCTCGATGAGGTGGTGCGACTTCTTGCCGCGCCGGAGCAGCAGGTACCGGCCGTGCAGCAGCGCGACCCCCGCCAATCCGGACGTGGCGTCGATCGGTACGCCGTTGGCCCGGTACCCCTGACCGTCGAGCGTGCGCCGGGCATCGCCCTTCGACGAGGCCAATTCGGTCGCCACGAGCAGGTCGACCAGGTCCTCGAGCTCCGTCGACGACCGGCGGCTCGACGGCACCTCGCGGGCGACCGCGTCGAGGGCGGCCTCCGAGGCGATCGTCGGGTCGGCGCCGAACAGCACGTCGGCCGCCTCGTCGGCGGCCCGCGCCGCCTCGGTGCCATGCACCAGCTCGGTCATCTCGGTCGCCAGCGCCCGCTGTGCCGCCCGCTCGTGCGGCGCGGCGGCATGCGCCTCGAGCAGCGCCTCGAGCTCCTCGACGGGGCGCAACGAGAACGTCAGCAGCTGAGCCCGGATCTCGTCGTCCCCGATCTGCAGCCAGTGCTGACGGAACTGGTACGGGCTGGTCTTCGCCGGATCGAGCCACGTGCGAGCGCCGGTGGTCTTGCCGAGCTTCGAGCCGTCGGCGGCGAGCAGCAGCGGCCAGGCGAAGGCGTGCACCGCCGTGTGACGCTTGCGCCGGATCAGATCGACGCCACCGATGATGTTGCCCCATTGATCGGAACCACCGATCTGGATCTCGCAGCCGAGGTGGTCGTGGAGCCACAGGTAGTCGTTGGCCTGCAGCAGCATGTACGAGAACTCCGTGAACGAGATCCCGTGCTCGCTGTCGATCCGCTTGCGCACGCTCTCGCGGGCGAGCATCTGGTTGATCGTGACGTGCTTGCCGACGTCGCGGAGGAACTCGAGCAGCGTCACCGGCTGGGTCCAGTCGCGGTTGTCGACGAGAACGCCGCGTGCCGGGTCGTCGAGCTCGACGATTCGGCTGATCTGCTCCTTGATCGCCGCCACGTTGTGATCGAGCGTGGCGTCGTCGAGCAGGTTGCGCTCCTCTGACCGTCCGCTCGGATCGCCGATCATGCCCGTCGCACCACCAGCCAGGGCGATCGCCCGGTGGCCGGCCAGTTGGAAACGGCGCAGCATGATCAGCCCGACCAGGTTGCCGGCATGGAGGCTGTCGGCGGTCGGGTCGCAGCCGTAGTAGATGCCGACCGGACCCTGCTCGTCGTGCGCGGCCACGCGCGCCCGGAGGAACTCACGGTCGGTGCTGTCGTGGATCAAGCCCACGCGCTTCGAGATCGGCGATCAGATCCATTCCGTCGTAGATGTTGGCACGGTCGTCGGGGTCGCGGCCGCTCCGTTCCGCCGGTGCCGCGCCCGCTCACGTGTCTCGAGCCTCGCTCGCACCATCGGCTTCACTACGTTTGGCGCGGGTGAACGACGGCGACGAGCTTGCACAACGCTTTCGCGCGTTCGCCGCGACCGCCCGCCAAACGCGCCCCGCTCTACTGCCACCTCGCCGAGTCCATCGCCGACGATCCGGCGACCAGTCGGCTGCTGCTGCACGCTCCCGAGCAACAGCAACTCCCCGTCCTGCTGTTCGCATGCGTGCACTGGCTGCTCCTGAACGAGCCCGATCAGCCGCTCGCCCGCTACTACCCGAACCTCACGGATCGACGTCGACACGGCGCCCGACCTATCCGGCGTTCCGCGAGTTCTGCGCCGTGCACGAAGAGCGGCTCGCCGGCTTGCTGGCCACCCGATCGACGCAGACCAACGAGGTCGGTCGGTGCGCCACGATCCTGCCGATGCTCGGCCTCGTCGCCGACGAGGTCGGTCCGCTCGCGCTCGTCGACGTCGGCAGCAGCGCGGGGCTCACGCTCCTCTTCGACCGCTACGAGTGCCGCTACGAACCGGGTGGGACGGTCGGTGGGCCGTCGCAGGTGGTGCTCGAGTGCGGCACACGCGGTGATGTCCCGGTCCCCGACGCGGTACCCCGTCGTCGGCGCCCGGATCGGTCTCGACCGGTCGCCGATCGACCTCACCGATCCGGACGCGTCGCGCTGGCTCGAGGCGTGCGTGTGGCCCGACCAGGCCGACCGGTTCCACCGGTTGCGCAGCCGCGATCGCACTCGCGCAGATCGATCCACCCACCGTGCGTGCCGGTGATGCCGTCGACGACCTCGCCGCGACGATCGCGCTCGTCGCCGGTCACGGTCATCCGGTCGTCCTGAACACGTGGGTGCTGAACTACCTCTCGGACCAGCAACGCCACGCGTACGTCGCCGAGCTCGACCGGCTCGGTGCGAGCTCCGATCTGTCATGGATCTTCGCCGAGATGCCGTCCCTGGTGAGCGGCCTTCCCGTTCCGGACGATCCGGACCGGGCGTATCGCACGGTCGTCACGCTCGTGCGATGGCGCGACGGCGTCCGCCGGGTCGATCACCTTGCCGACGCCCACCCCCACGGTTCGTGGATGCACTGGCATCCCACCTGACCGGTCGCCAGCAACTCAAGGGACCCGCCAGCGCCACGGCAGCTCGACCCCGACGCTGATGCCGACCCGCGGACCGACTCGTGGCGCTTCGGGCGGCGGGACGCCGTCGTCGCCGATCCACACGGCCGACGCGCTCGCGCACAGGTCGAGCCCGTCGTGGTGCAGGTCGAGCCCGAACGCCTGGCACAGCTTGCCGGGACCGTCGGTCAGTGACCGATCGGCGCGACCGGGTCGCCGGGCCCGGATCTCGTCGATTCCGGCGACGGGGGTCACCGCTCGCAGCAGCACCGCCTGACCGTCGCCGACCGATCCGGTCACGACGTTGGCGCAGTGGTGCATGCCGTAGGTGAAGTAGACGTACAGCACCCCGGCCTTGCCGAACATCGTCGCGTTCCGGCGCGTCTGGCCGCGGAACGCATGGCTCGCCGGGTCGTCTGCCATGTACGCCTCGACCTCGACGATGCGGCCCAACACTCGCGCCGGCGACGAGCAGCTTGTTGAGCAGTTCGGGCGCGACGGTCGTCGAGGGCCTGGCGAAGAACGGCCGGCGCAGGCGTCGCATGCGACCGACCTCAGGCTGGGCCATCTCAGGCTTGGCCATCTCAGACTGGGCCATCTCAGACTGGATGGAATCGGCCGGCCTGCGCGGCGAGCATCGCCCGGTACGCGTCGAACTGGGCGGCGATCGCGTCTGGTCCCGCTCCGCCGGGCGACGTGCGGTTGCGGACACCGATCCCAGCGCCGACGAGCGCGGCGGCCTCGGGGCCGAGGTCAGCGGCGACGAGCTCGCGGAAGGTTCCCTCCCCCGCCAGGTGGCACCTGACCAGCGAGCCGACGATGGCATGCGCCTCGCGGAACGGGGTACCGCCCCGCACCAGCCACTCGGCGACGTCGGTCGCCGCGCTCGTCTCGGCATCGGCGGCCGCCTGCATCCGTTCCGGAACGAACGTCGCGGTGGCGATCATCCCGGCCAGCGCGGTCGCCGCCAGTGTGACCTGGTCGACGGAGTCGAACAGCGGCTCCTTGTCCTCCTGGAGGTCGCGGTTGTACGCGAGCGGAAGACCCTTGAGCGTGGTGAGCAACCCGGTGAGGTTGCCGATCAGCCGTCCGGACTTGCCGCGGGCGAGCTCGGCGATGTCGGGGTTCTTCTTCTGCGGGAGCATCGACGAGCCCGTCGCGTAGGCGTCGTCGAGCCGGGCGAAGCCGAACTCCTCGGTGGTCCAGAGCACCCACTCCTCGCCCAGTCGGGACAGATGGACGCCGATCAGCGCCAGGTCGAACAGCGCCTCGGCGACGAAGTCGCGGTCACTCACCGCATCGAGCGAGTTGTCGAACGCTCTCGCGAACCCGAGCTCGGCGGCGGTCCACGCCGGATCGATCGGCAGCGACGTGCCCGCCAGTGCCCCGGCGCCGAGCGGCGACACATCGAGGCGTTCGACGGTGGCCAGCAGCCGATCGACGTCGCGGGCCAGCGCCCAGCCGTGGGCGAGCAGCTGATGGGCGAGCAGCACGGGTTGGGCGCGCTGGAGGTGCGTGTACCCGGGCAGGTAGACCCCGCCTGCCTCGACGGCCCGATCCAGCAACACGGCCTGCAGGTCGGCCACCGCACGGGCGACGTCGACCAGTTCGCGCTTGGTCCAGAGGCGCAGGTCGGTGGCGACCTGGTCGTTGCGGCTGCGCGCGGTGTGCAACTTGGCGCCGGCCGCACCGGCCAGCTCGGTCACCCGCCGTTCGACGGCCGTGTGGATGTCCTCGTCGTTGGGCAGGAAGGCGAAGCGATCCTCGGCGATCTCGTCGTGCACCTGATCGAGCGCGGCGAGCACCTCGTCGCACTCGACGTCGGTGATCAGTCCGGCGCGGGCGAGGCCGCGCACGTGGGCGCGCGATCCGGCGATGTCGTCGCGCCACAGCCGCCGGTCGAATGGCAGGCTGACGGTGTACGCCATCAGCGCGGCGGCGGGCCCACCCTCGAACCGCCCGTGCCAGAGCGTCGAGCCCCCATCGCTGCCCGCACGTGTCGCCTTCAGCACGTCACGCGCTGCCGATCCCGGCGAGGGTCCGCAGACGCTGGGCGAGCTCGTCGCCACCGAGCGCTTCGGCTGCGACGCACAGCACCGTGTCATCGCCCGCCACCGTACCGACGAGTCCGTCGAGCGCGCTGCGGTCGAGCGCGGACGCCACCACGTGCGCGCAACCGGGCGGTGTTCGCAACACGACGAGATTCGCGGAACACGCGACCTCGGCGACCCACTCGCCCATCACCCGTCGCAGTTGCTCGAACGGCGCCAGCCGGTCGGGAGCGAACTCCGGGACGGCGTACACGGTGGCGCCGCCCGGTACCCGCACCTTCACCGCACCGAGATCGTCGAGATCGCGCGACACGGTCGCCTGCGTCGCCGAGATCCCTTCCGAGGCGAGCAGCTCGACGAGCTGGGGTTGGTTGATCACCTCGTGCTGGGAGATCAGCCGGGCGATCGTCTGTTGGCGCTGGACCTTGCTCATGCGCCGGCCGTGTCGATCTGCGCGGCCCCGAGCAAGAAGGCCAATGCTCCCCGGGCCGCGTGGAGGCGGTTGTGCCCCTGTTGGAACACGGCGCTCTGGGGACCGTCGATCACGCCGGCGGTCACCTCCAGGCCGCGGTACGCAGGCAGGCAGTGCATGAAGATCGCACCCGGAGCGGCCTTCGACATCGCCGTCTCGTCGACGGTGAACGACTCGAACGCCGTCATCCGCTCCTGCTTGTCGGTCTCCTGGCCCATCGACACCCAGGTGTCGGTGTGCACCGCGTCGGCTCCGTCGACCGCCTCGGCCACCCGTCGGAACTGCGCCACGGACGTGGCGCCGAGGAGCTCCAGCCGCTCGAGCTCGGCGTCGGCGGCGTCGTAGCCGGGCGGGCACGCGAAGCGCAGGTGCATCGCCATCAAGGCGCACGCCTCGCCGAGTGAACGGGCCACGTTGTTGTAGTCACCGACCCAGGCGACGGTTCGACCGGCGAGATCGCCGAGCAGCTGCTCCATGGTCAGGACGTCGGCCAGTGCCTGAAGGGGATGGGAGCGATCGGACAGCATGTTGACGACGGGGACGTCGACGGCCGCGGCGAGGCGTTCGACGACCGAGTGCTCGAAGACCCGCGCCGCGATCAACGCGTGGTACCCCTCGAGGATGCGACCGACGTCCTCGACCGGCTCGCGCACGTCGAAACCGACCTCCTCGCCCCGCGTGTACACCGGGTGGCCGCCGAGCTGGACGACCGCGATCTCCATCGAGTGACGGGTGCGGTTGGATGGCTTCTCGAAGATCAACGCGGCACCCTGCCCGGCCAACGGGCGACCGAGCTCCTCCACGGGACGTTGCGCGAGATCGAGGATCGTCGCCAGCTCTTCACGCGAGAGATCCGTGATGTCGAGCAGGTCGCGCGCCATCACACCTGATCCTGTTCGAGGACGTTGCGGAGCACGTCCGCGGCCTCGACGAGCTCCGCCTCGGTGACCGTCAGCGGCGGTGCCAGCCGGATCGTCGTCGGGTTGACGGCGTTGCAGATGATCCCGTTCTCGAGCATCCGCGTGTAGATGGTGGGTGCTTCGATGCCTTCGTCGAGTTGGGCACCGAGCAGCAGACCGTCGCCGCGCACCGACGACACGCCCGGAATCGTCGAGACCAGCTCACGGAGGAACGCACCGCGCTCGCGGGCCAGCGCCGGTGCGTCGATGCGCTGCATCTCGTCGATCACGGCGACGACGGCGGCGGTCGCGATCGCGGTGCCGCTGTACGTGCTGCCGTGATCACCGGGCTGGAAGACGGCGGCGACGTCGCGGCGGGCCCAGCACGCGCCGACCGGCATCCCGTTGCCCATCGCCTTGGCGAGCGTGACGACGTCGGGCGCGACGCCCGAGTGCTCGAAGCCGAACCACCGTCCGGTACGGCCGAAGCCGGTCTGGATCTCGTCGATCATCATCAGCGCGCCCGTCGCGTCGCACAGCTCGCGGATCCCCTCGAGATATCCGGGCGGCGCCGGGTTGACCCCGCCCTCGCCCTGCAGCGGCTCGATGAGGACCGCCGCGACCGACGCGTCGACCGCGGCGTGCATCGCGTCGAGGTCGCCCCACGCGACGTGCTTGAAGCCCTCTGGCATCGGCTGGAACGGCTCGTGCTTGCTCGGTTGGCCGGTCGCGGCGAGCGACGCCAGCGTGCGGCCGTGGAAGCTGCCGAGCGCGCTGACCACCGTGTGTCGGCCACGACCACCCCACTTGCGGGCCAGCTTGATGGCGCACTCGTTCGATTCGGCGCCCGAGTTGGTGAAGAAGATCTGGCCGTCGTGTCCGGAGGCTTCGCGGAGCAGGTTGTTGATCTTGATCGCGGCCGACGTCGCCACCGGGTTGGCGAAGAAGTTGCTGACGTGCAGCAGGGTCTCCGCCTGACGGGCGATCGCCGCGGCCACGACCGGGTTGGCGTGTCCCAGGGAGACCACCGCGATGCCCGACAGGAAGTCGAGGTAGCGCTTGCCGTCGGTGTCCCAGACCTCGGTGCCCCGGCCGCGTTCGATCATCAGCTTCGGCGCGCCGAACACCGGCATGAACGGGCAGTGGTCGAGCTGGCGGGTGTCGAACGGGTGTGAGGCCGGGGCCACCGCACTCGGTGGGCGTGCTCCGTGTTGGTGGAAGTCATCTCAGTCTCCTGGTGCGACCATCGTGCCGATGCCGGCGTCGGTGAAGATCTCGAGCAGCAGCACGTGGGCGATGCGCCCGTCGAGGATGTGGGCGCGCGCGACCCCGTTGCGGACCGCCCTGACGCAGCTCACCACCTTCGGGATCATGCCGCCGGCGATCGAACCGTCGGCGACCAGCTTGTCGAGCTCGTCGGCGGTGGTCTGACGGATGATGCTCGCCTCGTCGTCGACGTCGCGCCGCAGCCCTTCGATGTCGGTGAGGTAGACGAGCTTCTCGGCACCGATGGCCTCGGCGATCGCACCGGCGACCGTGTCGGCGTTGATGTTGTAGGCCTGCCCGGTCTCGTCGGTTCCGATCGTGGCGACGACGGGGATGAACTCGTCCTCGAGGAGACCCTCGAGGATCGCCGGGTTGATCCGCGCCACGTCACCCACGAAGCCGAGCTCCGGATCGCGCGCCTGCGCCCGGATCAGCCCCGCGTCCTCGCCGCTCACGCCGACGGCGTAGTCGCCGTGGACGTTGATCGCCGCGACGATCTGGGGGTTCACCTGTCCGATCAACACCATCCGCGCGATGTCGACGGTCTCGGCGTCGGTGACCCGCAGCCCGTCGCGGAACTCGGTCTGCTTGCCGAGCCGGCTCATCAGGTCGCTGATCTGCGGGCCACCGCCGTGCACGACGACCGGCCGCATCCCGACGAGACGCATCAGCACGACGTCCTCGGCGAACAGCGCCAGGGCGTCGTGCTCCGACGTGCCGGCGAGTGCGTTGCCGCCGTACTTCACGACGACGACCTTCCCCGCGAAGCGCCGGATGTACGGGAGCGCCTCGACGAGCGTCGCGGCCTTCTGGGCGGCGACCTCGATCACGGCGAACTCGTCATGGCATCGGGGTCATGGCATCGGGTCGTGGCATCGGGTCATGGCATCAGCCCGACACTCGACAGCCCGGCGGTCTCGGCGAGGCCCAACGCCACGTTGGCCGACTGCACGGCGCCGCCCGAGGCGCCCTTGGCCAGGTTGTCGAGCGCGGCGAGCGCGATCACGTACCCGGTGCGCGCGTCGTAGCGCGCCGTCACGTGCACCGAGTTCGAGCCGAGTGTCGCCTTCGTCGACGGCGAATCCTCGGTGACGACGACGAACGGCTCGCCCGAGAAGCGCGTCCGGTACAGGTCGAGCAACGACTCCGTCGTCAGGGACTGGCCGGCGGCCGGACGGGCGTAGCACGTGGCGAGGATCCCCCGGTTCATCGGCACGAGATGGGGGGTGAACAGGATCTGGGCGCCGATCTCCTGTTCCATCTCCGGCGTGTGACGGTGCTTCAGCAACCCGTACGCCGTGAAGTTCTCGTCGACCGTCGCGAACAGGTTCTCGTGGCTGAACTTGCGGCCGGCACCGGTGACGCCGCTCGCGGCGTCGACGATCAAACCCTGCCGCTCGATCACGCCGGCTGCCACGAGCGGCTCGAGGGCCAGCGTGGCGGCCGTGACGTAGCACCCGGGCGTGGCGACGAGCCCGGCCCCCTTGAGCTCGTGGCGGTACTTCTCGGGCAGCCCGTACACCGCGTCGGCCAGCAGTTCCGGCTGGTCGTGCTCGAACCCGTAGAACGCCGGGTACTGCGTGCGGTCCTTCAAGCGGTACGCGGCCGAGAGGTCGACGACGCAGCCGACATGGCCGACCAGCTGAGGCGCCAGCGCCATGCTCGCCTCGTGCGGGAGCCCGAGGAACACCAGGTCGAGTCCGCGGGCGCGCTCGACGTCGAACGCCTCGAAGACCAACCCGGGGTAGGCGCCGGCGAGCGACGGGTACAGCGACGACGCTGGGACGCCCGCTTGCGAGTCGCCGGTGGCGTAGACCACGTCGAAGTCGGGATGCTGCGCGGCGAGGCGCAGCAGCTCGGCGCCGGTGTAGCCCGACGCCCCGATGATGCCGACGCTGACCATGCCGCATGACTATACAGCGTCCTGCATTGTCATGCAACAGGCTACGGCAGCGGCCGTCAGCGACACGTCGCGCTCGACCCCGACACGGTCGACGCGAAGGGAACCTCGTTCCAACCGGGCAGACTGGAGACATGCTTCCCGGCGCGACACCGACGAAAGGGCGCCTGCTCGTCGCGACTCCGCCGCTGGAAGACCCGAACTTCGATCGCACCGTCGTCTACATGCTCGAGCATCACGACGAAGGCGCGCTCGGCGTGATCATCAACCGGCCGACGCCGGAGCAGCTCGACGAGCCGCTCGACCGCTGGGTCGACCTGCAGTCGTCACCGAACGGGGTGTTCGCCGGCGGGCCCGTCGAACCCGACGCGCTGATCGCGCTGGCGTACACCCGCGAGCCGATCTCGGTCTCGACCGACGAGCTCTCGCCGGTCGCCGGCCGCGTCGTATCGGCCGACCTGACCGTCGACCCGGCGCTCGTCGCCGCCGATCTCGAGGCGGTACGGATCTTCCGGGGGTACGCGGGTTGGGGTCCTGGTCAACTCGAGCTCGAGATCGAGGCCGGGGCGTGGCTCGTGCTCGATCCCGATCCGGGCGACCTGTTCGGCCACGAGCCCGAGGAGCTGTGGCGCACCGTCCTGCGCCGCCAGGGCGGGCGCCTCGCCTGGCTCGCCGGAGCCCCCGACGACCTCAGCGCCAACTAACTGACCGAAACCCCCGAAACCCTCGGAACTGTCTGCTTCAGATTGCCCGTGGCGTCATCTGACGCAGACAGTTCGTGGCTACGAGCGTGGTCCGCCATCTCAGCCACGCAATTCGGCGCCGAGCTTCGCCGCGGCCGCGACACAACGCTCGCGCACGGCAGCGATGTCTGCATCGGTGAGGTTGCGATCCGTCGGCTGCAGGCGCAGCCGGTAGGCGAGGCTGCGGCGGCCTTCGCCCACCCCGTCGCCGCGGTACACGTCGAACAGGTCGAGATCGACGAGCAGCGCACCCGCGCCCTGGCGGATCGCCCGGTCGAGCTTCTCCGCGGGCACGTCGTCCGGCAACGCGAACGCAAGGTCGAGGTCGCTCGACGGCATCCGGCTGGTCGCCTTCCACAACGCCGGCTTGGGCGGCTTGGTGAGGACGCGGTCGAGGTTCAACTCGAGCACCGCGACCCGCTCGGCGACGTCGAACCGTTCGAGCACGACGGGGTCGATCTCGCCGACCGCGCCGATCGGGTCGTTGCCGAGCGACAGCGTCGCCGAGCGGGTCGCGTGCAGACCGGCCGGCACGCGGCCCTGGTCGACTCGCGCGCCCACGCCGAGGGCGCTCGAGATCTCCCGCCACACCGCCATCGCCGCGGGCGCGTCCTGACCGGCGAGCACGACGCACAACGCCTCGTACTCGTCGGGCAGCTCACCGTCGCCCGGTGGGTAGACGTGGCCGATCTCGAACAACGCGACGCCGGGTCGGCGATGGGACTCGTTGAACGCGATCGCGTACAGCAGTCCGGGTCGCAGCGAGGTCCGCAGCACGCTCTCCTCGGCGACGAGCGGGTTGCTGATCGTCAGCGCGGCGCTGTCGAGACCCGCCTTGGCCAGCGTGTCGGGCGCGAGGAAGGGGTTCGGCATCGCCTCGGAGATGCCGAGCCCGAGCAGCACGTCGCGGAGTTGGCGGCGCCGGTGCTGCGTCGCCGACAACCGTCCGTGCACGAGCGACTTGGGCACCGTCTTGCCGATCCGCTCGTAGCCGTAGTGACGCGCCACCTCCTCGACGACGTCGATCTCGACCTCGCTGTCGGGCCGCCAGGACGGCAGCGCGACCCGACGTGTGTCGCCATCGCCCGACGACCGTGTACCCGATCGGATCGAGCAGAGCCGGCAGCTCGTCCGCACGCAACGCCGTGCCGAGGATCCGATTGACCTGGGCGATTCGTACATCCGCGAACCGCTCTGGTGGCGGTAGGGCCTCGCCCCGCACGTCGACCACACCCGAGTGCACCACCAGATCGGGACAGGTCTCGTGCAGCAACTCGGCGAACCGGGCGATCGCCCGGACGATTCCGTACGGGTCGACACCGCGCTCGAACCTGGCCGACGCCTCCGAACGAAGGCCGAGCCGGGCCGCGGTCTGCATCACACCGAGCGGTTGGAACCACGCGATCTCCAGGGCGACGGTGGTCGTCGTGTCGGTGATCTCCGTGTCGAGCCCGCCCATCACGCCCGCGACGCCGATCGGTCGGTCGTCGGCGTCGCAGATCAAGAGGTCGTCGGCGGTGAACGTCTGCACGCTTCCGTCGAGCGTCGTCATCGTCTCTCCCGCGGCTGCCATCCGGATGCGAAAACCTCGCCGCTGCGGATCCGAGCCGAGCGTCGCGAGGTCGTACGCGTGATTCGGCTGGTTGAGCTCGAGCATCACGTAGTTGCTGACATCCACGACGTTGTTGATGGGACGCATGCCGGCCGCGCCGAGGCGTCGCTGCATCCACGTCGCCGACGGACCGACGACGACGCCCGACATCACCGTCGACGTGAAGCGCCCGCAGCGGTCGCCGGCGAGGATCTCGACCTCGGCTTGGTGCTCCTCGCCGTCGTCGGCCAGCTCCGGGGCGGGCACGCGGAGCTCGAGTCCGAGGTGGGCGGCGAGGTCGCGGGCGACGCCGACGTAGCCCCAACAGTCGGGACGGTTGCGGGTGACGTCGAGGTCGAACAGCACGTCAGGTTCGACGCCGAGAACGTCGCCGTACGGCACACCGAGCGGGCTGTCGGGCGGGAGGATCAGGATGCCGGCGTGGTCGTCACCGAGCCCGAGCTCGCGCGCCGAGCAGAGCATCCCCTCGGAGTCGATCCCGAGGATGCCGCGGCGTTCGATCGTCTGGCCGTCGGCCATCGTCGTGCCGATCACGGCCAACGGCACGACGTCGCCGGCCTGCATGTTGAACGCGCCGCACCACACGTGACGCTCGACGCCGTCGCCGGTGTCGACGTACACCCGGTGGACGCGGGCGGCGTCGGGATGCGACTCGGTGCGGAGAACGCGCGCGGTCACGACGCCGTCGACGGTCGCGCCGATGCGGTCGACGTCCTCGACGGCGAGCCCGAGCGACGTCATCGCCGCCCCCAGCGCGTCGACGTCGGTGCCGAAGTCGGCGTACTCGTTGAGCCAGGACAACAGGATCTTCATCGCCGTGTCATCAGAACTGCTCGAGGAACCGGATGTCGTTGGTGAACATCTCGCGGATGTCGCCGACGGCGTGGCGTTCCTTGGCCATGCGGTCGATGCCGAAGCCGAACGCGAAGCCGCTCCAGATCTCCGGATCGAGGCCGCCCGCCTCCAGCACGTTGGGATGGACCATGCCGCACCCGCCGAGCTCGAGCCACTCGCCCGTCGGGGTGTGGATGTCGAACTCGGCCGACGGTTCGGTGAACGGGAAGTAGGAGGGCCGCAGCCGCGACGTGAAGTCGCCACCGAAGAAGGCCTTCGTGAACGCCTCGATGGTGCCGGCCAGGTCGGCCATCGTGATGCCGCGGTCGACCACCAACCCCTCGATCTGGTGGAACACCGGCATGTGCGTCGCGTCTGGCGTGTCACGACGGAACACGCGGCCCGGCGCGACGATGTAGATCGGCGGCGGCGTCGAGAGCATCGTGCGGATCTGCACCGGCGAGGTGTGGGTTCGCAACACGGTCGTTCCCGAGCGACCGTCGGGTGTGACGTGGTTGACGAAGAGCGTGTCGAACTCGCCGCGGGCCGGGTGACCTTCATCCATGTTCAGGGCCGCGAAGTTGTGCCAGTCGGTCTCGACCTCGGGCCCTTCGGCGACCTGGAAACCCAACCCGATGAACACGTCCTCGAGTCGCTCCCACGCCTGGGTCACGAGGTGCGCGTGCCCCCGGCGCGGCTTGCCCGTGTACTCGGTCAGGTCGAGACGCTCCGACTCCACTCGCGCCGCCGAGCGCGGTGTTGGCGAGCTCGGTCCGGCGCGTCTCGATCGCGCTCTCGACCGCCCCGAGCGCCTCGTTCACGGCCTGGCCGGCGACGCGCTTGTCGTCGACGGTCGCCAGGGACCCGAGCCTGGTCTTCAACTGCGCCAGTTCGCCGCGCTTACCGAGCAGGCTGGACCCGAGCACCGTGATCGCGTCGAGGTCGCCAGCAGCCGCGACCTGGGCGAGGGCGGCCTCGCGCGCGGCACGGATGTCGTCGATCACTGGCGAAGGTTACGCGGACGATGTGATCGGGGCCAACGCAGTTCTCGACGCCGACGGCATCAGCCGAGCTCGCGTTGACGGGCCGCCTCGAAGCACACCACCGTCGCGGCCATCGCCACGTTGAGGCTCTCGGCCCGGCCATGGTGGCGGATCGTCACCCACTCGTCGACCCGCGCGTCGTCGGGGAGCCCGCGTGCCTCGTTGCCGACGACGAGCGCGATCCGGCCGGTCAGATCGGCATCGGTGTGCGCGGTTCCTCGATGCGACGACGTGCCGATCGTGCGCAGACCGGACCCGCGTACGGACGTGAGGTCGGCGTCGAGCACCGGCACACGGAACAGCGCACCGGCTGACGCGCGCACGACCTTGGGATTGAACGGATCGACCGATCCGGCGGTGAGCACCACGCCATCGACCCCGGCCGCCTCGGCGGACCGCAGGATCGTCCCGAGGTTGCCGGGGTCAGCGATGCGGTCGGCGACGAGGACGAACCGTGCCGTCGCCAGGTTCAGCGCAGGCGGCGGGATGCGTACGACGGCCAGGATGGGTTGCGGCGAGTCGGTCGACGCGACGCGTTCGATGACACCGGTGGCCAGCTCGAAAGCGGCGGACCCGGTGACAGGAGTCGTTCCCACGGCGACGTACTCGGCCTCGATCTCCCATCCGGCGCCGGCCGCTTCACCGACGAGCTGGCGCCCCTCGACGACGAACGCACCGTCGTCGGAACGCGAACTGCGGCGCCCGAGCAGGCGCCGCAGCCGTTGCACCTTGGCGTTGTTGAACGCCAGCGGGTCGTTCAGAGCGCGGCCTTGGCCGACGCCACGAGCGAGGCGAACGCGGCGGCGTCGGTGACCGCCAGATCGGCGAGGATCTTGCGGTCGACCTCGATGCCGGCCGCGTTGAGCCCGGCGATGAACCGGCTGTAGCTCATGTCGTTCAGACGGCAGGCGGCGTTGATCCGCTGGATCCACAGGCGACGGAACTCGCCCTTCTTCGCCCGCCGGTCGCGGAACGCGTACTGGCCGCTGTGCATGACCTGCTCGTTGGCTGCCCGGAACGACCGGCTCTTGTTCCCGTAGTAGCCCTTGGCCTGCTCGAGAACCTTCTTGTGGCGCTTCTTGGCCGCCACGCCGCGCTTGACGCGTGCCATCTCACTACCTCTCTACATCTTCTTGGGCGCTGGAACGACTGGGGGACGGTCAGCGCTCGGCGAGGAGACGCTTGATGTTGTTGACGTCGGCGGGGTGCACATCGACGTCGGCGGCGAGTCGCCGGGTCCGGGTCGAGGACTTCTTCTCGAACAGGTGCTGACGCATCGCCTGCTGACGCCGAAGCTTGCCGGAGCCCGTCTTCTTGAACCGCTTCGCCGCGGTCTTACTCGTCTTCATCTTCGGCACGTGGTTCTCCTGATCCTGCATCGCCGTCGCTTGCGGTCACCGCAACCGTGGCCATCTCGGGGGCTTGGTCACCGTCGCTCGTGGCCACGGCGGCCGTTTCGATCTCTGTCGCGATCTCGGTATCGATCTGTGTCGCGGTTTCGGTTTCTGTTGTTTCGGTGGCCGGCGTCTCGGTCGCCGTCGAGTCCGTTGCTGTCGAATCTGGCGACGCCATCTCCTGCGCTGCCAACTCGGCGGCGGCTTCCTCGGCCGCCTTCTTCATCGCCTCTTGGGCCTTCTTGTCAGGAGCCAGCACCATCGACATGTTCCTGCCCTCGAGCCGGGCTTCGTTCTCGACCTTCGCCGCCGGGCCGACGGCGCTGATCACGCCGTCGAGGATCCGGGAACCGAGCTCGGGGTGGGCCATCTCGCGGCCCCGGAACTGCAACGTCACCTTGACCTTGTGACCCTCCTCGATGAACCCGATGAGGTGCCGCACCTTGGTGTCGAAGTCGCCCTTGCCGATCTTGGGTCGGAACTTGACCTCCTTCACCGTGACGTTGGACGACTTCTTCCGGGCTTCCTTGGCCTTTTGGGCCTCCTCGTACCGGAACTTGCCGTAGTCCATGATCCGACAGACGGGTGGGTTCGCCATCGGGGCCACCTCGACGAGGTCGAGATCGAGCCCTCGCGCCATCTTCAGCGCTTCGGGCACAGGCTTGATGCCGAGCTGGTTGCCGTCGGGACCGATCAGTCGGACCTCGCGGGCCCGAATGCGATCGTTGACACGGTGCTGTTCGCTCTTCGGCGGTGCTATGGCTGCTCACTCCTGTGCAATGGGTTGGCCTCCCAGTCCGGTTGCGGTGCTCGACGCGAAGTCCATGCGGAGCACGACCGGAGACGGAAGCGGATCCGCTGGCCAGCGCTCAAAGCACTGGTCGTCGGACGGTGCGCCGTCGCGATCATGAGCATCGACCCGATCGCACGTATCTGTCGGGCTCTGCCCGTCGGTGTGGTCGGGTGGGGGTCTCCCCCACTTCGCCTCAGTTGTCGTCGGTAGGGTAGCGCACGTGGGAGATGAAACCTCCGGAGAGCCGACCGGCACCGACGACGCGTCGGCGCTCGACGAGGCCCAGGAGGCGCTTCGCGAGGCGCAATCCCGACTGGCCGCGCTGCCGGTCGAGGTCGTGGTCACCAACCACGTGATGGGTCTGTACGAGTTGGCTGCGATCCATCTGTCGGCCGACCCGCCCGACCTGCGCGGTGCCGCACTGGCCATCGATGCCGTCGCCTGCCTCGTCGAGGGGCTCGGCGACCGGCTCGGCGACGACGCGCCGACGATGCGCGACGCACTCGCCAACATCCGGCTCGCGTTCGTGCAGGTCAAGGCCGCCGCCGCGCCGCCGCCTCCGGGCGACGGGTGAACCGTCCGGTCGGCGCCGACCTCACCCGTCCAGCACGGACGACGACTCCTTCGGCGCGCAAGAGCTGTGCCTGCTCGCGCTCGTGGCCGGGCACGAGCCGGCCGGTGACGTTGACGACCCGCCACCACGGGACGTCGAGCGCGGTTGTCGCCAGGATCCGACCCACGAGGCGCGCTCGTTTCGGGTAGCCGGCGACGTCGGCGATGTCGCCGTACGTGGTCACCTCGCCGGGACCGAGCGCCAGGATCACGTCGACGATTCGTCGTTCGCGGTCGTCCACGGGACGATCCTCGCCGCTTCGTAGCGACCGAGCTTGGCAAGCACGTCGAAGCGGACCGGCGTACCGACCGCGATCGAGCGCGTGCCGTCGGAGATCTCGACGCAATGGAACGCGAACACGTTGCCGATCGCGTCGGTGATCTCGCCGAGCCCACGCGGCTCGTCGAACTCGGTGACGGACCCGCGTCGCATTCCGATGTCCCTTGTCGATGGTGGGCGTATCAATGGATGATCTTGCTGATCGGGATCTCGAGCAGATCCGTGGCGCCTGCGTCGCGCAGGGCCGGGATGATGCGGTTGATCTGCGCCTTCTCGACGACGCTCTCGATCGCGTAGCCGCCGTTGGCGAGATGGGCGACGGTCGGCGACTTGGCCGAGGGCAGCACGGACAGCACCGCCTCGTACTGGTCGGCCGAGACGTTCAGCTTGACGAGGACCTTGCCGCGGGCTTCGAGGGCGCCGTTGAGCAACATCATCAGCTGGCCCATCGCGTGCCGCTTGTCGGGGTCGGCATGGCTGGTCGGATTGGCGATCGCCTCCGTCCAGCTGGTGAGGATCGTGTCGATGATCCGCAACCCGGCCGCCCGCAACGCCCGGCCGGTCTCGGTGATGTCGACGACGCAGTCCGCGATGTCGGGGATCTTCGCCTCGCTGGCGCCGTACGAGAGCCGGACGTCGGCCTCGATGCCCTTCGACTCGAAGAACCGCTTGGTGAGCGACGGGTACTCCGACGACACGCGCACACCCTGTGGGAGTTGCTCGACGCGTTCGACCTCCGAATCGCCGGCGACCGCGACGACGACGCGGACGGGGTTGCTCGTCTCCTTCGAGTACTTGAGCTCACCGAGGCTCACGACGTCGCTCGAGGTCTCCTCGACCCAGTCGCGACCCGTGATACCGACGTCGAACAGCCCCTCGGCCACGTAGACCGGGATCTCCTGCGGGCGCAGGATGCGGACGTCGGTGACGCGCGGATCGTCGATGGTCGCCTTGTAGTCGACCGACGACGAACGCATCACGTTCAGGTCGGCCGCCTCGAACAGCTCCAACGTCGCCTTCTCGAGAGAGCCCTTGGGGAGGACGATGCGGAGCACGTCGGCCGAGGCTATCCAGCTAGGTTCGCCACATGGACGACGTTTGCCGGCGCGTGCTCGACGAGGTCGACTCGCACGTCGATTCGATGTTCGCAATCCTGTGCCAACTCGTCGAGATCCCGAGCATCAGCGGCACTGACGCCGAGAACGAGGCGATCGCGGCCGTCGCCCGGATCTTCGCCGACCACGGACTCGATGTCGACCACTGGCAGATCCCGCTCGACGAGATCACTGCCAGGCCCGACTTCCCCGGCGTCGAGGTCGATCGGGACGAGGCCTGGGGGCTCGTCGGCCGGCTCACGGGACGGCGATCCGGCACGGGCGATGCACCGGCGTTGATGTTCAACGGTCACGTCGACGTCGTCCCGCCCGGTGACCTGGGGCACTGGACCACCGATCCGTTCGAAGCGCGCGTCGTCGGGGGCCGCCTGTTCGGGCGCGGCAGTTGCGACATGAAGGCCGGGCTCGTCGCCGCCCTCTGGGCCACGGAGGGCATCCGCCGATCGGGTGTACAGCTCAGGGGCGACATCCTCGTGGCGGCCGTTCTGGGAGAGGAGGACGGCGGTCTCGGCACCTACAGCACCCTCGCCCGCGGCTGGACGGCCGACGCCTGCGTCATCCCCGAGCCCACCGGGCTCGATCTCGTACCGGCCAACGCGGGTGCGCTGACGTTCCGTCTCGTCGTACCCGGTCGGGCCGCCCACGCGTCGCGTCGCACAGAGGGCATCAGCTCGATCGAGAAGTTCGTGCCGCTGTTCGAGGCGCTCGTACGCCTCGAGGCGCGACGCAACCGCGACCCGCACCCGATGACGGCGCGGTGGGACATCGCCTACCCGCTCAGCATCGGAACGATCCACGCCGGCGACTGGGCGTCGTCGGTGCCCGACGTGCTCATCGCCGACGGACGGATCGGCGTGGCCATCGACGAACCCGTCGAACACGCCCGCGAAGAGCTCGAGCACGCGGTGCGGGACGCCTGCGACAGCGATCCGTGGCTCCGGGACCATCCGGCGACGATCGAGTGGTGGGGCGGGCAGTTCGCGAGTGGTCGGCTCAGCGACAGCAGCGACCTGCTCGATCGCGTGCGTCGCGCCCACGCCGCGGTAGGTGGGAGCGAGCAGGCGGCGTGGATCGCCCCGTTCGGCAGCGACCTGCGCCTGATGACCGGGATCGGCGGTGTGCCGACGCTCCAGTACGGCCCCGGCGATGTGGCGCTCGCCCATGCTGCCGACGAATCGGTCGCGCTCGACGAGGTGCACACCGCGGCGCGGGCGCTCGCCGTGCTCGCCGTCGAGATGTGCGGTCACGGCTGACGACGGCCCGGTCGCCGCCGGCTCGCTGATCAGTGGGTCGTGGGTGATTCGTGGAGCAGGCGCAGCGCGTGCGGCACGACGTCGAGCACCGCACCGAGTTGCTCGACGCAGCCCTTCGGGGACCCGGGGGTGTTGCAGATGATCGCCTGGCCGCGGATGCCGGCGATCCCCCGCGAGAGCCGCCCGAACGGGCTGATGAGCCGCATCGCCTCGGCAAGACCGGGGGCCTCGCGCTCGATCACGCGGCGCGTTCCCTCAGGTGTCTGGTCGCGCGGCGCGAATCCGGTCCCACCTGTCGTCACGATGAGCCCCGCGAAGCTCGCGCTCATCTCGGTGAGCGCATCGGCGACGAGGTCCGCGCCGTCGGCGGTGACGCGATGCTCGACGACGTCGAAACCTTCGCCCGTCAGTTGCTCGACCAGCGCCCGCCCGCTCGCGTCGTCGCGAGTGCCATGGGCGACTCCATCACTGACGGTCAGGACCTTGGCCGCGAGGCCGACGGACGCCGGGTTGCTCATGTCCGGCGACGGTACCGAATCAGGATCATTCCGTCGGTGTCGGCCACGTGCGGAAGCACCCGCCAGGCATGACGGTACGGGTGCCACGTGCCCTCGGGGACCGACGTGTCGACGTCGAAGCCGTCGGGGATCTCGTGTGCCACCGACTCCTGCGCCGTGAGCGTGCACACGCTGTAGACCAGCCGGCCACCGGGCCGCACGAGCGCCGCGCCGGCGACCAGCAGCCGCCGCTGCAGCGCGGCGAGGGTGTCGATGTCGGACGGCTCGACACGCCAGCGAGCATCTGCCCGGCGGCGCAACGCACCCAGGCCACTGCACGGCGCGTCGATGAGCACCGCGTCGAAGCTCCCGGTGCGGAACGGCGGCGCGGTCCCGTCGGCGACGACCACCGAGCCGCTCGCCCCGAGGCGCGCCATGTTGTCGACGACGAGACCGATGCGCGCCAAGCGCACGTCCATCGCCACGACGTGAGCTCCGGTGCTTGCAAGCGCCGTCGACTTGCCACCAGGTGCCGCGCACACGTCGAGGACACGTTCACGCGGTTGCGCCCCCACCGCGGTCGCGACCCACTGCGACGACAGGTCCTGCACGTAACCGTCGACGCGTTGCGTGACCGGCGGCGGCTCGTTCATGCGCACCATCGACGCGGTGGCGTCGTCAGCGCCGAGCTCGGCGATCAAGCGGGCCGCGAGCCAGTCCGGATAGCTGAGCCGCGCCGCGTCGGACGGCCATCGCATCGGTCCGGCCGCGGAGAGCTTGCGAAGGACGGCGTTCACGAAACCCCGCGTTCGCTTGGGTGCGAGGGCGACCGTCTCGCTGACGGCCGCGTGCGGTGGAATGCGGGCGTACTCGAGTTGGTAGGCGCCGAGCCGGAGAAGCGTCCGCGTGCCGTCGTCCGGTGGAACGGCGATGAATCGATCGAGGAGCGTGTCGCACGCGCGTCGCATGCGGGTCGTGCCGTAGACGAGATCGGTGGCGAACCGGCGATCGGAATCGGAGAGCTCACTCGACCCGAGGGCGGTTCGCATCACGAGGTTCGCATAGGCGCCGTGGCTCTCGATCCGCCGCAGCGCGTCGTAGGCGATGCGACGTGCTGACGGTTCCGCGCTCATTCGAACCAGTCGCCGTCGGCCAGCCGGGCACCCCTGCGCCAATCGGCGTACGTCATCGGCCGCCTGCCTTCCGGCTGCACCACGGTCGGCACCAGCCGACCGTCGCTGACGTCGGCCTCGAGGACCTTGATGCGGGTCCCCCGCCACATCGTCCACGCCCCGCCGACGCGAACGAGCCGATCGAGCTCGACCGCCGGTCGCGTCCAGTCGAGGCGCAGTTCATCGGGGGTGATCTTGGCGGCGTATGACGGCTCGCCCACCTGCGGCGTCGGTCGGCCCAAACCGCCGCGGAGTTGTTCGACGAGGAGCGCCGTGCCGGTGCCCATCAGCTCCTCACGGAGTTGGTCGGCCGTCACGCGGGCGCCGATCGGCACCTCGACGCACGCGTGGACGTCGCCGGTATCGAGGCCCTCGGCAACCTGCATCACACACACCCCGGTCACGTCGTCACCGGCCATGATCGCGCGCTCGACCGGCGCGGCGCCGCGCCATCGGGGCAGCAGCGAGAAGTGGAGGTTGACCATCGGGAGTCGGGCCAGCACGTGCGGCTTGATCAGCTGGCCGAAGGCGACGACGACCCCCAGCTCGGCGTCGACGCCGAGCACGTCGTCGACGTCATGGCTCACGTCGAGCCCGAGCGCGGTCGCCGCCATGGCCACCGGGCTGGGCGACGTGTCGGCGCCCCGCCCGCGCCGCCGATCGGGTCTGGTCACGACCACGGCAACGTCGTGCCCGTCGGCAACGAGCGCCTCCAACGGCGGCACCGCGATCTCCGGCGTGCCGAGATACGCGAGCCTCACGTGAGGCGGAGCCGGCGCTTGCGCGGAGGAGCGACCTGGGCGTCCTCCTGCAACCGGCGGTACTCGGCCAGCGCCTGCTTGCGCTGGTCCGGTGTCATCCGGTCGAACATCAACACGCCATTGAGATGGTCGAGCTCGTGCTGGTACAACCGCGCCTCGAGCTCGTCGGCCTCGATCTCGATCGCCTCGCCGTCGAGGCCGATGCCGCGCATCAGGACCTGCTTGGGGCGCACCATCTCGACGTACAGGCCCGGGATCGACAGGCATCCTTCGTCGTACACCCACTCGCCCGACGACTCGACGATCTCGGGATTGAACACGACCATCGGTCGTTCGTCGAGCTCCCAGACGAAGACCTGCTTCTGGACGCCGATCTGGGGTGCCGCCAGCGCGATGCCGAGGTCCGACTCGTACAACGTGTCGAACATGTCGTCGACGAGCCTGATGAGCTTGCCGTCGACGTCGGTCACCGGTGCGGCCTTCGACTTGAGCACCGGATCGCCGTACGTTCGAATCGAGAACGCCATATAACCAGGCTATCCAACACGGCCGTCGAGCCAGCCTCCTGCGACGTCCGGCACACGACTGTCAAGATGTCGGCAACGGGCCGCGCCCGAGGCTGCGGCGCCGTGGATCAGCCGTTTCATGCCCCCGTCGCACCACTACTTCGAGGAGTCGCCACAGTCGAGATCCGACGCGCGCACGATCGACGTCGCGCTCCCCGACGTGTCGTTCTCGATGCGGACCGACCGGGGGGTGTTCAGCCACGGACACCTCGACACGGGAACCGCGATCCTCCTTCGCGCAGCACCTCCGCCGCCGCCCTCGGGCACGTTCGTCGACCTGGGATGTGGTGCCGGCCCGATCGCGCTCACGCTCGCGCTGCGCGCTCCGCAGGCCGCCGTGCTCGCGGTCGACGTGAACTCGCGGGCGCGCTCGCTCTGTAGCGAGAACGCCGCCCGGCTCGGATTGACGAACGTGACCGTCGTCCACCCCGACGAGGTGGCCGGCGACACGGTCGTCGACCTGATCTGGTCGAACCCGCCGATCCGCGTCGGCAAGCCCGCGCTCCACGCCATCCTCGAGACGTGGCTCGGGCGACTGGCACCGGACGGGTCGGCCGTCCTGGTCGTCCAGCGCCACCTCGGAGCCGACTCGCTCGACCGGTGGCTGCGGTCGAACGGCCATGCGACGCGCCGCCTCGCGGCCCGCGCCGGCTACCGACTGATCGAGTGCAACGCGTCAGCGTTGTCAGAGGATTGTTAAGGCGATCGTGGCGGCGCTTAACACGCTGAGTGAGCGCACGACAACTCTACGTTAAGAATTATGGACGCAGTCAGTGGTATTGAAACCACTGGCTGTGGGCAAGTGCCCAGCGTGAGCGCAAAGATCCGCGAATCCGAAATTGCCACGTGTTATCTTTCGCATCACCACGTAGCGTGATCACGGCTGAGCGACCGACCGGTTGCATTGGGGGCAAGGCTTTGCACAGAAATAACAGAGAGGCGGGAATCAGCATGAGGGAACAGCGGACGGTTCGGCGCATGGTCGCGTCAACGGTGATGGCGGCAGGTGTGGTGCTCCTGGGCATCGGCATCGCGCCCGGAGTCGCGTCGGCACACACGCCGAGCGTTTCGGACAACTGCGGCGGGCTCGCCGTGTCGTTCACCAGCTACGAGGGCAACTCGACCAACAACCGGGTGACCGTGACCATCGACGGGGCCTCGCAAGGGTTCAACTTCGCGCAGCAGCTACAGCAACACGTTCCCGTGGTCGTCCGCGGTGAACCACACGTGGTCGGTGTCCGTCGATGCCAACCGCAACAGCGGCAGCCCGACGCAGTACGACTGGTCGGCGTCCGGCACGCAGGTCGCCTGCAACCCGACGACCAGCACCAGCACCAGCACGAGCACCACGACATCCACGACGTCGACGACGACCTCCACGACCACGACGACGACCACACAGCCGCCATGCGTGGACTGCACGCCCAACACGAACGTCATCATCCCGACGACGACGACACAGCCGCCATGCGTGGACTGCACGCCCAACACGAACGTCACCACGCCGACCAGCACGACCGAACCCGGTGTGACGACGACGGTCGAACAGCTGACGCCGACGACCACCACCACGACGTTGGTCGGTCAAGAGGGTCCCACCAGCACGGTCGATCAGTCGTCCGGTGCGGCGACGACGACCGATCCGATCGGGCGCACGCTGCCCGCCACCGGCAACGGTGGCCGCACGGCCAACCTGACGGTCATCGCTCTGACGCTCATCGGCATCGGTGCCGTGATGCTCCGTCTGGCCTCGAAGCCCAACCGCTGAGCCACACCGACCAGCGATAACTCCGCGGACACCTGACCCGCCCGGTCACACATCGGGCGGGTCGACCGCGATCCGCAAGCGCGAACCGCGGGGACGCGGGGCGTCGAGCAAGGCTCGTCCGAGCTCCATCCAGTCGTCGGCCCGAACGACGTAGTGCGCGTCGCTCCCGGCCACTTCCGCGTCTGGGAGGCCGGACACGTATTCGTCGCTTCCCGCGCCGGACACCGCCGCCAGCGCCCGGTACGGGGGCAATCCGAGCATTCGGCGACCGTGCGCCTCGTGTTCGGCGAGCCGCCCGGGATCGGCGAGTTGCGCGGCGCGAATCACGTGGTGACCCGGCAGGAACGTCTGCACCACGATCCGTCCGCCCCGTGTCCGCGGTCCGATCAACCGCGCCGCGCGGGCGAGCAACGCCATCGCCCGCTCGGCGGCCCGGTAGCGCGGCGCCAGGATCTCGCGGTCGAAATCGAGGAACGCCACGACGTCGGCCGTCGCGACCCGGTGCAGGACCGCTTCGGTGCCGACGTACACGCCGGCCGCCGGCGGCGGGTCGGGGTCGGCACCGGTGACCGTGATCGCCGGACGACCGGCGGCGGCGGTGAGCTCCTCGCCCAGCCGCGTCACCCCGGGACGCAGGTTGGCAAACGCCGACGAACCGCACTCGAGGCACACGGCGGGCCGTGTTGCGCCACACCGGCCGCACGCCAGCTCGGCATGTTCGGAGTCACCGGCATCCCCCAACGCGACAGCACCCTCGCAACGCTCGCAGCGGGCGATGGCTCGACACTTGCGACACGCCAGGAGCCGAGCCCGACCCGTCGTGTTGATCACGCAGATCACGCGGCGGTCGTGGTCGCGGAGGTGGCCGATCAGCGCCGACGTCAGCAGCGACCGCCGCCACGGCTCCTGCTCGGATCGGTCGACCACGTCGAGGATCGGCCACCCCTCGCGCTCGCGCGCGACGGGAGGTCGGGTGACGGGCCGCCAGTTCAGGACGCTGACCGTCGGACACGGTGAGACGACGACGACCGGCACATCGGCCCGCCGGCATCGTTCGATCACGACGTCGCGGGCGTGCCACGTCGGGCTGCTCTCGCTCTGCAACGCCTCATCGTGCTCGTCGATCACGACCGCGGCGGCGAACCCCGGGCACGGCGCCCAGGCGGCCGTCCGCGCGCCGATCACGATGTCGACACCTCCAGCGGCGGCCGCCCACTCGTCCGGAACGACTGCCACGGTCAGGCCGGCGCGTCGTAGCCGGGCGCCCATGAGCCGGGCCTGATCGAGCGCCGGCACCACGACCAACGTCGGACCGAGCGCCACGGCGCTGTACACGCACGGGAGCGGGTCGGTCGTCGGCGGGAGCCGCAGCACTCCCCCGCCCGATGCGAGGATCGATGTGGTGACGGCCGAACGCGGCTCGACGACGCGACCGGTGCGCTGAGCGGCCGGCAGCTGTCGCACCGCTCGCGCCGGTGAGGCGGCGACCAGGAAGTGGCGACGTCGCGCCGCCCATCGCACGCCCGCCCACTCGGCGAGCTCGATGAGCTCGGCGGATGGTCCGACCCCGGTGATCGCCGCGATCTCCTTCAGCGAGTGCTCGTCGACCTCCGGTTCTCCGAGCGCCGTCACCCAGCCCCCGACACGCCGGCCGTGCAGCGGTATGCGCACGAGCGTCCCGATCGTCACGGACGCCGCGAAGCGCTCCGGGACGAGATAGTCGAAGTGCTTGTCGAGACCGGTGACGTTCGGGAGGACCCGAGCGGCGATCACACGCCGACTGCCGCCTTGAACGCGTCAAGGCGGCCGAGCTCCTCCCACGGGAAGCCGGGACGGCCGAAGTGGCCGTAGGCGGCGGTGGCGCGGTAGATCGGCCGCTTCAGGTCGAGGTCGCGCACGATCGCACCGGGGCGCAGGTCGAAGACGTCGCGCACGGCGATGGCGATCTTGTCCTCGTCGACCTCGTTGGTGCCGAACGTCTCGACGTGGATGCTCATCGGATGCGCCATGCCGATCGCATAGGCGACCTGCACCTCGCAACGGTCGGCGGCGCCGCTGGCCACCACGTGCTTGGACGACCCACCGAGCGGCGTAGGCCGCCGACCGGTCGACCTTGCTCGGGTCCTTGCCGCTGAACGCGCCGCCGCCATGGCGGCCCATGCCACCGTACGTGTCGACGATGATCTTGCGGCCGGTGAGGCCGCAGTCGGCGTGCGGACCGCCGAGGACGAACGTCCCGGTGGGGTTGACGTAGATGTCGTAGTCGTCGTCGCCGTACTGCTCGAGGACGACCGGACGGATGACCTGCTCGATCAGGTCGGGGCGGATCACCGAGTCGCGATCGACGCCTTCTTGGTGCTGCGTGCTGATCAGCACGCCCTTCAGGGCGATCGGCTTGCCGTCCTCGTACTCGAACGTCACCTGGGTCTTGCCGTCGGGACGGAGGTACGGCAGCTGGCCCGACTTGCGGACCTCGGCGAGCCGCTCGGCGAGCCGGTGGGCGGTCCAGATCGGAAGCGGGAGCAGGTCGGGCGTCTCGTTACAGGCGTAGCCGAACATCATCCCCTGGTCGCCGGCACCCTGGGCGTTGATCTGGTCCTCGCCGGCCTTCCCACCGCGGAGCTCCTCGCTGGAGTCGACGCCCTGGGCGATGTTCGGGCTCTGCTCGTCGATCGACACGATCACACCGCACGTGTTGCCGTCGAAGCCGAACAGCGCGTTGTCGTAGCCGATGCTCTTGATGGTCTCGCGGGCGATCTTGGGGATGTCGACGTAGGCCGACGTGGTGATCTCGCCGGCGACGACGCACAAGCCGGTGGTCAGCAGCGTCTCACAGGCGACACGCCCGTCGGGGTCCTCGGTCAGGATCGCGTCGAGCACCGAGTCACTCACCTGGTCCGCCATCTTGTCCGGATGGCCCTCCGTGACGCTCTCAGATGTGAAGGTCCAGCGAGACACAATTTGCTCCAGTCAGGTCGGTGGGGTGTCGGTACGGGTGCGGATCGCGACGATCTCGTCGACGACGGTTCGCGCGATCACCCGCTTGTCTGCGATGTCAATGGCTCGTGAGGCTACCCCCGCACGCAAGATCGTCACCGCGTTCGTATCGTGCCCGAATCCGACGCCAGGTGCACTGACATCGTTCGCCACCACGAAATCGAGGCGCTTCGCCACCAGCTTCTCCTGGGCGTGCGCCAACATGTCGTTCGTCTCGGCGGCGAAGCCCACGAGCACCTGACCGGGGCGTTTGCGAGCACCCAGCCCGGCGAGGATGTCGGGCGTCTGTTCGAGGATGATCTCGGGGACGCCGTCGCGCTTGCTCAGCTTGCCGTCGGCGGGACCCTTGGGTCGGAAGTCGGCGACCGCGGCCGCCATCACGACGACATCGGCGGCCTCGGCGAGACGTTCGACGGCGACTTGCATCTCGGCCGCCGTCTCGACCTGCTCGACGACGACACCGGCCGGCGTCGGGAGGTCAACCGTCGAAACCAGTGTCACCGACGCACCGCGCGCCGCCGCTTCGGCGGCGATGGCGTAGCCCTGCTTGCCGGAACTGCGGTTGGCGATCACACGGACCGCGTCGATCGGTTCGCGGGTACCCCCGGCACTCACGACGACCCGGGCGCCCGCCAGATCGCGCGGGCCGAGCACCCGTTCGGCCGCGGCGACGATGTCGGCCGGCGAGGCGAGACGGCCGGTGCCGACGTCGCCCCCGGCGAGACGACCGGTCGCGGGCTCCACGATGTGAACCCCGCGACGGCGAAGGAGCTCGATGTTGTCGACGACCGCCGGGTGCTCCCACATCTCCGAATGCATCGCCGGGCAGATCACGACGGGTGCCCGTGACGCGAGCAGCGTGTTGGTGAGCAGGTCGGTCGAAAGCCCGTGGGCATAGGCCGCGATGACCCGGGCCGTCGCCGGGGCGACGACGATCAGATCGGCCGACTGTCCGAGCTTGGTGTGCGGGATCGGCACGGGCCCGTCGAACAGCGCCGTCTGCACCGGTTCGCTGGCGAGCGCGCTCAGTGTCGCCCGTCCGAGAAAGTGCTCGGCACCCTTCGTCATCACCGGCACCACGTGGGCACCGGCGTCAACCAACCGGCGGCAGACCTCGACGGCCTTGTAGGCCGCGATGCCGCCACTGACGCCGAGCACGACGCGGCGGCCGGTGAGCATGGTCGCGGTCAGTCCGCCGTATCGTCCGCCACATCAGCGTCGCTGGTCGGCTCCGCTGGCGCGGTCCAGACGATCTTGTCGGCGGAGATCTCCTCGAACGCGATGCTCAGTGGCTTGCGGGCGACCGACGACACCTGCGGCGGGATCATGTGGCCCAAACCCTCGCCGAGCTGGTTGAAGTAGGAGTTGATGTTGCGGGCACGCCGGGCGGCGAGCGTGACGAGGCTGAACTTGGAATCGACACGGGAAAGCAGTCCCTCGATCGGGGGATTCATCATCGTGTCGTGGGACTGGGCCATGGCCGGGCTCCTTGGAGAACGTCACGCCGGTGGGCGCGGGGGTGTCGCAGCGTTGTCGACGGGGTCGGTCACCTGACTCGTGACACGTGTCGACAGCCCCGCAAGCCTACCGGCTGCGTTCGGATTCGATGATGGCAGCCAACTCGTCGATCGTCTGCTCCAGATCGTCGTTCACCACGACGTGGTCGGCCAGCGCCCGTCCGACCGGTTCCTCGAGCTCGGCCTTGCGCAGGCGGGCCAACACCTTGTCCCCCGCGTCGCCCCGGTTGCGGAGCCGCCGTTCCTGCTCGTCGCGCGACGGTGGCAGCACGAAGATCAGGATCGCGTCGGGATGGCGGTGCTTCACCTGCTGCGCCCCGTCGACCTCGATCTCGAGCACGAGGTCGGCGTCGACGTCGGGAGCGAGGAACAGCCCGTCGGGCACCGGTGTGCCGTAGTAGTTGCCCAGGAACTCGGTCCACTCGAGGAATCCTCCCGCCTCGACCCGGGCCTCGAACTGCACGGGCGTCGTGAAGACGTACGCGGTGTCGGGCTCACCAGGTCGTTGCGGGCGGGTGGTCCACGACCGACTCAGGTGCAACCTCGGATCGCGCAACACCAGCTCATCGACGATCGTGCCCTTCCCGACGCCCCCGGGACCGGAGACGACGAAAATCAACGGATCACGAGCCGAGTTGTTGGAGGAGCGCAGCCCGCTGTTGGGTGCCGAGTCCCTGCACCCGGCGATTGTCAGCGATGCCGATCTCGTCCATCACGCGACGCGCCTTGACCTTGCCGACGCCCGGGAGAGACTCGAGCATCGACACGACCTTGAGCTTGCCGACGTTGTTGTCCTCCGAGGCCAGGGCCTCGGAGAGGGTCATCGAACCCATCTTCAGTCGCGCCTTGATCTCGGCTCGTGCGGCCCGAGCCTCGGCCGCTTTGGCCAGTGCTGCGGTTCGCTGCTCCGGGGTCAACTGCGGAGGTGTTGCCATGCGATTTACGCTAGCGCGCTCAAATCGGCCAAGTGGCGGATACCTCCTGCGTCCGCCCACTTCACCAGCTCGTCGAGCACTCGGCAGGGTGCCGCCGGATCCTCGAATGTGGCCGTTCCGACCTGGATCGCATCGGCTCCGACGAGCATCATCTCGGCGGCATCCCACCCACTCGCCACGCCACCGACGCCGACGATCGGCAGGTCGGGATGGGCCTGGCGAACGTCGTGCACCGCTCGCACCGCGATCGGGTGGATCGCGCGACCCGACAGCCCGCCTCCGCCAGCACCGAGCGCAGGGCGTCGCGTCGATGGATCGACCACCATCCCGAGCAGCGTGTTGACGAGTGTGACCGCTTCGGCACCGACCGCGCGAACAGCATCGGCCACCTCGACGATGCGGTCGGTGTTCGGGCTGAGCTTCGCCCAGCGCGGCCGCCCACAGCCGTCGGTGGCGGCGATCACGGCGGCCGACATCTCGCTGTCGTGGGCGAAGATCCCACCCCGGCCCTCGAGGTTCGGACACGAGAGGTTGACCTCGACGGCGACCACGCCGGCGGGCGCAGGACCGAGCAGTTCCGCGGCCCGCCGGTACTCGTCGACCGTCCTTCCCCAGATGCTCGCCACGACCGTCGCGCCGCGATCGAGCAGGCGGGGCAGGTCATCGGCAAGCCAATGTTCGATGCCGGGGCCCTGCAGCCCGACCGCGTTCAGCATCCCCTGCGGTGTCGGGTGCAGGCGGGGCGCCGGATTCCCGGCCCACTCGAAGGCGGCGAGTGACTTGACGACCATCGCCCCGATCGTCGAGAGGTCGAAGAACGACGCCAGCTCGTCGGCGTAGCCGGCAGTTCCCGACGCCGTCATCACCGGGTTCCGCAGCTCGACCGAGCCAACGTGCACCCGCGTGTCGACGCTCATGGCCCGTCAACAGCGGTCATCAACCGTCGCTCATCGAGCGTGGTACTCCTGCAGCGACCGGACGGTGAGCGCGTCACCGGGCCGCTCGGCGAGGCCCTGGGCAGCCGCCAGCGCGGCCGCGATCGTGGTGACACAGCTCACACGGTGCAGGCTGGCGGCCTTGCGGATCTGCTCACCATCGGTGCGCCCGCCGCGTCCCTGCGGCGTGTTCACGACGAAGCTGATCTTCCCGTCGGCGATGAGGTCGACGGCCGTGATGGCGTCGTGGTCCTGCACCTTGCCGACCTCCTGGTCGACGTACATGCCGAACCGCCGGAGGTGGGCGGCGGTCCCCTTCGTCGCCGCGATGCCGAGACCGAGCTCCTTGAGTCGCCGTGCCACCACCAGACCCGCCGGCTTGTCGGAGTCGGCGAGCGACAGGAACACCGTGCCGCCCATCGGCAGCACGGTGCCGGCTGCCAACTCGGCCTTGTAGAACGCACGGCCGAACGTCGTGTCGATCCCCATCACCTCGCCGGTCGAGCGCATCTCGGGTCCGAGCGCCGAGTCGACCTCGGGGAAGCGATTGAACGGCATCACCGCTTCCTTCACCGCGACGTGGCCGACGACCGGCTCGACGAGCAGTCCCTCGGTGCGGAGCTCGGCGAGCGTCGCCCCGAGCATCACTCGCGAGGCGACCTTGGCGAGCGGCACGCCGGTCGCCTTGGCCACGAACGGAACCGTCCGGCTGGCGCGTGGGTTGGCCTCGATCACGTACACGGTGGTGCCGGCAACCGCGAACTGGACGTTGATCAACCCCCGCACGTCGAGTCGCTCGGCGATCGACGCGGTGTACGCCTCGATCACCTCGACGACCCACGCCGGCAGCGTCTGCGGTGGAATCGCGCACGCCGAGTCACCCGAGTGCACGCCCGCTTCCTCGACGTGCTCCATGACGCCGCCGATGAGCACCTCCCCCGTGTGATCGCGAATGGCGTCGACGTCGACCTCGGTGGCATCGGCCAGGAAGCGATCGATGAGCACGGGACGTTCGGCGGACAACCCGCCCTCGCGCCCGAGGCTGCCGAACCCGGCCAGCTCGTCCATCGCCCGGGCGAGATGGTTGCGGTCGTGCACGATCTGCATCGCCCGGCCACCGAGCACGTAGCTCGGCCGCACGAGCACCGGGAACCCGATCTCGTCGGTGATCACCAGCGCCTGCTCGAGGTCGGCCGCGGTGCCGCCCGGCGGCTGCGGGATCAGCAGCTCGGTGCAGAGCACGTTCCAGCGCTCGCGGTCCTCGGCGGCATCGATCGCATCCGGCGACGTACCGGCCACGAGCTCGGCGGGGATCTGGCCGGCGAGCTTCAGCGGCGTCTGCCCGCCGAGCGAGACGATGATCCGGTACGGCTGCTCGGCGGCGATCACGTTGAGCACGTCCTCGCGCGTGAGCGGCTCGAAGTACAGCCGGTCGCTCGTGTCGTAGTCGGTCGACACCGTCTCGGGGTTGCAGTTGACCATCACCGTCTCGTAGCCGGCATCGCGGAGCGCGAAGCTGGCGTGCACGCAGCAGTAGTCGAACTCGATCCCCTGCCCGATGCGGTTCGGCCCCGATCCGAGGATCACGACCTTGCGTCGATCGGAGGGACGCACTTCGCTCTCGTCCTCGTATGTGGAGTAGTGGTACGGCGTCGCGGCGGCGAACTCGGCCGCGCACGTGTCGACCGTCTTGTAGGTGGGCACCACGCCGAGCGACTCCCGGACGCCGCGAACCGTCAGCTCGTCGGTGTCCCAGAGGTACGCGAGTTGGGCGTCCGAGAAACCCAGGCGTTTGGCCCGGCGGAACGCGCGGGTGTCCATGCCGTCGAACCCGATCTCGTCGAGCGCGGCCCGTTCGTCGATGATGATCGCCATCTGGTCGATGAACCACGGATCGATGCGGCACGCCTCGTGGATGTCGTCGATCGAAGCGCCGCGCCGGAGGAGCTCGCCGACTTGGAAGATGCGCTCGGGTGTGGCGACCGCGATCCGTTCGAGGAGGGCGGTGTCGTCGGTTTCGCGCATGTGCTGTTCGGCGGGGTCGCAGTTGAGACCCATCCGGCCGTTCTCGAGTGAGCGCAGCGCCTTCTGGAGGCTCTCGGGGAACGTGCGCCCGATCGCCATCACCTCCCCGACGGACTGCATCTGGGTGCCGAGGATGCCCGTCGTGCCGGGCAGCTTCTCGAACGCCCACCGCGGGATCTTGGTGACGACGTAGTCGATCACCGGCTCGAAGCTGGCCGGCGTCGACGACGTCGCCGTTCGCGGTGATGTCGTTGGGGATCTCGTCGAGGGTGTAGCCGACGGCGAGCTTGGCGGCGATCTTGGCGATCGGGAAGCCCGTTGCCTTGGACGCCAGCGCCGAAGAACGCGACACGCGCGGGTTCATCTCGATGATGACCTGGCGTCCGGTGGAGGGTTCGACCGCGAACTGCACGTTCGATCCGCCGGTCTCGACACCGACGCGCCGGATGCAGGCGATCGCCGAGTCGCGCATCTGCTGGTACTCGACGTCGGTGAGCGTCTGCTGCGGTGAGACGGTGATCGAGTCGCCGGTGTGCACACCCATCGGGTCGACGTTCTCGATCGAGCAGATGATCACGCAGTTGTCGGCGCGATCGCGCATCACCTCGAGCTCGTACTCCTTCCACCCGGCGATCGACTCCTCGACGAGGATCTCGCCGATCGGGCTCGACGACAGCCCGTTGGCGGCCATCCGCTCGAACTCGTCCGGCGTGGCCGCGATCCCGGTGCCGCGCCCACCGAGGATGTACGCGGGGCGGATGATCACGGGCAGCCCGATGTCGGCGACGACCTTGCGCGCCTCGTCCATGTCGCGGGCGGTTCCGGAACGTGGCACGTCGAGACCGATCTCGACCATTGCCACCTTGAACTTCTCGCGATCCTCGGCGGTGGCGATCGCGTCGGCGTCGGCACCGATCATCTCCGGGCGGCCGGGGACGCCGATCAGTCCCCGTTCGTACAGCTCCATCGCCACGTTCAACCCCGTCTGGCCGCCGAGTGTGGGCAGCACGGCGTCGGGATGCTCGCGCTCGATGATCGCCTCCAGCACCTCCCACGTCAGCGGTTCGACGTACGTCGCATCGGCGAAGTCGGGGTCGGTCATGATCGTCGCCGGGTTCGAGTTGGCGAGGATCACGCGGTAGCCCTCTTCGCGCAGGACGCGACACGCCTGCGTCCCCGAGTAGTCGAACTCGCACGCCTGGCCGATCACGATCGGGCCCGACCCGATGATCAGGATCGAGTGGATGTCGGTCCGCTTCGGCATCAGGCGCGCACCCCGCCGTCGAGCATGACCACGAACTGCTCGAACAGGTACCGGCTGTCGTGGGGCCCTGGCCCGGCCTCGGGATGGTGCTGGACGCTGAACGCCCGCTCGCCCGTGACCTGCATTCCTTCGCAGACCCCGTCGTTGAGGTTCACGTGCGTCATGTCGGCGAGACCGCCGAGTCCGTCGGCGGCGACCGCGAAGTTGTGGTTCTGGCTGGTGATCTCGATGCGTCCGGTCACGAGGTTCTTGACCGGGTGGTTGCCACCGTGGTGTCCGAACGGCAACTTGACCGTGCCCGCTCCGATGGCCAGCCCGAGCAACTGGTGGCCGAGACAGATCCCGAAGATCGGGACCTCACCGAGCAGGCCGCGGATCGCGTCGACGGCGTACGGCACGGTCGTCGGGTCGCCGGGCCCGTTCGACAGGAACACGCCATCGGGCCGCCGGGCGAGGACGTCGGCTGCGGTCGTCGATGCCGGCACCACCTCGACCCTGGCGAAGGCGCCGAGGTTGCGCAGGATGGTGCGCTTGATGCCGAAGTCGTAGGCGACGACGAACGGCCGCCGGCGACCACTCTCGACCATGCCGTTGGAGTCGACTCCGTCGACGGTGTCACCTTCGACTGTCTCGACCATGTACGGCCGATCGGTGGTGACCTGGGCGACGAGGTCGACGCCATCGGTGCCGGGCTCGGCACGCGCCGCGTCGAGCAGATCGGCCTCGCCGACCGTTCCGAACGCGCCCGGCAGCGCGCCGGTGTCGCGGATCAGCCGCGTCAGGCGGCGGGTGTCGATGCCACCGATGGCGGGCACGCCAGCAGCCGCGCAACATCGAACCGAGGTCGTTCTCCGAGCGGTGATTGCTGTGCCGGCGAGCGAGGTCGCGCACGATCACGCCCCGGCAGAACGGTCGCCGCGACTCGTCGTCGGTGCGGTTGGTCCCACAGTTGCCGATGTGCGGATAGGTGAACGTGATGATCTGCCCGGCGTAGCTCGGGTCGGTGATCACCTCCTGGTAACCGCTCAGCACGGTGTTGAACACGACCTCGCCGGTGGCGACGCCCCCCGGCGGATCGGCGCCCAGCATCTCCCCCTCGAACACGCTCCCGTCGGCGAGCACCAACACGCCCTCGCGAATCGCCCCGCTCACCGCCCCCACCCCCGACCTGTCTGCCTCAGATCGCGTCTGGCGTCGTATGAAGCAGACAGAACGGAGGGGTTGTGCATATTCATACGGCTGTGAGTATATCCATTCATCGTTGGGGTACTCCGTCGACGACGACCGGATCGCCGTTGAAGATCGTGTGACGCACCCGGCCCCGCAGGGCGGTGCCGACGTACGGGGTGTTGTGGCTCCTGCTCGCCAGCCGCGCCGGCTGGACCTCCCACTCGATGTCGGGATCGAACACCGTGATGTTCGCCGGCTCGCCCGGCGCGATCGGCCGCCCGTGGCGCTCGCCGAGGCCGGCGATCGATGCCGGCTTCCACGACAGTGCGGCGACGATGTCGGTGAGCGCCATGTCGAGATGGGCCAGGGCCACCCCGAGCGCGGTCTCGAGGCCGAGCATGCCCGGCGGCGCGTGGTCGAGCGGCTGCTCCTTGGTCTCCGGCGCGTGCGGCGCGTGATCGGTCGCGATCGCGTCGATCGTTCCGTCCGCGAGCCCGGCTCTGATGGCTGCCACGTCGGACGCCCGGCGCAGCGGCGGGTTGACCTTGTAGATCGGGTCGTAGCCGGCGAGTGCATCGTCGGTGAGGCTGAGGTGATGCGGCGACGCCTCGGCCGTCACCGCCACACCGTCGGCCTTGGCCGCACGCACGAGCTCGACGCTGCGCTCGGTCGACAGGTGGAGCAGATGCACTCGCGCGCCCGTGAGACGGGACAGCTCGATGTCGCGATGGACCATCAGCTCCTCGGCGATGCTCGGCCAGCCCGGGAGGCCGAGCCGGCTGCAACACTCGCCCTCGTGCATGACGGCGCCCTCGGTGAGGCGGGCGACCTCGCAGTGCTGGGCGAGCGTGATGCCGAGACCGAGTGAGTACTCGAGCGCACGACGCATCAGGAGCGGGTCCTGCACGCCGTTGCCGTCGTCGGTGAACAGCGTGACACCGGCCGCCGCCAGCTCGGCGAACGGCGCCAGCTGCTGACCGAGACGACCGACCGTGATGCAGCCCGCCGGGGCGACCTCGCACAGGCCCACGGCAGCCGCTTGCGCGCGCACGAACTCGACGACGCTCACCGAGTCCTGCGCGGGTTCGGTGTTCGGCATCGCGACGACCGCCGTGTATCCCCCGAGCGCAGCCGCGCGGGTCCCGGTCTCGATCGTCTCGGCCTCCTCGTGTCCCGGCTCCCGCAGATGGGCGTGGAGATCGACGAAGCCCGGGCAGACGACGCACCCCGTCGCGTCGAGCACCGTGACATCTTCACCTTCACCGCCACCTTCACCGTCGCCGTCGAGCTCGACGACGTCGATCACGGTGCGGCCGTCGATCACGACGTCGGCGCGGCGCTCCCCGGTCTGGTCGAGCACGAGACCGCCCCTGATCACGACCGTCACGCCTGCGCCTCCAGATCGGAGCCGCTGCCGAGGATGTCGAACAGCACCGCCATCCGCACCGCGATGCCGTTCGTGACCTGTTGCGTGATCACCGCGCCGGGGAGCTCGGACGGATCCACCGCCATCTCGACGCCGCGGTTCATCGGGCCAGGATGCATGACGAGTGCGTGTTTGCCGAGCCGGCGTGCGCGCTGCGGGGTGAGACCGAACCGCGCCGTGTATTCGCGCAGCGTCGGCACGAGTGCCTCGGTCATCCGCTCGCGCTGCATGCGCAACAGGTAGAGCACGTCGACGTCGTCGATCACATCGTCGAGCGCGTCGGCCGTGGGCAGATCGACGACCGGCGGGAGCAACGTGCGCGGTGCGACGAGCGTGACATCGGCACCCATCAGGTGAAACGCATCGATGTTGCTGCGCGCCACTCGGCTGTGCTTGATGTCGCCGACGATGGCGATCTTCAAGCCGTCGAAACCGGCGGTGCGCCCGAGCGCGGTCCGGATCGTGTAGCAGTCGAGCAACGCCTGGGTCGGGTGCTCGTGCCAGCCGTCGCCGGCGTTGATCACGCTCGAGTTGGTCCAGCTGCTCACCTGCCACGGTGTTCCGCTCGATCCGTGCCGGATGACGAACGCGTCGACGCCCATCGCCGCCACGGTCTCGATCGTGTCGCGCAGGCTCTCGCCCTTGTTCACGCTCGACGTGCCGACGCTGAACGTCATCGTGTCGGCCGACAGTCGCTTGGCGGCAGTCTCGAAGCTCAGGCGCGTCCGGGTCGAGTCCTCGAAGAAGATCATGCACACGGTCTTGCCGCGCAGGGCGGGCACCTTCGGGTTCGGGCGGCGGTTGACCTCGGCCATGTGGTCGGTGAGGTCGAGCAGGCGCGCCATGCCGTCCGCCCCGAGCTCGGCGATCGATCGGAGATGCTTCACGCGCCATTCACCCCGACGATCGTCACGCCGTCCGGCGTCACGTGGACTTCCTCCTCGGTGCTCGTCGGCAGGTTCTTGCCCACGAAGTCGGGACGGATCGGGAGCTCGCGGTGGCCGCGGTCGACCATCACGGCGAGTTGCACTGCCTGCGGCCGGCCGTACTCGCCGATCGCGTCGAGCGCGGCGCGCACCGTCCGACCGGTGAACAACACATCGTCGACGAGCACCACGGTCGTGCGGTCGATGGGGAACGTGATCTCGCTCACCGAACCGGGCGACACCGGTCGCAACCCGATGTCGTCACGATGGAGCGAGGCGTCGACCGACCCGACCGGCACCGCGTGCTCGATGCGGGCGATCTCCGAGCCGAGCGCCTCGGCGAGCCAGACACCACCCCGCTGGAGCCCGATCAGCGCCACCCCGGCGAGCCCCCGGTTGCGCTCGATGATCTCGTGCGCCATGCGGGTCACCGCCCGGCGCACGTCGTCAGGCCCGAGGACCTGCTTGCTCGTGGTCATGTCGTCCTCTCCGTGCGGGCCTCACAGGACCCGCTTCACGGTTCGGGGGCACGGTACCACCACGCGACCTCGCGCGCTGATGACCGTGCACCGAGCCGGCGACCAGACGTGCACCGCTCCGGCGTGCCGTGAGCCGGCTCAATCAAGCACGTCGTCAGCCGTTGATGAACGTGGAGGTCAGCCAGGTCTTGTTGTCGTGGTGGAAGTGCACGCTGTCGCCGGCCTGGCTGAGGTAGGCGTCGGTGTTGATGTACCAGCGACCGCTGAACCACACCCCGAGGCAACCCCACACGTCGCCCGCCGCGTACGTACCGTTGTGCTCGACGTTGTTGAGCCAGGTGTAGGCGCCCTCGTAGCAGGCCCGCCACGAGGCGTAGGTGTAGTCGAGGTTGTACGCCGACGACGTGCGTGCGTTGACCGAGTACTGGAACGCCGACTGGTGGGCGGTGTCGCGCACCTGACCCAGGCCCCATGACTCGCCGTTGTCGCCGTTCGCCGACTGGTACCAGTACGACTCCTTGATGATCTGGGCGCGCACGATGTCTTCGTCGATGCCCCACTTGCAGGCGGCCCATTGGATGATCTGGTCGGTGGTGCCGGCGTAGTCGCCGTCGACGCGGTTGAATCCGGACCAGTCGGTGCGGGTGTTGGCGTTGGCGCGGCTGCCGCGGTTGTTGTTGGCATTTGCGTTCTCGGGACGGATCTCAGCCGCCGAGCGCACGAGGGCCGCGCACTGGGCACCGGTGGGAAGCGTGGCGCCAACCGGCAGCGTCGAGAAGTGCCCGGGTGTTCCGGGGGGCGGCACCGGAGGGTGTCGGGGGGGTTGGCGGTGCGGGCACCGGGCCACGGCTCGGCCCACCGGGAGTCCAGCCGACGGCGTCGGCGATCAGGGTGATCGACGATCCGTTGTACAGCGTCGGACGCAGGCAGATCTCGCCGTCGGTCGCCGACAGCTTCACGAGGGCGAGGTTCGAGCGGACCGTGCCGGCCCACAGGTTGACGACGGATGCCGTTGGCATCGCCTCGTCGCACGGCCAGGCGGTGACGAACCCACCTCCGGTGATGCTGTCGGCAGTGATCGTGAGCAGCGCCGCGGCGGCGTCGTTCGGCACGCCACCCCGTCCGGCGACGCGCAGTTCGAGCGTCTGGCCGCTCTGGGCGGGGCCGACCGACCAGGTGTTGTTGCGGGTGTCGAGGACGCGGGCGGGCTGCAGACCACGGAGTCCGGCCGTACCGCTCGACCAGCCGAAGCTGTCGACGAGGATGTGGGTGGCGACCGACGAGCGGAAGCACACGTCGCCCCCGGCCAGCGCCGCGAACGTGAAGTTCGGCACCACCTCGCCGGCGCGGAAGTTGACGGTCGACGCGACGGGAACGCTGCCGCCGCACGTGTAGACGGTGACGAAGCCGTCGGCGACCGGCGTCACCACCGTGAAGTTCAGCGCTGCGATCGCCGCGCTGGCCGAGATCCCGGGGGTGCCGGCGACCTTGATCCGCTTCTCGGTGTTGGCGGCCAGCATGCTGCCGGTGCGCGTGTCGAGCAGGCGGTTGGGGGTCGCGCCCTGGAAGTCGCCCGTCCCGGTGAACCACCCCATCAAGTCGGCGATCAGGTGCACCGGCGCCGAGGAGTTGAAGCACAGCCCGCTCGCCGGCAGCTTGAGCGCCACCATGTTGGGCACCGCGTGCCCGGGCGAGAAGTTCAGGATCGACGTCTCGGGGAGCGGCGCATCACAGGGATACGCGGTGACGAATCCGTCGACGTCTGCGCCGTCGGCGGTCAGGTTCAGCACCACCGATGTTGCGCCGGCTGCGGCGGGGACCGCGAGGGTCAACTTCTGGCCGACAGCGAGGCGGCCGGTGGTGCCACCGATGCCGCTGCGGGTGTCGAGCACGCGGACGGGTTGGATCGCCTGGGTGGCGGCGTCGGCTGACAGATCGGCGACCACGAGGCCCCCGAGCAGGACGGACGCGGCGATCGCATGGCGGATGAGTCGCATTGTTGGAACCCCTTGTTCCGTGAAATCCGGCGGAAACCGTGGCGGACTGTTCTTCGGCGTGGGCGCCCACACTACGGAGTCATCGACACGTTGTGTCGACAATCCGTCAACAATTCGTCACCCGATCGTAATCTACATGACGTCGTCGCCGCGCTCAGGTCGTCGGAGGCAGGATCCGGAGTCCGAGCTCGGCCAGGTGGCGTGGATCGCCGGGGATCGGGGCGTTCGTCATCGGGTCGGTGCCCGACTGGGTCTTGGGGAACGCGATCACCTCGCGGATGTTCTCCTCGCCGGCCAGGATGGCCACCAGACGATCGACGCCGAAGGCGAAGCCGCCGTGGGGCGGCGCCCCGTACTCGAACGGGTTCAGGAAGAACCCGAACTTGCGGTTGGCGGCCTCCTCGTCGACACCGAGGGCGGCGAACACCCGGCGCTGGAGCTCGGACTCGTGGATCCGGATCGAGCCCGAGCCGAGCTCCCACCCGTTGAGCACGAGGTCGTAGGCGAGCGCCCGCACCGACATCGGATCGGAGTCGAACCGGTCGAGATCGTCGGGATGCGGCATGCAGAACGGATGGTGCCCGGGCTTGGGATGTCCGGTCGCATCGTCGATGCCGATGAACAACGGGAACTCGACGACCCACACGTAGCGGTACGGCCCTTCGTGCACGGGCGGCCGGCCGAGGTCGTTGCGGAGCTGGCCGAGCACCTCACACGTGGTGGTCCAGTCATCGGCGACGATGAGCACGAGATCCCCGGGCTCGACACCCAAGCTGCTGCGCAACGTGGCCTGTTCGGTGTCGGAGAGGAACTTCGCCACCGGCGAGTCGAAACCGTCGGCGGTCGCCTTCAACCACACCAGCCCCTTGGCGCCGAGCGACTTGGCGCGGTCGGTGAGCTTGTCGAGCTGGTTGCGGCCGTACTCGTCCGCGGCGCCCGGCACACGGATGCCCTTGATCGCCGCGGCACCAGCGAACGCCTTGAACTCGGTCGCCGCGAACACGTCGGTCAGCTCGACCAGCTCCATCTCGAACCGCAGATCGGGCTTGTCGACACCGAAGCGGTCCATCGCGTCGCGCCACGTGATCCGCTCGATGGGCGGCGGCCGCTCGCCGGTCGCGGCCTCGGCCGCCGACAGCACCGCCTCGCTGACCGCGGCGAGGACGTCGTCCTGGGTGACGAAGCTCATCTCCATGTCGAGCTGCATGAACTCGTACTGGCGGTCGGCGCGCAGGTCTTCGTCGCGCAGGCATCTCGCCATCTGGTAGTAGCGATCGACTCCGGCGACCATCAGCAACTGCTTGAACAGTTGCGGCGACTGCGGCAGGGCGTAGAACGACCCTGGAATCTTGCGCGACGGCACGAGGAACTCGCGGGCGCCCTCCGGTGTCGACGGCACGAGCATGGGCGTCTCGACCTCGACGAAGTCCTGGCGCTCCATCGCGGTGCGGATCGCCGAGTTCACGGCCGAGCGGATCCGCAGGTTCTTCTGCATCCGTTCACGGCGAAGGTCGAGGTAGCGGTACTGGAGCCGCACGTTCTCGTCGACGTCGTCGGCCCTGGCGTCGATCGGGAACGGGGGCGGTTCGGCGCGGCGGAGGATCTCGACGCGGCACTCCCCCACCTCGACGTCGCCGGTGGGAAGGTTGGTGTTGACGGTGCCCTCCGGTCGGGCGCGCACGACGCCTGTGATCCGCACCACGTACTCGCTGCGCACGTCGACGTCGTTGTCGACGACGCACTGCACGATGCCGGTGTGGTCGCGCAGGTCGATGAACGCCAGGTGCTCACCGTGCTCGCGGCGGCGGGCGACCCACCCGCACAGGGTGACGGTCTGGCCGATGTGCTCGGCGCGGAGCTCACCGTTCTGGTGGCTGCGCATCGACGTCGTGTCATGGGAGGACCATGTCACTGATGCGAGCGACGAGGCGCCGGCCGAGGAGAGGCCAGTAACGGCCTGCGTGGCCTGGGAACGCAATTGTCATGGGAGAACCTTCTGGACGGACTCGAGGAGATGGGTTCGGGGCACGACGTGCTGGTCGTGGTGTTCACTGGCGCGTAGCGGGCGGACCACCGCGGTCCCGGCGGCGAGCTCGTCGCTGCCCACGATGACGGCCACGTGTGCGCCGCTGCGGTCGGCGGCCTTCATCTGGCTCTTCATGCTGCGACTCTCGTAGGCCCGGTCCGCCGAGATCCCAGCACCGCGGAGCTCGTCGGTGATCAGCAGCGCCTGCGCGCCGCCCGTGGTGTCGACCACGAACACCGCGACGTTCGTCGCGGGGGCATCGAACACGCCCTCGTCGTCGCAGGCCAGCAGCGTGCGGTCGACACCGAGCGCGAACCCGATGCCCGGCGTCGCCGGTCCGCCGAGGTCCTCGACGAGGCCGTCGTAACGTCCACCTCCACCGAGCGCGTTCTGCGCCGAGTCGAGTGTTCCGCCCTGGTACTCGAAGATCGTCCGGCGGTAGTAGTCGAGGCCACGCACGAGCCGCGCTTCGACGGCGAACGGGATGCCGAGCGACGTCAGCCCGCCCTGCACGACGGCGAAGTGCTCGGCGGTGGAGTCGGAGTAGAAGTCGGCGATGCGGGGGGCGGCGGCGACCGCCGCGCTGTCGTACTCGCGCTTGGAGTCGAGGACGCGAAGCGGGTTGCGTGCCAGCGTCTCGCGACTCTCGGACGTCAGATCGGCCTGCTCGAAGTGCGCACGGAGGGCAGTGACATAGCGGGCCCGGTCGTCGGGCTCCCCGAGGCTGTTCACGATGAGGGCGACCCGGCGCAACCCGAGGCGTTGGAAGAACTCCCAGCCGAGGGCGATCACCTCGACGTCGAGGTACGGATCGTCGGCGCCGAGCACCTCGATACCGACCTGGTCGAACTGGCGGTACCGGCCGCGCTGGGGCTTCTCGTACCTGAAGTTCGGACCCGAGTACCACGTCTTCCAGGGCGTCAGCGGATGGTGCTCGACGAACGCCCGGCACACGCTGGCGGTCCACTCCGGCCGCAGCGCGACGTGGCGGTCGCCCTTGTCGACGAAGTCGTACATCTCCTTGGTGACGACGTCGGTCGCCTCGCCGATGCGCGAGAAGACCCCGATGTCCTCGAGCAGCGGGGGGATGATCTGGCCGTAGCCGGCGGCCTCGACGACCTCGGCGAACACGGCCGTGAAGCGTCGCCAGCGTGCGGATTCGGGCGCGAGGATGTCGCGCATCCCCGGGCTCGTCTGGAATTCCGGCACGGCTGAGCAGGCTATCGCTGAGCGACGCGACAGTGCCGGGAGCGATTCCGCGTCGATCGCCTCACCCGGCGCCCCCGCCCGGGATCAGCCGGTACACGTCGTACACCGAGTCGATCTGCTTGATGGTGCTCAGCACCGCCTCGAGGTGGCCCGGGTTGGCGAGCTCGAACTCGAAGCGCATCTTGGCGACGCGGTCGTCGCCGGTGACCGTGGCGCACGAGACGATGTTGACGTGATGGTCGCTCAACGCGTTGGCGACATCGCGCAGCAGCCGCGAGCGGTCGAGGGCGACCACCTCGACGCCGGCCCGGAAGATCGATCCGCGCTGCTCGCCGTCCCAGTCGACCTCGATCATGCGTGTCGCCTGGTCGGCCATCAACGACACGGCGTTGGCGCAGTCGGCGCGGTGCACGCTGACGCCACGCCCACGCGTGACGAAGCCGATGATCTCGTCGCCAGGCACCGGAGTGCAGCAGTTGGCGAGACGCACGAGCAGGTCGTCGAGGCCTTCGACGTGGACCCCGATGCGACCACCGGCCGTCTGATGGCGGCGGGGCGCGAACACGGTTGCGGGAAGCTGCTCCTCGTCGTCGCCGCCGCGGAACCCCTTGGCCACCCGCTGGGCGACGCTGCGCGCCGACACGTGGTGCTCGCCGATGGCCGCCAGCAGCACGTCGAGGTCGTTGTAGCTGAGATCCTTGATGACGTCGTGGAGCTGCGGTGAGTTCCACATCCGCTGCACCGGGAGGCCCTCGCGGCGGAACTCGTCGGTCAGGTCGTCACGGCCGGCTTCGATCATGTCGAGACGGCGTTCGCGGCTGAACCACTGACGGATCTTGTTGCGGGCGCGCTGCGACGTGACGAACCCGAGCCAGTCCTGCGACGGACCGGCCGTCTCGACCTTCGACGTGAAGATCTCGCACGTGTCGCCGCTGTGCAGCTCGTTCTCGAGCGACACCAGCCGGCCGTTGATCTTGGCGCCGATGCACGCGTGCCCGACCTCGGTGTGGACGGCGTAGGCGAAGTCGACGGTGGTCGACCCGATCGGCAACGTGATGACCCGACCCTTCGGGGTGAACACGAAGACCTCGTCCTGCTCGAGGTCGGTCTTCAGGTTCTGCATGAACTGCGCCGGATCGGAGACCTCGGCCTGCCAGTCGATGATGCGGTTCAGCCAGTCGATGTCGCCGGCCGACGTGTCGTCCTTGTAGGCGAAGTGGGCGGCGACGCCCCACTCGGCCCGCTGGTGCATCTCACGCGTGCGGATCTGGACCTCGATCGGCTTGCCGGCAGGACCGATGACCGTGGTGTGCAAGCTCTGATAGAGGTTGAACTTGGGCATCGCGATGTAGTCCTTGAACCGACCGACGACGGGTCGCCAGCGGCCGTGGATGCAGCCCAGTGCGGCGTAGCAATCCTTGATCGAGTCGACGATGACCCGCACCGCGACGAGGTCGAAGATGTCGTCGAACTCGCGGCCCTTGACGACCATCTTCTCGTAGATGCTCCAGAGGTGCTTGCCGCGCCCCGTGACCTCGGCGTCGATCGACAGCTCGGCGAGTCGGGCCCGGACCTCGGCCACCGCCTGGGCGAGGTACACCTCGCGCTCGGGCGAGCGGGTGGCGACGAGGTGGTCGAGCTCGGCGAAGCGCTTCGGGTGCAGGGCGGCGAACGAGAGGTCCTCGAGCTGCTGCTTGATCTCCTGGATGCCGAGCCGGTGCGCGAGCGGTGCGTAGATGTCGAGCGTCTCCTGGGCGACGCGCTGCTGCTTCTCGTCGGGCATCGCGGCGAGCGTGCGCATGTTGTGCAGGCGGTCGGCGAGCTTGATGACGAGGACCCGGATGTCGCGCGCCATGGCGACGAGCATCTTGCGCATCGTGGCCGCCTGCTGGGCCTCGCGCGAGTCGAACTGGATCCGCTCGAGCTTGGTGACGCCGTCGACGATCGTCGCCACCTCGCTGCCGAAGTTGGCCTCCACGTCGGCGAGCGTGATCTCGGTGTCCTCGACCGCGTCGTGCAGCAGGGCGGCGGCGAGCGAGATCTCGTCGAGTCCGATGTCGGCGACGATGCGAGCCACTGCGAGCGGGTGGTTGATGTAGCTCTCACCGCTCGACCGGGTCTGCGACCGGTGGGCCTCGGCGGCCATCTGGTACGCCCGGTTGATGGTGCCGACAGGAGCCTTCGGGTGACGCCGGCGATAGCTCGCCAGCAGCGGGGCCAACTCGGTGATCGCGGCCGTCTCGTGGTGTCGCCGCCACGGGAGGACACGATCGACGGTTGGCATCGTCGCTCCTAGTACCTCGTGAGGCTTTCGACGCGTCGCTCGCCCAGCCGGGCGCGTCCCTCGAGCGCCTCGATCTCGATCAGGAAGCCGAGCCCGACGATCTGCCCGCCGAGTGTCTCGATCAGCCGGCTGGTCGCAGCCGCCGTCCCACCGGTGGCGAGCACGTCGTCGACGACGAGGATCTGCTCGCCGGGATGGATGGCGTCGCGGTGGATCTCGAGCTTGTCGGTGCCGTACTCGAGTTGGTACTCCTCGCGGACGACCGCCCACGGGAGCTTGCCCGCCTTGCGGACCGGTACGAACCCGGCGCGCAGGCGATACGCCACCGGCGCGGCGAGGATGAAGCCGCGCGACTCGATGCCGACGATGCGGTCGACTCGGGCGTCAGAGAAGCGGGTGACGAGATCGTCGATCGCCCGACCGAACGCCGCCGGGTGGCCGAGCAGCGGTGTGATGTCGCGAAAGACGACCCCTGGCTGGGGATAGTCGACGATGTCTCGGATGTGCTCGCGGAGCCACGGCGATTCGCCCATGTCGCGTGATTCGCCTGTCATGCGTCGAGGATACCGTCGGGTACCGGCGGGCGAAGCGGCTGGCGCCGCCGCCCGCCGAACCGGGTGTTCACCTCTGAACGACGGGTTACCGCCCCGGTGTCAGCGGCGCTTCTTCTTGCGCGGGCGCGGCGGGTGCGTCAGCAGACGGTCCGGCCGGTTGGCCGCGGCTGCCGTCTCCGCCGCCGTCGTCGTGGGCACCGTCCCGGCCGCCACGCCCGCCTCGACGGCGCGGGCGCGCTTTGCCGCTCCCGGCGACCCCCCGACGACGAGGTCGCGGAGCGTCTCGCCGCGCGCTCGCTCGGTGCCCTTCGTCGGCCATTTCGGATCGCGCTGCTTGAAGATCGCCAGCAGCGGCACGGCGATGAAGATCGACGAGTAGGCACCCGTCACCATGCCGACCAGCAAGGCGATCGCGAACTCGCTCAGCGCCTCCGCACCCAGGAGCCCGGCGCCGATGATCAGCAGGGACAGCACCGGGATGACCGACGAGATGCTGGTGTTCAACGAGCGCATCAGCACCTGGTTCATCGAGACGTTGATCACGTCGGCGTACGGCGCCTTGTGCGCCGCGAACCGGGCCTCGTTCTCGCGAACCCGGTCGAAGACCACGATCGAGTCGTACAGCGAGTACCCGAGGATGGTGAGGAACGCGATCACGGTCTCCGGCGTGACGACGAAGCCGAACAGGGAATAGATGCCGACACTGATCGCCACGTCGTGCACCATGGCGATGATCGACGCCAGCGCCACCCGCCACTCGAACCGGATCGAGATGAACACCGCCACGACGAGCAGGAAGATGACGAGCGCCCGGATCGCCTTCTCGGTGATCTCGCGACCCCACGTGGAGCTGACCGCGTTGACGCTGATCTCGTCGGCGCTGACGGCGGCGGATTCGGCGAACGCCGAACGCAGCTGCTCGCGCACCTCCGCCGGTTGATCGGCGACCTGGATCTTGATCAGATCACCGCTGTCGGAACTGCGTTCTTGGATCTGTGCCTCGGACGGGTCGATCCCGTTGTCACGCAGAATGGCTTCGGCGTCCTCGATCGGTGAACGACGACGCAGGGACGTCCCAGACGATGCCGCCTTCGAAGTCGATGCCGAGGTTGAGCCCACTCGAGACGAGCGACACTGCGCTGGCCACGAGCAACACGGCAGAGAAGATGAACCCGACGCGCCGCCTGCCGTAGAAGTCGAAGGAGGTCTGGCCCCGGTAGAGACGGCCGCTTCGCGTGGATGCGATCGCGATCCGCTGACTCGACGCCGTTTCGGTCCGAGCAGTACTGGTGTCGGTCATGCCGTTGCCGTTGCCGTCTGCGCGTTCCGAGACCGAGCGCCGGGCCGTCGTCGAACCAGCCGCTCCGCGAGATGAGGAACACCGCCGGACGCGTGAAGAAGTAGCAGACCAGCATGTCGCAGATCGTCGTGAGCCCGAGGTAGAGCGCGAACCCCTTCACCGAGCCGACGCTCAACCAGAACAGGATCGCCGAACCGAGGAAGGCGACCACGTCGGCCGACACGATGGTGCGCCACGTCAGCTTGAACGCGCGCGGCGCGGCATTGCGGAGGGCGCGACCGGCGCGGACCTCGTCCTTCAGTCGCTCGAAGAACACGACGTAGCTGTCGACCGTGACGCCGATCGCGACGATGATGCCGGTCGCCCCGCCAAGCGTGAACGCGTAGTTGGTCCATTGCGACACGAGCGCAGAGGCGACGTACACCGTCATGCCCCACACGATGAGTCCGGCGATGATGACGACGGCGAGCTTGCGGTAGTAGGCGATCATGAACAACACGATGACCATCGCGCCGACGATGCCGGAGATCACCGCCGCCTCGAGCGAGTCGCCGCCGAGCGTGGGAGACACGGTCTGCACGGACTGGGCCTCGACATTGACGGGGAACGCCCCGCGGTTGAGCACCCGGGCGAGCGAGCGCGCTTCACCTTCGGAGAAGCTTCCGGTGATCTGCACCGAACCGGAGAAGAACGGCTCGTTGACCGTCGGCGCCGACTGGATGATGTCGTCGAGCACGATCGCCAACTGGCGCGACGGGCAGGAGCTGGCGCCCTGGTTGCATTGCGACGCGAGCAGGTTCCACGCCGCCTCACCGTCGCTGCGGAGGTCAACGGTCACGCCCCAGGCGCCGACCTGATCGAGGGACGGCTCGGCGCTGCCCCGCACGAACACCTCGCCCGATCCCCCGGATGGTCCCACGATGCAGACCTCCCCGGTGTCGCCGCGCACCGGCAGCACCTCTTGTTGCCCGGGCGCCGCGGGGTCGTTCGGATCGCTGATCGGCGCCGTGGTGGCTGTCGGTGCCGCGGCGGTGGTCGTGGGGACGTCGGAGCCCGGGACCGCGGTGGTCGCGGTCGGCGCCGCCGTGGTGCTCGGTGCATCGGTCGGAGCCACCCCGCGGAACCCGGCGGGGGTCGCCGCGGTCGCGGTGTCGGTGGGCGTCGGCACGGTGGTCGCAGTCGGAGCGACACTGCTCCCCGGGGTCGTGTCGCCGGGCGTCGTGGACGCTGCGGGGACGGAGGTTCCACCCTCGCCCACCGTGGTGGACGTATCGCCGGTCACCGCGCACTGGAGCACCGGGCGCAACGAGACGATGCCGGCGATGTCGACCGCGTCGAGCGCGTCCTGTTGATCCTTGACCCCCGGGCAGGTCGACGATCACGTTCGAGCCCTCGACACGAACGTCAGGCTCGGCGATGCCTCGCTGCTCGAGCTCGTCGCGGATCAGGTCCCTGATGACGATCAGGTCTTCGTCGCCGGCACCTTCGGTGGACGCGAGGATCACCGACACGCCGCCGCGTAGGTCGAGTCCGAGCACCGGCGTGTTGCCGAGCGCCAGGTTCAAGACGAGCAGCGACGCGGAGACGAAGACGATGCCGAGCAGCGAGGCCCAGAGCCGGGAACGCTTCACGGGTTGTCGGACTTCTCGTCGTCGTCGTCGTGGTCGTCGTGTTGGGCTGCTTGGGCAGTGGTGGTCGCCGGAGCGTCAGCGGCGCTGGTGTCGATCTTGCTCTGGACCGCGGCGCGGGCGATGCGGATCTGCACGTCGTCGTCGATCTCGAGCCAGAACTTGTCGCCCTCCTCGCCCGTGATGAAGCCGTAGATCCCCGATGTCGTGATCACTTCGTCGCCGACGCCGATCGAACGCTGCAGCGCCTGCGCATCGCGCACACGGCGGCGTTGCGGCCGGATCATGAAGAAGTAGAGCGCGAGCGGGATGAGTGCGAGGAGGATGAGGGACGGCAGCGGCGAACCGCTGGAGTCATCGCTGCTGGCCAAGATCGACAGGAAGTGCATAGCGGCGCGGAATCCTATCGACGGCTATCCCCAGACCGACAGCACCTCCGAACGGAGGCAACCGAAGGTCCCGTGCTCGATCGCGGTCCTCATCCGCGCCATCAGGTCCAGGGTCCACGCCAGGTTGTGCACGCTCAGCAGACGGGCGGCCGTCGGCTCGCCGACCTGGAACAGGTGGCGGAGGTAGCCGCGCGAATGCCGCTGGCAGACCTCGCACGGGCATGTCGTGTCGATCGGCTCGTCGCTCTCGGCATTGCGGACCGCCTTCACCTGGACCTTGCCGGCGCCGGTGAGCGCCGTCCCGTGCCGCCCGAGCCGCGTCTGCATCACGCAATCGAACTGATCGACACCGAGGCCGACGGCCTCGACGAGCCCCGCCGGGTCGCCGACCCCCATCAAGTACCTCGGGCGGTCGGGCGGGAGGTGCTCGAGGGCGGCGGCGAGGGCCGGGATCATCTCGTCCCGCGACTCGCCGACCGAGAGACCGCCGATCCCGTAGCCGTCGAAGTCGAGCTCGGTGGTGCGCCGCGCGCTCTCGGCACGCAGCGAGGTGTCGGTGCCGCCCTGCACGATCCCGAACAACGCCTGGTCAGCCCGGCGGTGTGCCGCGCGCGCCCGCACCGCCCAACTGGCAGTCCGCTCGACCGCCATCCGTACGACGTCGTACGGGCTCGGGAGCGGCGGGCACACGTCGAGCACCATCTGGATGTCGGCGCCGAGCAGTTCCTGCGTCGCGACCGCGCCCTCCGGGGTGAAGCGGTGCAGCGAACCGTCGTACGTGCTCTTGAACGTGACGCCGTCGTCGTCGACCAGCGGCGAGAGCGAGAACACCTGGAAACCGCCCGAGTCGGTGAGCGTCAGCCCGTTCCACCCGGCGAACCGGCCGAGGCCGCCGAGGCGGGCGACGAGGTCGGCGCCGGGGCGCAGCATCAAGTGGTAGGTGTTGCCGAGCACGATCTCGATGCCGAGCCGCTCGTAGTCGGTCGCACTGAGGTACTTGATGGCCCCCCGGGTCCCCACCGGCATGAAGCACGGTGTCCGGTACGTGCCCCGCGCCGTCGTGGCAATCCCGCTTCGGGCCGCCCCTTCGTTCGCGACAACGGCGAACGACACGGGATGCATCCACGACGAGGTTAGGTCGCCGACCGGTCGAGCAACATCGCGTCGCCGAACGACAAGAAGCGGTAGCCCTCGTCGAGCGCGACGCCGTACAGGTCACGCCAGCGGTCGCCGACGAACGCGTCGATCATCATCAGCAGGGTGGTCCTCGGCAGGTGGAAGTTGGTGAGCAGCAGGTCGACGACCTGCCAGTCGAACCCACGATGGACGAACAGCTCCGTCCGTCCGCTCAGCCGGCCGGTGGCCGCCGCCGACTCGAGCGCCCGCACCGCGGTGGTCCCGACGGCGACGACGCGTCTGGCCGCGTGGCATCGCGCGTACGTCTCGGCGGGTACTCGATAGCGCTCGGAGTGCATCCGATGGTCGAGTGGATCCTGCTCCGTCACCGGTTGGAACGTGTCGAGCCCGACGACCAGCTCGACGCGTGGCGTGTTCGACCCCGATCGCCGCCAGCCGCGTCAACAGCTCGGGCGTGAAGTGCAACCCTGCCGTGGGTGCGGCCGCCGAACCGGGCTCGTTGGCGTAGACCGTCTGGTAGCGGTCCTGCTCCTCGAGCCGGTGGGTGATGTAGGGCGGCAGCGGCATCTCGCCGTGCCGGTCGAGCAGCTCCAGGGCGTCGGTCGGTCCGAGCAGCTCGACGCTGAACGTGTCGCCGCTCGGCGTCCGGTCGCCGAGTCTGACGACCTCCTCCCCCGTCGCCGCCAGCAGCACCTCACCCGTCCGCAGCTTGCGGGCCGGGCGCACGAGTGCCTCCCACGTTCGGCGCCCGCCGTCGGTCGGTTCGAGCAGCAACACCTCGGCAGCTCCGCCGGTCCGGCGCGTCAGGCGCAGGCGGGCGGGGATCACCTTCGTCTCGTTCACGATCAACAAGTCGCCGTCGCGGAGCAGCTCCGGAAGCTCGCGGACGGTCCGGTGATCAGGGGCCGCCGACCCGCGATCGACGAGCAGCCTCGCCGCGTCCCGGGGCTCGATCGGCACCTGGGCGATCCGGTCCGCCGGCAGCTCGTAATCGAACTCCTCCAACCGCACGCCGGCACACGCTACGACGGGAGCAGCTCACGCGGACGGTGTGCCAGGATGCCCCCGTGACTGCGACGAAGACCATTTCCGTGCCGTGCGACATCGGCAACATGAACATGCACGTGTGGGTCCCGGAAGCGGGCTCCGGGCCCGGGCTCGTGCTCATCCAGGAGATCTTCGGGGTCGGCGCCTACATCCGCGCCGTCGCCGAGCGCCTCGCCGCCGCCGGCTACGTCGTCGGTGCGCCCGACGTGTTCTGGCGATTCGCGCCCGGATGGGAGCAGGACCATGACGAGGCCGGTCTCGCCGCCTCGTTCGAGGCGATGGGCAAGCTCGACATGGGCAGCGCGGTGGCCGACTGCGTCGCGGCCGTCTCGACGCTGGCCGAGCTCGAAGAGGTGACGGGCGCACCCGGTGTGATCGGGTTCTGCCTCGGTGGCACGCTCGCGTACGCGGTCGCCGTGAACGACGAGCCAAGCGTGTGTGTGAGCTACTACGGCTCGGGCGTTCCGTCGATGATCGATCAGATCGACAACGTGACGTGCCCGACGTTGTTCCACTTCGGCAGCGCCGACGACTACATCCCCAACGACGGCGTCGATGCCGTCGGCGCCGCGCTCGCCGGTCGACCGGGTTTCGTGCTCAACGTCGAGGCGGCCGGCCACGCGTTCGACAACCACGAGAACTCGATGTTCTACAACGAGTCGGCGGCCAAGGCGGCGTGGTCGAAGACGATGGCGTTCCTGGGTGAGCATCTGCCCGTGAACGCGGCGACGACCTGACGCGGCTCAGTCGAACAGACCGGGCTGGGGCCCGGTTGCACGATCGGGTGCGCCGAGGCCGACGTGGGTGTACGCGGCAGGCAGCGCGACGCGCCCGCGTGGTGTGCGGGCCAGCATCCCCTGCTGGATGAGGAACGGCTCGTACACGTCCTCGACCGTCTCGGCCAGCTCCCCCACGCTGATCGCCAGCGTCGACAGGCCGACCGGCCCGCCGCCGAACTGGCGGCACAGGGCGTTGAGGATGGCGCGGTCGATCTTGTCGAGGCCGAGGTCGTCGACCCCGAACAGTGCCAGCCCGGCGCGCGCGATGTCGGCGGTGACGTCGCCGTCGGCACGCACCTCGGCGAAGTCGCGGACCCGGCGGAGCAGCCGGTTGGCGATGCGAGGGGTGCCGCGCGATCGACGGGCGATCTCCCACGCGCCCGCCTCGTCGATCGTCACGTCGAGGATCCCGGCGGCGCGGACGACGATCTGCTGCAACTCGTCGTCGTCGTAGTAGTCGAGTCGGGCGACGAGCCCGAAGCGGTCGCGCAACGGACCGGTGATCATGCCGGTGCGGGTGGTTGCGCCGACGAGCGTGAAGCGCGGCAGCGTCAGGCGGATGCTCGAGGCGGCCGGGCCCTTGCCGACGACGATGTCGAGCTGGAAGTCCTCCATCGCCGGGTAGAGGATCTCCTCGACGGCTCGTGACAGGCGATGGATCTCGTCGACGAACAGCACATCGCCCTCGTCGAGCTTGGTGAGGATGGCCGCCAGGTCGCCGGCGCGTTCGAGCGCTGGTCCGGACGTGATGTGCAGGTGCACTCCCATCTCGGTGGCGACGATGCCGGCGAGCGTGGTCTTGCCCAGCCCGGGCGGCCCGGCGAACAGCAGGTGGTCGACCGCCTGGCCGCGGTTGCGGGCGGCTTCGAGCACGATCGAGAGGTGCTCCTTGAGCTCGCGCTGGCCGACGAACTCGGCGAGGGCACGCGGCCGGAGCCCGGCGTCGACGACCTCCTCGACGTCGTTGCCGATGCCCGGGTCGAGGAACTCGTCACGCACGACCGGCACCCAACAGCTTCAGCGCGTCGCGCAACATCGTGGCCGCGTCGTCGGAGGACGGCACCTCTCGCAGCGCCTCGCGGATCTCGTCGAAGCCGTAGCCGAGGCCGGCCAGCGCCTCGCGCACGTCGCCCACGGCAGACCCACCGCTCGTCGTCCCATCAGCGTCGAGCACGGGCACCGAGAGGCGGCTCTTGAGCTCGACCAGCAGCCGCTCGGCGGTCTTGCGGCCGACCCCGGGCACGAGGGTCAGCGACGCGAGGTCGGCACCGGCGACGATGTCGACGAGGGCCTTCGGCGGGTGCGTGGCGAGGATCGCCATCGCCATCGCGGGTCCGACGCCGTGCGTCGCGATCAGCACCTGGAACGTCGCCCGTTCGTCGCGGGCGAGGAACCCGTACAGCGTCTGGGCGTCCTCACGGATGTGGTGGTGGATGTACAGGAACGCGGTGGTCGACGGTTCGAGCTCGGCGAGCACCCGCGGCGAGACGACGACCTGGTACCCGACACCGCCGACCTCGATCAGCACCGTGCCTTCGAGGGCACGCTCGATCACGACACCACGCAGCGAACCGATCATGCGGGTGAGTCTCCCGCGGCGACGACGCGGTCCGCGGCGGCGAGGCGGACGGCGGCGGCGACGCTACGGCGCATCGGAGCCGACGCGAGGTGGCACAACGCCAACGCCGCGGCATCGGCGGCGTCGGCGGGTTGCGGACGGTGGGCGAGGCCGAGCCGCGCCTGCACCATCTTCTGGACCTGCTCCTTGCCGGCGCCTCCCCAGCCGGCGACGGCGTCCTTCACCTGGTTCGGCGTGTACTGCACGACCTCGCACCCCCGGGCGGCGGCTTCGGCGAGGGCGAGACCGCTCACCTGGGCGACGCTCATCGCGGTGCGCACGTTGACCTGGAAGAAGATCTGCTCGACGGCGACGGCGTCGGGTTCGAACTCGGTGAGCAACGCCGCCAGTTCGCCCCGCAGTGCGGCCAGCCGGCCGGGCAGCGGGTCGCCGGCCGGAGTGCGGATCACGCCGAGCGACACGGCAACCGTGCTCCCGGGGCCGCGACCGTCGAGGACGGCATAGCCGCAGCGGGTGAGGCCGGGGTCGATGCCGAGCACGCGCACGGTCCCGTCGGCACGGGCGGGGACGAACACAGGTTCGTAGGATAGTCGACCGGGTTCGCGCCGACCGTGATCCCCCACCGAACTGTCTGCGTCAAACCAGCCCGGGCGCGATCTGAAGCAGACAGAACGGTGGGGGGTGGTGGTCAGTCGAGCTCGCGGAGGGCGTCGATCAGCTCGGCGACCGGACGGTACGTGAGGCCGGCGATCGCCCGGTGGGCGTAGCGGATCACGCCGCCGGTATCGATGATGAACACGCTGCGCCGCGGGAAACCGATCGGCCCGAGCGTGCCGTACCTCCCCGCCACGACCTTGTCGGTGTCGGCGAGGAGCGGGAAGTCGAAGCCGTGCTTCCCCGAGAACTTCTCGTGGCTGGCGATGTCCTGGGCCGAGATGCCGACGACCTGCGCGTCGAGCTCGGCGAACTGATCGAGGCCGTCGTTGTAGGCGTTGAGCTGCTTGGTGCAGACCGGCGTGTCGTCGCCGGGGTAGAACACGAGCACCAGCGGGCGACCGGCGAAGTCGGCCAGCGAGTACGAGCGCCCACCGGTGCCGGGCAGCGTGAAGTCCGGCGCGCGGTCCCCCACCCCGACGCTCATCCGGCTGCTGCTTCCAGCATGTCGTCGTCGATGTCGAAGTTCGAGTACACGTCCTGGACGTCGTCGTTGTCCTCGATCGCCTCCAGGATCCGCAGCACCTTCTTGGCGTCCTCGATGTCGGTGACCGGCACGAGGAGCTCCGACACCATCGGCGAGTCGGCCGAGAGCACCTCGACGCCGGCGGCCTCGAGCGCCGCCTTGACCTCGAACGTGCGCGAAGGATCGCACGTGATGCGCCACGTCCCCCCGTCGTCGGCGATGTCGTCGGCGCCCGCCTCCAGCGCGGTCAGCATCACCTCGTCCTCGCTGACCTTCCCGTCGACGAGAACGACACCAAGGCGCTTGAACTGCCAGCCGACCGCACCGGGCTCGGCCATCGAGCCGCCCATCTTGGTGAAGATGTTGCGGATCTCGGATCCGGTCCGGTTGCGGTTGTCGGTCAGCACGTCGATCAGGAGTGCGACGCCGCCGGGTGCGTATCCCTCGTACGTGATGGCCTCGTAGGTGCCGCCATCGTTCTCGCCGGTCCCGCGCTTCACCGCCCGATCGATCGCGTCGTTGGTCATCTGTGCCGCCTTGGCCTTCTGCACGACCGTGCGCAGCGTCGCGTTCGTGGTGACGTCGCCGCCGCCTTCGCGCGCCGCGACTTCGAGTTGTCGGGCGATCTTGTTGAAGAGCTTCCCGCGCGCCTTGTCGACGGCGCCCTTCTTGTGCTTGATGGTTGCCCACTTGGAGTGGCCTGACATCTCGGGTCTCCGTTCAGTTCACAGATCGCGGACGAACTGGGCGTGCAGGCGGTGGTCGGCGGTGAGTTCGGGGTGGAACGACGCCACCGTAATGCGCCCCTGACGCGCGAGCACAGGGACGCCCTCGTGGACGGCGAGCACCTCGACGGCGTCGCCCGCCGACTCGACCAACGGAGCGCGGATGAACACGCCGTGGAACGGTGGCGCGTCCGGCCCGAGCCCGTCGACCGACAGGTCGGCCTCGAAGCTCTCGACCTGGCGTCCGTAGCCGTTGCGCCGCACGACGAGGTCGATCATCCCGAAGCTGCGTTGGTCCGGCCGGCCGTCGATGACGTCGGTGGCCAGCAGGATCATGCCGGCGCACGTACCGAACACGGCCAGCCCGTCGCTCATCCGCGCCTTCAGGTCGTCGAAGAGACCGCTCGACGTCAGCAGCTTCGACATCGTCGTGCTCTCACCGCCCGGCATCACGAGCGCGTCGATTCCTTCGAGGTCGGCGGGCGTGCGGACCTGGCGCGACGGGACGGCGAGCTCAGCGAGACGCTGCTGGTGCGCGACGAACGCGCCCTGCAAGGCGAGAACGCCGATCAGCGGCGCGTTCACCTGGAGGCTCCGTCGTCGATCGGCTGTTCACCAGCCACGCTCCGCGAACCGCTGATTGATCTCGTCCATCCCGATGCCGGTCATCGGTGCACCGAGGCCGCGACTGACCTTGGCGAGGATCTGAGCGTCCTTGTAGTGCGTGGTGGCCTCGACGATGGCACGCGCGCGCGGTGCCGGATCGTCGCTCTTGAAGATGCCTGACCCCACGAACACTGCCTCGGCGCCGAGTTGCATCGCCATCGCCGCGTCGGCCGGTGTCGCGATGCCACCGGCGCAGAACAACGGCACGGGGAGCCAGCCGGTCTCGGCGACCTCCTGCACGAGCGGCAGCGGTGCCCGCAGCTGCTTGGCCCAATCGAACAGCTCGGCCGAATCGGCCTGCGTGATCTTGCGCATGTCGGCCGTGATCGAGCGCAGGTGCCGCACCGCCTCGACGATGTTGCCGGTACCGGCCTCACCCTTCGAGCGGATCATCGCCGCCCCCTCGCTGATGCGCCGGAGCGCCTCGCCGAGGTTCGTGGCGCCGCACACGAACGGCACCCGGAACGCCCACTTGTCGATGTGGTGGGCCTCGTCGGCCGGGCTCAGCACCTCCGACTCGTCGACGAAGTCGACGCCGAGCGCCTCGAGGATCTGGGCCTCCACGAAATGGCCGATGCGGGCCTTGGCCATGACCGGAATGGTGACGGCGGCCTTGATGCCCTCGACCATCTCCGGATCGCTCATCCGCGACACACCGCCGTCGCGGCGGATGTCGGCAGGTACCCGCTCGAGCGCCATCACGGCGCAGGCACCGGCGTCCTCGGCGATCTTGGCCTGCTCGGGCGTCACGACATCCATGATCACGCCGCCCTTGAGCATCTCGGCCAGGCCGCGCTTGACCGGGAACGCGCCGGTGAGGCGCCCAGCGGAGGACTGGGTTGGTGTCGCGTGCTCGCTCATGCCCCCATCGTACCGATCGGAGCTGGCGCTTCTGTGGTGGGATCGCTACCCGTCAGGCCTCGAAGGTGACGAAGTTCTCGGCGTTGTGGGCGAGCTCGACCCACGTCCGCCCCGATGGCAGGGCGATGATCGAATCGTCGGGGGCGACCAAGCCGTACTGGTCGAGCCGATCGAGGTGGATCCACACGCCGGTGCGCATCATCCCGTCGGCGAACACGTACACCGGGCCCGACCCGAGCGTCTGCGCCTCGGGACTGTTGCGGTCGACCGCGCTGCGGTGGTAGTCGACGCCCATCACCACGAGGTTGTCGGCGACGACCTGGCCGTCGCCTTCGGTCTCGTGGCTGCTCCCGTTCTGGGAGCGACGGTAGACGCCGTTGCCGGCGTCCCAATCCCAGTGCACGCGAATGCCGTCCATCGGCACGTCGATGCTCGTCGCCGGCTGTCCCGAGAACGTCTCTTCCGGGCGCAGGTAGGTGAAGATGGCCGGCGGGGCTTGCATCTCCTCGGGGGGCACGTTCGCCCACAGCGCGGCGGTGCTCGAGTACAGGTTGTGCGGGGCACCACCGCGTCCCGAACGCCGGTAGTACCCGGGCGTGAACCCGGCATCGAGATTGATGAAGTCGGAGTTGCGGATGAGGTTGCGGACGCCGGCGTTGCCACCGCTCCACGCGAACACCGGACCGTTCAGTGGTCCGAGCATGTCGACGTCCTGCGAGCGACCGGACCGGATCGGACCGACCGGATCGGCGTCGTTGGACTGGAACACCGCGGCGAACCGGGTGAGCGTGCCCTCGACGATCTCCTCGAAGACGATGTCGGCGTTGTTCAACCCCGACTGGGGGCGTGCCCGCGGGTGGTTGTCGATCTTCACCACCAGCGCCGGCCGGGCGATGATCTCGTCGGCCGAGCTCACCGGCTCGCCGGTGAGCGGCTTCCTCACCACTTCCGGCAACGTGGTCGTGGTGCTGGTCGACGTCGTCGTCGACGACGACGAGGTCGTCGTCGACCGCGCGACGGTGGTGGTCGACGCGGGCGTCGTGGTCGAGGTCGTGGTCGGGTTGGCGCTCGTCGTGGTCGAGTCGGCATCGCTGCCGGATGAGCAGGCGGCGAGTGCGGCGAGCGCGAGCGCGACGGCGATCGGTCGGCGGTTGATTCGGGTCACAGTTCTCTCAGCAGTGCGATGCGCTCGTCGAGCGGAGGGATGAGTGTCGAACAGCCGGTGAATGCCGCCAAGCCGACCGGTGTCGGCTACCCCGCTCATCGGTTGTTCGATCCACAAGTGTGCCGTAGCAGTCGACGCTGCGTGCGTCACCGTCGTGTCGGCCTTCAGTTTCTCGAGCGCCGAGATCAGTCCCGGCGGGTAGCGAGTGAGCTGACAGGCGCCGATGTCGGCCAGCGTTTCGCGCCGCCGCGAGATCGCCGCCTGCATCCCCTTGGCGACGATGGGCGCCAGGATCAGCAGCACGAAACCGACCGCTGCCAGCGGGTTGTTGGAGTTCTCGCGGTCGCCGGAGCGGGCGACGCGCCCCCCGTTCCACCACATCGTGCGGATCGCGATGTCGGTCAGCAGGGCGATGCTTCCCACGAGGGTCACCGCCAACGTCGACACGAGGATGTCGTAGTGACGGATGTGACTCAATTCATGGGCGACGACACCCTCGAGCTCGATCCGGTTCATCTTCTCGAGCAGCCCGGTGGTCACCGCGATCGCGGCGTGCTTGGGGTTGCGGCCGGTCGCGAACGCGTTGGGTGCCGGGTCGTCGATGACGTAGACGCCCGGCTTCGGGAGCCCGCCCGCGATGCACAGGCCCTCGACGAGGTTGTGCAGGCGCTTGTACTGCTCGGGATCAGCCGGTCGGGCGCGGCTCACCCGCAGCGCCACAGCGTCGGCCTTCCAGTACGAGACGAACGCCACGACCCCGGCGATGACGAGAGCGACGAGCGTGAACACCAGGCCGTTGCCGATCAGCAGGCCGACGGCCGCCCCGACGAGGGCGAGCACGACGACGAAGGCGGCCACGAGCGCGATGCTCCGGCGCTTGTTCGACGTGATCTGGTCGTACATGGAGGGTTTGCGTCAGCCGCCGGCGGGCGTCAGAACTCGACGGTCGGCGCCGTGCGCGCCGCCTCGTCGGCCTCGAAGTACTCGCGCTTTTCGAACGTCAGCATCCGTGCGAAGTACATCGTGGGGAACTGCTGGAGCTTGTTGTTGTAGGCGAGGACACTGTCGTTGTAGAACTGCCGCGCGTACGCCACGCGTCCTTCGGTTGCGGTCAGTTCCTCCTGCAGGGCCAGGAAGTTCTGGTTCGCCTTGAGATCGGGGTACGCCTCGCCGAGTGCGAACACCTGTCGGAGCGCTCCCGTGAGCTGGCCCTCGGCAGCAGCCTGGGCGTTCGGCGAATCGGGCGCCGCGATTGCCGCGTTGCGGGCCCTGATGACCGCGTCGAGGGTCTCCTTCTCGTGGGCGGCGTAGCCCTTGACGGTCTCGACCAGGTTCGGGATCAGGTCGAGGCGCCGCTTCAGTTGTACGTCGATCTGCGACCACGCGTTCTCGATCTGGTTGCGACGGCGGATCAGGCCGTTGTAGGCGGTGATCAGGTACACGACGACGAGTACCACGAGGATCACCACGATGATGAGGAACCACATGCGCGTCAGTGTAGGTCCGGGTCGTGCGAACGGCCCGGGATCAGTGGCGGGCGATGAGGTCCTCGTAGATCGCGGTGTAGGCCTCCGCCAACCTCGACATCGCCAGCTCATCGGCCCTCGCCGCGCCGGCCGTGGCGAGGCGCGACGCGAGGTCGCCGTCGGTGATCACCCGGCTCAACGCGGCTGCCAGGAGGTCGGGATCGCCGGGCGGGACGAGCACCGCGTCGACCCCGTCGGTCGCCACGTTGCGGTAGCCGGGAAGCGCACTGGCGACCACCGGTGTGCCGGCGGCCATCGCCTCGGCCAACACGACCCCGAAGGACTCGCCGTGGAGCGACGGCGCGCAGAACACCGAAGCGCCACGGAGACGGGCGAGCTTGTCGCTCTCCGAGATCCGGCCCAACCACACGATGCGCGGGTCGGGGCCGTGCGCCGCTTTGAGGCGCGCCGTGAGCGGGCCATCGCCGGCGATCCAGCATTCGACGTCGAGTGCGAGGCGCGGGACCGCCGCCAACAGGATGGCAAGACCCTTGCGCTCCTCGTGCCGGCCGATGAAGAAGATCGCCGGCCGCGTGCGCGGGAACGGCGCCGCGGCGCGGATCGCGGTCGTGTCGACACCGTTGAACAACACCACGTACTCGCCGCCGAGGTACTCCTGCACGAGGGCCAGGGCGTCCTTGGAGACGACGACACGGCGGTCGACGCGTTCGACGAAGCGTTCGAGGGCCGGTCTGAACATCCGGTAGCTCGTCGAGCGCCCGGCGGCGTGGAACGTGCCGACGATCGGCGCCGGGTGCACCATGAGCGTGGTCATCGCCGGACCCGGTGTCAGCGGTTCGTGCACGTGGAGCACGTCGAACTGCTCGTCGTTCAGGGCGCGGATCGTCCGCAGCGCGGCTGCCGCGTCGGGCGCCAGCGGTGCGATCGATCCGTTGGCAGCCGTCGGCAGGCTGTCGCCGAGCGGGGTGACGAACGAGTCGGGCGGTGGACCGTCACACGGTCCGAGCACCCGCGCCTCGTGTCCCTGCCGTCGCAGCTCGCGGGCCAGCCCGAGCACCTGCGCCTGCACGCCGCCGGGTATCGACAAGCTGTACGGACACACCAAGCCGATCCGCAACACAGGCGCACCGTATCGGTCGCGGCTGTCAGGCGATGGCGCTCGCGACCGTCGGCACCACGCCGAACCGGCGTGCCAGGGCGTCGGTCTCGAGCGGGCGCGACAGCAGGTAGCCCTGGCCGAGGTCGCAGCCGAGGCGTCGCAACTCGCGGAGTTGCACGGTGGTCTCGATGCCTTCGGCGACCGTGCGGATGTCGAGCGAGCTCGCCATCTGCAGGATCGTCCGGGCGAGCGTGTTCCCGAGTGGGTCACGGCCCAACTCGTCGATGAACGCTCGATCGATCTTGATCATGTCGACGGGGTGGCGCTGGAGATAGCTGAGCGAGCAGTGCCCGGCGCCGAAGTCGTCGATCGCGATCCGAACGCCATGCGCGCGGAGCTCGGCGACCGCATCGGCGGCCCGATCGTTCTCTTCGACGAGCACGCTCTCGGCCATCTCGACCATCAGCATGTGCGGTTCGACGCGATGACGTTCGAGCGCTGACATCACGCGTTCGACGAAGTCCGGTTGGCGCACCTGCACGTCCGACGCGTTGATGCTCACGAAGAGCCCCGTGTCCGGGCGCCAGGCCGATGCACGCTCGAGCGCCTCGTCGAGGATCCAGTAGCCGATCGGCACGATGAGACCGGTGCGCTCGGCGATCGGCACGAACTCGGTCGGTGAGATGTCGCCGTGCAGGGGGTGATGCCAGCGGATCAACGCCTCGGCGCCGCGCACCTCGCCACTGCGCATGTCGACGAACGGCATGTACACCAGACGCAGCTGGTCGTTGTCGAGCGCGTCGCCGAGCTCGGTGCGGTATTCGAGATGCTTGGTCGCAACCATCCGCATCGCCGGGTCGAAGATGCGGATCTGGCCCTTGCCGGCCCGCTTGGCCTCGTACATCGCGATGTCGGCGTCGCGGAGAAGGCTGGTCGTGTTCATGTTCAGCGTCGCCACCGCGACCCCGATGCTCGCAAGGACGGTGACGTCGTCACCGGCGACGGACACGGGGACACGCAGCAGGTTGAGCAGGCGCTCGGCCACGTCGATCGCGCGATCGACCCCGCCGACGTCCTCGAGCAGGATCGCGAACTCGTCGCCGCCGAGCCGGGCGGACGTGTCGCCGGCCCCGGCACTCTTGCGGATGCAGTCGGCCACCGACTTCAGCACGTGGTCGCCGACCGCGTGACCGAACTCGTCGTTGACGCCCTTGAAGTCGTCGAGGTCGACGAACAGCACCACGACCGGGTCACGCTCGGATCGTGCAACGCGGAGCGCGTGGTCCATGCGGTCGAGGAACAGTGCCCGGTTGGCGAGGCCGGTGAGCTCGTCGTGGTACGCGCGGTGACTGAGCTGGCGCTCGAGGTTGCGCTGTTCGGTGATGTCGCGGAACGTCGCGACGATCCCGTCGACTGCCGTTCCGCCGAGGAGGTTGGCGATCACGACGTTGGCCCGCCGCCGATGGCCGTCGACCCGCAGCAACGTGGCCTCGAACTCGACGGTGTTTCCGCTGCCGGCTTCGAGCAAGCGTCGCAACTGGTTCGCCACCTTGCCGCGTTCTTCGTCGGCGATCACGTCGACGAGGTGGCGCCCGACCCACGTCGCCGGCTGGTGCCCGAGCGTGCTGAACAGCCCGGGGCTCGCATAGCTCACCGCGCCGCTCTGATCGGTGAGCAGCACCACATCACTGGAGTGTTCGACCATCGCCGCGAGGCGGTCGTGACCCTGCCGCTCGGTCAGCTCCCTCACCCTGTTGACGAGCCCCCACATCCGCGTCAGCGAGAGCAGGACGATGCCCAGCGTCGACGCCGAGATCACCGAGACCGTCGCCCGCGACGCCTCGTCGACGAGCAGCATCAGGGCCATTGCGCCGACGGGTACGAGCGCCGCGATCGCGAGGCCGACGAGTTGCGACCAGCGCAACTTCAGCGCCTCCTCGGCGCCGCTCGGGGTCCCCGCCATCGAGGGGATGAGAGCGGCCACGCCGATGACGGCCGGAGCGATGATCATCGAGCTGGCCGCCAGGCTGCCCGGTTGCATGGTGCCGGCATCGCGCTGCCAGCCGACGAGCGCGTGCGCGCCGGCCAGTGCCGCGAAGCCGCCGGCGAGCAGGACCAAGACCCTTCGACCGGCCATCCACAGATCGGCCCGTCGGTAGACGAGGAGCGCGAGGAGCACGTCGAGGCCGACGAACAACCAGGTCCACTGCGAACCACCGATCGGCAACTGCCGACGATCGAACCACGGCTCCATCACCGCCAACCACACGAGCGCGGTCAGAGCGATCGTGTAGATCACCGGCTCGGCGCCCCCGAGCAGATCGCGCGCACCCCGTTGGCTCGACGTGATCCCGATGACGCCGACGAAGATCGCCGGGTACGCGAGCGCGCCGACGGCCTCGCCAATGCCCGGGTAGCCCGGGTTGCCGGCGAAGAAGGCCTCCGACCAGGCCACGCTCGCACTGGCGAGACCGAGCATCCCGAGGGCGAGCATCAGCCATGGCATCGGCCGCACCGGACGGTAGGTCACGACACCGGCGACGATCGCGAGTGCTGCGGCGACGGGCACGAGGGACACCACGAGCTCCGACACCCGCGCCGTGGGCGCGACGAGCGTTGCGAGGGCCAGGCCGACCGCTGCGACGAGGGCGCCTGACGGCGCTCTTGCCGCATGCATCATCGGCTCTTCATCGGCAGGATTCGGGATCAAGTTGACCTCCTGCGCGGCGCGACCCGGTCAGATCCCGGGGTCGTCGAGCGCAGCACCACACCACGAGAGCGCGATGTGCCGTCGCTGATACAGGGCCCGACAATGTCGTCCCGCGGCCTCATCTCAAGATCTCCGTAGCTCCCAGGCCGCGCCGTCCGTCTGCGGTTCTTGCTGTGGAAACGGTCGTCAGTTCCGTCCGCCGCAACCGGACGTCAACCTCGACACCGCTTCCCCAGCTCCAACCGGCCCGCTGAGTCCGATGGAGCGGCCGTCCCACCATGTCAGCAATCGTCACCGTATCACGCCGAACGCCCCACCATTTCGTCGGGCGACCGACACGGATCGACGGAACATAACGCTGCCCGGAGGATCGGACAACCGAATTCGCGGGTCAGAGCACGTCAGCCTGTGGAAATCGCGGCGACGACCCGCTGGATCGCTCGCCTGTGACATGTGACCAGGCGCGACGCGTCAACAACCAGTGCCGCGAGGGTCTACTCCTCTGGTGCGGCGGGGTCCGATATCCGACCGGCACGGGTGGTCGTGCACTGGGCGCACGCCAGGGGCGAGGATTCGTCCCACGCGGTGCCGGGCCTGGTGAGGGTCTCGAGGTCGACCCCGCACATCGACACGGGGGTGACGCCGGGTCTGCCCAGATACCGGGTGAGCGTTTGGACGAGGTGGCGGCGACCGTCGCGCGCTCGACCCCATCGCTCCGCACCGAACCCACCCATCACCGTCGACAGTACCGGCGACCGGACTGGACACCACGTCCACGTAGCCTTTGCCCCGGGCCGCCCGCCGTGAGTGAGCAATTCCTCAAGGTTGTGGCCTGAAGCGGTTGGCGCCGATGTCGACGGGTACTCCTGAGAGGTGGGACGGAGCGGACGATGAGCGTGGCGGTGAATCCCGACGCACGGCTGTGGCAACACCAGCCGCGGCATTGCAACTCGCCCCAGGGGCGCCTGCTCACGTGGTATTCGTCGACCTCCGACATGGGGGTGCTCCGCCACATGTACCGGCTCGGCAATCATCCGCTCACCGAGGGCGAGGGTGAAGCGTTGCGTGCCGAGTGGGGCGGAACACCCGACTGAGCGCCACCGGCCAGCCCGGAGTCGTCTGTCAGATCCCACACCAGCCGGTGGTCGTTCCGACGTACGTCCCCGTCGCGATCTGACGACCGTAGGTGCTGAGACCCCCTCCGGTCAGCCGGAACCATGGGCCTTGGACCCACGTGTTCGTCGAGACGTTGAACACGGCCCACTGGTACCACACCTGGTAGGTACCTCGGGCCATGTTGCTCCAGGTCACCGTGTTCTGGGAGGCAGCACTGGATGCGTAGGGATCTCGATGCATCCAGTACTCGGAGACCTGGCGAGTGGTCTCGTTGTACAGGTAGCTGTGCAACGCGACGGTCTCGCCGAAGCCGTGGTAGGCCTCGATCGTCTGCTGGATCGTCGAGTTGTTGGGATTGCAGGTGGCTCGGTTGTTGAGACCGACGGAAGCGGCGGATGCGGGTGAGACGCTGCAGACGAGCACGCCGGCGCTTGCGGCGACCGCGATGGCGGAGACGGCGAGGCGGCGGAGGATGGAACTGTGGTGCATGGCTCTCTCCTTGTTCTGCGGCACCGGTTGGCTCCGCTGAACATCACACTGCGCCGATTCACGGTTCGGTTCCGTTCCCGCGCCAACACATCCTGCGTGCGCACGCGCACAAACGACGGACACCGCTGCAACCCGCCAATCGCTCTCAGCTCGAGAGTGGGCCGGCGATCGACGCGGGCCGTCTACCTGGGCTTTTTCTGATACCCGGGGTCACTCGGCCAGTTGGGTTGGAACAGATGCCATTGCTGGGGCGCTCTGGTGATCAGCAGCTCCAGCTCCCGCGCGAGTTGCTGGGTGACCCTCGCGACGTCGTCGCGCAGCGAGCCGGAACGAGTCGTGTCGAGCGGCGGCCGGACGAGCCCGAAGTGGCCGTTGTACCGCGGCGTGAAATAGACCGCGGTCGGCAGGATCGGTGCCCCGGTCCGGATGCCGAGTGTGGCGGGCCCGGCCGGCAAGGTCGTGCGTTCGCCGAAGAACTCGACCTCGACGCCACGGCCATCGAGGTCACGGTCGCTCAACAGGCACACCACCTCGTTGCGCTTGAGCGCTCCGAGCACGGCCTTGCCGGCGTCGGGACCGAGCGCCACCACCGTCATGCCGAGCTCGCTGCGCAGCTTGACGAACCAGTCGAACAACTCGGGCGGATCGAGCCGCTCGACGACGACCGTGATCTTGACGCCGCGGAGCGCGAGCCATCGACCGGCCCACTCCCACCCTCCGAGATGGGGCAGGGCGAGGATCACTCCGCTCCCGCGCTCGAGCCCTGCGGTGACGTACTCGTACCCGGACACCTTGATGCCCCCGTCGACGACCTGCTTGTGCAGGCTCGGCAGACGGAAGCTCTCGATCCAGTACCTCGCGTAGGAGTCGAACGCCTCCTGCACGGCGCGACGTAACGCCAGTCCTCTGAGCGCCGGATTGGCGCGGCGGAGGTGACGTTCGACCATCGCCCGTCCATCGCGATTCGTCGTGCTCGCGCCGAATCCGATCGGCGTCGCCAGCGCAGCCGCGGCGAGACCGGGCAGTGCACGCGCGGCGAGGGCCCCCAGACGGAAACCACCGAGCGTCACCGCGCCAGAGAACGTGCGATCGCGCGCGTTGGACTCGGCCATCGAATGGTTCAGCTACGTCGCCGAGGGACGCGGGTGTGACGGCGGTCGAGGCGCGCGACCCGGCGGCTCTGACGGCGCGAGCGCCGGAGTTCGATGCGCGCCAGCGTGACCGGGTGCGACGGCGGCCTGCCGCCACACCTTCACGAACCGCTGCACCGCGGTGACACACGTGAGTGCCAGCATCACCCACAGGATCGGGATCAACAGCACGTCGAACAGCAGCCCGAGACACAACAGCACGATCCGCTCGGCGCGCTCCATCAGCCCGCCCTTGGCCTCGAGCCCGAGTGACTCGGCCTTGGCCCGTTGATAGGAGATCAACGACGACACCGCCATCACCGCGAACGGCAGGATCGACATGTGCGTCGACTCGGTCGATGCCAGGTGCCAGGCGATGCCACCGAGCAACAACGCGTCGGTGAGCCGGTCGACGGTCGAGTCGAAGAACGCGCCGCGCTGGCTCGATGCACCCGAGGCTCTGGCGAGCGCTCCGTCGAGCAGGTCGGGCAGGGCGGCGAGGATCACGAGCAGAAGGCCGATCCGCAACTCGCCGGCGCCGATCGCGAACGCCGCGCCGGCACCGACGACCAGTCCGACGATCGTGAGATGGTCGGGCGTCAGACCGGTCCGTCGCAGGCCGTCGCCGATGGGTTTGATGGCCCTGTCGATCGGGGTGCGGAACTTGCCATCGAACATGTGAATGGGAATTTACTCGGAAGCGGAGATCTCGGACGGTGCGCCCGGCGTCCACTGCTCGGGGTTCGCCTCGACGAGGTGTTCGAGCACCCGCCCGTCGACGGCGTCGACGAGCACGAGCCCGCGTTGGCGGGGCGGTTCCTCCGTCGAGTAGCAGAGGACACGCCACGTGGGCCGGCTGCGCACGCCGTGCCACACCTGCTGGGCCGACGCGTGACCAACCGGGAAGTTGACGGCGCGCTGGGCCTTCACGAGTGCCTGCTTCTCGTCGACGCGCATCCGCCATCCCGACGTCACGCTGATGAGCCCGACGACGGCCAGCAGGATGGCCGCCCACACGAACCCCTCGTTCACGAGGGCCGAATCGTCGGCGACGAGATAGGCGATCGCACAGGCGGCGGCGAGGGCGAGGTAGATGATTCCCGGGATGCGGCGCCGGCTGTTGTCGGGGAACTGGTAGGGCCCGACGAACCCCGACGCATCGAGGTCGTCCGGGAGCACGTCGCGCTGTTCGATCGCGTTCGTCACGCCCGCCCTTGGGCTGCTCGTCGTCGGGGGCCATGTCACCGTCCAGCCTACGACGGCTCAGTGCTCCGGCCATGCCTCGCGTAGTCGCGCCGCGGTGTCGGCGAGGGCCTCCGGCAGCGTGCGGGTGTTGGCGATCGCGGTCATGAAGTTGGAGTCGCCCGTCCAGCGCGGCACGACGTGGATGTGGAGGTGCTCGCTGATCGACCCACCAGCGGGCTTGCCGAGGTTGCAGCCGATGTTGAGTCCCTCCGGTGTGTACGCCCGCTTGATCGCGACCACTGCATCCGTGACCGTGCCCCACAACTCGACCGTCTCGTCGGGCTCCAGGTCCTCGAGATCGGCCACCTCCCGATACGGCAGCACGAGCACGTGGCCCGTCGAGTACGGGAACGCGTTGAGGATCGCGAAGCACGTCCTGCCACGGCGGACGATGTTCGTCTCCGAGTCGTCGAGCCCTGACGCGAGGATCCGTGTGAACACGCTGCCGTCACCGAACTGCAGCGGCTCCGCTTCGAGTCCCTGGACGTACGCCGACCGCCAGCCGTTCCACAACCGCTCGAGCACTGGACCTCACGCTCCGAGGGTGGCGTGAGCGGCGGCTGCGAGCTCGTCGGTGAACCGCCGGATGAACTCGTCGACCGACACGCCGCGCTCGGGCTTGTCGCCACCGCGCACGTTCACGCCAACCGTGTTGTGGGCGACGTCGTCGTCGCCGACGACCAGCACGTACGGGATCTTCTCGAGCTTCGCGTTCCGGACGCGCTTGCCGAGTTGGTCGTCGGCGTTGACGATGTCGACGCGTGCGTCGATCGCCCTGAGGCGGTCGACCACGTGCGCCGCATACTCCTCGTGTGCTGTGGCGACCGGAAGGACTCGCACCTGCACGGGAGCCAGCCATGTCGGGAAGGCACCCGCATAGTGCTCGATGAGCACGCCGAAGAAGCGCTCGATCGAACCGAACAGGGCCCGGTGCAACATGATCGGCCGATGGCGGGCGTTGTCGGCGCCCACGTACTCGAGGTCGAACCGCTCGGGGTGGTTGAAGTCGAGCTGGATCGTCGACAGTTGCCACGAGCGACCGATCGCGTCGCGAACGTCGATGTCGATCTTCGGCCCGTAGAACGCCGCGTCACCCTTCTTCTCCGCGTACGTGAGGCCGTGCCGGTCGAGCGCCGTCCGCAACGCCTCGGTGGACTCCTCCCAGAGGTCGTCAGGACCGACGTACTTCTTGGGGTCCTTGGTCGACAGGTTGAACGTGAACTCCTCGAAACCGAACGCCCGCAAGAACCGAGATGACGAAGTCGAGCAGCGACGTGATCTCGTCGGGCATCTGCTCGCGCGTGCAGTAGATGTGGCTGTCGTCCTGGGTGAAACCCCGGATCCGCATCAGGCCGTGCAGCGTGCCGGCCCGTTCGTAGCGATACACCGTGCCGAGCTCGAACAAGCGCAGCGGCAACTCGCGATAGCTCCGCTGGCGCTCGTGGAAGATCACGCAGTGCATGGGGCAGTTCATCGGCTTCATGTAGTACGTGCCGTTGTCCATCTCCATCGGCGGGTACATCCCGTCCGCGTACCACTGGAGATGACCGCTCTTCTCGAACAGCTTCCCGTTGGCGAGGTGCGGCGTGTACACGAAGCTGTAGCCGCCGCGCTCGTGGCGCGTGCGGGCGTAGTCCTCCATCAGCTTGCGCACGATGGCACCCTTCGGGTGCCACACCGCGAGCCCTCCACCGATCTCGGAGGGAAAGCTGACGAGGTCGAGCTCGGCCGCCAGCTTGCGGTGGTCGCGCTTCTCGGCTTCCACGAGTTGGTGGAGGTGGGCCTCGAGCGCCGCCTTCGACTCCCACGCGGTGCCGTAGATGCGCTGCAGCATCGGGCCCTTCTCGTCGCCCCGCCAGTACGCACCGGCCACCTTCTGCAACTTGAAGTGACCCAGGCGGCCGGTGGTCGGAACGTGCGGCCCACGGCAGAGGTCGACGAACGAGTCGGTGTTGCGGTACACGCTGATCGACCCGCCAGGACCGACCTCTCCCGAATCGTGTTCATCGGCCGCGACGGAGCTGACGCGCTCGATGATCTCGCGCTTGTAGGGCTGGTCGGCGAAGATCGCCAGGGCCTCGTCGGCCGAGACGTCGGAGCGGACGAACGTCTGGTCTTCGGCGATGATCTTGCGCATCCGGTCCTCGATGCGTTCGAGGTCGCCCTCGCTGAACGTCTGGCCGTCGGGGAGATCGAAGTCGTAGTAGAAGCCGTTCTCGATCGCCGGGCCGATCGTGAACTTGGCGCCGGGGAACAGCTGGGTGACCGCTTGCGCCATCACGTGCGCGGTGGAGTGGCGCAGGACGTGGCGGCCTTCGTCGCTGCTGTCGGTCACGATCGCCACCGTCGCACCGTCGGGAACGGGCGCCGTCAGATCGGTCTCGGTGCCGTCCACCGTGGCGGCGACGGCCGCCTTGGCGAGGCGCGACCCGATCGACGCGGCGACGTCGAGGGCGGTCGAGCCGGCGGGGTACTCGCGCGACGAGCCGTCCGGCAGTGAGATCGTGATGTTCGACATGGCGCCCCGAAGTCTACGAGCGACCGCCCGGTTGACTGTCGGGAGTTGCGCCGTCGCGGACACCGCGCGGCAGTCCGTCGAGGGCCTGCCGCGTCAGGAGCCGACGGACACCAGCTCGCGGTTGTCGGCGTGTGCGTCGGCTTCCTCGACGGTGGCCACCCTCGCCTGCACCATCGGCTCCGACTCGGGTTGCTGGCCGGCGTAGACGTCGCGGTACATCTGACCCGTGAGCTCGCGGATCTCGTACATCACTTCGTCCATCATCGAGCGGTAGACGACGCGCGACGGCCGGTCGCGATATCGATCGGGTGTGATCGGACGCCCGATCTTGATCGTGCACTCACGGAACGGCTTGGGCAACTTGGCGTCGGGTGGCTGGATCTTGTCGGTGCCGACGATGCCGACCGGGAAGATCGGGCAGTCGAGCTTCATCGCCAACCGAGCGGCGCCGGTGCGTCCTCGGTAGAGGAAGCCGTCGCGGCTGCGCGTGCCCTCCGGAAAGATCCCGAACAGCTCGCCCCGCCGCAGCACGTCCTCTGCCGCTTCGAGGGCGACGAGGCTCTTGGCGCCGCCCGAGCGGTCGATCGGGATCATCCCCATCGCCGGGAACAAGAACTTGGTCTTCCACGAGTCCATGTACTCGGCCTTGCCGACGAAGCTGATGTTGCGCGGCACCGTCAGCATGAGGAAGGCCGAATCGAGGAAGCTGATGTGATTCGGGCACAGGATCGCCGGACCGTCGGCAGGAAGACGCTCATAGCCCTCGCGGTTGATGTCCCACAACCGCCTGACCACCGGACCCACGATCGCGCGCGTGCGTCGCTGCGCGGCGCCGGCGCCGGGACTTGTGCTCATGTCGCGGAGTGTAGGACACCCCGTCGGAGACGGGGTGTGGTCCGGTTGAACTCTTTGTGAACGCCCGGTGTGGCGGCGCCACCACATCGGTTACTCAGGGGTTCAACCAGGAGCGTCGATCTGCACGCCCAGCAGGGTCGCAGCAGCCCGTGTGGCCGCGCCTCGGGCCGCGGCAGCGTCGACTGCCGCCACTGCACCCGGGCTGTCGAGATCGTCGTCGAGGCGTTCACGGACTTCCTCGAGCACATCGCTGACCTGACCGTCGGCGCTGTCACGCCACCGCCGGAGCCGCTCGGCGTTGCGGGGCATCAACTCGTCGTCCCACTCCCATTCCGTGCGGTACTGGTGCTCGATGAGGCCGAGCCGGATGACCATCGGATCCCACTCGGTGCGCAGCTTGTCGACGAACACGAGGTTGCCGAGGCTCTTCGACATCTTCTCGCCGTCCTTCGACACGAGGCAGGTGTGCATCCAGTGTTTGACGAACGGCTCACCGGTGGCCGCCTCCGACTGGGCGCGCTCGCACTCGTGGTGCGGGAAGATCAGGTCGGTGCCCCCACCGTGCAGATCGATCGTCGTGCCGAGCTCGCGCAGGGCCAGGGCGCTGCACTCGATGTGCCATCCGGGGCGACCCGGCCCCCACATGGTGTCCCACGACGGCTCGTCGGCCGCCGAGGGGAGCCACAACACGAAGTCGAGCGGATGGCGCTTGTTGGGGTCGTCGACCTGACCACCTCGCTTCCTCGCCAGGTCGATCATCTCGGCTTCCGTGTAGTTGCTCAACGATCCGAACTTCTCGAACTTCGACACGTCGAAGTACACGCCGCCGCCCGCCTCGTAGGCGTAGCCGCGATCGAGCACCATGCCGATGAAGCCACGGATGTCGGGGATCGCCGAGGAGGCACGTGGCGCCGACGCGACCGGGAGTGCGTTCAGGGCGAGCAGGTCGCGCTCGAAGCGGGCCTCCTCTCCCGCCGCCAGATCGAGGTAGTGCACACCCAGCTCGCGCGCCTTGGCGAACAGCGGGTCGTCGACGTCGGTGACGTTCCGCACACATTTCACGGTGTGGCCGGCGTCGATCAGCCGGCGCTGCAACACGTCGTACGAGATGAACGTCGCCGCGTGGCCGAGATGGGTGGCGTCGTACGGGGTGATCCCGCACGTGTACATCAGCACGTGCTCGTTGGGCTCGAACGGCACGACGGCGCGCCGGGCCGTGTCGTACAGGCGCATCGAGAGGGGCATGTTCAGGGGCCAACCACCCGAGGGTCGCGTTTGATTCCCGTCAACTTGGGAGCGACCCTCGTCTTGTACCGCACGTTGAGCTGGAGCAACACGGCGGTGAACGCTTCGATGGCGGTGGCGTTCGACAACTCACCGGCGTCGAGCGGCCGGCACCCGGGGATCTTGGCGACGATGCGACTCACCTCGCTGACGGCGTCGGCGTCGTCGCCACAGATCAGCACGTCGGAGTCGATCGGTTCACCGAGGTTGCCGAGCTCGGTCGCCGGGAGGTGGTGGAACGCGGCGACCACGCGGCAGCTCGGCACCGCCGCCTGCACATGTGCCGCGACGCTGCCGCGTGGCGGCACGAGTGGCTGGAACTCGTGGCCGACGCGAACGAGGGCGTTGGCCATGCTCACGACGACCTTGCCGCGCAAGGCTTCCTTGTGCTCCTGTGCCGTCGTCGCGGCCGAGTCCCAGGGAGTGGCGATGACGACCATGTCGCAGTCGGCGGCCGCCGGGTTGTCGCCGAACGCGAGCAGTTCGGCGAGCTCCGGCCACTTCTCGACGAGCCGGTCGCGGGCCTCCATGGCGCGGTACTTCGAACGCGAACCGATCACGACCGTGTAGCCGATGCTCGCCAGCCGCGCCGCCAGGCTGCGCCCCGCCGGGCCCGTGCCGCCCAAGATCCCGATGCGCATGACCCGCGAGCCTGTCACATCGCCGTGCCCTCGGCCCAAGGGCGACTACCGTCGCCGGACATGGGTCTGCTCGACGGCAAGAAGATCGTGATCACCGGCGTGATGACCGATGCGTCGCTGGCGTTCGGCGTCGCCCGCCTCGCGCTCGCCGAGGGTGCCGACATCGTGCTCACCGGAGCCGGCCGGGCGCTGAGTCTCACCCAGCGCACGGCGCGCAAGCTCGGTGACGGGATCGACGTGTTCGAGCTCGATGTCACCGTCCCGGCCCACGGCGAGGCTGTCCGCGACGCGGTCGCCGCGAAGTGGGGACACGTCGACGGCGTCCTGCACGCGATCGGGTTCGCCCCCGAGGCCTGCCTCGGCGACTCGTTCATGACGGCCACGTGGGACGACGTGGCGGTGGCGATGCACATCTCGACGTACTCGCTGAAGGCGCTCGCCGACGCGTTCGTGCCGTTGATGTCGGCCGGCGGGTCGTTCGTCGGGCTCGACTTCGACAACCGGGTTGCGTGGCCGGCCTACAACTGGATGGGTGTCGCCAAGTCGGCGCTGCAGAGCGTGTCGCGATATCTCGCCAAGGAGCTCGGGCCGCAGGGCATCCGCTCGAACCTGGTGGCCGCCGGCCCGGTGCGCACGATGGCCGCCAAGTCGATCCCCGGCTTCGCCCTGTTCGAGGACACGTGGGACGGCCGCGCCCCGCTCGGTTGGGACGTCAACAACTCCGAACCCGTCGCCAAGGCGTGCGTGGTGCTGCTCTCGGACTGGTTCCCGATGACCACCGGCGAGATCATCCACGTCGACGGCGGCTACCACGCCGTCGGCGCCTGATTCATTCAATACCTCGCTCGGTAGGGTCGGTCTCGATGAACCGGCTCGCCGACGGAGACGTCCCCGTACCTCCGCCAGCACCGCGAGAACCCGGTCGATTGGTACGCGTGGGGGGCCGAAGCGTTCGATGCCGCGCGTGAGCGCGACGTACCAGTGCTCCTCTCGGTCGGGTACTCGGCGTGCCACTGGTGCCACGTGATGGCCCACGAGTGCTTCGAGGACGACGAGGTCGCGGCGGCGATGAACGAGCGCTTCGTCAACATCAAGGTCGACCGCGAGGAGCGGCCCGACGTCGATGCGGTCTACATGGACGCGGTGCAGGCGATGACGGGTCGCGGTGGGTGGCCGATGACCGTGTTCATGACCGCCGACGGGCGGCCGTTCTACGGCGGCACCTATTTCCCGAAGCCCAGCTTCCTGAAGCTGATGGACGCCATCGAGGACGTCTGGCGCAACCGGCGCGACGACGTCGACACGAACGCGGCGGCGCTCGTCAAGGCGATCGGGACGTCGGCGGAGATCCGTCCCACCGGTGGCGTCCCCGGGATCGACGCGGTGAACGGCGCGCTCAAGCAGATCGTCGGCTCGTTCGACGCCGAGTGGGGCGGGTTCGGACAGGCGCCGAAGTTCCCGTCGACGATGCACATCGAGCTCGTGCTGCGGGCGTTCATGTCATCGGGCGCCGAGGCCGCTCGTACGGTCGTCACCACGTCCCTCGACGCGATGGCGTCGGGCGGCATGTACGACCACATCGGTGGCGGCTTCGCGCGCTACTCCGTCGACCGCGAGTGGCTCGTCCCCCACTTCGAGAAGATGCTGTACGACCAGGCGCTGCTCGCCCGCGCCTACCTCCACGGCTTCGCGGTGCTCGGCCACGAACGCTGGCTGCAGGTCGTCGACGAGACGATCAGCTATGTGTTGCGCGACCTGCGACACGCCGACGGCGGCTTCTACTCCGCCGAGGACGCCGACTCACCCGACGAGCACGGCCACGGGCACGAAGGGCTGTTCCACACGTGGACGCCCGACGAGGTGCGCGCCGTCCTCGGCGAAAGCGCCGAGGCCGCGCTCGAGTGGTACGGCATCACCGAGTCCGGCAACTTCGAGGGTCGATCGATCCCGAACCGCCTGACCGCGCGTGGTCAGCTGGCACGGACGCCCGAGATCGAGGCGGCCCGGCAGCGACTGTTCGATGCCAGGGCGCAACGGTCGCGCCCATTGCTCGACGACAAGGTGATCACGGAATGGAACGCGCTGTTCCTCGCCACCTTGGCGGAGGCGGCGGCGATGCTCGGGCGAGCTGACTGGCTGCAGGCCGCGATCGACAACGGCGAGTTCTTGCTCCGCGAGCTGCGCCGGCCCGACGGCCGCTGGCACCGGAGCTGGCAGGCCGACGGCACTCCACCCGCTCGCCACGACGCGCTCGCCGCCGATCATGCCGCGCTCGTCGACGCGTTCACCCGGTTGGCCGAGGCGTCCGGGCAGGCACGTTGGATCGATGCCGCCCGCGAGACGGCCGACGTCCTGCTCGACCACTTCTGGGACGTCGACCACGGCGGCGTGTTCACGACCGCCGACGACGGCGAACAGCTCGTCGCCCGCCAGAAGGACATCCTCGACAACGCCACACCGTCGGCCAACTCGACCGCCGCCAACGCGCTCACGCGGCTCGCCGCCCTCACGGGTGAGATGCGCTACGCCAACCATGCCGACCGAATCCTCCAACTGCTCGGCACCGTGATCCGTCAGGCGCCGGGCGGTGTCTCCAACGCCCTGCTCGGCATCGAGACCCGCGGCCGCGGCATCACGGAGGTGGCCATCGTCGGCGACCGGCCCGACCTCGTGCGCCTCACCCAGTCGTTGTTCCGGCCCGACGTCGTGCTCGCATGGGGTGAGCGCTACGACTCGCCGCTCTGGCACGAACGCGCCGACGGTCTGGCGTACGTGTGCCGCGACTACGTGTGCGAGGCGCCACAGGACACGGCGGAGGGCTTCTTCCGACAGCTCACCGGGCAGGACCTCCCGGCCCGGCTCACCAACCGCCCAGGTGGATGATCTCGTTCGGTCGGCGGCGAGAACGGCCGGTGCTCCGACCGGGAGGCTCGACGCCTGACTCGTCACACCGGTAGCCGAGTGCGATCGCTCCCAACAGGTCGAGACCGGGTGGGATGCGGAGGCGTTGGCGCAGTCGTCGCTCGCCCTTGAACACCCCGAAGAACAGCGCCCCGAGTCCGACATCCTCGGCGGCGAGCAGCAGCGTCATCACCGCCATCGAGCTGTCGATCGTCCAGTACGGCGCCGGCCACGCCTGCGTGCCCGCGCCGAGCCCGGTGCCCGCCTTGTCGGGCTCCGAGTAGCGGGCGGTGTACGCGCGCTGATCGGCCAGCGGGAGCGCGATCACGGGCGCGTCGAGCAACCGTTGCCACTTGAACGTGCCCCGCCCCATCGCGGGCAACGTGATGTCCCAGAACAATGCCGTCTGCTCGCCCTGCAGCACCACCAGGTGCCAGCCCTGCGCCTTGCCGGCGCTCGGCGCGCGCGAGGCGAGGTCGACCAGGGCGCTGAGCAACTCGGGTTCGATCGGTCGTGGATCGAACGCCCGGGTCATCCGTCGGCGTCTCACGACGTCGACGAACTCGCCCATGACGGTCAGCGACTGCCGAGTTTCACCAGATCCTCGGCCATCGTCCACCCGTACACGATCAGCGAACCGCCGTCGGCAGGGATCGGAGCGAACATCGCCTTGTGGGCGGCGTCGATCTTCTCCGGCTTGGACGACTCGAAGTCCAGGAATCCGCCCCGCCCGTTGGCGGTGACGATGAACGCCTTTTCGTCGTACGCCTGCTCGACGCCGAAGCGCTTGGCGAGTCGGCGACCCCAGGCCCGCTCCTCGCCGACGGCCCGGGAGCCCGGGCTCGGCGTGACCTCGTCGAGCTCCTTGAACCCGTCGAGCGCGTCGGCGGCCACGAACCGTGAGCCGATCACGACGTCCTCGTCGGGGAACGCCATCAGCGCCCGGTGGTAGGCCTCGTGCATCAGACCGCGCAGCACCTGGTCACGCCGGGAATGGCGACGCACACTCATCATGCCGATGAGCACGCAGGGTGTTCCGCCGATGCGCTCGAGCGTCGAGAAGCTGAATCCGTGCAGCCTGCCCTCGATGCGCGGCAACGGTGGCGAGGACCCAGTCCTCCTTGGCCTTGGAGACGGCACCGATGTCGAAGGCCCCGCCCATCGACGCCATCTCGTCGAGATCGCTGTCGGTGAGGGCCACGGCGTCGTTGGTGACAATATCGATCGACATATCCTCTCTCCTACCGAGTCCTCTCCTCGAGCGTTGGCCTCTATTCTGCCATCCGTTCGACCCACCCGGACAAGTGAGGCCACCCGGCACACTCGAATGACAGTCGATTGACGGTCGATCGACGTCGTGTTGGCGGGTCAACGGCGCTACAGGACGACCGCTTCGTGGCCGAACGCCATGCGCAACTCGCCCACCGAGCGGTCGATGTCGACGCGGAACTCGTCCGACAATCGCAGCACCTTGCCCTGACCGATGTCGATCTGCACGACCGAGTCCCCCGGATGGTCGCGCAGGATCCGCTTCAGGCGATGGATCTTGAGCTCGTCGAGCGACGTCGACGGCAGCTTCAGGCGCAACGGATGGGCCGGATCCTGGGCGAGCTGCAGCACGGTGATCGTCTGGCCGATCAGCCCGAACCGGGAATCGTCGCGCCGGTCGAGACGGCCCTTGACGGTGACGATCACGTCGTCTTCGAGCTTGTGCCCCTGTTCGGCCAGGGTGCGGGGGAACACGGTCACCTCGATCGACGACTCGAGGTCCTCGAGCACGAACACGGCCATCTGGTCGCCCTTCTTGGTGAACTTGCGGCCGAGGTTGGTGATCACGCCCCCGACGAGCACCAGCGCACCGTCCTCGAGGTCGTGCAGGTCGGCGATCGACTGGTCGACCTTGCGCCGCAGCGCCGCCTCGACCCCGAACAACGGGTGGTCGGAGACGTAGAGGCCCAACATCTCCTTCTCGTTGCGGAGCCGATCGCCCTTGTCGAACTCCACATCGGGCACCGCGAGGCGCTCGTCGAACCCGACGGCGTGCGCCGCGCTGCCGGCATCGACGCCGCTCCAGTCGCCGAACAGGCTCATCACTCCCTGGTCGCGCTCGCGCCGGCGGATCACGGTGGTGTCGATCACCTGCTCGAACACCGCCAGCAGGCCGCGCCGCGGATGCCCCATGCCATCGAACGCCCCAGCCTTGATCAGGGACTCGACCGTCCGCTTGTTGAGCACACCTTCCGGCGCACGCTCGGCGAACTCGTGGAAGTCGGAGTACGGACCGTTCTCGGCGCGCTCGACCAGCAACTGCTCGACGAGTCCCTCGCCGACGTTGCGCACCGCGGAGAGCCCGAACGTGATGGCGCCGGGGCTGCCGACGGGCAGGTTGACGCTGGCCGGGACGTCATCGGGAAGGAGCGCCGCGAAATCGGTGACCGACTGGTTGATGTCGGGGGTGAGCACGCGGATGCCCATGGCGCGGGCATCGGAGAGGTAGACCGCGGCGCGGTCGAGGTTGCTCTTCACGCTGCTCAACATGCACGCGTAGTACTCGACCGGGTAGTGCGCCTTCAGGAACGCCGTCTGGTAGGTGATCAGCCCGTACCCGTAGCTGTGGCTCTTGTTGAAGGCGTAGTCGGCGAACCGCTCGATGATGTCGAACAGCGTCTTGCCGAGTTGGCGTCCGTAGCCGGTGCGTTCGCAGCCCGCTTCGAACGAGTCGCGCTCGTGGGCCATCATCTCGCGGACCTTCTTGCCGCACGCTTTGCGCAGGTTGTCGGCTTCGGCGAGCGAGTACCCGGCGAACTTCTGGGCGACCCGCATCATGCTTTCCTGGTAGATCATCAACCCGTACGTGTCGGCCAGCAGGTCGGCCGCGTCCTCGTGGAACAGCGCCACGGGCTTGCGGCCGTTCTTGCGATCGGCGTAGTCGTAGTGCATGTTGGCGCCCATCGGCCCCGGCCGGTACAGCGCGATCAACGCACCCACGTGGTCGAACGTCGTCGGTGCCATCGCCTTCAGCAACTGCCGCATCGGCGGTGATTCGAGCTGGAACACGCCGATCGTGTCGCCCCGCGACAACAGCGTGTACGTGTCGGCGTCGTCGAGGCTGATGGTGTCGATGTCGAAGTCGGGGTCGCGGCGGGCGCGGATCATCTCCACGCTGTCGGTGATGACGTCGAGGTTGCGCAGACCCAGGAAGTCGATCTTCAGCAGGCCGAGCGCCTCGACCCCGCCCATCTCGTACTGGGTGACGATCGGGGCGTCGTCAGGGTTCTGGCCGGATTCGGGTTTGCGCTGCACCGGCAGGTACGTCGTGAGCGGCTCCTTGGTGATCACGACGGCGGCGGCGTGGATGCCGTCGGAGCGCTTGAGGCCCTCGAGCCCCTTGGCGACGTCGACGACCTTCTTGACGTCGGCGTCGGTGTCGTACATCGCGCGCAGCTCGGATGCTGCCTTGTAGCCGTCGGCGTACTTGTCGACCTTCTCGAAGCAGTACTTCAGCGGCGTGTCGCGGCCCATCACGAGCGGCGGCATGGCCTTGGCGATCTTGTCGCCGACTGCGTACGAGTAGCCGAGCACGCGGGCCGCGTCGCGCACCGCATTGCGAGCCTTGATGGTGCCGAACGTGATGATCTGGGCGACGTGGTCGCGCCCGTAGCGCTCGGCCGCGTAGCGGATCATCTCGTCGCGGTAGCGGGAGTCGAAGTCCATGTCGATGTCGGGCATCGAGATCCGGCTCGGGTTCAAGAAGCGCTCGAACAGCAGGTCGTACTTGATCGGGTCGAGGTCGGTGATCCGCAAGCAGTACGACACCGCGCTCCCGGCAGCCGAGCCACGTCCCGGCCCGACCCGGATGGCGAGGTCGCGGGCGTGCTTGACGAGATCCCAGGTGATGAGGAAGTACGACGCGAAGCCCATGTCGTTGATGACCTTGAGCTCGTACGCGATCCGGTCGACGGCCGATGCGGGCAGCTCGTCGCCCCAACGTTCGCGGGCACCTGCCCAGGTGAGGTGCTCGAGGTACTCGCGGTCGGACGTGAAGCCCTCGGGGATGTCGAAGTTGGGCAGCAGCGCCTCGCCGAACGTGATGTCGAGCTCGGCGCGCTCGGCGATCCACAGCGTGTTGTCGCACGCCTCCGGGACCTCACGGAACAGGAACCGCATCTCGTCGGCGGTCTTGAGGTAGTGCTCCTGACCCTCGAACTTGAACCGCTTCGGGTCCGACAGTGTCGACTCCGGTCTGCACGCACAGCAGCGCGTCGTGCGCCTCGTGGTCCTCGCGGTGGGTGTAGTGGGAGTCGTTGGTGGCCAGCAACGGGGCGCCGATGCGCCGGGAGATGTCGAGCAGCTTGGGGTTCGTCTCGCGTTGGGCCGGCAACCCGTGATCCTGGAGCTCGACGAAGAGGTTGTCCTTGCCGAAGATCTCCTGGAGTTGTCCCGCCTTCTCCAACGCACCCTTGTCGTCGCCCTGGAGCAGCGCCTGCAACACGTGACCGCCGAGACATCCGGTCGTGGCGATCAGTCCCTCGTGGTACTTCTCGAGCAGCTCCCAGTCCATCCGCGGCTTGTAGTAGTAGCCCTCGAGGAACGCCAGGCTCGACAGCTGGATCAGGTTGCGGTAGCCGATCTCGTTCTCGGCCAGCAGCGTGAGGTGGTAGTAGAGCTTGCGGCCACCTTCGGTGTCGCCGCCGGAGTCGTCGAGGCGGCCCCGCCGGGCGGGGCGCTCACTGCGGTGGTCGTGGGCCATGTAGGCCTCGGTGCCGATGATCGGCTTGATGCCCTGACGCCGGCACTCCTTGTAGAACTCGAGCGTGCCGTACATGTTGCCGTGGTCGGTGATGCCGATGGCCGGCTGCCCGTCGGTGACCGCCTTGGCCACCATCTCGTCGAGGCGCGCCGCGCCGTCGAGCATCGAGAACTCGGTGTGGACGTGGAGGTGGCTGAACGAATCGGTCACGGCTCAGTCGTCGCGAAACGCAGGAGCTGACAGTCGGGTGATGACAACCGGGGAGATGACAACCGGAGAAATGACAAGCGTGTGATTCGTACGACCCTAGCAGTGCTCCGGGCTGCTACAGATATGTGCCCGGACGCTCGCCCTGGCCTGGTCGTTGACCAGGCGCGCCGCTGGCGCCGGTGGCGCCGGGGAGCTGGCGGAGTTGCTCGAACTGCTGGCGAGCGGCGATCTGTTGGGCGAACAACGTGGCCTGGATCCCGTGGAACAGCCCTTCGAGCCACCCGACGAGTTGGGCCTTGGCGACCCTGATCTCGGCTTCGCTCGGCACCACGTCGGGGCGGAACGGCAGCGCCAGCGAGTGCAGCTCCTCCTGCAGGTCGGGCGACAGCGCGCCGGACACCTCGACGATCGAGCGCTCGTAGATCTCCGCCAACCGCTCGCGGCTGGCTTCGTCGAGCGGCGCCAGGCGGACCTCTTCGAGGAGTTGCTTCACCATCGATCCGATGCGCATCACCTTGCCCGGCTCGGTGACCGACTCCGTCGGGTCGTCTTCGACGACGTCGACCGTGCCGTGGTCGAGCTCACTGACGTCGACCAGTTCGCCGTGTTCGACCTCGGCCGGCACCGCGCTCGTCTCGATCGCCCCGTTTGCGTCGGGTTCCGACATCACGTTCCCTTCAATATCGAGAGCTGGCATGTTCCAGATCTGGTCACGATCCGAGCGCCGCCACCAGAGGCACGTGGACCTCTGCGGATGTCAGCGAACCATGACGGCACACCAGCTCGAACGGGCCGGAGTCGGCCGGCTCCCAGTAGCTGACGGGTTGGTGGGCGACGATGGCCACATCACCGAGCCGCGACGCGATCGGTGAGGTGATCGTCGGACCGAACCAGTGCTCGTCGAGCATCTGGCTGCGTGTCACGACCCACGCCAGCGCGGAGCACTCGGCCTCGGTCGCGGCGAGGAGGTCCGGGATGCCGCCGCGCCGAGCGTGCAGCCACCGGAACCGGCCCTCGCCCGACTGCAGCGTGACGTGGGCCAGCAGTTCCTTGGAGAGATGAACGATGTTCGGGCCGACGTGCACCTGCCCGTGATCGGCGATCACGAGCAGCACCGCCCCCGGCGGGAGCTGTTCGATCACGTCCCCGACGATTCGATCGGCGGCGCGCAACTCGGCCTCGTAGTACTCGCCGAAGCCGCGCTCGTGGGCGATCTTGTCGACACCGCCGTAGTACGCGTACACGAAGCGTTCGCCGGCGGTGAGCTGGTGGCCGACCTCGACTGCGATCGACGAGGCGGCCCGCCAACCGACCGGCTTCGACCCGCGCAGGTGGGCGACGGAGAAGCCCGACGTCTGCAACTCGAACGGGCTGACCACCGGCACCGCAAGGCCGAGGAACGCCGGGAACGGTTGGACGTCGGCCGGCGGATGCAGGCGGCGGACGTCGGTGTCGCCGACGTACCACCGCAGGACGTTCAGGATCTCCCCGCCGAGCACCATGCGGTAGCCGATCAAGCCGTGCTCGCCGGGCGTCAGGCCGGTGGCGATCGAGCTCAACGCCGTGGCCGTCGTGGTCGGCGCGACCGACGTGATCGGTCCGCCGTTCATCGACGCCACCGTCGGCAGCAGGTGACGGTGGTCCTGGAGCTGGTCCCAGCCCAGTCCGTCGAGCACGAGGAGCACCGCCTGACGGGCATGGCGGACCTCCTCGGGCATCCACGCCGGCAGGTCGGTGCGCCAGTCGCCAGGGCCGAGGAGCGCTGGAACGATGCCGCGGACGTTCGGGCCCAGGTAGTCCGGAATCACCGGCGACGGCGTCTCGACAGCGTCCACGGCGGCCCAGTCCACCACCTCCGGCGGGTCGAGGCCAAGTGATCCGTCCCGGAACCCGTACGATGGCCGCCATGCGAGTGTCGACCCGCGGCGACTATGCGTGCCGCGCCCTGCTGTCGCTCACGTTGCACGACGACGGTGGGCCGACCTCGGTGCGCGACATCGCCGAGCGCACGGCACTCCCCCAGCCCTACCTCGAACAGATCCTGTTGGCGTTGAAGGGTGCCGGCCTGGTGCGGTCGAAACGTGGTGTGGGTGGCGGCTATGTGCTCGCCAGGCCACCCGACCAGATCAAGCTGTCCGAGATCGTGATGGCCGTCGACGGCCCGATCACGCTCGGCGACTTCGGTGAGCCTCACCAGGATGGCGCGTGCGACCACGAGGGCCACTGTGTGCTGCTCGCGGTCTGGAAGCAGGCCGGCCGGTACATGCACCGGCACCTCGAGGAGCACACCCTCGCTTCGATCGCCGAGGTCGCCCGCGGCGAGGCGCCCTGGCCGGCCACCGACTCAGAACCGGCCCGCTAACCGTTCTGTCTGCTTGAAACGACGCCACCCGCGATCTGACGCAGACAGAACGGGGAGGGTTAGGCGGTCGGCGTGAGGGTGGCGAGCATGTCGGCGAGGTCGGCGGGGAGCTCGGAGCGGAACTGGAGCCGCTCACCGGTGGCCGGGTGGTCGAAGGCCAGCTCGGCGGCGTGGAGGAACGGACGCTGGAGACCGAGCGACGGTCGCCGTTGGCCATACGTCGCGTCGCCGACGAGCGGGTGCCCGATCGACTCCAGGTGGACGCGGATCTGGTGGGTGCGGCCCGTTTCGAGACGGCACTCGAGTCGCGCCAACTCAGCGGGCGCGCTGAACCGTTCGACCAGCCAGTACTCGGTGCGGGCCGCTCGGCCGTCGGCGACAACGGCCATCCGGAGCGGGTCGCGTCGGTCGCGTCCGATCGGAGCGTCGACGATGCCGTGCACGGCGTCCGGGTGACCCCACACGAGCGCCACGTAACGACGGCTCGCGGTGTGTGACGCGAACTGGGCGATGAGCGCGTCCGACGCCGCCTGCGTGCGTGCGACCACGAGCAGCCCGGAGCTGCCGGCGTCGAGGCGGTGGACGATCCCCGGGCGGGTCGGTTCGCCGACGCCTGTGAGGTCGGGGTAGCGCGCGAGCAGGCCGTGCACCAGCGTCCCCTCCATGTTGCCGGCGCCGGGGTGCACGACGAGCGCCGCCGGCTTGTCGACCACGATCACCGTCGCATCCTCGTGCACGACGTCGAACTCGACCGACGGATCGGCGACCGGGAGCGGCACGCGCGGGATCGTCGACTCGTCGACCTCGATCAGCTGACCCTCGACGAGACGGACCTTGCCGCTGACGGCCGCGACACCGTCGACGCGCACCCCGGCGGCAGCAATCGTGGCCGCCGCGTTCGAGCGGCTGATGTCGGCGACGAACGCGACGATGCGATCGAGCCGCTCACCGGCGAGCGCGGACGGCACGATCTCGGAGATCATTGTCATTCCGTGACGGCTGGACGGGAGGCGGCCAGGCTGCCGAACACCAGCAGCAGGCCGCCGACGGTGATCGCGATGTCGGCGATGTTGAAGATCGGCCACCACTGCAGGTCGATGAAGTCGATCACGGCACCACGGAACCAGCCCGGCGACCGGAACAGCCGATCGATGACATTGCCGGCCGCCCCTCCGATCACGAGACCGACGGCAACCGTGCTGGCGGTGTTCGTGTGTCGGCGCAGGGAGACCAGGAGTGCGGCGACGACGACGAGAGCGACGACCCCGATCACCGGCCCGAGCCCCTCACCGCGACTGAACGCCATGCCGCTGTTGCGCGTGAGGTGGAAGCGCAACGTCCAGAACAGGTCGATGTCACGATCGTCGAGCGCAGAGAGCGCCCAGGCCTTCGTGAGTTGGTCGAGGGCGACGATCAGGAGAGCGATCAGCACCGACCCACGCACCGCGCGGGTCGACCGTGTCATCGCCGCCCGATCCCTCCGACCTTCTCCTCCACGAGCTCGGTCGCCCACGGAATCGCTTCGAGGCGTTCCCGGGGGATGGGGCGCCCCGAGGCCTCGGAGTAGCCGTACGTCCCCTTCGCGAGTCGCTCGAGTGCCTGGTCGATGTCGGCGATCGTTTGGCGGGCCTGCGCCGAAAGGGCGAGGTCGCGTTCGCGCTCGACGACCATCGTGTCGCCCTCGCCACCCTCGTCGTCGAACTGCACGTCGCCCATCTCGGCCTCCTCGATCAACGAGTTCGCCTCGTTCTCGAGTCGCGTCGCCTGGCCCATGAGCTTGCGCTTCTCCTCGTCGAGCAGGTCGCGTTGCGCCTTCAGGAACTTGACGTCGAAGTCCTTCGTGTAGGCGATCCCATCCTTGCTCGTGCCACGCGGTTCAGGCAGGTGGAAGCTGTTCCCCGACGCTCCGAACGGCGACACGGATTTGGCAGCTGTCTTGGTGGGCGCCTTGGTCGCCGGAGACTTCTTCGCCGCCTCCTTGGTGGCCGAACCGGTCGCCGCCTTCTTCGCCACGACCTGCTTGACCGGCGCCTTCCTGGCCGGCGCCTTCGCCGCGGCCTTCTTGGCGGTGGCCTGCTTCGCCGGCCCCGCCTTGGCAGAAGCCCTGCTCGTCGCTGGTTTCTTCGCTGCCTGCTTGACGCCGGTGCGCTTCGGGGGTGCCTTCTTGGCTGACGCCTTTTTCACCGGCGCCTTCTTGCCAGGCGCCTTCTTCGCTGCTGCCATCTCGGGAGTCCCTCCAGGCGGATCGAACGCCGGACTCTAGCGCGCGATCAAACCCGTGCGACGGTGACGACGGGTTCGGGTCCGGCACCCTCGACGGCGGTGGCGGTGGTCGCCAGGGTCTCGCCCATCACCAACTCACGATGCGTCTCGAAGGCGTCGACCACCGCCACCGGAGCCTCGAGGGCGAGGCTGATCCTGTCGCTCACGTCGAGGCCCGCGGTGCGGCGCGCCTGCTGGACGGTGCGGATCAGATCCCGCGCGAGGCCTTCGGTCTCGAGCTCGGCGGTGACCGTGGTGTCGAGCACGACGACACCGTTGTTGCCCGGCAGCGTCGCCGCCGCGCCGTCGGATGCCGACACCAGCCGGAACGTGTACTCGTCGGGTTGCAGCTCGACACCGCCGACCACGACGCGGTCGCCGTCGATGGTCCAGTCGCCGGCCTTGTGCGCCTTGATGACCTGTTGCGTCTGGTCGCCGAGCCGCGGGCCGAGCCGCGCCGGGCTGAGGCTCAGCTCCGTCCGGCCGACCGACTGCACGTCGTCGGTCAGCTCGATCTCCTTGACGTTGAGCTCGTCGCGCAGGATGTCGAGGTGGGGCCGCATGAGCTCGGTGGTCGGAGTGGCGACCGTCGCTTTGGCGAGTGGGAGCCGGACGCGGAGACCTTCTGACTTGCGCAGCGACAGCAACGTCGAGCACGCGTCGCGTACCAGACCCATCCCGGTCGTGAGATCGTCGTCGTGCGGGAACTGCTCGGCGTCCGGCCAGTCGGTCAGGTGGACGCTGCGCTCCCCGGTCAGCCCGGTGTAGAGGTGCTCGGTCAACAGCGGCAGCAGTGGCGCGGCGACCTGGCAGAGCGTGACCAGCGCCGTGTGGAGCGTGTCGATCGCGTCCTGGTCCCCCGCCCAGAAGCGATCGCGGCTGCGACGGATGTACCAGTTCGAGAGTGTGTCGACGAAGTCGACGACGTTCTGGCAGGCACCGAACAGGTCGTAGTCGTCCATCGTGGCGGTGATCGATCGCACGAGCGTGCGCAGCTCGCCGAGCAGGTAGCGGTCGAGCACGTCGGTCTGGTCGGTGCGGAACGTTCCGGTGGTCTCAGCGGCGTTGGCGTACAGCGTCAGGAAGTACCACGTGTTCCAGATCGGGCGGAGGACATGACGGACCGTGTCGCGCATGGCGGCTTCGGTGACGGCGAAGTCCCCACCCCGCAGGATCGACGACGACAGCAGGTTCCAACGCATGGCATCCGCGCCGTACGACTCGAACATCACCATCGGGTCGGGGTAGTTGTTCAACGACTTCGACATCTTCAGCCCGTCGTCGCCGAGCACGATGCCGTGGCTCACGCAGTTCGAGAACGCCGGACGATCGAACAGCGCGGTCGCGAGCACGTGCAACGTGTAGAACCACCCGCGCGTCTGGGCGATGTACTCGACGATGAAATCGCCTGGATAGTGATGCTCGAACCACTCGGCGTTCTCGAACGGGTAGTGCACCTGGGCGAACGGCATCGACCCCGACTCGAACCAACAGTCGAGCACCTGTGGCACACGGCGCATCGACGACCGGCCGGTCGGGTCGTCGGGGTTGACGCGCACCAACTCGTCGATCGCCGGTCGGTGGAGGTCGGTGACCGGCACGCCGAAGTCGGCCTCGAGCTCGGCGAGCGAGCCGTACACGTCCGTCCTCGGGTACTCGGGCGAGTCGCTCACCCATACGGGGATCGGCGATCCCCAGAACCGGTTCCTGCTGATCGACCAGTCGCGCGCGTTGGCGATCCACTTCCCGAAGCTGCCGTCCTTGACGTGCTCGGGCACCCAGCGGATCTGTTCGTTGAGCTCGACCATCCGGTCGCGGAACGCGGTCACCTCCACGAACCACGACGAGATCGCGCGGTAGACGAGCGGCTGCTGGCAGCGCCAACAGTGCGGGTACGAGTGCTGGTACGTGTCGTGACGCACGACGACGCCGTCGAGCTTGAGCCGCCGGATCACGTCGGCATTGGCGTCGAAGACGTGCTGCCCGATCCAGTCGGTGACCGGGGCGGTGAATCGCCCGTGCTCGTCCATCGGACAGATCGTCGGGATGCCGACCGCGTTGCACACGTTCTGGTCGTCCTCGCCGAAGCCCGGTGCGAGGTGGACGACGCCGGTGCCCTCCTCGGTCGACACGAAGTCGCCGGCCAGGACCTGGAACACGTTCGGCGTGTCCGCCAGGAACTCCAACAACGGCCGGTAGCGGCGACCGACGAGCTCCGAGCCCTTCATCGTGGCGACCCGGGTGGCGCCTGCCAGCTCGTGCGCATAGACCTCGAGCCGGGCGTCGGCGAGCACGTAACGCTGCCCGTCGGCCTCCTCCATCACCGCGTAGTCGATGTCGGGCCCGACGGCCAGCGCCAGGTTGGACGGCAGCGTCCACGGTGTCGTGGTCCACGCGAGCACCCGTTCGCCCGTCTCGAGCTCGAACCACACGGTCAGGGCCGGGTCCTGGCGGTCGCGGTAGACGTCGTCCATCCGCGTCTCGGTGTTGCTGAGCGGTGTCTCGCAGCGCCAGCAGTAGGCGAGCACCCGGAAGCCCTCGTAGATCAGACCCTTGTCCCACAAGGTCTTGAACGCCCACATGACGCTTTCCATGTAGTCGAGGTCGAGGGTCTTGTAGTCGTTCCCGAAATCGACCCAGCGGGCTTGGCGGGTGACATAGCGCTCCCACTCGCTGGTGTACCGCAGCACGCTCGTGCGACAGAACGCGTTGAACTTGTCGATGCCGAAGGCGGTGATCGCCGGGTGGCCGGCGATGCCGAGCTCGCGCTCCGCTTCGACCTCGGCGGGCAGGCCGTGACAGTCCCATCCGAACCGGCGCTCGACGCGTCGCCCACGCATCGTCTGGTACCTGGGAACGGCGTCCTTGACGAAGCCGGTCAGGAGGTGCCCGTAGTGCGGAAGGCCGTTGGCGAACGGCGGCCCGTCATAGAACACGTACTCGTTGCTGCCGTTGTCGCCGGCGGCGCGCAGCTCGACGGATGCCTTGAACGTGTCGTCGTCCGCCCATCGCTCGAGCACGGCATGCTCCAGCGCCGGGAGGTCGGGCTGCGGATCGACGTCGGGATATCGCGGGGTAGCCATCGCTGGCCAGCAACGCTACCGACGCTTCGACTTACTCGTAGCGACGGGTTTCGCCGAGGCCGAAGCGGAATTGTGGTTCGTCGTCGGACTCGGCGGCCCACGGTGTCGTGACCGCCGGCTCCTCGTCGACCGGCTCGTTCGACGCCGATGGCCCGTGCCCTTCCGGATCGTCGGCGGACTCGATCTCGACCGCGTCCGTCGCGTCATCGTCTGCCGGCGATGGCTCGTCGATCGCCGAACGCGCTGGATCATCCCCGCCCTCGGTCGCCGGGTCGGCGCCGGAACGCGAGTCGAGCGACGACGCTGGATCGTCCGACGCCGACAGGAGGGGCCGTCGAACCTCGCCGAGCCCGCCTGGCACACGCTCGGAGATGTCGAGCATGGCCGACGCGGCTTGGCGCAGCCGGTCGCGTTGATCGACGAGGAAATGCTCGAGTTGGTCGACGTCCGACTCGAGGAAGTCACGCCGGGCGAGGAGCGCCTCGACCTCACCCTGGGCGGCCTTGAGCTCGACCTCGGACACCGATCGGGCCTCTGCGCGCGCCTCCTCGAGAAGCCGGGAGGACATCTCGCGCGTCGAGTCGATGGTGCTGGCTGCCTCTTCGTGGGCGGCGGTCACGATCCGATCAGCCTCGCTCTTGGCCTCCGACACCGTCGCGTCGGCGGTGCGCTGGGCGAGCAGCAGTGTCCGACTGATCGTCTCGGCGTCGCCGGAGCTCACCGGCGCGGGGGACGCCTCGCGAGCGGTGCTGACCTCTTGCAGCCGGGCGACGGCGGCGCGCGCCCGGGCCTCCATGGCCGTCGACTGGTTCTGTGCTGCTTCGAGCGACTCGGCGACGTCACGCAGGAACGCCTGGACCTCGTCAGGGTCGAATCCCCGCTTGGCTGACTTGAACGACGCGTTCCGAACCTGCTGCGGGCTCATCTCCATGGCCGCACGTTAGTCCGGCAGGTATGGCCGGTCGGCGTTACCCGGTGGGCAGTACCCGGCTGTCGACTCAGTCGTCGTACTCGTCGTGTCGTCCGCCGCGGCCGCTGATCGGCTTCAGCAGGTACACGCCGGTCGCCACCTTCTCCATCGAGCCGTCGAGGGCGTAGCACAGGCCACTCGCGAAATCGATGAGACGACGGGCGACCTCGCGCTCGGTGCCCTCGATGTTCATGATGACCGGCTGGCCTTCCTTGAACCGGTCGGCGACCTCCTGGGCCTGGTCGAAGCGACGCGGTCGCACGGTGGTGGGCTCACCCGAAGGCAGGACCGCGGCCCGCGAACCACCGCTGCTCCCGGCACGCGGGCGTGGCTGGACGCCCGACTCGTCGGCGGCCTGTTGACGGCGCGCCTGCGAGGGATCGAAGTCGCGCGTCGGGAACGTCGGTCGTGATGGCACAGTGCGTACTACGCCCTCCGTCTCGTGTTCGGGGTATCCACGACCCTGCTTCGCCTCGGGCTCGTGCGAGGCGCGTCGCGGCCGCGGCGCCGGTTCGGGCTCGTCGTAGTCGTCGTAGTCGTCGTACGCGTCGTCGGGACCGAGACCGAGATAGTCCATGGTCCTCTTCCACAATGACATCCGGCGTTCCTCCTCGGCGGGAGGCTAGCTCACAGCGTCACCTCGCGTCGCGCCACCCGAACAGCGCGGTGCCGACGCGTACCTGCGTACTGCCCTCCTCGACGGCGACCTCGAGGTCGTCCGTCATCCCCATCGAGCACACCTGCAGCCCCAGTTGCGTCGTCAGCGCGCGGACCGCGCGGAAGCCATCGCGCGCCGCTGCCGGGCCACCTTCGGTCGGGCCGACGGTCATCAGGCCCTCGACCCGCAGGCCGGCGTCGGCGGCGGCCGCGACCAGATCCGCCGCCTCACCCAGCGGGCACCCGCCCTTGCCGGGCGCACCCGTCGTGTCGACCTGCACGAGCACTCGGGCGCCGGGGGACCTTCGGGCAATCGAGTCGACGAGCGACTGCCGGTCGACCGACTCGTACACGTCCACCACGCCGCTGAGCGAACGAACCTTGTTCGACTGCAACCGGCCGATGAAATGGATCTCGGGCGTTACGTGGCTCTCGGAACTGACAGGCGACTCGTCGCGCCGGCGCAGCTTGTCGATCAGTTCCTGGGCGTAGTTCTCGCCGATCCGCCGGCACCCGGCGGCGACGGCCGCGTCGATCGCGTTCGGCGCCGAAACCCTTCGTCACCGCGAGCACGTCGACGCCGGTCCCACCTGCGGCACGGATGCGTTCCTCAACGACCGCCAGCCGCTCGCGCACCTGCTCGATGTCGATCAGGAATTGCTACTTCAGGAACGAGGGGACGTCGAAATCGTCGTCGTCGTCCTCGTCGAGCGGATCCGCGCCGGGCTCGGCGAACAGCTCGGTGATCCGCGACGACGTGCGCAGGATCTGCTCGGTGCTGCCCCCGCCGTCGAAGCGGTCGAAGCCGGCGGCGATCACGGTGACCCGGACCTCGTCGCCCACCTCGTCGTCGATCACGGTGCCGAAGATGATGTTGGCGTCGGGATGGGCGACAGCGTGGATGATCTCGGCCGCCGCGTTCATCTCGAACAGGCCCATGCTCGATGGCCCGGTGATGTTGAGCAGGATGCCGCGCGCCCCATCGATGGCGGATTCGAGCAGCGGGCTCGAGATCGCCGACTTGGCTGCCGTGATGGCGCGGTCGTCGCCCGTGGCCTGGCCGATGCCCATCAGCGCCGAGCCGGCATTCGACAACACCATCCGCACGTCGGCGAAGTCGGTGTTGATGAGACCGGGTGTGGTGATCAGGTTGGTGATGCCGGAGACGCCCTGGAGCAGCACCTCGTCGGCCATCTTGAACGCGTTGAGCACGCTCGTCTTGTCGTTGGCGACCGTCAGCAGGCGGTCGTTGGGGATGACGATCAGTGTGTCGACCTTCTCCTTCAACCGCTGGACGCCGTTGTCGGCCTGTACCGATCGGCGGCGGCCCTCGAACGAGAACGGGCGGGTGACCACGCCGATGGCCAGCGAACCCGCGGCGCGGGCGATCTCGGCGATGACCGGGTGCCGCGCCCGTGCCGGTGCCGCCGCCCTCGCCGGCGGTGATGAACACCATGTCGGCGCCCTTGACCATCTCGTCGATCTCGTCGCTGTGTGATTCGGCTGCCGTGCGGCCGACCTCCGGATCGCTGCCGGCACCGAGCCCTCGGGTGAGGTCGCGTCCGATGTCGAGCTTGACGTCGGCGTCACTCATCAACAACGCCTGCGCGTCGGTGTTGACGGCGATGAACTCGACCCCCTTCAATCCCGCGTCGATCATGCGGTTGACCGCGTTGACACCGCCACCGCCGACACCGATCACCTTGATGACGGCGAGATAGTTCTGGGGCGCGCTGGACATCAGCGGTACCTCCGTGAGGGAACAGTGCAGCGTGGACGTGATCGGTTCTGGTACATGGTCGTGTCAGGGCTCCGATGCCTGCGTGGTGCCCGTCGGGACGTGCCGCATTGTGGCCCATCCTCGCACGTCCGAGCTACTGGAACCGGTGATGCTACCCCCCACAGCCCTTCCGCACCGTACGGGAAGACACGGGGCCGTCTCATTGCACATCGTCCACTCTCGGCTCGGCGCCCCAAAGGTCGTCATTGCACGACCACCTCCGGAGTCGAGACATCGATGACGCGCACCACCCGGTCCCCAGCGGCCCCGAGCGCCGTCTCGAGACGTACGAGCTTGGTCACCAGATCGCTGGCGGTGCCGAACCGCACCTCAGTGGCGTCGTCGAGCAACAGGCGGAGTTGCGAGCCGTCGGCGGTGACGTCGATCGACTGCACCCGACCGCGCACCGAACCGGTGAGACCCTGGACCAACTTGGCAGCCGCGCCGTACCCGACCGGTGCGTACTCGCCGGGCTGGCGATCCACCGGGTCGGGACCGGTGATCAGCATGTAGGCGATCGGTTGACCGGCGATCACGTCGAGCACCCGCCCGTCGCCGTCGATGACGCGGAACTGCCCGTCGGGACCCGCGTACGTCGCGAGCGCGACCCGCTCGCGGATGTCGATCGTCGCACCGTGCGGAAAGTTGGTGCGCACCCGAGCCTGGTCGACCCACGGGATCGCCTCCAGCTCGCGCTCGGCCGCCTGCGTGTCGGCCGCGAGCACGGGCGTGCCGACGAGATCGTCGACGACGGCCTGGAGGCGGACGCGGTCGGTGTACACATTGCCCTCGACGCGCACGTGATCGGCCTCGATCGCGAACAACGACGAGCCCAGCACGGCCAACCCGGCGCCGACGAGGGCGAGCACGAAAACGGCCAGGAACACCCATCTGAGGCGGCGCCGGCTCTCGGCCCGGCGCACCGAGATGCGCCGATCACGCAGGCGCGGCTCCATGCGCCGCCGCAGCCGACGGCTGTCCTCGGGCGACTCGGTGACGACGACGTCGTCGTCGATGAACACCACCGGCCGGTCGCCCGACGTGTCGGGTCCGCCGAGATCACCTTCGACGTACACCGCGTCGGGTGGGAACTCGTCGTCGGCGATCGCGATCACGTGGGGCGGCGGCGCGACCGTCAGCTCCGGGGTCGCGGTGTCGTCTCCGAGCTCCGCGGCCGGCGGACCGGCATCCCCGCCGTCGGACGCGCTCGCGACGTCTGCTGACGCATCAGCCGATCCGCCGTTCGAACCACTCGACGACACATGCGGCACCTCTTCGGCGGCCGGCTCCCCGAGGACCTCGTCGACGTGGCGATCGATCTCGGAGTCGGTCCGGTCCTCCTCGGCCATGCGGGTCGCGTCGATCGCGAATGCTCGGAGCAGTTCGTCGAGCGCGACCTTGTCCGGGTTGGTCTCGGCTTCGGCGGCGTGGTCGCCCGAGCGTGCCGCATCGGCCATCCGGGGCTGTTCGTCGGCGCTCGTCATCGGGGCCCGCGCGTCTCGTCGAAGGGCTCGACGTCGTCGTCGAAGCCGACCAGCCGTACTTCGCTGCGCATGACGAACCCGGTGGCGGCGGCAACGCGGTCGCGCACGGTCTCCATGACCGCGCGCACATCGGACGCTGCCCCGCCGTCGCTCGCCTGGATGAAGTTGGCGTGCTTCTCCGACACCCACGCGGTCCCGATCCGCAGGCCACGCAGGCCGAGGCTGTCGATCAATCCACCCGCGGTCACCTCACCCGGGACCGGGTTCACGAACACCGATCCGCAGTTCTGCCCGCCCGGTTGATGCTCTCGGCGCCAGCGCACGATCTCGGCGATCTGTCGCTCGGAGGTCTCGCGATCACCACACCGGAGATCGAGGCGGACCTCGACGACGAGCTGATCGTCGGTGAGGTCGGAACCGCGGAAGCGCAGGCCCAGGTCGCGCGCATCGAGGCGTCGACAACCTCGCGTCGCCAGGTCGTCGGCCGGTCGATCGAGCTCGGCGTCGAGATCGAACACGTCAACGTCGACGAGTGCCGCGGCCATGTCGGATCCGTGTCCGCCGGCGTTCATCCGTACCGCGCCGCCGACCGACCCCGGAACGCCGACCGCCCACTCGAATCCGGTCACCGACGCGGCGGCCGTTCGACGCGCGAGCACCGGCAGGGCGACGCCACCGCCGGCGGTGACGACGACGCGGCCGTCGGAGTCGGCCGGCCCGACGGCGATGCCGTTCCCGAACTCGGCGAGCGACACGGCGATTCCCGGAAATCCGGCGTCGGCGACGAGCAGGTTCGAACCACGACCGATCGCCAACACCTGCAGACCGGTTGCCGCCTTCGCCGCCGCGACGCGACGGAGGTCGTCGATCGACGCGACCTCGACGAACAAGGCCGCCCGGCCGCCGACGCGGTACGTGGTGAGTGGCGCCAGCGGCTCGTCGCGACGGGCACCCGGGCCGAGCAACGCGGCGGCCTCCTCGACCCTCGAACGCCCTGTCGAACGCGCCGTCGAACGCGCCGTCGAACGCGTCATCGGGGCGCGCCTCTGCGTCGGGCCAGCACCTCGTCGGGCAGCGTGGCGATGTCGCCGCAGCCCATCGAGATGCAGACGTCGCCATCGCGGATCTCGCCGGCGAGGAACGTCACCAGGTCGTCGCGCTTGGGCAACCATGCGACGCGTGCGAACGGGTCGTGGTCGAGCACTGCGTTGACGACCAGCTTCCCGGTGACACCCGGGATCGGTTGGGTCCCGGACGGGTAGATGTCGGTCAGGACCACGAGGTCGGCGTCACCGAACGAGTCGCCGTAGTCGGCCGAGATCTCGGCCATGCGGTTGTACCTGTTCGGCTGGAAGACGGCCACGACGCGGCGCCAACCGTCGTCGCTGTGGCGGGCCGCGTCGAGGACGGCCGCGATCTCCGACGGAAGGTGGGCGTAGTCGTCGACGAACGTCGCACCCCCATCCGTACCGCGGATGTCGAACCGGCGGGCGACACCGCCGAACTTGGCGAGCGCGTTCGCCGCCACCGCGGGATCGACACCGATCGCGACCGCCATCGCCAACGCCGCGGCGGCGTTGCGCACGTTGTGAAGCCCGCGCAACGGCAAGGCGATGTCGACGAGATGGTCGCCCGCCTGCTCGATCGCGAACGTCAGCGTGCCGTGAGTGGCGCGCACGTCGACCGCGCGTACGTCGACCCCCTCCGACGTGCCGTACGTGATCGCCCCATGCTCGGCCGCCAATCGGGCGGCGACCGGATCGTCGCCGCACACGACCTTGGGACCGGCGACCTGACGGAGGTAACGGTCGAACCCGGCGACGATGCACTCGAACGACCCGTAGTGATCGAGATGGTCGGTCTCGACGTTGGTGAGGATCGTGCCGTGCAGCGGCAGCTCGAGGTGGGTTCCGTCGCTCTCGTCGGCCTCCACGACGAACCACTCGCCGCCGGTCCACTGCGCACCGGTGCCCATGTCGGTGACGTCGCCGCCGATGACGAAGCTCGGCCGCAGCCCGGCTTCGGCCAGGATCAGCATCAACATCGAAGAGGTCGTGGTCTTGCCGTGCGTCCCGGCGACGCCGAGCGAGCGGGCGCAGGCGCAGATCGACGCCAGCATGCCGGCCCGGCTGAGCACGGGAAGCCCCAGCCGGCGTGCCTCGTCGAGCTCGTTCAGGTCGGCCGGAACCGCGGTCGACGAGGTGACCGCATCGCATCCGTGCACGTAGGCGCGGTTGTGCCCGACATGCACCACCACACCGGCTGCTCGAAGGCGATCGAGGACCGGTCGCTCGCGCAGGTCGCTGCCCGAGACGCGATGGCCCATCTGGGCCAGTGCGAGGGCGATCGCGCTCATGCCGGGCCCGCCCACGCCGACGACGTGAAGGCGTTGTTGACGGGCGAGATCGAGCGGTGGAGCTGGCACGGACACGGTCCGATCAGGCTAGAGCCACGGCTTCCACGAGAACCGCCAAGGCACCGCTGCGGTGCACCTCCCCCATCGCCCGGGCCTGATCGCCCAGCGCGTCGCGGGCGGCCGTGTCGGAGCGGAGGCGTTCGATGACCCCCGGCAGCTCGTCGATCCGCCGCTCCGGGAGCAAGACGGCGCCGCCACCGTCGGCGAGCCACGCCACGTTGGCGGTCTGATGGTCCTCGGCGGCGCCCGCCCACGGCACGAGGATCGCCGGGACGCCGGTGGCCGCGACCTCGTGCACCGTGCTCGCCCCGCCGCGTCCCACCAACAGGTCGGCTGCGGCGTAGACGAGCGGCATCTCGGGCTCGTAGGCGACCGGCTGGTAGAGCACGCCACCGCGTCCGTCCCGCGGCGGTGACGCGTCGGAGGCGAAGCGCTCGCCGACCGCGTGGCGGATGGCAAGGCCCTGGTCGGCGGCACACGAGTCGAGCATCGCGGTCACGGCTTCGTTGAGGACGCCCGACCCCTGCGAGCCACCCGTCACAGCGAGGACGAACCGATCGGGGGGCAGGCCGAGCGCGGCACGCGCGGTCGCCGCGTCGCGACGACGGTCGACGTCGAGCACGGCCCGACGTAACGGCGCTCCGGTGACCGTCGCCCGCGGCAGAGGCGAGTCGGGGAACGCCACGGCACACGCCGCCGCGCCCCGGGCGGCGAACCGACTCGCCCGACCGGGGAATCGGTCGTAACTGACGACGACGATCGGGATGCGGAGGCGACGCGCGGCAAGGACCGCAGGGAGGCTCGCGTACCCACCGACCGATACCACGACGCGCGGCCTGAGGTCGCGGAGCAGCCGCGTCGCGGCCCGGGCACTGCGCACCAGCTTGGGGAGGAATCCGAGGTTGCGACGGGTCAACCGCCGCTGCAGCCCGCTGACGTCGAGGAACGTGTGAGGGAACGGCGTCTCGGGGAGCAGGCGGGTCTCGATGCCGCGCCGTGCGCCGACGTAGTGGATCGCCGACGGTGCGTGTCCGTTGGCGACGAGCGCCTCGGCGACGGCCAGCGCCGGCAACACGTGCCCGGCGGTTCCTCCCCCGGTGACGATCGCGAACGTTGCGGTCCGGCTCATCGACGCCATCCCGTCATCGAGGGGCCGTCATCTAGCGCGCGCGTCGCGCGACGTTGAGCAGCAACCCGGCCGCCACCATCGTGACGAACAACGACGTCCCGCCGGCCGAGAAGAACGGCAACGTGAGCCCGGTCACGGGCAGCAAGCCGGCGACGCCACCCATGTTGACGATGGCCTGCACACCGAACCAGGTGGCGATGCCCCCGGCCAGCAGCATCCCGAACCGGTCGGGGGCGGCGAGCGCGGTCTGGATCCCGAACCACACCAGCAGCGCGAACCCGCCGACCACCGCGAGGGCGCCGACGAACCCGAGCTCGTCGGCGATCACGGCGAAGATGAAGTCGCTGTGGGCGAGCGGCAGGTAGCCGAGCTTGCTGTTGCTCCCCCCGATGCCGGAGCCGGTGAGCCCGCCGTTGGCGATGCCGAGGTAGCCCTGGTACGTCTGGTACGCCAGGTACTCCTTGTTGCCCTTGGTGTCGAAGAACGCCGTGAAGCGGTTGAAGCGGCGTGCGCTCGAGAGCACCAACAGCGCCATCGTCACCATGCCGGAGGCCATCACCCCCGTCATGTAGGCCATCGGGACGCCCGCGATGAACCCGACCGCGAGCACGATCGCGCCCAGCACCACGGCCGACCCGAGGTCGCCCTGGACAAGACATGCCCCGGCACCGAACCCGGCGATGAGCATCAGCGGGAACAGCGTGCGTCGCGGATCGGCCATCTGCTCGTGGCGCGTCGCGAGGATGTTGGCGGCGAGCGCGAGCGTGGCGAGCTTCAGCACCTCCGACGGCTGGAAGCTCAGCGAACCGACGGTCACCCATGCGGTGGCACCGTTGATCGTGGTGCCCACCTGCGACGTGAACGGCAACACCATTCCGGCGGCGGCGAGGATCGCGAACGGGACGATGAACGGGCGCCAGCGACGGTACGGCACCTTGACCGCGACCAGCATTCCGACGAGGCCGAAGCCGGCCCACATCAGCTGGCGCGAGAAGATCCGGTACGGCGAGTTGCCCTTGCCGACCTCGGTGGCCGCCGACGACGAGAGCACCATCACGAGGCCGAGCATGACGAACACGGCGACGACGACGACGATCACGTAGTACGCGACCGGCGGCGGGCCGAGCGCCACGGCCGACTCGTCGGGGCCGCCGCCGCGCCGGGCCCGGCGCGACTGAGGGCGCGATCGCTGCAGCCGCTCGAGCGCCGCCAGGCGCCGCTCGGCGACGGTCGGAGCCGCGCCAGATTCGATGGTGCGCGAGTCGATGGTCAAGCTCATCGGTCCACCCTTCGCCCGCCGACCAATTCGGCGACCAGCCGTCGGAAATGATCACCACGTGCGGTGTAGCCACCGTTCGGATACCAGTCGAAGCTGGCGCAGCCGGGCGACAGGAGCACGGCGTCGCCGCGGCGCGCCGAATCGGCGGCGGCGACGACGGCAGCTTCCATCGAGTCCGCTCGAACGACCGCGCAGTGCGGCGCGAAGAGGTCGCTGATCTCCGACGCCGACTCACCGATCGCCACGACCGACCGGAGCCGTTCTGGCTCGGCTGCCATCGGCCCCAGGTCGAGTCCCTTGTTGCGCCCGCCGGCGATGAGCACGACGTGCTCGAAGCCGCGGATCGCCACGGCCGCCGCGTGTGGTGTGGTCGCCTTGGAATCGTTGAACCACTGCACGCCGTCGCGCTCGCCCACCGGCTCGATGCGATGGGGCGGCCCCACGAAGGATGCGATCGCGCGACCGGCCGCCTCGAGATCGCCGAGACCCGACTCGATCACGATCGCCGACGCCGCCAGGGCGTTGGTGATGTCGTGCGGGAGCCGGCGACGCATCGAGTCGACCATCGCGATCGTGCCGCTCGGCGCGCACAGCGCGTCGCCGGCGAGGTGGTAGTCGGCGTTCGAACGCCCGAACGTGACGTGGCGCGCCGGCGCGTCGCCGAGGTGGCGCATCACGATCGGATCGTCGACGAATCCGACCGCCACGTCCGACGGCCGCTGGAGGTCGAACAGGCGCGCCTTGGCCGCCTCGTACGTGGTCGTCGAGCGATGCCAGTTGAGGTGGTCGGGGGCCAGGTTGAGCCAGAGCGCGGCGTCGCCGCGGAACTGCTCGGTCCACGCCAGGCGGAAGCTGCTGCACTCGACGACGTAGGCGTCGAGTTGCATCTCGAGCGCGTCGACGAGCGGAACGTCGGTGTTGCCGGCGGCGATCGTGCGCAGGCCGGCGGCGGTCAGCATGGCCGCCGCGAGCAGGCTCGTCGTCGTCTTGCCGTCGGTCCCCGTGATGGCGAGGATCGGTCGAGCGCCGCCTGGTCGGTCCTGCTCCCACTGGTAGGCGAGCTCGATCTCGCTGCGTACGGGAACGTCGTGGCGCCGTGCGGCGGCGATCACGGCGTGCGTCTCGGGCACACCCGGCGACGGCGACAGCAGGTCGAATTGGGCGACGAGGTCGTCGATCGCAGCCGGCGTGGGCAGTAACTCGACACCGAGCTCGTCGGCGAGATCGCGCTTGGCGTCGTCGATGTGGTCGTCGATGACCACGACCCCGTGTCCGCGCCGGGCGAGGGCGCGGACCGTCGATGCACCGGTCACCGCGAGGCCGTAGACGAGCGAACGCATGATCACTCCGCCGCGATCCGTGTGAAGTCGCCGATGAAGATCGCCAGCGCCGACGCGACGCAGATCGCGGCGATCAGCCAGAACCGGATGATCACCGTTGTCTCCGGCCATCCGAGGAGCTCGAAGTGGTGGTGCACCGGCGACATGCGGAACAGTCGGCGGGTGCGTCCGGACGCCTTGAACACTCCCATCTGAACGGCGACCGATCCGGCTTCCATCACGTTGATGCCACAGATCAACAGCAGCAACAGGTGGGTGTCGAGCGTCAGCGCGAGGAACGCCATCGCCGAGCCGATCGCGAGCGCGCCGACGTCGCCCATGATGATGCGAGCCGGTGCCGCGTTCCACCACAGGAAGCCGAGGCAGGCGCCGGCGAAGGCCGCCGCGAACACACCCATGTCGAGCGGGTTCACGACCTCGGTGTAGAGCTCAGGGTTACGGAACGACCAGTAGGCGATGATCGTGAACGCGCCGAAGCCCATCAGCGCCGATCCCCCGGCCAACCCGTCGAGGCCGTCGGTCACGTTGACCGCATTCGTGGTGGCCCAGATGATCAGCCCGGCCCAGATGATCCACACGATCTGCGGCACCGCGAACCCGAGGTCCTCGGCCCGCGTCAGCGAGATCGTCTCGGAGATCCCGGTGGCGGCGACGAGCCACCATGCGGCGCCGAAGCTCATCAGCATCGTCACGTAGTTCTTCCGCTTCCAGAGGATGCCGCGGTTGTGTCGCTTCTTCACCTTGATGTAGTCGTCGAGGAATCCCATCAAGGCCATCGCCGAGCACGACAACCCACACGATCATCGCCTGATCGGAGAACGGCAGCCCGCGGCGGATGTGGGCGGCGAGCCAGCCGGTGAGGGCCGCGCCGACGATCGCCAGACCGCCCATCGTCGGCGTGCCCTGCTTGTGCATGTGGTGCTCCGGGCCGTGGTCCTCCTTGCCGAGGATCGGTTGACCCCGCCCGCGGGTGCGGAAGAACCCGATCAGGGCGCGGGTGCCGAACAGCGAGACGACGGTGGCCACGGCGCCGGCGATCATGATCGCGATCACGACCGGGCCTCCATCAGCTCTCGGGCGACGACACGATCGTCGAAGTCGTGCACCACGGCACCGATCGTCTGCGTGGTCTCGTGACCCTTGCCGGCGATCACCACGACGTCGCCGCGTTCGGCGCCGGCCAACGCCAGCCCGATCGCCGCCCGGCGGTCTGGTTCGACGACGACTCGTTCGCGGTCGCGCTCGGTGATGCCCTCGACGATGGCGTCGATGATCGACAGCGGATCCTCGTCGCGCGGGTTGTCGGACGTGACGATCACCCGATCGGCACCCGCAACGGCGGCACTCCCCATCGTCGCCCGCTTCTCGCGATCGCGGTCGCCGCCACAGCCGAAGACGATCGTCATCACGCCCGAGCCGACGACCTCGCGCGTCGCGGCGAGCAGTTCGGTGATGCCCTCGGGCGTGTGGGCGTAGTCGACGATCACGGTTGGAGCAGTCTCGTCGGCGGGTGCGATGACCTCGAAACGACCGGGCACGGGGCCGGCCGACGACACGCCGGCGGCGGCCTCGTCGGGGTCGACACCGAGCGTGGTCAGCGCGGTGAGCGCGGCGAGCGAGTTCATCACGTTGAACGCCCCGCCGATCGGCACCGCGACGTCCCGGCCCCGCCATGCGAATCGGTGCCCGACGGTCGTGACCTCGATCTCGGACGCATCGGACCTCGAATACGGCACCATCGGGATGTCTGCCGCGTCCAAGAGGAGGCGGCCGTACGGATCGTCGATGTTCGTGACTCCGACCGCCGCCAGGTCGGGCGTGAACAGCCGTGCTTTCGCTCGGAAGTACTCCTCGACGGAGCCGTGAAGGTCGAGATGATCTCGCCCCAGATTGGTGAAGATCGCCGCGTCGAACCAGGTGCCCGCAACCCGCCACAGCGCAAGGGCGTGCGACGAGACCTCCATCACGACCGAATCGACACCCTCGTCACGCATCCCGGCGAGCCGTTCCTGCAGCTCCGTCGCCTCGGGCGTGGTGCGGACACCGCTCAACGTCCCGATCACGCCGACCTCGTGACCGGCCGCCCGCAACGCGGCTGCGATCAGGTGCGCGGTCGTCGTCTTGCCGTTCGTCCCGGTGATGCCGACGGTGGTGAGCGACCGGCTCGGCTCGCCGTGGAACGCGGCGGCGACGTGGCCGAGCACTGCCCTGGTGTCGTCGACGACGATCTGGGTGACGGGACGGGGAGCTCGCGTTCGACGAGCAGCGCCGACGCCCCCGACTCGACCGCCGACGGCGCGAACGCATGCCCGTCGTGATGCGCCCCCACGACACACGCGAACAGCATTCCGGGAGCGACAGCCCGCGAGTCGTGCGTGACACCGGAGACCGGCGTCGACGTGTCGCCGACCACGGCGCGGAGCCGTCCCGGCGGGATGCCGGCGACGAGGTCGCCGATCCTGACGACATCGGGCGTGAGTGCGGCGCCGTCGTCGCTCATCACTCAACCCGCTTCGCAGCCGGTGGCGCCGACGGTGGGCCGAATCCCCAGCTCGTGCACGATCGTCGGCGCCAGTTCCCTGAACACGGGTGCCGCGGCGGTGCCGCCGAAGCGGTCGTTGGTGCCGGCCGGCGGTTCGTCGATCGAGATGAGCACCGTGACCTGCGGGTCCTCTGCCGGGAAGAAGCCGACGAAGCTCGAGTAGTACACGCGCTCACCAGCTTCGTTGAAGTACGTGCCGTCGGGTTGTGCTTTGTACCCGGTGCCGGTCTTGCCGGCCACGTCGAAATCCTTGACCTGGGCGCGCTCGCCGGTGCCCTCGCACACGACCCGCTTCATGAGCTGCTGCATCTCCTCGGCGGTCGCCTCGACCACGACCTCACGTGTGGCCGACGGCAACGTGTCGGACACCGTGCCGTCGGGGCCGACCGTCGAACGGACCAGCTTCGGCGCGACGTAGGTGCCGTCGTTGGCGATCACGTTGATCGCCGCAGCGAGCTGGATCGACGTGCTCGAGACGCCTTGGCCGAAGGCCGCCGTGACCCGCTCGGATCCCCACATGTCCTGCCAGTTCTTCATGATGCCCGGGGACTCGCCCGGGAACCCGAGCGCGGTCGCCTCACCGAGTCCGAACGCCTTCATGTACTCCCAGTGCTTCTGGCGCCTGATCGTCTGGTGGACGTGGATCGTGCCGATGTTCGACGACTTGATCAGGATCTGGGCGACCGTGAGCCACTCGTCGGGGTGTGGCTCGGCGTCGGCCAGCAGGTCGTCGCCCCACAGCTCGCGCCACGGGACGTTGAAGCCCGTCTCGGGTGTGACCGCACCCTCGTTGAGTGCGGCCGCGACGGTGATGACCTTCGCCACCGAGCCGGGCTCGTAGGCGTCGACGGCCGCGAAGTTGCCGGACGTGATCTCGACGGTTCCGGTGTCGTCGTTGCGGCGCACTGACGCCATCGCGAAGATCTCACCCGTATCGGTGTCCATCACGATGCCGGTCCCGCCGCGCGCACCGAGCCCGTCGACGCGCCCGAGGAGCGCCTGCTCGGTCGCGAACTGGATCGATCGGTCGAGCGTGAGGATCAGGTCATCCCCGGGGATCGGGGGCACGGAGACGGTCTCGCTGCCGGCGATCGATCGGCCGCCAGGCGCCACCTCGCGTTCGAGCCGGCCGCCGGTGCCCGTCAAGAGGTCGTCGAACTGCAACTCGAGGCCGCCGATGCCGACACCGTCGATGTCGGTCTTGCCGATCACGCTGCGCCCGGTGTCGCCGCCGGGCAGGATCCGCTTGCTCTCGCGGTCGACGTTGACGCCCGCCAACCCGAGCGCCGCGATCTGCTCGCCGACCGACTCGTCGACCTGGCGGGCGACGTACATGAATCCCGTCTCCTTGGCCACCATCGCGGCGACCAGCTCCTGGCGTCGCTCCTCGGTCAGGCCGAGCAGGCTCGTGAGGATCGTCGCCGTGCCCTCCGGATCGTCGATCAGCTTGGGGTTGATGCTGACGCTGTTCGCCGCCACCGACATCGCCAACTCTTCGCCGTTGCGATCGAAGATCGTGCCGCGATCGGCGGGCACATCGCGGGAGCGGGTCCATTGCCGGGTGCCCTCGAGGCGCAGCGCCCGGCCCTCACTCGTCTGGAGGACGCCGACCTTGAACAGCACCAACGCCAGCACGAGCACGAGCGCGACGAGCAGCACGATCAGCCGCTGGCGCGGTTGGCCGGCGCCGAACCGGAACTCCCGAACGTGCGAATGCTTCGGTGCGACGACGCGCCGGGCCGCCCGCCGGCGCGGTGGAGCAGCGCGCCGGCGCGGGGCCGGGGGGCGCACCGCGCGGCGCGTGCTCGGAGGCGGGCTGTGCCGGCGCGCGGTTGGCGAGGCCGCGCTGACTGCACTCGCTCCGGTGCGATGGTGGGTGCGCGACGCCCGGCGGATCGCTGGCGCGGCGCGACGGACGGGCCGCGACGGTGGTGGACGCCGGCTCATGGCGTTTCGCCGGACACTTCTTTGACGAGGCGGAACTGATCGAGCGGTTGGAGGCTCTCGATCGCATCCTGATCGTCGAGCACCTCCCCCGTGGCGGCGATCGCGATCGCCACGGTCAAGCCGTCGACGGGCACGAACTCGCTGGTGGCGGCCGGGTGCATGCCGATGCGGGTGCCCTCGGCCGACAACCGTGTCGGCGAGCGCAACTCGGCGCGTGCCCGGCGCAGCACGTCGAAGCGCTCCTGCGCCGCGGCAACGGAGCGCTCGAGTCGGTCGATCTCCAACTGGCGTTCGGCGAGGCTCGTGTGCAGAACGGCCGAGCCGAGCATCAAACCCGCCAGCACGATGGAGAGCGCGACCGCGAATCCAGCCGCCCGGCGGCGGCGCGGCACGAGCGAGAGTTGTGGTTTGGCCGGGACCGCGGTCGTGGTGTGTCGCGGCGACGTCGCCGTGTGGGCGCGCCCAGAGATGTTCGGCAGCGAACTGGCGATCACCGGCCGCCACCTCGTCGCGTCGGTTCCGTCCGCTCGGCGACGCGCAGGCGCGCCGATGCGGCTCGACGGTTACTGGCCTTCTCGGCGTCCGTCGGCGTGCGGCGCACACCGCGCACCAGCCGCACTGTCTGCACCGCGCCGCACACGCAGGGCAGCTCGGGCGGGCATTCGCACGCGCCGGTGCGCGGCGCGGAAGCGCTCCTTCACGATCCGGTCCTCGCCCGAGTGGTACGAGAGCACGGCGATCCGCCCACCCGGCACGACGGCCTCGATCGCGGCGTCGATCGCCGGGGCCAGCACTTCGAGCTCGCCGTTGACCTCGATGCGGATCGCCTGGAACGTCCGCTTGGCGGGATGTCCCCCGGTGCGCCGGGCGGCGGCGGGGATCGCGCCGGTGACGATCGCCGCCAGCTCGGTGGTCGTCTCGATCGGCCGGGAGGCGACGATCGCGCGCGCGATCCGCGACGCGAAGCGCTCGTCGCCGTACTTGCGGATCACGCGACGCAGTTCCGCTTCGTCGTAGCCGTTGACCACGTCGCTCGCCGACCACTGGGCGTCGGTGTCCATCCGCATGTCGAGGGGTCCGTCGTGACGGTACGAGAAGCCGCGCTCGCCCTGGTCGAGCTGCGGTGACGAGACGCCGAGATCGAACAGGGCGCCGCTGAGCCGGTCGACGTCGGCGGCCGCCATCGCGGTCCCGAGGTCGTCGAAGCGGCATCGGTACGAGGAGAACCGGCTCCCGAACCTGGCCAGCCGCTCGTTCGCGGCCGCCAGGGCCGCCGGATCGCGGTCGAGGCCGAGCACGCTCACGTCGGGCCGGGCGTCGAGGATCCCTTCGCTGTGCCCCCCGCCGCCCACGGTCGCATCGACGACGACGCCCGTGGGAACCGACTCGAAGGCGGCGACGATCTCGTCGAGCATGACGGACTCGTGCTCGAAGTCGGCTGCTCCCGCCTCGGCCGGCATCACTCGTCGCCCCACACGCGTGCCGGCGCTTCGTGGTCGCCCTCGACCTGCACGGTCTCGAACCGCTCCGGCTTCCACACCTCGACGGCGTCGAACATGCCGGCGACCTTGACCGACGAGCTCGACAGCAGCCCGGCGTGGGCGCGGACCTTCTCGTCGAGCGTGATGCGGCCCTGCTTGTCGATCGCCACGAGCGTCACGTTGGCGGCCACCGAACGACGTCGTGTCCGCGTCAGCTCGCCGCGCTTCTCCTGATCGATCAGCTCCCTGGCGTGGGTCTCGAACTCGGTGACCTCACGGATCGTGACGCAACCCTCGCCGTCGAGCGACACGTAGCAGCGATCGCCGAGCTCGCTGCGGAACGCGGCAGGGAGCGCGAGCCGACCCTTGTCGTCGATGCTGCGGTCGTGGACCCCGACGAACACGTTGCGTGACCTGTGCCTTCCGTGATCGAGCTGTCACGCGTGGAGCCGTGCCTCGGCGCGGGGAACGCGTGCCACCTCCCCGCCAGCTCATTGTGCCTGTCGGGTTCCCCAAAGTCAACCATTCCTCACCAATCTCCCCCACCAGCGGCCCGTCGAAATCCGTTCGTCCCCACTTCGGTTTCGCGCACGACTCCACGCGCGCAACACGAGCTACTCCGCGCGCAGCGTCCTCCGAACACGCACGCGCTCGGCGATCCCGGTCGCCGTCGGGGGCAGCGTGGCGACCGGGGGGAGTGCGCCTGGCACCGGGTCCGCCAGCAGCTCGATCAACAGGTCGCCATCGAAGCGCCGGTTGACGGCGCATTGGAATCGGGCCCCACGGCGTGTCCGGCGCTGGCTGAGCCCGACCAGCTTGACGCCGTCGAGCAGCACCTCACCGGGGGCGATGCCGGCGAAGCACACCAGCTCCGACCAGGTGTTGCGCACCTGTGGCCCGCGGTGCACGGTGAGCTCGCCGTCGACGACACCATCCAGGGCCTCGACCCACCGCTCGCCCATCCGCACCATCGACTGCCGCACGTCGTCCTCCCAACGCGGGTCGGTCGCCGGCACGACGACGTCGATCCATTCCGTGGCACCCGGAACGAGCAACACGACGCCGCCGCCCGAACGACGGCGCGCGATCTCGACCTGCCTGCGGTGACAGGCGGCGACGTCGAGCACGTCGTCGGTCTGGCGCGAGCCGAGGACGATCGCCGGCTGCTCGACGTCGAACTGCCACACGGCAGTGACGGCGGGCAGCTCACGGGCGTGGAAGTCGGCGGCCGAGCCGCTGACGCGGGTGACGACGCCAGGGCTCAAATCAGGAGGCCAGCGCGAGGTACGGCTTCCATGCCTCCGGCACGCGGGTGGTGCTGACGACGACCCACGCCGTGGCCCGCGGCACGCGGCACGGCCGCAGCAGGCGCATCCCGGCCTCGTCCGGTGTGCGGTCGCGTTTGGCCAGGTTGCACGGCCGGCAGGCCGCCGCCACGTTCTCCCACTCGTGCGGGCCGCCCCGTGAACGCGGCGTCACGTGATCGATGGAGTCGGCGTGGGCGCCGCAGTACTGGCACCGATAGTCGTCGCGGGCGAACACACCGCGTCGCGACAGCGACGCCTTGCGCCGGTACGGCACCTTGACCATGTACCTCAGGCGGATCACCAGCGGGCTGGCGAGGGTGAGGCTGGCGGAGCGGATGAGGAGACCGTCGCACTCGACGAGCTCGGCCTTCTCGGCGAGCACCAAGCACGCCGCGCGACGTGCCGGGACGACACTGAGCGGCTCGTAGCTGGCGTTGAGTACGAGAGAGCTCCGCATCACCTAGACGCTCACACCGTGATGCACTGCCGTGCGCGCCGATGGTGGCGTGGTCCGCGGCCGAGTGCCGGGATCATCGGTGATCGTGCCACCGCTTGCACCATGCCAGGTAGTTCACCACATCGGCCGGTTCGGGAGAATGCTCGGAATCGCCGTACTGGGTCAGCAGACGGAACCGGAGATACTCACGTGGCGGCCGTGGTACGAACGGTGGACGTGCCCACCACCGTGGCGCGGCCGTGCGCCTGACCTGGCGCACGGCTGTCGACCACAACGACGGCCGCCGGGCGACGGCGAGGGCGGCGCGGATCACGCGGGGCGCGGCTCCTTGGGCAGGCCGAGCACCATCTCGCCGATGATGTTGCGCTGGATCTGCGAGGAACCGGCGTAGATCGTGCCGGCCCGGGCGTTGAGGAACGTGTCGACCCATGACGCCGAGCTGTTCGGGGCTCCGGCGTCGTCGGTCTGGAACGCCGAAGACGGTGGCCGGCCGGTCGGGACGAGCGCTTCGGCGCCGAGGATGTCGACCGCCAGTTCGGTGACGACGCGGTGGTACTCGCTCCAGTACAGCTTGGAGATCGCGCCGTCGGGCCCGGGATGGTGACCGGCGAGGAACTGGGTCAACGTCCGCATGCCGTTGTACCGCATGATCTGGACCTTCGAATGGCACCACGCCAGCCGCTGGCGGATGATCGGATCGCGGGTCAGGCCGCGCTCGTTGGCCAGCCGCATCAACCGCTCGAGCTCGGACTGGAACCGGATGGGCATCGTGGCCGCCGACTCCCCACGCTCGAAGCCGAGCAGCGTCATCGCCACCGCCCAGCCGTTGTTGACCCCGCCCACGACGTCGTCCTTGGGGACGACCGCGTCGGTGTAGAAGATCTCGTTGAACTCGCTCTCGCCGGAGATCATCTTGATCGGACGCACCTCGATCCCTGGCTGACGCATGTCGACCAGGAGGAACGAGATGCCCTTGTGCTTGGGCGCGTCGGGATCGGTGCGGGCGAGCGTGAAGATGTGATCCGCGAGGTGTCCCGCCGAGGTCCAGATCTTCTGACCGTTCAACACCCACTGGTCGCCGTCGAGCACGGCCCGCAAGCCGATGTTGCCGAGGTCGGATCCGGCGTTGGGCTCGCTGTAGCCCTGACACCAGGTGTCGGCACCGGAGAGGACGCGCGGGAGGTAGTACGCCTTCTGCTCGTCGGTGCCGCGCAGCAGCAGGGTGTTGCCGAGCATCTGGATTCCGAACACGTCGTTCGGACCGCCGGTCGGGACGCCCGCTCGCGCGAACTCCTCGGCGATGATCACCTGCTCGAGCGCCGACAGACCGCCGCCCCCGTACTCGACCGGCCAGCCAGGGGCGAGGTAGCCGGCTTCGTGCAACGTCTTGCGCCATTCGGTCACGAACGTGTGGATCGCGTCACCTTCGAGCCGACCCAGACCGTGCCAGTCGACCGGGAGCTTCTCGGCGAGAAACGCCTGCACCTTCTCGCGGTACTCCTCGGCTTCGCGCGTGTATGTCGGCTGCATGGCCGCAGCCTAATGACCCCGGTTACCGATGAGTAGGCCTGGCGGGTCGACTGTTCAGCGGAGCGTCGAGCGGGCGATGGCGGCGGCGGCGACGAGTGGGCCGCCGCCCGGCACCGGGATGACCGAGAGCCCGGTGAGATGCGGCAGCCGGCTGCGCACCGTGAGCTCGCGGGCGATGGCATCGAAGAGCGGCTGGCCGAGGGCCGCGGGCACCGAACCGGCCACGAGAACACGTGTGGTGTCGACGATCGCGGCGACCGAGGCGAACGCCCTGGCGAGCAGGATGCCGGTCGTGTCGACGACCGAGGGTGGGGTGCGGCGCAACGGCCGATTCGTCTCCGACTCGATGGCGCGGGCGCTCACGTAGGCGTCGAGGCAGCCGACGCCACCGCACGAACACGACCGACCTTCGGGCTCGACGACGAGGTGACCGAACTGACCGACGTTTCCCGTTCGCCCGTCGAGCAGCCGACCCGCCGACACCACTCCCCCGTCGACCGAGTCGCCGATGAGCACGGCGGCGAAGTCGCGCAGGCCGGACCCGCCCCCGCACCACGCCTCGGCCGAGGCGAACGCACGCCCGACGCTGTCGATCGCCACCGGCAACCCGGCGACCTCCTCGAGCTGCCCTCGCAGGGGAAAGCCCTTCCACTCCGGGAGCAGTGCCGACGCCGTCCCGCCGACGACGCGATCGATCGGGCCGGGACAGGCGACGCCGCAGCGGGCCGGCCGCGCGCCCTCCGGCGCGGCGGCGATCACTCTTCCCACCAGGCGCGCGAGCGCCGGCCAGACGTGCCGCGACGGTGTCGCGACCCGGTCTCGCACGATCAATTTGCCGGCGTCGTCGACGACTCCGGCTGCGAGACGGGTGACGCTGAGGTCGATCGCAAGGTAGGTGGTGAGGTAGGTGAGCTGCGGTTCGGGTGACGATGCGGTCGGAGCGGCAGCGTCGTTCACGCACGCGCAACCTAGTGGCCGGACGCGCCGCGGCGCCCGCCGGTGCTGGTCGATCTCACATTTCGCTGTACAGCGTCTACCCTTCCCGGCGTGACGGAAACCGCGGTGCCTTCCTCATCGACCACCGGAGAGCGGGGCGCGCGTTCCGCGACGATGACGACGGGCTTCGCGGCGCTGTTCGACGCGATCGTCGCCAACGTGGCGACCGTCGTCCACGGCAAGCGCGACTCGATCGAACTGGCACTGATGGCGTTGCTCGCCGAAGGCCACCTGTTGATCGAGGATGTCCCTGGTGTCGGCAAGACCAGCCTCGCCAAAGCCCTCGCGGCATCGATCGACTGCGCGTGGAAGCGGGTTCAGTTCACCCCCGACCTGCTGCCGACCGACCTGGTGGGCGTCAGCATCTACGAACGCTCGACCGAGAAGTTCCGCTTCCAGGCCGGTCCCCTGTTCGCCAACATCGTCCTCGCCGACGAGATCAACCGGGCGTCGCCGAAGACGCAGTCGGCGCTGCTCGAGGCCATGGAGGAGCGCCAGGTCACCGTCGACGGCACGACGCGCCCGCTGCCGCCGCCGTTCATGGTGATCGCCACCCAGAACCCGGTCGAGCAAGAGGGCACCTACCGACTTCCCGAGAGCCAGCTCGACCGGTTCCTGCTCCGCATCTCGCTCGGCTATCCGGGACGCACCGCCGAGATCGCGATCCTCGACGGTCTGGGCGCAGCCGAGACGCTGCGCCACCTCAATCCTGTGGTGTCGAGCGACGAGATCAAAGCGATGATCACCGAGGTCCGCGGCGTCTACCTCGCCAGCGCGCTCAAGTCCTACATGGTCGACCTCTCCGAGGCCAGCCGGCGCCATCCGGCCGTCGAGCTCGGCCTGTCGCCGCGTGCCACGCTGCAGTTGTCAGCGGCTGCCCGCGCCTACGCCGCCGCTCGCGGCCGCAACTACGCCACGCCCGATGACGTGAAGAGCGTCGCCGTACCGGCGCTGGCACACCGCCTCGTGTTGCGCGCCGATCGGGGCGCGCGGATGTCCGCGGCGGATGCCATCGGCGAGGTTCTCGCCGAAGTGCCCGTCCCCGTGGCCCGCTGACATGCCGACCCGTCAGGGCTGGACGATCGTCGCTGGCGGCATCGTCTCGCTCGTGGTCGGGCGGCTCTTCGGGATCCTCGAGCTGTTCGTGATCGGCGCCGGGCTGCTGATCGCCGTGGTCTGCGCCGTGCTCGTCGTCCGGTTGCGCCGGCCCGAGATCTCGATCGGGCGGTGGGTGCATCCGTCGGTGCTCACCGTCGGCGACACGGGTCGCGTCGACCTCGGCGTGCGCAACGACGGCGCGTACCGTTCGCCGAGGATCGACCTCGCCGAGCCGGTGGGTCCGATCAACACGGCCCGCATGACGCTGGCGCCACTCCTCCCCGGCGACCAGGTCACCGCCGGCTACCGCATCCCGGCGGCACGTCGAGGGGTGCTCACATTGGGACCCCTCGAGATCGAGCGACGCGACCAACTCGGGTTGGCGGTGGCGTGGACCATCGGGGCGGGGGCCACCGACGTGATGGTGGCGCCGCGCACGGTCGAGCTCTCGATGCCCGCCCTCGGTCACGGTGTGCTCGGCCGTCATCTGATGGCGCAGGCGCAGCGTCTCGGGCCGGGCGAGTTCCACGCCCTGCGCGACTACATCGACGGTGACGAGCCACGCTCGATCCACTGGAAGGCATCGGCCCGTTCGGAGGAGCTCAAGGTTCGCGAGCACACCGCCGAGGGCGTCCGCCGGTGCATCGTCGTGCTCGACCGCAGCGAGGCGGCATACGACCTCGAGGCCGACGAGGATGTCTTCGAACGTGCCATCGTCGCCGCGGGCAGTCTCGTGCAGGCCGGCGACAGGACCGGCCTCACGACGCGCTTCGTCACCGGTGGCGGCATCGACCTGCGGGGCCCCGAAGTGGCGACCCAGACGTTGCGGGTGCTGGCACCGCTCCAGCTCGGCGATCCGATCATCGATCTCGAGCGCGACCCGGGTGAGGGTCTCGGCCTCGTGATCGTCGTGACGTCGAAGCGATCGGCGGCGGCGTGGCGCCGCGCCGAGCAGCTCATCGATCCGACACTGACCCGCGTCGGCGTGTTCACCGCCGAGGCCGATCCCGGGAGGCTGTCGGTCGACGCCACGTCGATCGAGAACTTCCAGCACGGGTGGGGCAAGCTCGCCGGCGCGACCGCGCTGAACGCGCGCGACCGACGCCTCGACGACACGGCGCCGGCCGGCGCCGCACCGGAAGCGGATCAGGATCCCGATCGAGCGTGGCGGAAGGTGGGTGTGTGAGCTCGACCGACCTGCGCCCTCTCGACCGTGACGTGGCGGCCACGATCGCGCTCGCTGCCTACAGCATCGTGGTCGGGTTCGGCCTGGCGAGGGTGTTCGGGAGCTGGGACTTCGCCGACGACATCATCGCCATCGTCGTCGTCGGTCACGGGTCATCGCTCGCGCTGCGTCGTTGGCGAGTCTCCGGATGGGTCGCGGTGCCGGCCGTCGTGCTGATCCTCGTGTGGTTGATCGCCCTCCAGAGCTACCGGTCGACGTTCAACGCGGTGTTCCCGACGGGGGCGACGTGGGACTTGTTCCGCCTCGAGACCGACCTCGTCCGCGAGCAGTTCCGCACCGCCGTGGCGCCCGTGCTCTACGGCGCCGGTTGGGCAACGCTGTCGGGGCTGGCGATCATGTCGGTCGTCGTGCTCTCCGACACGTTCGCGTTCCGTGCCGAGGCTCGCGGCGAGGCGTTGGTACCGGGCGGGGTGCTCTACATCTTCATCGCCGCGCTCGGCACCGACCGCAACGCCGCGCTCGGCACCGACCGCAGCCGGGTGGTCCTCACCGCCGCCCTCATCGCCACCGCGTTCGTCGCCGTGTTCGCGCTGCGCGCCCTCCACGACCGACGCCGGCGGGTCGAATCCTCGGCGTCCGTGCGTGGGGCACGTGCGCTCATCTACCCGGCCGCGATCGCGACCGCGGTCGGGATCGGCGTGCTGGCCGGCGTCATCGGTCCACGCCTGCCGGGTGCCAATGCCGAGCCCTTGTTCCACACGCGGGGCCGCTCAGGGGGCGTGACCGAAGTTCTCAGCCCGCTCGTCACCATCCGATCCCAGCTCGTCAACCGCACCAACACGTTGCTGTTCCGCGTGTCCTCCCCGGTCGAGTCGTACTGGCGCTACATCTCGTTGCCGCAGTTCGACGGTGAGACGTTCCGGTTGCCGCAAGAGGGGGGCGACCTCGAGGAGGCCGGTGGGTCGTTCGGCACGGTGCGCCCCGGAGCCGAGACGTTCATCCAGGAGATCGAGATCCAGTCCCTGGGCGGCCAACTCGTGCCCGCCGCAGCCGACCCGATCATCGTCGTGCCATCGGACTCGGTGAAGTACAACCCCGACTCGTCGACGCTCCTCAAACTCGGTGACGAGCTCGGGCTCGGTGAGCGCTTCACCATCACGTCGGCGTCGCGTGAGATGCAGCCCGACGAGCTGCGTGCCGCCCCGCACGAGGCTCCGCCCGATCCCATCTACCTCGAGCTCCCCGACGACTTCCCCGGGTCGATCGGCGACCTGGCGCGCGAGGTGACGGCTGGCGCAGCGACGGATTACGACGCCGCAGATCGCGCTCCAGAACTGGTTCCACAGCGAGTTCGAGTACAGCCTCGAGGTCCAGGCGGGTCACGGGAACTCGGCGATCGAGAGCTTCCTCATCGAGCGTGTCGGCTACTGCGAGCAGTTCTCCGCCACGTTCGCCGCCATGGCCCGCACGCTGGACATACCGTCGCGGGTCGCGGTCGGGTTCACGCCGGGGCTGCAGGGCCTCGACAACTGGTACGGCGTGCTCGGCAAGAACGCGCACGCCTGGCCCGAGCTGTGGTTCGGAGAAGAAATCGGGTGGATGCCCTTCGAACCGACACCGGGACGCGGGGTCCCCGGCGCCGAGTCGTACACGGGGATCCCCGCCGACCAGGACACCACGCCGGCCCAGCCCGGTACCGGAGACCGAGCGCCGGTCACGCCGACGACCCGGCCGACCGCCGGCGAGATCAACGACCCGGACGCACAGACCACGTTGCCGGCGGGCGTGAACCCCGGTGGGCGGAGCGACCCGCCGGCCACGACCGCTCCCGACACGAGCAAGGGCCTGCCACTGTGGCCGTTCGTTGCGATCGTGCTGATCGCCGCGATCGCCGCGGCACCCGCCGTGGTGCGCCGCGTCCACCGTCGCATCCTCCGCCGGGCGCCGGCCGAAGAGCGCATCGTCCACGCGTGGGGACGCGCCACGTCGTCGTTGCGCCTGGCAGGTGTCGGCGGCCGGCCGTCGATGACGACGAGAGAGTGGGCGACCGCGACCGCGACCGTGCTTCCTGTCGCGGCGCGCCCGATGTGGTCGTTGTCAGGCGTCGTCGACTCCGTGACGTTCGGGACGCCGGGAATGATCGATCTCGCCGCGGTCGGCCCGTACGGCAGCAGCGTCGCCCGCGACTGCGCCGCCTGGGCACACCAGATCGACGAGATCGTCGCCGAGACGCTCACACCGCGTGAGCGGCTGGTGCGCTACGCCACCGATTGGGGCTAGCTCCGCTTTCAGATCGTCTTGACGCCGTCGACGGCGAGGGCGAGCGCGATGGCGATGGCGATGGCGGCGACGAGGCGAACCCCGGCGACCCAACCGGCATGGTGACGCTTGGGGACGACCGCCGCCAGCCATGCCAGGGCGAGGCTGACCGCCGCGCCGATGGCGACGACAGCCACTCCCTCGTCGGCTCCGACGGACATGCTGACGATCGCCAACTGCGGCGTCACCAGCACCGGGATCAGCAGCGGCACACCCACCCGTCCCCATCCATCAGCCGGACCGTCCGCCGCCACGGACGGTACGCCGGCGATCAGCCACCGCGCGCCGGCAAGACCCAGCACGACGGCGGCCGCGACGCGGAACGTGCCGAGCGTGACATCGAGCGCGTCGAGGATCGGCCCACTCAAGGCCGCGGCCGCCACCGCGATCGCGGCGGCGATCGCGGCCGCCACGGCCAGCGTGAGTCGCCGCTCCCGCGGCCACAACGCGACGGCCACGGCCAGCGGGTTCACCGCCGCGAACAACGCCAGCAGCGACCTCACGCGCCCACCGGCCCGAGCTCACCGGCGGCCACCAGCAGGCCCGACAGGGCGTGTTGCTGATCGTCCATGCGGGTCACGTCGTAGCGGAACCAGGCGCCTTCGACGAGATCGGGGGAATCCCACGCCGCGGCCGCCCGGCGATCAGGCTGGCGCTCGGCGAGCAGCCCGGCTCCACACGCCACCCGCGCGTCGAGCGCCGGTCGCACGTCGGCCAGTCGTTCATCGCGTTCGGCGGCCAGCGCGAGGGCGCCGAGGCCCTCGACCCACACTCCGAGCCCGGCGCCGCGCGCCCGCGTGTCGATGAACGGGGTCGGCCAGCCCGTCCTTCTGCGACTCGGCCCGCACCAGCATGCCGAAGCGCTGGGCGAGTGTTCTGGCGTAGCTCACGTGATGCTCGTCGAGCCCGCTCGACGCCATCTCGGCCAGCGTGTAGGCCGCCCACTGGTCGGCCCATGGTGGGAGGGCGAGATCCTCGACCTCGTCGCGAGCCGTGGCCAGGTAGTCGAGCACGCGGCGGGCGTGTACATCCCAGCCTTCGTCCGGCAGCAGGTTGTGCAACTGGGCCAGCGCCCACGCCGCCTCGCCGGTCGAGTATCGCGAGGTCTCACCGGGGACCGGCGCCGCGGCCCGGAGATCGTACGTGTTGAGCATCTGCCCTCCGGTCGTGATCTGGCCGACGAGGAACCGACCCAAGGCCCGCAACTCGTCGTCGTAGGTGTCGTCGCCCGTGGCGTCTCGGCGCTGGGCGAGCGCGGCGGCCATCAACGCGCTCGCGCCGAGACGGGCCGACCTGTCGTTCTCCACGAACGCCATGCCGTCGCCGGCCGGTACGAGGCTGTCGAGCATCACGGCCAGTCCGGCGTCGGCCGTGTCGAGCACCTCCGGATGGCCGGCCCTGGCAAGTTGGTACAACGACATCGTCACGCCGGCGTGGCGCACGATGTTGTACCCGGGCGCGACCAGGTCGGTGTCACGGTCGTACTCGTAGATGAAGCGACCGTCGTCGCCCTGACCCCGCTCGATCCACGCCGCAGCGGAGACGGCGGACGCCTCGAAATCGGCGGGCGGCACATCCGGGCAGTCCTCCGGTGCCAGAACACTGAGGCGGAGCACCACGAACGTACCGATCCACAACGCGGCCGCCGAGGCGACCCGGGTGCGCGCCCTCATACGGCCACCGTCGCGCGGGCGCGGCGGTGATGGCGTGACGTCAGGAGCCGAACCGGCGCGGCCACCGGGAACGTGAGCGGCAGCCGGCTGAGCAGCAGACTCACCGCGTCGGCCCGTGTGTGCACGCTCCCGTCCCGATCGACGAGCGTGATCACCGGCTCCGACGGGGCCACGCGCACAACATCGAAACGGCCGAACCAGTCACCGGCGCGCACGAGGGCGATGACGACACGGCTCGTCGACGGATCTCCGCCGACGCGGACGATGCGGTCGCGAGTCGACGGCGTCGCCCAGATGGCGAGCGCGGCGATGGCCACATAGCTGAACACCTCCACCGAAGCGCTGATTTCGATGAGCAGGTGGAAGACGATGGCCACCCACACCGCGGCGAGGCGTGTGCGGCCGAGCCACAGCCCGACGCCGACGAACAGTTCCGTGAACACCGCCGCCGGCCCGACGATGTAATACAGCCACCGTTCCGTGAGGAGGTCGACCGCCCAGGCTGGCAGCGGCGTCGGTTCCAGCACGTACTGGTAGCGCACGACGCGGTCCCACAACACGAGTCCGCCGAACCAGTCGGGATCGACGAGCTTGCTGAACCCCGACGCCAGGTAGACGAGGCACACCTGGGCGCGCAAGAGCCACAGCGGCCAGAGTGCCGCGACGTCGGACACCGGGCGACCACGGCGCCGGCGCCACCAGGCATCGACCGACAACACCCGGCCCGCCGGCAGCAGGGCGACGCCGCCGAGGACGATGACGAGGAACACCCGGTTGTGGCGGAAGTGCGTCTGGCTGAGGAGCAGGTTGCCGGCGACGACGGCAAACGTCGTGACCGTCGCGACCCGGGTCCACAACCCGATCGTCGTGAGCACCGCGGCGGCGGCGCCCACCCACAGGAGGGCGAACCACATCCGGTCCGGCACGTGCGGCAGCCACGAGATGAACGGCGCCCAGAAGTGGTCGTCGTACGAGATCCCGTCACGCGCATCCCGGAGAAAGGGGCGCAGGTGGAGCAGTGTGATCGGGCCGATCGCGATCCGGAGAACGGCGACCGCGCGAACGCTGCCCGACCAGTCGAGCACCGCATCCCACGACGAGCGTTGTTCGACTCCACGGGCGGGAACGTCGAGTGCCTCGCTCACGACGCTGCTCGTGGCCCCTGTCATGGCGCTCCCGTCATGGCACAGGACGCTCGACGCTGCGCAACACCGTGACCGTCGGGCCGCGGGTGTTCTCGAAGGTGGTGACGGTGGCTTCCAGGTAGCGCGTCTCGTGATCGTCCGGCGTGTGCGTGGCCACCCAATCGAGGGCCTCGTCGAGAAAGTCGACGGTGGCCCCCACACCCATGTAGGCGTGCCGCAGGCGGCTCGGTCCCTGCAGGGCAGCCATGCCGACGAGCTCGTTCCAGTCGTAACCCGCCCATCCACCGCTGATCGGCACCCGGTCACCGGTCCGCGTGACACGGACGATGTCGGCCTGCCACGTGCTCGACTCGTTGAACGGCTGGAACGCGAAGAACTTGTGTGGATCGCGGTAGCCGTTGATCGCAAAGCCGATCTGCACGCCCAGGACGGCGATGATGAACCCCGTCACCAGTCGCCGGCGCCGGCGCCCCACATCAACCTCGCGCCGGTCCACCGGCCCGATTCTGCCAGACCGCCGAAAGCGCCCGAAGGCAACGCTCAATCGTCGGAGCGACGGCCCGGACGGCGAGCGCCGCCGAGCCAGGCGCTGATCGGGAGCGCCCCGAGGCGCTCACGGCCCAACACCCGGATCTCGGATTCGAGCAGCACCGCCATCACGAGGACGGCGACGAACCCGGCGAAGGCCAGCCAGAAGCTGACCGCCAACCCGGCGATCGTCAGGGCCAGCCCGGCGACGAGTCCGATGAGCAGCAACACGAGGCGTCGCCGTGAAACCCTGTAGCCGCGGTTCGAGAACGTGGGGTCCTGTTCGAGTTCCTGCTCGATCTGGCGGAGGATCCGCTGTTCGTCCTCAGAGAGTGGCATAGGTCATCCCGACTCGCGGCTGCGCCCCATCATCGCACGTCCGACTCTCCGGCTCAACGCGCTGTCTCAACCGGCCGGATGATCCGGATCCGGGCTGTCATCACTGTGGGTGACGCCGTGGACGTCATGATCAGGCCCCCACTGCTGGGCACCTGGCCGTACGAGGCGCAAACCACTGCGTCCGACGGAGCTGGCGGGACCGATCGCCAGCGCCCCGAAACGTTCCCGGATCTCGTCGACGGTGCCGGCAGCACGCCGCGTCGACGACGTGCGAGCCGACGCGTCACCGGCGTCGAGGAGGCTGAGTTGGTGGACCGGTTCGCCGAAGTTGCTGGTCGAGACGCCGAGCAGGCGGACGCCTCCCGTCGGGTCGATCCGATCGAGCAGCGGCCGCAGCGCGGCGACGATCGAAGGGCCGGTGTCGACCGGTTCGGTTCCCGTCGTGGACCGCGTGATGGTCTCGAAGCCGGCGAACCGCACCTTGAGGGTCAGGGTCCGGGCGCCGGTGTGCCGTTCCCGCAGGCGGGAGGCGACCGCGTCGCACAGCCGCACCAGTTCGCGATCGAGATCGGCCGGGTCGTGCAGGTCGTGGGCGAACGTCTCCTCGTGGCCGATCGATTTGAGCTCGCGGTTGACCTCGACCGGGCGGTCGTCGATCCCCCGCGACAGGTTGAGCAGGTGGGCGCCGTTCGCCTTGCCGAGGCTGGCGATCACCCCCGACTCGTGCATCGCGGCGAGATCGCCGACGGTGCGGATGCCGAGCCGCTGGAGCCGCTCGAGGGTGACCGGTCCGACGCCCCACAGGCGCTCGACCGGGAGTGGGTGCAGGAACTCGAGCTCGCGTCCGGCCACGACCTCGACCACGCCCGGACCCGGATCGATACGGTCGGGATGGGCGACGGGTTTCGCCTCCACCGACGCCAGCTTGGCGAGGAACTTGTTCGGCGCCACGCCGACCGAGCAGCCCAGGCCGAGCTCCGTACGCACGTCGTCACGGATCCGTCCGGCGATCGCGACCCCGTCGCCGAACAGCCTGGTCGCTCCCGTGACGTCGAGGAACGCCTCGTCGAGCGCGAGCGGCTCGACGATCGGCGTGAAGCGTCCGAAGATCTCGTGCACGTCGCGGCTCACGGTCGAGTACAGCTGATGGTCGCCGGGGAGGAACACCGCGTGCGGGCAGCGGCGCCTGGCGACGGTCGACGGCATCGCCGAGGTGACGCCGAACCGTCGGGCTTCGTACGACGCCGCGGCGACGACGCCACGCGGTCCGGTACCGCCGACCACGACCGGTTGACCGACCAGCTCAGGACGGCGGCGCAGCTCGACCGACACGTAGAACGCGTCCATGTCGACGTGCAGCACGACACGACCGCTCATGGGACGCGAGTCTCGCAGATCGATCCGAGCCGCTGCGGAACATCTGTTCGCCGAACGTCCTGCTCGTAGCGGTGCTCGTCGGCGGTGCCGTCAGCCGCCGCTGCGGCGACGCTGACGCCGGCCACGGCGATCGGCGAGCCACAGCCGGGCGACGAGCAGGACGGCCTCGTTCACGATCCCCTTCGACATCTTCGACTCACCCTGGCTGCGCTCCCGGAACGTGATCGGGAACTCCACGATCTTGCCGCCCGCCCGGACGAGCCGATGCGTCATCTCGATCTGGAAGCCGTAGCCCTCGGCCTGCACCGACTCGAAGTCCATCCGTGACAGCGCCGTGCTCCGGTAGGCGCGATAGCCCGCCGTGGCATCGTTGACCGCCAGCCCGAGCACACCCGCGGCGTAGCGGTTCCCCCACCGCGACAGCCAGCGCCGCCGCCACGGCCAGTTCTGGGTCAGGCCACCTGGTACGTACCGGCTGCCGATCGCGAGGTCGGCGCCATGCTCGATGTTGGCGACCAGGGCGGGCAAGACCTCCGGGTCGTGCGACAGGTCGGCGTCGATCTGCACGCAGATGTCGGCACCCATCTCGATCGCCGCCCGCAGCCCTGCTCGATACGCCGTGCCGAGGCCCGACTTGTGTCCACGCTCGATCACCGAGATGCCGCCGAGTGTTTCGCCGAGCTTGCGCGCCCGCTCGGCCGTGCCGTCGGGGCTGCCGTCATCGACCACCACGATGTCGATCGAGGGCACGACGGTGCGGAGCGCGCCGAACAGGATCTCGATGTTGTCCGCCTCGTTGAAGGTCGGCACCACGGCCACGACGCGCACGGCGCCGAAGGATAGGCGGGTCGGACACCTACACTCGGGACGCCATGACCGAGCCGCGTGCCCTCTCGGCGATCCCCTCCCCGGCGGCCAGGATCGTTGCGTTCGTCGGCATCCTGCTCGGTGGCTTGGCCGGAGGGTTGATCGGGTACGCGCTCGTCGACCTCCAGTGCGATGGCGACTGCGGTCTCGCCAAGGGGCTCGGCATCTTCGCCGGCGCCGTGATCGCGGCGGGTGGCATGGCCGTCGTCGCCGTGCTCGTGCTGCGGGCCATGGGTGAATGGCGCGAGATCAGCGACCGCGAGTCCGCCGGCCACGCGCCCCGGTGACACGTCACGGATGAAGGACTCACCCGCGATGAAGGGTTCACCGATCGAAGCCAACGGGCCCGACGACCCGGACGCGCTGCTCGAGCTCGCGACCCGCGTCGCCCGCGAGGCCGGAGCCCTGGCCCTGACCGGCAGGCGCGGCTCGGTGCTCGAGCGGGTCACCAAGTCGTCGACCACCGACCTCGTGACGCAACACGACCGCGCCGCCGAGGCCCTGATCGTCGGACAGCTGCGCACCGAACGTCCGACCGACGCGATCGTCGGCGAGGAGGGCGCGATGCTCGACGGGACGAGCGGGTACGCCTGGTTCCTCGATCCCATCGACGGCACGACGAACTTCGTCTACGACCTGCCGGCCTGGTGCACCTCGGTCGCCGTTGCGTACCACGGCTCGACCGTCGCCGGGGCGGTCTACGTCCCGGTTGCCGACGAGATGTTCGCCGCCCGGCTGGGCGGCGGCGCGACGCTCGACGGCCGGCCGATCCGGTGCAGCGTCGAGACCGACCTGTCGCTGGCGCTCGTCGCCACCGGCTTCTCGTACGTTCCGGTCAGGCGCGGCGTGCAGGCAGCTGCGATCGCCCGGCTGATCGCCGAGATCCGTGACATCCGCCGGTCGGGGTCGGCGGCGATCGATCTGTGCTGGGCGGCCGCCGGGCGGGTCGACGCCTACTTCGAGGAGCATCTGAACTCCTGGGACGCCGCCGCCGGCGAGCTGATCGCCCGCGAGGCGGGATGCACGACGAGCGATTTCGACGGCGGTCCATCCGATCCGTCCAACATCGTCGTGGCCGCGCCCGGGATCCACGCCGCGCTCCTCGACGTCATCCGCCGCAGCCTCGACTGAACGTCGCGGCTCGGCGCTGAGCAGGCGCTCCGCCCCGTCCTTGTCACGGTGATTGTCACGCATGGTGGCCGGAATGGCGCCCGATGGGCCATCATGGGGGCGGTGGGTACACGCATCCTTGCCGTTGAAGACGACGAACGGATCCGCTCGGCGGTCAAGCTCGCTCTCGAGGACGAGGGTTGGACGGTCGACGAGGCCAGCAGCGGGGAGGTCGCGATCGACCAGTTCGCGCGCAACGCGCCCGATGTGGTGCTGATCGACATCATGCTGCCCGGCATCGACGGCTTCGAGTTGTGCCGCACGCTGCGCAAGACGAGCGACGTGCCGATCGTGATGGTGACGGCGCGCAACGACACCCACGACGTCGTCGCCGGGCTCGAGGCGGGGGCCGACGACTACCTCACCAAGCCGTTCGCCCCGAAGGAGTTGTCGGCGCGCATCCGCGCCCTGTTGCGCCGCATCCGGCCGACGTCGCAGTCGCACGCCCGGCTCTTGTTCGGCGACCTGGAGTTGATCCCGGAAGAGGGCAAGGTGCTGCGCAGCGGCGAGGAGGTGCACCTCACCAAGACCGAGTTCCGGTTGCTGTGCGAGCTCGCCGAGAACCCGGGCAAGGTGTTCAGTCGTGAAGCCCTCCTCGACAAGGTGTGGGGCTACGACTACTTCGGAGACGGCCGTCTCGTCGACGTCCACGTGCGCCGCCTGCGCACCAAGGTCGAGGCCGATCCGGCGAACCCGCGTCACGTCGTGACCGTGCGTGGGCTCGGATACCGTCTCCAGACGTGACCGTACCCGCCGCCCTGGTCTCGGGCGACGAGTCGACAAAGACCTGGCGGGCGCGCGATCTCCTCTCGCGAATGTTCCGCCGCCCGGCTCGCGGGCGGCGCTCCGCGCTCGGGCTCCGGCGCCGGATCCTGCTGATCTTCACGCTCGGATCGATGACCCTGTCGGCGTTCCTCGCGTTCACGACGTACGGGTTCACCCGCTCGAACGTGGTCCAGCAGCGCGACCGCGACAGCGTCGACGCGGCCCGCCTCCACGCGGCGACGGTGCAGGCGTTGCTCGCGGGCAATCCACTCAGCACGCGGGCGGCGATCGCGGCCCTCGAGGGGTTCGGCGTGCAGCGCGGCATCATCTGGTACAACGACGCTCCGAGTGGCGGCTCGCCGCCGTACGACTTCACGACGATCCCGCAACCGCTCCTCGACCGGGTGATGAACGACAAGGTGCCGGCGCGCATGACGGTGCACGTCGGGAACCAACCCACCATCGTCGTCGGCTGGCCACTCCAGGGCGACGACGCCTACTTCGAGTTCTTCAGCCTCGACGAGGTCAACAGCACGCTCGAGAGCATCCGGCTGTCGCTGTTGTTCGCCGGGATCATCACCACTGGGCTCGGTGTCCTGCTCGGCGTCTTCGCCGCCCGGCGCGCCGTGCGGCCCGTGCGCGTCGCCGCCCAGGCGGCCAAGGCGATCGCCGGTGGGCGTCTCGACACGCGCCTCGAACCGACCGACGACCCCGACCTCAGCGTGCTCGCCAACTCGTTCAACGACATGGCATCGGCACTGCAACTGCGCATCGAGCGCGACGCACGATTCGCGTCCGACGTGAGCCATGAGCTCCGCTCGCCGCTCATGACGTTGGCGGCGTCGATCGAGGTCATGGAGGGCAGACGCGACGAGATGCCCGAGCGCGCGCAGGCCGCGCTCGACCTCCTGAGTGGCGACGTCACGCGGTTCCAGGGTCTCGTCGAGGACCTGCTCGAGATCAGCCGCTTCGATGCCGGCGCGATCCGATTGCACCTCGAGGAGCTGCTCGTCGCCGAGTTCGTCCGCAACGCGGTCGCCGTCAGCAGCCTTCCCGACACGCGGGTGACAGTGACCGAACGCGCCGAGCAGGTACTGATCCGCGGCGATCGTCGTCGGTTGGCACGAGTCGTCGCCAACCTCATCGACAACGCCCGCATTCACGGCGGAGGTGAGCCGGAAGTCGCCATCGCGGTGGCCGACGGTGACGATGCCCCGGTCACCCATGTCCAGATCGCGGTGTCCGATCACGGCACCGGGATCCCCGTCGACGAGCGCGAGCTGGTGTTCGAGCGGTTCGCTCGCGGCGGCGGAGCCGGTCGCCGCACGGGGAGCGACGGAGCGGGGCTGGGCTTGGCGCTCGTCGACGAGCACATCCGAATGCATGGCGGCCGAGTGTGGATCGAGGACCGCACCGATGGTGAACCCGGGGCGCGCTTCGTCCTCGAGTTGCCCGCATCGGAGATCGCGGACGAGACGGCCGACGCGCTGGATGAAACCTCGGAGTTCGCAGAGTGAGCGCGTCACCGACGAAACGTCTCGTCTGGGTCGTGCTCGCGGCCGTTCTCGTCGGGACGAGCGGATGTGGCATCGGGCCCGACTCGTCGCCGCGTGATGTCGCTCCCAACGAGCGCAACCTGACGGTGAACGCCGTTTCCGACGGCGACGAAGCCGGAGGGACGAGCCGCATCTACCTCGTCGCGCCGAGCGAGGCGGGCGACCCGAGCCTCCTGCGCTCGACCGCGCGTGACGTGGCCGCGGGCCCGACGCCGCTGCTCAAATCGCTGTTGGCAGGGCCGAACCCCGACGAGTTGGCGTCACGGCTCGTCACCAACATTCCCCAGGAGACCCAGCTCCTGTCGGCGCGTTCGTCGGGCGACGTGTTGTTCGTCGATGTCACGCCCGAGATCACCGAGCTGTCGGGCGAACTGCTCGTCCTCGCCGTGGCGCAGATCGTGTTCACCGCCTCTGAGATCGACGGTGTGAGAGCCGTCCGCCTGCGCGTCGACGGCCAGGATCAGAGTTGGCCGAAGGGCGACGGCGAGACGAACGACGGTGCGCTGACCGTGTACGACTTCCCCGGGCTCGTGCAGTCGGCGCAACCGCCGTATCCCGCGGTGCCCTCGCCGGGCTGACTCACGTCCGAGCGACAGTCGAGCCGACCAATCAGGCAAAGAAGATCTCGGCGACGTCGTGGTAGAGCGAGAGGTCGACGCCGCGCGTCCGTCCGACGGCCAGGGTGAGCGGTGCGCGCTCGATGGCGTTGCCGCGGAGCACCACCATCTCGCCCCATGCGCCGTCGTGGACGGCGTCGGCGGCGGCGACGCCGAATCGTGTCGACAACACGCGATCGAACGCCGTCGGCGTCCCTCCTCGTTGGACGTGACCCAGCAACACCGGGCGGGTTTCGAAGCCGGTCCGGCGACCGATCTCGTCGGCGACGATGTTGCCGATGCCGCCGAGACGGGCGTGGCCGAACTGGTCGACGCTCCGGTCGCCGATGTCGAGCGATCCCTCCTTCGGCAGCGCGCCCTCGGCGACGACGACGATCGAGGCGTACCGGCCTCGCTCGTGACGTCGCTGGATGCGGTCGCAGACCTCGTCGATGTCGAACGGGAACTCCGGGATGAGCACGACCGCCGCGCCACCTGCGATCCCCGCGTGGGTCGCGATCCATCCGCTGTGACGACCCATCACCTCGACGACCATCACCCGGTCGTGGCTCTCGGCGGTGGTGTGGAGACGGTCGATCGCGTCCGTCGCGATCTGCACCGCGGTGTTGAATCCGAACGTCAGGTCGGTGCCGAAGATGTCGTTGTCGATCGTCTTCGGCACGCCGACGATCGGCAGACCGTGCTCGCTGTGGAGCCGGCAGGCGACCGTCAACGTTCCGTTCCCGCCGACGACGATCAGCGCCTCCATGCCCATGTCGGCGAGCGTCGCCTTGATCTCCTCGACGCCGCCGGGGCGATCGAACGGGCTGCCGCGTCGCGTCCCGATGATGGTGCCGCCGCGCGGGAGCATCCCCCGCATCGTCTCGACCGTGAGCGGGATGGTGCGCCGTTCGCAAATCGCCGTCCCAGGCGTCGAGGAAGCCGAGCACCTCGTCGCCGTAGTGGCGTTCGGCCTTGCGCACGATGGCGCGGATCACGGCGTTGAGTCCGGGGCAGTCGCCTCCGCCGGTGAGCACGCCGACTCGCACCCCGTGAGGATACGCGACGAGCACTCGATCTGATAGGAAGCCCCCGGTGGCATGGGAGTCGAGCCGACCGGTGCCGTGGCGGCGCCTGATCCGCGAGTGGCTGATCTACGCCGCGATCATGGCGGCGATCTTCCTCATCTTCGTCGATGAGGACAATCTGATCGGCGCCATGGTGGGCCTGCTGATCAGCGGTCCGCTGTACCTGGTGTTCGGATCGGTCCTCGCCAAGTTCGGCTACCAGCGCAAGTCGATGAAGCAGTTGCGAGCCGAGCGCGCCGACCGCGCGGACAGTACCGATGGCAGGTCGACCTCGACCTCGACGCTCGACCGTCGACCGACGCGCCGCGTCAGCGTCCGGCACCGACGCGCCGCACATCGGGCGGGGGCGCGCGAACCGGCCCGGCAACCGCCGCCGCTGAGCGCGCTCGCGACCCGCGGATACGGTGACCACCGTGACCAGCCGGACGTGTGTGATCGCCATCGACGCAGGTACCACCGGCGTCCGCAGCCGCGCCGTGTTCCCCGACGAACGGCCACCGGTGGCGGCGTATCGCGAGTTCACGCAGTGGTATCCCCACCCGGGCTGGGTCGAGCACGACGCCGCCGAGATCTGGACGGCGGTGATGACCACGCTCGACGAGGTCGTCGAGAACGTCGGCGCCGAGAACGTCGCGGCCATCGGCATCACCAATCAGCGCGAGACCGTCGTCGCCTGGGACCGCACGACGGGTGAGCCGTACGCCAACGCGATCGTCTGGCAGGATCGCCGCACGGCGGCGCGCTGTGCCGATCTCGAGGCGCAGGGACACCTCGATCTCGTCCGCTCACGCACCGGACTGGTGCTCGATCCCTATTTCAGCGGCACCAAGTTCGAGTGGCTGTTGACCGAGGGCGCCGTCGGCGTGTCGGACGACCTCGCCCTCGGCACCATCGACACCTGGCTGTTGTGGAACCTGACCGGCGGCGAGGTGTTCGCCACCGATCCGACGAACGCCAGCCGCACGATGCTGTTCGACATCGTCGAGCGGCGTTGGGATCCCGAGCTGTGCGATCTGCTCCACGTCCCCATGTCGGCCCTCCCCGAGGTGCGTCCCTCGAGCGGTCGCTTCGGCGTCACGTCCGATCGCTGCGCGGTCGTCCCCGACATCCCGATCAGCGGGATCGCGGGTGATCAGCAGGCGGCGCTGTTCGGGCAGGCGTGCTTCGAGCCGGGCATGGCGAAGAACACCTACGGCACCGGCAGCTTCGTGCTGCTCAATGTCGGCGACCGATGCCCGCCACCCACCGAGGGGATGCTGACGACGATCGCCTGGGAGCTCGCCGACGGGACGGTCGCCTACGCCCTCGAAGGCGCGATCTTCGTGACGGGCGCGGCGATCCAGTGGCTCCGCGACGGCATCGGCATCATCGACGAGGCACCCCAGGCGGGCCCGCTCGCGGCCAGCGTGCCCGACAGCGGCGGTGTGTACGTGGTGCCGGCGTTCACCGGGCTCGGCTCGCCGTGGTGGGACCCGTATGCACGCGGCGCCGTTCTCGGGATCACCCGCGGCACGACCCGCGCCCACCTGACGCGAGCCGTGATCGAGGCGATGGCGTACCAGACGCGCGATGTGGTCGCGGCAATGGTGGACGCGAGCGGCACACCGATCCGCGACCTCCGCGTCGACGGCGGCGCGGCCGCGATGGACATGATGCTGCAGATCCAGGCCGATCAGCTCGGCGTGTCGGTCCGGCGACCGGTCGACCACGAGACCACCGCCCTGGGCGCGGCGTTCCTCGCCGGCCTCGCCGAAGGGGTCTGGCCCGACCTCGCGTCGATCGCGGCCCGCTGGCAGCTCGACGCCACGTTCACACCCGCCGACGACCGAACGGGCGCCGACCTCGCCCACGCCCAATGGCTGCGGGCGGTCGAGCGTTCACGCGGCTGGGAACGAGAGCGCGAGCAGTCCTAGCCCTCGAGCGCGTCGGCGAGCCTCGCGAGCAGCGCGACGCGCGTGCGTTCACGCTCACGGACCGTTCGATCCGACCGACCGGCCGCCACGGACACGCCCGATCGTGGCAGGTGCGCCCACACCAGATCACTGGGAGGGCCGTTGGACTCGCGGAGGTGCTGGCTGCCGTCGAGGAACGCGAGCAGCCACCTGAGCTCCGGCGGTTGTCCGTGCGAGTGCACCACGACGCCGTCGCGGATGACGGCCGCCCACTCGGCGTCGGCGACTCGGGCGACCGCCGCGGACAGGACCGCCAACCGGTCGGCCGCATCGGCCTCGGCGAGCTCGGCGCCTGACGCCAGGGCCATCAGGTCAGGATCGACGCGGTCACCCTCGATCGGCCGCACGTGCTCGACGGACACGCCATCGACCGCGCTCACCTCGGTGATCAGGAGATCGACGAGGTTGGCGTCGGCGAGTCCGATGACCAACTCGTCGACGACCTGTCCGCCACCCGATTCGAGGATCTCGATCCCGAGCACGTCGCCGCGCACCGAACCGATCCTGCTCGCGACCTGACCCAGCGCGCCGGGACGGTCGGGCAACCAGACGCGCAGGACGACGGTGTGCACACGCGGAAGCTACCGGCGCACTGTGTCGGGAACGTGAACCGCGTGCGCGGCCCGCTCAACTGGCTGATCAACCCAGTTTGGTGAGACCCCGGCGCAGGTTGCGCAGGCCCTGCTGGATGCGCTTGTCGTTCTCGATCAGGGCGAATCGGGCGTAGCCCTCGCCGCCCGGCCCGAAACCGACACCGGGCGAGAGCGCGACGTTGCAGTCCCTGATGATCATCGAGCAGAACTCGACCGAGTCCATCTCGGAGTACGGCTCGGGGATCGGCGCCCAGACGAACATCGACCCGCCCGGCTTCAAGACGTTCCACCCCATCTTCGTCAAGCCGTCGATCAGCACGTCGCAACGGCGCTCGTACGTCGCGCAGATCTCCTTCGGGACGTCGGCGGCTTCGTTGAGCGCGACCGTTGCCGCGATCTGCACCGGCTGGAACATGCCGTAGTCGAGGTAGCTCTTCAGCTTGACGAGCGCCTGCACGACTTCGGCGTTGCCGAGCATGAACGCGCAACGCCAGCCCGCCATCGAGAAGCTCTTGGTCATCGAGTACTGCTCGACCGCACACTCCCTGGCGCCGTCGGCCTGCAGGATGCTCGGGGGCTTGACGCCATCGAAGCCGATGTCCGCGTAGGCGAAGTCGTGGACGACGATCATCCCGCGCTCACGACAGAAATCGACGACACGCTGCATGAATGCGAGATCGACACTGGCCCCGGTCGGGTTGTGCGGGAAGGAGATCACGAGCACCCGCGGCTTCGGCCAGCCGATGTCGTACGCGGTGTGGAGGCTGGTGAAGAAGTCGTCGGCGAAGTTCTGGCGGGCCTCGGGATGGGTCAGCCCGCGCATCGGGACCTGGCGTAGATCGGCGCCGGCGAACAACGGACCGTAGATGTGGATCGGGTAGCTCGGGCTGGGCACGATCGCCGCATCGCCGCGATCGAGCAGCACCCACATCAGGTGGCTGAAGCCCTCTTTGGAGCCGATCGTGTTGGTGATCTCGAGCTCGGGGTCGAGCTCGACACCCCACGTCTTGGCGTAGTAGCCGGCGATGGCCTCGCGGAGCTTCGGGAGGCCACGACTCAGCGAGTAGCGATGGTTGCGCGGGTTCCTCGCCGCCTCGGCGAGCTTGTCGACGGCGATATCGGGAGAGGGGATGTCGGGGTTCCCGAATCCGAGGTCGATCACGTCGGCCCCGGCCCGCCTGGCCTCGATCTTCAAGTTGTTGATGATCGTGAACACGTACGGCGGCAGGTTCGTGATGCGCCGGAACTCCATGCGTCCGACGCTACTGGCTGCCGGTACGGCACCCTCGGCGGGTTCTCGCGATGTGGGATGATCGCCAGATGTCCAAGACCCCCGCCGAGGGGTGCATCTTCATCGTGATCGAGATCCCGCGGGGCAGCCGCAACAAGTACGAGATCGAGCACGAGACCGGTCGGGTGTTCCTCGACCGGCGGCTGTTCACCGCCACCACCTACCCGGCTGACTACGGCTTCGTCCCCGACACCCTCGGCGGCGACGGTGATCCGCTGGATGCGTTGGTGCTGCTCGAGGACCCCGTGTACCCCGGTGTCTGGGTCGAGGCGCGGCCGCTCGGCGTGTTGTACATGCGCGACGAGGCCGGTGAGGACGCCAAGCTGATCTGCGTTCCGTCGAAGGAGCCGCGCTGGCAGGACGCGCACGACATCGAGGACCTGACCCCGCAACTGCGTGCCGAGATCCAGCACTTCTTCGAGGTCTACAAGGCGCTCGAGCCCGACAAGCACAGCTCGACGCTCGGGATGGGCGGCCGCGAGGAAGCCTGGCGCGAGATCACCGACGCCCGCGCCAACTACCGAGTCTGACTGAGTCGGCTCGGAGCACGTCGGAGCACAACACGTCTGGTCGCCGACTCGAACGGCGTAGTCGCCCCGCTTCCTTCGCGACTATTCCTCGAGCTTGTAGAGCAGGGCCGCGCCGACGGCGCCGGCGCGCTCGTTCCAGTGGGCGAACGCCACGCGCGGGTGGGTGCGCAGGTTGGGCGCGTAGATCAGCTCGCCGAACCATTTCTGGATCGGGCCGAGGTACAGATCGGCCCCGGCCGCGAGGCCGCCGCCGAGGACGAACACCTCCGGATCCAGCGCGTTGGTGAGGTTGACGAGACCGAGCGCGACCCACCGCCCGAACTCGTCGATGACGGCGAGCGCGTCGCGGTCTCCTTCGCGAGCCGCCAACTGGACGTGTTCGCCGCGCACGGCCTCCGGATCGCCGTCGGCGAGATCGAGCACGCGGCTCACCCGCCGACCGACCGCCGCCTCGCGCGCGAGGCGGGCCAATCCGGAACCCGATGCGTACCGCTCCCAACATCCCCGCCGGCCGCAGACGCACGGCGGACCGTACGGGTCGACGACCATGTGGCCGAACTCGCCGGTGAACCCGTTGTGGCCACGCTGGAGCGCGCCGCCGGCGACGACACCGCCCCCGATGCCGGTACCGAGCGTCACCAGGATCACGTCGTCCGACCCACGACCGGCGCCGAGGCGCCACTCGGCGAGCGCAGCACACGTCGCGTCGTTGTCGACTCGTACGGGACAGTCGAGCTGCGCCCGCAACCCGGTGGCGACGTCGAAGTCGGCGACACCGTCGAGGTTCGGGGCGGCGCGGAGCACGCCGCTGCGGGTCACCATCCCCGGCACCCCGATCCCGAGCGTCTCGTAGTCCCCGAGCGACCCGGCGAGCTCGACGAACGTGTCGATCATCCGCTCGACGCTGCCGGGACCTCGCGGCGTCGGACGGCGATCCTCGTTGACGACGTTGCCATCGTCGTCGAGCGCGACACCGAGGCACTTCGTTCCGCCGACGTCGATGCCGACGTGAAGACCCGAAGCAGTCACGCCGGCCGTGTCACGCCTCGGCGTGGGCCTTGAGCTCTTTGATGGCGTTGAGGATCCGTCGTTCGGCGCGGCGCTTGACGAACCCGGGCAACGGCACGACGAGCTCGATGGCAAGGTCGTAGCGCACCTGCGTACCACCGTCGGACGTCGGTGTGAAGTGATAGGCGCCGTCGATCGAACGCTGGATGTCGCCCTTCACCATCCGCCACGCGAGCGCGTCAGGCGCCTCGCTGTAGTCGTACGCCAACGTGTAGTGGGTGCTGCGCCCGAGCGCCGACGTGCGGAACTCGACCTCGACGGGACGGCCCTCGTCGTCGCGTTGGGTGATCACCACGTCCTTCACGTCGTGGGCCCATTCGGGGTAGCGCTCGAGGTCGACGGCGATGGCCCACACCGACTCGGGCGCGGCTGCGATCGTGATGGTCTCGGATGCGGACTCAGCCATGGTCTGCATTCTGCCCGATCTCGTCACCCGTGGCGGTGACGTCGGGGCCGCCGCTCGACGAGCACGCGCTCGGGGCCCGCGCCGGGAACGAACCGTGGATGGACGACCACAGGCCGTTGAGCCCGAATCCGAGCATCGGTACGAGGAAGCCGACGGCGAGCGACGATCCCGGATTGCCGTCGGGTCCGTCGGGCCGGGCGAGGGTCGTGGTCACCGCGATGACGACCTGGGCGAGCAACGTCAGGAGCATCGTGCGACGGACCCGTGGAGGGGTCGGCGGGCCGAGCAGGAAGAACAGCTGGGCGACCGAGATCTCGTCGGTTCGACTGCGCTGCACGGCGTTCCAGTACGCCCAGAGGAAGGTGAAGACGCCGATCGCGAAGAGCGTGATGGCGGTGACGGCGCCGATCCACTGCGCCGTGGTGGAGAACACGACGGCCGCGTACACGGCCGTCAGGCCGAACAAGGCAGTCGCCGCGATGTTCGCGACGATGATGCCGTCGCCGGCACTCGCCGCGGCTGTTCGATCCATCGCCCGTCAGGATGCCATCGCCGTGCCCGATCGACACGTCTCCATGGTCCAATCGGCGCGTCGTCGAGCACGCGCTGCGTTGGTTAGCGTCGACGTATGGCGCGACTCGATTCGACGAAGCGAGCCGACCTCCCGAACAGCGCCTTTGCGTATGTGGACGCACGCGGGCGACGCCGGCTGCCGATCAACGACGAGGCTCATGTCCGCAACGCGCTCGCTCGATTCGGTCAGGTGAGGTTCGAGGACGAGTCCGCACGGGAGCGCGCCCGCAAGCGGTTGCTCAACGCCGCCAAGAAGTACGGGATCGTGCCGGTCGGGTTCATCACCGGTCAGCTGCAATCCGAACGTGAGCTCGGCCAGGCGATCGCGCGCGAGCCGGTCGAGCTCCCCGACGGCTTCGTGACGATGTTGCTGACCGATGTCGAGGGTTCCACGGCCCTGCTCCGTCGACTCGGCGATCGCTACGGCGACCTGCTCAACGACCTGCGGTCGATGTTGAGAGACGCCGCGGTTCGGTTCGATGGCAGCGTCGTCGAAACGCGTGCCGACGAGTTCTTCGCCGTGTTCGAGCGTCCGCGATCCGGGGTCGAGACGGCTGTCGCCATCCAACGTGAGGTGCGAGCACGCTCGTGGATCGACGACATCGACGTGCGCATCCGGATCGGGATCCACAGCGGCTATCCGACGCGCGCCGATGCGAACTACATCGGAATGCCCGTCCACACAGCGGCGCGCATCAGCGCGGCCGCGCACGGTGGACAGATCCTCGTCTCGGGCGACACCCGCGAGGCCGCACGGGACCTGGCGGCGGACGGGGTGCGATTCCGGCGCCTCGGCGAGTTCCGACTACGCGGCCTGCCCGACGCGGTGTCGTTGTTCCAGGTCGCGGCGAAGGGACTCGCCGTCCGGTTCCCCGAGCTCCAAGTCCCGAAGTCGGCGCCGCCGGCCGAGTGACGGTGTGAGGTGGCTAGGCGACGCCGAGCGCTTCGCCGAGGCGGGTCGCGAGCCGATCGTACGAGAACTCCTCGATCGCCCTCGATCGCGATGCCGCCGCCATCGACGCCCGGCGGGTGTGGTCGTCGAGCAGCGATTCGAACGCCGCGGCCGCGGCGTCGGCGTCCTCCGGTTGACGCATCACGACGCCGGTCTCGCCGTCCGCCACTGCTTCGGCTGCCCCTCCGGAGTCGCCCGCGACTTGCGGCACGCCGCACGCCGCGGCCTCGACGAACACGATGCCGAAGCCTTCCTGTTCGAGCCCGCCCCACCGGTTGCGGCACAGCATGGTGAACAGGTCGGCGCATCCGTAGAGGGCCGGCAGGTCGTCGTTCGGCACCCGTCCGAGGAATCGCACAGGGGCGTGCAGATCGTCGACGAGGCGCTCGAGCCGGGCCTGGTCGCGGCCACGCCCGGCGATCGCCAACACCAGATCGGGGCGGGTCGGGGCCAGCTTGGCGACGGCGCGGATCGCCGTGTCGAACCCCTTGCGCGGGACCAGCCGCGAGATCGACACGATCAGCTCGGCGTCGGTCGGGAGGCCGTGCTTCGCACGAGCGGCACGCCGTTCGTCGTCGGTGAGGGGCCGGAAGCGCTCCGTGTCGACGCCTGGCGGCACGACCGTGATCGGCAGCGATTGCCCGGCGGCATGCTCGGCCTCGGCCGCCGGGTACCCGCCAGCCGCGATGACGTGACGAGCACCGCGCAGCACATGACCGAGCGCCTGCTTCGAACCGGGGATCCGGCCCGGGACCGCCACTTCGGCGCCGTGCAACACGACGTCGTACGGCAACGCGAGCGATGGTCCGATCAACCCGAGCGGGATCGCCGGATCGAGCACGACGAGCTCGGCCCCGACCCGGCGCGCCATGGCGTCGACCCTGCGCACCATGACCGGGTGCGGCAGCAGCACCGGTTCGCGGACACGGGCGACCTGGAACGGCTGGGCCGCGTCGAACTCGGCCGCACCGCGGTACGGGCTGGTCAGCACCGCGAACGATTCGGGCGGCAGCCGACGCCACCACTCCCACAACAACGACTGGATCCCGCCGATCTTCGGCGGGAAGTCGTTCGTGACCAGCAGGTGCTTCACGCCGTCACGGGCCTCGTGTCGAGCTGTGTGTCGCGGCGTTTCGAGTTGTGTGTCGAGCCGACTGTCGACGCCGAGCCTGGCGGCAGCCCAGCCGGCGTGTTCACGCAAGATCGGATCGGGCGATGCCAGGTAGCGACGGATGGTCTCGACGGTCCGTCGATCGCCGGCATCACCGGTGTTGCCGAGCACGATCAGTGCGTTGCGCCTCCACCATCGCGGATCCCGATCGGCGAGGTACCACCGCCCGTACCGGTCGATCAACTCCTCGTCCGATGCTTCGAGCACACCGAGGATGTCGACCCAGGCCTGCGCGTCGTCGTCGAGGGCGACGGTGTGGTGGCGACCGAGCCGCACCGATGGTGGGCAGACGGTCTGGCAGTCGTCGCACCCGTAGAACCGATCGCCGAGCGTCTCGCGATACTCGAGCGGGAACGTCCCGGGTTGCTGGACCAGCCAGGCGAGGCAGCGGTTGGCGTCGACGACACCGGGCGCCACGATCGCTCCCGTCGGGCAGCCGTCGAGGCAGCGCCGGCACGACCCGCATCCGTCGTTCAGCGGTGCGCCCACGTCGTACTCGGCGGTCGTGACCACGCAACCGAGCACGAACCAGCTGCCGGCGCCGGGGATCAGGATGTTGGCGTTCTTGCCGAACCATCCGATGCCGGCGAGGTAGGCGACCTCGCGGTCGACGATGGAGTTGTCGTCGGCGAACACGACCGCTCGATGCCCCGCGTCACGCAGCCGCCGGCCGACGACCCGGAGGCCTTCGCGCAACGGCGCGTAGTGATCGGCCCACGCGTACTTGGCGACCGCTCCCTGTGCGCCGGGCGGCCGGTCTGGCGACTCAGCGGTCAGATACGGGCGGGCACCGACGATGACGCATCGGGCGCGTTCGACGGCGCGCCCCGGGTCGGTGGAGCGATCCGGGTTGCGGTACGTGAACTCCATGCCCGCGTGGAGCCCCTGCGCCTTGCGCTCGTGGAGCGCCGCTCGAGCTCGGCTGAGCACGTCGGCCGGAGCAACGCCGAGGTGCTCGATGCCATGCTCACGCGCGACTTCGACGAGCTCGTCGAACGTCGGGAGCGGTTGGACACGGCGCACGCCTGACAAGGCTACGGGCGCACGCCCGACGCTCGGCGCTCGGGCTCAGACCGCGAGCCGGTATTGGAGCGCCGGGATCATCCCGGCCTGGGCGAGCAGGCGGACCGCCCGCGCTTCAGCGACGTCGAGCGTCAGTGACTCGGGTTCCTCGACGTCGACCTGGAGCACGTAGCTCACGACGCAGTCGTTGCAGGTCGCGGTGCACTGCATCGCGCAGTCATCGCACGCGATGACGAGGTTGGCACGGCGGTCCGGCACGCTGGCGCGCGCGACTGACCCCAACGACGGATGCCGTGTCAGATCGGGTGGCTCACTCATACCCCCGATCCTGACGAAGGGGTGTCGCAGTTCGTCGCGACCGGCTCAGCTGATTTCGGTTCCGTCGGGTCGGTAGGTGTGCCAGAAGCCTTGGTCGTCGCGGTGGACGCGGTAGCCGGAGTTCTTCAACCGGTTGTGGCGGCCACACACCGGGGCCCCGTTGGCGCCGTCGGTGTGTCCGTGACGGCCCCATTCGATGAGGTGGTCGGCTTCGCAGCGTCGGATCGGTGTCGCACACCCGGCGACCACACAGCGACTCGATTGCAACAGGATCGCTTGGCGTGCGTTGCCTCTGAAGAGTCGTTGGCGGCGTCCCATGTTGATCACCACCCCGGCCGAGTCGACCACCACCCGGCGCACCTGGCCCCAGATCATCGCCGCCACCACATCGGCTGGGTGGGATCGGGATGCCGGCGACTGTTTCGCAGCGCCGTTGGCGCGGATCGGCCGGTGCCGTCGACGTCGCCGGTTCCGTGCGAGGTACCGCTCGATGGTGGGGACGTCGATGACGAAGTTGACGAGCGGGACCGCAGCCTTGGCGTCGGGGTCGGCGGTGGCGGCGCGTTCGAAGATCGCATACATCGCATCGAACCGGCGCTGCGCATCCGTAGCGGGGCATCAACGCGTAGCAGGCCGCGTCGCCGTAGCGGGCCAGTGTGTGGTCCCAGTCGGCGCTGAACTCGGCGTCGCAGAACCGTTCGAAGATCTCCGCCATCACCGCACCCTGCGCCAACCCACCCCGGGCATGCAGATGGATCTCCTCACCCACCTCGGCGATCCCCGCCCGGCGACCCTCATGGGCCTGCCTCGGCGCTGCGGTGGGCGCCGTCGAGGTCGGCGAGCATCTCCCACCGCCGCACGGTGATACGGAACTCGTGATGCGACAACTTCGTCGCGTTGTCAACCATCACCTCGGCCACATCCACCAACTGTGATGCCACAGCGCGGGTTGGCGAACGCCCGCCCCAACTCATGCGCCTGCGCGACACCAATCTCACCGACATCCGAACCGCATCGCGGAAGCGGTCGCAGCTGGCGATCAGGTTGGCGGTACGGATCCGATCCCGACACTCCGTATCGGACCAGCGACCCAACGCCCGACACCAGCCATTGACATTGCTGTGCCCATCCCGGCCGTGCACCCGGCGTTCGTTGACCGCACCGATCACCGCCGCCAACGCACCCTCGGTGCGTCGCCGCAACCGTTCGAGCCGCTTGAACAACTCGGCGAGCTCCCGCCCGTCGAGCCCCTCCAAGGTCTCGACATCAAGGTCCCGGGATCGACCAACTCGTCGACCTCGAGCGTCGTCACACTCATCTGAACCCTCCGATCACAACGGACCATCGATCGGGGGAAGTCGGTACGCTGCCACCCTAAACAGGGGGTGTCACAGAGCACCTGACCAGGGAGAATGCGGCTGGATCGGTCGCCAACTCAGCGCTTGGCGAGGGCGACGAAGCGATCGCTCGACACGGTGTTGGCGCCCATCAGTCGCACGTCGGTGACGACGGCCTTGTCGTTGGTGACGACGACGACGTGGCGGGTCGCAGGCAGGCGGGCGACCTCGGAGCGGATCACGTCGTCGGCGATCACGCCTTCGGGCGAGAAGACCACGCGTACGAGCCGTCGCTGGTCGGAGGAGGCGCCGATCACGCCGGCGCCGTCGAACACGACCGTGAGGTCGGAGCCGTACCGGCGGGCGACGTTCTCGACCGCATCGAGCAGGACCTGGCGTTGCATCTCGAGCTCCAGCGCCGGCCACCCGAGCTTGGCCACGTTGTAGCCGTCGATGAGCACCGAGGCGCCGGAGCGCACCAGATACTCGGTCGCCGCTTCGGAATCGCCGGCCACGCCGCCGGGCAGCGGCAACGCGCGCCGGCGAGGCGCCGCCGGCGGACCCTTGCGATCCGTCGGAGGGCTGTTCAACGCGGCGAGGCGCTCGGCGAGCTCCTGGGCAGCCGCGGCCAGCCCGGCCAGTTCGGAGGCCTCGACGACGGCCGCCTGCTCGGTCGGCGATCACAGAGTCGCGGACGCCCTCGGCGGACTGCCTGGCGGCAACGGCCGCAGCCCGATCGGACTCGGCCCGCTCGAGCTTCGACGTTGCTGCCGCGGCGCGATCGTTGGCATGGCGCATCTCGAGGCGGGCGTCGTGCAACTCGGCCTTCGCCTCATCGGTGGCGTCGTTGGCCTTGGTCAGGTCGGCCTTGAGCTGGTCGATCTCACCGACGAGCGACCGCACCCGCGCCTCCAGGGCGACCAGCTCGGCGCGCGACCGCTTGGCGACCTGCTCGGCCGCCTCGCGCCGGCGGGCTTCGTGACGGAGTTTGACTGCCGCGTCGGCACGCAAGGCCTCGTCGTCGGCCTCGACGATCAGTTGCTCGATGCGCTCGGCCCAACCGTCGGGACGCTGGAGCCACAGGATCCCGATCGGATCGACGAGCTCGGGCACGGCGCCGGCGCCGATGCGCGTCCGGAACGCCTCGTCGGCGTCGAGGACGCGGCGGAGCGGGCCGAGTGCCGACGAGGGCAGGCGGGACAGCTTCAAGTACGGCTTGAAGGCGGCCGGGTACTTGAGCGGCGGCCGCAGCTTCTGGCCCTCCCGCGCGATGTCGACGGCGAACTCCAACGCGCGGCGCAGGTGACGATGCTCGAGCGCGAGCGGTGCCGCCGCCGCGTCGTCGACCTGCTCGCCATCCATGGGAACGAGCGTAGCGGTCGGCTTCGCGACCGTCCCGAACAGTTGTTCTTGACGCGAACGTATGTTCGTGCTTCCATGGCGCCCCATGGCAGCTGCCGCGATGTTGGGACAGCGCAGCTTCGACGATCTGGGTGTGCCCCTCGCCGAGGCGACGTTCTGCGTGCTCGACCTCGAGACCACCGGCGGCGACCGCAACAACGACATGATCACCGAGATCGGTGCCGTCAAGGTCCGCGGCGGCGAGTGCCTGGCCACGTTCCAGACCCTCGTCAATCCCGGTCGGGCGATCCCACCCCGGATCAGCGTGCTCACCGGGCTCACCGATGCGCTCGTCTGCCCGGCCCCGCACATCGGTGCCGTGCTCGGCTCACTCGTCGACTTCATCGGCGACGCAGTGTTCGTCGGCCACAACGTCGGCTTCGACCTCGCGTTCTTGCGCGCGGCCCTCGAACGCGACGGCCGAACGACGATCGCCCCCACCGTGGTCGACACGGCGGCACTCGCCCGCCGTCTCGTGCGTGACGAGGTTCCCGACTGCCGCCTCGGAACGCTTGCCAGCCGGTTCCGACTCGACCACCGTCCGACCCACCGCGCCCTCGACGACGCGCTCGCCACGACCGACCTCCTCCATCTGCTGCTCGAGCGTGCCGCCGGTCTCGGTGTGCTCGGACTCGACGACCTCGTGGCCCTCGCCAAGCTGGCGGGGCACCCGCAGTCGGGCAAGTTGAAGCTCACCGCGCACCTGCCGCGCTCCCCTGGCGTGTACCTGTTCTGCGGTCACCGCGACGAGGTCCTGTACGTCGGCAAGGCGACCAACCTCCGCCAGCGGGTCCGGAGCTACTTCGGCAGCGACGATCGTCGCAAGATCGGCCCGATGCTGCGCGAGACCCAGGCGGTCAGGCATCTCGCGCTCCCCGATGCGTTGTCGGCCGCGGTCGTCGAGAGCCGGCTGATCGCGAGCACGCTCCCCCGCTACAACCGCGCCGGCACGCGCGCCGACAAGTACTGCTACATCCGCCTCGACACCGACTCCCCGTGGCCGCGCCTCGCGGTCGTGCGCGAACCCGCGCGCACCGGCGTGCACCTCGGGCCGCTCCCGTCGCGCACGATGGCGTTCCTCGTCGTCGAGGCGATCCTCTCGGCGTTGCCGTTGCGGCGCTGCTCGACCCGGCTCGGACGCCTCCACGTCCCGTCAGCCGATGCCGCACCGTGTGTCGCCGCCCAACTCGGCGTCGCGCAGTGTCCGTGCGCCGGGTCCGCCGACCGAGTGTCGTACGACGCGGCCGTGCACGCCGCGGCGCGCGCGCTGACGGGCGATCCGTCCGTGATCGCCGAATCGCTCGGTGCACGGATGTCGCGCCTCGCCGCCCAGCAACGGTTCGAGGAGGCCGCCCACGTCCGCGACCGTCTCTCGGCCCTGCACGGCGCAGTCCGTCGCCATCGGCTCGTCGAGGCGCTCCGCGACGCACGGCGTTGCGAGGTGCGGCGCGGCGACATCACCTGGGTCATCGATCACGCCCGCCTCGTCGACGTCGTCGTGGCGGGTTCGGCAGGCCAGTCGCTCCCGGTCGCGGCACCGGCCGTCGCGGTCACCGGGCAACCGCTCGGGCGGCATCAGATCGACGAGGCGCTGTGCCTGGCGCGTGAATTCGACAAGCACGCCGATCGGATCGATGTCGTCGCCTGCACGGGCAGCTGGACGTTCCCGATCGAGGTCACACCGTCGCTGTCAGGGGCGGCGATGTCAGACGCAACGTCATGAGCTCGGCTCGATGCCGAGCTCGGCAACGGCACCGCCGTGGTCGATGCGGAGCACCTTCGTGTGGCCGCCGTCGGGGAGCGACGCGGCCAACTCGGCGGCTGCCTCGGCCTTGCACAACATGGCGATCGTCGGCCCACTGCCGCTCAGCCATCCGCACCATGCACCATGCTCGAGACCGGCCGCGAGCGCCTGCTGCGACATCGGCGCGTCGGCGAAGCGCCGTTCCTGGTGCAGGCGGTCGCTGGTGGCGTCGCGCAGCGCGCCGGTGTCGCCGGCGGCCAGGGCCGACACGAGCATCGCCACGTGGCCGATGTTGTGCACGGCGTCGTCGAAGGAGACCATCGCCGGCATCTGGCTGCGCGAGTGCTCAGTCGACGTGGTGACGGCGGGGATCCAGACGACGACCGCCGGATCGAAGCCGAGTGGCACACGGACCGCACGGCCCCCCGCCGTCGCCACCACACCACCGAGCAGTGACGCGGCGGCATTGTCGGCGTGACCTTCGAGATCGGCGGCCACCGCGAGGACCTCGCCGACGGTGCCGGCAACCTCTCGCCATCCCGTGCCGAGCCGCTGGACGACCGCTGCCACCGCACCGCCGACGCGGACTGCTCCGCTGTAGCCGAGCCCGCGTCCCATCGGAATCGGCGAACGCACCCACGGCGTGCCGACGCCGCCCAACCGGGCGAACGCGACGGCAGCGGGGTGGTGACGGTCGGCCAGCGCGGCACCCGCCGGGGTGTCACCGAGGCCGACCTCGGCGTACATCGTGAGCGCCATGCCGAGCGTGTCGAAGCCGGGACCGAGGTTGGCCGACGAGGCCGGCACACGCACGGTGAACGGACCGGGTTGCGACGCAGCGTTGGCGCTCACCCGTCAGCCCGCGGCGGCATCGGCAGCGGCTCGCGACTCGCGTACGAAGGCGTCGAGCATCGCGGACGCGCGGCCGGAGTCGATGGTCTCCGCCGCCTTCTCGGCGCCGGCTGCGAGCGAGTCGGCATGCCCGGCGACGATCAGCGCGGCTGCCGCGTTGAGCACGACGATGTCACGGTGCGGGCCGCGATCACCGGCGAGCACCCGGCGGGCCGCGGCGGCGTTCTCGTGCGGCTCACCACCCGTGAAGTCGGACTTGACGGCGGGCGGAAGGCCGATCGACGTGGCGTCGATCTCGAAGTGCTCGACCTCACCGTCACGCAACGCGAGGACCGACGACGGCCCGGTGGTGCTCAGCTCGTCGAGACCGTTGCCGTGCACGACCCAGGCGTGGGTCGAGCCGTGATGGCGCAACGACTGCAGCATCCGCTCGGCATAGGCGGGGTTGGCGACACCGATCAGCTGGCGCCTGACCCGACCCGGGTTGGCCATCGGGCCGAGCAGGTTGAACACGGTCGGGATGCCGATCTCGCGGCGTGACGGCGCCGCGAAGCGGAACGCAGGATGGAACCGCGGCGCGAGACAGAAGCCGATGCCCGCCCGCTCGACGCATTGGAGAACCCCGTTCGGCGTCAGCTCGACGACGACCCCGAGCGCTTCGAGCACGTCGGCGGTACCGCACTTCGAGGATGCGGCGCGTGCGCCGTGCTTGCAGACGGGCACCCCGGCGCCGGCGACCACGATCGCCGCGATCGTGCTCACGTTGATCGAGTGTGAACCGTCGCCCCCGGTGCCGACGATGTCGATCGCCGAGGCCCGCAGCTCTTCGGACAGGGGCACCAGCTCGGCGGCTTCGAGCACGGCATCGAGCAGCCCGGACAGCTCCTCGGCACTCTCGCCCTTCGACCGGAGGGCGACGACGAATCCGATCAACTGCGCCGGCGTCGCGTCGCCACCGAGGATCGTCGACATCGCGGCGTGGGCCTGGTCGGCGGTCAGGTGATGGCGATCGAGCAGCAGCGTCAAGAGCGCGGGCCACCCCCCGAAGTCGTCGATCGCGGTCATGGAGCGAGGCTAGGCCGAAGGGGTCAGGCGGAACGACGGCGTTGACGGATGATGCGCCGCCGCTCGCGTTCGGTGGCGCCTCCCCACACGCCTGCCTTCTCCCGGTTGGAAAGGGCGTATTCGAGACAGGCGGCACGAACGCCGCACAGCTCGCACACTTCCTTGGCAACTTCGGCTGCCTCGTCGTCCTCCGGGTAGAAGATCGCCGGCTCCAGGCCTCGGCATGCGCCGAGCATGCGCCATTCGAGTTCGTGCGCTGACACCTCGGTGTGTCCCCCAGTGCGTGTTCTCGTCAGGCGACCGACACTAGAACCGCCCGAACCGTTTGCGCCAGAAGAATTTCACCCGATGGCCGATGTGAGATGCGCGACGCCGATGTGTCTCATCTCGCTGTTATCCGTCGCGGTCCTCTTTCGGCGACCCCCGATCGGTGGTGGCGAGCAGCTCGAAGGGGTGGATCACGGCCCGCCCGGTCTGTTCCTCGATGGCGACGTTGGTGATGACGCAGGCCCCGGTGACCACGTCGGGTGCTGCTCGTTCGATCTCGACGCCGAGCCCGTGGGCCACGGCGAGACCGATCTGCTCGTTGGCGACGCGCAACCCCCATCTGCCGTCGACGCCCGTGCACCGGTACACATCGGTGACCTCGGCGCCTGTCAGCTCGAACAACCGGCGGGCCGGCGAAGGGCCCTGCGTCTCCCAGCCGGCCGCACGGTTCGTGGTTGACGATGCGGCGCGTCGCCTGAACGCCGAACCCGGCGTCGAGCGCGCTGCTGGTGCTCGGACGGTCGACGACGTGATCGGCCAGGTAGGCGACGGCGTCGAACGTCCTGGCGGCGACCAGTTCGGCGTCGGCACCGCCGACGTGGTCGATGTAGTCGGTGGTGATCACCGCGTGGCAGGTCGGCTGGGCGACGACGACGTCGGTGCCGCCGCGAATCGCGGCGGCGAGCGTTGTGACGTTGCGCGCCGCGTGGGCTGCGAACTTGCGGGTATCTCCCGCCGTCAGCCACGGTGCCCCGCAACATCCGACCCGGGCGACGTCGCACGCGATGCCATGGTGGGCGTAGACGTCGACGAGGGCGTGGCCGATCTCTGGTCGCCGGTACTCGACGAGACACGTGGGGAACACCGTGACTCGCCGATCCACGGCGGGTCCGCTCGTGCCCGGTCGGCTCCGTAGCGACCTCGAGAAGCGTCGCCGGGCGAAGGGCACCAGGCGTCGCCGCGCCGTGACGCCGGTGACGCGGGCCAGGAGCCGGCGACGAAGAGTGCCCGCCTCGGCGCCGACCAACCGATTGATGGCCGGCGCGGCGCGGGTCGCCAGCTTGCCAATGGGGTCGGTGCGGCCGAGGAGTTGATCGGCCACGATCGTTCGGATCGTGCGCTGGCCGGTGGCGTGGCGCATCGCGCGGGCCCTTGCCATCAGACGCGGGAAGTCGATCGCCAGCTCGTGCATGCCGGGCGCGTACGGGCAGTTGGCCAGGCACAACCGGCACTGGAAGCACTCGTCCACGACGCGGTCCTGCTGCGCCGGCGTGAGCCGGCCGGCGTCGCTGATCCCGGCACCGGCACTGACCCTGTCGAGCATCTCGAACAGTGATGGGAACGAAGTGCACAGCGACAGGCACCTCCGACAACCGCCGCACACGTCGAACACCCGCGTCAGCTCGTTGCGTACGTCGGCTTCGTCGGAGTAGGCGGCGTGCTTCGGGTCGTAGGTGAGGGTCATCGCGGCGGCCGACCGGACAGTAGTCCGGCCCGTTGGCGCGCTCGCCGGTGCCCAGCCCTAGCATCGGGGCGATGGCCGCTGCCGCGTTCGACCGCACCGCGATGCTCGAGCGGCTGCGCGACGAGCCATTCGACGTGCTCGTGGTCGGGGGCGGGATCACCGGCGCCGGCGTCGCCCTCGACGCCGCCACGCGGGGTCTGCGCACCGCACTCGTCGAGCGCGACGACTTCGCCAGCGGCACCTCCTCGAAGAGCTCCAAGCTCATCCACGGCGGTCTGCGGTACCTCCAGAACGGAGACGTTCGCCTCGTCTACGAGGCACTGCACGAACGTCAGCGCCTGCTGAAGAACGCTCCCCATCTCGTCCACGTGCTGCCGTTCATGATCCCCGTGCTCACCAAGGACGGTGTCATCTCGCGCAAGATCGCCCGCGCCCTCGGATCGGCGATGTGGATGTACGACCTCACGGGCGGCTGGCGGATCGGCAAGCGGCACCGGCGGCTCCGAGGCGACGCCGCGTTCGCGCACCTGCCGACGATGCCGCGCGAACGGCTCGCGTCGGCGTACCTCTACTACGACGCCGCCACCGACGATGCCCGCCTCACGCTCGGCGTCGTCCGCACCGCAGCACGGCACGGGGCAGTCGTCGCCAACCGCTGCCGCGTCACGGCGTTCACCCGCGGCGCCGACGGACGGATCGACGGCGCCGTGGTCGACACGGGAGGGGCGGAGGTCACGGTCCGCGCCCGCGTCGTCGTGAGCGCCACTGGTGTGTGGACCGACGAGGTCCGCGCCCTCGACGAGAAGGCCGACCCCGACTCGATCCGGCCGGCGAAAGGCGTCCATCTCACGATTCCGTGGGACAAGGTCCGCAACGACATCGCGGTCGTCATCCCGGTGCCGCGCGACAGGCGCAGCCTGTTCGTCGTGCCGTGGGGACCCAAGGGCGACGGAACGTACGAGCACACCTACATCGGCACCACCGACACCGACTACGACGGTCCGCTCGACGATCCGCAGTGCACCGGCGCGGACGTCGCCTACGTCCTCGGCGCGCTCAACCACTCGATCACGACCGGCGTCACGGCCGACGACGTGACGGGTCAATGGGCGGGCCTGCGGCCGCTGGTGAAGGCCGCCTCGTCGGGACGCACTGCCGATCTCTCGCGGGGGCACCAGGTCGCGTCGGGCGACAGTGGTCTCATCCGGATCACGGGTGGCAAGCTCACGACGTACCGTGCGATGGCCGAAGACACCGTCGACGCCGTGCAACGAGCGCTCGACGGACGCGGCCGGTCGCGCACCAAGAAGTTGAAGCTGGTCGGTGCCGTCGGCTACAAGGATCCGGCGCCGGGCAGCGCCGACGCCCACCTCGTGGGCCGCTACGGCTCGGAGGCAGCCGAGGTCAAGGCGCTGATCGCGTTCGACTCTTCGCTCGCCGAGGCGCTGGTGCCCGGACTTCCGTACATCCGTGCCGAGGCCGTGCACGCGGTGCGCCACGAGATGGCGACCACACTCGACGACATCCTCGCCCGGCGCACCCGCGCCCACCTGTTCAACCGCACGGCGAGCCTCGCGGCCGCGCCCGCGGTCGCCGCGCTCGTCGGTGGCGAGCTCGGATGGGACGCTGAGGAGATCGCCCGCCAGGTCGCGAACTACCGCCTCATCTGTGAGTCCGAGCAGCGTGCGTCGGCCGTCACGGAACCCGACGTGCTCGCCGACCATGCCTGATCCCGCGTCTGCTCTCCCCACGCTGCGATGCCGGCGATGACGGCGCCGACGCCCCCGATCGAGCTGACGGGATCCGGCGAACGGTTCACCGGCGACGTCGCACCGCTTCCAGCGGCGCTGCTCGACCGGCTGAGTGCGATCTGCGAGACGATCACCGACACGGGGCGTGTGGCCGAAGCCAGTCGCGACTGGTGGCCGCTCGCGCTGCACTGGTCGCTCACCGGGATGGTTCCCCGTCTGGCCGGTGCGGTGGCCCGGCCGACGTCGACGAGCGAGGTCGCGGCCGTGCTCGCCGCCTGCGACGAGGCGCGGATCCCGGTCACCGCGGCCGGTGGGCGAAGCGGTGTATCGGGGGCGTCGGTCCCGCTCTACGGCGGCGTCGTGCTCGACACCACCGCGCTGGTCGGCATCGGGACGGTCGACGTCGCGTCGGGTGTCGTCGAGGTGGCGGCCGGCACGTTCGGGCCGGACCTGGAGTCGGAGCTGCGGGCCGAGCACGGGCTCACCATCGGTCACTTTCCGCAGAGCTTCGACCTGGCGACGGTGGGCGGTTGGGTGGCCTGCCGCGGCGCCGGCCAGTACTCGACGCGGTACGGGAAGATCGAAGACATGGTCGTCGGCCTCGAGGTGGTGCTCGCCGACGGCACGGTGATCCGCACGGGGGGCGGCCCGGCCAGCGCCGTCGGGCCGGACCTCAACCAGCTCTTCACGGGATCGGAAGGCACGCTCGGCATCGTCACGCGGGTGTGGTTGCGCGCCCATCCCCTGCCCGTTGCCGAACGTCGCGCCGCGTACTCGGTAGCGACGTTCGGCGCGGCTGTCGAGGCGTGCCGCACGACGCTCCGGCGCGGTGCGACACCTGCGGTCCTCCGCTGTACGACGCGCAGGAGGCGGCGCGCGGGCGGGGTGGCGACGGCTCGAACTGCATCCTCCTCGTGCTCGACGAAGGTGATCCAGCCATTGTCGACGCCACGATGGCGGTGGTCGCCGAGTCGTGTGCGGCGGTCGGAGCCACGGCGGCGGACGACAAGCTCGTCGCCGATTGGCTCGTACACCGCAACGACACCTCAGCCCTCCAGGATCTGACCCGCAAGGGCTTCGTCGTCGACACGATGGAGATCGCCGCGCCGTGGTCGCGGATCGACGACGTGTTCGAGCGCACGCGGTCGGCCTTGCTCGGTGTTGCCAACGCCGTCGCCGCGACGTGCCACCTCTCCCACTCCTATCTCGATGGCGCGTGCCTCTACTTCACGTTCGCCGCCACACCACCGCCCGACGCGATCGAGTCCACGTACGTCGCGCTGTGGGACGCCGGCCAGCGCGCCGTGCTCGCCGCCGGCGGCAACCTCTCGCACCATCACGGGATCGGCATCAACCGGGCGCGGTTCGTGGCCGAGGCACTCGGCCCGGCGCACGGAGTTCTCGTCGCGCTGAAAGCGGCGCTCGATCCCAATGGCATCCTCAATCCCGGCAAGCTCGGGCTGCCCTCACCGTTCGGTCCGGTGCCGTGGCCCTGAACCCGCAACGTTGGGACGTGCCCGCCCTCAAGGCCGGCGGGATGGTCGCGCTGGTGTTCGCCGTGCCGTTCTCGATCGGCAGCCGATGGGCGGCCGACCGCGACGACTCCACGCTCGCCACGTTCCTCGTGATCGGCGCGGTGCTCGGATTCGTGCTCGGTGCCGGATGCGCGGCATGGGTCCAACGCGTCGGGTTCCCGCTCAGCCACGGCATCGTCACGGCCGTCGGCACGTATGTCATCGCCCAAACGGTGTTCGTCGCGATCCGTCTCGTCCGCGGCAGCGAGGTTCGTTGGTTCGCGCTGCTGTTCAACCTGTCCGTCACCCTCGGTGCCGGACTGCTGGGTGGCGTTCTCGGGGAGCGCATGCGGGCCAAGGGGTTCCGCCCGAGCAGCATGCAGGACGCGCCATGATCCTCGTCGTCGACGTCGGGACGACCGGGCTGCGTGCCGCGCTGGTCGACGACACGGCAGCGATCCGCTCGCTGCACTATCGCCCGTTTCCCCCGTCGACGCCGTCACCTGGTCTCGTCGAGTTCGACGCGACCGAGATGGGGCGCCTCGTGCTCGACGCGGCCCGCGCGGCCATCGCCGACGCCGGATCCGACCCCGTCACCGCGGTCGGCATCACGAACCAACGGGCGAGCACGATCATCTGGGATCGCGCCACGGGCGAGCCGATCGCGCCCGCGCTCGGCTGGCAGGACCTGCGCACCGTCGGCGAGTGCATCATGGCCAAGATCGAGCACGGACCTGCCGCTGGCACCGAATCAGTCAGCGACGAAGATCGCCTGGCTGCTCGCCAACGTGCCCGGTGCCGCCGATCGCGACCTGTGCTTCGGCACGGTCGACTCGTGGGTGGCGTGGGTGCTCTCGGAGGGCGCTCTGCACGTCACCGACCACTCGAACGCGGCCGTCACCGGGTTGTTCCAGCACGACGGGTCGGGATGGAACGACCGCGTGTGCGAGCTCCTGGGCATTCCCGTGTCGATCCTTCCGTCGCTGGTGGACTCTTCTGGCCTGATCGGGAGCGCATCGGCGCTGCCCGGCGCGCCGCCGATCGCGGCGATGGCCGGCGACCAGCAGGCGTCATTGGTCGGGCAGGGCTGTGTGCGGCCCGGCCTCGCGAAGATCACGTTCGGCACCGGCGGGATGCTCGACGTGTGCACGGGCAGCGCCGCGCCGGACACGGCGAACCGCACCGCCAACGGCACCTTCCCGATCGTCGCGTGGTCACACGGCGGTGAGCTCACATGGGGCGTCGAGGCGGTCATGCTGACCGCGGGGACGTGCATCGAGTGGCTTCGCGACGATCTCGGCCTGATCGCCAGCAGTGCCGAGAGCCACGACGTCGCGGCGGGTTGTGCCACGTCCGACGGAGTGGTGTTCGTTCCCGCCCTGCTCGGCCTCGGTACGCCGCAGTGGGACTACGGCGCGCGCGGCACGTTGCTCGGCCTGACGCGCGGCACCGGCCGAGCGCACGTCGTGCGGGCCGTCCTGGAGGGCGTGGCCCACCGCGGCGCCGACATGGTGATCGCAGCCGAGACGGACACCGGGTTGACCATCCCGTTGCTTCGTGTCGACGGTGGCATGAGCGCCAATCCGACGTTCGTGCAGGCGTTGGCCGACGCAACCGGCAAGCCGGTCGAGGTCTCGCCGGTCGTCGAAGCCACGACACTCGGCGCCGGACTGCTCGCCGGGCTCGCCGTCGGCGTCTGGTCGGGTCTCGACGACATCGCTGCGTCGTGGAGCCCCGCCCGTGTGGTCGAGCCAGGCGAACCTCTCGACCGCGCCCGTTGGGCGATCGCCGTCCAGCGGGCGGCTGGATGGATCCCGGAGCTCTCTGCGCTCGACTTCTAGAATTGCCAGACCGACCCCCCGCCGAGAATGCTGTGGGCCGACATGATCCCGAAAGGACCCTCCCCCGTGACCCACACCGCAGAAGGGGACGCCGCGACGAGCGTGATCTCGACGCGTCGAGGGCTGCTCGGCGCGAGCTTCGCCGGTGCCGCGCTGTCGCTGATCGCGGGACAAGCGGCGCTCGCGTCGACCGAGCGCGTCATCGACGCCGACCTCGCGTTGCTCAGGTTCGTCCAGACACTCGAGCTCGCCGCCAGCGATCTGTACGCCGCGGCGGTCGCGGCGGGCGCCGATGATCCGGTGTTCGGCGTGCTGGTCGACCAGCACAAGGCGTACGCCGAGGGCATCGCCGGCTTCGTGGGCGAGCCCGCCAACATCCGCAACGAAGAGCTGTACGGCGAGCTCGAATCGGCGTTCGCCGTGTCCGACCAAACTGCGGTCGCGACTGCCGGCTACGACCTCGAGTCGGCCGCCGTGGCCACCCACCTCGAGGTGCTGGCGCGGCTCGAGAACATCGACGGCGCCAAGCTGGTCGCGTCGATGCTGGCGATGGAGGCCCGACATTGCGTCGTCCTCGCCGACATGTCCGGTCGCGGCGACGACCTCGACGTCTTGCTCGTCAACACCGCCGACCCGCTCCTGCCCGAGGAGCTGTCATGACCGGCTCGATCCAGAGGGCCACGTTCGGTCGCCGCCAACTGCTGCAGACCGGGGGAATCACGCTGTCGCTCGGTGCGATCATCGCCGCGTGCGGCGAGGACCGGGCGGGCGGCACCGAGCCCGGACGCGTCGGTAACGCTCCCGACGTGACGCCGCTGCCAGCGGGTGAAGTCGACGACGTCGTGCTGCTCCGCACTGCGCAGTCGCTCGAGCACACGGTGCTCGATGCCTATGCGGCGGCGCGGAGTCTCGACGTGTTGAGCGCCGAGCAGGACACGCTCGTCCAGCGTTTCGTCGACGACCACACCGGGCACTCGGCGGCCCTCGGTGGGTTCATCACCGAGGCCGGCGGCGAGGAGTTCGCGTGCGCGAATCCGTGGCTGGCCCGACGCGTGATCGATCCCACCTTCGAGGCCCTCGAGGGAAGCGACGACCTGTTGCGCGACGTGCTCAACATCGCGCACGGGCTCGAGAGCCTCGCCGCCGCGTCGTATCAGTCGCTCGTCGGATCTCTCACCACGCCGGACCTCAGGATGAAGGTCATGCAGATCGGGGCCGACGAGAACCGCCACGCGGCGACGCTCGCGCTGTCGATCACCGGCACGCCCGACGGGTATGTGAACCCGGTGCTGCTCGGCGAGCCGGCCGCCGCGGAGGAACCCGAGTTCCCCGTCGTCTACGCCATCCCGTCGACGTTCGGAACCGTGTCCGCGATCGAGCTCGTCGTCGGGGCCCCGAACGACGAGGGTCAGCGATTCACGATCCTCCTCCAGACCCCGGCCGCCAACACGTTCGTCTACGCCGATCAGAGCTGCTGATCCCGCTCGGGAGAGCGAGCCGTACACTGATCCGTGCGATGGTGAGTCGGCCGGGTGGCCGCGGCACGGCGGCGGCGACGCCTTCCGTGTCGAGGAAAGTCGGGACTCCACCGGGCAGGGTGCTGGCGAGAGCCAGGTCGGGGTGACCTGACGGACAAGTGCAACAGAGAGCAGACCGCCGATGGGCCGGGCGACCGGTCACAGGTAAGGGTGAAACGGTGCGGTAAGAGCGCACCAGCGTTCGGGGCGACCCGGGCGGCTCGGTAAACCCCACCCGGAGCAAGGCCGAGCAGAGGGCATGGATCGCCCTTCCGCCCGACGACGCAAGTCGCCGGGCAACCCTCGGGTAGGCCGCACAGATGGATGGCCACCGGACGTCGAGCCGCAAGGCACGGCGCCCACAGAATCCCGCTTACAGGCCGACTCACCATCGCACCATCATCGACCCGGACGATTGCCGGGGCGACGGGGTCAGGGGCGCGGATCCCGCTTGTCGAGGTCTTCCAGTTGTGCACCGGGGTGGTCGTGGCGGGCCTGGAGTGCGATCGTTTCCTCCATCAACGCTGCTTCGTACTGGTTCTGGACAGCTGTCAGCTGGACCTTGATCCGGGCGGCCGCGGCCATCGTCTCGGCGTTGAGCAGCTCGGATACCAGACGGGCCACCGCGCATCGGTGAACCCCAGCCGCCTCCGTCACCGCGTTCGCGTATTCGTCCCCCGCGAACGCCAACGCGCGCCCAGGCGCGTACACATCGTCGCTGTTCATCATTCCCCGCCTTCCGCCTTCGGTTGTACAGCATACGGGAAGGCGGCGTCCTGTCGAGAAATTGTTTGGGACCGGTCGGAGGCTGGACCGTTGAACATGCGGCTGGGCGCGCCACCGCCCGCCCCGGGTACGGGGCGGGCGGCGCGCCTGACACCTATGCGTCGACGGTCGAAACTCCTCGGTCAGGCCGAGGAGTGCGGGCCGCGGATTCACGTTCAGGAGGAGCTCGATGCCGTTGCGGGCGGTTGCAGCATCGATCTCACCGCGGAGCGCGAGGCGTACGCGGGGCGTTGAGTCCACTTCTGACATGACGGGCGCGACCTCCGGGGTCTAGAGAGATCACTCGTAGAACGTCCTCGCCGTTGAAGACAGCGGTGACGATATGACCAGGCGCGGTCGAGGTCAATGGCAGAGATCACCCGATTTGGTCGAGATGCAGTCGGTGGTCAGCGCCGCGACGGCCACGCCCCGCAGCGATTATTCGGCGTTGTGGTCTTCGGCGTTCTCGAGCGTCCGCTCGCGCGCTGCGGCAACGGCGTCCTCGATGGCACTCCCACTCCGAAGCTGGTCGAGCACGTGCTCGGCGAACGGTTGCTCCGGTTCGATGAGCTTTCCGGACGCCACGAGCTCGGCCAACGCCTCGCCGTAGCCGGTCAGATCGACGTCGTTCTCCTCGGCAAACCTGGCGAGATCGGCCGCACTGTTCACGTTGGTCATGAACGCGACGCTAACGCCAGCGGCACGGAACCGACCAGCCATCGAGTCACACTCGAAGCTCGGGAACGGCATGAGAAAAACAGTGTTTTACGGCCGAGAGAATTGGGAACAAGAACGGTCACGGCGCGGTCCGGCCGTTCACCCGCCCGTTACGGCCGGACCGCCCCGTCAAACCTTCGCGCCCGAAACCTGCCGAAGTGTTGACCCTTCTCAAGCTTCCTCAGCGAGTGTCGATGAGACGTCTACACCTCGGGAGGAACGCATGCGCGATCGACCACTGACGCCAGCGCCACCACTGTCTCTGACAATGTCGAATGCGGGCCTCGATCGACTCTTGGCCGACATCACGAGGCCGACACCAGGCTGGGTCGAAGTCCGGGCGACCGGGATCACACCTTCGACTTGACCCAACCGGCGACCTGACCCACGGGCGACTTGACCCACCGGCGACCTGAATCCACCAGTCGATTCACGCCGGGGTGGCGCTCAAGGCCCAATCGCCGACGGCGTCGACGACCACGACGCCTGGACCGGCCTGCATCGTGGTCGTCCCCGAGACCGGTCCGATCTCGTTGACGAGGAGATCGAACCCGGGGTTGCGGAGGTACTGCACGATGAAGTTCGACGACCCCGCGTTCGTGTAGTCGAGCACCGACGCCCCGCCCTCGTAGCGCAGTACCTCGTCGCCGACGCCGGTGATGAAGTCGGCCTGCCAGAGTCGCGCCTCGTCGACCGACCTGATGTCGATGACCCATTCACCGTCGGCGTCCACGCGCAGGTAGCTCGGTGGCACCTGCTCGTCGAGGGCGAGCGGATACGTCCCCGACACGGCGCCGATGGTGCTCTCGACGAGCGCGATCTGATTCAGGTCCTGGTCGAGCGTGCTCAACTCGAAGTTGGCGACACCGTTGTGGGTGACGACCATGATCGTGCGCGTGAGGTCGTAGCCGAGGAGGCTGACGACGTCATTGCCCACACCGCTGAACTCTGTGGTGCCGGGCACCGGCACGGCGTTCGTCGGCGCCGGCACTGTTGTCGCAGTCGTCGCAGTCGTCGTGTCTACGGGTGCCGTGCTCGCAGGTGCCTCGGGCGCGGGGGTCGCGACAACCGCTGGTGCCGTCGGCGTGGGCACCGCGGTCGCGGTGTCGTCCGGAACCCCGGTCGCCGGCGTCGCAGCAGTACCACCCGTCTCCGCGATCGATGTCTGGGTCACCACACTCGGCGTTGCGATGATCGTGTCGACGTCGTCCGTGTCGTCATCCCGGGTGAAGGCCCGCACGGCGATCACGCACGTCGCTCCGAGCACGACGGCGGCGAGCCCGACGAGCACACGTCGAGGGCCGCTCGGCGCGGGTCGCTCCGGCTTGACCGGTCGGACCGGGGGCGTGAGTCGTGGTCGCACCGGTTGCGGCGCCGGCCCCACCGGAGGCCCCCATCCGTCGGGTGCTGGCGTGTGCGGCGCGGCCGTCGGTGCGGCGAGAGCGGGAGCGCGACGGCATCTGCGGCGACCGGTTCGGGCGCAGCGGGCGACTCGTCCACCTCCACTGGGCCGGGCACCGCCAACACCGGGAACGGGACCGCAGTCTCCGGCTCCGGCTCCGGCAGCACGGAGAACTCGACCAGCTCCACCGGCGTCGGTTCCGGCAGCACCGAGAACTCGACCAGCTCCACCGGCGTCGGTTCCGGCAGCACGGAGAACTCGACCAGCTCCACCGGCGTCGGTTCCGGCAGCACCGAGAACTCGACCAGCTCCACCGGCGTCGGTTCCGGCAGCACCGAGAACGGCACCGCGGCTTCGGGCACCGGCGTCGGAAGTACGGAGAACTCGACGAGCTCCTCGGGAACGGGCTCCGGCAACGCCGAGAACTCGATCGGCTCCACCGTCACCGGGGAGGGCAAGACCGAAAACGGCACCTTCGTCGTCGGGTGAGGCTCTGGGAGTCGCCCATCGGTCCGGCTCTCACCATTCGTGGTGGGCGGCTCGAGGGGCGGTGCGTCGGACGACGTGGATCCTGGTGGCAAGCGCGCACGAGGCGGCGGAAGTGCCCGAACCCCGTCGCCCGGCGTCTCAGATCTGGACCCCGGCACGTACCAGATCGTACCCGTGGTGGTCACGCCGGATCGGGCAAGTCGTGCTGCTCACCGACCACGTTTGCGCCACCACATTCAGCATCGGCACATTCAGCATCGGCACACTCAGCACATCGGCGTGTCCGGTGCGCGTTCGTTGAACGAGAACAGCACCGGACCCTGCGGCCTGATCTCGATCCGACACACGGCCGCGTGCGAGAGATGGGTCCGCCACGCGATCGCGAAGTCGACGCCGAGCGCCCAGGCGACCGCCGCCTTCATCGGCGACACGTGGCTCACGACCACGATGTCCCGATCGCCGATCCGCTCCACCAATTCGTCGCACGCGCCCCGGACGCGCACATCGACCGCCGCCGCCGATTCCCCACCATCGTCGGGCACGAAGGTGGCGTCCGTGCGCCAGAGGTTCCACACCTCTGACGGAACGTCACCATGTGGCAGCCCCTCGTACTTGCCGTATGCGATCTCGATCCAGCGCTCGTCGAGATGGACCGGCTGACCGAACGCCTCCGCCGTTTGGCGAGCGCGCAGCAACGGGCTCGAGATGACCTCGTCGACCGGCCCGACGTACGCCGCGACGGCAAGTGCCTGGCGTACGCCCAGATCGTCGAGCGGCTGGTCGAGTCGTCCCTGGAGCTGCCCGGCCGCGTTGGCCGCGGTGCGGCCGTGCCGCACGAGGATCAACATGGATGCAGTGAATCACAAACGGCGAATCACACCCTGCGGGTGCGGGTTCGCCCTGCGTCGAAGTCGAGCCGGCCAGTACGCCACGCGTCGCGTCGCCTGATCGGGTCGGTCAAATCGGCCGCCCGCACGATCCACACGACGAGCACCAATCCGGCGAGCTCCAACAGCACGTTCCACCAGCCGCGCGAGGCGATCGGCAACGGCGCGTCGTCGAACCCACCACTGAACGGCCACCAGAACGCGGACGTGTCTGCCCACGCCCCGGTGTAGACGAGATGCAAGAGCGTTCCCAGCGGGAGCCCCAGCAGCGTGCGGCGCAGTTCGCGCCGTCCGATCGTGGCGATCATCACCACCGCCAGCAGGGCGACACTGAACGCGAGGCTGTGCAACACACGGGCGCCCCCGAACCACACATCCACCACGGCCGGCGCGACGGACCCGACCACCAGGAGCCGATAGTCGAAGCGCGGGTCGCGGAACACGAACCAGATCGTCACGACTGACGTGCCGACGAACCACAGCAGCACCGGACGCTCGCCCGCGTTCAGCGCACGAGGAGCCGGCCACATTGCGGGCAGTCGGCCAACTCGGTCCGATCGACGGCCTTGATCGCGTCGACCTCCGCCGCGGAGAGGTCGAGGTGGCATCCATCGCAACGAGTACCGACCAGACGCGCGACCGCGACACCGAGCGCCGCGCGCAGGCTGTCGTAGCGCGCCAGCAGTTGCGCCGGCACACCGGCCCGGAGCGCGGCGCGCTGCTCGTCGAGCTCCGCCAATTGCTGGTCGATCTCGGCGATCGCGGCGGCCAGCGCCGACTCTGCCGCCTCGAGCGCAGCGCTCGTCGTCGGCTCGAGCCCGAGGTGAGTCGCCCGTTGATCGTCGAGCTCGGCCTGTTGCTCGAGGGCCGACAGCTCCCGATCGTCGAGGGCGCTACGACGGTCGGACAGCGTCTTGATCTCGTGCTGCAACGCCTCCGCCTCGCGCGGCGCGATCACGGTGCGGAGTTGCGCGTTCAGGCGGTCGCGGTGGCGATCGATCAGTCCCGTGTCGTGTTCGGCCGAATCGATCTCGGCCGTGAGCTCGTCGAGCTGGCGGCCGATCTCGTCACGGCGGCGCTCCCAGTCGGCGCGCGCGGCGCGCGCGGCGGTCGCGTCGGCCAGTTCAGGGAGGTGGCTGCGACGGTGGGTGAGTTGGTCGGCGGTCGTGTCGACCGCCTGGAGGGCGAGGAGGTCTTCGGTCATCGGTCATCGATCATCGGCACGGTGCAACATAGACGGACCGCGGTGCCGACGGAAGCGGTGCCCGAGGATCGAGCACGTCGGGCGGGATCGTCGTGCCACTGTCGATCGCCGTGTACACCGGCTGCGGCGGCACAGTCGTGTCCGTCGGATCGCCGGGGATCGTGGTGCCCGTCGGGGGTGTGGGTGGCACCGTCGTCGGTGGTGCCTGTTCGGTGACATCGCCGCCGGGCGCATCGGGAGGCGGTGCGTCGGGCGCATCGGGCGCGTCGGGCGCGTCGGTCGGCAACGTGGTCGGCGTCGAGACGGGACGGAACAGACATTCGACGCCGGGCAGGTACAAGCGGCCGGCCGGGCGGATCGGCGGCGGCGCCTTCGGCCAGTCGGTCACCGGCTCGAAGACGTGCGCCGGTTCCATGTACGCGCCCCAGATGCGGGCCGGGTAGGTCGCGCCCTGGACGTTGTCGACCCCCTCGGCGAGGAACTCGGGGATGTTGTCCATCGACGTGTATCGCGCCGGGTCGCGCACCAGCACCGCCGTCGACAGGAAGGGCGTCGCCCCGACGAACACAGCGGTCCAGTTGCTCTGCTGGGTACCGGTCTTGCCGGCGGCCGGGCGCAACGCCGCGAAGTCGGCCAGCACGTGGCGCGCGGTGCCCACCGTCAGCACGTCCTTCAGAATCGAGATCTCGGTCAGCGCGACGCGCGTGTCGAGCACGCGCTCCCCCTTCGACGAGTGGGTGTAGATGCGGTTGCCCGCGGCGTCGTCGATGTAATCGACGTAGTACGGCGTCTGGTGCACCCCGAGGTTGGCGATCGTCTGCATGCCGGCGGCCATGTCGAGCGTGCTCATCTCGTTGGCCCCGGTGGCGAAGGAAGCGTGCGGCTGGATCGGCTCGCGCTCCTCCGCCGGTTGGCCCTTGTAGAGATACGTCGACGACGCCATGCGGTACGTCATGTCGACGACGCGGTAGAGGCCGACGATCTGCGACAAGCGGGCGAACGCGCAGTTGATCGAGCGATAGGTCTGCTCGCGCAGCGTGAAGACCCCGCCCGCCACGCCACCGGTGATCTCGAAGATCGGTTCGTCCGGGTTGTCGCTCGGCAACCGGCAACCCCGTGTGCCGTCGATGATGTCGTCGGGCTCGGCGCCCGCCTGCAACGCCGCGGCGAGGATGAAGATCTTGATGCTCGAGCCGGTCTGGCTGGGCGCCAGCGCCATGTTGACCTCGTTGCGGCCGGGCTCGAAGCCGCGTCCGCCGACCATCGCTCGGATCGCGGCCGTCTTGGTGTCGAGCGACACGATCGCGGCGTCGATGCCCTGGACGGTGTCGGGCAACACGTTGCGGGCTTCTTCCGCCTTGAGTTGCAGGTACGGGTTCAACGTCGTGTGAATTCGCAGACCGCCGCGGAACAGCGTGTTGTAGCGCTCCTCGTACGTCTCGCCGAGCAGGTTCGACTCGTTGAGGAGGTACTCGCGGAGGGCCTCGGTGTAGTAGGTCCGTTTCGTCGCCCGGGTCGGAATCGACTTCACGCGTTCGGGGATGACGAAGTCGTCGGCGATCTCGGTCGCCTGGAACTCGGTGAGCAGCGCGTCGTCGACGAGACGGTCGAGCACCTGGGCGAAACGGGCGCGGCTGCGCTCGAGGTTGTTGATCGGGTCGTACCCCGACGGCGAGCGCACCAGGCCGGCGAGGAACGCCGCTTCGACGAACGTCAGCTCGGCGACCTGCTTGCCGAAGTAGATCTCGGCGGCCGCCGCGATGCCGTAGGCGTTGTTGCCGAAGAACACGGTGTTGAGGTAGCGCTCGAGGATCTGTTCCTTGGTCTTCTGCTTCTCGAGCCGCGTCGCGTACACCATCTGCAGCAGCTTGTAGCGGCCGTCGCGTTCGAGACCGGCCAGGAAGTCGTTCTTGACGACCTGCATCGTGATCGTCGACGCGCCCTGTTGCGGTGCGTCAGAAGCGAAGTTCGACAGCGTCGCCCGGAACAGGCTGCGCATGTTGACGCCCTTGTGCACCCAGAACTGGTTGTCCTCGACGGCAAGGAACGCCTCGATGACCTCGGGCGGCACCTGGTCGAGCGTCACCGGCTGGCTGTTCTCGAGCTCGTAGACCGCGATCTCGTTGCCCTCGGTGTCGTACACGTAGGTGCGCTGAGCGAGCGGCTCGAAGTCGGGGAGGTCGGTCGGGACCTCTTCGTGGGCGTTGGCGATCCGCCACACTCTCGGCGCGACGGCGACAACGACGGCAGTGGTGAGAAGTGCACCTGCTCCGATCACGAGCGCCAGACGGAAGACCCAGCTGAAGCGACCCACAGTGCGAACGAGCCTACTGAGGGTCCGTCGGACCGGGGCGGCAGGCGATCAGCTCCGGCGGCGGCCGGCCACGCAGCGGATCGTCAAGCGAACCGCCGGCCCTTCTCGACGACCACGATGCCCTCCTCGCTCACCGTGTAGTCCTCGGTGTCGGCGCCACTGTCGAAGCCGATGCGCCTCCATTCGGGGATCACCACGTTCTTGTCGATGATGCACCGGTGGAGGCGGGCGCCGGCGCCGATGTGCACGCCCGGGAAGATGATCGACTCGGTCACGTGCGCGTCGTGGTCGATGAACGCGCTCGTGCCGATGATCGAGCGCTCGACGTGCGCGCCCGACACGATCGACCCGAGGCACAGCAGGCTGCCGTCGACGAATGACGGCTCACCCCCGATTCCGCGCGAGACCTTCGCCGGCGGGAGTTGCCGGTGGTGGGTGTACACGGGCCAGAGATCGTTGTACAGGTTGAAAACCGGCACCGGGGCGATGAGGTCCATGTTGGCGTGGAAGTACGCATCGAGAGAGCCGACGTCGCGCCAGTAACCGCGCTCGCGTTCGTCCTGGCCGGGCACGACGTTGGTGCTGAAGTCGTAGACGCGCGCGACACCTGCCGATGTCAGCGCCGGGATCACGTCGCGGCCGAGGTCGGTGTACAGATCCTCACGCGGCGTCACGACGTCGATCAGCGTCTGCGTGTCGAACACGTAGTTGCCCATGCTCGCCAGGCAGCGCTGCTTGTCGCCCGGCATCGTCGGCGGAGTCTTCGACTTCTCGTGAAAGGCGATGATCTTGCCGTCGGCGCTCGACTCGATCACCCCGAAGTCGACCGCTTCCTTCTTGGGGACGGGGATCGCCGCGACCGTCACCCCGGCACCGCTGTCGACGTGGTGCTCGACCAACTGGCGCGGATCCATGCGGTAGATGTGGTCGGCGCCGAAGACACAGACGAGATCAGGGCTCTCGTCGTGGAGCAGGTTGAGGTTCTGGTAGATCGCGTCGGCCGAGCCCTGGAACCACTGCGGGCCGCGTCGCATCTGCGCCGGGACCGGCGCCACGTAGTTGTCGAGCAGCGTCGAGAAGCGCCACGTCTGGGCGATGTGGCGGTCGAGGCTGTGGCTCTTGTACTGCGTGAGCACGACGATCTTCAGGTAGCGGGCGTTGGCGAAGTTCGACAACGCGAAGTCGATCAAACGGTACGAACCGCCGAACGGCACCGCCGGCTTGGCGCGGTCGTTCGTGAGCGGGAGCAGTCGCTTGCCCTCGCCACCGGCGAGGACGATGACGAGAACCTTCGGCTCAGCCATGCACCGAGGGTACTCAGACCCGCGCCATCAACCGTTCGTACAACGCGAGGTATTCGGCCGCCGGTCGACGCCACGACCAGTCGACAGCCATCCCGCGGCGCTGCAAGGTGACGCGTCGCCTGCGGTCGGTGATTCGCCGGCCGGCCCGGAACATGGCGGCGAGCAGATCGATCGACGCCGGTCGCGCCGGCGACGAAACCGCGCCCGTCGCGTCGGTTCACGTCGGCGTCGGGCACAGTGTCGACGAGGCCGCCGACACCGGTGACGATCGGGACCGTTCCATAACGCATCGCCTGCATCTGAGTGAGCCCACACGGCTCGAAGCGGCTCGGCATCAGGAACAGATCCGCGCCCGCGAACATCAGGTGCGACAGCGACTCGTCGTAGCCCTCGACGAACGCGAACCAGTCCCGATGCGCGGCGGCCGCGGCGTGAAGAACGGCGGCCAGGTGGGCGTCGCCCGAGCCGAGCACGGCGACCCGCATCGGGATCTGCTCGAGCAGCGACACGAGGGGCACGAGGAGGTCGATCCCCTTCTGATCGGTCAGGCGGGTGACGGCGACGGCGAGTGGAACGTCGGACGCCGCGAAGCCGAGGCGCTCGAGGAGCGCGGCACGGTTGGGCGCTTTGGCTTCGAGGTGGTCGGCATCGAACCTCGAGACGATGTGCGGATCGGTGTTGGGGTCCCACACCTCGGTGTCGATGCCGTTGAGGATGCCTGTGAGTGCATCGCCCCGGAACGCCAGCGGCACGTTCACGCCGCACCCGAACTCCGGCGTGAGGATCTCCACGCGTAGTTCGGCGACACTGCGACGATCGCGTCGGCCAACGCGAAGGCGCCGGTGAGCGGGTTGGCGCCGCCCCACCATTCGTAGTGCTCGGCGCGGGGACCGATCCGCCTGAGCCACGGTCCGGGCGCGACACCTTGGTACGCAAGGTTGTGGATCGACACAACCGTCGGCGGCTGGTCGGTCAACGCCGCGAGCACGGCGCCGGTATGCCAGTCGTTGAGGTGCAACACGTCGGGTGGTGCCTGCTCGACACGCGCCGCGATCGCTCTGGCGAAGCGAAAGAACCGCTCCGCGTTGTCCGGCCAACCATCGCCGTCGGGCCTGAGGTACGGATGGCTGCGCGCCATCCCCGGGACGTCGACCAGATGCAACCGACCGGCGATCGGGTGATCGCCGACCCGGATCCTCGCCGGGCCCGCCCATGCGGGAACGTCGAGCTCGATGACCGACTCGTCAGACAGCTCCACATCGCCGTAGTCGGGGACGATGAGCTCGACGTCGACACCTTGGCGGCGCAACTCGAGCGACAACCCGGCAGCCGCCGCGGCGAGCCCGCCGACGGTGGCGATCGGCGAGAGCTCAGCGGTCGCGAACAGCACACGCACCGGGCCATCTTGGCAGCGCCAGATGTCGGGGCACGCCGAAACGAACCGCGCGTCGCGAGCTGATTGAGGGGTGCGGTCAGCCTTCGCCGAGACCGAGCTGGGCGAAGATCTCGATACGGCGCGCCTCGAAGTCCTCGGCGCTCACCGTGCCGGCTTCGCGCCGCTCGTTCAGCAGCCGGAACTGTTCGAGGAGCTCGTCCTCGCTCAGCGCTCCGGCGTCGTCCTCGGCGTCGTCGGTCTCACGTGAGTGTCGGCGGGCGCGCTTCGCCGCCGCGCGCTCTTGTCTCGCGAGTTCGCGTTGACGCTTCTGGAACGACTGAGGGCTCGACGCCACTCAGACCGCCCGCACGTTGACCGCTTCAGGTCCCTTGCGGCCGGGGGCAATTTCGAACTCGACGCTTTGACCATCGGCGAGCGTGCGCCGGCCGGTGCCCTCGATGTTGGAGAAGTGAACGAACACATCGTCACCATCGGGGCGGCTGATGAAGCCGAAGCCCTTCTCGTCGTTGAAGAACTTCACGGTACCTGTAGCCATTTTCACTCCATTGACTCCGTCGAGAGTCATGGGCGACTCCGCAACGCTGCAACGGTACTCAGTCTCGGACCGGTTCCCAACCGTCGGGGCAGACGAACGCTTGACGGCGATGTGTCGCCGTATGTGACGGCGCTGTGACGGCGCCGCCGCCGCCTCGCGGGTGCCGATCGGTCGAGGGCCCTCCCGAGGGGCGATCTCATCACAGATGCGTGGCCGGAAGGTCACAGCGCGTGAGGTCGTTGTCTCAGCGACGGTCCGTCGTCATGAATCCGTAATCCAACCGTCAAGAACGTGGTAAGATGATCTGGGCGGTGTTCCTTACGCGGCGTGGTCGCCGTAACACTACGAGCGTCATATTTTGCCCTCGTTTAACGTGATTTGACGTGATCCGGAGAGATGTCACGCCGTTGTCAGCAATCCCCGCAAGCGGGTTCGCCTCCACCCCGCAAAGGACTCTCCCCATGCACGAAACTCCACGCCATCCGCCCGCACCCGTTCCACGGCCGTCGCGCCAGCGACGTAGGGCCCTCGCCGTGGAGCGCATCGCGGCCTCTCGTCGGGAGCGCGTCCCCGGCATCCGCGGCTCGTCGCGGCTCATCGTCTCCGGCATCGTCGTGGCCCTCGGCGCGACGTCCTTCGTCGTGGCCAGCGCGGCCGACATCGAGATCGCACCGACGCTGTGCAGTTCCAGCTCCTCGTCGATCCGCGGCACGGCCGGCAACGACGTTCTCGTCGGAACCTCGAGCAACGACATCATCTGGGGCGGCGGTGGCGATGACGTCATCTCCGGCCTCCAGGGCAACGACCGCCTGTGTGGTGTCGACGGCAACGACCGCCTCTACGGCGGCTCGGGCGACGACTACCTCGATGGTGGAGTCGGCACCGACATCCTTCGCGGCGACAGCGGAACGCGCGACACGTGCCTGAACGGCGAACAGCGCGCCGGGTGTGAGCTCGTCGGAACGACAACCCCGCCGCCGACCACCACCCCGCCGACCACCGCCCCGGCCACGACGGCCCCGACGACGACCACCACTCCACCGACCACCACCCCGCCCACGGGTCGCTTCAACACCCTGCCCGTCGGAGCCACGCTGCCGAGCGAGCAGCAGTGCGCAACGGCCGTGCGCCGGATGTCGGAGAACCGGCCCGGGAACGCGACGTACAACGCGACCAGAGGCACGACTGCGAACACCGCCTACCCCCGCGTGACCGGCAACTTCACCGGTACCACTGACGAGATCCTCCAGTGGGTCGCCTGCAAGTGGGGCATCGACGAGGACCTCGTCCGTGCCCAGGTCGCCATCGAGTCGTGGTGGGACCAGAAGGCTGGCGGCGACCTGACGTCGACCCAGGCCAACTGCCACCCCGACGTGCGCACCACCAGCGGTCAGTGCCCGGAGTCGATCGGCCTCATGCAGGTCCGCTACGTCTACCACGGGACTGCGTTCGTGAACTCGAACGCGATCCGCTCGTCGGCCTACAACGTCGACTATGCGTTCGCGGATCTGGCGGTCATGCTTCGAGGGCCAGTTCACCTGGCTCAACACCGTCGAGCGTGGAGCGGAGTACCGCAGCGGCGACGCCATGGGCTGCGCCGGCGTGTGGTTCTCCGGACGCTGGCGCACACCGACGGCGGTCCAGTACATCGCCAGGGTCGACGACTACCTGAGGACCCGGGTCTGGACACAGGCGAGCTTCGGCCCGTCGACACCAGGTGGCCCGACCACGACCCGGCCACCCGACAACGACCGGCCCCAACCACGCCGCCGACCACCCACCACAACGACGGCACCGACCACACCGCCGACCACCCACCACAACGACGACCACCCACCACACCGGCGACCACCCACCACCACACCGACGACACACCACCGACGACGACGCACCCACCACGACCGACGCACCACCGACCACGGCGCCTGGGACGGCCTTCGCCGAGACGTTCACCGGCAACACCGGCCTGCAGCAACTTCCGCACGGGAGTGTTCCAACGCAACGTCGACGTTCACGACTACAGCGGCGCGTCCGGATGGCACCTGGCAAGGTGATCACGGAGCGGACTGCACGAAGCCCTCGTGCACCTCCGATGGCCTGCGTACGCTGCAGTGGCAGCCCAACTACACGACGGCGCAACGTGCTGGCGACCTCGTTCTACAACTGCAGCGACCACATGATGACGTCGATGGGCGACGTCGACGGCTACTCCATCGCGTGGTTCATCCCGAACCAGCACGTTCACGAACGTCCAGTCGGGTCTGCTGGGACGTCAACCTGACCGACATGGGCAATCGCCAATGGTGGAAGGTGGCTGTCGTCCCGGCTCGGCGAGCCCGAACTGTTCGCCGACGTCGCATGCCGTCTGATCTGCCCGAACGACGGTCCCGGAACACTGGTGGTCAAGTGGTGGCAACTCGATCCGGCGAGCCAGCAAGCTCGTCGTCAACGGCGGATCACCGCGCTGGCCGTACAACCGGGTACTGACAAGGCGACCCGCTACCCAGAACTGCATGACCGACAACGGCAACGGGACGATCACGGCCACCCAAGACCGCTCAACCGGCACGCTTGACGGTCACAGGTTCCCGGCTCGTTCCCCAACGGACCGTGACGGTCATGTTCCAGGACCACAACTACACCCCGAACAAGGCTCACGCAGCTTCAACCGCCCCGCCTACACCTGCCACTGGGACAACATCATCGTCGAATAGCACGAGCGGTTCGGCTCATGGGTCGAGGGTTCACGGTCGATTCGGCCGGGAACCCTCGACCCATGTCTGACCCCATTCCGGTCCCGCCGACCCCGGAGCCCTCTCCCCAACCTGCGCCGCCCATCCCGCAGCCCGGGCCGGAGCCCTACCCCCAGCCCGCGCCGCCCATCCCGCAACCCGGGCCGGAGCCGTACCCCCAGCCCGCCCCGCCGATCCCGGAGACCGATCCGACGCCCGTATCCGCCGATGCCGGAGCCGTCACCTCCGATCCCGACGTATGCCGGCAATACCGGCATGGACCGATCCCGCAGGGGCTCACCAACGCAACGTCGACGTCCATGACTACTACGGTCGGTCCGGAGGCTCCTGGAAGGGCGATCACCCCCTCGGGTGCAGCATCCCTGGCGATCCCTACACGACGCGGACGTTGCGGTGGGACCGGACGAGTCGATGGCACAACGTGTCGCGACCGCGTTCACAACTGCAACGACCACATGATGACTTCGATGGGCGATGTCGACGGCTACTCACTCGTCTGGTTCTCACCGAATCAGACGTTCACGAACGTCCGGCGGGTCTGCTGGGACGTGAACCTGACCAACCTCGGCAATCGCCAGTGGTGGGAGGTCGCCATCGTCCCGGTCGGCGAGCGCGAACTGTTCGCCGACGTCGGAGCCGCCGATCTGCCCGAGCAGGGCCCAGGAACGATGGTGGTCAAGTTCAACTCGATCAACGCGAGCAACAAACTCGCCCTCGACGACACCGACTCCGGCGAGACGTACGACGCTGGGCCCGACAAGGCAACCCGCTACCAGCACTGCCTGGTCGACAACGGCGACGACACAGTTTCAGTCACGCAGCAACGTTCAACCGGAACGGTGACGCTGACAGGTTCCGGTTCGCTCCCCGACGGACCGGTGACGGTGGTCTTCAAGGATCACAGGTACACCCCGGACAAGTCCGAACGTAGTTTCGACCGCCCCGCCTACACATGGCACTGGGACAACATCATCGTCGAATAGCACAGCCAACGATCGCAACGCCCGAACCGTACACACCTAACGACAGCTGTGCCGCCCATCCTGGTGTGATTGATGGCCGATCAACCGGCGAGCACCATCGTCCAGTAGCGCGTGCCATTGGCAGCCGTCGCCGACGCGACACCGATCTGGGTGAACGCGGGGTTCAGGATGTTGGCCCGGTGTCCACTGCTCGCCATCCAGCCGGCGACGACCGACGACGCGCTCGAGTACCCGGCGGCGATGTTCTCGCCCCACGTGCCTGGCGAGTAGCCCGCCGCACGAATCCGATCGCCGGCGTTCGATCCGTTCGATCCGGTGTGCGTCATCTGGTTCCGTGCCGCCTGGTCGGCCGAGTGGGCCGCCGCCGCGCTGTTCAGCGCCCCATTGGCGCTGAGCGCCGCGAGACCGGCATTCGCACGCGCTTGGTTCGTGAGCGCGATCGCGTCCGACGATGTCGACGCCGGTGGAGGCGCCGGCGGCTGAGTCGCGGGCGGCTGGGTGGCGGGTGGTGGTGCCGGGTTCGGGCCGGGTTCGGCGGGTGGCTGCGGCTGGGGCGGGTTGGGCCGCTCCGTGGTCGGCGGTGGCGGTGGCTCGGTGGTGGTGGTCGCCGGCGCGGGGATCGGCTCGGTGAGCTGGAACTGCTCGCCGCGCACGGGCGACGCGACACCAGCATCGGCGGGTCCCGGCGAGATCACGGTCGTGACTGGGACCACCGTCGTCGTGGTGACCGGGGTCGTCGTGGTCGTGACCAGCGACGTCGTCGATGTCGACGTCGACGTCGACGTCGATGTCGATGGCGTGCTCGGTCGCGGCGCCGGATCCGGGAACGACGGTTCGCCGGCGGGCGGCTGGCGGCGCGCGTCGACGACCGTGACGTCGACCGCCTGGGACTCCGACGGCAGCGATCCATGGTCGATCTGGCTGACCACGAACGCGACGACCACGACCGCGACGACGCCGCACATGATCCTCGAACCCCTTGCTGACACCTGGTGCTCCTCGCGTGGCCGGACCGCCCGGTCTTGAAAGAGCCCGCTGCACTCCTGACTATCGCATCAGCAACGAGAACACAACGCGGGCACCGGTCCACTGCCGACCGCACATTTGCCGCGCTCGGACGACGGGACGTGTTCGAGCTCCGCATCTAGGATTCCGGGAATGCGGGCGCGGGCGCTGCTCCTGGTGATCGTCGCGACGTTCGTTTCCGCGTGCGGTCTCGGATCGGGCGACGACGACGCATCCGGGGCGACGCCGCTGCCCGCCGTCACGACGACCACGACCACGCTGACGACCACCACGGTCCCGCGGCCGCGGCTGACCTACGACGCCGAGTTGCTGGACGGCGGAACGATGACCATCGAAGAGGACGTCGGCGAGCTGAGCGAGTTCACACAGGGCAAGCCGACGGCGATCCACGACCTCGACATGCTCGCCGCGATCCCCGATTGCGAACAGCTCGGCCTCAGCGTCTGGGACTGGACCGCGAAGGCCGGATCCACCGACGCCGGCCTGAAGGCGTCCGCGTACGCGAAGCACGGCGACAACCTCTACAAGTTCATCGGATGCGGGACCGAGAACGAACCGCGGCCAACCGACGACGAAGCGGCACTGGATCCCCGCTTCGACACGTGCGAAGAAGCGAACAACGCGGGATACGTCGACTATCGCAAGGGTGTGGATCCCGAGTACGAGTGGTACGAAGACGCCGACGACGACGGAGTGGTCTGCGAGGGTGGCTTCGGCTGACTCCTCGGCTGTTCGAGCGCGATGTTCAGCCCCGATGTTCGAGCCCCGATGTTTGAGCACAGCTGCAGACGGGAATCATTCGCAGGTTGCGGGCGGTCGGCCGAGCATTGCCCCCAGGGCCCCGTTCGGCCCCGGCCGGCCGCCCCAATGTCGCACCGCGCTCCCATCAAATGGCTCCGGTGAGCGGACCCGACAACAGGCTGCGGGTTGCCGTGGGCGCAGAGGGACTCGAACCCCCGACATCTTCCTTGTAAGGGAAGCGCTCTAGCCGAACTGAGCTATGCGCCCGACAAACCGTTGAGCCTACCGGCGGGGCTCTGGTCGCCCGAGTGCCATCATCACGCCATGACGGCACGGCTGCAGGGCAGGACCGCGATCGTCGTCGGTGCCGGGCAGACGCCCGGCGAGACGATCGGCAACGGCCGGGCGACGGCGATCACGTTCGCCCGCGAAGGCGCGGAGGTGTTGCTCGTCGACCGTGACGCAGCGTCCGTGAGCGTCACGCACGACACGATCGCGTCGGCTGGGCATCGCAGTCACGTCCTCGTGTGCGACATCAGTGGCGACGAAGCGCCCGGCGCGATCGTCGCCGCGGCGCGCGACGTCCTCGGCCGGATCGACATCCTGCACAACAACGTCGGCATCGGTGCCGGCGACGCGACCCCGCACCGTCTCGCCGACGACGACTACGACCGGATCATGGACCTCAACCTGCGCGCCATGTGGCGCACGTGCAAGGCGGTCGTGCCGGTGATGCGTGAACAGGGCGGCGGCGGTGTGATCATCAACATCTCGTCGATCGCCGCGATCGCGGGTGCCGGCGCACTCACCGCCTACAAGATGTCGAAGGCAGGCGTCAACGCGCTCACCCAGAACCTGGCGCTCACCAACGCCAAGTACGGCATCCGGGCGAACGCCATCATGCCCGGCTTCATCGATACGCCGATGGCGGTCGACGCGCCGGCCGCCGCCGGAGGGACGCCGCGCGCCGAGGTCGCCGCACGACGCGCCGGCGCGGTGCCGCTCGGGCGTCAGGGCACGGCGTGGGACGTCGCCAACGCCGCGCTGTTCCTCGCCAGCGACGAGGCGGCGTTCATCACCGGCGTGATCCTGCCCGTCGACGGCGGCCAGAGCGCGCGCGGATCGGTTCGAGCGGCAGATCCCGTCCTCGCTCACACTCGTCGCCGTTCGGCGAGCAGAGCATCGAGCAGCGGACGCGTCGCGGCGACGGCCGGTGTGCGCCGGACCTCGTGGTCGAGGGTGACGAGATCGCGTCCGCCGACCTCGGTCGCGACGCCACCAGCTTCCTCGAGGATGAGGACCGACGCGAGGTAGTCCCACACGCCATGGGCGTCGCGGCTCATGTCGCACCAGGCGTCGAGCGCGCCACTCGCAACGGCGCAGATGTCGGGCGCCGACGCACCGAGGGCGCGGAACTGCGCCCAGCCGTAGTGGTGGTCCGGCAGTCCGCTCACTCCGACGAGGGCATCCGCGAGCGTCTCGCACGCTGATACTGCGATCCCCACACCGTCACGCTCTGCCCCGTGGCCGCGGATCGCCGTGAACCGCTCGCCCGTCGCGTGGTTCGCGACGCACGCGACGGCCGGCCCGTCCGCGTCGACGAGACACAGGGCGGTGCCGAACCACGGAACGCCCCGCGAGGCGTTCGTCGAGCCGTCGAGCGGATCGACGACGACCACCGGTCGATCGGCGGGACCCTGTACACCGCTCTCTTCCGACAGCACCGAGAACCCCGCGGCGAGCAGTCGATCGAGGCACGCCCGGTCGGCATCGAGATCGACCGCGTACTGACCTTCCCGCAGCCCCGACACCCCCCACTGGGTGTTCGCCCGCAACACTTCCGCGACGGCGTCGGCCACGCCGAGGAACGTCTCGAGGGCGTGACCATGCCTGGGGTCGATCACTTCCGCGGACGGTAGTGTCCCCTCGACGCAGCTGGCAGCATCAGCGGAACAGAAAGGCCCGTGTGGCAGTCATCGACGTAGCAGGATTCGTGGCGGACCTGAAGAGTCAGGCGATCGACCACGGCTTCCACGTTCACGATGAACGCCACTTCGTCGAGACCTACTCGCTGCGCCAGTTGTGGGAGGTCGACCTGCATCCCGAGGAGGCGTGCAGCGGTCCGATCGACCTCCACCTCTCGCTCGACGTCGACCCCCGTGCGCTCCTCGGATTCGAAGACGAGATCATCAAGCTCGACGACGTCGACGACGATCCACCGACCGGCTTCACGTTCCCGCTGCTGTTCACGTGGACGCTGCCCCCGCTCCCGCAACCGCCCGATCTGCTCGTGCTCGCCACCGAGCTCGCCGGCGTCGGTGGGGTCGAACTGCCCGTCGAGGTGTCGGCGATCGACTCGTTCCCGAGCGTCACCGACGCCCCCGAACGCAGCCTCTCGATCGTCGCCCGGATCTCGATCGAGCTCGCCGACGTGTACCTCAACAACGACGGAGCCGTTTCCGACAGCCTCGATCGGTGCAAACATGTCAGCTTGTACCTGCTCGATCGTGCTGACGCATGGCTCGGCGAGCCGTAGTCGAAACCCCTGAACGGTCGCGGAGGACCCATGCTCGTAAGCGAACTGATCGACATCCTTCGTGACCAACCCGCGGATGCCGAGGTCGAACTCGCGGTCGTGGCGCCCGTGTCCGACGACGCCGAGGACATCACCGTCGACCGGTACGCGGTCGACGGGGTGCTGCCGTGGGACGACGGCGACGACGAGGGGATCGTGATCTGGCTGATCGGTGGCGAGGACGCCGACGTCGACGTGTTCCTCGATGCGATCGAGCAACCCGGCGAGCCTGCACCGGAAAGCGGCTGATCAGGCCTCGTCTGATCAGCTGGCTGGCTCCTCCACCGTGAGGAAGCTGTCGACGTCGAGATCCTCGACGACCTGGTGCGTGCCCGATGGCCAGTAGACGTCGAGTCGCCTGACAGCGGTCGACGACCCGAGCCCGAAGTGCACCGCGTGCTGGCTGCCCGCGCCGCCTCCGCCCGAGCCGCACGAGACCTGACGGGTCATGCTGCCGTCGTCGAGCTCGAGGACGAGGCGCGCCCCGCACCCGTCGCGATTCGACGCCGTGCCGACGGTGTCGACCTGGAGCCAGTGCTGACCCTCGGTCGGCGTGACGTTGCGGTAGAGGTGCGGCTCACCACCCTGGTTGATGACGAACATGTCCATGTCGCCATCCCGGTCGTAGTCGGCGAAGGCGACGCCCTTCGAGTCGCCTTCGTCGTCGGCGCCCGTCGCCGCGCTGACGTCGAGGTACTGCTGGCCGACGCTGTCGTACACGTAGAGCTCGTTGGGCTGCGGACCGATCGCGTCGAGGCTGCGGTCGTAGAGGTTCCCGGCCGCGATGTAGAGGTCTTCCCATCCATCGAGGTTCAGGTCGTGGAAGTTCGTCCCCCAGGTGATCGATGAGTAGGTCGCGTCCTGCAACGGGCGGGCGATGTTCGTCGTCAGCTCGTCGGTGAACAGACCGTCTCCTTCGTTGCGAACCAGCTTGTTGGCACCGATGTTCGACAGCGCGAGGTCGAGATCGAGATCGCGATCGAAGTCGCCGACGCCGATGCCCATCGTGTTCATGAAGAACGACGTTCCCGACGCGACGGACACGTCCGTGAAACGCCACTCACGATGATTGGTCACCATCGACCGGGCCACCGTCGACCGGTCCGTCGTTGTGCCAGAGCCGGTTGTTGTCGGGTGACGGTCCGACGAAGTCGTTGGCCAGGTACAGATCGAGACGACCGTCACCGTCGTAGTCGAACCACGCGGCGCCGAACCCGGCTCCGATCGTCGAGCCGTCGTCACGAGTGTCGGGATCGTTCTCGAGGTACGACGTCGCATCGGAGAACGTACCGTCGCCGTTGTTGCGGTACAGCGTGTCCGGGTAGTACGAGACCTGGGAGATGATCTCCTCCTCGGTGGCCCACTCGCCGGTGCACGTCATGTAGTTCGTGACGTACACATCGAGGTTGCCGTCGTTGTCGAAGTCCCCCCACGAGGCGTTCATCCCCCGCCATCCGTCGTCACCGATCCCGGCCGCGACCGAGACGTCGCCGAACCGTCCGTCGCCATCGTTCCGGAACAGCCGATCGGAGCCGTCGCGCACCACGATGAGATCGGCGTCGCCGTCGTTGTCGTAGTCCGCGAACGCGGCGCCGTTGGCGTCGGTGATCGACAGTCCGCGCTCCTCCGACTCGTCGACGAACCCTCCGGCGCCGTCATTGATGAACAGCCGCGTCGGATCGTCGAGACGCGTGACGAACAGGTCGGCGTCGCCGTCTGCGTCGACATCGCCCCACGCGGCACCGTTCGAGAACCGCCCACACGTGGCCTCGGGAACCGACGTCGTCACACCGGCCGGCCCGGTGACGTCCTCGAACACGGGGACGATCACGGTCGGATCCGAGACGTCGAACTCGACCGCATCGCCGGCCGCATCCCCGAAGGCGTTGACGGCGACGGTGTAGCCGCCCGAGGTCGGCGAACCACTGCGATGGGGTGACGCGCCCGTCCTCGGTCACCTCGTCGCCGGTGGGCGCGAACAATGTCGTCGTGTAGAACGACACGTCGTCGCCGGAGGGAGGCGAGAGCACGACCTCGACCGGGACGCTCACGCTCTTCGCGCCGTCGTTGCGGATCGCGATCGTGTACTCCAACGGGGCGCCGAGCGGGAGGGCATCCCGGCTCGCGCGGAGCTCGACCTCGATGTCGAGATCCTCGGGCACGGTTCCCGATCCGGCAGGAGCCGATCCGCCACCCGATGCGTCATCCGATGCGTCGGTTTCGTCCGCGGCCGGGTCGCTCGAGCACCCCACGACGATGGCCATGCTGACGGCGATGGGGATGAGCCAGCACCTGGCCGCAACTGCACGTTTCATGACGGCCGGCCTCATGGTCCCCCGGTACAACCTCTGGACTGATCGTATATGATCAATTCGCGAGCTGGTGAAGCCGACGAAGGGGGACGGGTGCACATCACGATCTCGATCGGCCGATTCAACGCCGGGTCGGTCGCCTCGTGAGCACGACGTTACTCCCGGGACCGCGTCCGTGGCCGGCGCGCGACGCACCCCTCCCCCGCACGTTCCAACTCGGCGACCACTCGTACCGATACGTACCGCCGAGCATCAACGACCCGCGCATCCACCTGTCGATGGTGATCCTCACGATCCTGTTCATCGGCATCGCGTGGCTCGGGTTCCGGGTGTCCGTCGCCCAGATCCTCGTCACGTTGTTGGTCTGCGGGGCGATCGAGATCGCGACGACGTACCGGCGGACCTCGATGTTCGTCTGGCCCGCAAGTGCGTTCCAGACGGCGACGAGCACGGCGTTGCTGTTCCGCGTGATCGGAACGGAGAACGGCGACTACTGGACCATGCGCGGGTGGTATCTGTTCGCTGCCGTCGGCGCGCTGGGACTGCTCACGAAGTACGTGATCCGGTTCCGCAGCGGCCACGTGTTCAACCCCTCCAACATCGCCCTCGTCGCCGCGTTCCTCGTGCTCGGGAGTGAACGGGTGGAGCCCCTCGACTTCTGGTGGGCGCCGTTCGACTGGCCGATGCTGGCGGCCTACGCGGTCATCGTCGCCGGCGGCCTGTTCATCTGCAGCCGTTTGCGCCTGCTCGGGCTCGGCGCCGCGCTCTGGCTCTCGCTCGCCGCCGGAATCGCCGTGCTCGCCCTCGCTGATCACTCGATCACGACGCGCTGGTCGTTCACACCGATCACCGGCACGCATTTCTGGTGGATCATCATGACGTCGCCGGAGATCCTGATCTTCCTGTTCTTCATGATCACCGACCCGCGCACGGTGCCATCCGGTCGTGTCGCCCGCATCGCGTACGGCACGGCGATCGGAGTCGTCTCGGCCGTGCTCATCGCTCCGTGGGACACCGAGTTCGGCGCCAAGGTCGGGCTGCTCTCGGGGTTGGTGCTCGTGTGCACGGCGCGCCCCCTCTTCGACCGGTACTTCCCGGCCGCCGGCTCCGAGGAGGATCATCCCGGGCGGTTCCTCGTGCGGACCCTGTCGGGCGGCCGAGATCGGCTGGCGCCCGTCGCTGCCCTCCCACGGGTCGCGACCGCGGTTCTCGTGACCGGAGTCCTGGCGATGGCGATCACGGTGGCCGGGTGGTCCGCCCGATCGACGAATGCCGAGGACCCGCCGCCCGCCGACATCGGCACGGTCGCCGACGTCGATCCCGCCACGCTGCCGGCCGTGAACATCGACCCACACGTCGCCGGTTTGAGCGCCGGTCTGGCCACACCGGAGGGTGCCCAGGAGCTGGCCGCCACGCTCGCATGGAACCTGCGCGTCGAAGCCGAGGCGGTGGCCACGGGTGACGCCTCGTTGCTGCCGGCCATCGCCGACGGCGAGCGACTGCACGAGCTCCAAGCGGTCATCGAGGAGGGTGCGGGCGGCGGGCAGCGGGTGATCCCGACGTACACGTTCGATTCGCTCGATCTGAAGGTGGTGTACCCCGGAGGCCTGCAGCGCGGTGCGAACGCAGGCCTCGCCGCCCGTGGCACGGTCGAGGAGATCGTCCGCTCGGAGTCCGGCGAGGAGCTCGAACGACGTGAACGGCCCTTTGCCGTCACGTTCTCCCTCCGCCGGACGACGTCTGGTCGCTGGCTGAACACCGACACACTCCCCTACGACACGAGCGCCCAACAGTCGCCCTGACGCCTGGGCGTGCCGACCGGTTTGGCGCCCGCCACGAGGGGTTTTCTCAGGGGTTTCGGCGTTCCATCCTCAGCCTGAGCGTGGTTCGCGCCGATACAACCGCCTATGCCGGGCGTGGCGGTTCTCGAACAGGGGTGGACTGGGCGCCTGCGCGCCTGGTTGCCGACCGGCGGCATGCTGCCGTTGGACGCCTGGAATCGCCGCCACAGCTGGATCTTGAAGATCCTGTGGGCCCACGCAGTCGTGCTCGGCCTGGCTTCGTTCGCCGTTGGCAACAGCGTTCTGCACAGCGCGTTCGAGGGTGGACTCGTCGCCGTGTGTGCCCTGACCGCGATGGTCTGGCGCGCCGACCGCAGGACGAGCACCCTGATCGCCGCGGTGGGCTTGCTGACGAGCTCAGCGGTGCTGGTGCACCTGTTCAACGGGCGGATCGAGATGCACTTCTCGTACTTCGTGATGGTCGGCGTCGTCACGCTCTACCAGGACTGGCTTCCACTGCTGGTCTCGATCGGCTACGTCGTGCTCCAGCACGGCTTGGCCAGCGTCATCGATCCGTCGATGGTGTTCAACCACGAGGCGGGCATCGAGAACCCGTGGAAGTGGGCCGCGATCCACGGTGGGTTCATCCTCGCCATGAGTGCTGTGGGGCTCGTGTCGTGGCGCATGAACGAGACGTTCCAGGGGCAGATCATCCATCGGGAAGCGAGGCTGGCCGAGGCGCAGCACCTTGCCAAGCTCGGGAGCTGGGATTTCGACGTGACCACCAGAGCGGTGGAGTGGTCCGACGAGCTCGGCCGGTTGCTCGGTCTCGATCCATCCACGCCGACGCTCGACGTCGAGACGATGCTGTCGTACGTCGAGCCCGCCGATCGCCAGGTGCTGGAACGCGATCTGAACGAGTCGCTCGTCGCCGGGTCGGCCTTCGGCGGAGACTTCCGCGTGCGGACCGCGGATGGCGAACAGCGCTGGCTGCACGGAACCGCCGACATCACGGGCCGCGTCGATGGTCGCATCACCGTCATCTCCGGAACCGTCCAGGACATCACCGCCCGCAAGTTGGCCGAGACAGAGTTGGCCGAGACGCTGTCGCAGCTGAGCGCGACGCTCGATTCGACGGCCGACGGGATCTTGGTGGTCAGCACCACGGGGTTGATCACGAACCTCAACGAGCGGTTCCGGCAACTCTTCGGCCTGCCGGACACGATCACCGTGCCCCTGGCACGCGAGGAGGTGCTCGCGCTCATCCTGCCGCAGCTGCAGGACCCGGACATCTTCGTCCGCCGCACCGAGGACGTCGCCGAGAACCCGGAGAGCCGCAGCGAGGACGTCGTCGAGCTCCGCGATGGCCGTACGTTCGAGCGTCGGTACATGCCCCAGCGGGTCGACGGACAGATCGTGGGACGCGTCTGGAGCTTGCGCGACGTCACCGAGCGGATCCGGTTGGAGGTCGCGCTGTCTCACCAGGCGTTCCACGACTCGCTCACCGACCTCGCCAACAAGGCCCTCTTCACGGATCGCCTCGACCACGCGCTCGCCCGCGCCGAACGAAGCGCGCGCGGTGTGGCCGTGCTGTTCATCGACCTCGACGAGTTCAAGACGGTGAACGACGGCCTCGGCCACACGGCAGGCGACGAGCTGCTCATCGCCGTGTCGGAACGATTCCGTGGGTGCCTTCGCGCCACGGACACGGCCGCCAGGTTGGGCGGCGACGAGTTCGCGGTCCTGATCGAGGACGTCGACGATGAGCACGATGCCGAGGTGGTCGCCCAACAACTGCTCGATGTGCTCGCCGAGCCGTTCACGATTGCCGGACAGGAGCTCTACGTCCGCGCCAGCATCGGCATTGCACACGGCCGGGCCGCGGCGGCAAGTGATCAACTCCTGCGCGACGCGGATCTCGCCATGTACGCGACGAAGCACAGCGGCAAGAACGGATACCGGACGTTCGAGGCAGGGACTCAGTTCGACGCGCTCGACAAGCTCGAGCTCGGGAGCGCGCTGCGTCGAGCGTTCGATCGCGACGAGATCTTCGTCCAGTACCAGCCGATCATCGACCTCGTCAGTGGGCACGTCGTCGGCGCCGAGGCGCTCGCCCGATGGAACCACCCCGAGCGCGGCCCGATCGGGCCCGACACCTTCATCCCGCTCGCCGAGGAGAACGGACTGATCGTCGAGCTCGGAGATCGGGTGCTGCTGACCGCCTGCAAGCAGGTCCGGGCGTGGCAACTCGAACATCGCCCGCACACTCCCCTTTCGATCAGTGTCAACGTCTCGCCCGTGCAGCTCATCCAGCCCGATTTCGTCGACCGAGTTGCGTTCGTGCTCGAGCAGTCGGGGCTCGCCGCGTCGTCCCTCGTCCTCGAGATCACGGAGACGACGCTCATGCGCGACACCGACAGGTGCATTCTCACGCTCTGCGCGCTCCGCGCCCTCGGAGTGCGGATCGCCATCGATGACTTCGGCACCGGCTACTCCTCGCTCAGCTATCTCCATCAGCTCCCCGTCGACATCCTCAAGATCGACCGGAGCTTCGTCGCCGCGATCGACACGGGTACTGCCGACAGATCCCTCGCACCCGCGATCGTCTCGTTGGCCGCCGCGCTCGACCTCGTCGTCGTCGCCGAAGGGGTCGAGACCGAGCTCCAGGGCGACACGCTCCGCGGTGTCGGATGCGAGCTCGCGCAGGGCTACTACTTCGCGAGACCCTTGGACCCGGTCGTGATGGGGCAGCTGCTGGTCGTCCCGGCGCCGGCCACACCCGATCTCACGCTCAGTCACTGACCCGTAGGTGCCGGCGGAGTCCCGCCGGATGGCTCGAGGACGAGCTCGGGTCAGGCGTTCGGGATGATGAGGTACTTCTCGCCCGTCGCCTGTTTGGCGTACCCGGCGACGGCTTCGGCGCTGAGAACCTCGCCAAGTGCGAGGTGTTTGGTGTAGGAGCTGGCGAACGTGGTCGTGATCTCAGAGGCGACACGTTGGCGCATGCGCTCGACCTCCTCGGCACCGGCGTGGTGCATGTACGGCGTGAGCAGCCAACCGCCGATGCTCCACGCCATCCCGAAGTTGCGGTTGAGCTCGGTCGGGCGACGATCGAGCCCGCCGTAGATGTACACCTGCTTGTGCGTCGTCGAGCCGTACCGGCTGTACTCCGCCGCAGACGCCACCAGCGCCGCCTCCATGCACTCCAGGATCTGTCCGGCGACACGACCGCCACCGATCGCGTCGAAGGCGATCGTCGCACCGGTCGCGACGAGCGCGGCGGTGAGATCGTCGGTGAACGACGGGGCGGTCGAGTTGCAGACGTGTTCGGCGCCGGCCGATCGCAGCATCGTCTCCTGCTCGGGCGACCGCACGATGTTGACGAGGCCGATCCCATCGGCGAGGCAGAGTCGGTTCAGCATCTGGCCGAGGTTGGACGCCGCAGCGGTGTGGACGAGCGCCGTGTGGCCCTCGCGGCGCATCGTGCCGACGAGACCGAGCACGGTCAGCGGGTTCACGAAGGACGACGCGCCCTCGACAGCCGATACTCCGTCCGGCAATGCGAGGCACTGCGCCACGTCGACGCACCGGTACTGCGAGTACATCGCGCCGCCGAGCACGGCGACGGTCTTGCCGAGCAGCGCTTGGGCTGCGTCGGACGCGCCCGCGGCGACGACGGTGCCTGCGCCCTCGTTGCCGACCGCCAAGGAGTCGCCGACACGCCCGGCGAGGGCAGGCAACGCCGCCGGTGACACGGTCGCCGACACCGTCGACGCGTCGCCCGCACCGGCGAACACGGCCTTGCTCATGTCGGCACCCGCGAACAGCAGTCCGAGGTCGGATGGGTTGAGCGGTGCCGCCTCGACGCGGACGAGCACCTGCCCTTCACGCGGCGTCGGGACGTCGACGGTCTGCAGGGATAGTTCCAGGGTGCCGTTCGCATCGACGCGTGAGCGCAACTGCAAGGCACTGGTCGGGATCTCGGTCATGGGCCATCCTGTCGCCCGACGTGGGCGTCGTTCACGGTTGAATAGGACAGTTGAATAGCGAGGTGAGCGAACGCGAGTCGGATTCGGTGACGGTACTGGTGATGGCGCCGTGGCTCGGCGCCGACCTCTCGTACGTGGCGATCGACCCGAGGGTCGTCGTCGTCGACGGTAGCGCGGCATTCGCGAGCGAGCTCCACGACGAGACCCCGGACGGGCGAGCACCGGCCGTCGAGGTACCGCGTGCAGAGCGCGACCGATTGCTGGGCGAGGCCGAAGTCATCCTGGTCGGGTATCCGGTACCGCGGTCGATCGTCGGCCGCGCACCCCAACTGCGGTGGGCGCACCACACCCAGGCGGGAGTGTCGAACCTGCACCGCAGCGACCTGTGGACATCGGCCGTGACACTCACGTCAGGCCGGGGCACGGTCGCGGCCCGTGCGATCGCGGAGTACGCCGCTGGCGGCGGCGATGTTCGTTGCGCGCGGGCTCGACGAGGCAACCCGCCAGAAGCGCGACGGGCGGTTCACCCGCCGCGGCTACCAGATGCGCACGATCGCCGGTTCGACGATGGGCGTGATCGGGCTCGGCGGGATCGGGCGCGAGGTCGGCCGCATGGCTCAGGCACTCGGAATGCGGGTGGTCGCGACCCGCTGGTCGATCGACAGCCCCGGGCACGACGTCGACGGCGCCGATGTCGTGCTGCCTGCCGACCGGCTGCTCGAGGTGGCCGCCCAGAGCGACTTCCTCGTCGTGTGCTCGCAGCTGACCGAGCAGACCCGGGGGATGATCGACAGCTCCGTGTTCGCCGCGATGCCGGCCCATGCCGTGCTGGTGAACGTCGCCAGGGGCGAGGAGATCGACGAACTCGCGCTCATCGATGCCGTCAACGACGAGCAGATCGCCGGAGCGATTCTCGACGTGCGCGCCGGCGAGCTCGATGGCGTGCCACCCCGCCCCGAACTGCTAGAGCACCCGAGGATCCTGGTCACCCCGCACCTGTCCGGCATGGGAGATCAGGTGGGCCTCGACCTCGGGCGCCGGCTGTTCACCGCCAACCTGCGCCGCTTCCTCGACGGTGAGCCGCTGCTCAACGTCGTCGACCGCCAACGCGGGTACTGAGCGCGTGTCAGACGCGCCGTCGCGCGCTCCAGGCCGAAGCGCTCGCACGGCGATGAAGAGCGCGCCGAGGCCCATCGCGATGCCGGCCACTGTGTCGAGCGTGTAGTGCATACCGAGGTACACCCGAGCCCACGCCACCAGCACCACCATCACGGCGCCGACGCCCGCAACCACGCGCGCCGCGCGGGGCCGTCCGAACGTCGCCAGCAGGAGCGCGGCGCCGATCCAGCACACCACCGTGGCGGCGACGTGACCGGACGGGAAGCTGAACGTCGACGGCACCGAGCCGACCTTCACGACGTCCGGCCGCGGCCGTTGGACCGCGTAGTTCACGGCGCCGAAGCATGCGATCTCGATCACCAGCGCGAGCGGCACGAGGACCAACGCCGCGCCACTTGCGGGCCGACGCGAGGATGATCGAGATCACCGCCGCGAAGGCGAGGATGGAGGGCGTGTCGGCGAGGCGCGAGAAGAACTGCGCGATCGACTCGAACCTCTCGGAACGGCTGTCCGCCAGTTCCTCGCTGATCGAAGCGTCCCAGTCGCGCAGCCCCTCCAACATCGGGAGATAGGTGAGCGCCCAGCCCACGACCATCAGGGAGACGGCCATCAGGACCAATCCGACGCCGGCGGTACGGACGACCGAACCCGCCGTCGGGGCGACGCCGACCGCTCTCGACGAGTCTTTCACAGGGGCAACGCGACGTGGCCGGGACCGCTGGATCACGACGAGCGGTTTACCCGTGCGCACAACGGGAATAAACCTCCTGCATGATCTTGCTGCTGACGTTCGGCGCAGGCGCGGCGGTCGCCGGGATCGTTGGCCTCGTCGCTCGGCGGTGGCCGCAGGTCGAGGCTCCGCGAGTGTCGGGGGAGACGATCGTCGAGGAGGTCAAGCGTCACCCGGGTCTCGCTGGTCACCTCCGCCATCACTTCAACCCGAAGACGGAGACGGGCATCGCGCTCACGATCGCGGTCACGCTCGTGGTCGGCGCCGCGGTGGGGATCGGAATTCTGCTCGCCATGATCCGCACCCGACTCGGGCTGGCGTCGTGGGACATGCGCCTGGCGCGATTGGGCGCCGAGAACGAAACCACTGCCACCACTGACGTCCTGCGCGCCCTCAGTCAGATCGGCGGTACCAACGGCGTGGTGCTCCTCGCCGTCGTCGTGTGCGTCGCCGAGTACGTGCGCCGACCAACCAAGTCGCTGCCGCTGTTCCTCGCACTTGTCGTCGGCGGCCAGTTCGCGATGTCGAACGGCATCAAGTTCCTCGTCGAGCGGGCCCGCCCCGACCTCAACCGGCTCACCGGCTACGCCGGCACCTCGTTCCCGTCCGGCCACTCGACGGCGGCTGCCGCGACGCTCGCCGCGGTCGCGCTGGTGATGACACGCGGACGGTCACGCCAGATCAAGGCCGGCGCGGCGGCGGTGGCCGCCGGGCTGGCGGCGATCGTGGCGGCGACGCGGGTGTTTCTCGGAGTGCACTGGTTCACCGACGTCATCGCCGGCCTGCTGCTCGGCTGGGGTTGGTTCGCGCTGTGTTCGATCGCGTTCGGCGGCCGCCTGCTGAGCTTCGGCCTCCCCGTCGATGCGGCCGAGAAGGTGGCGGTCATCGATGACCTTGCCCCTTCGGCGTTCGATCGATCGTCACACGTCGATCTGGCGTAAGAGTTCGGCGTTGTGAGGTCTTCCCACACGGAACTGGCGGCTGGCGGCCGTACCCTGCAGTCAGCGTTATGACGACAACACCGCCGATGAGAGTTACCGAAGCGTCGCGGATGGCTGTAGCACGAGCAGTTGGGACGGGCTGGGGAGCGGCCGTTCGATGACCGCGTCGCACGTCGATGAGCTCGGCACGTTGTTCGTCGGCCGCCAGCCCATCCTGGATCGGACGTTGAACACGATCGGGTACGAGTTGCTGTTCCGTGGCGGCGCCGCAGTTGGGTCCGCGGAGTTCGTCGATGGCGACGTCGCGACGGCACGCGTGCTGATGAACGCGATGACCGAGATCGGGTTGGACACCCTCGTCGGCAACACGCGTGCGTTCGTCAACCTCACGGCCCGCTTCGTGGCCCAGCCCGAGCTCCTGGCATCGGTTCCCACCGACCGCGTCGTGCTGGAGATCCTGGAGTACGTCGAGACCACGCAGGCTGTGCGTGACGGGCTCGCCCGGCTGGTCGAACAGGGCTTCTGGATCGCCCTCGACGACTTCGCGTACAGGCCGCGACTTGCACCGTTGCTCGACCTCGCGCGGATCGTGAAATACGACTTCGCTCTCACCCGCGGCGACACGCTGCGAAAGCGGATCGAGATCGACCATGCCGCCGGCCGGCTCGTGGTCGTCGAACGCATCGAAACCCCCGCTGATCACCGTGAAGCGGAGGTCGCCGGGGCGGACTACTTCCAAGGCTTCTTCTTCGCTCGGCCGGCCGTCCTGACCGCCCGAGCCGTGCCCTCCAACAAGTTGACGCTGATTCAGCTTCTCGCTCGCGTCAACGACCCCGAGTCCACGCTCGAGGACATCGTCGACGTCTTGGCGACCGACGTCGCGATGTCGGTGAAGGCGCTCCGCTTCGTGAACTCCGCCGCCGCGGGACTCACGACCAAGGTCGATTCGATCCAGCACGCCTCCGTCCTGCTCGGCCGCGACACCCTGCGCAGCTGGACCAGCCTGACGTTGATGAGCGCGCTCGACGACAAACCAGCCGAGCTCGTGAGCCTCGCGCTCAGCCGTGCCAAGTTCTGCGAGCTCGTCGCCCGGCACCTCAACGCCCCCAACCCCGACACCTACTACGCGGTCGGGATGCTCTCACTCCTCGACGTGATGTTCGACGCCAAGATGCCCGACATCGTCGAACAGCTCCCGGTCGACGACACCATCCGCGGCGCGCTGCTCGGCCTCGACGGCCCGATCACCGACGTGCTCCGACACGCCATCGCCTTCGAGGACCCCGACCTCGCCGACTCCGAGCCAGAGGCCCACATCGCCGACGCGCACTACCAAGCCGTCGTCTGGACCACGCAACTGCTCAACACCGTCGGCACCGCCTGATCCCCCGAGGCGGGCGACCCTCGCTGTCAGCCGTGTGCCTGGGTTGACCGCTCACCGCTCCGACCGGCCACGAACACCAGCGCGGCGAGGAGCGGGAGGGTGACCAGGAACGAGGCCCGGAGCCCACGGCTGTGTCCGAGCAGTCCGAGGACGGCCGGCGCCGTGAGCATGGCGGTGCCGGAGGCGACGGCGGCGAGCGACGCGGCCCGCCATTGCGAGAGGCCCGGGAGCTCCATCAGCCCGGCGAGGAGCACGGGGTAGAACGGTGCGACGCCGAGCCCGGCGACGGCGAGCGCGATTGCGGCCGCGGCGGGGCTGTCGATGGCAACGAGTGCGAGGGTGCCGATCGCGGTGACCAGCGCTCCGACGGTGATCGGCAGCCAGCCGCGTCGGATGAGCCTCGGCGCAGCGATGCGGCCCACCGCGAGGCCGATCGGAAAGGCGCTCGCCAGGGCGGCGGCGGTTCCGGCGCTGATCCCGGTGTCGCGGAGCCGTCCCACGCCCCAGATGACGAAGCAGAACTCGACCGACACGGCGAGCACGATGGCGACCCAGCGCCGCCCGAGTCCATCGATCTCGGCACGTGGGGTCGGGACGTCCTCGAGCGCCGGCCGGACGATTCGGTCGGCGGGGTCGTTGCGAGCGGACCAGGCGAGCACGGCGAGCGGTACGACGAGAACGAAGAGGGCGGTACGGCCGGTGACGCCGGTCAGGTCGACGACTCCGAGGGCAGCGGGGGCCAGCACTCCGGTCGCGCTGGCGACTGCGGTGGCGCGGCTGTAGCGGGTCGTGGCGTCCGGACCGGCGAGGAGCACCGGCGTGACGAGCACGAGCGCGGCGGCGCCGATGCCCGACACGAAGCCGCCGATGACCGCGAGCACGATGTCGGGCGCGACGGCGAGGAGAGCCACACCGACGGCGAGCATGACAGCACCTGTTCGGAGCGTGAGTTGCGGGCCTCGACGCAAGAGTCGCGTCCCGACGGCACCGACGATCACGAGCCCGATGCCGAACGCCGAGGCGAGCCAGCCGAGCCGTGACTCGTCGGCGCCGACATCGCGAGCGGCGAGCACAATGCTGCCGCCGAGGGAAGCAACGGCGAACCCGACCACCCCCTGAGCGATATACGCCTGCGTCGAAGGGCGGAGCCTGGTAACGGCGAGGAGTGGAGGGCGGTCGAGCGCCGTCACCACGGCGACGTCACGAGCGCATCCGATGGGCGATGCATCACCAATCTCCTCTTTTTCCTCGGTAGCCGAGCATAATACCAAGGAATGGTCTCGTCGGACAGTGCATCGAGCGGCGCCGGTTCCGAACGCCGATGGCGGACCGCCGCTGCCTTCCTCGAGGAGCTCCGACGTACCCCGGAGGCGACGCGAGCAGAGCTTGCCCGTCGAATCGGCATCACCAGCGGCTCGGCCACCGAGCTCACGGCGCGGCTTCGCGAGCTCGACGTGATCGCCGAGACAGCCGCCGAGCCGCGTGGCCGCGGCCGGCCGACCACCACGCTGCACTCCCATCCGGAGGGGCCTGTCATTGTCATCGTCGAGCTCCGTCACGAGGACTGGCGGTGCGCCGTTGCCGGGATCGATGCCCTGCCAACGGTCGTCGCGCGCGGTAGGCACCGCGGCCGGTCGCCCGGACGGGTCCTCTCCCCCATCGCCGACGCGGTCGAGACGGTGGCCGCCGAGCACGCCGGTCGTGTCGTCGCCGTGTCGATCGCCGTCGCCGGCACGGTCGAGAACGGCCACCTGGTCCAGGCCTCGACGCTGCAATGGTCGCGCCCCGACCTCACATCACTCGCTCGACCACCGGGGACACCGCTCCTGGTCGGCAACGACGCCACGCTGGCCGGCCTCGCCGAAGCCCGCACCGGTGCCGCTCGCGGCGCGGCGACGGCGTTGCACCTCACCGTCGAGGTTGGTGTCGGTGGCGCCCTGATCATCGACGGCCGACCCGCAGTCGGCGGGCGCGGAGCTGGCGGCGAGTTCGGTCACCTGCCGTTCGGCAACCATCGCCTCCGATGCCCGTGCGGGGCACGCGGTTGCTGGGATCTCGAGGTCGACGGCCGCGCCCTCGCCCGACACCGAGGCGACACGGCGCCCGACGACCCCCGCGACTACGCATCGAGAACCCTCGAGCTGGCGTCCACCGACCCGGACGCCGGGCGCGCGATCGCCACGGTCGCCCGGAATCTCGCCGGCGGCATCGCCGGACTCGTGAATGCCCTCGACCCTGACATCGTCACCATCGGCGGTCTCGCGCCAGCCCTGCGGGCCGCCGCACCGGCGAGCTTTGCCAACGCGTACCTCGCCGGACTGATGACGTTCCGCCGGTCGGCACCGCCGGAGGTGCTGGACGCCCATCACGGCGAGGAGGGGGCCATCCACGGCGCCGCGATCGCCGCCCTCGACGCCACCATCACCGAACCCGGACTGGCAGCGTGGGCCATCAGTCGCGGGCTCGTGAGCTACTCGCGCACGCCGATCGCCTCCACTGGGCGGGGCCGGAGACGGGCGATCGTGGGGAGCATCGTGCCGACGAGTCCGATCACGACGGTCATGGCAGCGAGCACGGCCACCGTAGGTCGGTGGCGTGTGCGGCTGATACGAACCAGTGACCGCCTTGGCGACCGGCATCACGGTGGTCGCTGCGATCGCGGCACCGAGCCACAGCCCCGTGATGACCACCATCACCGCCTCCAATCCCATCATCGTCACGACCTGGCGGCGGGTGCCACCGACGAGTTGCAACAGACCGAACTCGCGACCGCGCTCACTGATCGCGAGCATCAAGGTGTTGAACACGGCAAACGTGCAGAAGACGATCACCAGACCGAGCAGCACGTAGCCGACCCATGCCTGCGTCTCGGCGTTGGCGTCCTCGGATGCCTGCACGATCTCGCGACCACCGACGTGGGTGCCGGGATGGTCGACCTCGAATCGAGCCAGTGACGAACGCGTCGCACTTGCGTCGCCGCCGTCGTCGACGAGCACGACCGAGACGACGGCATCGGTGAGATGACCTTCGACGAGTTGCCACGGCAGCACGACATCGCCGAACCCCAGCGAGCGTTCGTAGACAGCCACGACCATGGGAGCTGCTGCCATTCCGTCGCCGAGGCGGATGTCGACCCGGTCACCGACACCGGCACCCATGCTCGACGCCGCGTCCTCGGACAACATCACCTCGCCGGCGTTCGGCCCAGTGACCGATCCCTCGACGATCCCGAGGTCGAGCACGTCGCCCAATCGGCCCGGCGTCACGGCCGTCGCCACGTAGGGATCGAGCTCGTAGTTGGCGAACACCGTCGTCGGCGCCAGACCGATCACCGTTCCGGGGCCGCGCTCGGCGAGCTCGTCGATGGCGTCGAGTCGGAGCCCGGCCGGTCCGGCGTCGACGACGTGCTCGGCCACGAGGCGTTGACCGCTCTGGAGCCGTGCCTCGTGGTCGAGCGTCGCCTGCTGGAACACCGTCATGCCGGCGATGCCAACGGTCAGCGCCAACGGCGTCACCGCCGACGCCAGCCGCCGAGCCTGCGAACGCGTGCTGGCGACAGCGAGGAACCCACCGGCACCCGACAACCTGCCGAGCGGAGCGCAGCAGTCGCAGGCCGGCGCGGACCAGCAGCGGTGCCAGCAGCCCCACCGCCAGCACCGCGGTGGCAAACAGCCCGAGCGCCACGGCAGGAGCGAGCGAACCGCGCACCGACGCGGTGGTGAGGAACAGGGCGCCGGTGCCGGCGACCGCAAGCACAGCCACGATGCTGCGAACCACGCCCAGCCGGGCCGACGGTGCGGCCGCGGTGGTGAGGGCTTCGACCGGTCGCACCTTCCCGGCGCGACGACCGGCGAGGAACGCCGAGATCTGACTCGCCAGCAACGTGGTGCCGACGGCGACGACGACCGGGATCCCACCGGGATCGATCTCGAACGTCCCCGGCAGCAGACCGCGCCCTTGCATGGCATCGGCCAGCCAGCGATGCGAGCCACAGACCGGGCCACACCCCGACCGCCGCTCCCAACGCCGTGACGATCAACGTCTCGCGAGCGATCATCCGGCGAACCTGACGCGGCGTGGCGCCCATCGCTCGCAACAGGGCGACCTCTCGCTGCCGCTGCTGCACGAACAACGACAGCATGCCTGCGATCACGAGCACGGCGACGAACAATCCGATGCCGCCGAGTGAGCCGCTGATCGCGATCAACCGAATGTTCGACTCGGCGGCGTCGACGAACTCGGCGCGACCTCGCTTGTTGCCCGTGAACACGGAGACGTCGTCACCGAGTGTCCTCCGCACGGCGTCGGCCACGTCGGAGAGGTCGGCTCCAGCCGCGACTTCGCACACCGAACAGGTCGACCTCACCAGCGTGGCCGTACAGGCGCTCGGCGTTCTGCTCCGAGAAGAAGATCGCGGACTGCTGCCGCAGCGACAAGCCGGACTGCGGCGTCGCGACACCGACCACCGTGGCGTCCGACCGTGACGCCGCCGGCGACGACGCGGGCGGTGCCACCGACCACGATGCCGGCGCGTTCGGCGAGCCCGGCGTCGACGACGATCTCGTGATCCTGCATCGGCGGACCGCCCCGACGTGAGCGCGAACGGTGTGATTGCGGCACTGGCCCACGAGTGCCCGAGCGACGGACCGCCGGCGGGACCGGTGAGCTGCGTGCCGTCGGCGACGACAGCGAGGCGGGGAACGAGCGCTCGGGTACGACGGCGTCGACGCCCGCGATCGAAGCGATCCGTGATGCCATGTCGGACGGCAGTCGAACCCGCTCCGTGGCGTCGCTGCGAACGGATTCGCGATTGTCACCGGACCCTCGGATCTCGGTGATCGACTGGTCACCGGCGACGACGATCGCGGCGCCGGCGAGGCGCTCGGGAGGAACGGCGCCACGCACGCCGGCTTCGAGCAGCGCACCCGTCGCGGTCATCAAGGTCACGGCGGCGGCCACTGTGGTCAGCACGCCGAGGAAGCTCACCCACCGGGCGCGGAGAGTAGGAAGTGCAAGGAACAGCATCGCTCAGCCCTCCAGTCGGGTCATGCGCTCGGCCACGACCTCGGCGGTCGGGCTCACGATGTGGTCGACGATCTGACCGTCGGCGAGGAACAGCACGCCATCGGCACGCGAGGCGGCGATCGGGTCGTGGGTGACCATCACGATCGTCAGGCCGTGGTGGTCGACGGAGTGTCGCATCAGGTCGAGCACTCCCGCGCCGGTGCGTGAATCGAGGGCGCCGGTTGGCTCGTCGGCGAACAGGACGTCGGGTCGCATGACGAGGGCACGGGCGATGGCGACGCGCTGCTGCTGGCCACCCGACAACTGTGACGGTCGGTGCTGCAATCGTTGCGACAGCCCGACCTGTTCGGCGATCTCGGCCACCGCTCGGCGATCGACTCGCGATCCCGACAGCCGGGCCGGAAGTCCGATGTTCTGGGCGACCGTGAGGGCGGGCAGCAGGTTGTACGCCTGGAACACGAATCCCACCCGACGGCGGCGCATCTTCGTGAGGCCCGTCTCCGAGAGCTCACCGAGGTCGGTGTCGCCGACATGGACGCTGCCGGCGGTCGGCCGGTCGAGTCCGGCGGCCACGTGCAGCAGTGTGCTCTTGCCCGAGCCGGACGGGCCCATCACGGCAGTGAACGTGCCGGTCGGGAAGGCGGCGGTCACACCGCGAAGGGCGTGGACCGCATTGTCACCGCGGCCGTACTGCTTGGAGACCGACACCAGTTGAACGGCGGGCCGGTGCAGCACCGGAGTCGGAAGCCCGGAGCGGGGCCGACTGGCCGGATCGATTGTCGTCTGAATGCTCATGACTCGTCACGATCGACGACTGGCGCGCCGATCTCGTCGGCCGGATGACCATTCCTCCATCGCCATCCGACCTCGGTCGCTCGGCCAGTCGATATCGGTCTCGAGACCGATACCGTCCGATTTCGGGCGCGAGTACGCTCGTGCCGTGAGTGGCCTGTCGCGGCGCAACCTGATCCTCGTCGACATCGTCGTCGCGTCGATCCTGGTCGTCATGTGGATGGTCGAGGTCGCTCAGCTGCCCGACCGAGGTGCCGGGCGGCAGGCTCGCTCGGATACGTGCTCGCCATCGGCGCCACCGTGCCGTTGGCCGCGCGACGGATCGCCCCTCGCTCGGCGTTCGTGGTGATGGCGACCTGCTTCGCCGGCGCCCTGCTGCTCGACTCCGCGTCGACGGGCGTCGGGTGCGCACTGGTCGCGTACACGATCTTGGTCGAGCAGTCGCGACGTGCCGGCGTGGCGGTGGTCGTGGCCGGCTACGCGTTGATCGTGCTGGCCCACGTCACGACCGAGGGAACCACGCTGACCGACCTGTTCTTCAACGCCATCACGTTCGCGATGGTGATCGCGATCGCCGAGTTGATGCGCACCCGGTCTGCCTATGCCGGCATCTACGCCGAGCGGACAGCGCAACTCGAAGCGGAGCGGATCGCCGTCGCCCAGCGCGCCGTCGACGACGAGCGCCTGCGAATCGCCCGTGAACTGCACGACGTCGTGGCGCACTCGATCAGCTCGATCGCCGTCCAGTCGAGCGTCGGACTCGAGCGTTTGCGCACCGAGCCCGACGTCACCGAGCAGGCACTGCAAGCGATCGAGTCGAGCAGCCGCGACGGCGCTGTCCGAGATGCGGCGAATGCTCGGCATCCTGCGACCCGAAGGCGAGGTGTCGGGCGGCCTCTCCCCCGCCCCAGGTCTCGAACGGGTCGATGAGATCGTTCGCCAGTCGAACGGATCAGGCGTGACCACTTCGCTCGTGATCGACGGCACACGCCCGCCGGCGGTTCCGCCGGGGGTCGACCTGTGTGCCTTTCGAATCGTTCAGGAAGCCCTGACGAACGTCGTCAAGCATGCCCCGGGCGCGCACGCCGAGGTGGTGATTCAGTGGCGCTCGGATTCGATCGCGATCGACGTCGACGACAACGGTCACGGTCAGGCACTGCTCGGCCGGTCGTGGGACTCGCACGGCGGTCACGGCCTGCTCGGCATGAGCGAACGCGTGGCGCTCTTCGGAGGTGACCTCTCTGCCGGACCGCGCCCGGGAGGAGGATTCGCGCTCCACGCCTACCTCCCCTTCGAGGAAGCTCGAGCGTCGTCCGGCGTGCGCTGGCGGACACGACCATCGGAGTCGACTCCCGCTACTGAACCGGTGCCGGCTCCATGATCCGGGTCGTCGTGGTCGACGACGAGACGTTGCTCCGCAGCGGCTTGGCATCGCTCGTCGACTCAGCCGACGACCTCGTCGTGGTCGGCACCGCCGCCAACGGGATCGAGGCGCTCGAGGTGGTCGGCGAAACGCACCCCGATGTCGTGCTGATGGACATTCGAATGCCAGAGCTCGACGGACTCGAGGCAACGCGCCGCCTGAGCTCGAACCCGTCCACCGCCGGCACGCGAGTGCTGGTGCTGACCACGTTCGATCTCGACGAGTACGTCTACGAGGCGCTGCGCGTCGGCGCCAGTGGCTTCCTGCTCAAGGCGGCACTGCCCGACGAGCTGCGCAACGCGATCCGGGTGATCGCCGCCGGCGACGCGCTGCTCGCACCCGCCATCACACGTCGTCTGATCGAGGACTTCGCCTCACGGCCGGTCGCGGCACACGAGCACGGCACCCCGATGCCGGACATCACCGGACGCGAGCGCGATGTGCTCGCCGCTGTTGCCCGCGGCCTTTCCAACACCGAGATCGGCAACGAGCTCCACATGAGCCTTTCGACCGTCAAGACGCACATCAGCCATCTGCTGATGAAGCTCGACGCTCGCGACCGGACGCAGCTCGTCGTGCTCGCATACGAATCGGGCTTCGCGATCCCGAGCGGCAGCCAACCGCAGCCCCGTTCGAACAGCTGACTTCAGGCCGTCGACTTGAGCAGCAGCTTGTCGATCTTGCCCGGCCCCTTCTTGGGCAACTCGTCGAGGATCACGATCTCGCGCGGTCGCTTGTACTTGACGAGGTTGGCGTGGCAGTACGTCGACAACTCCTCGACCGTGGTGTGCTCGCCGGGCCGCAGCGCCACGTATGCCCGCACCGCCTCCCCGAGAAACTCGTCGGGCACTCCGACCGCCGCTGCCTCGCGGACCGCCGGATGATTCGTGAGCAACTCGTCGATCTCGCGGGGATAGACGTTGTAGCCACCGACGATGATCATTTCCTTCTTGCGGTCGACGAGGAACATGTAACCGTCGTCGTCGAAGTACCCGACGTCGCCGGTGTAGAGCCACCCGTCGCGAATCGCCGCCGCCGTCTCTTCCGGCCGGTTGCGGTAACCAACGGTGAACTGCGGGCCGCGCACACGGATCTCGCCGCGTTCACCGACCGGCAACACACGCGTGCCGGTCTCGAGGTCGACGACGTCGATCTCGGTCTCGGCCACGGTCGGCCCGGTCGACAGCAGCTTCTGCGGTCCGAAGCTCGGGTTGCAGTTGATCGGCGCGCCCTCCGACATGCCCCAGCCCTCGAGAATCGCATGCCCCGTCAGTTCCCGCCATCGCACGAGCAAGGCTTCGGGGCACGGTGCGCCTCCAGCCAGGCTGAAGCGCAGGGACGTCAGGTCGACGTCGTCGATGCGCGGTGAGTTCAACATGCCGACGTAGATCGACGCTGGACCGCCGGCGAAGAGTGTCACGCGATGGCGTTCGATCAGGTCGAGCACGAGCTCCGGCTGGTACTGGCGCGCCACGACCGCCGTCGCGCCGAGGAAGAGCGGCATGACCACGCTGTAGTGATGACCCCAGATGTGGAACATCGGAGCGACGTTGAGCATCACCTCCTGGTCGTACCCGAACTTCCAGACCGACATGTTGATTCGGCAGAACGCGACCGTGGTGCGGTGCGTGTGTTCGGCGCCCTTGGGCAGGCCGGTGGTGCCGCCCGTGAAGAACATCGAGCAGCGGTCGTCAGGACCCGGAAGCTCCTCGGGCAGCCGGCACGTCGGATCGTCGGCCCAGGCCCAGACATCGAGCCCGCCGTCCCCCACGATCTCGACTCGAGCGTTCCCGAGCCGGTTCGCCAGAGCGGTGATGCGTTCGGCGTGCTCCGGCGCGCACAACACGACGGATGGGGCGATGTCGCCGAACAGTGGCGTGAGCTCGCGGTCGTTCAGGTTGGGGTTGAGCGGCGCGACCTGGGCGCCGGCGGCCTGCGCGCCGAGGTCCGCGACCGCCATCTCGATCGAGTTCCCCATGACGAGCGCCACGGTGTCGCCGCGCCCGACGTGTGACGCGAGATGCCCAGCCATGCCGCCGACGGCCTGCCGGTACTGCCCGAACGTGAGCTGCTGCTCATCGACGATCAACGCCGCCCGGTCGGGGTCGCGTTCGGCGACGGCGTCGAGCGCATGCACCATCGTCGGGTACTCCGGAGCATCGTCGGGAATCGTGAACGCCGACCGTCCGGGCCGCATCCCGCCGACCGTAGCCGCCCCTTGAACCTCACGAGGGAGTGAGGTGCACCCGTCCGAGGATGCTGTCGATCTCATCCATCTGGTCGGATGTCAGCGGGCCCTTGTCGAGTGCGCCGCAGTTCTCCTCGACCTGGGCGACCGTCTTGAACCCGGGGATCGGGATGGTCTTGGGGCTGCGTGCCCAGATCCATGCGAGTGCGCCTTGCGCGAGGGTGCGGCCGTTGCTGGTGAGCACCTCGCGGATCGCGGCGAGTTTGTCGAGCCAGTCCTGGGTTGGCGTCCCGTCCTTGAATCCAGGGTGCCATTGCGCCCGGTGGCGTTGATCGTTGCCCGGAAATGTGGTGTCGGCGGTGAACTTGCCGGTGAGCAACCCCATGCCGAGTGGGCTGCGGTTGATGCTCGCGAGATCGAGCTCCTCGCACAACGCGAGCAGCGCCGGGTTCGTGTCGTCGAGGACGCTGAGCCCTTGTTGGACGACGCCGCATCCGGGCGATGTCGCGAACGGTCTGATCACGTCGACTCGGTCGGTGCTCCAACCGTAGGTACGGATCTTCCCGGCTGCGACCAGATCGTCGAGGACGTCGCGGGCTTCCAGTGCTCGTGCGAGCGTGAGACTCCCGACGTGGAGTTGGTACACGTCGACGTAGTCGGTGTCGAGTCGTCGAAGGCTGGTGTCGAGATCGGCGCGGAGGTGGCCGGCGACGTCGCTGTCGTCCTCGTTGCTGCCGTAGGAGCGGACGGTGCTCGTCGCGTCATCGACGTGGTAGCCGAACTTGGTCGCGATGACGACCTCGTCGCGCTGACCGGCGAAGGCTCGGCCGAGCAGTCGCTCGCTGTGCCCGGCGCCGTAGTTGGCCGCGGTGTCGAAGAAGGTGACGCCGAGCTCGAACGCTCGGCGGAGGGCGCGGACGGACTCGTCGTCATCGACCTCGCTCCAGCCGGCCGGCGCGCCGTTGAAGGTCCACGGACCGCCGATCGCCCAGCAGCCGAGCCCGAGTGGGCTGACCTCGATCCGGATCGTCCGAGCGTGCGAGTTGAGAATGCTGTCATGGGAACTGCCTTTCAGGTGCACGAGTGTGGGGGGTCGTGCACGTGTCCTGGTGTCATGGTACGGAGTGAACTGGCATCTGTGAATAGATCCAATTGACGCATACATTTACGCAGACCACTTGTCGCGATATGACCGAAGTGGTCCTGTCGAGACGCCCTAGTTTGCGGTAGGTTCTGGCCATGCGCATCCCGCTCGATCGCGACGGCGACGAACCGTTGTTCCGCCAGATCGAGAACTGGCTGCGGGACGGCATCGTGTCCGGCGGCTTGCCGCCGTCGATGCGATTGCCGTCGAGCCGTGCCCTCGCCAGCGACCTCGGGGTGAGTCGCATCACCGTCGCCAACGCCTACGCGGAGTTGGACCGTGACGGGCTGATCACGTCTCGCGAGGGCAGCGGCACCTTCGTCGCCGCTCCGGTGTCGGTGCCATCACCGGCACCGGAATCCAGTGGCCAGAGTTGGCCGCTGTGGCAACAGGAGAGCTGCCGATCAGCCCCAGGTGACACCGCGCGCTCGCCGTCCTCCGCACCCCGACCTGATCGCGTTCACGGGCGTCGGCGATCCGCGAATGTTCCCCGTCAACGAGTTCGCCAGGACGATCAAGGAGGTCCTCGGTCGAGACGGCACAAGCGCATTGGAGTACGGCTCGTTCGACCACGGGTACGGCCCGCTGCGCGAGACCGTGGTGCAACTGCTCGCCAGTCAGGGAATCCACACCAACTCCGGCCAGGTGCTGATCACATCCGGTTCGCAACAGGCGATCGCGTTGACCTGTCAGGTGCTGCTCAAACGAGGCGACACCGTGCTCGTCGAACAACCCACGTACAACCTTGCGTTGGACCTGTTCCGGGCGATGGGCCTCACCATCGTCGGCGTACCGGTCGACGAACACGGCATGGTGGTGGAGCTCGTCGAAGACCTCCTCCAACAACACCACCCGCGCCTGATCTACACGATTCCGAACTTCCAGAATCCCACCGGGGCAAGCCTCAGCGGCGCCCGACGTCGCCGGCTGCTGACCCTCGCGGCGCGATACAACATCCCGATCCTCGAAGACGACTTCGTCGGTGACCTCCGCTACGAAGGACGAGCCCTTCCGGCGATCAAGGCACTCGACCACGTCGGCCAGGTCATCTACGTCGGTACCTTCTCCAAGCTGTTGATGCCGGGCTTGCGGGTCGGGTTCCTCGTCGCCGACGGACCGATCCTCGAACAGACTCGGCGTCCACAAGCGGGTCCACGACCTGACGACCTCGCCGCTCATGCAGCGCGTCGTCGATCGCTATGTCACCGTCGGCCGCTATCAGGCGCACCTGCGTCGGACGATCCGCGCCTACCGTGCCCGCCGCGACGCTCTGCACAGCTGCGGTACACGAGTTCCTGCCCAGGTGCGACCGTTGCCCCTTCACACGGAGGTCTGTTCGCCTGGCTTCGACTGTCCGGCCCGGTGTCGACGCAGACGCTGGTCTCGTACGCGCTCGACGAAGGCGTGGACTTCGCTCCAGGACACCGCTTCTTCGCCAACCCGACCGACGGCGAGCACTTCCTTCGGCTCAACTTCGCGACCCGAACACCTGAAGAGATCAGCGAAGGAGCACGACGCCTCGGCATCGCGCTGAAGCGTGCGAACAGAGAAGCCCTGGCGGAGCACCCATGAGCCGGACGCAGCCGCGCGGCGATCACCGCGTCAGGAGATCTTCGGAGCGTCGGCACCGAGGAACTGCGCGCGCAGCTCGCGCTTGAGCACCTTGCCGGTGGCGTTGCGCGGCAGCGCGTCGACGATCGCGATGTCGTTGGGGATCTTGAACTTGGCGAGTCGGCTGACGCAGTGCTCGACCACGGTTGCCCGATCGATCGTGGCACCGGGCTTGAGCGCGAGGACAGCCAAGCCGACCTCGCCCCACTTGTCGCTCGGCACACCGATGATGGCCGCTTCGGCCACCTCGGGCAGCTGGTAGAGGACGTTCTCGATCTCGGCCGGGTAGACGTTCTCGCCACCCGAGATGTACATGTCCTTCCACCGGTCGACGATGTAGACGAACCCTTCGTCATCGGTACGGGCTGCGTCGCCGGTCTTCAGCCAGCGCCCCTCGAACGCCGCTTGCCGTTGCGTCGGGCCGATTCCAGTAGCCGGGCGTGATGTGCGGCCCGGCGACCCACAGTTCACCGATCTGGTTCGGTCCGCAGTCGCGACCCTCGTCATCGACGATGCGCATCTCGGTGTGCAGCAGCGCCTTGCCGGTCGAGCCGACCTTGCGCAGCGCGTCACGTGGGTCGAGGAAGATGCACGCTGGACTGGTCTCGGTCATCCCGAAGCCCTGCACCAGCAACACCCCACGACCCGCCCACACCTCCATGATCGTGAGCGCACATGGCGCACCACCGACGCCGGCGATGCGCAAGCGCGACAGATCGGTCTGCTCGAAGTCCGGGTGCTGCATCATGAACTGATACGGCGCCGGGACAGCGAAGAAATGGGTGATGCCCTGCTCAGGATCGCCCACCACCCGGAGCGCTTCACCCGGGTCGAACGCCTTCATGATCACCACGGTGCCGCCGGCGTGCAACGTCGGGTTCGAGTAGCAGTTCAAGCCGCCGGTGTGGAACAGCGGGAGCACGCACATGCTCACCGTGTCGAGACCGATGCCGGCGGGGATGCCCAGGTTGACGGAATTCCAGAAGTTCATCCCGTGGGTGATCATCGCCCCCTTGGGGTGACCGGTGGTGCCTGACGTGTACATGATCGAGATCACGTCGTCGTGGGTGAGGTCTTCACGTCCGCCGTCTTGACCGTCGAAGCGCGCCAGCGCTTGCTCGTACGGGTTCGTCTCGCCGCTCGAGTCGATGCAGAGCAAGGTCTCGACGCTGCAGAGGCGCTGCAGCGCGACGGCGGACTCGATGAACGCCGAGTCATGGACCAACAGAGCCGGTGCGCTGTCGTTGAGGATGTACTCGAGCTCGGTGACCGTGAGACGCCAGTTCAACAGCACACAGATCGACCCCGTCCGGGCGCAGGCGAACTGGACGTCGAAGAACTCGACACCGTTGTGAGCCAGCACCGCGACACGGTCGCCGCGCCCGATACCGAGCGACCGCAGATACGCGGCCATCGCGTCGATGCGGCGATCGAGTTCCGCGTAGGTGAAGCTGCGCCCAGTGCCCAGATCGCGGACGGCCTCTTTGGCGGGACGGTGCATGGTGTGATGGGCGATCCAGTCGTAGGCCCGCACGGCCCCGTGCCCGACCGGACGCGACGAGGTCATCGCCGCCGCGGCCGCCGGGGCGGCGACGAACTCGGTCGCCGTCGGCAGTGGTGTTCTCTGCACGGCCGGCAAACTACTCGGTGGCGATGAGTGTCCACCGGGCTGCGGTCCGTGGCGTCCTCACCCGAGATCGCGCAGCTTGCGCTCGAGCACGGATCGCTCGCGACTGTTCCCGCAGAGGTGTACCGCACGCGCCAGTTCCGACCTCGCCTCCTCGGTTCGGCCGAGCCGCGTCAGCAACTCGCCCCGAACGCTCGGCAGCAGGTGGGAGCCGGCGAGCCGCTCGCTGGTGACCAGGTCGTCGACGACGCGGAGCGCGGCGGCAGGCCCCTGCGCCATCGAGAGCGCGACCGCTCGGTTCAACTCGACGACGGGCGAAGGCGCCAGCCGACCGAGGGCCTCGTAGAGCACCACGATCCGCTCCCAGTCCGTGTCCTCGACGGACGGGGCGACCGCGTGGCACTCGGCGATCGCCGCCTGGAGTCCGTAGGCGCCGAGGCCGCGACCCACCCGTCCCGCTCGGGCGAGTGCGGCGCGGCCGCGCCGGACCGCGGCCAGGTCCCATCGTCGCCGGTCCTGGTCCGCCAGCAGCACCGGGTCGCCGTCGGGTCCGGTGCGGGCCGGGAACCGTGCGGCGGTCAGCTCGAGCAGCGCGAGGAGGCCGTAGACCTCGGGCTCGTCGGGCACCAGGCCGGCGAGGACCCGCGCCAGTCGCACCGCCTCGTACGCGAGGTCGGGCCGGATCAGGTCGTTTCCGGAGGTCGCCGTCGATCCCTCGGTGAAGATGACGTAGACGACGCTCAGGACCGCGCCCAGCCGCTCCCGCCGCTCCTCACGGGGCGGCACCTCGAACGGGACCTGGGCGGCCGACAGGGTCTTCTTGGCGCGGGTGATCCGGGCCTGCACCGTGGCGGTCGGCACCAGGAACGCGCGGGCGATCTCGTCGCTCGTCAGACCGCCGATGACCCGCAGGGTGAGCGCCACCTGCGACTCCGGGGACAACAGCGGGTGACAGGCGATGAACACCAGCGCCAGCACGTCGTCGTCGATCCGGTCGGGATCGCACGGGAGCTCGCCCGCGGTGGGATCCGGGGCGACGGGTGGCGCCCCCGACACGGCGCCGCCCTCGCCCATGTCGTGAGCGAGGACGGCGTAGCGCCCGTCGAGGGCGGCGCGGCGCCGGAACGCGTCGATCGCCCGCCGCCGTCCGACGGTCATCAGCCACCCCGCCGGGTTCTGGGGCACGCCGTCGCGGGGCCAGGTGACGAGCGCCTCCGCCAAGGCCTCCTGGGCGAGGTCCTCGGCGAGCGCGAAGTCGCCGGTGTAGCGGGCGAGCGCGCCGACGATTCGGGCCGACTCGATCCGCCACACTGCACCGACGGCATCACGCGCTGCGCTCATCGGAGCCTCACAACTGTCCGGTGGCCTCCCGCCACGCCCGCTCCTTCTTGATCCACTCGTTGTCCTGCGGGAACTCGTCGATGCTGGGGACTCTGCGGATCTCGGTCTTGATGCCGGCGCCGGCCATCGGCGCCCGCTTGGCCCACTCGACCGCCTCCTCCTTCGAGGCGACGTCGAGGATCCAGTAGCCGCCGAACAACTCCTTGGTCTCGCCGTACGGCCCATCCGTCACGACCGGCGGCTGCGACGAGTAATCGACGACGACGCCCTGGGACGCGTCGTCGAGGCCCTCGGCGGCGACCAGGACGCCGGCCGAGATCATCTCCTGGTTGAACTGGCCCATGGACTCGAGCATCTGCTCGAAGTCGACGTTCGCGAACTCCGCGTAGGCCTCGTCGGTGGCGCGCATGATCAGCATGTACTTCACGGTTGTCTCCCTGTGTTCGCAGGTCCCGTTCGGACCCTCTCACCCATAGGTCGAACGGCGGAGCGCCGGATCGACATTGCCGCGAAGAATTCTTGCTCCTGGCGGTCGCGATCACCGTCCCCCGGCTGACCGACCCTTACGGGTCGCACGAGACCCGGAACGAGTCGTCGAGGTCGAGCGGGAGGATCAGTGTGTGCATGCCGCGTTGACGGGCAGCGGCACAGAGCTCGACATGATCGTCGCGCAGCGACTCGGCGTACTCGGCGTTGAACACGGGCTTGCCGGCCTCGAGGAACGGTTGCAGCGCATCGCACTCGTCGTATTCGAAGCACTGCTCGTTGACTGCGAAGTCGAACGACCCGACGAGAGCTGGAACCTGATCGAGTGCGTTCTTCAGTCCGACGAGCAACCCGCGTGCGTGAGCTGCTTCGGCGAGAAACCGATTGAAATCGAGCTGGTCGGCGGCGGTGTAGTCGAACCCTGATTCGTTCATGTATCCGTCGACGTTGTCGGGCTCGACGCCGTCGCAGCCTTTCTCTGCAGCGAGGTCGAGTCGAGCTTCGATCACGGCGCGCACGGACGCATCGCGCACGTCGAGCCAGTTCTCGTTGTCCCAACCGTCCAACTCGTTGCCGATCGCTGACGGGGCGAAGTCGTCGGCATCGGGCCGGTAGTTCTCGCGCGAGCCGGCCGAGAAGTAGCAGATCACTGTGCGGCCGTCGGCGTGCAGCGACGCGATCAGCTCGGTCGGCGTGTCGAACAGATCGATGTCGTAGACATCCACGTCATAGCTCGTGTTCGGCTCGCCCTGCAGTTGCCATTGCCATGTCGCGGTGACGGGCATGGCGGGCGAGGGCGAGCCAATCGCTCCTGTTGTCACGGCGGCCGGCTCGGTGGTCGTCACGACGCGACGTGCGGCAGCCGTCGGCGGCCTCGGGCGTGTCGGCGCAGGCCGTCGTCGCGACGACGGCGACCAGGAGCGCTGTGGCCGCTCGCGTTCCGGATCGCTGCATCAGGGGCACAAGGCGATTGCTCTACGCGGTCGGATCGCCTTCGGAGCTCACGAGCGAATCGGCGATCACTTGGAGTTGGTCTCGGAGCTCGGGGACACATCTCGAGCATGTCGAGGAGGCGGTCGCGGTCGCCTCTCACAGTTCGACGGCGTCGGCGAGCACGTACTCGGCAACTCGCGGGCGGAGCCCGCGCTCGGTGACCACGTCGACGTCGCGCTGGAGGAGGTCCTGAAGGTCCATGAGGAGCCCGCCGAGGTCGAGCAGGTTGCGGTCGGGTTCGAGATCGACGAGGAAATCGATGTCGCTCGCCTCAGTGGCGTCGCCGCGCGCGACGGAACCGAACACGCGGACCCTCGACGCGCCGCGCGCGGGCGACTTCGATGATCTCGTCGCGCCGCGATCGCAACTCGGCCAACGTCGTTCCGGCCATCACTCTCAGGATATGTCGATCAACGCTCGCGATCCGGCAAGCGTCCTAACGTGCGCTCGGTGGAAGTCTGGATCGATCACCTCGTGCTCGCCGTGCCGTCGCTCAGCTCGGGCATCGCCCATGTCGAGGGCCTGACCGGGGTGGCGCCTGTGCCCGGTGGTTCCCATCCCGGCGTCGGCACGCACAACGCGTTGCTGTCGCTCGGCGCTCCGACGTACCTCGAGGTGATCGCGCCCGACCCGGAGCAGGCCGGACTGCAGGTGCGCAGCTTCGGGCTCGAGGACCCGCCGACGGCGCCGCGCCTCGTCGCCTTCGCCGTCGGGTGCGCCGACCTCGATGCGACCGTTGCGATGCTGCGGGCGGCCGGCCACGAGGACGTCGCCGACCCGTACGCCATGACGCGCCGGCGTCCCGACGGAGTCGAACTCGCCTGGCGGTTGGCCATGATCGGTGGACGTGTCGGTGGCGCGCACCCCTTCCTCATCTCGTGGGAAGGCGGCGCCAGCCCGGCCCTCGACAGCCCGCTCGGCGGCCGGTTCGTGGCTTTGCGGGCCGGCGATCCGGACGCCGCTTCCAGTACTGAGCTGCTGGGCACCCTCGGCGTCGACGTGCCCGTGGAAACGGCCGACGCCGAATGGCTCATGGCCACGATCGAGACGTCGGCGGGGCCGGTCACCATTGGCTGACAGCGCGACAGCGGCCTCCGACGCGCGCTGACCTGCCCCACGGAGGATCCGGTAGGAACCTCCGTGGGGCAGGTCTTGTCGCAGGGGTTGGCTTCGGGACTCAGCCGACCAGCTGGTACAGCTTGTTGAGGGCGCCCCAGACGTCGAGGCGGTTACGAGTCACACCGTTGCGGCTGTCGTACACCGGCTGACCCGACTGCACGCAGCGCCGCCTCGATGCTCGTGACCGCCGCGGCCGGCCGGTACTGACGGAGCACCGCGATCGCACCGGCGACATGAGGAGCCGCCATCGACGTTCCGATCCACCCGCACTGCCAGCCGTCAACACTGCCGTCGCCGTCGAGGAACATGGGAACTGCGGAGCAGATGTCCGTTCCCGGGGCCAGGAGGTCGAGCGTGTTGTTCGAGTTCGAACCCCATTGGGTGTTCCCGAACACGGCGTCGTTGCCGGCAGCGTCGAGGGTCGTGTTGCCGACGCTCAATGCATGCGAGATGCAGGCCGGGTACGAGACGGCGTCGATCCAGTCGTTGTTGCCGCTCGCCACGACGGGCACGATGCCGGCGCTCCGCAGGGCTGAGAACCACCCGGTGAGGTAGGTCGGGTTGGCCGTGCCGTCCTTGCTACCGACGTTGTCGCAGTAGCCGAAGGAGCTGTAGCCGCCAATGCTCATGTTGACCGCCGCGATCCGATATGTGGTGCGGAGGCTGTAGACGTAGCTCATCGCGTACAGAAGGTCGCTCTCCCAGTAGGTGATCTTCGCCCCGTTCCAGTGGAAGATCTGCACGGCGATGACCTTGGCGCCGGGAGCCACGCCGTAGGCACCGGCGGCGGTGTGGGCGACATGGGTGCCATGCGCACAGCGCGGTGTACACACACGGTGCGGCGGCGCCGGTGCCGGTCTGGACGTTGCGACCGTTCGGACACCCACCGGCGGTGTAGCCGATGGCGTTGGTGGAGTAACACGCCTCGGCGACGACGTCGCCGGCCAGGTACGGGTTCGTCCGATCGACGCCGCTGTCGATCACTGCGACGACCTGGCCGGTCCCGTTCCATCCGTTGGCTCGAGCGACGTCGGCACGCACGCGGGTGTCGTCCCACCGATCCGCGATCTGCTGGCCGCTCGCGGCTCCGTTGGAGCTCGTCCCCATCACGTCGTTCGGCACCTCGACCTCGCGGTCCTCGACGACATCGACAACGTTCGACGAACGGCGCAGCTTCTTCAGCTGATCCGCGGTGGCATGGAACGCGACCACGGGCATCTCGTCTGACGTCTTGAGCGCGTCGGCGGGGCCGATCTCACGGAGGAGGGCGTCGCGGGATTTCGCCACCTTGTCGCGATCCTTCTTGTCTGTCGCATGGACACCGCGGCTTGGCGTCGCATTGAGCGTCACGATCACGGGGACACGGGCTTGCTCGTTGGCCTTCTGCAGGAGTTGGTCGACCGCCTCGGCGCTGCGGTTCGGACTCGACTCGGTCGGGGTTGCTGCTGATACTGCCGTCGCGCCGGCGACCAACATGGTGGCCGTCAGGACAACGGTGAGACGGGTGAGAAGTTTGAATGACATGGCGGATGCTCCTTTTCGTCGGGCCCGGGGTTCCGAGCGCTACGTCGAGCATCCGTGAATGTCCGGCCCGCGTCGTTGTCCACGGCGACAGACCGAATGTTCGCCAGCCGACACTCGCGGCGTCCCACGAATCGCCAGATGGGTGAATCGCCCGCGCCTGGAGCGGCTATCCGATACCGGTCAGAACGGCGCAGGGGGCGCACTCCGGCCGGTCAGCGGGCGCGGTGCTCGCCGCCGTGATGGTCGAAGCGCTCGTGGTGCAGACGTAGGAGGTCGGCGCCGTAGTCGCCGCCGTTGGGCGTCCGCACGACGGTGTGCACGTGGTGTCGCGTCGGCACCACATTGTCGAGGGCCACACCTGGGTGGTGGTCGAACTCGATCAGGAGCACCGGGCTGTGCACCCGGTAGTAGAACGGGGCCTCGTCGTCGTAGCCCCCGTACCACGAGAACCACGTCTCGTCGAGGTGCGGCTCGACCTCGGCGAGGCGCACCTTGGCGTGATCGGGACCGTTCCACTCGACGTACGTCGCAGCCAGCTCGCGCAGCAGCCGGCGTTGGGCATCGGTCATGTCGGCCCCGGCCACGCCCTGGTACCGCGCCACGAGATTGTCGTGGAACGCGCCGGCCTGCATGCGCCCGTCGTACAGGTTCTGGAGGTGCACCGGGATGTCGTCGGGATGGATGGACGGATGGATGATCGCCCGCTCGCGTTGGGCGCCGTCGAAGGCGCGGATCAGTTCGAGCCCGAGGCGCTCCTCCGGGTCGAACAACGAGATGCCGGCGTACGGTCCGGAACGGACCCGACGCGGCTCGGCGCCCATGAACGTCGGCGTCGTCACGATCCGACCGTCGATCACCATCGTGTTGATGCACAGGTGGTGGCCGTCGATCTGCCAGCCCCACGGCTCGCCGTCGCCCGGGTGACCGAAGATCGACACGAAGTACGGCCATTCGCCGAACGCCTCGTAGTCGCCCGTGAGCTCGGCGAGGAGTTGGTTGAGCCGCATGATCGAGCGCGCCTGGTCGTACCCGCGTGCCGAAAGCGTGGCGCGCACGACGCCGAGCGCCAGGTCGCGCACGGGCTGGGCGAGGTCTTCCAACATGACGCCGTGGCGGAAGTGGTTCATGTGGACGTTGATCCAGGTGCGCCACTCCGTCGCGTCGATCGAGAAGGTGGCACGTTGACGCTGGTCGGGCGTCAGGGCCTGCAGGAATGCGAGGGCGGCGTCCTCGATCGGTCGGGTGTCGACGGGTGGTGCGGTCAGGTCGCGCAAGCCGGTCTGCACGACGCCGTCGGTCGTGACGCCCAGGTGCGGCCGTTCGAGCTCCGCTGCCCGCTCCTCGACGATGTTGAAGATCTCGGGCGCGGCCGACTCGACGTGGGTGCGCGCCGACATCGTCTGCATCGGCCGGATGCCGAACGCACGCCATGGGTCGAGGGCGATCTCCTCTGGCGTGCCGATCGGCGTGCTGACCGTCCGCGTGAGTCGCGCCCGGTCGGGTTCGGGCGGTCGCAACTCGGCGAGCGCCGACAAGACGTCGTCGATGAGCGCCGGGTTCGTGAACACCCCCGAGTGAGTGTCGAATCGCTCGCCGCCCCACGCGTCGCGGAAGACGCCACCCGCCTCGCCCACGATCAGGCTCGGACCGGCGAAGTCCCAGAGCGACCCGAACGTCAGGATCGCCGCGTCGACTTCGCCGGCGGCGACCATCACAGCGTCGAGCACGAAGGACTGACTCCGCGGGGAGGTCGGCAACGGGAATCGCCGCGTCACCTCGTCTCGCCAACCGACGACGAAGCCCTCCCACGGGATCACGATGACACTCGCCGACGCCAGCGATGTCGCCCCGCCGACGTGGATCGGTTCGGCGGCCGCAGCATCGAACGCGGCGCCGGAGGGGATGCTCGCGGTCCACGCCCCTTCGCCCCTGACCGCCCACCAGCGACGGCCGAGCGCCGGTGCCGACAGCACGGCGACCACGATCTCGCCGTCGACCTCCAGGGCGATGGCCGTCGCCCACCCGGGCCGCCCGAGGGAGAAGTTGTGCGTGCCGTCGATGCCATCGAGGATCCACCGCCTCGCCGCATCGCCGGACTGCGGACCGACCTCCTCGCCGACCACCGCATCGGCGGGACGCTCTCGACGAAGCACGTCGAGCATCGCCTGTTCGGTGTCGAAATCGACCTGCGCGACCGGAGTCCCGTCCGCCTTGTGGACCGTCGTCAGGTCCTCGCTGGCGAAGTGCGACATCGAGACGGCGTCGGCACGCTCGGCGAGCGAGAAGGCCAGTGCGAGCTCCCCGGACCACGCGGACATCACACACCGCCCCAGTTGCACCCGGCTGGTGTGGCGACGACGACGCACGTGCGGTGGGCGCGACGACGAGCCCTCGTGTACGGACCCATGATCCCCGTCTTTCGATCTCGACGGTCGCGGGGTGCGACCCTCTTCCCACTAGAGCACACCATGGCACGCCCGGCGCGCGCAATCCTGCGGTTCCTCCCTGGCACACGCCTGATGGTCAGCCGGTGCGAGTGGTGACGGGTGCAGCTGCGCCGGCACTGTCGAATCGCGCCGGCAACGCCTGCTTGAGCAAGCGTCGGACGCGTTCAGCGTCGGCCTTCGCCCCAGCGACGATCAATGCCGACGTTCGCGGCTTGTCGTCGGACGCCGCCGGAGCCGTGCTCGCTGACCGTGCCAGGGCTGCCTCCACGCTCTCCACCGGGACGTAGCGACCGCCGTGACGGCGCCATCTCTCCATCAGAACGACACCGGCGACCAAACCTGTCAGCCAGAAGATGAGATACATCTTGATCGAATTCATCGAACCCCCGATTGCGTCGTCGTGGTCACTCCGGCGTTCAGAGCGTGCCCGCCGGCGCAGGCTGGGACTCGCGTCCGTCGCGGTTCCGCTTCCAGACCTGATCGGCGCAAACGCTGATGACCAAGATCACGACCAGCGCGATGGCCGTTCCTGGTTCGTCGACCAAGGTCGTGAACGTGAATGCGATCAGCACCGTGACCGTACTGGCGACACCGATCGCAAGCACGATCGGGTTGGCACCGGTCTCGTGACGTACTCCGAAGTGCGAAGCGGTGATCAACGTGAAGACGATGAGGGCGATGGCACTCCCGATCGAGGCGATCGCATTCAGGTCGAACCCGATCGCGAGGACAATCGCGATCACCGCGGTGATCACCAGCCCAGCCGGCACCTTGCCGGCGACCGATCGACCGAGGGCGGGTGGGAACTGGCCCGCAACGGCCATCTGCTGGCAGAGGCCGCCGGCGGGGTACAACCCAGCGTTCGTGGCGCCGGCCGTCGAGAACAGCGCGGTGACGGTCATCATCCAAAAGCCGGCGCGTCCGAGGGTGGGCTCGGCAGCAACCGCGAGCGCAGTGCCGCCGGATTCGATCACTTCGTCGACCGTCAATGTCCCGAAGACGCCGACGGCGACCGCGACGTAGATCGTGGTGGCGATCCCCAGGGCGAGATACATCGCCTTTGAAAGCTGGGTCGACGGATCCTCGAGCTCGGCGGCAGTGAATGTGATGACACCGAAGCCCAGGAAGGCGAAGAACGTCAGGGCGACGCTCGCCACGATGTCCCCGAAGCCGGGATACGTGGAGAAGGCGAGGAGATCCGGGTCGAGGTTGGCGATGGTCGACACCGCGAAGATGGTGAGGATCGTGAGCACGACGTAGACGATGACCGTCTGAACCCGCGCCACCGCCTGAGAGCCGAGGACGTTCATCGCCGACATCACGACGACGATCAGCGTGGCGTACACCTTGACCGCGCCATCGGTCTGCTCACCCAGGGCCTCGCTGGCGTAGCTCCCGAACGAGACCGCGACCATGCTGGTCACGATCGCGTTGGTCATCAGGATCAGCCACGCGAACGTGCCGGTCATGTGGCCATCGCCGAACCCGCGCTTGACGTACTCGAGGAGCCCGGCGGCCGACGGGAAACGAGCGCCGAACTTGGAGAACGAGTAGCCCTGAAGGATGGCGACCGCCCCGGCGAGGAGGAAGGACAGCCAGACTGCGGCACCGGCTACCTCGCCCGCCGCGCCCAGGAGTGAGAAGATCCCGGCGCCGACCATCGAACCGACCCCGATGAACGCGGCTTGCCGAACGTTCATTCGCGGCTCGCTCATCGCGCGATCCCGCGTTGGATCACGGCCCACCCGGCCGCTTCCGCCCCTCACGGGTCGTTCTCGAGCTCGGCCTCGAGTTCGGCTGCGGCAGCTGCGATCACGAAGCCGAGGGCGCGGGTGATGTTCCCGGCAGCGGCGGTGACGCGCGCCGTGCCGACGATTGGCGCGACAGCGACGAGCACGCCCTGCACATCCTCGACCGTTACGCCGGCGTCACTGGCGACGCCGGCGTTCGCAAGGTACGACAAGGGAGGTGCGCCGACGGCGATCAGGGCAGCAAGGCGGGCGATCATGTGCTCGCGTGCCGCGAGTTCGCACAACTCGAGCGAGACGGCGGTCATCCCGCCGATCGTGTCGAGTACTGGAGTTGATCCGTCTGACATGTGCACCTCCGCGACCATCACGGCTCAGACCCGGCATCCGTATGCGGGCTACCGACGCCACGATGCAGCCTCGGGGGGCGCCTCCGCACCACCCCTGAGCGGGTGGTTCATGCGCACCGCTGGGGCTGATCGCGATCCTGGCGGCCTAGCGCTGCGACGTCGGGGGGACCGTGGTCATCGACCGGGCGATCGCCGCCGCTTCCTCGCGGCTGTGGACGCCAAGCTTGCGGTAGATGACCCGGAGATGGAACTTCAACGTGTTCACCGACACGTACAGTTCCTTGCCGATCTCGCTGAGCGTGAGCCGGCTGGGCAGGAGTCTCAAGACGTCTCGCTCACGGTCGGTGAGCGGCTCGAGGAACTCTCGCGTCGACGGCCGAACAAGGATCTGCGTGGGAGCCATCGCCAGTCGCAGGCGGTGCAGCCACCCGTCCGGGACGCGCCACGCGGAACGCTCGATCACGTCCATCAACTGGCGACCTTCCGAGACCACCGTCTGGAGCAAGCCGTGCGAGCTGGCCAGCTCGACGGCCGACGTGACGTGGCGCAGCGCATCATCGGAGCTCGACCCGGCGCGTGCGCGCAGTAACTCGAGGACCACGTCGTGTCGCACGCACCGCGCCTCGGCGGTCGCGAGCTCGGCGGTTGCGGCCGCCTGCTCGCCGACGGCGAGGTCGACGCGCGCCCGGCACACAGGGCCCCAGAACGGATCAGTGACGTTGCTTGCTCGGCGCCTCGCTTCCTCGGGTTCACCGGCCGCGATCGCCACCGTTGTCGCGGCCCTGCTCACCCACTCCCGCACATCGTGTCCGTCCGGTTGATCGGCGAGCAGGGATTCGGCTCGCGACAGCTCGTACGACGCAGCCTCGACGTCGCCGTCGTCCACCGCCGCCAGCGCCAACTCGACCATGGCCGCCACGGGGCAATACACCTTCGGTTCGGTGGGGTCGTCGGCGATCGTCCGCAGCTCAGCGATCGCCCGCTCGCGATCGCCGATCTCGCGACGTGCGATCGCCTCGGCGATGTCCAGCTCCGAACGCAGGATCGACATCGCGGGAGCAGCATGTCGAATACCTGCGGCCACGCGCAGCGCATCGACAGGCCGCCCGGCAAGGGCGTAGCCCAAGGCACGGATTCCCTCCAACGACAGCCCGCGTCCGGGGTCGCGGCTCATGGCGATCGTGGCGTCGCTGACGAGCTCGTCGTCGTCGTCCCAACGCTCGGACAGGGCCACGCCCCTCGCCGCGATGTTCCACGCGAACCGAACTGCAGGATCGCTCCACCAGCTCTCACCCAGCTGGCTCAGAGCCTGACGCGCAAAGGCGCTGCCGCGGCTCCAGTCCCCGATCATCGTGAGCGCGACCGACTGCAGTCCGGCGATCTGCGCCGAGAAGTCGTGCTCCGACCGCTCCGCATGCCAGGTCGCTTCACGAACGGCGTCGACGAACTGCGAACGTGAGACGAGGATGTGACTGACGGCGTAGTCGATGAGCGAGGCCACGTCGGTCGCGGCGACGGTACGTGGTATCGCGGCAATTGTGCGGACGGATCACCGCCTCGCGTCCTTGGTCGTACAACTCGGTCGAGCTCGCTCCGAGCAGACGCAGGGCGTCGCGTGGTCGCTCGGCGAGCAGCCAATGCTCCAGCGCGCTCACCGTCTCACCGGAGTCCTCGAACCAACGCGCCGCGCGCTCGTGACACTCGCGATGCCTCGACTGCCTCCCGAGCTCGTTCCGCAGCACCTCTCGGACCAGCGGATGGATCCTGAACCAGCCACCGACGCCGAGCCGATGCACGAACAGGCCCTGGGCCTCGCCCCGGAGGAGCAGGTCGCGGACGTCGCGCCGGCCCGTGATCGCCGTGGCGAGGCTCGTGTTGACTCGATCGACCACGGAGATCTGCAGGAGCACTTCGACGACATCGGCGTCGCCGCTCGCCAGCACCTCGTGCCAGACGTAGTCCTCGGTGAGCAGCTGGGCCTCCGAAAGCAAGGAGGTGGGCGACGGCTGCACGAGGGCGGACCGTGCCGCGAGCGCCGTGAGCTGCACTCCGGCTGCCCAGCCGTCGGTGTAGCTGGCCGAGTCGTCGAGCTCGGACTCGGACAGGTCGGGTACGAGGCGCTCCAGCATCAGCCGCGCCTCTGACGGGGTGAAGCGGAGCTCGGCGAATCGCAGCTCCATCAGTTGCCCTCGCACCCGCAGCCGGTCGAGCGGAAGGTCGGGGTCGGAGCGCCCGGCCATCACGACGTGCAACCAGGGAGGAAGGTGTTGCACGAACACGGCCAGAGCATTCGACGCGGTCGAGTTGCTCACGCAGTGAACGTCGTCGATGACCAGGACGGACGGGCCGGCCGGATCGGCTTCGAGGTTGTGCAGCAGTGCTCGCACGACATCGTCGATCGGTGCCGAACCGGCGAGCAGGTCGCGGACGGTGAGCCCGCATTTCGGCGCAAGCACCTCGAGCGCGGCGATGATGCCCGTCCACAGCTCGATCGGATCGTTGTCCATCTCCTCGAGCGAAAGCCACGCCGTCGGCACGGGTGTCGTGCTCACCCAGTGCGCCAGCAGTTGGGTCTTGCCCGATCCTGCGGGTGCCACGACCAGTGTGAGCGGGAACGACGTCACTCGACCGAGCAGTCGTCGAACCTCGGTCTCGGCGTGTAGTACCCGGGAATCACTGGAGGCCGGAGCTTGGAGCGCAGCAGCCAAGACGGTTGTTCCATCACGTCGGCGTGGGTACCGCCACGCGTCGCCAGATCAGCCTTGCTGATCATCGGTTACTGCTGATCACTTGCTCGGGCGTCAAGCTCGGCCAGGCCATGGATATCGGAATGAAGCGACTTCTGACATGGGAGATCGTGCATCTGCGCGCTCCTGACTCTTCATTGAACCTGCCGGGGTCTGGAGCAAGCACGCCGCCTCACCGAGCGGCCAACGCGGACAGTACACCACCAACCTCGCGAAGTGTCAGGATCGAAAGGGTGAACTCTGGTGACGCGACCGGCAGTCGGCAGCTTGCGTATCGAGCACTACCGGGATGGACCTGAGCGGCGCGTCGTGTTCCTCAGAGGTCGCGCACATGCGACGCGTACCGCTCGTACTCGGTCCGTGAGAGGAGGCCCATCGCGAACAGGTCGGCCAACCTCTCGAGTTGCCTGACGGGGTCGACCAGCAGATGCGACCATCCGGTGA
>CAVRNI010000056.1:0-267474 GCA_963722415.1 Ilumatobacteraceae bacterium
TCAGGTGGAACCGGGCCACCGGTGAGGTCGCCGCCACGGTGACGTGCACCGGAGCGGCCGATTGCCGGCTCACGATCGCCTGGAACTACAACGAGCCCCACGCCGTCGCGGACCGTCACCGGACGGATCGACGGCGAGCGTGTGCTCACTCAGCCTCCCGGCACCCTGATCCGGGTCAGGGCCTAGTCGCCCGGGATGACGACCACTCCACAATCCGCGTAGGGAAGTCGCTTGCGCTTGACGGTGCCGACGATCGTGTTGAGCAGCTCAGTGATCTTCGTGATGAAGCCGTACTTGTCGTGGATCTTCTCGCGGATCTCGACGAGCTCGGACCCCGAGACCAACACCGCGGGCCGCCGCGAACGGCTCGGTCCCCGCCTTCACCTTGCCGCGCGCTGCCCGCAGGGCTGCACCGTCACGTTCGACGTGCGGGCGAGCCGTTTCGCCTTCCCCTGAACCGGAACTGGTCTACATCTCGATCCGGCCAGCATCAAGGGGCACCACCCAGACGGGCGAGGCGACCGGCGTACCGTCGCGGCGGTAGGTGGTGAGCAGGACGTACTTCTGGTCCCCCAGCGGCATCGGCGAACGCTACCGCTGAGGTCGTCAGGCCATCGCCCCTGTTCGCGGCCGGCGGCCGGGGGACGGTCGGCGGGCTCGGGCACGACAAGTACCCGGATCGGGTGAATCGCCATTCGGATCTCACGTGCTGACTGGTCACGTGGCCGACAGCACGATCGTCTTCGCCGTGCTCGGCTGTCGTGGTGGTGCTGTTCGTCTCCAACCGGGTGCCGGTCGAGATCGTGGCGGTCGGCACGGCGCTCACGCTGTGGGCGACAGGCGTGCTCGACATCGACCAGGCGCTCGCCGGGTTCGGTGATCCCACCGTCGTCTACATCGCCTCGCTGTTCGTCGTCAGCGAGGCCCTCGACGCGACCGGGGTCACGGCGTGGGCCGGCCAGCAACTCGTCCACCACGCCGGAGCGAGTCATCGGCGGCTGCTCGTGCTGATGATGCTGGCTGTGCGCCGTGCTGACGGCGCTGATCAGCGTGAACGGGGCCGTCGCCGCGCTCTTGCCGGTCGTCGTCGTCACCGCGGTGCGCACGCGGCAGCCGGCGTCGCGGCTGCTGATGCCGCTGGCCTTCGCGGCCCACGCCGGTTCGATGCTGGCGCTCACGGGCTCGCCGGTGAACATCATCGTGTCGGAGGCGGCGAACGACGCGACGGGCGACTACTTCGGGTTCTTCGAGTTCACCCTCGTCGGCGTACCGCTCGTGCTCGGCACCGTCGCCATCGTCGTGTTGTTCGGCAGGCGGCTGCTGCCGGATCGGCAGACCCGCTACACCTCGCAAGGACTTCAGCACGCACGCACTGACGCTGCTCCGCCAGTACGAGCTCGACAGCGACCCGTCATCACCGCTGTACAACCGCCGTTCCGGCGTCGCCGAGGTCATCATCCCACCCCGATCCGGCCTCATCGGCGATCCAGGCCTTCCCCGGCATGGTCACCGACAGCGGCGACCTCGTCGTCCTCGCGGTCCAGCGCAAGGGCGTCGACCTCGCCGACTACAAGACCGTCCTCGCGGCCGGCGACACCCTGCTGCTCCAGGGGACGTGGAACGCCCTGTCGGAGCAACTCGAGGACCCCGACGTGCTCGTCGTCGACGCGCCCCACGAGGTGCGCCGCCAGGCCCTGCCGTTCGGCCCGGGCGCCAAGCGGGCATCGGTCGTCCTGGTCGTCATGGTGGTGCTGCTGGCGGCCGGCGCCGTTCCCCCCGCCGTCGCCAGCCTCCTCGCCGCCGGCGCGCTCGTGTTGTCCCGCGTCGTCACGATCGAGCAGGCCTACCGGTCGATCTCGTGGACCACCGTCGTGCTGGTCGCCGGGATGATCCCGCTGTCGACGGCGATGACCGCGAGCGGCGCCGCCGACAAGATCGCCGACCGGCTGGTGGACGATCATCGGGGACTCCGGGCGCGTATCCGTTGCTGATCGGGTTGTTCGTGCTGACCGCCGTGCTCGGCCAGCTCATCAGCAACACGGCGACGATCCTCGTCGTCATCCCGATCGCCGTGTCTGCTGCCGCCGAGGTCGACGTCTCGGCGCGACCCGGTGCTGATGTCGCTCAACGTCGTCGCCTCCGCCGCCCTGCTGACTCCGGTCGCCACGCCGGCGAACGTGATGATCATGGGTCCGGGCGGCTACCGCTTCGGCGACTACGCCAAGCTCGGACTGCCGCTGCTCGCCTGGTACTTCGTCGTCGCCGTCGGCCTCGTGCCGCTCATCTGGAGTTTCTGACGATGATGCAGGCGGACGGCGTCGGGCCGTCGTTCGTGTCGACCGGCGCGCTCCCGGCCGCGGACGCCGTGAGCGTGCTCGTGTCCGAGGCCTACGAGCTGTACCGGCACAACGACGACGGCGAGAACTCGCGTGTCTATCCGGCCCTCGAGCGAGTGCCGTCACAGCTGTTCGGCCTGGCCGTCGTCGGCACCGACGGCAGCATCTGGGCGGCCGGTGACGCCGATGTCGAGTTCTCGATCATGAGCGTCTCCAAGCCGTTCGTCTTCGCGCTCGTGTGCGACGCCCTCGGTCCTGAGGCCGCACGCGAGCACGTCGGCGCCAACGCAACCGGCATGGCTTCGATTCGATCGATGCGATCGAGCAGCGTGGCGACGGTCGGACGAACCCGATGGTCAACGCCGGGGCGATCGCCACCACCAGCCTCGTACCGGGCCGGACCATCGACGCCAGATGGCAGTTCATCGTCGACGGCCTCTCGCGTTTCGCCGGCCATCCCCTGTCGATCGACGACGAGATCTACGCATCGGCTTCGGCGAGCAACCACCGCAACCGCGAGATCGTCGCCGCGCTGCAACGCCATGGACGAATCGCCGGCGATCCGTCCGAGGCCCTGGACCTGTACACCCGCCAGAGCTCGCTCCGCGTCACCGCCACGGACCTGGCCATGATGGGTTCCACGCTGGCCGACGGAGGCGTTCACCCGCTGACGGCGATCCGGGTCGTCGAGGCCGCCAGCTGCCGGTGCGCGCTCGCCGTGATGACGACCGCCGGCCTCTACGAGACCTCCGGCGACTGGCTCTACGACATCGGGCTTCCCGGCAAGAGCGGCATCGGCGGCGGCATCGTCACCGTCGCCCCCGGCAAGGGCGGCCTCGGCACGTTCGCCCCGCGCCTCGACGCCGCCGGCAACAGCGTCAAGGGCCAACTCGCCGCGCGTCACCTGTCCGACCGACTCGGGCTCGACCTGCTCAGGTCGGCGCCGGCGTCGCGGTCAGCGGCTGACCAACGACCTGTGTGAACCCGCCGGCCTAGATCAGGTGCGCCTCACGAGCCACGTCGACCGCGTCGGAGCGATTGGTCACCGCCAGCTTGCGGTAGATCGACTTGAGGTTCGACTTCACGGTGTTCACCGAGAGATGCAGTTCGCGCCCGATCTGTGAATACGACAGATGGCTCGGCAACAGCACGAGGATGGTCAGTTCCCGGGCGGTCACGTGTTCGGAGGCCACGGGCCCGTGACGCCGCGGCTTCCCGTGCGGGAGGTAGTGCTGGAACAGCGCTGGGTGGAGCCGATCGAGTGGCTGCTGGCGCAGCAGTCCGTCGACCCGGGGACCGTGGCCGAGGAACGGCGACACCCACCCCGAAGCGGCGGCGTCCTCGACTGCGGCACGCATCCGCAGGGCGGCCGCTCCGGTGGCGTCGGCGGCCGCGCGCAGGACGTCTCCCTCGAGACGCTCGGACGGCAGCCACCCATCGACGTCGTCGAGGAGCGGACCGACCTCCTCGGTTCGACCGGCCTCGAGGTGCAAGCCGGCGCGGACCAGCTGCGCCGGCGCCGACTCGCCGACGTGCTCCATCAACGTCCACGCGTGGCCGAAGAGGCCGAGCCGACCGAGCTCCCGCGCCTCGGCGATGTCGAGCGCGGTGTGCATCGGGCCGGCGTCTCGGTGCAGGCTCACTCTGACGTCGCGGATGATCGCGATCGCGGCCTGCGGGCCGTCGAGCACCCCCGACACCTGGGCGCTGACGAGTCCGGCCCGGGCCCGATTCCAGTCGTAGCCGAGATCGGTGGCATCGACGCAGGCGAGCGCGGCGAGCTCCTGCGCGTTCCCCAGATCACCGGCCGCGAACTGCGCACGTGCAGCGACGACCACTGCATCGAACACGTCGTGGTGCGGGCGCGTTGCGGCATGCTCGGCGGCCGAGCATGCCGCCTCGGCCAGCTCGATCGCGTGGGCGAGGCGCCCGCTCAGCAGCTCGAACCACGCCTCGAGCGCCGGCACGGTGACCGTTGCGACAATGGGTGGCGCGTCGAGCGTCTTCGCCCGCACGAGCCATCGACGCGCCTCGTCGAGGTCGCCACGAGCGAGAGCGACGCGCGTGGCCACCGTCGGGAACCGGCGCTCGACGGGAGTCGACAGCTCGCCATGGCGCTCGTGCTCCTCGAACTCGCGAACACAGTCGGCCGCACCATCGACGTCACCGTGGTACAGCGCGAGGAAACAGCGCACCGCGTGCAGCCGCCGCCGCACGACGTCCGCCGGGCCGGTCGGCGACACGTTGTCCTCGATCAGCGACGACGCGCGGACATACCAGGTCTCGGCCTCGGCCTCGCTCCCCGCGAAGAACCACGTCGTCGCCAGGTCGAGCGCCAAACCGGGCTGGTCGACGTCATCGGCGTCGTGGAACGGGCCGGCCAGCATCGCCAAGCCGAACCGGTCACCGCGATCGACGTACTGCAACATCGGCTCGATGACGATGTCATTGGCGGCGTCCCGATCGCCGGCGGCCATCAGATGGCGATAGGCGGCGTTCACATTGCCCCGCTCACGCCAGATCGTCGCCGCGGTCCGATGCGCCTCGGCGTGCAGACGTGGATCCCGCCAACGAAGCTCGCTCTCGAGCAGCTCCCTGAGCAGGCGATGGAACCGCTTGCCGTCATCTGGGGAGCCCGTCGAGGCGATCACGAGTCGGCGCCGTTCGAGGTCGACCACGACATCGTTGGCGTCGGGCCCCGCCAACCGGTGGCAGAGATCGGCGTCGAACGCCGTGACGACCGACAGGATCAACGCGACTTCGCGGTGGCGGGGCGGCAGCGCGTCGAGCACCTCGGCGACGACGTAGTCGGCGAGCAGGCGGTCCGATCGCACGAGCGCGAGCGCGCTGGCGCCGGGATCGGACGCCTCGGAGGCGGAGACGAGCGCCAGGTGCAGGCCGATCGGCCACCCTTCGACGTGGCGGTTGAGCGCCACGACGGTGTCGGGCGGAATGCGGCGTTCGAACGTCGCCGCGGCCGCCAGCGCCTCGTCATCGGTGAGGCGGAGGTCGTCCTCGCGAACGTCGACGAGCCACCCATTGGCACGCCAGCGTCCGAGCGGCAGGGGTGGGTCGGCACGGGCGCTGACGATCAGCCGCATCAGGTGCCCGACGCGCTCGACGAGCACCTTGATCCCGTCGTGGATCCGGCTGCTCGCCCACGGCGCGATGTCGTCGAGGATGAGCGTGAAAGGCCGCGCGGCGCGCTCGATCTGGGCGACGAGCACGGCGAGGAACCGCTCGTTGTGGCGGTCCTCGCGCAGCACCAACTCTGCCTCCTCGTCCACCTCGGCGATGACCTCGCGGACCGCCCGAACGACGTGGAGCCAGAACGAGGTGGGGCTCTCGTCGAACAGGTCGAACGACACCCATGCAACGGGGTGCTCGGCGACGTCGACGTGCTGTCGGATCACGACGGTCTTGCCGTAGCCGGGGGGTGCGGCGACGAGCACCACCCTCGATGACTGGCCGAGCAATTCGGTCAAGCGACGGCGTTCGACCACGCCCGGCGGAAGGTCGGGTGGACGGATCTTGGCGGTGATCACGACCGAGTCACGTCGCCGGACCTCACTGGCCGTGTCCACATCGTCACAGTAGTCACGGGTGCGTCCGGCCCGGCGGGTGTTCACCCGGGACGGGTGTATCCCCTCGCGAGGCATCGCCATACGGTCGAGCCGAGAGGTGCGGCATGAGCTTCGACGTCGAGGTCAACGGTCACGTGCAGCGGACGCTGTACGAACGGCTGTCAGAGCTGATCGGTGAGACCTCGATCCACCGGTGCGGCAGCACGGTCGTGCTCAACGTCACCGACCAGTCGGCGATGGTCGCGCTCGTCGCCCGCCTCAACGACCTCGGCATCCAGATCGAGGAGATCCACCGCGTGCCTCGGCCTGATTCCGTCCATTCCTGACGAGCACCGCGGCACGCGGTGACTCGTCAGGGGATTCGCTGCAGGGTGAGCGTCGACTCGCCGTCCGACAGCGTGAGGTCGTCCGACTCGAGCGTGTACTCCAGCGGGCCCGTCGAGCATTTGGACGACGGCGTTCTCGAACTCCATCACGTCGCCCTCGCACGCCATCCTCGTGAGCGCCATCGGCCCGAACGTGATCGTGTCGTCGGCGACCTCGACCTCGGCGCTGCCGCTGTTGCAACCGGTCGAGATCGAGACGCGCCCGTCGGCGTAGGCGAGGTGGGCGCCGTCCGGGGCGGTGAGGCTGCCGGCCGGCCCGTCGAGTGACACGATCTTCCAGACCGAGCCGTCGAGCGAGTCTGCGGGCGGATCACTCTGCTCGTCGAACGTGACCGTGACCTCGTCGCTGGCGACGGTCAACGTGCCAACCGCACGGGTGAGCGTCGGCCCGCCGCGGAACAGCACCGCCACCCACTCGTCCTGCGCGTGGCGCTCGGGGTCGCAGGCCATCTGCGTCTGGGCGAGCGTGTCGACGACGAGGACGTCGTCGGTGAGCACGTAACCCCCCATCATCGTGTTGCAGCCGGCGATGACTGCCAGGCGGCCGTCCTCGAACGTGAGCGTCAACTCGGTGTCCGGCACGAGTTCCTGGCCCTCGACATCGGTGGCCACGAACGTGTGGCCATCGAGGGTCTCCTCGTCGACGAGGTTGACGGTGCCGGCGGAATCGTTCCCATCGTCGGAATCGTCGCCGCAGCTGCTGATCACGACCACTCCAGCGATCGCAAGACACGCTCCGAGGGCACGCAGATTTCCGGTCATGCCCCCGATGCTGGTGCGATCACGCCGGGCCGGCATCACCTGATCAGGGTGAATCGAAAATGGCGGGCACTCCGACGACGACGTCCTGCACGGTAGGTCTCGACTCAGATCAGTCCCGCTTGGCGAGCGAGCTCGACGGCCTCGGCGCGTGACGCGACGCCGAGCTTGCGGTAGATCGACTTGAGGTTCGACTTGACCGTGTTCACCGACAGGAACGTGCGGGCGGCGATCTGCGCGTATGACAGGTGACTGGGAAGGAACTCGAGAAGTGACTGCTCTCTCGCCGTGAGCGATGTCGCAGCCAGCGGGTCGGCGGCGCCGACGGTTGTCCTCCGGAGCCCGGCCGCGGCGACGACCAACAACGGGTGTTCGAGGGCGATCGAGGGGCCGTCGATGATCTGCTGGATGCGGGTCATGTGGGGCAGGAACGGCGCCACCCATCCGCCTGCCCCACCGAGCTGCAGCGCGGCCAGCAGTGCCTGCGGACGCGGGGAGCCGGTCGTGGCCAGGAGGACTTCGGCCTCGAGGCGCAGGGGCGGCGGCCAGGTCGTCCGCGAGGTCACTGCGGCCGCGACGCGACGGTGATCGTCGACGGCCGTTGCGTGGCGTGCCTCCAACAGCGAGCGCCATGCCCCCGGTGGCAGCCGCACGATGGCCGTCCATGCAGCGTCGAGGTGGGCGGCGTCGAGATGGCCGGCGTCCACCATCGCCGCGGCTTCGGCCCGGTCGAGATGTTCCGTCACCAGGCGCGTCGGCATGTCCGCCAGCTCGGAGCGCAGCCGCGTGACGACCTCCAACGATGCGGCGCTGCCGGCACCGAGCCGCTGGACCTCGGCGTCGAGCGTGCCCGCACGGACGACGTCCCACGCGTAGCCGAGCGTGGCGGCGTACGCGTGTGATCGTCGGGCGAGCTGCCCCGCAGCTCCCAAGTCGCCGGCCGCAAGCCGGCACTGGCCCAGGATCACGAGCGCCTCGAGGACCCCGTGGTGGTACCGGACGTCTTCGGCGTCGGCCCACGCGCACGCCGCATCCGCGAGCGCAAGCGCACCCGCAAGGTCGCCCCGCTCGAGATGCAGCCACGCCGTCAGCGCCGGCACCGTCACCTCGCGCACGGTCGGCGGGGCATCCATGACGCGCGCGTGGTCGAGTGCGATGGCGGCCTCGTGGAGACACCCGCTGACGAGGGCGCGCCTCGTCTCGGTGAGGCTGGTCCACTTCGTGATCGGATCGTCGGGTGGTGCGGTGTCCATCGCCGCGAGGGTGACGTCTCGGAGATGCTCGTCGACGTCGTCAAGCGCACCGTCCATGAGGGCGAGCAGGGCACGAATGGCATGAAGGCGCAGGAGGTTGCCGCGGTCGTTCGGCTCGACGAGCTGCCCGGCCAGCGTGCACCACTCCCGGGACTCGTCTCGCTGGGCGGCGAAGAACGACAACGTCGACATGTCGAGCGCGAGCGACGGATCGGCGACGTCGGCTCGCGGTGGGAACGCCAGCGCCAAGCGACCGACCGCCTCTGCATCTCCCCGATCGACGAACGAGAACGCCCGCGACACGACCAGCCGCATCGCGGCACCGACGTCGGCGATGGAGACCAGATGCGCGTGTGCCGCGGCCAGATCGCCACGCTCGACGCTGATCGAGGCGACGCGCCGGACGAGCTGCTCGTGCCACGCTGGGTCACGCGTGCGCAGCTCACGTTCGAGCACCGTCCGGACGAGCCCGTGGTACCTCATGACGCCGGGCTGCTCGTCGTCGATGCGCAGGAAGATGCCGAGTCGGAGCAGCTCCCTGACGACGGGGACCGACTCATCTCCGAGCAGGAGCCGGCTCAGCTCGAGGTCGAACGCGGCCGGGACGGACAGCGCGTACGTGACGCGTCGGTGGTGTTCGGGAAGGACGTCCACGACCTCTCCGACGACGTGGTCGCGCACGCGGCGGTGCAGCCCGGCGAGCACGTCGGTCGGTTCGGTCGGCGGCGAGCAGGCCGAGGTGCAACCCGAGCGGCCAACCCTCGACCGTTCGGTTGAGCACCGCGACCTCGGCGTCATCGAGCGGGGAGCCCATCGAGCGGGCGAGATCGCGGGCGTCGGCATCGCTGAAGGACAGGTCGGCCTCCCCCACGTGGGTGACCCATCCTCGCGACCGCCAACCCGCGAGCGGGAGCGCCGGCTCGCCGCGTCCGCTCACGATCAACCGCACGCGGTCACCGACGCGTTCCACGAGGAGCGCCAGCCCGTCCAGGACCGTCCGGTCTTCGATGCTCGAGAGGTCGTCGAGGATCACGTCGGCGTGCACGTCCGCCCGCTCGATCCAGCTGACGAGCGCGCCGAGAGAGTCAGCGTCCGGCGCCGGATCCGTGAGCAGCGTGACGAGTTCGGGGTCGATGCCGGGCAACACCTCGTCCAGGTGCGCGAGGAAGTGCCGCCAGAACGAGTGTCCACTTGCATCGATCTCGGCCACGGGTATGAACGCGGTCGCGGCCGGGGTGTCGTGAGCAGCGTCGAGCCACTGCCGGAGGGCGGTCGTCTTTCCATAGCCGGGCGGCGCGATCACCGTCGCGATCCGGGTCGTGGCGTCGAGCCTGCGGTGGACCTCGCGGCGGAGAATCGGGGCTTCGTCGACGGCGCGTCCGGCCTCGAGACACGGGTTCATGTTGGGCGGGCACACGCGGCACCGTCGGTCGCTCCGACGTGCGCGGTCACAGCGACGCTGGGTATCCGGGACCCATCGGGATGCCGAGCAGGAACCACACGATGAAGAACGCCAGCCACGTGACCAGCACGATCACCGTGTACGGGATCATCAACGAGATGATCGTGCCGAGGCCCGCGTCTCTGCGATAGCGCTGGGCGACGAGCACGATGAACGGCAGGTACACCATCAATGGCGTGATGACGTTGGCCGGGGAGTCACCCAACCGGTACGCGGCGAGAACGGTCTGGGGAGCGACGTCGAGGCGCAGGAACAACGGCACGAAGATCGGAGCGAAGATCGCCCACTTCGGCAATGACCCCGGGATGATCACGTCGAGGATGAGGATCACGAAGATGAATCCGATCAACAGCCAGATCGCCCCGATGTCGGCGCTCTCGAGCACATCGGCCATCTTCACGGCTGCCACGGTCGGCATGTTGCTGAAGTTGAAGTAGGCGATGAACTGGCTGATCAGGAGCAACAGGAACACGAGCCCGCTGAGACCCGCGAACGTCTTGGTGATCGCGTTGATGACGTCGACGCTCGACGTGATCGTCTTCGCCCCGATGCCGAAGCAGACACCCGCGACGAGGAACAGCATCGTGATGATGAAGATCAGGCTGTCCATCAGCGGCGAGTCGTTGAAGATCGAGCCGGTCTCCGGGTTGCGCAACGGTGCGTCCGGCAACACGGTCAGCAGCAGCACACCGAGGAAGCCGAGTGCCGCACCGATCGAGGCCCAGCGCAGCCCGCGTGGCTCACCTGCGGGGATCTCGTCGTCGGTGTGGTCGACCTCGCTGCCCTCGGAGAGGTCGTACGGCCCGAGCGCCGGTTCGGTGATCCGTTCGGCGACGATGGTGACCACGATGGCGACGAACACGGTCGACGCGATCGAGAACCAGAGGTTGGCCGTGAGGTCGATCGACTTGTTCGGGTCGGCCAGTGCGATGGCTTCGTTGGTGACCTCGGTGAGCAATCCGTCGAGCGGTGTGATGAGGATGTTCACCGCGAAGCCCGCGCTCACGCCGGCGTAGGCGGCGGCGAGCCCCGCCAGCGGATTCCTGCCGACGCTGAGGAACGCCGCGGCCGCGAGCGGGATGAGGATCAGGTAGCCGGCGTCGGTCGCCACGCTCGACAGGCCCCCGACCAGGACGATGATGAACGTGAGCGCCTTGCGGGGGGCGACTCTCACGAGCTTGCGGATGAGGGCTGCCATCAGCCCGGCCTCTTCGGCGACGCCGACACCGATCATGGCAACGAACACGACCGCGACGACGCTGAACCCGGCGAAGTTGTTGACGAACGACGAGAAGATGAACCGCACGCCATCGCTGCCGAGGAGGCTGCGGATCGACGTCGTCTCCTGGTGGACCTCGAACTCTGGCTCGGCGTAGTCGTCGAGCGTCGGCGCCGGCTCGGGCACCACCGACCCGCCGACGTACACCTCTTCGACGGGGACTGGGGGCTGCTCGATGACGTCGTAGGTGACGCTCACGTCGAACGCCGACAGGACGGCCGAGAGGACGATCACCAGCACGACCAGACCGAGGAAGATGATCGCCGGGTGGGGCACCTTGTTGCCGACCCGCTCGATCCCGTCGAGCATGCGCTGGACGAAACCCCGTTCAGCCGCGGGTTCTGATGCGTCGGGTTCTGGTTCGTCGGTCATGAGTGCGGAGCCGTGAAGTCGACCGCGAGTTGGGCGAGGAGCCGGGCGCCGAACCCGGAGCACCCGGCGGTGTGCCACGACGTGTCAGCAGTGGTCTGCGCGGTCCCGGCAATGTCGATGTGGGCCCATGGCACGTCGCCCACGAACTCGGCGAGGAACAGAGCGGCGGTGATCGCTCCAGCGTTGGCGCCACCGAGGTTGCGGATGTCTGCGGTCGTCGAGTCGAGCTCCCTGCGATAGCGCTGGTCGAGGGGAAGTTGCCACACCGGCTCGTCGGTGGCCTCGGCCGCGGCGATCACCTGGTCGACGACGCCTTGGTGGTTGCCCATCACGCCGGCGACCTGGGTGCCGAGCGCGCGCATGCACGCCCCGGTCAGCGTGGCGATGTCGACGATCGCGTCGACGGGCTCCTCTGTGGCGAGCACGAGGGCGTCGGCCATCACGAGGCGACCCTCGGCGTCGGTGTTGATCACCTCGACGGTGGTGCCACCGCGGATCGTGATCACGTCGCCCAACGCCATCGCCGTGCCGGACGGCATGTTGTCCGTGCACATCAGGTACCCGGTCACGGTGTTGGCGCATCCGAGCGCGCCGAGCGCCGACATCGCGGCGAGGACAGCGGCGGCGCCGGACATGTCGTTCTTCATCTGGGCGTGGACCTCGTCGCCCGGCTTGATCGCGAGCCCGCCGGAGTCGTACATCAGTCCCTTGCCCACGAACGACAATCGGCCGCCTGATCCCGAGCCGCTCGGTCGGTACGTCAGCTTGATCATCTGCGGTGGCTCGGCGCTCCCCGCGTTGACCCCGAGCAGCCCACCGCACCCGAGCTCGATCAGCGCGGCCTTGTCGAACACCTCGACGTCGAAACCGCGTTCGGCACCGAGCGCGACCGCGACATCGGCAAGACCGGTCGCGTTGAGGTGACTGTGCGGGGTGTTGGCAAGATCCCTCGCCAGTTGCGTGACGGCGGCGAGCACCTCGCCGCGCTCGGCGCCCTCGCGTGCCGCTTGGGCGTGCTCCGGCGCGGCGATCAGGGTGAGCTCGGCGACCGGAGCTCCCTTCGGTGCGGTCCGCAACGCGTCGTAGCGGTAACGGGCCAGGAGGACGCCCTCCACCACGGCCTGCGCCGCGGCGTCGGCCGCCACGGGGTCGAGGCCCGCGAGCGAGAACTCCAGGTTGGTGTGCGATCCTGCGGCGCGGGCGAAGGCCGCAGCCGCGTCGCGAACACCCGCCGCACTGAGCGAGTCGGCGTCACCAACCCCGACGACCACGACCGTCGGGCCATCGGCTGTCGCGACGACGAGCGTCGACCCGACTGCGGCGTCGAAACCGGCCGACTCGAGACGTCCGCGGTCGAGGCCGAGCTCGCTCGGCGGTGCCCCGTGGCGACCGACGGCGAGCCCTTTGGCGGTCGCCGCACCCGCCGTCGCATCGCTGCTCACGGCGACGGCAACTCTCCGGTCGAGCGATGGGATCGGCGAGAAGACAGCGTTGGCGGTGGCGGTCGTCATGATGCTCCCAGCTGCTCGGCGGCGCGCCCGATGAGTCGTGCGGGCTACGCCGGTTCTACACCTGGCCGCTTGACCCGAACACCACCCTATTCGGGTGACTCAAATCCGGTGACCAGGGCTTATCGGCGCTCGCGACCATCGAGATCGGCGCCGCCGACCACCCGCTGAGCTCACAGGTGCTCGTTGCGTTCGAGCCAGCGCAGGGCGACGTACCCCCATGTCGGCGGGAGGTAGAACGTCGCCAACCGGTACATCAGCACTGCCGCGAAGGCGACGCTCTCCGGCACACCGGCCTGCACGAGGCCGAACGTCAGACCACCCTCGGCGACTCCGACGCCGCCTGGCACGGGCATCAACCCGGCGAGCAGTCCGACGCTGATGTTGATGAGCAGCAGCTCGTCGAGACCCACCGAGTAGCCGAGGGCGCGCGCGAACGTTCCGAGTGCCAGTGCGAAGATGAGCTCGGTCGCCAGGCTGCCTCCGATGAGCAGGCCGAGGCGGCGAGGCGACCGGAGACCGCGGACGGCCGCGAACGCCTCCTTGCCGAGACGGCGGATCCAGCCGACGACGAAGCGACGCCACCGGCCCACGGCTGCGACGACTCCGAACGCGGCGGCCGCGATGACGATCGCCACGAGGAGGAGCGACCCTGCGCCACTGGCGGCGCTCTCGAGGCTCAAGTCGAGCGAGGCCGGCGTCAGCACCACCAGGACCACGAGCAGGATCGCCTGCACGACGAAGCCTGCGAAGCCGTCGAGCGCGCCGGCTGTCAACGCCGGCGCCGGCGCGACCCCATGGCGCTGGAAGAAGCGGATGTTGACGGCGATGCGAGCCGCGCTCGTGGGGATCGCGATGTTGACGTACGACACGGCGAGCTGCAGCGCGTAGACCGGCCCGAGCGGGAGCGGCACGGGCGACGCGCCGAGCGTCGAGACGGCCTGGCTCACGCGGGCCAACTGGGCGATCAGCGCCCCGAGCACGACAAGCCACCACGTCGCCTCGCTGAGCTCCTCGATGAACTCGGCGAAGTCGAGGCCGGCGAGGCCGGAGATGAGCATCACGACCGCGACGGCGGGCAGCACGACGCGGACGATCGCTCCGAGCGTGATGCGGCGCAGCTGGCGGATCTCCGGCGGCTCGATGGCGGTGACACGCGCGCCCTCGGCGCGGAGGTGGTCGAGGTCGAGCTGGCGGTCGCGAACGAGTTGGCGTTGGCGAGGCGTGAGCGCCGGGAGCTGGACGAACGGCAGCACGGCCGCCAGCCGTTCGGCGCCGAGCGCCTCCAGGGCACCGTTCAGGGCGACGTCTTCGCCGGCGAGCAGCGCGGTGGTCACGAGCAGCTGAGCCTGGTCCGTACCGCGTGCTGTCTCGCTGGCCGCAACCGTCGCGCCACGGAAGTCGATGACGCCCAACTCGTCGCCGTCGACGATCAGATGCCGATCATCGAGCTGGCCGTGGGCGATGCCGGCTCGCTGCAACCGGTCGAGGACCGCCCACGACCGCTCGACGAGCTCGGCTCCGGCGGGGACCGGCGCCGCGTCGTCGGCGAGCACCCGTCCCGTGGGTGCGAGCACGAGCAGGGCGTCATCGCCGGCGGCCACGCCCGCCGTGACAACGGTGTCGGTCAGCACACCCGCCTGACGTGCGAACAACGTCAGGAACGCCTCGTGCTCGACCTGCTGGAGTCGACCGAGACGCACGGGCGATCCCGGCTCGCGATACCAGACCGTCCGCCACAACGTCGTGAGCAGGGCGGCGTCGTGGGCGTCGCGCCCGTAGACCTTGACGACGAGGGGCTCACCCGACTCGCTCTCGGCGTGCACCAGGAACTGTCCAGCGGGCTGACGGTCGGCGGCTCCGAGCGAGCGGATCGGAACCCCCAGCTCGGCGAGCGCGCTCCGGACCGTCGCGAGGCTCGGACGACCGGCGCTCGAACCGAACACGAGGTGCACGGCCGATGCGGCGACCACGGCGGCGAGCAGTCCCGCGACGGTGCCGAGCGGCGAGGCTGCGCCGAGCACCGTGACGGCGAAGGCGCCGATGGCGAGCGCCCATCGACCGACGCGACGCGCGGGCGTGGTGACGTGCGGCGAGGCCGTCATCACGATCGCACCCGCGATCGCGATGCGGGAAGACGGATACCAGGCCGGAGGTGCTGCCGTGCGCAACGTCTGCCACACGTCGGGCCATGAACCGTGGACGAGACGTCCGACCACGATCCCCACCACCGCCGCGACCACGGCGGCGAGCAGCATGTCGCGGGCCACCGCGAAACGTCGGCGGGCGATCGCGCTGACGACGAGGAACCCCGCCAGGATCAGGAGGAGGTCGGCGGCGACCTGCCACACACCGTCCAGGAACGGCGGGAAGCTGGTAAGGAAGCGACCGAACGCGCGCACGAACGCCGGCGGCGGCACAGCGGCCGGGCTGATCGCGACGAGCGTCACCGTTGTGACGACCAGGAGGATCGCGTCGGTCGCCCGACGCGCCCTCGGCTCGCCGATGGCGACCGCGAACAGTCGGGGCGTGCGGCCGATGACCGCATCGCCGCGCTGTGTTGTCGTCAGCGTCGAGTCTCCTGCACGGTTCGCTTGACGAAGATCGCTGGCAGGAGGACAGCGGCCAACAGCGACGCGGCCCACACGATGACGGTGGCGAGCAGCCACGTCAACGTCCCGCTGATCTGCAGACCGTCGGAGAGCCAGGCCGTGATCACGAGCGCGATGAACGCGGCGATCAGTGCCGAGCTCCCCATCAACGCGTCGGAGTGCTTGAGGGCCGCCTTCTGCACGACCGGCTGGGCGATCACGACGACGCCCGTGAAGATGACGACGTCGATGAAGAACGCCGCGGTCGAGAGTGTCATGTCGTCGAGCACGATCGTGGCGACGACGAGCCCGAGTCCGTTGGCGACGAGTCGGATGGCGATGGAGATGAGGAATCGCAGCATCGCCGCTCAGTCACCCCGCCTGCAGTCTCGACCCGGCCCCACGCACGGGATCGTCGCATCGCACCGCGACCCGCGCAACACCCGTGATGGGTGAAGCGCTCGGTCGGCGACGCTGGATCAACGCCCCGCGCCGGCTGCGACGGTGTCGATCTCCTCGCCGGACCGATCGCGACCCGTCGCGGCCGCGTCTCCGTAGAGGAGCGTGAAGGCGATCGCTCCCAGTGGCATCACGAGCACGTTCGTCAGCGTCATGATCAGGGCGAGGCTCCAGAGCGGCAAGCCGGTGAACAGGACGAGCATCAGCAGTCCCACGACGAGCCCGAACCCACCGAGCACCACGCCGACGCCGGCGACGAAGACCGCGGTGTGCCACCAGCGGCCACGAACGAGATTCGAGCTGCGGCGGAGCGCGCTCGCGCCGCCGCTCCCTTCGAGCATCACCGCCTGGGCGGCGAACTGGTAACGGATCAACCGATGGATGGCCCACGGGATCCCGATCACGGTGAGATAGAGGGCGACGATCACGGCGACGGCCCGTCCGAGCGCGCCGCCGAGGTCGCGGCGACGCGCCACCACCGCCCCCAGCGCGTCGCGAGCACTCGTCGGCTCACCAGCCGATGCGCGTTCGAGAACTCGCGCGACTGCCGCGTCGGCGAGAAAGAACGCGATCGCGGTCGACAGGCCGCTGATGAGCAACGAGATCAACAGCCGACTCCCGCCACCCGCATCGGGCGCGGCGACGAAGTCGCCGATCCGGGGCAGCCAGGCGATCACTGCGCCGATCACGCCCGCGAGCGGCGGCGAGTGGGATGTACACGAGTCCGATCGCGGCAAACGTCAGGGGGCGGCGCCGGTAGTGCACGAACGCGGTGCGGACGATCTCACCGGCCCGACGGGGGTGGACGACCGGCAGATCGGCAACCGAGCGCCATGACGTACGCCGTACGACGAACACGGCGAGGGACACGAGCACGGCGAGGCTGATCAGGACCCTCGCCGGGGACGACTGGAACTCGATGAACTTCACCGCGCCCCATTCGACGACCCCACAGAAGGCCCCGGTCAGCTCCGTCGCGAACGAATCGCCGATCGGCACGACGAACGAGCTGTCTCGCAGCCCGTCGTGCCAGTCGACCGGCGCGCTCCAGCGGGCCTTGTCGTACGGTCCGGTCGGACCGTTGTTGACGCTGGCCTGACGCTCGCCCCAGCGTCCATCGAACATCAGCCAGCCGAGTGAGTCGGCGGGGTCGGTGACCTCGTCCGGGAGGACCACGACCTCGGGATCGACACGAGTCGACGGGCCGTCGGTGTTGTCGCAGCCGAATCCCTCGGATGCGCTGCGGCCCATGAACAGCGCCTGGCCGAAGTAGCTCGCATGCGACCGCGCCGACGAGTACACGACGGGACGGGAGCCCTCGCGCTCGAGCTTCTCGGAGTCCCAGTCGGCGCGTTCGCCCCCGGTGTGCTGGGCGTACCCGACGGCGATCGGCTCGACGGTGAGGGCCTCCTCGGCCGATGAGGCGGGAAGCAGAACCTGCACGAACTCCCAGTCGCCCTCGTGCTTGTTGTTCCAGTCGTTGTAGTACCAGAAGAGCCAGTACTGGACGGCGATCAGGTCGGGACGGTCGGGCTGTTGGACGACGTGCGCATACACGGTCGGCGGATAGCGCTCGGCGTAGCGACGAAAGTCGCGCTCGTAGAGGCAACCGGGTTGCAACGCGTCGCCGGGGAAGTCGAGGTAGAAGCCGGCGCCCAGTTCGAACAGGTCACTCGCTGCGGGAGCACGCATCATCAACGGATCGCCATTGCCGACCTGACGCAACGCGATCTGCTCGTTGTCGAGCACGGCGTCGACGGACATCGGCGCGAACGGCTCGCCGTACGTGTCGCACTCTTCATCTTGGTCCTTGAGCATGACGATGGGTGCGTACCGCTCGGCCAGCTCCTGGGTCGCGGCATCCGTGTCGGTCGACTGTGCCGCAGCTCGGCTGGGCGCGATGACGATCGAGAGGGCGATCGAGGCGGTGATCGCCGCAACGAGCGTGTACCCGACCGAAGACCGCCTCATGGTCCGTGGCCTCACGCAACCAGTGAACACTGTGACACCAGCGTCGACGTCCATCACCTGCCTCCCATGCGGCGTGCCCGCCGTCGTAGGCGGAGGCGGGCGACTGGACGATGTCACACACCACGTGGGGGCGGGAACACCCGTCGCGGGTGTACCAACGCCGGGGTCGGCTGCCTACCGTCGCGATGACGCACTCCCGATCGATTGCTCGCCGCGCCGTGACGTCCCTGGACCGCCTTGATTCCGCCGACTGATTCCGACGCCGCTCGACAATCGGCGGGCGAGGACCGGGTGCTCGAGCTCGTCACGGTGTTCGTCATGTCGCTGATGGTCGTCCTCACGGCATGGACGGGCTTCCAGAGCACCCACTGGTCGAGCGTGCAATCGGAGCGGTACAGCCAGGCGACGGCGTCCCGCACCGAGTCGGTTCGCGCCTCCAACACTGCGGGCCAGCAGATCGCGCTCGATGTCGCAGTGTTCATCGCGTGGACCGAGGCGTATGCGGAGGGTGACACGCGTCGGGCCGAGTTCGTCTACGAGCGATTTCCCGACCGGCTCCGGCCGGCGGCCGACGCCTGGGTCGCGTTGGATCCCCTCGACAACCCGGACGCTCCGGCAACCCCGTTCGAGATGGACGAATACGTGGTGCCGGCAGTTCAAGAGGCGGACGAGCGGCTGCTCGAGGCCGATCAACACCTCGACGACGCCAGCGCTGCCGCCAACCGAACCAGTAGCTACGTCGCCACGACAGTGGTGTTCGCGGCGGTGCTCTTCTTCGCCGGAATGAGCACCAAGCTGACATCGCGCCGGAACCGGATGGTCGTCATGGTGCTGGCAGCGATCGGCACCGTGGCGGGCATCGCCAGATTGGTGACACTGCCGATCGAGCTCTGAACGGATTCCCCGGCTGGTCCTGGGCGATCTGGAGCGTCTGCGGAACCATCGACGTTCACCCGTGACGGGTGTTGTCGCGCATGCATTGCGTTGGGCACCATTGGGCCGATGGCGGTCTCCGACGACTCGAGTGTGCTGAACCGGGTGGTTCGGGGTGCCGTCGCCGGAGCGGTGGTCGGTGTGCTGATCGGTGTCGTCATCCACATCGCCAAGGGCGCCGCGGGCTGGCTCACCGGCTACGAGGTTGTCGGTGCGCTCGTGGGAATCGTGCTCGGTGGCCTGGTCGGCGCCTTCTACGGCGGCGCGCTCCACCTCCCTCGACCCAAGAGCTGAGCGACGACCCAAAACCTGCGGTGCTCGATGACCGGCGATCAGCGACCTCAGCCCAACAGCCGCTCCGTGTACTCGGCAACCGACATCCCCGGCCGCCACGGAATCCACGCCAGGGTGACCTGATAGACGGCGGCGAGCGCGAGCGCGAGCTGGACCCGACGTGACGGGTCCGCCGGCACGATCATCAAGGCGCTGTGGCGAGGATCACGAGGCCTTGGCCGGTGGCGAGGTGCAACCCCAAGAACTGAGTGAGGAGAACGGCAAGCGGCGGAAGGATCGGGACGAGGAAAGCCGCCCGGCGCCGGGCGACGAGCAACACGGCGACCACGACGTAGACCGGCGTGATCGCCAACCGTTGGACCATCCATCCGATCTCACGAACAAGGGTCGTCAGGACTCCGCCCGGGAAGTCCAGGAACAGTGGATCGGCCCGTAGCGACGCGTAGGCACCGCCTGTGAAGCGCCATTCGAGGAACGCCCATCCGGCGAAGGCTGCGACGGTCGGGAACAAGACGACGGCGAACGTGGCCGACACGGCGCCCGGCTCGCCGCGGTAGCGACGCCACGCCACGAGGGGCGCGGCGATTCCGAGGAGCACGGCGAAGATCGCCGTCGCCGGGTCACACATGGCGGCGACTCCCAGCGCCAACCCGCACTGGAACCCGCCCTCGGTGTCGCCGTCGACGGCGAAGCGCAGCAGCCCGGCGAGCGCGACTGTGAACAGCGACATCCCCAGGAACGCCGCCAGGTCATGCGTCGACGAGAACAAGAACGCGGGCGTCGCACCCACCGAGAGCAGGAGGAGTGCCATCGGAACTGCCGGCACGCTCCGCTGGCGCATCCGCTCCCAGAGCACCTGCAGGATCACACCGGCGCACACCGCGCCCACGAAGCCGAGCATGACACCCCGCCAGGGAGCAATGACGCCAATGCGGTCGGCACGGGTGGGTAGGCCTGCGCCACCCACGTGAACTCGTCGGCGCCCCAGTCGACGAGTTCACCGGCGCGCTCGAGACGCAGTTCTCCGGGTCGCGATGCCGCGGATCCGCGACGATGACCAGAGGGCGTAGGGCTCCGCCAAGGCCAGACGCATCAGCCATCGCCGCGAGGCGGTCGCCGGCCAGCGCTCGCGGAGACCCGTGGTGGTCACGCTGACGGATGCGACCTCGAGCCGACCGATGGTCGCCGTCACGCCGCCACCGGTTCGGTCAGTGAGGAATCCGCCGGATGCACGGTGCTCAGCCCGTGCACTGTCTTCTCCCAGTAGTGCGGCTTGCGAATGAGTTGCCAGACGGCCTTGTACGCCGCGAGCGAGTGCAGCAGCCAGTACAGCGGGTTGAGCAGGGCCCACACGGCAAGTCGGTAGCGGCGACGGCGGAAGGCGCCCATCATCGATACGTAGATCATCGCGCGTTGCCGATCATCAAGTTCACGAGGCTCGCCCACATCACCCAGCCCGGCAGATAGTCGGACAGCGTGTCGGGACTCGCCACGAGCGACCACACGAGGAGCGCGTACAGCGGCGGGGTGAAGAGGAACGACAGGGGTGTGCCGCCGATCAACAACGCGAACCCGCACGCCTGACGAAGGCCGATCGTGCGGGTCAGCACGACCGGGTGGCGGAGGTGGACGAGCGCGGTCTGCAGATAGCCCTTGATCCACCGCGAACGTTGGCGAATGAAGTTCCCGTAGGCGCTGTTCGCCTCCTCGTACGTGGTGGACCGGATGACACCGATCGTGCGCCCGAGCGCCGACGAGCGGATCCCGAGGTCGGCGTCCTCGGTGACATTGAACGGATCCCAACCACCGAGTTCCCGCAGGGCGCCGGTGCGGAAGTGGTTGGACGTGCCGCCGAGCGGGATCGGCAGGCGGAGGAAGTCGAGCCCGGGGAGCATGTAGTCGAACCAGTAGCTGTACTCCAGGGTGAACATCCGGGTCAGCGCGTTCTCCTCGGCGTTCCAGTAGTTGAGGGCCGCCTGGACGCACACGAGCGACTCGTCGCCGCGACGAAAGGCGACGATCGCCTTCTTCAGCTGATCGGGTTCGGGTCGGTCCTCGGCGTCGTAGATCACGAGGTACTCGCCGCGGGCGAAGAACAGGCCGACGTTGCAGGCCTTCGGTTTCGTCTGTGGGCTGGCCGGCCGGCACGACGCGAAGCGTGATCGTCGCCGGCGGGCGGGAGGCCTTGGCAGCCTCGATGGTCTCGAGGTCGTCCTCTTCGAGCAGCAGGATGATCTGCAGCTTGTCCTGCGGGTAGTCGAGCGCGGACAGGTTCGCGACGAGGCCGGCCACGATGTTGGCCTCCTTGTAGACGGGTACGAGCACGGTGTAGACGGGCAGCCGTGGCCGGATCGAGCGCAGCAACGTCGGCGTCGCTGACACTGTCGACGTGTTCGAGCCGAGCTCCCACGAGACAGACGACGAACTTGAACATCACGCTGGCCAGGAACCCGAAGCCGACAATGCTCGAGAGCACGATGAGCGTCGTGCGCGTTGCAAAGATCAGTCCTCCGACGACGATTGCCAGCACGACGAGGACGATGGCGCGCTGCGGACGGCTGATCACGGAACGCGCCGACTGGTCCGCATCGCGGTTCCACAAGCCGAGGCACGCCTCGTCGATGATGCGACCTCGGAACGCGTGCAGCACCGCACCTTGAATGTCCCACTCTGTGGTCGCATTCACCTCGACGGGACCACCCAGTGCCGCTTCGAGCATCGCGATCGCGTGGCGTTCGGCGGCTCCGTGGAGGCCACCAGGGTCGGACCACCGTCGACGTGGCGCACCGGGAACCAGCCCTCCCCCACCAGGCGACTCGGTTCGAACCGCGTGACCAACTCGTGATCCCACGGCGTACGGCTGAGGTCGCAGAACGGCACCGACCACGCGGCCGCGAGGGCTCGGGCCAGGTCCGTACTTGCACCGTGCCGTCGGCGAGCAGGAGCGTCTCGACCTTGGAGCCGCTCTCGGCAGCCGCTGTCCGGGCATGACCGACCTGATCGACGGTGACCAGACCGGCCTCCAGCATCACATCGACCGCGTCGTGTGGGGGCGCATCGAGCGTCGGGGATCCCGTGCTCATGCGTGCAGTATCGCGTGCCCGGAGACCTCGCTCACGCGGAGCGATGTTTCTCGACCGCTCCCAGCGGCCGTCCTGCTCGCCGGTTCTGTGTCACGAGAAGCACGCGTGCTGTGTCATCACGGAGACGGATCCCCTTCAGCCCGAGCGCGACGCTCGATCCGAGATCGAAGGAAGGGGTCATCATGACCAAGCTCCGACACACACCGCAGCGCTCATCATCCACAACAGACCAACAACCGGCTGGCGAACGATGGCGATCAGCACCGACGACACGACGGGCGGGCTGGTGGTGCATGGTGGCGATTTCGTTCGCCACATCCACGCTCATGTACTCGACGGTCGACGCCGGCGCTGGCGCCGCGGCAAGTTGGACCGGTCGCGCCATGTCGTCCGATGGCAAGGCCGTCGTGGGCTGGAACTACAACGCGTCGACCGGTGCGCTGGCGGCGCACATCGTCGATGGTGACTCTACGGACCGTCGCTGCGCGTCGATGTGGATTCGGGCCTACGACGTCGCGGCAGATGTGTGGAGCACTTCGGACTTGAGGCAGGCGTGTGACACGTCGCAGGACGTATCCCTCGTGATCAACTCGCGGTTCCGCTCGACGATCGCCGTCACTGCGTGCACGGGGCTCGAACGGTGCGCCGCCACTCCGATCGGTCAGCAGTGCACGCCCGAGTTTCCCGTCCGGCTGCCGATCGCCACAGACACCGCCGATGAGGTGAAGTACCTCAGCAAGATCATCATGTGCACGAACCATTCGGAATCGGCGACGACCATGAAGAACGGCACTGACGTCGTGTGGTCGATCAATACCCACACCGGATCGATTCCGCTCGTGGAATTCTCCGAAGAGTCGTTGACGAACCAGGCCTTCAGGTTGATCCGGCCGGATCGTGGAACTCGACCGCTGTTGCTGCCAGGCGCCACTGCGACGATCTTCGCAGCGGCGTCGACCATCCGCGGAGATCTCGAGCGCGCCCTCAGCGTTGCCCTGGTTCCGGTTGACACCGTCGTCGACGAACTCGTGAGTGCGGGGATCAGCGCGACGAGTCTGCTGAAGCGCGACTCGAAGGGATGGTTCGCCTTTTCGAAATGCGCCGTCGCGTTGTGGACGACTGCGACAAGTTACGACGATGTCCTCGAGCCTGATGATGTCGCCGACCTGATGCTGTCCAGCGTCCAGATCGTCGGCGGCACGCTCGGGTGCTCGTCGGCGTTGACCGCAGCGCTGAGCGAGCATGGCGGCGCCTGGCCGGACAGCGTGACGATCAATCGGCTGCAGACAGTCTTCGACAGCGCAGCCTGGACGTCGAGATGGCGAACCATGCTCAAGACCTTGTCGCTCGCAGTGCGGCTTGGCCCAGGCTGATCGACTGGCCGGGCAGAAGCCTCGGCTTGCCGAGCCGACGGACGGTTGCTGACGACGGCAGAGGACCCGAAGTGCGCGTCGTGTACGGCTTGACCGCACCCAACCCCGCGACGACACTGCCGTAGCGAGCGGGGATACCGGCACCTATCGGATGCCCCAACCGGGCTCTAGTCGCGCTGTATTGGACGGCGCGATTCGGAAATCGCGACCCACCGCCGGGCCGTTTGAAGACGCCGACGACCGAGGTCGGCAAGGTCGATCCGCGCCGTCGTCTATGTTCCTCTGCGACGCCCTTGCCCGTTGGCGACAGAGGAGCTGGGAGATGTCGATGGTCGCTATGGTGCGCGTGCAGGCGGTGCGGGGCTATCGAGAGTTGGTCACCGAGTTAGGGGGTGACCCTGCGCGTTTGCTGCGGGCAGCGAAGATCAAGGGCGCGGCGTTCGATCAGCCCGCCTCGTTCATCAGTTTCGGGGCGGTCGTCGAATTGTTGGAGCGCTCTGCCCAGGAGCTCACATGCGCCGACTTTGGTCTCCGTTTGGCTGCCCGTCAGGACATCGGGATCCTCGGTCCGCTGGCGGTGGCGATGCGCTATTCGGCGACGGTGGGGCAGGCGATGCGCTGCGCCTCGAAGTACATCTACGTGCACAACGCTGCAATCGGTTTCTCCGTGCGCGCGGATGAAGGGGACGACCGAGCGCTGTTCACCTTCGAAGTCCTTTCCGAACATGGACCTCACTGCGCCCAGATGATCGAGCACGGTGTCGGCATCACCTGGCGCATCGTGAGCATGCTGTCCGCCGGGCGGAGTCACCTGAACCGGGTCTGGTTGCCGCATCCCGCAGTGGCCTCGCGGGCCACCTACCGTGGCCACCTGCGTGCGCCGGTGGAGTTCAACGCACCGCTGACGGGACTGGCGATCGATCGGACCGATCTCGACCTGTCGCTGGGTGAGCACAACGAGGAACTGCATGCGCTGGCCGTCGACTACCTGAACGTCCGGTTCCCTGCACGGCGCACGTCACTTCCGGTCCAGGTCCGCATGGTGATCGAGCAGTTGCTCGGCACCGGAGCGTGCGGCTACGCCGAAGTGGCCGACGCCCTGTCGATGCACCCGCGCACCCTGCAACGGCGTCTGCGCGAAGCGGGCACCACGTTCGAAGACATCAAGGACGAAGCCCGACGGGATCTGGCCCTCCGTTATCTGGCGCATCCAGAAGTGCCCCTCACGCAGGTCACCGCCCTGCTCGACTACCGCGAGCAGTCGGCGCTGACCAGAAGTTGCCAGCGCTGGTTCGCGACGACTCCCCGTGCACTGCGGGCCAGCCTCTCGTCCGGCACAGCGCCCGTCGCGTTGGCATAGGAGCGGCGCGCCACCGCCGGTACCCACTGCTTTCATTCGGTGGCGGCCCGTGTAGCGAGACCCGGCGGGACCGCTGAGTTCACGCGGTTCGACCCGACGTCGGCCACCTCTTTCGGCAATCCATGTCGCCAAATGGCAAATAGCTGTCGCCAAACGACAAGACCCGGGCAGTGCGGCTCCGCATCATGCCTGGAGGCGAGACATGGCATCCAGCCAGCGCAAGGAAACCGGGGCGATGAGGTGGCGAAGTGAGAACGATTGATGTCGCGACACGGTGGTCGAGGACCGCATGACTGCCCTCCTCGTCGATCCGCGGCTCCCCGCAAGCGAGTTGCGTAAGCACATCTACGAGGGCGACATCGTCGTGCTGTCTCACCTCGCCGAGGTCACGGATCTGGTGGTTCATGCCCGGGAGCGTCTCGAGGAGCTATTTGGTCCCCATGATCCCCGCAGGGTGCACGACCACCACAGCCCGGAAGAACTCGCGCCACTGCTCGGAAGCTGGAAACCGAGGTTCATCCACGATCCCGTGTCCAAGCAGCTAGTGACAGAAGTGATCAAAGCGATCGGGTTCTCTGATTCCACTCACTTTGACGTCCCCAAGCCACGGACTGCGTTTCCCATCGGGCATCTGACTACCGGGGTCGCCTTCGCATTCCCATGGCATCGGGACACCTGGTACTCCGCCCCCAAACAGCAGATCAACTGGTGGCTGCCGATCTACGAGATTACTGCCGACAACGCGATGATGTTCGATCTCGAGTACTTCGGTCGGCCGATCGTCAACACCTCGAGAGAATTCGACTACTACGCGATCAACGAGGCTCGTCGACACACCGCGACACAGGTGAAGCGGGAACTGCAGGCCCGGCCCGAAGCGGTCGGCCACGAACCCGCGAATCCGTTCATAGTTCTCGGCCAGCCCGGCTCGGTGATGCTGTTCTCGGGGGCCCACCTCCACGCTTCGGTGCCGAACGCGACTGCGGAGACTCGTTACAGCATCGACTTTCGAACTGTTGACAGCGATGATGTGGAAGCAGACGTCGGTGCCGAGCTGGTCGACAGCGACTGTACCGGAACTGCACTTCGCGACTTCGTCGGCGTAGCCGATGGCCGAGCGTTCGACGAGAACTTGGTCCAGCGCCTTTACGGACGACCACCCGAGGGAAGTACCCTGGTCTTCGCGCCTCCCGGCGAACTCGGTTGCTGATCAACGCAAGGGTCCTGGGTGCCGTTGATGGTCCATCGCCCTGCTCGCCGCGCACGAGTGTGTCGAGATCATCTACCTCGATCTCGGCTCAGTCCTTCCGGCGCGGTGTCCGATTCCAGCATGCGGTAATCCCAGGCCACCGCGTCCAGCATCGCCGATGTCCGGGCGGTATCGCTTTGCGTCGTCGCCCTTCGTAGGGTCTCGTCGAACTCCCTGCGATCGATCAGGAAGGCGGCGGTCCGAGATCGCCGGATCTAGAGCGCTCGTGCCAGGCAGACGTGTGCCCACCCTGCGGCGGGTCGCGGAGACACTGAACCACCCCGGGTTGCGTGACTGCTGACGTTGGTCCCAACGTTGCCGATCTCTCGACAGATCACACGGTGGAGCTGAGGGGAATTGAACCCCTGACCTCTTCCATGCCATGGAAGCGCTCTGCCAACTGAGCTACAGCCCCGAATGGGGACAACGAACGATACCGATCACGTCCGCGTCCCGGCAACGGATCAGGTTCGCCAGTCTATGTTCGGCACGTCGCGGTAGAGGCGCTCGATCTCGTAGAACTGGCGGATCTCCGAGAGGAACACGTGCACGACCACGTCCCCGTAGTCGATGAGCACCCACTGGTGCTCGCTGCCGCCCTCGACCCACCGCGGCGACCGGCCGGTCGCCTCGCGCGACCGCTTCTCGATCTCGTCGACGAGCGCCCGCACGAGCCGCCGGTTGGAGGCGCTCACCAGCACGAAGTACTCGGTGATCGCCAGCACGTCGCCGACCTCGAGCACCAGGACATCGACACCGTGTTCGTCGTCGGCGATGCGAGCCACGACACGGGCCAGTTCGAGCGCTTCGAGGTCGGTCGTCACCCAGATCCTTCGTCGGCGACGGTGTCGCCGGTCGTGTCCGTTGTCAACTCGATGTCCGTTGCCGGCTCGGCGCCGTACTTGTCGAGGTAGCTGCGACCGAGCACCACGACGACGTCGACGCCCGCGATCCGCTCGGTCGCCTGGTTGACCTCCATCTCACCGAAGACGAGCGGATAGTTCTCCTCGACGACGTCGATGCGTGACGGATCGGCGACGAAGGCTTGCGTGATCTCTGGCACCTCCCCAGATCGTGTCACGACCGACACCACGTTGGCCTGCACGTACAGCAATCGTTTGATCGCGTCGTAGGCGACGTCGGCGCTGTTGGCGTCGATGGACTCGAGATCCTCGTCGGTGAACGCCGTCTCGATCCGGAACGTGAGTGACGGATTCGGCGCCGCGACGCGCGCCGGCGCGATCTGACCGAACACGAGGAGCAGTTCGGCGCGGTCGGGCACGACGACGTCGACCTCACGCGGATTCGAGTCCGGATCCGGCGATTCGTAGAACACGCCGCGTGCGGCGACCGGTCCGGCGTACAAGCGGTCGAGGAACCCGTCGAGATCCGCCGGGGTCGGTACCGGAACGTCGGGCCCGACCGGCAGCGCGGAGCCGATGCCGGCACCGACGCGTTCGGCGAGTGCTGTCCACACCGCGAGGCGCTGCGGCTCGAGCAGCGAATCGGGCGACCCGGCGACGCGTGCCGTCAGCACGCTCGCCGCGTCGGGCCCGCTCAGGGTCACCGGCCCCGCCTCGAACAGTGGCTCGTCCGAGTCGTCATCGACGACATCGGCCGGCAGCGCGACGGTGAGCTCGCCGAGCGGTGCCACGATCTCCGCGATTCGCGCCGCGTCGACGACTTCGATGACGTCGAAGGAGATCCCGGCGAGCGCCTCGGCATCGACGGCGAAGGCCTCGGGTCCACGCACGGTGTAGGTCTCGGCGAGCGGGAAGCGATCGTCACCGAGCCCGAGCGAGCTGTCACCGGTGGCCGGCAGCACGACGATGCTCCCACCGACACCGTTCGGGGCGAGGACGAGTGCCACGACCGACGTGAGCACGTTCGCGTCGTCGACGACACCGATCAGCGCCGTGGGCGTCACGGGGAGGCGGAGCTCCGGCAACGTCTCGGTCGCCTCTCGACCGGCGCGGGAGTCGCGCAGCGTCGCCGCGCCGACAGCGGTCAAGCTGCCGGCGATCACGATCGCCACGATCGTGGCGACGAGGGCGATGAGGGTGGCGCGACCTCGCCGCGACGCCGATGCCGTCACTCGTTCCCCCGGTAGAGATCGCGCTGGGCGATCACCTCGAGGACGGGTTCGGTGACGAGGTAGTCGAGCGGGCGGCCGTCGGAGAAGCGGGCGCGCAGGTCGGTGCTCGACACCTCGAGCCGGGGCACCTCGACCCGGATCCACTCGACGACGTCGGGCAGTTCGACCGGTGTGCCCGGCCGGTCGACGACCACGAGCGACGACCGTTCGACGACCTCCTGGTAGCGCTCCCAGCTCGTGAGCCCGGCCGCCGCGTCATCGCCGACGATCGTGAAGAACACGGCGTCGGCGTACTCCTTCGCCAGGCGCTCGAGGGTGTCGGCGGTGTAGCTCGGCCCTCCGAGATCGATCTCGACCCGTCCCGCCACCAGCCCGGCGACCTCGGCGACCGCCGCCTCCACCATCGCCAAACGGTCCTCGGCGGGCGTGATCCGCCGGGAGCCTTCCTTCTGCCACGGGACGTTGGCGACCATCAAGATGACGACATCGAGCGATAACGCGTGCCGGACGTTCACCGCGGTCACGAGGTGCCCCACGTGCGGGGGGTCGAATGTACCACCGAAGAGGCCGATACGCTGGGGTTTCTCGGCCAGGGACGGCACGGGGCGCAAGTGTACGCGCCGCGTGGCCGGTTCCGTACGGCGCCTGCCAGAGCCGCCTTGACACGTCTTGATACAATGGAAAGTCGGTCGATCACCCCCCGATCGGCAGTCTTGGACGGATTACATCGATCTGGCCCCGATCCGGAATACCAGCGGCCCCGAACGAGGTTGTACCAGGCGTTGATCACGTCCGAGATGCGATCCAACCCCTCAACTCCCCCCCTCGCGACGCCGATGGTTTCACCAAGGCCTCGCCTGGAAATCCTTACTCACGAAATGGTTGTACGAAACGTATGAATGACTCCATCGGTCTGTACCTCAACGACATCGGCAAGGTGCCTCTGCTCACTGCCGAGGACGAGCGCGAGCTGTCGCGCGTCATCGAGACCGGTCGCGAAGCTGCCGAGAAGCTCGAGACCGGCAAGCGGTCAGCCGACCTGAAGGCCGCCGTGGCGGCCGCCGCCGAAGCGAAGGATCGCTTCATCCGCGCCAACCTGCGCCTCGTCGTCAGCATCGCCCGCCGGTATCCCCTGCCGCAGGGCATGGATCTGCTCGACCTCATCCAGGAGGGCAACCTCGGCCTCGAGCACGCGGTCGACAAGTTCGACTGGCGGCGTGGCTTCAAGTTCTCGACCTACGCGACGTTCTGGATCCGCCAGGCGATCGGCCGGGCCCTCGACCAGAAGGCCAGTCTGATCCGCATTCCCGGTGACCGCTCGGCCAGCCTCCGTGCTGCGCTGCGCCAGGCTTCCGGCGACGGCGAGACGCTCGACCAGGCCAACGCCGAACTGCACCGCCTGACCACCCCGGTCTCGCTCGACAAGACGGTCGGCGACGACGGCGATGCCACGCTCGGCGACCTGATGGACAACGGCGAGGGCACGCCCGAAGACCGCGTCATGACGATGGTCGACAGCGACCTGCTCGACGAGCTGCTCGGCACGCTCGACGGGCGCGCCCGGTTCGCGGTCGAAGCCCGCTTCGGTTTGCTCGACGGCGAGCGCAAGAGCTTCCGCGAGGTCGGCGAGAGTCTCGGCGTCACCGCCGAGGCCGCCCGTCGTCTCGTCAGCCGGGCCGTCGCCGGCCTGCGCGACGACGCCGAGCGGATCCTCTCCGTCTGACACCTCGCTTCATCCACATACCTCTTTGACCACCGAGCAGCCGGGAAACCGGCTGCTCGGTGTCGTTTCGGCCGCCAGTAGGCTCGCCGTCGTGGCAACGGCGTGGACTCCGACCTCGTGGCACAACCACCCCGCCGGGCAGCAACCCGAGTGGCCCGACGACGGCGACCTCGAGCGTGCGCTCAAGCAGATCGAGGGATTTCCGCCGCTGGTGTTCGCCGGGGAGGCGCGTTCGCTGCAAGCCGGGTTGGCGCAGGTCGCGGCCGGCAACGCGTTCCTGCTGCAGGCAGGCGACTGCGCCGAGAGCTTCGAGGACTTCTCCGCCAACAACATCCGTGAGAAGCTGCGCGTGATCCTCCAGATGGCGGTCGTCCTCATGTACTCGATGGGGGTGCCGGTCGTGAAGGTCGGCCGGATCGCCGGTCAGTTCGCCAAGCCCCGGTCGGCACTCACGGAGCTGATCGGCGACGACGAGATCCCCGTGTTCCGCGGCCACAGCGTGAACGACCCGGCGCCCACCGCCGCGGCCAGGATCCCCGCGGCCGACCGCCTCGTGCAGTCGTACCATCAGTCGGCCTCGACGTTGAACCTGCTGCGGGCGTTCACCAAGGGCGGGTTCGCCTCCCTCGACCGCGTGCACGCCTGGACCCAGGAGTTCGTGTCGTCGAGCCCCGAGGGCCGCCGCTACGAGCAGGTCGCGAGCGACATCGAGCGGGCGCTGCAGTTCATGCGCGCCTGCGGGATGGACGTCGAGTCGAACGCCGGTCTGCGCGAGGTCGACGTCTACACCAGCCACGAGGCGCTGCTGCTCGGTTACGAGACGCGCGCTCACCCGTCAGGACTCCACGACCGGCGGCTGGTACGACTGCTCCGCCCACATGCTCTGGATCGGCGAGCGCACCCGCGAGCTCGACGGCGCGCATGTCGAGTTCCTGCGTGGCGTCGGCAACCCGATCGGCTGCAAGGTCGGCCCCACCACCACCGTCACCGACGTCTTGCAGCTGTGCGACGCCCTCAACCCGGCGCGCATCCCCGGGCGGCTCACCCTGATCTCGCGGATGGGTGCCGACCACGTCGAGACCAAGCTGCGTCCGCTCCTGCGCGCCGTCGTCGACGCCGGGCACCCCGTCGTGTGGGCCTGCGACCCGATGCACGGCAACACCTACACCGCGCCGAACGGTCGCAAGACGCGCCACTTCGAGTCGATCATGCGCGAGATCGAGGGGTTCGTGAGTGCCCACCGGGCCGAGAACACCTGGCCGGGCGGCATCCACGTCGAGCTCACCGGTGAGAACGTCACCGAATGCCTCGGCGGCGCCGACGACGGTGTCCGACAGCGACCTCGACCATCGCTACGAGACGGTGTGCGACCCGCGGCTCAACGGCCGCCAGGCGCTCGAGCTCGCCTTCCGCACGGCCGAGCTGATCCGGGCGAACCAGCCGATCTGAACCAGCCGAACTGATCCAGGGACCGACCCGTGCACGCGCTCCGACGGGTCAGCGAGTGGCCGGTGGACAACGTCACCGCCGCCGTCGTCCGGCCCGGACACGAGCTCCGGACGTGTTCGGCGACCTCGACCACGCGTACCGGCTGGCGTCGATCAGCAAGCCGCTCACGGCATGGGCCACGCTCGTCGCCGTCGAGGAGGGCATCGTCACGCTCGACGACCGGCCCCGCGGCGTCGAGGTCCAGGAGGGCTGCACGCTGCGGCACCTGCTGTCGCATGCCGGTGGGTACCCGTTCGACGGGCGCCGACGCCGATCGCGCCGTCCCGGACGTCGTCGGATCTACTCGAACACCGGGTTCGAGCTCGCCGCGGCCGAGGTCGACGGCGGCATGCGGCATGCCGTTCGCGGAGTACCTGCACGAAGCCGTGTTCGAGCCGCTCGGAATGGCCGCATCCGAGCTTCGACGGGTCACCCGCCCACGGCGTGCTGGACGACGACGGCCGATCTGACCGCTTTGCCGGCGAATTGATGCGGCCCGTGCTCCTCGCGCCACCCACGGCATCCGACGCGATTCGGCCGCAGTACGCGGATCTGAGCGGTATCGTGCCGGAGGTGGGCAGCTTTACGCCTTGCCCCTGGGGACTCGGGGTCGAAATCCACGGTGCCAAGCACCCGCATTGGATGGGCCGCGACAACTCCCCCGAGACGTTCGGTCACTTCGGCGGCGCCGGCACGATGATGTGGGTCGACCCGATCGCCGACTGTGCGCTCATCGCCCTCACCGATCGGCCGACCGACGAATGGATGACCGACGCGCTGAGGCTGTGGCCGGAGCTCTCCGACGCCGTCCTGGCGGAGGTCGCCGGATGAAGCAACGCTTCCAGCACGGCGACCGGGTCCGGGTCGAGACGATCGGCGACGACGGACTGCCCGCTCGTGCGCTACGGATTCGTCGGCGGGCTGGTCGGCGATCAGGGTCCGGTGGTGGTGATGCTCGACGGCGACCTCAAGAACGACTTCATCGTCGACCGCTCCGAGATCCAGCCGGTGACGATCACCAATCTCGAGCTCCGCCTGGAGGGCACCGATCTGCTCGACGACCCGGCGTTGCGTCAGGGCCTCGTCAACCTCTGGTCGGCCGAGGCCGAGGAGGCCGGGTTGGCGATCGGAACCCTGACCTGCATCGGCGCCGGGGTGCGCGACTCACGCGAGGGCTACGCGCTCGCCGAGTTGTTCGCCGGTGGTGAGCCGTACGTGTTGCGGGCGATCCGCGAGTCCAACGGCTCCGAATACGTCCGCGTCCGCGCCGACCGCCCCGTCCTCTGACAATCTCCGAACTGTCTGCTTCAGAACGCGCCCACGGCGGTATGAAGCAGACAGAACTCGAAGGCGGTTCGGGCGTTGCGGCGTCAGAGGCGTTCGATGATCATGGCCATGCCTTGGCCGCCGCCGACGCACATCGTCTCGAGGCCGTAGCGGCCGTCGGTCTCCTGGAGGCCGTGGATGAGCGTGGTCATGATGCGGGCACCGGTCATCCCGAAGGGGTGGCCGAGGGCGATGGAACCGCCGTGCACGTTGAGCTTGTCCCACTCGATGCCGAGGTTGGCGGCCGACGGGATGACCTGGGCGGCGAACGCCTCGTTGATCTCGACCAGGTCGATGTCGTCGATCGTCAGGCCGGCCCGCTCGAGCGCTTGGCGGCTGGCGCCGATCGGCCCGAGCCCCATGATCTCGGGATCGAGCGCCGGAGACGCCCGACGACACGACCCGGGCCAGCGGAGTCAGACCGAGCGACGCCGCCTTCGAATCACTCATCACGAGCACCGCCGCGGCGCCGTCGTTGAGCGGGCATGCGTTGCCGGCGGTGATCCGGCCATCGGGGCGGAAGACCGGCTTGAGGCCGGCCAACCCCTCGGCCGTCGTGCCCGCCCGCGGACCGTCGTCGGCCGACACGACGGTGCCGTCGGGCAGCGTGACGGGGGTGATCTCGTCGGCGAAGAAGCCGTTCTCGACGTTGGCGACGGCGCGTTGCTGGCTGAGCGCGGCGAACTCGTCCATCTGCTCGCGGGTGACGTTCTCGATCTCCGCCACGTTCTCGGCGGTCTGGCCCATCGAGATGTAGATGTCGGGCAGGCCCTCCTGGGGCGTCCACGGCGCCTGCCCACCCTGCGAACGCAGCGCGGTGCGCTCGCCGGACGGCTTGAAGGTGTCGTTCGGCGCCGTGTCGCTCGCGCCGTTGCCGTAGCGGCTGACGGTCTCGACACCCGGCGGCGATGAAGCAGTCGCCCTCGCCGGCCTTGATGGCGTGGGCGGCCATGCGGATCGTCTGCAGGCTCGACGAGCAGTAGCGGTTGACGGTCACCCCTGGGACCTCGTCGAGCCCGGCGAGGATCGCCACCACACGGGCGATGTTGAACCCGGCCTCGCCGGCTGGCTGGCCGCACCCCATGATCAGATCCTCGACGTCGGACGCCTGGACCTGGGGCACCTTGGCCATCAACGCCTTCACGATCTGCGCCGACAAGTCGTCGGGGCGGATGCTCACCATTGACCCTTTGGCGGCACGCCCGATCGGGCTGCGAGCGGTGGCGACGATGACGGCTTCAGGCATGCCGTTCACGTTAGTTACCACCCGGTAGCAAACCCAACCTCGCGGCCCGCCGTCCGGGTGGCCCGGTACGTCGCGCATCCCGGGACGCCCGTACGATCCGGTCGCATGGATCTGCCAGCGGTCGCCCTCGACGACTTCGACCTGTCCGACTTCGAGTTCTGGATCGCCGACCGCGCGTTCCGTGAGGGCGCCTTCAAGACGCTTCGCGACACGCCCGGCCTGCAGTTCTACACCGAGCGGGTGATCGAGGGCTTCCCGTTCCCGCCGGGCCCCGGCTACTACGCGCTCGCCCGCCACGAGGACGTCTGGGCCGTCAGCCGCAACGCCCCGTTGTTCTGCTCCGGGCAGGGCTCCAACATCGGCGATCTCCCGCAGGAGATGAACGAGTTCTTCGGCTCGATGATCAACATGGACGATCCGAAGCACTTCCGCCTGCGCTCGATCGTGTCGAAGGGCTTCACGCCGAAAGAGGTCGCGCGGGTCGAGCAGTACGTCCACGAGAAGGCCGAGCGGCTCGTCGACCGTCTGCTCGACAAGTTCCCCGAAGGCCAATGCGACTTCGTCGAGCACATCGCGGCACCGCTGCCACTCGAGATCGTGTGCGACATGATGGGCATCCCCGAGGAGGACACGGCGCGGATCTTCGGGTGGACGAACGTCATCCTCGGCGCCGCCGACCCCGAGTTCGGCGGCAACTACGAGGCCCTGATGGTCAGCGCGCTCGACATGTTCCAGTACGCGCAGGAGCTCGGCGAGAACCGCCGCGCCCACCCCACCGACGACATCACGTCGATCATGATGAACGCCGAGGTCGACGGCGAGCAGCTGACCCCGCAGGAGTTCGGATCGTTCTTCATCCTGCTCGTCGTCGCCGGCAACGAGACGACCCGCAACGCGATCAGCCACGGGATGAAGGCGCTCACCGACTTCCCCGAGCAGCGCGAGCTGTGGTGGAACGACTTCGAGACGCACACCCGCACCGCCGTCGACGAGATCGTCCGATGGGCGACACCCGTCGTCCACTTCCGTCGCACGGCGACCGCCGACACGGAGATCGCCGGGCAGGAACTGCACGCCGGCGACAAGGTCGTGATGTTCTACTCGTCGGCCAACCGCGACGAGCGGGTGTTCGACGATCCGTACCGGTTCGACGTGACCCGCCCGCTCCAGCCGCCCCAAACCGGGTTCGGCGCCGGCGGTCCGCACTTCTGCCTCGGCGCCAACCTCGCCCGCCGGGAGATCAGCGTGATGTTCGACGAGATCCGCCGCCGCCTGCCCGACCTGCGCATCACCGGCGAACCCGACTACCTCCAGAGCAACTTCATCAACGGCATCAAGCACCTCCCGTGCGCCTGGTGAACGTCGAACCGCGTCCGATGACGGACGGCGAGCGCGAGCACTGGTCGCGTCTGCTCACCAAGGTCGGGTGGCTGTTCACGCTCGCCGAGTTGGCGATCGCCGCCGCCATCGTCAACCGGGCCCGGGCGGTCACGACCTCGAGCTTCGAGGACGGTGTGTGGGGTCAGCGGGTCGAGATCCTCAGCTTCCTCAGCCTGCCCCAGAACGTCGTCGTCCTGGTTCCGGCAGCGGCCGCGGCGGTGGCTGGAACGTTGACGGCCCGGGGCACGCTCGCCGCGCTCGAGCCGTGGCTGGAGCGGCTGCTGCGGCTCGTCGCGGGACTCGCCTGGCGGTGATCGCTCTCGGTGCGGTCGGCATCATCGACGTCCTCGTCAGGGCCGGCGACTCGATCAGCGACTTCAGTGACATCGTCAACCGGCTCGGCGGGATCCTGATGGGCGTCGCCATCGCCCGCCTGTGCCTCGAGGCGGAGCGATCCCGCACGCACGCGGAGTGATGGCACGCTCCGGAAGTTCGTGACCGGCTGCCGGGCCGTGAAGTTGACGCCGCAAACGATTCGGGGCGAGACTCCAACCATCGGGTTGCGCGCGGGGGCACGCGGACCCAGAGCAGGAGGTACCCATGCAGGTTCCAGCACCGTTCGCGTACGAACGTGCGACCAGCGTCGACCATGCGATCTCGCTCCTCGAGCAGCTCGGCCCGGATGCGCGCGTGATCGCCGGCGGGCACAGCCTGCTGCCGATGATGAAGCTCCGCCTCGCCCGACCGGAGCACCTGATCGACATCAACGATCTGGTCGGCGAGCTGGGCGCGATCGCCATCGACGGTGACGATCTGGTCATCGGCGCGATGGCCCGCCACGCCGATCTCCTCGCGTCGGCGGTCGCCGGCGAGCACTTCCCGGTGCTGCACGACGCCGAGCGCGTCATCGCCGACCCGGTCGTGCGCAACCGGGGCACGATCGGCGGGTCGCTCTGCCAGGCCGATCCGGCCGAGGACCTCTCGGCGGCGCTGTCGGCGCTGCACGCCGTCGCCGTGATCCGCTCGGGCACGGGGACACGCACGGTGCCCGTCCGCGAGCTGCACACCGGACCGTACGAGACCGTCGTCGGCGACGCCGAGCTGCTCACCGAGATCCGGGTGCCGATCCGCAACGGCTGCGGCAGCGCCTACGAGAAGCTCGAGCGGCGGGTCGGCGACTGGGCGATCGCCGCCGCGGCCGCCGTGGTGTGGATGGAGGGCGACACGATCGCCGACGCCGGCATCGGCCTGTGCGCCGTCGGTGCCGAACACTTCGTCGCGCCCCGTGCCGAGGGCCACCTCCGGGGACAGCAGGCGTCCGAGGACGTCATCGTCGCCGCCGCCGCGATCGCGGCCGAGGACTGCAACCCGACGACCGATCAACGAGGTCCGGCCGAGTACAAGCGGCATCTGGCCGGCGAGCTCACCGCACGAGCGCTCCGCCGAGCAGTCGCCAGAGCGAAGGGTCAGGAGGCCTGACGTGGAGATCACCATCACGGTCAACGGCACGGAACGGTCGGCGGAGGCCGAGCCGCGAACGCTGCTCGTGCACTTCCTTCGCGATCAGCTCCGCCTGACGGGCACCCACTGGGGGTGCGACACGTCGAACTGCGGGATCTGCGTCGTCCACATGGACGGCGTGCCGGTGAAGAGCTGCACGGTGCTGGCGGCGATGGCCGACGGACGCACCGTCGACACCGTCGAGGGCATGGAGCGCGACGGCGTGCTCGATCCGATCCAGCAGGGCTTCATGAACTGCCACGGCCTGCAGTGCGGGTTCTGCACGCCGGGGATGATGCTCACCGCCCGCTGGCTGCTCGACAACAACCCGAACCCCACCGAGGAGGAGATCCGCGACGGGCTGTCGGGGCAGCTGTGCCGCTGCACCGGCTACGACAACATCGTGAAGGCCGTCCAGTGGGCGGCCGCCAACCCGACCGCGGTGAAGACGATCGAAGAGACCATCGAGCAGGGGGCAACAGCATGACCATCACTGCGTTCCCCGGCCACGCAGGCCGTTGCTGGCCGCTCCTCGGCTGGCGCCTCGTCGCTCGCATCGGTGACATGGAGGACCAATGACCACCACCGAACGAGGTACCGCTCAGCGCCGCCGGCAACCCGATCGGGTTCGGCCGCATGCCGCGCAAGGAGGACGTCCGGTTCCTGCGCGGCAGGGGCAACTACGTCGACGACATCAACCTGCCCGGCATGCTGCACGGCGCGATCCTGCGCAGCCCGTACGCGCACGCCCGGATCGTCTCGATCGACACGTCGGCCGCCGAGGCCCATCCGAAGGTCAAAGCCGTCATCACCGGCGCCGTCCTCGACACGCTCGGGCTGGCATGGATGCCGACGCTGTCGTACGACACCCAGGCGGTGCTCGCCACCGACAAGGTGCGCTTCCACGGTCAGGAGGTCGCGTTCGTCGTCGCCGAGGACCACTACTCGGCACGCGACGCGGTCGAGTTGATCGACGTCGTGTACGAACCGCTCGACCCGGTGATGGACGCCCAACAGGCGCTCGCCGACGGCGCGCCCGGTGATCCGCGACGACAAAGAGGGCCAGACGAACAACCACATCTTCGACTGGGAGTCCGGCGACAAGGACGCCACCGACGCGGTGTTCGCCGGTGCCGACGTCGTCGTGTCGCAGGACATGCTGTACCCGCGGTCGCACCCGGCGCCGATGGAGACGTGCGGCACCGTCGCCCACATGGACCCGGTGTCCGGCAAGCTCACGCTCTGGTCGAACACGCAGGCGCCGCACGCCCACCGCACCGTGTACGCGCTCGTCGCCGGCCTGCCCGAGCACAAGATCCAGGTGATCGCGCCCGACATCGGCGGCGGGTTCGGCAACAAGGTGCCGATCTATCCCGGCTACGTGTGCTCGATCGTCGGATCGATCGTCACCGGCAAGCCGGTCAAGTGGATGGAGGACCGCTCCGAGAACCTGATGTCGACCGGCTTCGCCCGCGACTACCACATGAAGGGCTCGATCGCCGCGACGCGCGACGGCAAGATCGTCGGGCTCCGCGTCGACGTGATCGCCGACCACGGTGCGTTCAACGCCACCGCCCAGCCGACGAAGTACCCGGCCGGCTTCTTCCACATCTTCACCGGCTCCTACGACTACGGCGCCGCGCACTGCAAGGTCACGGGCGTGTACACGAACAAGGCGCCCGGTGGCGTCGCCTACGCGTGCTCGTTCCGCATCACCGAGGCGGTCTACCTCGTCGAGCGCATCGTCGACTGCCTCGCCGACGAGCTCGGCATGGATCCCGCCGAGCTGCGGATGAAGAACCTGCTGCGACCCGAGCAGTTCCCGTTCACCACACCGACCGGCTGGGAGTACGACTCCGGCGACTATCCGCGCGCGCTCGCAACTGGCGATGGACATCGCCGGCTACGCCGACCTGCGCGCCGAGCAGGCCGACCAAGCGAGCGAACGGTGAGCTGATGGGCATCGGCCTGGCGTTCTTCACCGAGGGTGTCGGTGCCGGCCCGCGCAAGCACATGGACATCCTCGGGCTCGGCATGGCCGACGGCTGCGAGCTCCGCGTCCACCCCACCGGCAAGGCCCAGCTGCGGCTGTCGGTGCAGAGCCAGGGCCAGGGCCACGAGACGACGTTCGCCCAGATCGTCGCCCAGGAGGTCGGCATCCCGCCCGAGGACATCGAGGTCATCCACGGCGACACCGACAACACACCGTTCGGGCTCGGCACCTACGGCTCGCGTTCGACGCCCGTGTCCGGCGCGGCTGCGGCAGTCGTCGCCCGGCGTGTCCGCGACAAGGCCCGGATCATCGCCGCGACCGCGCTCGAGTGCTCGCCGGACGACCTCGAGTGGCAGCTCGGACGCTGGCAGGTGAAGGGCGACCCCGAGAAGGGCAAGACGATCCAGGAGATCGCCATGCTCGCCCACTCGAGCCTCGAGCTCCCCGACGGCATGGAGGGACACCTCGACGCCCAGGCCGTCTACAACCCGCCGAACCTCACGTACCCGTTCGGCGCCTACATCTGCGTCGTCGACATCGACAAGGGCACCGGTCAGGTCAAGGTCCGGCGTTTCATCGCCGTCGACGACTGCGGCCCGCGGATCAACCCGATGATCGTCGAGGGACAGATCCACGGCGGCCTCGTCGACGGCATCGGGATGGCGCTGATGGAGGTGATCGCGTTCGACAAGGACGGCAACTGCCTCGGTGGATCGTTCATGGACTACCTCCTGCCGACCGCGGTGGAGGTCCCGACGTTCGAGCTCGGCGAGACCGTCACTCCGTCACCGCACCATCCGCTCGGCTGCAAGGGCGTCGGTGAGTCGGCGACCGTCGGTTCTCCACCGGCGGTCGTGAACGCGGTGATCGACGCGCTCAAGCCGTACGGCGTCCGCCACGCCGACATGCCGTTCACGCCGGCGCAGGTGTGGATGACGATGCAGGGCCGACCGTTCCGGACCGACCTGGCGATCGAGGACTGAGCCACCCGTGTCCGCCGACGGCTCCCCGCTCGGCGATCGGGCAGCGGGGCTGCGCAACGCGCGCGTGCCGTACGTGCACGCGCGCGTCGTGCTGGCGGAACGGCCGACGAGCGCCAAGCCCGGCGACGAGGCGCTCGTGCTCCCCGACGGCACGATCGAGGGGTTCGTCGGCGGCACGTGCGCCGAATCGACCGTGCTCGCGCAGGGGCTGGCGCTGATCGACTCCGGCGAGTCGTTGCTGCTGCGGATCACGCCCGAGCCGGAGCCGCCGCAGCCGGGCAAGCTGGTCGTGCACAACGCCTGCCTGTCCGGCGGCACGCTCGAGATCTTCCTCGAACCAGTGCTGCCGGCGCCGCGGCTGGTGGTGTTCGGCGACGCCCCGGTGGCGCGCTCGATCCGCGCCCTCGCGACCGCACCTCGGGTGGGACGTTCCCGATGCCGACGTCGTTGGTGACGCGAGCCGGGATCGGCGACCGACGTGTCGGCGGTGGTCGTCGCCAGCCACGGCCGCGACGAGGAGGTGGCGCTCACCGCGGCGTTGCGGGCCGGGGTCCCGTACGTCGGGCTCGTCGCCAGCCGCAAGCGCGGCGAGGCGGTGCTCGCATCGCTCGACGTCGACCGCGCCGATGCGAGCCGCGTGCACACGCCCGCCGGGCTCGACATCGGCGCCCGCTCGAGCGGCGAGGTGGCGCTGTCGATCATGGCCGAGATCGTGTCGATCCGGCCCCGGCCGTCCGGGCGCCCGCTCGCCGACACCACGGCATCGGGCGCGCACCGCCACCGACCCGGTGTGCGGGATGTCGGTCGCCACCGTCGAGTCGTCACTCCACCTCGACCGCGACGACGGCACGGGTGTGGTTCTGCGGCAGCGGTTGCCTGCGCGCGTTCGCCGCCGACCCGGCCGCCTACCCCCTCGCCGATGCGACGCGCCCGTGATCGGCTCGTTGATCAGCCCATGACCGACGCCGCGAGCGATCCTCTCGCCGAGTTCGTCCCCGACGTCGCCTCACTCGGCCGGCGCCTCGCCGACAACGCCTACCTCGCCGACCAGGGACTGTCGACCGCGCTCTTCTGCGCCGCCCGGCTCCCCCAGCCGCTGCTCCTCGAAGGCGAAGCCGGGGTCGGCAAGACGGCCGCGGCCCAGGCGCTCGCCGCGGCCCTCGACACGCGGCTCGTGCGACTGCAGTGCTACGAGGGCATCGACTCGACCGAGGCGCTGTACGAGTGGAACTACGCCCGTCAGCTGCTCGGCATCCGCCTCGCCGAGGCCCGTGGCGAGGCGCTCGACGACGTCGATCTGTTCACTCCCGAGTTCCTCGTCGAACGACCGCTGCTGAGCGCGCTGCGGCATCCCGGCCCGCGGCCGGCGGTGCTGCTGGTCGACGAGGTCGACCGCGCCGACGACGAGTTCGAGGCGTTCCTGTTCGAGCTCCTGGCGGAGTCGTCGGTGACGATCCCCGAGCTCGGCACGCAACGCGCCGAGTACCCGCCGATCGTCGTGTTGACGTCGAACCGCACCCGCGACCTCCACGATGCGCTCAAGCGTCGATGCCTCTACCACTGGATCGACTACCCCGGGCCCGGCACGCGCCAGCGAGATCATCCGGATGCACGTGCCTGCGGCACGATCCTCGCTCGCCGATCAGGTCGCCGCCGCCGTCTCCCGGCTCCGCACGTTGGACGTCCAGAAGGCACCCGGGATCGCCGAGGCGATCGGGTGGGTCGCCGCGCTGGAGGTGCTCGGATTCGAGGTGCTCGATGCCGAGGCCGCCGAGCTCACGATCGGGTCGGTGCTCAAGTACCGCGACGACGCCGAGCTCGCCGCCGCCCGCTCGTTCGACTGGGTCGCCACCGGTTGATCCCCGACGTCGCCGACCTCGTCGCCCGGTTCGCCGACCGTCTGCATCTCGCCGGCATCGCCGTCAGTCCCGAACGGGCCGGGCGGCTGGCGGCGGCGCTCGACGATCGCCGCGCCGAGCACGACCAACGAGCTGTACTGGCTCGCCCGGGTCACGGTGGCCGGCGATCGCACCGAGCTCGCCACGTTCGACGCCGTCTTCGCCGAGATCTTCCGTGGCCTCGTCGACGTCGCGGATTCGCGAGGCGCGCCGGAGCAGCCGCGCCTGCCGCCGGCTGTCGACCTCGGCGATCGGCGAACCGACACGGGGACGGGCGCGGCCGGCAGCGACCGCGGTGCAGCCGCAGCCGCGCCCGTTCGGTGAGCGACCGTGGTGGTGATGGTGACGACGAGCGCGTCGCACCGATCGGCGCGCCCGCGAGCGAGCGGGCCGTGCTCCGGCGGCGCGACTTCGGATCGTGCACGCCAGAGGAACTGGCGCACCTCCGCCGCCTGATGTCGCGCATGAAGGTGGTCACCCCACGCCGTCCGAGTCGGCGACGCAGACGTCACCCGCGTGGCGACGCCATCGATCTGCGCGCCAGCATCCGGCGTGCCCACCGGACAGGCGGCGATCCGGCGACGTTGGTACGCCGCCGCGTCACCGAGCGGCGCCGCCGCGTCGTGCTCATCGCCGACGTGTCGGGCTCGATGGAGGCCTACTCCCGCGCCTACCTGTACCTCCTCCACGGTGCGGTTCGTGCGCTGCGCGCCGAGACGTTCGTGTTCTCGACGCGGCTCACCCGGGTGACGCGCACGCTCGCCGTTCACGACCCGGAGCGCGCGCTCGCCACGGCCATGGCCGCGACCGACGACTGGTCGGGCGGGACACGCATCGGCAGCGCCCTCAAGGAGTTCAACGATCGCTGGGGCCGGCGGGGTCTCGCTCGCGGTGCGGTCGTGGTGATCGTGTCCGACGGCTGGGAGAGCGGCGACACCGACGGAGCTCGGGCGGCAGATGGACCGGCTCTCACGCCTCGCCAACCGGATCGTGTGGGTCAACCCGCGTTCGCAGAGCCCCGACTACCAACCGCTCGTCGGAGGGATGGCGGCCGCGCTGCCACATGTCGACGCGTTCGTCAGCGGGCACTCGCTGGAGGCCCTCGAGCACGTGCTCGACGTCATCGCCACCGACGTGTCGACGCGAGAGCCGATGCGCTAGCTCGCGTCGGCGCTGACGAGCGGGCGCTCATCCACGAGGTCGTCGAGGTCACCGCTCGCGGGCGCACCGAGCAGCACGCCAAGACCGACCAGGATGCTCGTCAGCACCGCCACCAACGTCAACGTGTCCAACGAGTCATCGGGCTCGATCGCCTGCAGGTACCCACCGATCGTCAGGCCCAGACCGACGACCGCGATCACCGCCGCCCAGAGCTGCATCCCGTGCACGCGCACGTCGACGTTTCGCGACATCGTCGACAGCAGCAGGAGCGCGCCGCCTCCCCCGAGCGCGGCCGCGAGCACGGCCACCACGAACACGGGGCCATCGCCAACGCGGCCGTCGACGACGAGACCGACGAGCGCCAACAGCGTGCCCGGCACGCACAGCGCGAGCACGACGAACGGCGGCGGCGCCTCTCGGCCAGAGCGCTGGGCGACCATCGAGATCGCGGATCCCCACGCGCCGATGAGCAGGACGGTCACGACGAACGCCACGACGTTTGCCGTGCGCACCAGGTCGAGACGATCGAGGGTGTTCGCATCGAGACCGCCGCCAGTCGACGATGGCGAAGCTCGGCGCGCCTCGACCACGAACCAGACGAACGTCGAGGCGAGCACGACGTGCAACCCGAGCGCGCCGAACCGCAGCGCGCCGACGACGGTCGTCGGCTCCGGCGGCTCGTCGGCGTCGACGACGTGGGCGCTGGGGCGCGATCTCGCGGGGTGGTTCCTGACCCCGGTCGAGGAGTCGCGATCGATCCGTCGGTGGCGGGCCCCCGACGACCGAAGCCCGTGGTCGCCGGCGTTTCGCTGTCCGCATCCGTCGGCTGGCGCACCGGTCGAGCCGGCGGACGCCCTGCGCCGAGCGGCCGCGTCGGCCGCGAGCGCGCGTCGCGCCGCCATGTCGCTCGCGCCGCTCGGCGCCGCTCGCTGCGCCCGCCCGCCTCGCCGACGCGTCGCTGGCGGCGGCGCCTTGATTGCGGCGACGGGCGACCGCGGCCGCGGCGGCACCCGGCGCAGCAACCCGGCGTCCTGCGGCCGCGGCCGGCGCACGGCGCGACGGCGCGGCGCCCGGCTGACGTCGGGCCGCGACGTTCCCACCGCCCACCGCCCGCCGGTTCGGTGGGCCACCGCCCCGGACGACCGCCGCCCCGGGGCGTGGTCGCGCCGGGCCCTGACCGTCCTCGCCCGGCGCCCCGGGCCGACGGCGGCGGGCCGCCACCTGCCCGGCCGCCCCAGGAACGGGCCGTCGGCGCGTGGGCGTTTCGCCGGCGGTACGGGCCGCCGCTGGACGTGCCTCTCCGTCGGTGCCGTCGGGATCCAGTGTCGGTCGAAGCTTTGGGCGGTCGAGGGTCGGCGTCGTCGAAGTGCGTGCCGCGACGTCGGTGCCCCGAGCGGGTACCACCGTCCGCCGCGCCGCCGCGACCGCCGGCGACGGCGCACCTCCCGGACCGATGACGAGATCAGCGGCCCGGACGACGTCGCCGACGGGGCCGGCGCCGCGGGCCGCCGCATCGTCGATGCTGGTCCGGACGCGCCCCCACGCCTTTCTCGGCACGAGTGGGAGCGCCCGACCTTGGACGTGACGGGTCGCGAGGACCCGGATCCGGTAGCGCTGGGCGCCGATGATCTGGTGGGCGAGGGTGGCCGTGATGCCCGCTGAGATCAGCAGCAGGCCGGACGACGCGATGGCCGCCCACGCCATCGCATCGACGAGGCCTTTGTCGTCGGGTGTGATCGGATCCGGCCAATCAGTGAGACGCCACCAGATGATCCCGAACCCGGCGAGGTCGAGCAGGTACGCCGCCCGAATCGCGCCGTCGGGCCGCACGCGCGTGAGCGTCTTGAAGATCCGATGGAGCATCGAGAACGGGCAGTACAGGACGATCGCGAACACGATCGCGGCGATCGCCGGCAGCGGATTGAACTCGCCGGTGACCTTGATGCGAAGGAACGTCAGCGCCGCCAACGCCACCCAGACGGTCGGGTAGAACCAGACCCGGGTGGCGCGATTCATGCTCGGCCAGCGGCCACGCAGCCGGCGAGTGTTCTCGGCGACGGTCCGGCTCCACGCCAAGCTCGCGGCGAAAAGTGCTGCGAGCAGCACCACGCCGACCAGCACCACGATCGTCATGTCGTCGCCGACGGCGGCGATCACACTTTCGGGCGCGGCGTCGTCGATGCGCCTGGCGGTCCGGATCGCGACCATCGCGATGGCGGCCGTCCACAGCACGATCGCGAATCGCGCCGCGATCCACGCGATGTTCACCCACCGCAGTTCCAGCAGCTCGGGAGCCTCGAACACGACCGGGTTCTCGTACCCCGGTATCGCGCCCGGCACGACCTCGGACGGCTCGACCTCCGCCTTCGGGATCGCGTTGGCGGCCACGAACGCCGCCTCGACCTCCTCCGGTGAGCGAGACGGGAGTTTGGGCGCGGAGTGCTCGTGTGACGCCGCCCGCGAGGTCATCGGCCCATCTTGGATTGCCGCCAGAGTACCGGCAAGGCAATTGCTCGTCTGGCCAACCGCCGAGAGAACTGATTCGACCGCGTCACGTGAGAATTCGGCCACCCCATCCCGATCTGTCTGCCCCAGATCGCGCATCGCCGCGGATGACGCAGACAGGTCGGAGTAGGTCACGTGCCGAGGTCGCCGTCGCGGTAGTGGCGGCGGCACAACAGCTCGTAGCGAACGGTGTCGCCGAAGAGACGTTGCGCCGACGCATCGGCGGTGTCGCCGACCATCACCGTCTCGCCCTCGTAGACGAGGACGCCGTTGACGATGCGCGCGTTGTGGGTCGCACGCGAACCGCACCAGCACCGGGCCTCGACCTGCAATGGCACCCGTTCGTCGGCGATCTCGAGCAGTCGCTTGGTGCCTTCGAACAACTCACCGCGAAAGTCGGTGATGAGGCCGAACGCGTAGACGTCGACCTCGAGATCGTCGACGACGCGTCCGAGCTGATCGATCTGTTGCGGCGTGTAGAACTGCGCCTCGTCGCACACCATGTAGTGGATCGGCCAGTGGGCGACGGCGAGCGCGTGCAGGTCGAGATCGGGCTCGACGTGGATCGCCGGCGCGGCCACGCCCAACCGGCTGGTGACCTGATGGCCATCGCGGTCGAGGCACGTCAGCAGCAGGCCGTACAACTCGCGCGTCGGCGAGGTTGTGGTGGATCTGCAGCGCGAGCGTGCTCTTCCCCGAGCCCATCGTGCCGAAGCTGAAGCGCAACGTCGACATGTCGGGCGTGGACGCTACCGGCCGCCGCCGGTCTGGAATCCCCGACCTGTCTGCTTCAGATGAGCCCGCGCGTCTGAAGCAGACAGAACCGTGGGACTCAGCGGAGGAGGGCTTGGACGTGTTCGATGGTGTCGGCCTCGGTGGCCGGACTTGTCGTCGCGGTAGCGGCGCACCCTGGCGAAGCGGAGTGCGACCTTGCCGGGGTAGCGCGTCGATGCCTGGACGCCGTCGACAGCGATCTCGACGACCTGCTCGGGCCGGACGTGGACGACGTGCCCCTCGGTGGCGATCGCCAGTTCCTGGAAGCGCTCGGTCTGCCATCGCAGCATGCTCGTCGGTCATGCCCTTGAACGTCTTGCCGACCATGACGAATCCGCCGTCGCTCCCCCGCGCACCGAGGTGCAGGTTCGACAGCCACCCGGTACGCCGTCCGTGTCCCCACTCGATCGGCGATGACGACGAGGTCCAGCGTGTGGACCGGCTTCACCTTGCGCCACGCCCCGCCACGCCGGCCGGCGTCGTACGTCGCGGCGAGGTCCTTCACCATCACTCCCTCGTGGCCACTGGCCACCGCGGCATCGAGGAAGCGCTGCGCTTCGTCCGGGTCAGCGGTGACGATCGAGGGCAGCCGCGCGACGCCCGGCACGGTCGCCGCCAGCAACTCCCGACGTACCGACAGCGGTTCGGCGACAACGGCGTCGCCGCCGATGTGGAGGACGTCGAAGAAGAACGGCGCCAGTCCGGAGCCACGACCAGGCGTGTCGGCGCCGAAGTCACCCATCGTGTCCTGGAAGCGCCGCGGCGATCCGTCGTCGAGCACGCCGAGCACCTCACCGTCGAGCACGAGGTCACCGCCCGGCAGCGAGCGAACGAGATCGACGACGCCGTCGCAGGCGGTCGGTCACATCGTTGAGGTTGCGGGTGAAGAGCCTGACGTCGTCGCCACGTCGGTGGGCCTGGATCCGCGCGCCGTCGAGCTTCCATTCCACCGAGGCCTCGCCGGTGTCGCCGATGGCCGCTGCCACATCCGTCGCCGGTGACGCGAGCATCGGCTGCACCGGTCGCAACGGCGTCAACTCGATCGCCGCCAACGCCGGCGCACCGCCGGTCGAGCGCGGCGCGCGCCGCGATCGCCAGCGAGCCGGCCATCATCGCCGCCCGCTGCACGTCACGAGCGGCGACGTCGGCCGCGCTGGCGACGGCCGCGGCCATCACGCCGTCGAGCGCGCCCTGACGCAGTTCGCCGCCGACGATGCCGAACACGAGTCGCTGCTCGGGCTCGGTGGCCCGCTCGAGCATGTCGCGCAGGATCCGGCGACGTTCGCCGGACGATCCCTGACCCGACGTCGCCGCCAACCGTTCGATCACCGCCGCGACGTCGAGCACGCCGAGCGTGGCATCGCCCGCCGGGTCTGGGCGGACGTCGGAGATCGTCGCCCACCCGACGCCGAACCGACCGAGCGGCGTGTCGCCGACGAGGAAGGCGACGGCGGGCTCGACCTCATCCGGCGCGAGCCGGCGCAGCACGTCGGCGAGGAGCGCGATCTTGTCGTTGCGCTTGGACGTCGCCGCCACCTTCGCCGAACAATTGGCCAACTCGACGAACAACACGTCCCGATTCTTACGGCCCAGCGGCGGTAGGGTGAACGTCAAGTGACGTCCCGGCAACGTGGCCGGGGCAAGGAGGGGAACATGACCGACACGATCGAACGATCGGACGGTGCCGAAGTTCTCCATCGCCTGGTGGTCCGGTTCGCAGGAGACTCCGGCGATGGGATGCAGCTCACGGGTGATCGATTCACCTCGGTGAGCGCGTCGTTCGGCAACGACCTGTCAACGATGCCCGATTTCCCCGCCGAGATCCGTGCACCCGGCCGGCACCGTCAACGGCGTGTCGAGCTTCCAGGTGCACATCTCCGATCACGAGATCACCACGCCGGGCGACGAGCCCAACGTGCTCGTGGCGATGAACCCGGCGGCGCTCAAGGCCGACCTCGACCGGCTCGAGCAGGGCGGAACGCTGATCGTCAACGAGGACGCGTTCGACGAGCGCAACCTCGAGAAGGCCGAGTACACGTCGAACCCGCTCGACGACGGCAGCCTGGCGACGTACCGGCTGATCAAGGTGCCGATGACGTCGCTCACGAAGCAGGTGTGCGAGCCGCTCGGCGTCAAGCCGCGCGACGCCGAGCGGTCGAAGAACTTCTTCGCCCTCGGTCTCGTGTCGTTCATGTACACCCGTCCGATCCAGCCGACGATCGAATGGATCGCCGAACGGTTCGCGAAGAACGAGCTCGTCGCCGCGGCCAACCGGGCGGCATTCGTCGCCGGCTATCACTTCGGTGAGACGACCGAGGCGGTCGGGCACCGCTACGAGGTCCGTCCCGCCAAGCTGCCGGCCGGCGAGTACACGAGCATCACCGGCAACACCGCCCTCGCGTGGGGCCTGGTCGCCGCCGGTCAGCTGGCCAAGCTTCCGGTCACGCTCGGCTCCTACCCCATCACACCGGCCAGCGACATCCTCCACGAGCTGTCGAAGCACAAGCACTTCGGGATCCGCACGATTCAAGCCGAGGACGAGATCGCGGCGATCGGCATGGCGCTCGGCGCGGCGTTCTCGGGTCACCTCGGCGTCACGACGACGAGCGGCCCGGGTGTGTCGCTGAAGGGCGAGACGATCTCGTTGGCCGTGTCGGTCGAGCTTCCGCTGATCGTCGTCGACATCCAGCGCGGCGGGCCGTCGACCGGATTGCCGACCAAGACCGAGGCCGCCGACCTCAACATCGCCCTCTACGGTCGCCATGGCGAAGCGCCGCTGCCGATCGTCGCCAGCTACAGCCCGGTGCACTGCTTCCACGCCGCGATCGAAGCGGCCCGCATCGCGCTCAAGTACCGCACGCCGGTGATCCTGCTGTCCGACGGGTACCTGGCCAACGGCTCCGAGCCGTGGCGACTCCCGAACGTCGACGACCTGCCCGACATCTCCGTGCCGTTCCACACCGAGCTCAACGCCATCGACCGCGAGGGCAACGACGTGTTCTGGCCGTACCTCCGCGACCCCGACACGCTCGCCCGGCCGTGGGCGATCCCGGGCACGCCGGGGCTGATGCACCGCATCGGCGGGCTCGAGAAGGCCGACGGCACCGGCAACGTCAACTACACGCCCGAGAACCACGGCAAGATGGTGGCGTTGCGGGCCGCCAAGATCGCCCGGATCGCCGACGACCTGCCGGAGCTCGAGATCCAGGGCGATCCCGATGCCGACCTCTGCCTGCTGGGTTGGGGATCGACGTGGGCCGCGATCGACGCCGCGATGCAACGCCGCCGCCGGGCCGGGCGCAAGATCGCGTGGATCCATCTCACGCACCTCAGCCCGCTCCCGAACGATCTCGGCGAGAAGCTGAGCCGGTTCCGCCACGTGCTGGTGCCCGAGCTCAACAGCGGTCAACTGACCCGGCTCGTGCGGTCCGAGTACCTGGTCGACGCCAAGGCCCTCACCAAGATCATGGGCCTCCCGTTCATCGCCCGCGAGATCGAAGCCGAGATCGAAAGGATTCTGGACGGCATGACTGACGCAGTCGTCAACCTGACGTCGAAGAAGGACTGGGCGAGCGACCAGGAGGTCCGCTGGTGCCCGGGCTGCGGCGACTACGGCATCCTGCTCGCCGTCCAGCAGTTGATGCCCGAGCTCGGCGTGCTGCCCGAGAACACGGTGTTCATCTCGGGCATCGGTTGTTCGAGCCGCTTCCCGTACTACATGAACACCTACGGGATGCACTCGATCCACGGCCGTGCGCCGGCCATCGCCACCGGGGTGGCGGTCGCCCGTCCCGACCTCGACGTGTGGGTCATCACCGGCGACGGCGACGGGCTGTCGATCGGTGGCAACCACCTGATCCACGCCCTGCGACGCAACGTCAACCTCACGATCCTGCTGTTCAACAACCGGATCTACGGGCTCACCAAGGGCCAGTACTCACCGACGTCGGAGGTCGGCAAGGTCACCAAGTCGACCCCGTTCGGCTCCGTCGACCCGCCGTTCAACCCGCTGTCGGTGGCGTTGGGGGCGGAGGCCAGCTTCGTCGCCCGCACCCACGACCTCGACCGCAAGCACATGATCGACGTGTTCCGCGCCGCCCACGACCACCGCGGTTCCTCGTTCGTCGAGATCTACCAGAACTGCAACGTGTTCAACGACCACCAGTTCGACGACGTCACCAAGCGGTCGGTACGCGACGAGATGATGATCAACCTCGTCCACGGTGAGCCGATCCGCTTCGGCACCGACGGCCACCGCGGTGTGGTGATGGGCAGCGACGGCCAGTTGCGCCTCGTCGAGGTCGCCGACGTCGGCGAGGACGCGCTGCTCGTGCACGATGCGCATCGTCCCGAGCCGTCGCTCGCGTTCGCGCTCGCGCGGCTCAACTCCGACGACCACTCCCCCACGCCGTTCGGCATCTTCCGCCAGTTCGAACGCACGGAATACGCCGGCGCGGTCGGCGCCCAGCTCGCCGCGGCATCCGAGCGCAAGGGTCCCGGCAACCTCGCCGACCTCCTGCGGTCGAACGGCACCTGGCACGTCAACTGACGCGTCAGTCGCCAACCGTGCCGGCTCAGTACCGGGCCGAGGATCCACCCTTCCTCGGCCTCGACGACGCCGCGCTCGGATCTCGGGGATCGGCGGGTCGAACCAGGCGGCGAGCTCGCCGCTGTTCGATCGGCGGCGGCGAGCGACAGCGACCGTCTGGGTCACCTGTGAGGCATCCTTGATGACGTCGGGCGGGTGCGACGTGGCGAACCGGCTCGGCCACACCTCCGCCAACACGACGGCGTCAGGACGCCCGGCGGCCGGACTCGGCCGAGGCCGGTCGTGAACGGCCAGACCTCGACCCGCTGCGGGTGCGCTGCGCAGCAGCGACGCCAGCACCGGGATCCCCACCAGCGCCTGACCGCCGACGCCGCCCGGGATACGACAGCTGCCACACGGAGAACGGGCGCCAGCCCTCGGCACGGAGCGCACGCTCGCACAGCCGGTATTCGGCGAGCGGGCCGGCTGAACGGCGGACTTCGTGCTGCGAGTCCGGTTGCTGCCGTGACGCCGGGCAACCCCAGAACGGCCCGTGCGGTGCGCCGAGCCGGCGGTTGAGCCCGGCCGCGACGTCGAAGCGGTTGTTGGCGTTGCGGTGGTCGTCGGTGATGAGCTCGGTGAGCAGATCCCACGTCGAACGCCACGGCGCACCCGTCAGCCCGAGCGCGGCTCGCCGTCCCCGACGGATAGCCGAACGGGAAGTCGAATCCGATCAGGATCCGCCGACCGGGCTGCGACGTGATGAGGTCGTCGAGGAACGCGGCGGCCTCGAAGCGGGTGGGGAGGTTGATCGGGTTCGGCGCTCGATCGAGACCGGCCCAGGCGCACCAGATGGAATCCCGGCCCCGTTTCGCCGTGCCGGCCGCGCTCCAGTCGACGACGACGTGGACGTCGAACGTCGCCAACCGCTCAGCTGACGATGGTGGCGATGACGGCGAAGTGGAGGACCGCCGCGACGACCGTGAAGCTGTGCCACACCTCGTGGTAGCCGAACGCACGCGGCCACGGATCGGGGCGCCTCAGCATCAACACCGGGATCCCGATCGTGTAGGCGAGTCCGCCGGCGACGAGCAGCGCCAGTTGGCCAGCGGTCAGGTAACGGACGAACGCCGGCGCCACGGCGACGGACGCCCATCCCATCGCCGGGTACAACGCGTGCCCGACCCACCGGACGCGGAACGCCGTGAGCTTGAGCACGACGCCGACGACCGCGCAGATCCCGACGACGACGAGCAGCGGGATCCCCCACGCGGGTGGGAGGGCGACGAGGCACATCGGAACGTACGTACCCGTGATCAGCAGGTAGATCATCGAATGGTCGAGGCGCTGCATGATGCCTCGCGCCCGAGGCGACCGGGCGAGCATGTGGTAGCCGGCCGATGTGCCGAACAGCAGCAGCACCGTCGCCACGTACACGGATGCCGCGGCGCGGGCCGTCGGGCCGTTCGCCGCCAGGATCAACAACACGCCCGCAGGGATGGCGACGAAGAACGCCGCAGCGTGCAGCCAACCACGCCACCTCGGGCGCAATTCGTGTGGAGTTCCGCCGAACACGTGCCCACCGTACCCATCGAGCGCCTCGATTGTGGCCGAATTGGGTGTGTTCACACCTGTCTTCATCGGTCGGTAACCGCCGCGACTAGAGCAAGCACCGCATCGCCGTATTGCTCGAGCTTCGACGGCCCCACGCCCTTGACGCGGGCGAGATCGGCGAGCGTCGCCGGAAGCGCGTCGGCGATCGCCACGAGCGTCTTGTCGTCGAACACGACGTACGCCGGCTTGCCCTGGCGGGCGCCCTCCCGGAAGCGCCGCAGCTCGTCGTAGGCCCACACCGACTCGGGCGCGACGGCCCGGTCGGCACCTGGAGCGCACCGCGCTGGCGACCGGCGGTGACCACCTGCGTACCGACCTGGAAACGCCTCGTCGCCGAGCCCTGGGCGGCGACGACGACCCCGTCGTCGAACTCCGGTGACGACCCATTCGTGGCCCTGATCGACGAGCACGACGCCCGCCGCGGCGATGCACGCGTCGACCGATCGAGGAGCGGGTGGTCGCCCCCGTTCGATCGGCGCGGCGCCGGCGCGTCGCGTTGCCGCACAGCTCGCTCGCACGGGCGGCTCCACGGCGAGCTCGGCGGGTGGTTCCGTGGTCAACTCGGCGATGAACGGGCTCGGACGCCGACCCGTGACGATCGTGGCGTGACGGCGGGCACGCGTGATCGCGACGTGCAGCAGACGCCGCTCCTCCTCGACGTCGTCGGCCAGCCGGTGCGGATACTGGTCGTCGTCGACGAGGTGGACGATCACGTGCGGCCACTCCTGTCCCTTGACACGATGGACCGTGGCGAGCACGACACCGCCCGGTGAGCGCGGCGCGGCGAGGCCCGCCGCGCAACCACCGCTCGAACGTCGCCGCGTCGTCGTGCAGCGCCGCGACGTGTCGGATCGCGGCGAGGTCGTCGCCCTGCGCCGCCCGGTTCATGCCGTGGCGTGTGGCGTCGAGCGTCTGCACGGCGCCGGCCAGTCCGAAGTCGTCGTCGAGCAGGACGTCGACGAGCGCGCGCGGTCGATGCCCCGGTGCTCGCGAGCTCGCTGCATCCGCTCGATGTCGTCGGCGAAACCCGCCACCCGCTCGGTGTCGCGTTCGGCGTTGAGCCGCGCCGCGAGCCGTCGCAGTCCGGCGACATCGCCCTGCTCGGCGACCCACTCGGCGACCCTCGGGTGCAACGGGCGCGACGGGCGACGCAGCGCCTCCGACGAGGTCCTCGGACCTGAACGCGGCGCCGCCGGTGGCGAGCCGCAACCAGGCGAGCACCGCCCGCACCGAGGTCCGATCGGCGAACTCGAGCCCGACCCCACCCGCCACCGGGACGCCGGCCGCGACGAGCGCCAACTGCACCGGCGCCAGCGACGCGTTCACGCGTGTGAGCACCGCCACATCGGCTGGCGCGCCACCGGCGCCCAGAACCGCTTCGACGGCTGCGGTCGGTCGCCCCCACCGGATCGTCCGACGTGTCGACCGACCAACCGCCCGGCTCGACGGCGGCGGCGCGCATCGTCTTGGCGACCCGACGTCGGTTGTGGCGCAGCAACCGGTCGACCGACTCGACGATGCCGGCCGGGCAGCGGTAGTTGACCTCGAGCGGATGGTCGCCGGCGCCGGGGAACAGGGTCGCCGAAGTCGATCAGCCAGGCCGGATCGGCGCCGTTGTAGCCGTAGATCGTCTGGTCGTCGTCACCCACCCCGAACACCGCTCCGCCGGGCGCCGAGAGCAGCCGGACGAGCAGGAGGTGGGCCGGGGTGAGGTCCTGGAACTCGTCGACGAGCATGAGACGGCACGCCCGTTGCGCCGCCGCTCGGGCGTCGGGCTGGCCGAGCAGGACCTCGACCGCACGGTAGATCTGGTCGTCGAAGTCGACGGCACCCTCACGTTCGAGCTCCGCTCGGTACTTCGGCCACACCTCGGCGAGCCCGTCGACGTCGCCGCCGTACCGCCGTTCGACGTCGAGCGGGTCGACCAGCCCGAGCCGGATCGCACTCAACGCCTCGATCCACGGTGCCACCGGGTCGGTGTTGCGACGCTTCGGGAAGCCGATCAGCTTCGACAGCACGCGGCGGACATCGGGTTCGTCGATCGTCCGCCACGATCGAGGTTGGGCGAGGAACGGCGGGACGCCATTGACGATGGCGAGCGCGATCGCGTTGAGCGTGCGGACCTGCAGGCCGGGGAGGTCGGCCGTGCGTTCGCGCATCTCCTCCTGCGCCCGCTTGTTGAACGCGACGAGGCTGACGGCGCTCGGCGGCAGCCGCCAGCCGACGAGCAGGTGGCGGGCCCGCTCGGTGAGCACCCGGGTCTTGCCGGATCCGGCGGGGGCGATGATGCGGGCCGCGCCACCGGCGTGCACGACCGCTGCGAGTTGGTCGGCGGCGAGATCGGCGCCCGAGACGTTCGACACGGGCGGCGCGAGTGAACCGTGCTCGACGGCGACGGCGTGGAGCACGGGGACGCCCTCGACCGGATCGGTGAAGCGGACCGGCCCACCGTCGAGCCACGCGGCCGTGCCGTCGGGGAGCACGACGTCGGCCGCACCGCCGAACGCGGCGCCGAGCGCCACGGCCCGATCGACGAGCCACCACTTCGGCCCGTCGGGATCGCGCCCGTCGATCGAGTTCGACCACGCGAGATGGTGCAGCTCGTCGCCGTCGAACGCGAATCGCGCACCCAACTCGTGGACCGGTCGGCGCTCGACGGCGGCTGGCGCTGTGTCGTCCGACCAGTTCGATCACGACGCCGCGCCGTTCGAAGGCGGCGGCTCGCAGACGCTCGACGGTCGGAAGGGGCTCGCGCGACGGCGTCCGTGTCGATCCGGATCCGTTCGCACCCGATCCCAGTCGGACGGGCGCGTTCGCATCCGCCCGCGACGACGACGTTGCGCCCCAGCACGTGCGGACCGCGCCCGAGCCGGTACGCCGCGCCCGTGAGAACGGTGGCGGTGACGCCCGCCTTCGGCACCGGGTCGCGAATCGCCCGTGTTGGCGTGCTCCTCGCCAGGCAGTCTGGCCATCGTGCTGGCTGCGCTCCCAGCACTGTCTCACCTCGCCGGCGGTCGGGTGCGCACCGCCGCAGTACACACAGGCGATGGCCATCACGCAGGGATCACGGCTGCGACGTTACCGAAGGGGTGCGCGCCGCGCGTCTTGCGCCGCGTTCACTCGGGCGAAACGCGCAGTACACATCGTTCCGGCACCTGGTCGCATGGAACTCGTCACCGATGCCGCGTGCTCGCATGACGTGGATCTGCGCATCACCCCCGCCGATCATCCGAGTCTCGACGCCGGCGTCGAGCGGTTCGCCGACGAGGTCAAGGCGGAACCGCGGTACTTCGGCCGGCCCGACGGCACCGGGCCGAAGCCGTTTCCGTCCCTGATCGCGCGGGTGTGCTCGCGCGAGTCCGGCTTCCGCATCGCGGCCCTCCACGAGGGCCGCGTCGTGGGCCTCGCCCGTGTCGACGACGCACGGAGAGGTCTTCGTGGTCGTCGTCGCTGATGCCAGGGGGCGAGGAGTCGGGCTCGCGCTCGCACGCGCGATGATCGACCGGGCCCGGATGCCGACGGCTGCAGGCGTCTCGTGCTGCGGTCGAGCCGACGCAGCCGAGCGGCGGTCGCGCTCGCCGAGTCGATGGGCTTCGTCGTCGTCGACCTCGGGCGCGGCCGGATCGATCTGATCCTCGATCTCGTCCAGGCGGCCTGACACGCCCGGAAATCGGGCGATCCGACCACGCTGCGTGTTCATTGCGACAGCTACAGCAGTCGCGGTCGATCGACCGATAGACAGGGGTGATGCCTCCAGCGACTGCGACGCCGTCTGACTTCGACGCGCGCACGCTGCTCGACTGCGTCGACGACGTGATCATCGTGGTCGACGACGACTTCCGGTTCACGTACGCCAACAGTGCCGCACGCGACGTTCCTCGGCGCAATCGCTCGTCGCGACGAAGGACCACGCCGGGACGGAGCCGCTCGACGTCGTGCATCCCGACGACGTTCAACACGTCGCCGAACGGTTCGCCGAGATCGTCGCCGACGACGACGGCCGCGGGACGCTGCGACTTCGCGTGCGCGAAGGCGACGGCTGGCGTCCGGTCGAGGCGCTCCTGACCAACCGGCGCGACGTCCCCGGGATCAACGGTGTGGTCGTCTGCTTCCGCAACCTCACACAGGAGGAACGCCTCCGGTCGAACCTGGAGATCCAGCTGCAGCTCGACCAGCACAACCGGGCGCTGCGCACCGAGCTCCAGGAGCGGCAACGGTTCCTCTCCCGGCTGGTGCGGATCCAGAGCTCGATCTCCCGGCGGGCCCCACTCGACGATGTGCTCGTCGCGATCGTCGACGGCACGACACAGCTGTTCGGCGAGACCGTCGTGTGCCTCCGGCTCCGCGATCCGTCCGACCCGAGCCGCCTCGTACTCGTCGCGTCGCACGGGTCCGTGACGACGAGCTCCCGCAGCTCTCGTCGAGCTCCGACGTCGGCATCGGCGGGCAGGCGTACCGGGAGAATCGAAGCATCGTGGTCGAGAACTACGCCGACGTCGTCGAATCCGACGCCGGCGCTCCTCGACCAGGGCCTGCAGGCAGCGATGGCCGTTCCGGTCCGATCCGACGGTGTCACCGTCGGCAGCCTGTCGATCGGAACCCAGTGGCCGCAGACGTTCTCCGACACCGAACGCGAGATGCTCGAGATCCTCGCCGAGCACGCTGGCATCGCGCTGCTCGACGCCAATTCGCGCGAGAGCGTGCGGCTCGCTCTGACGGATCACCTCACCGGGACTGCCGAACCGGCGCCTGTTCCTCGATCGGCTCACCCAAGGCATCGACAAGTGCCGACAGCACGGTCACCCGCTCGCCGTGCTGTTCATCGACCTCGACGGCTTCAAGGCGATCAACGACGGGCGCGGCCACGCCGCGGGTGACGGGGTGCTGAAGGAGGTCGCCCGCCGGATCGAGCGGACGATCGAGCGGACCGACTCGGCAGCGCGGCTCGGCGGCGACGAGTTCGTCGTGATGCTCGAGAACTGCGACCTCGACCGCGCGGCGACATCGCCGACGAGATCGCACAGGGCGATCAGAGCGCCACTGCGGTTCGGCCGGCGCCGGTTCTACGTCGGCGCGACGATCGGCGTGGCGATGGTCGACGGCCAGCACGTCGACGCCGAGGAGCTGCTCCGCCAGGCCGACATCGCGATGTACCGCGGCAAGCGCGAGGGACGCAACAAGGTCGTGATCTTCGAGCCGTCGATGGAGCAGGCTGTCATCGCCCGCGCCGAGCTCGAGGCCGAGCTCCGGCGGGGGATCCGCAGCCGGGCGATCTACGCCGTCTTCCAGCCGGTGGTCGATCTGCGGACCGGCACCGTGACATCGGTCGAAGCCCTCGCCCGATGGACCAGTGCGACACAGGGCCCGATCGCGCCGACCCGCTTCGTCGAGCTCGCCGAACAGATGAACATGGTCGCCGAGCTCGACCTGGCGATGATCGAGTCGTCATGCCGGTTGATCCGCGACGTCGTCGATCCGGTCACCCTGCAGCCGGTCAGCCTGTCGGTCAACCTGTCGCCACAGCACCTCGACCACCTCGACGTCGTCGAAGGGTTGCTGGGCGTGCTCCACGACGAGGACTTCCCCGCCGACGCGCCTGATCGTCGAGGTCACCGAGACCGAGGCGATGCGCGATCCGGCCGGCGTCGGCAACCGCATCCGCGCAGCTCCGCGAGCACGGCATCCGCGTGGCGATCGACGACTTCGGCACCGGCTACTCCTCGCTCGCCTACCTCGAGCAGTTCCCGATCGACTACGTGAAGATCGACCGGCGATTCGTCGAGCAGATCGAGGAATCGGATCGCAGCCGCAGCCTGGTCGAGTCGATGAGCCGGATGGTCCACTCGCTCGGCCTGACCGCCGTCGCCGAGGGGGTCGAGACGCTCGAGCAGGCGCAGACGTTGCGCGCGATGGGATTCGAGTTGGCGCAGGGCTTCTACTTCGCCCGTCCGATCGCCGCCGACGAGCTGATCGACGCGATCGCCAACATCCCGTCGGTCACCGGCGACTGGGTCGCGGTCGAGCGACTGACCGGGACGGGCGCCGGCCGCGTCGGCGCCAGCCGCACGCGTGGCGTGGACGAGCCAGATCGAGCCGATCGACGCCGAGCACCGGTGAGGATCGCCAGCACGGACGTGTAGCCGATCGGTCTGGCGACGGTCGACGACGACGAGCGGCATCGTCATCCCCGCGTAGGCAGCCGCGTAGAACGCGCCGGTGAGCGCGCCACGGTCCATCGGGAGCGTGATCCACTCGACCAGCCGCAACCCCGACGTCATCGCGATGCCGGACCCAGCACCCATCGCGATCGCCGCCGGGAACAGGACCGGCCAGCGCGTCGGTGGCGAACGCGACGAGCCCGAGGGCACAACCGACGGTGCCGAGGATCAACCCGAACGGCGCCGCCCGGTGCGGGCCGACGTCGCCCGACCCACAACTGGGCGGGCACGATCGCCGTCATCGCGATCACGAACATGAGTCCCGTGGTGAAGAGCGCGACCGACGCCATCGCCGGTCGCAGCAGGATCGGGAACAGGCCGAACGTGAGCGATGGCAGCCCGAAGACGCCGAGCGCGGTGGGCACCATGACCTTCCAGTACATCGGCCCGGATCCGGGCGGGATGCCGAGGTTGGGTCGGATCCGCCGGCCGGGTGACGGCACGACCGTCTCGGGGATCGAGCGCGAGGAAGATCAGGCTGACGGCGACGAGGACGATGTGGATCAGGTACGGCGTGACGAGCGGTGCGGGCCCCCACTGACCGATCACGCCGCCGATGAACGGGCCGAGCCCGAACCCGGCGTACATCAACATCCCGACCAGGCGCGCGGTCCACATCGGGTCGGCCGAGCCGAGCTCCTGCATCCAGGCGCTCGCCACGACGAACACGATGCCCGACACCGCGCCGAGCAGGAAGCGACCGACGAACAGCAGCGCCACGTTGTCGGCGCCGGCCATCATCACCAGCGACGCCACGCCCGAGAGCACCACGCCCGGCACCATCACCCGCTTGCGTCCGAGCGCGTCCGACATCGGCCCGGCGTACGCCAACGCCGGCGCCAGGCCGATCGGGTAGATCGCGAACAGCGCCGTCAGCGTCCATCGCGACAGGTCGAGCCTGGTCTCGTAGATGAGGAACAGCGGGGTCGCCACGTTGGTGCCGAACGACACGGCGAACAGCGCCGAGCGACAGCGCCGCGCGACCCGATCCCTTCACCCACCGGACCGTACCCGCCCACCCCTCGGACCTGTCTGCTTCAGATGTCGATGGCGCGTTTGAAGCAGACAGTTCACGGTGCCCTTCGGACCTGTCTGCTTCAGATGTGCGACGGCGCGTTTGAAGCAGACAGTTCACGGTGGGCGCTCGGTTCGCTCGGAGTCGCAAGAGTGCGTCAGGATGGGTCAAGGTCGGTGGCTGCGGGGCCGATGACACGCACTGGCAGGGGTATGTCCGCCAGCGGATTTGCCTCCACGAACCGTCATGACCGCTCCGCTCCGCTCGTTCCTCGCCGTGGCCTTGTCGCCGGCTCGATCGCCCTGGTCGGCCGCACCGGCGCGTCGCCGGTCGCAGGCGATCGACGTCACCGACAACACGCCGTGGACGCTGCCGACGCGACCTCCGTTGTGCACGAAGGCGCAGGCCGACAGCGGCAACGTCGCCGGCTGTCTGCTCGCCCTCAACTACGACCCCGACCGCGTCCGGCTGGGGCACACCACCGGCGCCGGGCGTCGGTGACGGCTGGGTGTGGAAGGGCAACACGTACAACGGCTCGCCGGCGCTGGCGAGCTGGGAGGCGACCTACATCACCGAGAACAAGGCCAAGGTCGGCCCGGTCGCGCCCGGCGTGCTCGACACCCACGTCGGCGTCTGCGCCGCTGTTCGAGGGGTTCATCGCCGAGATCGTCGCCAACGGCTACAAGGTCACGCCGTACGACGTCGGCGGCTACACGTTCCGCTGCACCGGCGGGAGCAACGTCAACGGCTGGAAGTGCGACGGCGACGTCGCCGACCTGTCGAACCACGCCTGGGGCCTGGCGGTCGACATGAACAGCGCCACCAACCCCGCCGACCGGACCTACGTCGGCATCGACGGCGCTCAACGCCTGCGCCACGCCGATGACCACCGACATCCCCCGCTGGGTCGTGCAGACCGCCGAGAAGTGGGGCCTGTACTGGGGCGGCTACGGCTGGAACAGCGGGTGCATGAGCCCGGAGACGCAGCGCGACTCGGTGCGTCCGCGACCCACCCCACTTCGAGTTCAGGGGCACGCCCGGCCCAGGCCCGGGCGATCGCCCTGTACAACGGCGCGCCCGACCCCGGCGTCACGCTGCGGGATCCCACGCTGTACTGCGTCGACACGGTCGACGCGGCCGGCAAGACGGTCGAGCGCTGCAACCGTGACAACCGCCCGGAGGCCGGCTGGCGGATCCCGGTCGAGATCGATGTCGCCGCGCCTCGGCCCGCGCCGTCGTCATCAACCTCACCGCGACCAACGCCACCGTCGGCGGCTACCTGACGGCCGAGGACTGCAAGGCGCGGCCCGACGGAGATCGGGCGACGTCGAACACCAACTACGCAGCCGGCCGCGACGCCGCCAACCTGGCGATCGTTCCGATCGTCGACGGACGCATCTGCATCTACCGCTCGACGGCGGTGCACAGCATCGTCGACGTCGTCGGCTATCCTCAGCGACGAGGTCGTGAACGAACCGGCTCGTCGTGGTTCACGCCGTCGGCGCCGACCCGGCTCGACGACACCCGCAACACCGGTGCCTGCTCGCCGTCGGGTGAGTGCGTGACCGGGCGGCTCCCCGCCGACCGCCTGCTCGCCGTCGATCTCGGCGACGTGCCGACCGCGGTCGCCAACCTGACCGTCGTGGACGCCGTCGTCGGCCGGTTACGTGGCCGCCGGTGCGTGCGAAACGCTCTGCCGCCGGGGCGCAGTTCTCGAACGTGAACTACCAGGCCGCCGCGGCATCGGCGAACCTGTCGGTGATCAGCGGCGACGCGACCGGCCAGATGTGCGTGTACAGCCACAGCGACGCGCACGTCATCGTCGACCGCGTCGGCACGCTCGACCGCTCCGTCGGGTACGGCTGGAAGCTGACGGCACCGAAGCGGGTGATCGACACCCGCACGAGCGCTCGTGTGCCGGCGATGGGCGTCGTTCGCGATCCCGCTCGGCGTCGCCGGTGCGGGTGCCGTGGTGAACGTGACGATCACGGCAGACGGCGGCCGCCGGCTACGCGACGATCGGGCCGTGCTCGACGTTGGCGCCGAACGTCGAGCCCGACGACGTCGACGGTCAACTACGGCCGCGACACCACGGTCGCCAACATGGCGTTCGTCGAGGCCGACGAGGCGGGCGACGTGTGCGTGTTCACGTACGCCGCCGCCCATGTGATCGTCGACATCCAGAGCGGAGCTGGTCGCCGAGCACAAGCTCGGCCTCGTCATCGGTCGCCCCCACAGCGCAGTCCACGACTCGCGCACCGCCTGAGTCAGCCGCGCTCTGGCGGTCGCGGCGAACCAGCTCGCCTCGCTGGCCTGCACGGCAATTCTGAAGGAAACCCTTGACATCTGCCGCGCCGCGCCACCGACACTGGAATTGTGAAGGAAATCACTTCACGTATTGGAGACGGTCGTGGTGGACGGAGAAGCGCACCGAGATCACCGACCTGCGGGTGCTGGCCGCGCTCGCCCACCCGGTGCGGGTCCAGCTCCTCAACTACCTCCTGGGAACCGGGCCAGCACACGGCCACGCAGTGCGCCGCGGTCACCGAGGCGTCACCGTCGGCGTGCAGCTACCACCTGCGGCACATGGAGCGGTTCGGCCTCGTCGAGCGGGTCTCCGCCGACGAGGTCACCTCACCGGACGGCCGCGAGCGGGTCTGGCGAGCCACGGCGACGGGGTTCTCGTTCGGCGGTCCACCGAGTGCCGATCGACCCGCCGCTCGCGCGGCGCGACAGGCTCTCGGTGTGCTCGGCATCGACGAGGCGGCACGCCTCGCCAAGCCGCTACGTGAACCAGGCCGACACGCTCGACGCCGCGTGGCAGGATGCCGCCGCGTTCGCGACGTACGGACTGGCGGTGACCGCCGACGAGCTCCGCGACCTCACCGACGCGATCGACGCGCTCATTCGACCGTTCATCGCCGCCACGCGAGCCGATCGCCGGCGGGCTCCGAGGCCGTCCACGTCACGTTGCAGGCGTTCCGGCGGATCGACCGCGGTTGATGGCAGGACGGTGACGTTGTGACTGCGACGACCGCTCCCCCGAGTCCTTCGCCATGGTCGGGGCGCGACTTCCGGCTGGTCTGGGCGGGCGGGCTCGTCAACGACACGGGCGACTGGCTGCTTCGTGTCGCGCTGCCGGTGTACGTCTTCACCGAGACGTCGTCGGGAACGCTGACGGCCGCACTGTTCCTGATCGAGCTCGCGGTCTCGGTCGTGCTCGGGCCGTTCGCCGGCAGCCTGATCGACCGCTGGGACCTCCGCCGCACGCTCGTCGTGACGAACCTCCTCCAAGCCGTCACGCTGCTCCCGCTCCTCGCCGTGACACCCGAACCGGATCTGGCCGGCGTTCCTGGTCGCGGCCGTCCAGTCCGTCCTGACACGGATCAACAACCCGGCGAAGGTCGCGCTCCTGCCCCGGCTCGTCGGTCCCGACCAGCTGATCGCCGCCAACGCGGCGAACGCCGCCAGCGAGAGTCGTGTCGCGACTCGTCGGATCGCCGCTCGGCGGCGTCGTCGTCGAGCTGTTCGGCCTCGGCGGCGTGGTCGTCGCCGACGGGATCAGCTTCCTCGCCGTCGCCGGCGCCACCTGGCTCGTCCGCACCGACACCTCGCGGGCCAGCCGGACCACGACGGCTCGACACCGGCCCGAGACGGAGACGAGCCGACCTCGCCACCGGCACCGTCGGCGACGTGTTCGGCATGATCCGCCGCACTCCGGCGCTGCGCACGCTCGTGACCGCCTCGACCATCACGAGCGTCGCCCAAGGCATGTTCGTGGTGCTCTATCTGGCGTTCGTCGTGCGCTCGCTGGGCGGCGGCGGGGGCGAGATCGGGTTGATCCGCGGCGTGCAGGCAGTCGGCGGGGTGCTCGGCAGCATCGCCATCGCCCGCCTCGCGGCGCGGGTCTCGGGATCGACGTTGTTCGCGGGCGGCCTGATCGGGATGGGCGTCGTGAGCTTCGTGACGTGGAACTCGCCCCAGCTGTCGACCGCGACGATGCTCTACCTCGTGCTGTTCATCGTCGTCGGGTTGCCGGCCGTCGCGGGGTCGGTCGGTGCGCTGACCGTCGCCCAGCAGTCGACACCGCCCAGTCACCTCGGACGCCTCGTCGGCACGCTCGACGCGTCCGCCTCGGCCGGGATGGCCGCCGGATCGCTGGCGGCGGGGTGCTCGTCGATCGGGTGCCGCTCGGCGCACTGCTCAACGCCCAGGCGTCGATCCACGTCGCCGCCGGTACGTGTTCGCGCTGATGCGGCGACCGATCGAGCGACATGGTCAGCGCGGCAGCGGTCGCAGCGCGTCGCGCAGCTTGAGGCGGCGGCCGGTGCGCACGATCGCACGCCGGTACACAACGGCTGACAGCGCGCCCGACCAGGAAGACGGTGACGATGCCGATCGTCAGCGACGCCACGATCTCGAACGGCGACGACTCGCCGAGGGCGATCCGCGCCGGCATGATCATCGGCGCCGCGAACGGCACGTAGGCGAGGATCGCACCGAGCGTCGAGTCGGCGCCACCCTGGCCGACGATGTAGAACGCGATCAGCATCACCGACAGCGGCGCGACGGCGGCCGCCGCCTCCTCCTGCCGGCCGACGAGTGCGCCGAGCGCGCCCCCGGTCGTGAGGTACAGCGCGACACCGATCACGAAGAACGCCGCGCCACCGGCGAGCGTGCCGGCGATCCCGGGAGGCAGGCTGCCGCCCGCGGCGAGCTTGATCAGCACCGGGAGCGCGCCGCACGCGAGCGTGAACAGCCCGATCAGCCCGACGCCGATGACCTTGCCGAACAGCAACGCGTGCGGTCGCACGATCGCCAGCAGCACCTCGCTCACGCTGTTGGTCTTCTCGATCGCCACGCCACTCGCCACCTGCGACGTGAGCAGCAGCAACATGATGTACAGCACGATCGACGACGCGAAGGCGGCGGCTCGGCGGCCCGCCGCGTTCGGTGTCGAGCACTTCGACCGTCGGTTCGGACGCTGTCGAAGGCGGCGTCGATCTCGGCGCTGCGTGAGCCCGGCGTCGGTCAGCGCGTCGACCACCGACGTGATGCCGATCGTCTGGCGGAGGAGCGACTCGAGCTGGGCATCGTCGTCGGTGTGGATCACGATGGCCACCGGGTCGACGTCGAGCACGACGGCCGCGTCGACGTCGCCGTCGCGCACCGCGGTCGTCGCCGCTTCACGCTCGTCGAACTCGACCAGGTCGATCTCGATCTCGACTCCGGCCGCGACCTCTCGCAACGTGTCGCCGAACTCGTCCGACGGCGCGCCGACGAGGCCGACCGTGCGGGAATCGGAGTCACCGCCGAGGATCTCGGGCAGCACGACGGCGGCGGTCGAACCGAGCGCCAGGATCGCGGCCACGATCCAGATCGCCTTGCGACGCAGCGACTCGTGGAGCTCGCGCGCGATCACGAGCCGGGTCGCCTCGATGCGACTCATCGCTCGGCCTCCTGCGTCGTCCGGGTCGTCGCCGGGTCGACGGGTCGGTGCGGCCGCGAGGAAGAGCTCCGACAACGACGGGGCGTCGACACCGAAGTCGTTGCACGGCCGCGTGGGCCCTGATGAGGTCGAGGATCGCGCCGGCGTCGGCGAGGTGTCCGAGCTTGATCCGCGTGCCGTGGGTGTCGACCCGTTCGATCGTCGCCGGCGCCTCACCGAGCCATGACGGGTCGACGGCAACGTCGACGCGGAGGTACCGATCGGGGCTCTCCCGCTTCAGCGTGCGCACGTCGCCATGGAGCACCACCACTCCCCGATCGATCAACGTGATCGTCTCGCAGAGATCCTCGACGAGGTCGAGCTGGTGGCTCGAGAACAGCACGTTGCGTCCCTCGGCGACGTGGTCGAGCACGACCTGCGACAGGAACTCCACGGCGCCGGGGTCGAGCCCGGCGAACGGCTCGTCGAGCACGATCAGATCGGGCCCGTGCACCATCGCCGCCGCCAGCTGCACCCGCTGGGCCATCCCACCCGACAGGTCGCGGATCGTGTCGCGGGCACGGTCCTCGAGACCGAGCCGGGCGAGCAGGTCGAGCGCCCGCTCCTGTGCCACCCGCTTGTCGAGTCCGTGCAGCCGTGCGATCCACACGAGGTGGTCGGCGACACGCATGTCGCGGTAGAGCCCCCGCTCCTGGGGCATGTAGCCCCACGACCGCCGGTCCTCGGCGGTGGCACGTCGGCCCTTCCACTCGATCGTGCCGGCATCAGGATCGAGCACGCCGAAGATGATCCGCATCAAGCGTGGTCTTGCCGGCCCCGTTCGGGCCGAGCAGACCGATCACCTGTCCCGGCGGGGACGTCGAGATCGACGTTGTCGAGCACGACGCGATCGCCGAACCGCTGGGACACGCCGCGCACGACGAGCGAGTCGGTCATTTCTCCACCTTGCCATCCCGCGTCGGTCGATGTTGAGCACCGACCGGCGGACGTGCCGAACCCACAGCTGGAGGTCACGTACGGTGAGGCGTGTGCGCGAACACCACCGGATCGTCCTCTCCGTCACGGTGAGACCGCGTGGAGCGCCAACCGGCGGCACACCGGTCGTTCCGACATCCCGCTCGACGCCGAAGGGAGGGCGTCCGCGGCGGCAGTCGCCGACCTCCTCCGCGGTTGGGACTTCGCGCTCGTACTCTCGAGCCCGCTCTCGCGTGCGTGGGACACGGCCCGGCTCGCCGGGCTCGACCCAGTGCCCGACGACGACCTGCTCGAGTGGGACTACGGGGAGTACGAGGGTCTCGCGACGGAGGAGATCCGCACCGCGATCCCCGGACTGGTCGGTGTGGACCCACGACGTCGTCGGCGGTGAGTCGGTGGATCAGGTCGGCGCCCGCGCCGACCGGGTGATCGAGCGGGCGGCTGCGCGCCGACGGCGACGTCGTCCTCGTCGCGCACGCTCACTTCCTGCGCGTCCTCGCCGCTCGATGGATCGGGCTGCCGCCCGGCCAGGGCCAGCACCTCACGCTCGACACCTGCTTCGATGTCGGTGCTCGGATGGGAGCGCGAGACGAGGGTGATCCGCCACTGGAACATTCGCCAGCGTGCAATCCGAGCCGACCACATCTGACCCGACACATCTTGAAATGGTGACAATCGACCACATCCGTCCGCTCGCGCTGAGCCTGCCTCGTTCGTACGAGGTACTCGTCCAGCGACCGCGTGAAGTTCCGGGTCGGACGCATCGTGTATCTCGCGTTCTCGCGCGACGAGACGATCATGGGCTTCGCGTTCCCGAAGGAGGAGCGCGAGATGCTCGTCGCCTCCGAGCCCGACAAGTTCCAGATGCCGCGCCAGTCGGACATGCGCTACCACTGGGTCCACGTCCGTCTCGACGCGCTCGACGAACAGGAAGCGCACGAGCTCGTCGTCGACGCGTGGCGGATGGTCGTGCCGAAGCGCGTCGCCAGTGGAACATCTCGGGAGCTGAACGCCGACAATTTCGAGCGCAACGGCCACGCGCTCGATGAACCTCGCGGCACGGCGTCAGCCGTGACGGGCGGCTCCGTGGGGTAGAACCGTGCGGTGGAGGAGCCCACCGGAACGCGCCGACGCCGCAACGTCGGGTCGCTCGACGGTCGTCGCGATGCGTCCGCGCTTCGTGTTCGAGGTGATCGGTTGGGTGTTGCTGGCGCTCGTCACGCTGATCGTGATCGACCGCAGCCGTCACATGCTCGAGCTCGTCCTGCTCGCGATCGTGCTCGCCGTGCTGCTTGCGCGGCGCCGATCAACGCGCTCGACGGTCGGGTGCCGCGTTGGGCGGCGATCACGATCATCGTCATCGCGTCGATCGCCTCGGTGGTCGGGCTGCTGGCGCTCGGCTCGGTGCAGCTCAGCCAGGAGATCGACGTCGTCGGCGAGGCGGTGGCGGAACGGATCGAGACGGTCGATCCCGACTCGGCGCTGGGGCGATTCCTCGTCGACGGCCGGGTCGCCGAGCGCATCGAGGAGCACCTGGACGAACTGCCCTCACAGGTCGTCCTCGGCAGCCCGGACCCCGCCGACGGCGCCCGCCTCGGGCTCGAGGCGCTGCTGGTGATCGTGCTGATGCTGTACGCGCTCGCTGAACGGCCCGCAGCTGGCGCGGGTCGTGCTCGGCGGTGATCACCCCCGGTGGTGGGCGGGATCCGTCCGCGACGGTGTGCGATCGGGCGCCAGCCAGGTTCGCCGTCTCCTCGCCGTGGCGACGATCAGTGGATTCATCGGACTCGCGATCGCGTCGATGTTCGGCCTCCCGGGCACGGCCGTCCTCGCGATCTGGGTCGGGTTGTGGGCGGTGGTGCCGATCTTCGGGCCGATCGTCGGCTATGCGCCGCTGGTCGTGCTCGCGTCGCTCGACGGCTGGTCGAACGCCGCCGTCGTCGTCGTGCTCGCCGGCTTGATCGCCGTCGCCAGCGGGTACGCCGACCGTCACGTCTACTCCTGGGACATCCGGTCCACCGGCCGGCGTACGGGTCCCTTCGGGCTCACCGTCGCCCTCGTCGTGGGACTCCAGTTCGGATGGCTGGCCGGCCCCCTCGTGGCGGTCTTCCTGATGGCCGCCGCGGTGGCGACGCTCGCTGCCCTCGGCGCCCGTCATCGCCCGGACCGAATCCGAACCGCCGGTCGATCTGCCGCCGGAGCCTGACGGAGTGTCCGTCGTCGACGCAGTGCCTCCAGGTGGAGCCATCTCGACGTGCGGTCGGCGGCGACCGCGACGTCGATCGTGGTGATCGTCGTCGTCGCTCATCGCGCTCGTGGTCGACCTCTCGCCGGTGACGGCGTGGATCATCATCGGCATCGTGTTGGCGATGGCGCTCCACCCCTCATCGAATGGCTCACCGACCACACCTTCCTCGGTCGCGGACTGTCCGTCGGCGCCGTCGTGCGTCGGCCTGTTCGCGATCGTGGCGGTGATGCTGGTGTTCGCCGTGCCGTCGATCATCCAGAGCGTCCGCGACCTCGACGAACAGCTGCCGCGGATCGCCGCCGATCTCGAAGAGCTGCCGCTGATCGGCGACGAGCTCGCCGAGCGCGGGGTCGCCGATCGACTGCAGACCACGCTCGAGGAGGCACCCGACCGACTGGCGTCGGACACCGGGCCGACTGGAGCGCACGTTGCGCTCGATCGGCGATGGTCTGCTGGCGACGTTCTGGATCCTGCTCATCACGGTCACGGCGCTGATCGACGGACATCGGGCTCGCGACGGGCTCCGCAACCTGCTTCCCGCCAATCGACGCGACCGCTTCGACCGCGTCGAGCACGATCGCCGGTGGCACCGTCGCCCGGTACGCGGTCGGCAGCCTGGTGATCGCGGCGATCGCAGGCACCGCGGTGTTCACGATCGCCATCGTCGGCGGCGTCCCGCTGGCGCCGTTGCTCGGGACTGTGGGCCGCGTTGTCGAACTTCATCCCCCAGGTCGGCGGCTTCCTCGGTGGCGTCCCGCTCGTCGTGCTCGCGCTGACGACGGGGACCACCAAGGGCCTGATCATCCTCGCCGTCTATCTGGTCTACATGCAGATCGAGAATCGGGTCATCCAGCCGGTGATCGTCAGCAAGGCCGTCGACATCCCGCCGTTCGTCGCCATGGTCGCCGTGCTCGTCGGGGGCGCCGCCGCGGGCGTGGTCGGCGCCGTGCTGGTCACGCCGCTGGTCGGCGTCGCCAAGTCGCTCCATCGCGAGTACGGGCAGACGTTCGCGGCCGCACGAGGTCATCCGGAAGCATCGGCACGGAAAGACCCTGGTCGCGTCCGAGCAGCACGGCGCGGGTGACGGCGCTCGATCCGAACCGTTGGCGGACATCGTCGAGCGTGGCGTCGAGGGCCGTGCCGCTGAGCCGATCGAACGGCAGTTCGAGCTGGACCGCGGTGTCGTTGTCGAGGTTGCACACGGCCATGCCGATGAGCGTGAGCCCCTGACGCTCGATCATCGGCGTGGCCGTCGTCAACAGCGTGCGCGCGGTCGTGAGGATCGTGTGCGTGTGCGCGGTCGCCTGATCCAGCGTGTGCGACCGTGTCGCTCGCGAGAAGTCGTCGAACCGCAACCGGAGCACGACCGTGCGCCCGACCCTGCCGGCCATGCGCATCCGGCGCGTCACACGGTCGACGAGGCCGACCAAGGCGGCGTCGATGGCGTCGGCCGATTTCGGTGAGCGACCGAGGGCGCGCTGCGACCCGATCGAGCGCCGGCGGCGGCCGACCTGCACGGGCCGCGGGTCGCGGTTGTGGGCGAGGGCGTGGATGTGCCGGCCCGACGCCCGCCCGAGCATCGACGACCAGCGCCGCCTCGGGCAGAGTTGGGCGACCTCGCCGACGGTGGTGATCCCACGGTCGTGGAGCTTGCGGGCGGTGACCGCGCCGACGCCCCACAGCCGTTCCACCGGCAGCGGATGGAGGAACGTGAGCTCGGCGTCGGGTGGCACCACCAGCAGACCGTCGGGCTTGGCGACAGCACTGGCAACCTTGGCGAGGAACTTGGTGCGGGCCACCCCGACCGTGATCGGCAGTCCGACCCGTTCGAGGACGTCGCGGCGCAGCGCGACCGCGATCTCGGTCGGCGTGCCCGAAACCCTTCGCAGACCGCCGACATCGAGGAACGCCTCGTCGATCGACAGCCCTTCGACGAGCGGTGTCGTGTCCTCGAACACCGCGAACACCGCTTTGCTCGCTTCGGAGTACGCCGACATGCGAGGCTCGACCACGATCGCTCGCGGGCACAGCCGGCGGGCCTGCGCGCCTCCCATCGCCGAGCGCACGCCATACGCCTTCGCCTCGTAGCTGGCCGCGAGGACGACCCCCGACCCGACGATCACGGGCCGGCCGCGCAGCCGAGGATCGTCGCGCTGCTCGACCGACGCGTAGAACGAGTCGAGGTCGGCGTGCAGGATCGTGGCTTCACCCGTCACGTACATCGCCGGTCACGAACATATGTTCGCACCCGATGACGCCTCCTCGCAAGGCCCACTCCCCCGGTCCAGCCCGGTTTGTGTCACAGATTCCGGCGAGGATCGCCGGATCCGGTGACACAAACCGAGGAAGGGCCGTTCGCGGGGTGTGGCTCGGGCGTCAGTCGGCGGCGCCGGACAGCCGGAGGTGGCGCATCCGCCAGTTCGCCACCACCAGGGCGACGATCGTCACGATCGCCAGCCGGACGACGGCGTCGCCACCCTGCGGGATCCCCTCGCGCACGAGACGGTTCGGCGGGTCGTCGATGAAGCCGACGAAGATCGCCCGCGACTCCCACGTCGGCGAGAGCTGGGCGATGCCCGTGAGCGCCGCCCCGAGCAGCCGTTCGATGAGGAACACGAACGCCAACGACCACACCGCCGTGCGCTGGGTGAGGCACCCGATGGCGATGAAGATCGCGACGTACGCCACGCTGCCGACGCCGGCGGCGAGGAACGCCGGGCCGGCGCTGTCCGGAGTACCGGCGACGATCGCGGCGAGGGCGGACGCCGGGGCGATCGTGACGAGCGCCACGATCGAGCCGCCCAGCCAGCGACCGAGCACGATCTGCCACGTCGGTGTCGGCGACAGCCACGTGAAATGGAACGTCCCGGCGCGCACCTCGGCGCCGAGCACGGCGTCGCCGATGACGAGCGCGGCGATCGGCATCACCAACGCGAAGATGCCCTCGGCCGCGACGTTCGCGAACGCTCGCTCGGCGCTGGCGTCGACGGCGTGGACGAGCAACCCGAACAACAGCGCACCGGCACACGGCAACAACACCGCCGCCCACCGCTTCGGCGGGATGCACGACTGCAGCGTGTAGCGCAGGATGGCGACGAACCGCGACCGGGGTCGGCCGGTCACGACCTGAGTCGGAACGGTCATCGGACGAGCTCCCGGAACAGGCTCTCGAGCGAGTCGTCGAGCGCGCGCACCTCGAGCAGTCGGATCGACGTGTCGCGTGCGAGCCGCGGCAGCGCGGTGGCCAACTCGCGGGCCTGCACGGTCTGGATCACCACGCCGCCGCGTGTCGAGTCGAACGTCACGCCGGCCACGGATTCGAGGGCGACGAGCGAGGCCGCCAGCCGCCGACCGTCGTCGGATCGCACCAACACGTGCCGTGGACGATCGTCCATCGCGTCACGGATCGCGTGGTGCCCCCCGGCGGCCGCCAGCCGGCCGTGCATGAGGACGATCACCCGCTCCGCCATGCGTTCGACCTCGTTCAGCACGTGCGAGCTGACGATCACGGTCCGACCCTGCGCCCCGAGCCGCTTGAACAACGCGATGAGGTGCACGCGCTGCACCGGATCGGCGCCGTTCAACGGCTCGTCGAGCACGAGCACCTGCGGATCCTTCACGAGCGCGGAAGCGATCTTGGTGCGCTGGCGCATCCCCTTGCTGAACGCGTCGACCCGCCGGTCGGCGACGTCGAGCATCGAGACCTCGCGCAGCGCGTTGTCGGGCGCGTCCCGGTCGACGACACCATGCAGGTCGGCGACGTAGCGCACGAACTGCCGGGCCGTGAGCCCGGACGGCACGGCCTCGTCCTCGGGGACCAGCGCCATCCGACCGTGGACGGCCCGGTTCCGGCGCGGGTCGTGACCCTCGATGCGCACCGTGCCCTGGTTGACGCCGACGAGGCCCGTCATCGCCCGCATCAGCGTCGTCTTGCCGGCGCCGTTGGGCCCGAGCAGACCGGTCACTCCCGGGCCGAACGAGCAACTGAGCTCCGACAGCGCGACCTTCGGTCCGAACCACACCGACACCTCGACCACCTCCACGGTGGCGTCGGCGACGAACGCCGGGTCACGACCGACCGTCATTGGGTCAGGTGAGTTGACGGACATCAGCGCTCCACCCAGCGGTAACGCCGCAACAGCACGGCGGCGCCAACGACGAGCACGACCAGATACGTCACGACGGCGAACAGGCCACCGTTGTCGACGCCGGAGAGGGGCGCTCTCGGGATCGACATGACCGAGGAACACGAGGTCGCGCAGGTACAACGGCAGGACCCACACGTTGATGAGCGCCGCCAGCGAGCCGCCTTCGTCCTCGAAGTTCTCGCCGACGATGATGCCCGAAGCGATCGACGTGACGAGGAACAGCCCCGCGATCGCCGCCCCTGCGACGATCCGCCGATCGGTGAGCGATGCGATGGCGACACCGACGACGGCGTAGTACACGGCCAGCAGCACGACCGAGACCGGCACCTTCCACAGCACGTCGAGATTGCCGGTGAGATAGTCGAGCGCGCTGTCGCTGACGAGCATGTTGCCGACGAAGAGGACGACCTGCGGCAGGAACGAGAAGGCGAACAGGATCGAGCCGATCGCGCCCACCTTCGCCATCACGTAGTCGACGCCCAGGAGCGGCCGGGCGAACATCAGCGGGAGCACGTGATGTCGGCGGTCGGGGCAGATCACGTCGGGGGCCACCAATGCGACGAACAGCAACAACGCCGCCGACACGCCGACGTAGTCGCGGTAGGTGATGATCTCGATCCGGTCCTCGAGCTGATCGCGGGTGACGTAGCCGATGCCGACGTTGACGATCGCCGGGATCGTGACCACCGCGAGGAGCGTGAACGGCGCGACCTTCTGCCGCCACGAGCGCCGGATGCCGAGCGCCCGACGCATCGACGCCTTGTAGAGCGCGTACGTCGCCGCCCCGCGACGACCCCGCGTCCCCTCGTACGGACGGTACCCACGGTCGTAGACGGCCCCGTGACCGCCGGTCTCGATCGTGCTCACGACGCGCTCCCGGCGCGGCGCAAGAACACCTCGTCGAGCGACGTCAACCGCGTCGAGAGGCGGTAGAGCGGGAGCCCGAGCTCGGCGACGACGTCGCGAACGACGTCCATGTGGTCATCGCCCTCGATCGTCACTTCGACCAGGCCGTCCTCGGCGACCGACGCCAGCCCGACCTTCGTCAGCCCGGCGACCAGCTCCTGACCGCGCGGACCGACGTCGACGGTGACGATGCCGGTGCGTTCGAGCAGAGAGTCGGTCGCGCCCGAGACGACGAGCTTGCCGCCGTCGATCATGACGACGTGGTCGCACACCTGCTGCACGTCGTCGAGCAGGTGGGTGGCCATCAGCACCGAGATGCCGAACGTGCCGAGGCGGGCGACGAGCGCCAGCATCTCCTCGCGGCCGAGCGGATCGAGGCCGGCCGTCGGTTCGTCGAGCAGCACCAGCTCGGGATCGCCGACGAGCGCCTGCGCCAGCTTGGTGCGCTGACGCATGCCCGGTCGAGAATCCGCTGATCGGCCGGAACCGGGCCTCGTCGAGCCCGACCAGATCGAGGATGTCGGAAGCCCGCTGGCGTGCCGCGCGAGCCGGCAGCCCGCTCAGCTCGCCGAACGTCGACACGACGTCGGCCGCGGTCTGATCGAGCGGGAGGCAGTCGTGCTCGGGCATGTACCCGAGCCGTGACCGCACGCCGATCGGGTCGTGCGCGACGTCGATGCCGCACACTTCGACTCGGCCCTCGGTCGGGTGGGCGAGGCCGAGCAGGAGCCGGAACGTGGTCGTCTTGCCGGCACCGTTCGCACCGACCAGGCCGATCCGTCCACGCGGCACCTCCACGGTGAGGTCGTCGAGTGCCGTCACTCCCGGGTATCGCTTGGTCAGGCCATCGATGCGGAGGAGGGGTCCATCGTCCACGACTCCCGTGAGTCTGCCAGCTCCCGCGCCCGTTTGATGGTCGTCGCTGTCGTCAACCCGCCGTCACCTGCGACGGGTGCCGGCTACGCGATCGCTCTGGCGTTGATCGGCGGCGTGCGTTCCGGTGGCCGGTACGGCACGAGAGCCGTCGAAGCCGGGACGTACAGGGGGTGGCGTGGTTCACCGTTCTTGTTGACGCCGGCGCACAGCGGGTTGTCGAGCAACTCGAGCACATCACCGCTCCGTTGCCGGACCATCTTGTTCGCGCCCCACGCGGCGAGCGTGATCCGGGCGTCGCGACTGGCCGCCCGAATCGTCTCGTCGGTCCGATCACCGACGATGTCGTCGTGCACTGCGTGTCAATGACGTTGCAACGGTGGATCGGAGCGAGAACAGATTGACGACGACGACGGCTGCGCAACCCTCGCGCCTCGCCCATGAAGCGACCCTGCGCAGCGCGGGCCGCGAGCCGGCATCGTGGTCGCCGGGTCCCGGATTCAATCCGACCCAGCACAGCGCGCCACCGGGCGCCCAGCGCCGCTCGTAGGACCAGAGGTAGGTGCCGTCGGCCGAGTGTTCGGCGTGGTCGACGAACGCACAGTCCTCGCCGACGCGGGACTCCCGGTACCAGTCCCACAAACGGTTGATCGCGGCGAGGATCGATCCGTCGACGAGTCCTGACCGGAGCGCACCGGTGGCGACTCGTTCACCGTGGAGGTACGACGCGAGCATCCGGACGGACTCCGCGACCGGTGCCAACGCGAGCCCTTCGCCACCCGGGTAGCGACCCGGCGAGTACCAGGTCATCCAGTCGAACGAGACGGCGACATCCAGGTCGTACAGGCATTGCGCGAGCGCATCGATGACCTCGTCAGCGGCGTCGGCCGGGTGGCTCCACAGGGGCATGCCGAACAGCCGGCGCCAACGGTCATCGGCTGCCGGGGCGATCGCGGCGAGGATCTGCGCGTCCGTCATCGCCACCGGTCGATCCGACGAGTCCCGCGGTCAGGGACGACCGGCGAGGCATTCTGATACCTGCAACTCATGTCACGGATCCGTCGAGCGACGTCGTGACGACGTGAACTGTCTGGCTCATCTGTGTTCCTTACGTGGCGTCTTTCCGCCTCTACCCCGAAACGCCGAGTCCGAGACGGTTGATCCGTCCGCTGACAGCTCTAGGACTCACGATGAAGTTCGAGGCGGTAGAAGCGCTGCCTGTTGCGGTCGCGCTCCTCTGCGATAGTACCGCGGCGCTCCTCGCCTCCCTCGTGACCCGTGATCACGACGTCGTCGCCAACCGTGGCGTCGGGTAGGTCGGAGGCGGGTACGAACAGGCCCTCGGCATCCGCACGGACGGGCGCGGAACGCTCGAGGTGCCAGGTTTGTGGTGATCGATTCATGCTTCACCACTACCCAAGCGCCGCGGATCCAACGCCCCGCTCACTCCCCGTGGCCGCTCCGCTCCACCACGTACCATCGCACCGCCGAGATCGCGTCTACGACGAGGCTTCGTCCTCGGCCACGGCGAAGGTGACATCGGCGGTCTCGACCACACGGGCTGTGCGTCCAGGGGCCGCCTGCCAGCTCCAGTACATGTTGGTGTGGGCGATCACCTTGTCGGCCGGCGGCAGTCCGTACTCGGAGAGGTCCTCGGTGGTGTGGGCGTCACTGGCGAGGAGCGTGTCGTAGCCGCGCGTGAACGCGCCGTGGATCGTGGCGCGAATGCACGCGTCGGTCTGTGCGCCCGTGACAACGAGCCGTCCGACTCCTCGTTGCGCGAGCTCGGCCTCCAGCGTGGTGTCCTCGAAGGAGTCGCCGTACTTCTTGTGCACCAGCGGCTCGGATTCCTGGCGCTGCAGCTCCGGCACGTACTGCCAACCGTCGCTGTTCTGAGGAAGGTCGTCGTCGGAGTGCTGTACCCAGATCACGGGCACCTGCTCGGCGCGGGCCTTGTCGATCAGGGTGGTGATGTTGGCGATCACCTCATCGCGCTGGTGGGCGTTGGCCACCACGTCGTTCTGCACATCCACCACCAAGAGCGCGGTGTTCGGACGGTCGCGAAGGCTGGTCATGCTCGTCTCCTTTGGGTCTCCGGCCGACGCTAGCCCTCGCGTCGCCCCGGCAACTCCGCGCCCATTCAGCGCCCCGGTGCGACGCTCTTGCGTGCCACGGCCACGTCGTCGACCGTCTGAGGCGTCAATGTTCGCTCCGACACGCAGGTTGTGTCACGGCGCGCACTGAACGGGGCTTCACGGCAGCTCATGATCGCTGAACACCCCGCGAGACGAACTGCACGTGAAAGAGGGTCCGCATGGACGCCGCACCGACCTCGAGCAACGAGACGCGCCACTCCGCACCTCAGCGGCCGGCGATGCGACCGCATCCCCAGACGACGCTGTTGATCCTCGGGATCCTCGCGGCCGACCAGATCTCGAAGCTGTCCACGTCGCGATCCGGCTGCGGACCGGTGATCTGCCCAGTACGGAACGACGCATTGATGATGGGCTTGGGCGCCGGCTCACAGGCCCACGTGGTGAGCTTCGGAGTGATCGGACTGGCCGCGTTCGCGTTGTGGGCTCGTCGCGTCGCCCGTCGCGTCGACGTGTCGTGGGTCGCCATCGCTGCCGTCGTCGCCGGCGTCGCCGGCAACCTCGTCGATCGGGCCGTCCTCGGCTCAGTTCGCGACTTCCTCGTCATCCCGGGCGTCGCCGTCATCAACGCAGCGGACGTCGCCATCGCCGTCGGGCTGACGCTGATCTGCGTTCCGCTCTACCGCACGATCCTCACACCGACAGGGGGAAACGGCTGACCCGAGACCACACCGCTCGTCGCGCCATTCAACGAGTGTCGACGAACAAGACAAGGAGGGGAGGTGAAGACATGACTCGCATTCGAGCAGCCGCCAGCGCGGCTCTTGTGGCCTGCGTCCCGGTCGCCATCGCGATCGCGACGGCGGCACCACGCGTCAGGTGGTGACAGCAGATGCCCATTCACGCACCCCGTCCGTGCGCCCGATCGGGCGCACGGACGGGGTTGCTCGGGACTCCCGTGGCGACCGTCCGGAGCTGAGTCCGACAACAAGGGTGACAACTCGGTGGAGAATTGAACTTTCTTGTAACGAACGGCTCTCACGAGGCGATCAACAGAGCGATGACGGTCGAACTCTCACCTGTCGCTCGGGACGAACACCGTGGCGACGGCGTCCTCGGCGATGGCGTTCGTCATTCCGACAACTCGTGGAGGTCGACGCCGATGCCAATGCCGCCCAACGACCCGTCGCACGTCGCCGGGCCAACCGTCCGGCTGCAGCTCACCGGTGCCCTCGACATCTTGACGGCGCCCGAGGAGCTCGAGCGCATCCTCGTCGAAGGGCGGCACGCCGGCGACTGCGTCGAACTGGATCTCGGCGGGGTGGAGTTCATCGACTCGTCCGGGATCGCGATGCTGATCGAAGCGAGGAACCACTTCGACAGTGTCAATTGCGCGCTCGTCGTGGTGAACCCGTCGAAGGCGGTCCTCCGCCTCCTGGTGCTCACCGGGCTCACCCACGCGTTCGGGATCATGGATGCGCCGACGGAGTCGTCCGAAGGCTGACCTCGCGCCGATCGAGCGCGACGTTCACCAAAGACGCAAGACGCGTCGAGGCACCACTCGATGACGAGCGCAACCGAGACTCAGGCGCCGGGAGGTTCGTGCGACTCCGTCGCCGAGGCGTCACGGGCTACCGTTGTCACGGTCATGCCGATGTCGCGTTCCCGTGTCGCGTTGTTCCTGGTTGCTGGCCTGACGGCGCTGGTGTTGCTCGGGGCCGCGGGTCGTGTGGCGACCGACGCGGGTTCCGGTGGCTGGGTCTTGCACGCGCAGCCGGTCGAGGTTGGGCCGACGACGCTCGACCAGCCGGCGGTCATCGTCGATGCAGAGTGGTCGGCCGCGAAGCCGGTCGCGAAGTACCGCGACGTGATCATCGCAGTCGCAACCCGGTTGTTCGCGATGCCGGTCATCGGCGTTGGCGGAACGATCGTCGCGCTGGCGACCGTGACACCGGGCCGATCGTGGCGGGCGGCGCGTCGGGGTCGGTCACCGCCCCGGCATCAACGCTTGGCCATCTGAACCGAGCCCGCCGCACGCTGAGCCGCGCCATGTGCGCCGTGGCCCCGTGTTGGTCGTCCACGTGATGCTGCACGGCCACCTGGGCTGAGCCTGATCGCGGCGCGGCGTGCCGGTCGAGTGTTGACGCTTGATCGATGAGAGGACAATCACGATGACGAACCCTGAATCTCGCCGCCGTCTGGTGGGTGGCGACCTGACCGAATCGACGCTGCCCGGTATCGGTCAGCGCTACGACCTGCGGGCCTCGAAGAACACGACTGTGGCGGTGGTGATCCACCACTCGGGCCGACGGGACCTGTACGTCCTCAACGGCGCCGACGAGCCGTTGGCGTCGGTGACGCTGACCGATGGACAGGCTCGAACGCTCGGGGCGATCCTCGGCGGCGCCTTCTTCAAACCAGCCGTCGTGGAAGAGATCGAAGCAGTGATCGGCGGGCTGCTCATCGACTGGGTGACCCTCGAACCCGAGTCACCAGGTGCCGGCAGAACGATCGCCGAGCTGCGAGATCCGCTCAGCGCACAAGCATGACGGTTGCGGCGATCCTGCGCGACCACGTCCCGATCGTCGCCCCGGAGCCGACCGAGACGCTCCGAGCCGGTGACCGCCTCGTCGTGATCGGCCGCCAGGAGGACCTGCCCGGGCTTCCGGCGTCACGTCGTCGGAGGCTGAGCGCGTGGGCGACACACTCGTCGCGGTCGGCGGCGCGTTCCTCGCCGCCGGGCTCCTCGCCCGGCCGGGTCGCCGGATCGGCCTGCCGACGATCCCGTTCTTCATGGCCGCCGGCATCATCTTCGGGCCCAACACCCCGGGCCTCGCCCTCGTCGACGACCCCGCACGACCTCGAGCTACTCGCCGCGCCTCGGCCTGATCCTGTTGCTGTTCCACCTCGGCCTGGAGTTCAGCCTCAACGATCTGCTCGCCGGCGGCCGACGACTGCTCGGCATCGGCGCCATCTACCTGCTGCTCAACGTCGGCGGCGGCCTCCTCCTCGGCCTCGCGCTCGGATGGGGCACAGCGAGGCGCTCGTCATCGCCGGCGCGGTCGGCATCTCGTCGTCGGCGATCGTCACCAAGCTCCTCATCGAGCTGCGCCGGCTCGCCAACCCCGAGAGCCGGCTGATCCTCGGGATCATCGTCGTCGAGGACATCTTCCTCGCCCTCTACCTCGCGCTGCTCCAGCCGGTCCTCGGCGACGCGCGAAGGCGCCGCGGACGCAGCGCGTCCAGTTCGCCATCGCGTTCGGGTTCCTGCTCGCGCTCGGCGCGCGTCGCCCGCTGGGGCGCGCGGTCGTCGGCCGGCTCGATCGCCAGCACCCGACGACGAGCTCCTCACCGTGTGCTTCGTCGGCTTCGCGGTCCTCGTCGCCGGCATCGGCCGAGGAGCTCGGCGTGTCCGACGCCATCGGCGCCTTCATGGCCGGACTCGTACTCGCCGAGAGCCCCGTCGCCCACCGCATCGAACGGCTCGTGCTGCCCCTGCGCGACGCCTTCGCCGCGGTGTTCTTCTTCGCCTTCGGCCTCACCATCGACCCCGGCGACGTCGGCGAGGTCGCCGTCCCGGTGGCCGTCGCGGTCGTCGCTGTCGATCGTGCTCAACGTCACGGCCGGCGTCATCGCCGCACGACTCCAGGGGCTTCGGGCGCAACGCGGCCGCCAACATCGGACTCACGATCCTCGGTCGCGGCGAGTTCTCGCTCATCCTCGCCACGCTCGCGGCGGCCGCCGGCCTCGACCCGCGGATCGGCCCGTTCGTCGCGCTCTACGTCCTCGTCCTCGCCATCCTCGGACCGCTCCTCACGGCCCGCTCCAACACGCTCGCCAAGCTGCTACCGGTCCGCGCCTTCCCCCGAGCCGGCCACACCGAACACGCTCCCCCAGTCGCCGGACCGCCAGTCGCCTCACGGGAGCCGTGATGCGCGAGCCACCGCCAACGGCGACGAAGCCAGCCACGCCGATCCCACCCGCCACACGCCACGAATGGGCGGCACTGGCGACGGCCACGCTCATCGCAACGTTGATCGGAATCCTCACACTCCACGAACCGCCAGCGCGTCGACCACGTCAACGTCCACAACACCACCGACCACAGGATCTACATCTTCGCCAGCGACCCCGCTCACACATCGCTGACACAGGTCGGCATCATCGCCCCGCACGAAACCCGCAGGTTCGACGACGTGGTCGACCGCGGACCCACCTGGATACTCCACCTCCAACACCCAGGGCGCCGACGCAGGCACCATCCAACTGCCGCGCCACGAGCTCACTGCGGCGGCACCATTCACGATCCGCATCGAAATCGGCCGGCAACTCGAAGGCCCAACAACCTCGCAGCGGACGCCGAGATCAGAACGGTTCGTCGTAAGCGTCGGGCTGGGTGGTTGGTTGCCGGACCGGCGAGCGCTTGGCGACGAGCTGGGTGAGATGGGGACCGCAGAACTGCTCGCCCTTCTGCGGGGTGTTGTTGCACGGCTTGCCCTTGTTGGTCGTCGCCCGGCACTTCTCCGGATTCGATGCCGTGCGCGCAGTGTCGCGCTGAGTCGAGTTCGGCCGCTGTGGTGTCCTGCGCGAGGAGCGCCGTCGCCGGGTAGCGGCATGCCCCGTGGTGGTATGTCATCTTCTTGTCGACGAGAACTGAGGCGATTGGGTCGCCGACGGCGAACCGCTGTCTGCACGTGCCGCATGTCCCTGCGTACTTCGCAGGGATCGTCGGCTCGGCCCCGACGGCAACGAAGTCGTCGTCACCGCCTCGTGCTCGGTTGACGTTCATCCTCGCCATCGGGTCGAGTCTTGCAGCTCGTGCCGAGACGACACCGTGGGTCGACAAGGCGTCACTCGGCTTCAGGTTCTCGACAGCGAGCGACACGTACCGTCCCGCGGATGCCGCTGCTCGGATTGGGTGCTCGTCGATCTGGCCGCGCCACCTCAGCGTTCGTGAGACTGTTCGGCAGTGGGCGTGCGATCAGCCACCGATGCGGCGATCGTCGCCCACGCGGTCGAATCGAGCATCTGGTGCGCAGCCGGGAACAGATCCGATTCCTCGCGGAGTATGTGGTCCTCGAGGAGGTCGACGATCTGCATCATGTGATGTGGCGCGTCGGCGCTCGCCAACAGGTCCTCGAGCATCTCGTGTTCGTGTTCGAAGCGAAGGACGTACTCGGTGTCGACCCCTTCGGCGACGAGCGCCGCGAACACGCCGCCTTCTTCACGAGCGCGTGTGGGCCGAGCATGCCCGTGAGCTCGGCGACAAGCTCCGGCGCCGCGACACCTGCCGCCTGCGCCCGGCGGAGCCCAGCGGTCAAGACCAGCATGCGTTCGTGGTCGGCTGACAACGCCGCGATCTCGGGCTCGGATCGGCAGCCGCAGTAGTCACACATCGCGCCACCTGCCTCGCGCCAGCAGCGCGGTGGCGGGCGATCAGGTGACGTACGCGGGCAGCAACGACAACGAGGAGTCCGACGTGCGTGACGAGCTCTATCGGCCCGGAGTAGCGAATGATGCTCACGATAGTGATGACGAATGCGGCGGAGAGCGCCACCGCGGAGACCGAGGTGGAATGTCGCAACCTCGGAGTCGGGCCACTGCGGGCCGTCGCGGCGCGGGCGCTCGGCTGGTGGTTTGAACGCGGCGAGCGTCCGTGATGCCCATGGATCGGTGGAGCGCCGCCCGAGCGATTCCAGGCCGACGGCGACGAACACCAGGGCGAGGGCGTACCCGGCGAGGAAGGCGGCTTCGGGGTGCACGGTCAGCGGGCCCCGACCGGCTCTGGGTCGTCAGAGGTCGGCGTCACCTCTGTGAACAGCAGCAGGTCCCCGTCGTCGAGCGTGTCTTGGTGACTGCCGCGGTGGCGAACCCCTTCGAAGCCGATCCACAGCAGCGGCAGAACTCCGCCGCCGATGAACACCACGTCGCCGGGGAGCCGGAGCCATCCGAGGAGTGCGTTGAGGTCGTTGGTGAGGAAGTTCAGCTCGCGCGCCGACGAGTAGCCCTCGCTCACGGACCGGTGGAGTTGCACGACACCGAGGGGCAGCAGCGTGACGAAGCACATCCACGCCAAACCGATGTTCAGCGACCAGAAGCTGATCTTGGCGAGCTTGTCGGACCAGCGATCCTCGGGCACGAGGTAGCGCAGGCAGAACAGCATGAAGCCGACGCGAGCATCCCGTACACACCCATCATCGCGGCGTGCGAGTGGTTCGCGGTGAGCGCGGTCCCGATCTCGTAGTACGACACGATCGGCAGGTTGATCAGGAACCCGAACACCCCGGCGCCGAGGAAGTTCCAGAACCCGACCGCAACGAGGAACATCACCGCCCACCGGTGCGGGAACGGCGTCGGCGAGTTCGATTCCTGGCGTGCGCCGAGTTGGAGGAAGGTCCACGCCTCGAGTGTGAGGAACGTGAGCGGGATGACTTCGAGCGCCGAGAAGAACGCTCCGAGAGCGAGCACCTCTGCCGGTTCCCCGTTGAAGTACAGGTGATGCGCCATGCCGATGACACCACCGGCGCTGTACAAGATGACATCCAAGAAGATGACTGTCATGGCCACCCGCTGACGGACGACGCCCAGCAACACGAACATGTACGCCACCATCACCGTGGTGAACAGCTCCAAGAAGTCCTCGACCCACAGGTGCACGACGACGAAGCGCCAGAAGTCGGCCACCGCGAACGTTGCGGTGGGTGGGCGAGCAACCCGACGGCGTAGAACGCGGGAAGGGCCAGGGCGGCGTAGAAGAACAGCCACGGCATGTTGGTGCGGTGCTCGAGAGCAAGCCGGCTGCGTAGCCCTCGCCACAACACGACGACCCAGAACGCCAGCCCGAGCGTAAGCAGGACCTGCCAGAACCTGCCGAGGTCGAGGTACTCGAACCCCTGCATCCCGAACCACGACCACAGGTCGCCGAACCACCCGTGCATCCCGCCCAGCTCGCCGAGCAGGCTTCCGACGACGACAACCACCAGCGCGCCGAGGAGGAGGTTGGCGAGCACGTGTTGGCCCGCGGTTCCTTGCGTGCGGCGATCATCGGGGTGAGGAAGATGCCAGCCGCGAGGAACGACGTGACGACCCAGAAGATCGAGAGCTGCACGTGCCATGTGCGCACGATGTTGAACGGCAAGAAGCGGTCGCTGTCGATACCGAAGAAGCCGCCGATCTCGGCCCGGTAGTGCTGACTGGCAACTCCGACCAACGTCTGGATCAGGAACAGTGCTGCCATCACGAGGAAGAATCCGGCTGTTGCCTTCTGTGAAGGGGTGAGCGCCACACGGTCAGGTGCCCGGAACGACAGCTCCTGTTGGTCACGTCCGTGCCAACCCAACCAGTTCCATCGTCCGAACACCGCCAGCAGGGCACCGATGCCGGCCAGCAATGCGATCAGTGACAGCACGCTCCACACGACGACGTCGGCGGTCGGTGTGTTGCCGACGAGTTCCTCGGGCGGCCAGTTGTTGGTGTACGAGTAGTCCTTGTCCGGACGTTCCGCAGCCGCGACCCATGCGCTCCACGAGAAGTACGCGGTCAGCAAGCGGGTGTCTTCGGGATCGTCGATCGCGGCCGGTCGCAATCCGGTGTCGCCGACCGGGTTGGCGAAGAAGGTGTGGTAGTGCTCCACCAGTCCGTGGTAGGCGGCGGCCTGGGCGTCGGTGTAGACGACGGTGTTCGTTGCCGGGTCGTAGGTGTTGGTTCGGAAGTCCTCGATCGTGCGCCGGCTGGCGTCGGTCCCCTCACCGCCGTACGCCGCCTCCACAGCGATTGCGGCACGATGCAGGTAGTCGGCCGTGAAGTCAGGTCCGAGATAGGCGCCGTGGCCGAAAATGGAGCCGAACTGCATCACGCCGTTGCGCAGGAACACCTCCTGGCCATCGCGCACATCCTCGCCGGTGAACAACACCTCGCCGGACGCCGCGACGACGCTGTCGGGGATCGGAGGGTCGGCCTGGTAGGTGCGAGCGGCCATGAAGCCGAGCACGGTGAAACCGAAGATGCCGACCAGCGCCACCGCCTGGATCCACCCCTTGCCCATCACCCGGTCGGTGCGAGGCAGGACATGCCCGCGCACGTGAGCCGTTGCCGGCACACCCTCGATCGACATCGCGGCTACCTGCTTCCGTGGTCGGAGGCGGGGTCACCAGGGTCCGGGGCGAACCGTCGGCTGAGCACACCCGTCGGCTGACGGGCGCCCAAACCCTAGCCCGACCGTCGGGCGCGCGGTCAGAGCATCGTCGCCGCGCTCGATTTCGCCAACGTACCGACCACCTGCCACCCGTCCTCCGTGCGGGCGGGCGCAACGAGCGCAATTGGCCCCATCACGTCAGCTTGTTGAGCTCGTTGAGCGCGGCTCGGACGCCGGGCCATCGGCTTCCCAGCGAGTGCAGGATCTTGGCGATCTCACGTTGCCGGCGGGCGAGTTCAGCGGCGGTTTCCAAGAGCTCGTCGACCTGACTCTTGGGGAGCGCACCCATGGCATTGGAGCGGCGGAGGCTTTCGATCTGTTCGACGGACATGGGCACACGCCCAGCTTCGCGCGTCGAACATGTGTTCGTAAAGGCCCGCCAGGCGGCGCGGATTTCGGTCTGACGATCAGGCGGACTCGACGCGGATCACGGCGCTCGTCACGGAAACGCTCCCCGACCCTGGCGGGTTGGTGACGCGGGGCTCGTTGCCGCTGCGTCCCGCCGACATCGAGATCGAGACCGAGATCGTCGCGCTCTCCACGTTCTGACCAGTCAGGTCGATGGTCCTGGTCAGATTCGGCAGAGTAAAGCTGAACGGGACGCTGACGCCGTTGGCCGTCAACTGGCCGGTGCCGCTCGCGAACCAGTACAGACTCCGTTCGAGCAACCGGTTCCCGGACTGCTGGTAGTGAATGCGGGTGAGGTGCTGTCCCGGCGGAGCCGTGACGGTCACGGTGAACGTGTCGCTCACGCTCCGCGGGTTGAACGCAGTGGTCGATGCGATGCACGCGTTGTTCTGCCAGGTCGCCGGGTTGTGACCGGACTCGATCCCGATCCGCACAGACGCCGCGTCCACCGTGCTGAGCGGCGCGCTGAAGCAACGTTGCGGCACGAGGTCGTGCAAGTCGGTGAACGTCAGCGGCGTCGTCGGCACAGTCGTCGTGGTCGTCGTGGTGGTCGGCGGCGGCGGCAACGTGGTCGTCGTCGTGGTCGTGGTGGTCGTCGTCGGCGGCAGTGTCGTCGTGGTGGTCGTCGTGGTCGTGGTCGTGGTCGTCGTCGGCGGTGGTCGTCGTGGCGGCGTCGTCGTCGGCGTCGTGGTCGTCGTGGTGGTCGTCGGCGGCGGCAGTGTGGTCGTGGTCGTCGTAGTCGTCGGCGGTGGCGCCGTCGGGGTGCACTCATCGAGCGACACCTGCGCCGACGTCGCACCGTCAGTGACAGTCACCGGGCAGTTGCTCGACCGGAAGTTGGAGGCGAGTACCCGGAACCTGCCCTTGCTATCGGCGGGGGCGCTCGCCGACGACTCCGCGGAGGTGACCCGCACGGTGGCGTTCCGTACAGCACGCTCGCCCTCGACTCTGAGGACACCGTCGTCGAGCTCCGCCCGGTCGATGCTGGTCGAATCGAGCGCGTTCACCCGCCCGACGAACAGCGACGCCGACACGCCAATGAGCGCAACTCCGACCGCGATCAGCCGTGCCCTTCTCGCAACAGGCTTGCCCATCACTCCCCCTCTCACGACGCGCCGACACGCCGCCCCTTACCCGTCCACTACGCACAATCCGCCGAAAGGGTTCGCGGCAGGCTATTCGGGAACCGTTTGCGCGATCGCAGTCGGAGGATGCACGGCGAGCGGGTGACGAGAGTCTCGACATGCACGAGTTCGACGGCGACGAGAGCACGGCTTTTCTCGAAGTCGCGGCGCGTTCGCCTCTGAGGCCCGGACGCCTCCGGCTTCCAAAGGCGCCGGATCAACCGACAAGCCGTTGAAGCCGTTGCCGAGCTGCGCGCGCTTTCCTCGTTCACCGACGTTCAGGTGTAGCCGGCGTTGCAGACGCAGAATTCGTTGCCTTCCGGGTCGGCCATGATCACCCAGCGCGAACCGTGCTCGGATCGTGCGTCGGTCTCGAGGCGGTGCGCGCCGAGCGATTCGAGGCGGATCACTTCGGCATCGACGTCGGGCGTTTCGATGTCGAGGTGCATGCGATTCTTGGTTGCCTTCGCTTCAGTCACTGCTTGCAGCAGCAGCTTCGGCGGCCCGCTCTCGGTGGGGACGAGCAACACGTAGTTGCCGGCATCACCCGCCGTCGTGTAGCCGAGTGCCTCGGACCAGAACGTGGCGAGGCGCGCGGGGTCGGCACAGTCGAGAACGAGTCCGATCGTGGCAGTCATGGAGTGCTCCTTTCCGGTGACAGCTCGACACACCGGCGACGGCCGGGGTGACGCGGTCACGGTTCTGTTTACGTCGGGCGAGGAACGCGAAGCCGAACACCTCGAAGGTCCGGGCGTTGGATTCGCCGGCGGCGCCGGCGAACGTATCGACCGCCTCGCCGATCACGACATTCGAGAAGCCGGCCTGCTCGAGCATCGTCTGCCAGCCCGCACGGGGCAGCCCGCCGGCGATTCAACCGGTCCACAAGTCGACGTCGCGCATCACCTCCGGCGGCACGGGACGGCCGTTGGCGATGTCGGCGAACTGCAGCCAGCCGCCCGGACGTAACACCCGGCGGATCTCGTCGAGCACGGCGCGTTTGTCGGCGCACAGGTTGATCACTCCGTTGGAGATGACGACGTCCGCCCAACCGTCCTCCACCGGTAGCGCCTCGGCGAGCCCTTCGCGGAACTCGACGTGGTCGAGCCCCAACTCGACGGCGGTCTCGCTCGATTTGTCGAGCATCTCGGGTGTCATGTCGATGCCGACGACACGACCTGACGGACCGACTTGGTGGGCGGCGACGAACGAATCGAACCCTGCTCCGGATCCGACATCGACGACGCGCTCACCGGCCTGCAGCTGACGTAACGAGAACGGGTTGGCGACCCCGGCGAACGACTCGACCGCCCGATCCGGCAACCCGTCGCAGACATCGGCGTCGTAGCCGAGTCGGGCGGCGAGCGGGCGACCGGTGTGGAAGTGGTAGCGATCCGCCGGTCGCACGGCGACCTCGCGGTACTTCTCACGAACCTGGGAACGCAACAACTCGACGTCCGGCACGACGTCGCTGACATCACCTGGTCGATCGGTCCTCTCGCTGCCTCCAACGGTCACCGGTGCCTCCTCTGTCGGTCAGTTCCCACCGCGACCCTGCCCAACGACATCATTCCATTCTTCGATGGAACATGAGAACATGCGGTGGTGTCAACCGTCAATCTGTACGACGCTGTCGCTCGGGTCGGGCAGGCCCTGAGTAGCGGTACCCGCCTGAAGATGCTCGAACTGCTCGCCCAGCGCGAACGCCCAGTGCTGGAGTTGGCGTCCGTCGCCGGTCTGAACGTCACGACAGCGTCGGCACACCTGCAAGGACTGCGCAACGCCGGACTCGTCGTGTCACGGCGCCAGGGTCGCCAGATCCTGTATCGGTTGGCCGGCGATGACATCGCCGCGCTCGTCGCCCAGCTGTGCGCGGTGGCCGAGACGCACCGGCCCGATGTGCGCTCCGAACTGAATGCTGCGCTGCCGACCGACGACATTCGACTGATGGACCGCGATGAACTGCTCGCAGCATCCGAGGCCGGTCAGATCGTGGTCGTCGACGTGCGCCCCGGCGACGAGTACGCGGCCGGCCACCTGTCCGGTGCGGTGTCCATCCCGTTGGACGAGCTGGCGTCACGGCTGTCGGAGATCCCGGCCGACGTCGAGGTCGTCGCGTACTGCCGCGGCCGCTACTGCGTCCTGTCACACCGGGCTGTCCGCCTCCTCATCGACCACGGCTTCGATGCTCGGCTCGCCGCCGACGGGATGCTCGAGTGGCGAGCGGACGGCGTGCCCATGACCGCTCCCGCCAACTCATGACGGCGCCGGCGGCGGACGAGCGAGCCCGCCACTGGGACGACCGCTACGAGCAAGCCGGCGCCAAGCATGTCTCGTGGTTCCAGACCCGTCCGACGATGTCGCTGAAGTTGATCGACAGCCTCGGCGTTGATACGTCGACCACGGTGATCGACGTCGGCGGTGGCAGTTCCCCGCTCGCGGGCGAGCTCGTCGCCCGCGGGTTCGACGACATCACCGTGCTCGACGTGTCACGCACCGCCCTCGACATCGCCCGGCGCGGCCTCGACAATTCGCACGGCGTCACGTGGCTGCACGCCGACCTGCTGTCGTGGACTCCGACACGGCATTGGGGTCTGTGGCACGACCGGGCGGTGTTTCACTTCCTCACCGCACCAGCCGACCGCGCCACGTACCTCCGCCACCTCGCAGCCGCCCTCACTCCAACCGGCGCGTTCATCATCGCCACGTTCGCACCCGATGGGCCGGACCACTGCTCGGGCCTCCCCGTGAGCCGCTACGACGCCCGAACGCTGACCGACACGATCACCACTGCCATCCCGACCGCCACGATCATCGCGGCACACGACGAGACGCACACCACCCCTTCCGGGACGAACCAACCGTTCATCTGGATCGTCGGCACCCTCATTGCGGGATGACCGGATGGTCACTGCGAAGGAGCAGGAGGCGCGCGACCGCTTCGCAAACCGCTACCGCGAGGAACGCGTCGATGTCGTCCGAGCGATCGAACGGCGCGTCATCGGCGGAGATTGGGGTGCGAACGGCTACACGACGATCGAACAGGCCGACGACCTCGCTCATCGGCTTCAACTGAGCCGCGGTGACCTGCTGCGTGCCTTGACGCGACCGCCCAGGGCCTCGATCGAGGCGCGCGTGCGCACATCGCGCCGAACTCGTCGCACTGCACGGCGAGGCCGAGTTCGACACGCGGACAAGCGGAACGGAACGTGCAAGTGCAAGCGATCGATGACGGGCTGCTCCGGCGATCGCTGGCAATCGGTCACCGCGCCGCACCGTGACGAAACCCGGTGACATTTCCTGACTGTTCACATCAGCTGCAGCCGCTGGTCGAGCCGCAGCTCGGGCAGGCGTGGCAGCTACCGGCGCGGATCATCTGGACGCCGCATTGCATGCACATCGGGGCGTCGGAGTGACGCACGATGCCGCGGGCGGGGGTGTTGTCCTCGGGTGTGACCGGAGCGAGACCGAGCTCCATCTGACTCGCCAGCTCACCTGCTGACGGCACCGACTTCGGATCTGATGGGATCTCGGTTCCCTGCGACGTGTGCATGGTCGACTCGTCGACGCCCGGCAGCGTCGGCTGGATGCGCTCGGCGATCGAGAAGATGCCGAGCTCGGCCCGCTCGTCGTAGCTCAAGTACTCGAGCGCCATGCGCCGGAACAGGTAGTCCATGATCGAGCTGGCGAAGCGGATGTCGGGATCGTCGGTCATGCCGGCCGGCTCGAACCGCATGTTGGTGAACGCCTCGACGAACGCCCGCATCGGTACGCCGTACTGGAGGCCGTAGCTGATCGACTTGGCGAAGGCGTCCATGATGCCGCTGAGCGTCGACCCCTGCTTCGACACGGTCAGGAAGATCTCGCCTGGCTGACCATCGTCGTACTCGCCGATGGTGGCGAACCCCTTGCAGTCGGCGACCCGGAACTCGAACGTGCGGCCGCGCCGGCTGCGCGGCAGCTTCTGGCGCACCGGACGGTGAACGATCCGCTCGACGATCCGCTCGACCGTCTCGGTCGCGGCGGTGGCCGCTACGTCATCCTTCTTGGCCGTCGACAGCGGCTGGCCGACCTTGCAGTTGTCGCGGTAGATGGCGACGGCCTTCAGGCCGAGCTCCCACGACAGCTGGTGCAACGCCTCGACCTCTTCGACCGTCGCCTCCTCGGGCATGTTGACGGTCTTGGAGATGGCGCCCGACAGGAACGGCTGCACCGCGCCCATCATCCGCACATGACCCGTGTAGTGGATCGTGTTGTCGCCCATCGAGCATGCGAACACCGACACGTGCTCGGCAGCCAGGTGAGGCGCGCCGAGGATCGTCTTGTTGACGTCGATGTAGACGATGATCTCGTCGATCTGCTGCGGCGTGTAGCCGAGCAGGCGCAAGGCGCGCGGGATCGTCTGATTGACGATCGACATCGTGCCGCCACCGACCAGCTTCTTCACCTTCACGAGGCCGAGGTCTGGCTCGATGCCGGTGGTATCGCAATCCATCATCAAGCCGATGGTTCCCGTCGGCGCCAACACCGTGGCCTGGCTGTTGCGGACGCCGTATTCCTCGCCATCGCGCACCGCAGCTTCCCAGGACTGTTGGCCGGCGGCGACGACATCACCGGGGACCATGTTCCCGTTGTCGATCCGGTAGCTCTCGTCACGATGCATGCGAAGCACGTTGAGCATGTGCTCCTCGTTGGCGGCGAAGCCGGCGAACGGGCCCATGCGCGCCGCGGTGCGCGCACTCGTGGCGTACGCATGGCCGGTCATCAACGACGTCAACGCAGCAGCCCACGCACGGCCGTCTGGCGAGTCGTAGGCGTGACCCAGCGCCATCAGCAGCGCGCCGAGGTTGGCGTAGCCGAGGCCGAGTTGACGGAACTGCCGGCTCGTCTCGGCGATCGACTCCGTCGGGTAGTCGGCGCGACCGACCAGGATCTCCTGGGCGGTGAAGACCATCTCGATCGTGTGCCGGTAGGCATCGACGTCGAACGACTCACCCTCGTCGAGGTACTTCAACAAGTTGATCGATGCGAGGTTGCACGCCGAGTTGTCGAGGTGCATGTACTCCGAACACGGATTGCTCCCGTTGATACGGCCCGTCGCATGTGCGGTGTGCCACTTGTTGATCGTCGTGTCGAACTGCAATCCGGGGTCGGCGCAATCCCACGCGGCCAGCGCGATCTGACGCCACAGGTCGCGTGCACGAATGCTCTTGACGACCTCGCCGGTGGTGACCGCCTTCAGCGCCCAGTCAGCGTCGTCGATGACGGCTTGCATGAACTCGTCGGTGATGCGCACCGAGTTGTTGGCGTTCTGGTACTGGATCGAGAACGAGTCGGCGCCGTCGAGATCCATGTCGAATCCGGCGTCGCGCAGCACGCGTGCCTTGCGCTCCTCTTTGACCTTGCACCAGATGAACTCTTCGACGTCGGGATGGTCGGCGTTGAGGATGACCATCTTCGCCGCCCGTCGGGTCTTGCCACCCGACTTGATGGTGCCCGCCGACGCGTCGGCGCCACGCATGAAGCTCACCGGACCGGACGCGGTGCCGCCGCCCTCGAGCAGTTCGACGCTCGAGCGGATCTTCGACAGGTTGATGCCAGAGCCCGAGCCGCCCTTGAAGATCACGCCTTCCTCGCGGTACCAGTTGAGGATCGCGTTCATCGTGTCGTCGACGGCGAGGATGAAGCACGCACTCGCCTGCTGAGGCACGCCTTTGACGCCGATGTTGAACCACACCGGACTGTTGAAGGCGGCCCGTTGGGTGACGAGGATGTACTTCAGTTCGGCGTTGAACGACTCGGCCTCGGTGTCGTCGACGAAGTACCCGCCCTCGATCCCCCACCGGGTGATCGTGTCGACGACGCGGTCGATGACCTGACGCAACGACGACTCGCGCTCGGGCGTACCGAGGCTGCCCCGGAAGTACTTCTGGGCGACGATGTTGGTGGCATTCACCGACCACACGACCGGGAACTCGACATCGCGCTGCTCGAACGCGACGGTGCCGTCTTTCCAGTTGGTGATCCGGGCATCACGGCGCTCCCACACGACCTCGTCGTAGGGATCGACACCGGGCGATGTGAACAACCGACGGAGGCCGATGGACACTCGTTCTGGTGCCAGTGACATGTGATGAACTCCTTCTGGATCCGGCGGACGTGGCGGGCCCACAAGGCTCGCCGCTGGTGGGCCGATTCGCGGCTGGTGTCGAGGTCTGCACCCAGTAGGTACAACCACAAGATGTTGTTGGGTCTTCCCACGGATCCGGTGTCCGACCACTACGGGTTGTGGCGAACGCGGGGCGGGGCACGAATTACAGCACCGTAATTACCGGCCTGTCAATGTTACCGGCCGGTTCTCTTCGAAGAACGCTCTGACCAGCGCCCGAGGGGCCACGTTGCGGTGCAACATCACAGGTTCAGGACCCCTCAGCCCCATGCGTTCCCACCGCGCCAACCGTGGCCGGCCTGGTCGATGGATTCCGCCACCTCGTCCGTGTGTCGCACCGCAAGCGGCCCGGAAACCTCACCCTACGGACTGGCCCCTGTGTGAAGGAAGGGGACAACCGTGTGAATTGAAAACTTTCGTGAGGACCCGCTGTGGATATAGCCGCGATATAGCCACGGGGTTACCCACACCCGCGAGCGCGACGATCACATCGCGCGCGTACTCGGTGCGCTCACGCGGGCGAAACGACGACCGGGATGCCGTTCAGCACGGAGGTCCCCGACAGCGGGTCCATCGCCTCGTCGTCCGTGAGCACGTTCGAGTTCACCCCGGCGCGCTCGGCGGCGACGCGCATGCGGGTACCGGGCTGGCCATGACCCCAACCGTGCGGCAGGCTCACGACGCCCGGTCGAATCGCTTCCGTCACCTCGACCGGTGCCATCACCGACCCGACCCGACTGGCGACAGTGGCGCTCGCGCCGTCGCTCAGTCCGAGTCTCGCGGCGTCGTCGGGATGGACCTGGAGCGTGCAACGTGGCTTGCCCTTGACCAACACGTCGACGTTGTGCATCCACGAGTTGTTGCTGCGAAGGTGCCGACGACCGACGAGCACGAGCTGGCGATCAGTGAGCTCGTCGATCGCGGCCGCCAGCCGCTCGAGATCGCCGACGAGCTCCGGCGCGCCGAGCTCGATCTTGCCGGAGGGCGTGCGGAGGATCTCGGGCAAACGCGGCTCGAGCGCGCCGTAATCCACACCGTGTGGGTTGGCCACCAACGCATCGAGTGACGCGCCGGCTGGATCGGCCCCGAAGCCCTCGCCGAACGGGCCGCAGCGCAGCATCAGATCGAGCATTCGCTCCGGGCCGCGGCGACCGTCCGCAGAGACCGCGGCGACGAGCTCGTCGGCATCGCGGCCGTTGACCACTGACGATGGATCGCCGACGACACTGCGCGCGAGCGCGGCGACCGCGTGGTCGTCGACGATCGACACGTCGGCGTCGACCCCCAGGCCCTGCGCGATCAGCGCCAGCTTGGCGATCACCTCCCACTCGTCGGGCACTCCCGGTTCGAGCGGGAGCACGGCGTCCGAGTAGTTGGCAACGTTGCGTACCGCGAACTGGAGCAACAGCAGGTCGTAGTGCGAACGTTCCAGCTGCGACGGAACGGGCAGCACGACGTCGGCGTACTTGGTCGTCTCGTTCAGATACATGTCGATGCTGACCATGAACTCGAGGTCCGCGAACGCGTCAGCGAGTTGGTTGGCGTTCGGTGTCGACAGCATCGGATTGCCGCCGACGGTGACGACCGAGCGAACCTGACCCGCACCCGGGGTGAGGATCTCCTCGGCGAGAACGGCGACCGGGTACTCCCCCGCGACCTCCGGGTGGCCGCTCACGCGCGAGTGCCCGCGACCGATCCGGAATCCGGGACCGCTCCCCGGCGCGCCGCGTGTGCTCGGACCGCCGGCGACGGGCATCGAGAACATCGCTCCACCCGCTCGGTCGAGGTTGCCGGTCAACACATTCACGACGTCGATGAGCCACGACGCGGTCGACCCGAACTCTGTCGTGGTGGTGCCGATCCGGCCGTACACGGCAGCGGTCGGGGCGGCGGCGAGCTCGCGTGCGAGCCGGCGGATGGTCGCGGCATCGATGCCGGTCGCGGCCTCGACCGCCTCCGGTGTGAACGGGGCCACTCCGGCACGGACATCGTCGAGGCCGGCGAGGTGCTCCGCGACGTGCGGACCCGGATCGGCGAGACCTTCGTCGAACAACGTGTTGGCGATCGCGGCCAGCAACAACGCGTCCGAGCCGGGACGGATCGGGAGCCACTCGTCGGCCTGCTCGGCGGTGCGGCTGCGCCGCGGATCGACGACCACGAGCCTGCCGCCCCTCGCTTGCATCGCTTCGATCCGACCCGGGAAGTCGGGGGCCGTGCACAGGCTTCCGTTCGACGCGTACGGGTTGGCGCCGAGCACGACGAGGAAGTCGGTGCGGTCGAGGTCGGGCACCGGGACCGCCACGGGCGATCCGAACACGTATCCGGCGGCGACGTGTCGCGGCATCTGATCGACGGTCGACGCGCTGTAGCGCTGCCGCGTACCGACACTGGTGAGCAACGCCCTGCTGAACATCATTGCCGAGAGGCTGTGCGCCGTCGGGTTGCCGAGGTACACCGCGAGCGACTCGCGGCCGTGACGCTCGATCACGCCGCGCAGACCGTCGTCGACGGCCCGCCAGGCCTCGTCCCACGACACCTCGACGTGCACGCCGTCGCGTTTGACGAGCGGTCGGCGCAACCGATCCGGATCCTCGTGGAGTTGACGCAGTGTGGAGCCCTTCGGACAGATGAAGCCCTTGGAGAACACGTCCTCGCGGTCGCCGCGGATCCGTGTGACGTGTTCGGCGCCGTCGGCGTCACGCCCGACCGTGATCTCGAGACCACAGCCGGCCTCACAGAGCGGACACGTGCGGAACGCGGTGCGGGTGGCCTGCACGGTCTGTCCTGTCGTCATCGACCAAGACTCGCACGCGACCGCCGCACCGCCATGATCCGGCGCGCCATCATCGGAGAGCCGCGCCGGCACGGCATGATGGACGGGTGTTGAGGCGCGTCCATCCGGAACCCGCCGGGCACGTCACGATCCGCGAGTGCTACGACGTCGAGCGAATCCCGCCGCCCAGCCGTCCGTGGATCGAGTTGTGCATGGTGGCAAGTCTCGACGGCTCGACCGTCGTCGGCGGACGGTCGCGTGGCCTGTCGAACCCGAACGACAGCGAGTTGGTGCTCACCTTGCGCGACCTCGCGGATGTCATCGTCGTCGGCGCCGGCACCGCACGAGCCGAGGGTTACGGCCCGCCGAGGAAGGCCGGCCAGCGGGTAGGAGTCGTCAGCAACTCCGGTCGTGTCGACCCGAGCTCCGCGCTGTTCGCGAGCGGCGCCGGCTTCCTGATCGTCCCCGAGCAGGCGCCCGCCACGACCGTCGACACGCTGCGTGCCGGGACGACGAGCGTCGACCTCGCACTCGCCATCTCGACGTTGAGTGCTGTCGTCGGTACGGTCGGCTTCGTCCACGCCGAAGGTGGGCCACAGCTCAACGGCGCACTCGCCACCGCCGATCTGATCGACGAGCTCAACTTCACGCTGTCGCCGCACATCGTGGGCGGCGCTGGACCACGGCTCGTGGTCGGTGGCAGCGACGTGCTGTCCGGGTTCGATCTGGCCCACCTCGTGGTGGACGACGACTCGTTCGTGTTCAGCCGGTGGGTGAGGCGCCGAGCTTGCTGAGCAGCTCGATCTCGCGGTGGAAGTCGGCGGCGACGTCGAAGTCCTTGTACACCGATGCGAACCGCAGGTAGGTCACCTCGTCGATCGTGCGCAGCCGCTCGAGCACCGCGACCCCGATCTGCGCGCTCGTCACCTCACCACCGTCGAGGCGCATCTCGTCCTCGACCGCCAGTGCGAGCTGGTCGATGCGGTCCTCGTCGACGGCGCGCCCCTTCGAAGCCGCCGCGACACCCTGGGCGATCTTGGTGCGGTCGAACGGCCGGCGCGTCCCGTCGGACTTCACGACGATGAGCGGCACCTCGTCGACGCGCTCGAACGTGGTGAACCGGTGACCGCACGACAGGCACTGGCGCCGACGCCGCACGGCAGTGCCCTCCTCGGCGACCCGAGAGTCGACGACCTTGGTCTCGTCAGCCTGACAGGCCGGGCAATACACGCCCGCCAGCGTACCCACGCCTGAACACCCGGGTCGGCGGCGATCGCGCGCGGGGTGGTGCCGCTGCACCGTCGCTCCGACTACGGCAGCGTGATCGCCTGCCCGGCCTGGATCGACGGCCCGTCGTTGAGGTTGATCAGAGCCTCGAGGTACGGATCGAACGCGATCGTGCCGTGGAACCGCTCGGCGATCGACCACAACGAGTCGCCGGGCCGGGCGACAACGACGACGCGGACGGGTGCCGGCATGGCTCCGGCGGCGGAGGCAGGCACGCCTCCGGAGCCAGCCAGCACGTCGTGGGCCGCGACACCGCAGATGGCGAGCAGCCCGACGAAGAGCCCGGCGACGAACACCCGGCGGCGCCCGTAGGCGGGCGCGACGCCGGCCGGCGCACGTCGGGAGGTCACGTACGGCCCGGTCGGGGCCAAGGCGATGGTCATCCGAGCTCCTCGGTGGGGATCGGGTCGGCGAGGGATGGGAACGACATGGTCGGAGGGAGAATCGAGGGAACGAGGTGGGCGAATCGATTGTGTACAGCGAACAGCTGTACCCAAACAGTTGTACGACAAACGGGTGTTCGTTGTCAAGCCCGGGAACGAACAGGTGTTTGACTTCGCGTGCGAACGCCCGTACGATGGGATCCATGGCAGAGACCCAGATCACCGCCCGCCAACGCGAGATCCTCGACTTCATCGAGAGTCAGATCCGAACCCGCGGCTACCCGCCGTCGGTGCGCGAGATCGGCGAAGCGGTCGGCCTCACGTCACCGTCGACGGTGCATTCGCACCTCAACACCCTGACCCGTCTCGGGCACCTCCGACGCGACCCGTCCAAGCCGCGCGCCATCGAAGTGCGCTGGGACTCCAACTCCGGCGTCGTGATGGAACGCCGACCCGTCCGTCACGTCCCGCTCGTCGGCGACGTCGCCGCGGGCACCGACGTGCTCGCCCAGGAGAACGTCGAAGAACTGATCCCCGTGCCGGCCGACTTCACGGGCGAGGGCGAACTGTTCATGTTGCGGGTGCGCGGCGAATCCATGGTCGAGTTGGGCATCCTCGACGGCGACTACGTGATCGCCGTTCAGCAACCAACGGCCAACAACGGTGACGTCGTCGTGGCCGGCATCCCGGACGGCGAGGCGACGGTGAAGACCTATCAACGCAAGGGCTCGAAGGTCAGCCTGGTCCCGGCCAACGCGTCGATGACGCCGATGGAGTTCGAATCCGACGAGACGACGATCTACGGACGAGTCGTCACCGTGATGCGTCGCCTCTGACGTCACCGTCGGTCATCACGGGTCGTCGGCGAGCCCGTCGCCGGGTGTGTCGTAGGTGCCAGGGTCACGCCAACGCGACGGATCTGGTGCGGTCGGCGGAGCCTCGGGCGCGACCGGTCTCCAGCTCGGTTCGCCCGGCAGGTACGGCATCCCGGGCGGAGCGAACACGCGCGGTGGCGCCATCGGACCGGTGGCGGGTTGGCCGGCGGGCGCGTACGGCCCTGCCGGCTGGGACGCGACCGGAGGTCCGACCGGCATCCCCGGTGGCCGCTGGTCGGGCTGTTGCGGCGCGGGCATCCGGTCGGTGAGCGGCGGGCCCATCAGCGGAGGCGCGGTCGGCATCGGAGCTCTGATCGGCCACGCGGTTTCGGCGGTGTACGCCGTGGCGAGGCGTCGTGCCCGCCTGCCGCGACGGACGCCCAACAGCACGAGCCCGCCTCCGAGCACGACGCCCGCGACCCCCGACGCCGAGCGCGGCGATCCGCATCGTGTCCGACAGGTCGGCGGGATCGCGTCCGACCGCCACGACGAAGTCGTCACCGTCGGACGACTCGACCGTCATCACGTAGTCACCGGTGGTCTCGATCTCGAACTGGCGCGTCGCGGTGCCCGCGAACGAATCGTCGAGGGAGTACGTGAACTCCTCGTCGAGTCGGTCGAGCTCGATCTGGTTGCCGTCTTCGTCCACCAGCGTGACGGTCACCACGGGTTCGTCCTCGGGGTCGCGGGAGTACTCGTCGGTGGTCGTGTCACAGTCACCATCGATCTCTTCGAGTCGGCCCAGATGCTCGATGAACACGTAGAACGTCCCTGTGTCGCTGAACGACAGGGTCGTGTCGCAGCCGACCGGGGCACGCGCCAGATCGCGGATCGCGTCCTCGCCGCGTTGCAGTGAGAGCAGGTACAGCACGACCGCACCGCCGAGGCCTGCGAGCAGCACGACCAGCCCGAACAGGACTGTTCCGCGCCCTGTTCGCTTGCTCGTCATCGGTACGTCTCCTCGCGGCGATCGTGTCAACCGAGCCCGAGCCGCGCCGCGACCAACTCGATCCGTTCGTCAGGTTGTACCACGGCCACGCGCACGAACTGCGTTCCCCCTGCACCGTAGAAGTCGCCAGGGCTCACGAGGGCTCCCCCCTCGGCGGCCAGTCGCTCGGTGAAGTCCCACCCGTCGCCGGCGTCGAACCACAGGTAGAAACCGCCGGCCGGAAGCGGGATATCGCACCCCGACCAGCGCCCGAGCACATCAGCCAGGCGCTCGAGACGCCGCATGTAGCGGTCGCGCTGGACGGCGACATGGGCGTCGTCTTCCAGAGCCGCGACACCCGCTGCCTGCGACGGGCCGGGCACCATCAGCCCGACGTGCTTGCGCACCTCTTGGAGGTAGTGAACGAGCTCGGCATCTCCCGCGTAGAACCCGATCCTCACGCCGGCCAGGTTCGAGCGTTTTGAGAGCGAGTGCACGGCGACCAGACCGTCGAGGCCGTGCTCGAGGATCGTTCGACCGCGACCACTCCATGTGAACTCGACATAGCACTCGTCGGAGAACACCGGCACGTCGTGCGACCGTCCCCACGCGGCGGCCGACGCCAGGTCGTCGAGCGCACCGGTGGGATTGCTCGGGCTGTTGACCCACAGGACCAACGCGCGATCGGCGTCGGCCGGAGCGATCGCGGCAAGGTCGAGCGAACCGTCGGCGTTCGGGCGGAACCGGGACGGCGCGGCAACCGGCCAGGATCGCGCCCATCTCGTAGGTCGGATATGCCACCGCCGGATACAGCACGGTGTCGCGGTCGGGCCGCCTCAGGCGCAGCCATTGCGGCAACGTCCCGACGAACTCCTTGGTCCCGACGCACGCGCCGATCTGGGCGATTGGCACCGTGACGTCGAAGCGCCTACCGATCCAGCGTTGCGCGGCAGTGCGCAGCTCGAGCGAACCGATGCTCGCCGGGTACCCGCGTTCGGCATCAGACGAGCCCAGCGCGGCGAGCACCGCATCCGGCGGGGGATCGATCGGGGTGCCGATCGACAGGTCGACGAGCCCGCCGTCGAGTCGTTCGGCGAGCGGCTTGAACCGGTCGAGGCGGTCGTACGGGTACGGGGGCGGAACGAAGCCGGGACGGTCGGTGATCGACGCCATGGGGGCCCAGCCTGACCGGATCAACCGGTCGGCGCCACCACGAACTCCGCCAGCCGCCCCGTCGACGCATCCGAGAGCCGGGCGCGAATGCGCATCACGTGCAGTTCCTCGGTCGTGGAGACGACTTCGCCCTCGCGGTGGACAGCCGCGAGCACGTCGCCGCGGTCGTATGGCACGACGAGCTCGACGACCTCGGTGCGCTCCCGGAGCCGGTCGCCGAGCACCAGCAGGAACTCCTCGATGCCCTCCCCCGTGACGGCGCTCACGGCGACCGAGCCGGGGTGCTCCGCCGTCAACTCCTTGGCAGGCGCCCGGTGCCAGGTCGGCCTTGTTGAACACCAGCAACTCGGGCACGTGGTCGGCGCCGATCTCGCGCAGCACCTCGCGCACCGCGGCGATCTGGCCGTGCGGGTCGGCGGCGCTGGAGTCGACGACGTGCACCAGGTAGTCGGCTCGTGTCGCGACCTCGAGCGTGCTCTTGAACGCCTCGACCAGACCATGCGGCAAGCGGCGCACGAACCCGACGGTGTCGGTGAGCAGGATCGGCTCACCACCGGGCAACGCGAGGCGACGCGTCGTCGGGTCGAGCGTGGCGAACAGCCGGTCCTCGACGAGCACGCCCGCTTGTGTCAGGTGGTTGAGCAACGTGGACTTGCCGGCGTTCGTGTAGCCGACGATGCTGACCGCCGCGAGTCCGCTCGTCGCGCGGCTCTTGCGCTGCAGCAATCGCGTTGCCGCCAGATCCTTCATGTCGGACTCGAGCTTGGTGATGCGGCGCATGATGCGTCGGCGATCGACCTCGAGCTTCGTCTCGCCGCTGCCGAACCGAGCACCGACACCGCCGCGCTGCTGCGACAGTTTGGCGGTGGCGCCACGCCGGAGTCGCGGCAGGCGGTAGCGCAGCAGCGCCAGCTCGACCTGCGCCTTGCCCTCGAGCGTGTGGGCGTTCTGCCCGAAGATGTCGAGGATCACCGCCGTGCGGTCGATCGCGGTACGGCCGAGCAGCTTCTCGAGGTTGTACTGCTGCGCCGGCGACAACTCGTTGTCGAACACCACGGTGTCGGCATCGACACCGAGGCACAGCTGGCGGAGCTCCTCGGCCTTGCCCTTGCCGATGAACCATGTGTGATCCGGTGCGTCGCGCCGCTGAACGAGGCGCCCGACCTCGTCGGCGCCCGCGGTGTCGACGAGCAGCGCCAGTTCGTCGAGGCTCGCCTCGGTCTGTTCATCCGTCGTACCGGGGAGCGTGACCCCGACGATCACGATGCGCTCCCTGACCGAGCGGTCGATGAGAGAGCTGCCGAGGGCTTCGTTGTACGGGGTGCTCACGTGATGTCGGTCTCGATCTCGATCTCGATTCGTGCGACGTACGTCGCCGGGCCGGTCAGTTCAGTCCGACCGGTCGTGCGGTCAACCGCCACTTTGGCACTCCCGCCATCCATGTGCACCACGATTTCCGGCAGGCTCGCCGGAACCAGGCCCCATTGCAGGGCGGCGAACGCCGAGGCCACCGCGCCCGTCCCGCAGGCCTCGGTGACGCCGGCACCGCGTTCGTGCACGCGCATCGTGATCGCATTCGGCTCCGGTCCGGGCTCGACGATCTCGAGGTTGATGTGCGGCACCAGCGATCCGAGATGGACGAGGTCGACCGCTCCGACCTCGTCGACGCCGACGACGCTGTGCGGATTCCCGACGCTGAGGTGGGCCACCGGCCGATCGGGGTGGCAGCCGAGCTCGTTCCACCCCGCGGGTTCGTCGAGCGGCTCGACGGCGCCCATCGCGACCGACGCCTCGATCGTGTCGGGGTCGTCGGTCGGCGACAGCGTCACGAGCCGCTCGCCGGCGTCGGTCAGGATGCGTTGCGGTTCGAAGTCGCCGCGACGGGTGGCGAGGGCCTGCGCGAAGCAGCGAATGCCGTTGCCGCTCATCTCCGCCCGGCCACCGTCGGCGTTGAACAGGATCATCTGCGCCGCGTACCCCTCGGCTGACTCGCCGACGATCAAACCGTCGGCACCGATGCCACGGCGCCGGTCGCACACCTGCCGGGCGAGCTCGGGCAGATCGGCGACCGCGGGGTGGAACGTGACGAGGAAGTCGTTGCCGAGCCCGTGGTGCTTGGTGAACGTGACCCTGGTCGTCGTGTGGGTGGTCGTCGTGGGAGCAGTCATCGTGCGAGTGCGTCGAGGACGGCCGGCAACGCCTCGGCCACCGGATCCGCTTCGATGTCGATCCAGCGTACGCGCGGGTCGCGACGGAACCACCGTTCCTGGCGAACGGCGAGCTGACGGGTGCCGGTGACGATGGCAGCCACGGCTGCGTCGAGCGTGCAGCGTCCCTCCAGGTGCTCGATCAGCTCCTTGTAGCCGAGCGCCTGGCGGGCCGTGCGCGAGATCGGCCGCTCCAGCAGCGCCCCGACCTCGCCGACAAGGCCGGCGTCGATCATCGCATGGACTCGCCGCTCGATCCGCCGAGCGAGGACGTCGCGTGGCCAGCGCAGGCCGAGCTGGGCGACGGGGTTCGGCGGGTAGACGTCGAGTCCCGGCCCGAACGAGCTGAACGGGCGACCGCTGCCGATGCACACTTCCAACGCGCGCACGACACGCCGGGTGTTCGTCGGCTCCATGCGCGCCGCGGCAATCGGATCGAGCTCGGCGAGACGGGCATGGAGCGCGGCTGGTCCGAGGCGAGCGGCGTCCTCGTCGAGCTCGGCACGGACCTCTGGCCATTGTCCGGGAAGGTCGATGTCGTCGATCACGACCCGGTGGTACAAGCCGGTGCCGGCGACGAGCAACGCGCGCTGACCGCGTCCGGCGATGTCGCCCAGCGCATCCCGGGCGGCATCTCGGAACTCGGCGACCGCGAACTCGGTGCCCGGATCGACGAGGTCGATCAGGTGGTGACGGACCTCGGCCTGCTCGGCGAGCGTCGGCTTGGCGGTCCCGATGTCCATGCCGCGGTAGACCTGCATCGCGTCGACCGAGACGATCTCGACGCCGACGCCTTCACGGGCGGCCGCCATCGCGACCGCCGACTTACCCGACGCCGTGGAGCCGACCACCGCGACACACGGTGGGCCCGGGCCCGACGTCACAGCGCGGCGACCGGGATCCGCAGCTTGTGACTCGGCTCGCCCACGATGTCGACGAACGTGCCGTGCAGGTGGTGTGGCGCGGCACGGGTGATCTCGACCGTCGCGTAGCTGCCCGTGCGCAACGGCACGTCGGGACGGAAGTGGACGAGCTTGTTCTGGCGCGTCCGGCCCGACGTGACACTCGGATCCTTCTTGCTCGGACCCTCGACGAGCACCTCCTCGACGCGTCCGACACGGGCTTCGTGCTTGGCCAGCGCCGAGCGCTCGACGACGACACGGAGCCGCCCGAAGCGCTCCCCCGCCACGACCGGATCGACGAAGGCGTCCGTCATCGTCGCCCCCTCGGTGCCGGGTCGGGGCGAGAAGATGAACGTGTAGGCGTAGTCGAACTCGGCGGCCGCGACGACCTCGAGCGTGCGTTCGAAGTCGTCGTCGGTCTCGCCGGGGAAGCCGACGATGATGTCGGTCGACACCGCCAGATCGGGAACCGCGCGGCGTGCGTCAGCGAGCCGTTCGAGGTAGCGCGACGCGGTGTAGCCCGCGGTGCATGGCGGCCAGCACGCGATCGCTGCCGGACTGCAGCGGGTAGTGCAGGTGCTCGCACACGGATGCGGTCTCGGCCATCGCCGCGAACGTCTCCGGTCGCATGTCCTTGGGGTGCGGGCTGGTGAAGCGGACACGCCGGATCCCATCGACGGCACCGACGACGCGCAGCAGATCGGCGAACAGGGGGCGCACACGAGCGGACGCGTCGCCGGCGTTGCGGGCTGCGAGTTGCAGATCGCGGCCGTAGCTGTTGACGTTCTGGCCGAGCAGCGTCACCTCGGTGACGCCTTCCGCGGCGATCGTCTCGACCTCGGCGACGACGTCGTCGAACGGGCGGCTGATCTCGGCGCCTCGCACCGCCGGCACGATGCAGAACGCGCAGCTGTTGTCGCAACCGATCTGGATCGTGACCCACGCGTTGTAGCTCGTCTCGCGCCGGACGGGCAGCGCCGACGGGAACATCGCATGGTCGTCGATCACGGCGGCGTCGAAGATCTCGGTGATCGGACCGCGTGTCCGCGCCTGCGTGACGAGCTCGGCGGTGCGGTGGACGTTGTGCGTGCCGAGCACGACGTCGACGTACGGCGCCCGGTCACGCACGATCTCGCGGTCCTTCTGGGCCAGGCATCCCGACACCACGATCTGGCGACCGTCGCGCTCGCCCTTCCAGGCCTTGAGGTGACCGAGGTTCCCGTAGAACTTGTTGTCGGCGTTCTCACGGATGCAGCACGTGTTGAGCACGACGACGTCGGCGTCGTCCTCGGAGGCGGCCGGCACGAACCCGTCGGCTTCGAGCAAGCCGGCGATCCGTTCCGAGTCGTGCTCGTTCATCTGGCACCCGTAGGTGTGCACCAGGTAGCGCCGCGTCACACTGCACGAGGCTAATGGCACGACGTGACGATCGATTTGGGCGATCGATCTGCGAACATTCCGGGGTGGAGTCCTGCGAGGGGTGTGGATTCGTCTGGGACGAGGTGCCGGACGCCGACGTCGCAACACGACTCCGGGCGGGCACCGAGATGCTCGGCCGTCTCCTGCGCAGCACGCCCGATGTCGCGAGTGCGCGTCCGACGCCCGACCGGTGGTCGATGCTCGAGTACGGCGCACACGTGCGCGATGTCCTGCTCGTGTTGCGCGATCGCTTCGTCGTCGGCGTCGTCGCCGACCACCCCGAGTTCACGCCGATGTACCGCGACGAGCGGGTCGACCTGGGCATGTACCGCGGCGAGGATCCGGCGGCACTGGCCACCGAGCTCGAGGTGGCGGCCGGACTGCTCGCACGGATGCTCGAGGCGCTGACGCCCGAACAGCTCGAGCTGACGTGCCAGTACGGCTATCCGGGACCGAGCACGCGCACGTTGCGATGGATGGCCGCGCAGGCGGTGCACGAGGTCGAGCACCACCTCGGCGACGTCGAGGAGAACCTCAAGCTCGTCGCCGACTGACCCGGTCCCCCGTCGAGCGCCCGGACTAGCGTTCGCGCACGATGATCGCCGTCCTGAACATCTCGACCGGTTACCGCATCGTGGCGATGCTGCACATCCTGAGCGCCGTCGTGGCGTTCGGACCGATCTTCCTCTACCCGGCGCTCCACCGTGCCGGCCAGACGGCGACGATCGCCAAACTCCACCTGCGGATGTCGCTACCGGCCCTGGTGCTCCTGTGGGTGCTCGGGATGGGGCTGGCCGGCATGTCGGAGGACGCCTACAAGGTGTCGCAGACGTGGCTCGTGCTGTCGATCATCAACTGGGTGATCCTGATGGTGGTGAGCTGGTTCCTCATCCGCCCGTCGCTCACCGATGCGAGCGAGGCGGCCCGCTCGAAGCTGGCGATGGGGAGCGGCATCACCCACCTGTTGCTGGTGGTCGGGCTCTACCTGATGGTGTTCAAGCCGGGGCTCTGACCAGGCCGAGCACGCCGCGGATCATTGCTGACCCGCGGCGGCACCGGCAGGTTCGGCTCAGTTCGGTTCAGTCGATCTGGATCGGCTCGTCGTCGGCCGGCGAGAACCCGATCGGCTCGTCGAGACCGGCGACATCGGCGACGGCGGGCTCCTCGCCCTCCCCCGGCTTCAGCCCGGCCGCGGTGAGCACCTTGTCGCTGATCTCCATCATGACTTCGGGGTTCTCGATGAGGAACGTCTTGGCGTTCTCACGGCCCTGACCGAGCTGCTCGCCCTCGTAGGTGAACCAGGCACCCGACTTCTTCACGATGCCGAGGTCGACCGACATGTCGATCAGCGAGCCCTCACGGCTGATGCCCTTTCCATACATGATGTCAAACTCGGCCTGGCGGAAGGGGGCCGAACACTTGTTCTTCACGACCTTGACGCGGGTGCGGTTGCCCACGACCTCGGCGCCGTCCTTCAACGACTCGATGCGACGGATGTCGAGACGCACCGACGAGTAGAACTTCAACGCCCGCCCACCAGGGGTGGTCTCCGGTGAGTTGTGCACCATCACGCCGTCGACGAAGTAGTTGTGGGTTCCCCCCACTTCGATGTCGAAGCGATGCATGCTGCGCGTCTGTGGCTTGACGGCGATGTTGGCGATCCGCATCGGCATCAGCACCTGCCGCGGCTCGGCGAACACCGGCTCGACACCGAAGCGACCCCGGTACTTGGGGAGCAGCTTGTACTCCATCGACGGATGCACGAACGGAGCGATGAGCGCGTGGAACTTCGCCGTCTCGGCCGTCGGGAACTGGAGGACCGCCATCTGCCTGACCCCGCGACGATCGAGCTTCGCCTCGATGCCCCACGTGTCGGCCAGATAGGAGCGGAGCCGTTCCTGGCTGTCGCCGGAGAACGCCTCGACACAGATCTCCGATCGCCCGCTGCCACCCTCGGTGCGCTGCTGGAGCCCCTTGGAGCGAAGCGGTGAAACCCCCGTCGTCCATGTACCACACGGCCAATGACAACGGGGTGAGACGCTTCAGGTAGTCGTCGCTCAACACCTTCTTGCCGCCGACGTACACCGCGTCGCGGAGCCAAGCGAGCTCGGCGAGAGGTTGCACGTCGTGGAAGACCGCACCCTTGGCGTTCGTCGACCGGCTCACCGTCACGTTGGCGAACAACGAGGCCTTCCAGTCGCCGTACGCCGCCTGCTTCGCTCCGTGGCCCCACCGGAATCGTGCGCTCGACGCCATTGCGCGTCGGCGACAGGGCACCGTCGCCCATGAGGCCGCCGAGCACGACCTCCCACTGGAAGTCGCTGAGGTACTCCGTCGCCGACTGCATCACGCGATCACCCACGACGAGCTCGCCGGCGGCCCGCCAGCCTCCCGGCGTCGAGATCATGTGGTTCTCGGTCGCCGCGAATCCTGAACGACGACCTCGCCCTGGCCTCGCGACGGTGAAGTCCAAGAAGCGCTCGGCCACACCGTTGTCGAACCAGTTCGTGATCGGCTTGGCGACCAGTTCACCGCGCTCGAAGTCGTAGGACAGCACCTCGACGGGCAGCTTCTGGTTGACGATCTTGCCGATCTTCTCCTGGGTGCCGTCGGCGAGCGTGACCCGTGTGTCGTAGTCGAAGCAACCAAACATCACCCCGATCTTTTCCCGCAGCTGGTTGATGAAGATGGCGATGGTCTTGGTCTTGCTGAGGTTGCCGGTGAGCTTGCGCAGGGCCTGGCTCATCAGGCGGGCCTGGAGGCCGACGTGGGTGTCGCCCATCTCGCCCTCGATCTCGGCCCGCGGCGTGAGCGCCGCCACCGAGTCGATGACGACGACGTCGATCGACCCCGAGCGCACGAGCATGTCGGTGATCTCGAGCGCCTGCTCGCCGGTGTCGGGCTGGGAGATCAGCAACTGGTCGACGTCGACCCCGATCGCCCTGGCGTAGATGGGATCCATCGCATGCTCGGCGTCGATGTAGGCGCAGACGCCGCCGTTGCGTTGGGCCTCGGCCACGACGTGCATGGCGAGGGTCGATTTGCCGGACGACTCCGGGCCGTAGATCTCGGTGACGCGGCCCCGGGGCAGGCCCCCGATGCCGAGGGCCAGGTCGAGCGACAGGGCGCCGGTCGACACGGATTCGATCCCCATCGTCGTCTTGTCGCCCATCCGCATGATCGAGCCCTTGCCGAACTGCTTGTCGATCTGCGCCAGCGCCATGTCGAGCGCCTTCTCGCGGTCAGTACTCATCGATCTGCCTTTCGAAGCTGTGAGTGATGTGGGGGCGTGAGCCCGATCGGTGCTTGCCGACCATACGGAGGGGGTGTGACAGTGCTCCGGCAGGCTGGTTCGCAGCCGTTCGCGACGGCGAATGACACCACTGTAATCTTCGAACAGTCGTTCGTACAAGCCTTTCGCGCAGATTCGGCGCGCCGAGGCGCTACAGCACCGGCGGCGAGGGCAGTTCGCCGGGCTGCGGCGGGCGCATCGCGAGGTCGAGCGCCTGCCACAACGTGTAGGTCACGGGGTAGATCAGCACCGGGATCACGATCGCCGCGATCACGAGGCACACGACGATCGTCACCGTCGGGATGTCGGGCGAGGTGGCGATCATCGCCACCGCTCCGGACACGATGATCACCCCGAACGTGATGATCGTGTTGATCGTCGCCGCGCCGAGCTCGAACCCGACATCACCGCGGCGCCACGGTGTTCCGCACTTGCGGCACGCGCGCTCCTTGGAGAACCAGCGCGTGAAATAGGCATGGCGGTCGCCACACCACGGACACTTCCGCAGCAACCCGCGACGCACCATCGTGCCGAGCGCCGGTCGGATCGAGGCGGGCGGCGCGGCCATTACTCGCAGGGTAGGGCGTCGATCCGCAAGACTCATGTAGTGCGGCGCACCCTGTCGGGAGTACTCCTGTTGCTCGCCGGTGTGGCGTTGAGCCTCGCGGTGGGCGGATGGTGGCTCCAGCGCGCGGTGTTCAGCCCCGAAGCAAACGCCGGTCAGGCGGAAGCGATCCTCAACGACACCGAGATCCGTCGCGAGCTCACGGCCATCATCGCCGACGCCGCCGCTCCGACGCTCGAGCTCTCGGCGAACGATCTGGCCGTGATCATCGACCCGATCATCGACAGCAAGCCCGGTGCGACGCTGATGGCCGAGATCATCAACGAAGCTCACCGTCGCGTCATCGGTGAGAGGGACGACCCCGTCAGCATCACCGGAGTGCAACTGATCCAGATCGTCCGCGACGAACGTGCAGTCGACGTCCCCGGCCTGCCGATCGTCCTGCCCGTTCCCAAGATCGGCACGCTCGACGTGCTCGACACCACGCTGCGCTGGTTCGTGCCGATCATGGCCCTCGTCGGCACGTTGATCCTCCTCCTCGCGCTCGATCACACGTCCGGACCGCAGCGAGTTGGTGCGCGCGCTCGGCGAGTTCGGCATCGCGATCGCCGCCTCCCTCATCGTGTTCGGCTACATCATCCCGGTGCATCTCGTCCCGGCGATCGACGACAGCACGTGGATCCAGACCTCGCCGCGCCTGGCGTTGCGGTCGGTGTCGTTCGTGATCGGTGCCGTCGTGGTGCTCGCCGCGGCCGGGGTGGCGCTGATCATCGCGTCGTCGGGCTCAGGGCGACGCAAGCAATGGTCGACGCCGCTCTCGGTCGGGCGGTATCGGGAGGATCGCAGCTGGAGCTGATCCGGTCAGCGATGTCGTCGGATGCGGTGGCGTCCGGACCGGCTCAGGCGACGAGCTCGTCGACGAACTCCTCGAACACCGTCGCGTAGCGCATCGCGTCGGCGTCGTCGTGGGCGACCGAGATCAGCCACTGCTCGTCGAGGCCCGGCGGCAGCAACACGCCCCGGTTGATCCCGTGGATCCACTGCGCGAACGCGAGCTCGAAGTTGGTCGCCTTGTAGTCGCGGTAGTTCCTGACCGGGTCGCGCCGCCACGTGATGCAGCCCTTGGCGCCGAACTCGACGGTGTGGGCGGGGATGCCCGACTGCTGGATGACCGCGTCGCAGGCGGCGACGAGCTTGGCGTTCCGTGCGATCGTCGCCTCGACCGTTGTTCGCGTGCAGGCCTCGGTGAGCGTGGCCTTCACCGCGGCCATGACGAGCGGATTGCCGTTGTAGGTGCCGAGGTGGAGCACCTCGCCGGTGGTGATGAGGTTCATGTACTCGGCCTTGCCACCGAACGCTCCGACCGGGAAGCCACCGCCGATCGACTTGGCGAGCGCGATCAGGTCGGGCTGCACGCCGAAGTATCCGGTCGCGCCGCCGTAGCCGGCCGTGATGCCGGTCTTGACTTCGTCGAAGATCAACAACGTGCCGTGTCGCGCGGTGATCTCGCGGACCGCTTCGAGATAGCCGGGGAGCGGGAGGCAGATCCCGATGTTCTGCAGCACCGGCTCGACGATGAAGCACGCGACGTCGTCGTTCGCGAGCGCCCGTTCGAGCGCGTCAGGGTCGTTGTACGGGATCACGATGACGTCGGCGACGGTGCCGCTCGTGATGCCGCCCGACTGCGGCACCGAGTTCGGCGCATCGGCCGGCCCGGCCTTGTCGAGCGGCGGCTTGTTGGAGATCATCACCTCGTCGTGATGGCCGTGGAACCCGCCTTCGACCTTGACGATCTTGTCCCGCTTGGTGACTCCACGGGCCAGGCGGATGGCATCCATCGTCGCTTCGGTCCCGGAGTTGGTCGGGCGCCACATCGGCAGCCCGTAGCGGTCGGCCAGCAGTTCGCCCACGTCGGCGTCGAGCTCGCACGGCGTGACGTAGAGCGTGCCGTGATCGAGCTGGGCTTCGACAGCACGCCGCACCGCCGGATGCATGTGTCCGGCGAACAGGGCGCCGAAGCCCATGTCGTAGTCGACGTACTCGTTGCCGTCGACGTCGATCATCCGCGAGCCGGACGCGTGGCGCACCACGATGGGGTGTGGCTCGTAGGCCTGGAAGCTCGACGGGACGCCCGCCGGCATCACCTTGCGGGCGCGCGTGGTCGCAACCTGCGATGCGCGCGTGCGCTCCCCGTAGACGCGCATCTCACGTTCCGTGATCGCCATGGCGTTCGCCACGAAAGCATCACGTGTTACGGAATCCGTTGTACTCATGGCCCGATCCTCGCTATATCGTTCGTCGTAGCCTATCGGATCAACGCATCCCGTCGTCGAGTTCCGCGCCAAGAACCGTCGCTCGGTGGCGCGATGACCCATCCTTGCCGATCGGCGAGCCCTCGGGAACCCTCATCGCGTTGCACACCGTGCGAGCACGAATCCCGCCCGCGGATCGCCCCCACGGGCGCCATTCGAGATGGTGGCGATGCCCGCCCGGCGTGGCAGAATGTCCAATCCCCATGGTGGGCGTAGCTCAGTTGGTTAGAGCATCAGGTTGTGGCCCTGAAGGCCGCGGGTTCAATTCCCGTCGCTCACCCCACGTGTCCAGGCAGTTTGGGGGGCACCACGTTGCCCCCTACACTGCCCGGGCTTCGCGCCTCTAGCTCAACGGCAGAGCAGTGGACTCTTAATCCATTGGTTCAGGGTTCGAATCCCTGGGGGCGCACCGGACGAGCGTGTGACTTCGGCTGATTGCGCTCGGGACGCCTCTCGGCCGCCGCTGGATGCAACGGATAGCGTGAATTCGTGACCGAGCCGGCCGAGACACCGTTGCTCCGCCGGATCCGCGAATCCGTCATCGGCGACGATCAGGTGATGGACGGCCCGTACGGCCCGCACCGGATCACCTACGCCGACTACACGGCGTCGGGTCGGGCGTTGAGCTTCATCGAGGACTTCATCCGCGAAGAGGTCCTCCCCCGCTACGCCAACACCCACACCGAGTCGTCCGGCACCGGCCTGCAGACCACGCGGCTGCGTGAGGACGCCCGCCAGATCATCCGCGACGCGGTCGGAGGCGACGACGAGACCTGCGTCATCTTCTGCGGATCCGGTTCCACCGGCGCCATCGACAAGTTGATCGGGATCATGAGCCTGCGGCTCCCCGCCGACCTCGACGACCGGTTCGACCTGGCGCAGCACATCCCGTGCAGCGACCGCCCGGTCGTCTTCGTGGGGCCGTTCGAGCATCACTCCAACGAGCTGCCGTGGCGCGAGTCGATCGCCGATGTCGTCACCATTCCGGAGGACGCCGACGGGCACATCGACCTGGACCGGCTCGAAGCCGAGCTCACGACGTACGCCGACCGGTCGCTGAAGATCGGGTCGTTCTCGGCCGCGTCGAACGTGACGGGCATCGTGTCGAACACGTGCGCCATCGCCGACCTGCTCCACCGCCACGGGGCGCTGTCGTTCTGGGACTTCGCCTGCGCCGCCCCCTACGTCGAGATCGACATGTACCCGAAGTGCCCCGAGCATCCGTTGGCCGACAAGGACGCGCTGTTCATCAGCCCGCACAAGTTCGTCGGCGGCCCGGGCACACCGGGCGTGCTGGTGGTTCGGCGCTCGCTGCTCCGCAACCGCGTTCCCGACGTGGTCGGCGGAGGGACGGTGGCGTACGTCAACCCCACCGAGCACCGCTACCTCGACGACCCGATCCATCGCGAGGAGGGCGGCACGCCGGCGATCGTCGAATCGATCCGGGCCGGGCTCGTCTTCCAACTGAAGCAGGCCGTCGGCGTCGCCACCATCAAGGAACACGAGGAGTCGTACTGGCGGCGAGCCGTCATGGCCTGGTCGGCCAACCCGGCGATCGAGGTGCTCGGCAACACGCGCTCCGAGCGGCTCTCGATCCTGTCGTTCGTGGTGAAACGCCCGGAGGGTCGATACCTCCACCACAACTACGTCGTCGCCCTGCTCAGCGATCTGTTCGGGATCCAGTCCCGCGGCGGATGCTCGTGCGCCGGGCCGTACGGCCACCGGCTCCTCGGAATCGACATCGAGCGGTCGCGCGAGTTCGAGCACGAGATCAATCAGGGCTGCGAAGGGATCAAGCCCGGTTGGACGCGCGTCAGCTTCAACTACTTCATCTCCGAGACGGTGTTCCGGTACCTCGTGGACGCCGTCGATCTCGTCGCCGAGCACGGATGGAAGCTGCTGCCCGAATATCGGTTCAACACGGCCACCGGACTGTGGCGTCACCACCGCGGGCCGGTGGAGCCGCCGCTGCGCCTGTCGCAGCTGTCCTACGACCCGAGCACCGGAGATCTGCGGCGCCCGCCCATCGACAGCGTGCGCGCGCCAGAGGACGCGCTCGCCGGGTACCTCGATGCCGCCCGCGCGTGTTTCGCCGCCGCACCGGCGTGGACCGAGAGCAACCCGCACCCGGGGACGGTGTCGGCGGAGTTCGAGCACTTGCGCTGGTTCGACCTCCCCCAGCAGTCCCTCGACGCATAGCGACCGCGACGCCGATTCCGATCGTTCGGGCGTCGCTTCACGCGTCGTCGTCGCGCAGCTTCGATTCGAGCGTCGGCCAGCGCCATGACCGCCATCCGGCCAGGCGCCGATCGCCGTACCACGCCGCGAACGACACCAACGCACAGACGGGGAGCAGGCTCACGTTTCCCACCATCTCGGGGATCACCACCGCGGCAAGCAGCGGCGAGCCCAGCCCGACCGCGATCCCGACCGCCATCGCGGCGATCATGCCGTCCCACCGGGCGCCGGGAAGGTCGAATCCCACTGCTTCCAGACCGATGAAGGCGAGCAGCGCCCAGCCCGCGGACACCGCGAGGGATGGCGAGAAGACGCCGCCCGGGACACCGAGCCGCAAGGTGGCGGCGGTCGCCGCGAGCTTGGCGAGCGCGAGCGCCAACGCGACCGAAACCGTGGTGTCGGTCGAGGCCGCGCGGAGGGCCTCCATCCCGTTGCCCGAAGCCAACGGCACCGAGGCAACGAGGACGGCGCCGACGACGACGCACATCGCGGCTTCCGTCAGCGTCCGGCCGACGGCGTGACGCGCGTGAATATGCGATGGTGCCCAGATCGCGGAGCTCCAGGAAGACGCGACTGCCGACGAGGGCGGGCACGAGCCCCACCGCAGCGAGAGCGAACATCCCGCCGGTCGAACCCTGAACACCAGGGAAGATCGCACGCCCGTCGAACACCCACACCGTGATCGCATGGCTCAGTGCTGCGCCGATCGACGGTGTAGACCAACGAGCGGCGGTTGCGGCGGACCGCCAGGTGCCCTTCCACATAGATCACCGCCGCGATCGGCGCGTGATATGCCGACGCGAACGCAGCCGCGATCCCGCCGGCCGCGAGCGACGGACCGAACCTCGGCAGCCGGCGGCCGGATGCGGCACCGAGCGCCCCGCCCGCCTCGACGATCGCCAGCTCCCGACCGAGCGACGCCAACCCGGTACTCGCCACCCACGTCGCTCCTCCCTCGAGGAGCGTTCCTCGCACCGACGGGCCGGTTCCCTCGCCACGGGCGGCGGCGGCCACGGCGGTGAGCCCGATCCGTTCTCCTGCCCGCCGTCGCGCGATCGCGCCCAGCACGGCCGCCACGACGACCGCGACTGCGACGACCATCGCAATGACCCACCAGTTGCCGTCACGCGCCGCCTCTGTGGGATCGGACGTTCCGGACACCCATTCGATGACGCCGAGCGTCGACTCCTTGAACAGGCGTGCGAACAGGACAGCCGCGACCGACACGACGACCAGCACACCCAGACCTGCGACCTCGCGACCCAGTTGCGGGACCGAGCGTCTGGGGACTCGACGCCCCGTGCGGTCGGCGTCGTCCGTGATCGGGTCAGGCATCGTTCATCCTGCGTCGCCGCCGGGGGTGACTCGAGCGGCTGCGTTCCGACGGTACCCGCCTCGCGTCGCCGCACCTCGCACGGTCAGGGGACGTCAGGGTGGGTCACCGTCCGGTGCCGGCAGGATCCACGGTTGGCCGAACAGCCGATACGGCTCGCGGCTGAGGTCGACGTCGGGGTCGATCAGGCGATGCGCCGGTCGGCCGTTGAACGCCACGAACGCATCGGCGCGCACCTCGACGCGGCGGTCGTCGGCGCGATACACGCCGGCGATGGCGTGTGCCGCCTGCCGGATCAGCTCAGGGTCGCTCGCCATCGCCCGCCACTGCGTGGGCGTGTAGAGATCGCTCGCGGTCTCGACCCAGTCGGTGCCGCTCGCTGGCTCGGTGACCCGGAACCGGACGTCGGCGCCCTTCTCCGTGAGCAACACGTTCCACGAGAACCGGTATCCCTCGTTGGTCCACCGGGCGTCGCCCGGGATCACACGATCACGGAGAGGGATCGCGACGATCACCAGCACCCACAACCCGGCGACCACGAGGCTCCACGTTCCGAGTGGATTCGACGGTGCAGGTATCACTGCGCCGGTCGCCGCGGGATCCGATCGACCTCGCCACAGTCGCACCTTCGTCGCGACGCGAAGCGGCCAGTCGGGTGCGAAGAAGATCGTCGTGACGCCGATCATCAACCACGGGAACACACCGATCGGGAACAGCAACCACGTCGCGACGTGGAACGCCACGACGGCCACCCACGCCCACACCCGTGTGCGTCGCCACAGCAGCAGCGCCACGACGCTGCAGTCGAACGCGGCGCCCGCCCAGCTGAGTGCGTAGGCGGTCCATCGCTGTTCGAGGAACTGCCCGACGAACGGCAGGTCCGAACGCGCGGGAAGCCAGAGCCGCAATGGCATCGCGTGCAGCAGCCAGTCGCGGTCGAGCTTGGCGAGCCCGGCGAACACGTAGACGACGGCCACGTGGATCCGCACCAGCCACACCCAGCCGCGACGCACCGACCGCGTCGTCGCGCCGGGGGCGAATCGGGCATCCATCGGGGCGATGATCATGACCAGCCCGAGCGTCGTCATGAACCAGTAGTGGTTGAGATAGGTCGTCACGTCGACGAACTCGATCCACGCGAATCCGATGACGAACACGACGATGGCCGGCCGGTACATCCAGCCGACCATCACGGCCGATGCCGCGAGACCGACGACCGCGAGCAGCACGTAGGTGCCGGCGACGCCGGGTGGGGCGACCCAGCCGAGCCCGGGATACGAAAAGCGACGGGACGGGCCGGCGTACAGCTCCTCGACCCATCCGTACCCGACGATGCGCACCACGCTCAACACGCCGATCGCGCCGAACACGATCCGCACGATCGCCAACGACGCGCCGTCCGTGCACTCGCCGGAGCGATTGATAAGTCGACCTAACATCTGCTACACACTCTGCCGATGGCATCTCGTTCACTCAGGATCACGGCGGCCTCTATCATGCTCGCGACGGCGCTCGCCGCGTGCGGCGGCGACGACGACGACACGGAACCGGCGACGTCGGACGCACCTCGTCAGACGCGGGGACGTCGGACACGGGCGCCACGCCCGACGCCACCTCCCCGCCGGAAGGCAGCGCCGGCGGGTGTCGGCGGGCCCGACCGTCGACGACCTGGCCGCCGTCGCCACCACGTACGCCGATCTGGTCTACGCCAACTATCAGGCCGCGATCGCATCGGCGACCGAGATGCAGGCTGCGATCGACGCCTTCCTCGCCGACCCGACCGACGCGACCCTCGCCGCGGCCAAGGAGGCGTGGCTCACCGCTCGCGACGACTACGGCCCGACCGAGGCGTTCCGGTTCTACGACGGCCCGATCGACAACCCCGCCAACGGACCCGAGGGCCAGATCAACGCCTGGCCGATGGACGAGGCGTACGTCGACTACGTCGATGGCGACGCGACGGCCGGCATCGTCAACGACACCGCCGGCTACCCCGACATCACCGTCGACGTCATCGTCGAGGCCAACGAACAGGGTGGCGAGACGAACATCTCGACCGGTTGGCACGCCATCGAGTTCCTGCTCTGGGGTCAGGACCTGTCCGCGGAGGGCCCCGGCGAACGGCCGCTCACCGACTACACGACGGAAGCCAACGCCGCGCGACGGGCGACGTACCTGCAGCTGACCACGCAACTGCTCCTCGACGACCTCGCCTCGGTCGCCGACCAGTGGGCTCCGGAGGGGGCGTATCGCACGGAGTTCCTCGCCGATCCGGCGCTCGCGGTGCAGCGACTGCTCCGCGGCATCGGCGCCCTGTCGCGTGGCGAGCTCGCCGGCGAGCGGATGGCCGTCGCCTACGAGACCAAGGACCAGGAAGACGAGCATTCCTGCTTCAGCGACAACACCGCCGCCGACGTCACCAACAACGCCCGTGGCGTCCAGATGGTGTACCTCGCCGACTTCCCGGGCATCGACGGCCCCAGTCCGTCCGACCTCGTCGCGGCCGCCGACCCCGAGCTCGACGCCGCCCTGCAGGCCCAGTTGGCGACGTCGGTGGAGCTCACGAGCGGGTTCCCAGCTACGTTCGAGACGATGATTGCCGCCCCCGAAGGCGACCCCGCGAACGAGGCGATGCTCGAGGCGATCGTCTCGATCGAGGACCAGGGCGACATGATCGCCGAGGCCGCCGCCGCGCTCGGGCTCGAGATCACCCTCGAGGTCTGAGCAGGATCGAGACGCGCCCGCGTGATCGATCGGAGTGGCAGGGGCCGGTTGCGACACGTGGCGCTCGTCGCCGGCGCGTGCGCGTTGGTGGCGTGCACCGGGTCGGACCCGGCGTCCGACGGATCCGACCCGGGCCCTTCGTCGTCGCTGACAGCATCGGCGACGACCGACGTGACGGACACCTCGGCCGCCCAGGCCGAGGAGCGCTCGGGCGGCGACGCCACCGTGTTCGTCGCCGGCCGCAACGCGTTCGGACAGCCGATCGACACCCTGACCCGCGAGGAACGCCGTGCGTTCGCGGTCGGCAACAACTTCTTCAACGACAACTGGGTGACGGCGCCGGCGTCGACCGAAGGCCGCGACGGTCTGGGCCCGTTGTTCAACGCCCAGTCCTGCTCGTCGTGCCACGAGTTCGATGGTCGTGGCGCCCCACCGCTGTCGGCCGACGACCCCGAACGCGGCTTGCTCCTCCGATTCTCCGTCGTCGGCGCGGACGGCACGACGGCGCCCGACCCCGTGTACGGCGGCCAACTGCAGGACCGTGCGATCAACGGCGTCCTGCCCGAAGGCCGCATCGTGATCGAGCGGACCGAGGTCCCCGGTACGTACGCGGACGGGACGCCGTACACGCTGCTCGCCCCCACCTACACGGTCGAAGACCTGGGGTACGGCCCGCTGGCCGCCGGGATCGTGGTCTCGCCGCGCATCGCGCCGGCGGTGTTCGGTGTCGGGCTGCTCGAAGCGGTTCCCGACGACGCGTTGCTCGCGAACGCCGATCCCGACGACGCGGACGGTGACGGCATCTCGGGACGCGCGAACCACGTGCTCGACCCGTCGGGCTCGTTGGTCATCGGACGGTTCGGATGGAAGTCGAACGTCGCGACCGTCGAGCAGCAGACGGCCGGCGCGTTCCACGGCGACATCGGGATCACCAGCACGTTGCATCCCGAGCAGGACTGCACGGACGCCCAGCCCGAGTGCCGGGCGGCGATCGACGGCGGCCAGCCGGAGCTCGACGATGCCAAGCTCCAGCGCGTGACGTTCTACACGCGCACGCTCGCGGTGCCCGCCCGGCGCGACGTCGGGGATCCCGAAACCGAGGCCGGCGCTCGGCTGTTCGACGAGCTCGGCTGCTCCTCGTGCCATCGCCCCGAACTGCACACCGGCGAGGCCGAGATCGCGGCGACGTCGAACCAGACGATCCGCCCCTACACCGATCTGCTGCTGCACGACATGGGCGAAGGTCTCGCCGACGGCCGGCCGGACGGAGAGGCCAGCGGCAGCGAGTGGCGGACCGCGCCCCTGTGGGGCATCGGCCTCATCGACGAGGTCAACGGCCACACCCGCCTGCTCCATGACGGTCGCGCCCGCGACGTGGAAGAGGCCATCCTCTGGCACGGCGGTGAGGCGGCCGCCGCCCAGGCTCGGTTCGTACAGCTCGACGCGTCGGCGCGCGCACAACTGCTCGCGTTCTTGGACTCGCTGTGAGACGACTCGTCGCCGTGCTCGTGATCGGTGCCACGATCACCGCGTGCAGTGGTGACGACACATCCGACACGGGCGGAGACACGCCCAGTCGCGACGACGTCGTCGCCGCGATCACCACCGATGTGATCGTGCCGGGCTACGAGCGGCTCGCCGCGGCGACCGGGGCGCTGCAGACGGCGCTCGACGACCTGTGTGCGCAACCGGGCGACGATCAGCTCGCGGTCGCCCAGCAGGCGTGGCGCGACGCTCGACAGGCGTGGTCGGAGACGCGGCCGTACCGGTTGGGGCCGGCCACGGACCGCCGGGCGATGTCGAGGATCGACTTCCCGATCGATGCGACCAAGATCACGCAGTTGCTCGCCGGGACCGAGCCGGTCGACGCCACGGCGGTCGGCTCCCTGGGATCGGACCAGCGTGGTCTCGGTGGGATCGAGGTGGCATTGTTCGGCGACGATCCCACCGGTGCCCGGCCGTGCGCCTACGCCGCCTCGGCCGCCGAGCTCGTCGCCGCGACCGCGACCACCCTCACCGACGACTGGGCGGCCGGTGTGGACATGGGCACGCAGCAAGTGGTCGAAGAACTGGTCAACGGCACCGTGTTCGCGCTGGCTGAACTGTCGGACATGCGGCTCGGCCCGGCGAGCGGATCCACGACCGGCACACCGACACCAGCCGACGTCGACGCCGGTCCGGCACACAGCGCGCTCGACGACATGCTGGCCGTGCTCGACGGTGTCGATGCCGTGGTCGGTGGTCTCGATCCACTCGTCTCGGCGCAATCCGCCGAGACCGCCGACCGGCTCGCGACGCAACTCGGCAAGGCGCGCACGAACATCGGCCTGATCCCCGCCCCACTGGCAACGACGACCGACGTCGCGGCGACGGAAAGCGCCTATCGGTCGACCACCGCGGCGCTCATCATCGCCCGGTCGGAGGTCGCCAGCCTGCTCGGGGTGACACTCACACTCGGTGACGCGGATGGCGACAGCTAGCCGGATCCTGCGCCACCCGGTGGTACCACTCGTCGGGTATCGCGGTCGTCGCGATCGGAGCCGCGACGTGGACGTGGGGCCGCGGGCCGGACGCCGACGACCAACCTGCACCCCTCCGCGTGCGGGCCACGTCGGTCTACGACTTCTCGTCACTGGATGAGATGACCGCCGCCAGCGATCTCGTGGTCGAGGCCGACGTGATCGCCGTCGAACGCGGGCGCCTCGTCGGCGAACCCGACGAGGGTGGCGTGATCAGCCGCATCGTCACCCTGTCTGTCGCCGATGTCATCAGCGGTGACCCGGCGGCCGGCGCCTCGACGATCATCGTCGAGGAGGAGGGTTGGCTGCCCGATGGGACGCCCCTCATCGTCGACGACGTCGAGCCGAGCGCCGTCGGTGATCATGGCGTGTGGTTCCTCGACGCGCTCGATGCCGCTGACGGCGCTGACCTGCCCGCGTATCTCGTGATCAACTCACAGGGGCGGCTGCTCGATCGCGACGACAGGGTGGTGGGTGGCGACCAGACGGATCCGCTCGTGCTCGCCGTGCAGCGTGGTTCGTTCGACGATCTGATCCGCGCCCTCGAGACGAACGCGTCCGACGCACCGTCCTGACGCGCCGTGTCTTTCGCCTGGCGTCACGGCGGTACGGTCGCGCCTGACAAAGGGGGCAGCATGGACACAGCCTTGATGGCGAGCGCGATCGACGGCTTCGAGCAGCGGCTCGGTGCGGTCGGTGCGACCGAGTGGAACGCGGCGACGCCCTGCGACGACTGGGACGTCCGCACTCTCGTCAACCACGTCGTGAACGAACTGTTGTGGATGCCGCCGTTGCTCGAGGGCAAGACCATCGCCGAGGTGGGCGACCGCTTCGACGGCGACGTCCTGGGGAGCGATCCGTTGGCCAGCCTACAAGTCGGCCGCGGCGGCCGCGCAAGCCGCGACGTTCGAGCCGGGCGCCCAGGAGCGAACCGTCCATCTCTCGTTCGGCGACTTCCCAGGGAGTGAGTACGTCGGTCAGGTGGTCTCCGATGTGATCATCCATTCGTGGGATCTCGCGCGCGCGATCGGCGCCGACGACCGACTCGACCCGGCTCTGCTCACGTTCGTCGACGAGTTCCTCAGTCCTCAGGTCGAGGCCTGGCGCGGAGCCGGCGCCTTCGGCCCGGCCGTCGAGGTCGGTGCGGACGCCAGCGCCCAGGACCGGTTCCTCGCCAAGACCGGCCGGTCGACATCCGCGCCTTGAGCGGCGCCACGTGGGGGTTTCGATCCGCGACGAACGTGGTAACCGTGTCGCCATGATCGTCGTCGGAATTGTCCTCCTCATCCTGGGCCTCGTCCTCTCCGTCCCGATCCTGTGGACCATCGGCCTCATCCTCGTGCTCGTCGGCGCGGTCCTGTGGATCCTCGGCGCCACCGGTCGGGCGGTCGGCGGCCGCAACCACTACTGGTGACGCAGTAGCCACCTCGGCGCCGATCGCCACGTCGCGACGCGGCGGCTGACGTAAATGCGTTGAGGCCGACCCCGTAGTGCGCGAGTCTTCCCTGCGTGATGACGGCCGACGACATCGACGGGTTCCGTCGCGGCGACGCCGACGCCGTCCGTCAGGTGTATCGCGAATACGGCCGTCTCGTGTACGCGGTCGCCCGCAACATGCTGGCGTCGAAGGAGCTGGCCGAAGAGGCGACCCAGCAGACGTTCGTCAAGGCGTGGCAGGCGGCGACGAGCTTCGACGCCACCCGTGCGCTCGGTCCCTGGCTCACCACGATCGCCAGGCGAACCTGCATCGACCTCCACCGGCGCGAGGCCCGGCGGTCGGCCGTGAACCTCGACGACGTGTCGGCCGCCCACCCGTCCCTCGTCACCGCCGGGCCCGATGTCGAGCAGGGCTATGACGCGTGGGCGGTGCGCCAGGCGATCGACGATCTCCCCGACGACGAGCGCGCCGTCGTGCGCCTGCAACACGTCGAAGGGCTCTCGCACGTCGAGATCGCCGAGCAGTTGGGCGTGCCGGTCGGCACCGTCAAGTCACGATCGTTCCGCGCCCATCGACGTCTGGCCGCGGCGCTCGGTCACCTACGCCAACCCGAACGAGAACAACCCCGAACATTCGATCCACCGAACCCCGAACCGTCACCCGATGCAGGACGTACTCTCGGATGACTGGTGAACCGATGAACGACGACGACCGAATCGCTTATCTGGCGGGTGAACCGACCGGGTCGATCGACGACATGGACGACCGCGCCGATCTCGACGCGCTCCGGGCGTTGCTGGCCGATCCCGGTCTGTGGGACGAACCCGCGCCGGCGCTCGAGGACGCAGTCGTCAGCGCCGTCCTGAACGCTGCAGGGACGAGCGCCACCCGTACCATCGCTCCCCCGCCACCCGCAGTGGCCGCACCAGCCGAGCGATCGTCGGAACCGGTCGCCCCCGTGATCTCGATCGACCAGCACCGCCGGCGGTGGACCCGTCCGGCGGCGATGCTCCTCAGCGCGGCGGCCGCGGTCGTGATCATCGTCGCCGGGGCAACGGTGCTGACCAACGACGACAACAACACGTCTGAGACGTTCTCGATGGCGCTGGAGCCGACCGAGGTGCTGCCGGCCGCCACGGGTTCGGCCACGCTGACCAAGACCGACTCAGGCTGGCGGATCGAGCTCGACGCCACCGGCCTGCCCCGTCTCGCCGACGGGGTCTTCTACCAGGCCTGGCTGCGCAACGAGGAGGGGACGCTCGTCCCGATCGGCACGTTCAACGAGGGCGAAGACGTGGTGCTGTGGGCCGGCGTGTCGCCGCTCCTGTTCCCCACGCTGACGGTCACCAGGGAGGCGGCCGACAACGTGCAGGACTCGTCCGGCGACCGCGTCCTCGTCGGCACCCTCGCCCCGCCCGCCGACTGAGCACACCCCCAAACCCCCGAACTGTCTGCTTCAAAACGCGGCCACGGGCATCTGAAGCAGACAGAACGGTGGGGTTTCAATGGTTGCCGGACATCGCGGCGACCGTCTCGGCGAGGATGGCCGGGCTCGTCGCGAAGTTCAGACGCACGAACCCCGCGCCCTCGACACCGAACTGCGGACCGGGGCTGAGCTCGATGCCACGTTCGCGGAACGTCGTCGCGGGATCGTCGCCGAGCTCGAGCGCCCGGCAGTCGAGCCACGCGAGATACGTGGCGTCCGGAGGCGTGTACCGGACGCCCGGGAGGTGCGCGGCGAGAAGACCGGACAGGGCGTGCCGGTTCTCGTCGAGGACCTCGCGGACCGATTCGAGCCACGGGTCACCAGCGGTCCACGCGGTCGCGGTCGCCTCGACCGCCATCACGTTCGGCGCACCGAAGTAGTGGGCGGGCAGCGCGTCGAGCGCCGATCGCATCATGTCGCAGCCGGCGTGCATGATCGCCCAGCGCAGGCCGGCGAGGTTGAACGCCTTCGAGGCCGACGTCACGGTGATCGTCCGCGCCGAAACCTCGGGACCGAGCGAATCGAATGGCACGTGGCCGTGCGGCGCGTGGACCAGATCGGCGTGGATCTCGTCCGAGATCACGATCAGGTCGTGGCGCGCCGCGACCTCGGCGATGCGTTCGAGCTCGGACCGGGTGAACACGTGCCCGGTCGGGTTGTGGGGGTGACACAGGATCATCAGCCGCGCCGGATCGCGAGCGAGCGCGGCGTCCAGTGCTTCGTGGTCGAACGGTGCCGGGACCCGCACGATCCGTCGTTGCATCGAATCGATGGTCTCGAGGAACGGGTGGTACGCGGGCGTGTGGAGCACGATGCCGTCGCCCGGCTTCGTCAGGTGGTGGACGGCGATGCGGACGCCCTGCACGACGTCGCTCATCTCGTACAGCCGGGCCGGCTGGGGTGGCCACCCATAGCGGCTCGTCATCCGGTCGACGAACGCGATCACGGCCGGCGACACACGGCGCTTGCCACCCCACACCGGATAGCCCACGTCGGTCTCCGCCACCTCGATCAACCGGTCGCGGACGACCGGTGCGATCGGGAAGTCCATGTCGGCGACCCAGGCCGAGTACTCGGCCGGGTGGAACTGCCACTTGGCTCCGGGCCTCGCCCGTGCCTGCTCGACGGTGAGCGAGCGCAGTCCGAACGGGTCGTCCACGACCTCTGACATCGCCATCTAACGGTTGAGCCGCAGCCGCTGGTCGTCGCCTTCGAGGCCGAGCTCGGCGGCACGCTTGGCGATGAAGATCGGCGTGCCGAACTCGCCGCCGGCGTCGAGGTGCGCGACGAGCTCGCCGTCCTCCGCCCAGACGTGGCACGTGTTGAGGTTCGTCGACCATCTCGCAAGGCGCCGATCGTCGGCGCCCTCCGTTGACGCCGTCGTGCTCGCGTCGGCTGCATCCATCGACCAGAAGCACTGCACGGCAACGGGAGCCATCGCCTGCAACAGCGCCGTGGTGTGGGTGCATCCACGTGGGCCGCCGAACAGCTCGCGCACCTTGTGGGTGAACCCGCGTGCGATCGAGAGCCCGACGAGCCCGCCGTAGTGGTCGATGATCGCCGGGCAACCGCCGTGGGGATGGGTCTCGAACCGCACCGCCGCGGCCACGATCTCGAGCGACGGGAACGCGACCTCGAGATCGATCTGCATGTGGTGGATCGTCAGCGGCTGATCGTCGTCGACGATGTAGAGGTTCGGCGGCTTCTGGTCGCGCACCGCGCCGCGGATCAGCAGCCGGTCGGCGGAGAGTCGGAAGGCGCGCACGCGGTATTCGCGGTCGTGCAACACGTCGAGCTCGCCGATGTCGTCGATGTCGCCGTAGCCGTCGTGATCGGCGGGCAGGATCGAACCGGTGTCGAAGATGGTGTCGGAGGGGGTCACAGGACACAGGAGTAGCAGAGCACCGGCGCTTCGCTACGGTCGGCCTGGTGGCGAAGCACATCGAGCCGTTCACGTTGACCGGTACCCACGTCCAGCTGGAACCACTCGCACGCGATCAGGCAGCCGAACTCGGGCGAGCGGGAGCCATCGACCGGTCGAGCTACAGCTACACGCCCGTGCCCGACGGGCTCGCCGAGGCCGAGCGGTACATCGACTGGCTCCTGGCCGACCGTGACCGCGGTGTGGTCGTGCCGTTCGCCCAGCGTCGCCTCGACACGGGAGAGCTCGTCGGCTGCACCCGGTACCTGGAGCTGCGCCACTGGCGCGGACGCACCGCACCCGACGAAGTCGAGATCGGTGGCACCTGGCTCGCCTCCACCGCGCAGCGCACGGCCGTCAACACCGAAGCCAAACTGCTGCTCCTCACCCACGCGTTCGAGCAGTGGGAGGTGTGGCGGGTCGCGATCTGCACCGATGCCCTCAACCAACGCAGCCGCGACGCGATCGAACGCCTCGGCGCCCAGTTCGAGGGCATCCTGCGCTCGCATCGACTGGTGAACCAGCCGGGAGAGACGCGACCCCGCGACACCGCCGTCTATTCGATCATCAGCGCCGAGTGGCCGGCCGTGCGGAGCGGGCTGGTCGCCCGGCTCGCGCGAGCCGGCGAACCAGCGCCGCAGGACGGCTCGCGATCAACCCCGGGATGAGCCAGCTCGACGTGAGCAGCAACAGCCCGAGCACGCTCACCGGAAGCCCGATCCACCACTGTGTCGACGTCGCTGCGCCGCCGAGGCTGAACGCCGCGCCGAGCACGGCCGGCTCGCCGTGCGGCACGGCTGCCGGCGACGATCGTCGTCGTGGTCGACGAGGACGACGTGGTCGTCGACGCAGACTTCGACAGTGCGGGCGCGGTCGACGCGGTCGACGGCGAGGCGGTCGGAGGCGCGGTCGTCGACGGCCCGGCCGGGTCGGCCAGGTCGGCCGGCCGGCACTCGGGAAGGTGGCTGGCGGTGAGGCGACCGGCTTCGAGCCGGGTCCCGTTCAGTTCGAGCTCGCCGAGGGTCAGCATCCGACCGCGATAGAGCTCGCCTTCCACCGACACGTGCGAGTCCGGGTTGCCGGCGAGCAGATTGATCATGCGGCCACCAGCGGCGTCGACCTTCACGCTCCTCGCCATCGGGACGTTGACGAGGATGTCGTTCGATCGTGCCGCCCAATCGTCCGACGTCGGCGACACGTCGACGCGACCACCCTCGACATTGATCAGCACGGTGGCGTCGGTCGGCACACGGTCGAAATGGACCGGCCCGACGAGACGATCTTTCACCTGGAACACCTGGAGCGGGCTGACGCCATCGCCGACGAACGTGGTGCGCGAGCCGTCACTGGTGACGATGCCCGACGTTGCGGTCGCGGCGAAGCAGCTGGCGCTCGATGCGAGCGCCGCCACCATCGGCGTGAACTCCGAGACGGCGTTGGGGTCGCGGGTGACGGTGTCGGCCGATCCGGGCGCGCCCATGCGGATCGTTCCGTACTTCAGTCCACCGGCCGCGGGGAGGATGATCGAAGCGCCGTCCCCGACCACCAGCGAACCGCCGACGGCGAACACCCGGGCACTGGCCCGTTCGATCCGCAGCGAGCCTCCGTCCACCGCGAGGTCACCCAGGGCGACGACGATCCCGGCCGTCTCGACGTTCTGGACGACGCTCAGGTCGCCGCCGACGAACGTATCGACGAGTCGATCGCCCATCAGCACCTCGCGACCCGAAGCGACCACCTGGTCGGCGCGACGAACGGCGCTGGCCGTGACGGTGACGCCGACCACGATGGTCGTGGCACCGACGACGCGGACGATCGCCCGTCGCAGCCGTCGATCCAACTCGCCCACCTCCGTCCGCCTGAAACACACACGCGAGATAACGCGCGTCCGCAACCCGTGCGTTGGGCATCGGCAGACGGCACGGCGATCTTGAGCGTTCGGGGGCGATCGCCGAGCACCCCGCACCTACACTCGCCGCCGCATGCAGGCACTCGTGGTTGTTGCGCATCCTTGCGACGACAGCTTCACCCACGCTGCCGCCGAGCGGGCCGTCGCCGGTCTGCGCGCCGGCGGACACGCAGTGGAGGTGGTCGACCTGTACGCAATCGGCTTCCGTGTCGCGATGTCGCCGGCCGAGCGCCAGGCGTACCACGGCGAGACGCCACTGATCGACGAGCAGACCCGCGAGCACGCCCGGCTGGTGCAATGGGCCGACTGCCTGGTGTTCGTGTACCCGACCTGGTGGAGCGGCCTGCCGGCGATGCTGAAGGGCTGGCTCGAACGGGTCATGGTGCCGGGCGTCGCGTTCGTCTTCGATGAAGGCAACGGCAAGGTGCGGCCCGGGCTGCGCACGGTGCGTCGTCTGGTCGGCATCAGCACCTACGGATCGCCACGATGGACGGTGAAGATCATCAACGACAACGGGCGACGCACGATCATGCGGGCGCTCCGCATGGCGTGCGGACTTCGGACCCGCACGACGTGGCTCGGTCTGTACGGCATCGACACGGCGGACGAGTCACGCCGGAAGCAGTTCCTCGACCGGGTCGAGACCACGATGGCGCGACTCACGTGAACGTGCTCGTCGTCTACTGCCATCCGGTGCCGGCCTCGTTCGTCGCATCCGTGCGCGATCGGGTGGTCGCGGCCCTCGACCGACCCGGGAGCGTCACGCGCGTGACCGACCTGTATGCCGACGGGTTCGACCCCTGCTTCGATGCACAGCGACCGGCGCACCCACCTCGAGCCGGGAGTCGCGCCGGCACTGCAGCGCTACGCCGACGATCTGCGTTGGTGCGAGACGTTGGTGCTCGTCTACCCCACCTGGTGGAGCGGGCAGCCGGCGATGCTGAAGGGCTGGATCGACCGGGTCTGGGCGAACGGTGTGGCGTGGTCGCTTCCTGCCGGCACGAACCGCATCCGTCCGTTGTTGCGCAACGTCCGCCGCATCGTCGTCGTCACGACACACGGGTCCTCGAAGCTCGTCAACTCGCTCCAGGGCGAAGGAGGAAAGCGCGTCGTCACCCGCGCCCTGCGCTCGCTCTGCAACCGCCGATGCCGCACGACCTGGGTGGCGATGTACGGCGTCGACACGTCGACGGCTGATCAGCGCCAGGACTTCCTCGACCGGGTCGAACGCCGGCTGGGGAAGTTGTAGACGCGGTCGACGAGGCGCGCGTCAACCGCCGGCGAGGGCGACCGCGATCTCGGCTGCGACCGCCGCGTTGTGCTCGGCAAGGGCGAGGTTGGCCGGAACGCTCCGACCCTCGGTCGCCTCGGCGATGCGGCCGAGCACGAACGGTGTGACCGCGGCTCCGACGATGCCCGCCCGCTCGCACTCGTCGTGGGCGAGCGTCAGCACGGCGCCGAGCTCATCCGGATCGAGCTCGTCGGCCTCCGGGATCGGGACTCCGACGAGGACGCCCGTCGATGGCCGGGTGCGCTGGCGCAACGTCGCCACGACCTCGGCCGCCGAGTCGACGCGATGCGGCACGCGCAGCCCCGACGAGCGCATGTAGAACGCGGGAAACCAGTCGTGCTGCCACCCGAGTACCGGAACACCGATCGTCTCGAGGTACTCGAGCGTGCGCGGCAGATCGAGGAACGCCTTCGCCCCGGCGCACACGGTGATGACGGGGTGGTGGGCCAGCGCGTCGAGATCGGCACTGACGTCGCCGGTCAGCTCGGCCCCGCGGTGCACGCCACCGATCCCTCCGGTCGCGAACACCTCGATGCCCGCCGTCGCAGCCAGCGCGACCGAGGCCGAGACAGTCGTCGCACCGAACGTCCACCGTTGCGCCACCGCGACCGCGAGGTCGCGCTCCGCGACCTTGCGCGCCGGACCGAGGACGCGGGCGTGTTCCGACGCGTCGAGCCCTACCCGGGCGACGCCGTCGAGGACGGCCGTGAGCGCAGGAACGGCGCCGCGCTCGCGGATGGCACCGGTGCACCGGTCAAGCGCCTGAGCGTTGGCCGGCGACGGCAAGCCGAGGTTGGAGAAGATCGTCGACTCGAGGGCAACAACGGCGACGCCGTCGGACAGCGCCGTCGCGACCTCGTCGGACACGTCCGGTTCGAGCACGTCCTCAGTGTGCCAGTGCGTTGCCGGCGCGGTCGCCATCGCCGTCCGCGACGAACCTGGTCACCGCCTCGACGTGATGCGTCATCGGGAACAAGTCGAGCACCTCGGTCCGCTCGTGGCGGTAACCGTGCTGTCGAAGCAGCGTGGCGTCACGGGCGAGTGACACCGGGTCGCAGCTCACGAGCACCAGCACCGGTGCGCCCGCCGCTGCCAGCGCGGCCGACCCCGGTTTGCCGAGCCCGCTGCGTGCCGGATCGGCGATCACGACGTCGACCCGCTCACCGCCCGCGCGCCATGCTCCGACCTCGCTGCGCACGATCGTCGCCGCCCGTCCGGCGAGGTTGACCGAGGCGTCCCCGACGGAGGAACGCGACGTCTCGATGCTCGTCGTCCGGCTCGTCGCGGGCACGGCCGCGAGTCCGAACAACCCGACCCCGGCGTACGCGTCGACGACGTGTTCCGCTCCGTCGATCTCGGGTGACGCGCGGCGGACCGCGTCGACGAGCAGCCCCGCCGCCGCCGGCCCCGACTGGAAGAACGATCCGGCCGACACCCTGAACCGATGGCCGGCGACGTCCTCGTAGAGCGCCGCGCTGGCGCCGGTCTGCACGGTGTCGGGCAGCCCCTTCACGTCGCCCTGGCGGCTGTCCCACATCGCGGTCATCTGACCGGTCGCCTCCGACACCCGCACGGTGAGCTCGACGTCGGGGTCGATCCTGACGCTGCGCAGCGCGTCGAAGATGGCCGGGTGGGCGACCATGCACTCGTCGACCTCGACCGTGGTGTTCGATCGCTCGCGACGAAATCCGGCTCGCCCGGACGGGCTGCCGACGACGCGCACGCTCGTGCGGTACGCGCGCGACGGTGCCGAAGGTCCCTCGATGATCACTGCGCCGTCCAGTCCGCCGGTCCGACGCATCGCCTCGGCGAGGATCGCGGCCTTGGCACCGAGCTGCGTGGCCGCCGCGAGGTGCTGCCAGTCGCACCCTCCGCATCCGGCCCGGCGGTACGGACAGGGCGGGATCACCCGGTCGGCGGACGGCTCGACGACGGCGACGACATCGCCGCGCGACCAGTCCCGCTTCTGTTCGGTCAGCTCGACGGTCACCAGCTCGCCTGGGAGGGCTCCCCTGACGAACACCACACGCCCGTCGTCGGCCTTGGCCAGCGCGTCGCCGCCGGCGACGAAACGCTCGGGCCGGACCGTCACCACGGTTGCGCTCACCCGGCGAGCGTAGGCGCCATCGCGTGCGCGAAGCTGGGGCGATGGGCGATGAGGACACGGAGTGGTACTGGGACCTCAGCAACAAGGTCGCCGTTCCCGCCCGCGAGCGCGGCCCGGCGATGCGGGTCCTCGGTCCGTACCCGTCGAAGGCGGCGGCGGAGAACTGGCGCAACACCGTCGAGCATCGCAACGAAGCGTGGGATGCCGAAGACGCCAGATGGCATGGCGAAGATGGCAAGTCGTGACAATGCCCGGCCCGGTAGCGTCACCTCGATGGCGAGACCGATCAAGATCGTTCCATCGGTGCTCCCGGCCGACTTCGCCCGGCTCGGCGACGAGGTCGTCGCGCTCGAGGAGGCCGGCGTCGACCTGATCCAGTGGGACGTGATGGACGGCCAGTTCGTGCCCAACCTCACGTTCGGGCCGGACGTCATCGCCGCCGCGCGCAAGCACGTCACGTTGCCGTTCGAGGCGCACCTCATGGTGCTCACCCCAGACGTGCTGGCCGGCCGATACATCGACGCCGGGTGCGAACGTCTCATCGTCCACGCCGAGGCCTGCCTCCAGCTGCACGCCACACTCGGCGCGATCAACTCGATGGGCGCCCGGGCCGCAGTTGCGATCAGCCCGGCGACACCCGCGTCGGCGGTGGCCCACGTCCTCGATCTCGTCGACCTGGTCCTGGTCATGACCGTCAACCCAGGTTTCGGTGGTCAGGAGTATCTGCCGACGATGGAGGCCAAGATCTCCGAGGTTCGGCGGATGCTCGACGATGCCGGCCTGGCGGACACCGTCGACGTCGAGGTCGACGGCGGGATCAGCCAGGCGACCATCGCCGGTGCGGCCGCCGCCGGTGCGAACGTGCTGGTGGCGGGCAGCGCCCTGTACCGCGATCCGGAAGGTCTCGGTCATGCCGTCGCCACACTGCGCGCGGCGGCCGAGGCCGCCGCCTGAGCACCGGTTGGGCGTATTGCGCGCACCCCTTCTCTACGATCGGGTAAGTGCCGATCAGCGTTGACGCCACCGCGCCCGGCCGCGCCCTCGGCGCGCTGGCTGCTGCCGTCCGTCAGGCCAAGTCCGGCGATCCACTCGCCCCCGTCACGGTGATCGTGCCGACCAACACGGCCGGTGTGATGGCCCGCCGGGCGCTGGGCCGCCGGGGCGGTGTTGCGGCAGTCGACATGCTGACGCTGTACCGGCTTGCCGAGCTGATCGGGTCACCGACGTTGGTGGCCGACGGACGCTCCCCGGTGTCGACCGCAGTGGTCGACCTCGCGATCCGCCGCGTGCTCGCCGATGCGCCGGGGTCGTTCGCCACCGTCGCCGAACACCCGTCGACCGTCGTCGCCCTGCGCGACCTCCACCGCGAGCTCCGCCTCGCCGGCCCCGACGCCGTGGCCGCCCTCACCGCGTCGTCACCCCGCGGCCGCGAGGCGGCGCGCATCAGCCAGCTCACGACGCGCCGGCTCCGGGCGGGCTGGTACGACGAAGGCGACCTCCTCGAGCAGGCCGAGCTCGCGACGCAGCACGCCGTGCCCCGCCAGCTCGCCCACACGATCGTGTACCTCCCGCAACAGCTGCGCGGACGCGAGCTGCGGTTGATCCGCGGGCTCGGCAGAGTCGCCGACGTCCACGTCATCCTGGGCGTCACCGGCGACGAGGCAGCCGACGCCGAACTGCTCACGATCGCGGAAGCGCTCGAGCCCGGTTGGTCGGGTCCGAAGCTGTCTGCCGTCATCACGCCACTGGCACAGCCGTCCACCATCGAGGTGATCTCCACCACCGACGCCGACGACGAAGTCCGGCTCGCCGTCAGGGCGGTGCTCGACGCCGGCCGCGCCGGCACGCCGTTCGGTCGGATGGCCGTGCTGTGGTCGGCGGAGCGACCGTACGCACGACTCGTCGAGCACCACCTCGACGTTGCCGGGATCGAGTGGAACGGGCGGCCCGGAACGCGTCTGGTCGAACGCCTCGTGCCGCGACTCGTCATCGACCTGCTCGACGTCGACCGGCGTGGGCTGCGTCGCCGCGACCTGTTCGACCTCCTCGCCGACGTGCCCGCCCGCGGCGCCGACGGTGAACTGCTCCACACCGCCGCCTGGGAGCGCGTCAGCCGCGCCGCAGGCGTTGCGCGCGACGACCATTGGACACCACGCCTGGGCGCCTACGCGGCGCGCGAACGGCGCCGCGAGGACGCCGCGCTCGAACGCGGCGTCCGGAACGCCACCGACGCCGAAGGGCTGGCGACGTTCGTGACCGGCTTGCGGTCAACGCTCGGTCACCCGGCCGCCACCCGGCCCTGGCACGAGTGGGCGACCTGGTGCGGCGAGCAGATCGAGCGATGGATCGGGCGCCGCGCCCTCCAGCGGCTCGACGACGCCGAGCGTGCCGCTCACGAGCAGGTCGAACGTGTCCTCGACCGGCTCCGCCACCTCGACGCCATCGGTCCGCCCGTGCACCGTCGCGAGTTCCGCTCGACGTTTCTCGCCGAGCTCGAGGTGGCGCCACCACGCCAAGGTCGCATCGGTGCCGGGCTCACCACCGGCGCACTCGCCGGTGCCGCCGGCCTCGACGTCGACTTCGTCGTCGTCGTCGGAGCAGTCGACGGGTTGCTCCCACCGCCACCGATCTCTGATCCCCTCGTGAGCGACTCGGACCGCGCTGCCGCCGGACTGACCACGAGCAACGTGACCGCAGGTCGTGTCCACCGCCAGTTCCTGTCCACCCTGTCGATCGCGAGCGAGGTCGTGATCACCTACCCGCGCGGCGATCTGCGCGCCACCGCCACCCGTGTGCCGACACGTTGGATCGAGGCCGACGTGCCGTTCGCTCGGCGCCGCGAGGTCGCATCGCACGCCGCGGGCCTGCTCGCCACGGAGTTCCCCACGTCGTCATCAGAGCACCGTCTCCGCGGGCTGTGGATGCGCGTGCATGGCGGGCAGGATCTCGCCGTCGGACACGAGGCCATCGACGACATCGTGTTGCGGCGGGCGATCCAGCTGCGAGCGGCGCGACGATCCGACGCGCTCACGGTGTACGACGGCGATCTCACGGGTGTCACGGTGCCGCGCCTCGACCGGCCCATCTCCCCGACCGAGCTCGAGACGTGGGTGACGTGTCCGCACATGTACTTCGCGCGCTACCTGCTCCGGGTGTACGAGGTCGAGGAGCCCGCCGACGAGATCACCATCACCCCGCTCGACCGGGGCAGCGCGCTGCACGTGGCGCTCGACCGGTTCAACCAGGCAGTTCTCGCCGGCGAGCTTCCCCAGCCCGACTCTTCCGGATGGACCGATCCGCACGTCGCGGCGCTCATGGAGATCTTCGACCGCGTCGGCGCCGACACCGAACGGGCCGGCCGCACCGGACGTCCCGCGTACTGGGCCGACGAACGCGAGAGGATGGGTGCCGACCTGGCCGAGTGGTTCCGGCGCGATCGAGAGTCAGTGCGTGACCGGGGCGTACGCGTGGTCAGCTCTGAGCGCCGGTTCGGCGATGCGGGTGACATCACGATCCCCCTGCCGAGCGGACGCGCACTGGCGCTGAAGGGATCGATCGACCGGGTCGACGTCGCCCGTGACGGCACGTTGTTCGTCACCGACTACAAGACCGGCAGCAACCGGAACTTCACCGAGATCTCCGACGGCGATCCCACGGCGTCGGGCACCCGGCTCCAGCTGCCGTCCTACGCAGCGGCGGCGCTGGCCATCGCTGACGAGCCCGATGCGGTGGTCCGCGCCGAGTACTCGTTCTTCGCGGCCGGGAAGTACAAGCGCGTCGGATACACGTTCACACCCGAGATCTGGGCCGAGGTGGGGCGCTGGCTGGACCACGTGGTCGACGGCATCGAGTCCGGCCTGTACCCGCCGAAGCCGGAACGCCCCACCTGGCGATCGTTCGCGCCGTGCGCGTACTGCGAACCCGACAAGCTCGGCACCGCCGAACGTTGGAGCGAGTGGGACCGCAAGCGCCACGATCCACGGTTGCAGCGTTGGTTCGCCGACCCTGACGCCGACATCGAGAAGGCGGCGCCGAGTGAGTGAGCAACTGTCGTTCGAGTTGCTCGACGCACCGATCGTCGCCCCGGTGGTCGACGCCCCACCGCCGGACGCCGCGGCGCGCGTGCGCATCACGACCGATCTCGGCGCCAACCTGTTCGTCGAGGCGGGTGCGGGCGCCGGCAAGACGACCCAGCTCGTCGGGCGCGTCCTCGCACTCGTGCGCGCCGGGGTGCCGATCACGTCGATCGCCGCGATCACGTTCACCGAGAAGGCCGCCGCCGACCTGCGCCATCGCCTGCGCCGCGACCTGACAGCCGCTGAGGTCGCGGAGCCCGACACCGGTCGCCTCTTGGCCGCCGCCCTCGACGATCTCGATCATGCTCCGATCGGCACGCTGCACTCGTTCGCCCGTCGGTTGCTGTACGAGTTCCCGATCGAGGCCGGGCTCCCGCCTGGCTTCACCGTTCGGGACGAGCTCGAGAGCGATCTGGCGTTCCACGAACGGTGGGACGACCTGCTCGACCGGCTCCTCGAAGATCCCGATCCGCCGGCCGGCGCGATCGACGGCGGCAGCGAGTTCGTGCAGCTGTGCGAGTTCGACGGGTTCGGCGTCCGACGCGGCGTCCGTCGTGTCGCCGAGGATTTCCAAGCCAACTGGGACCTCGTCGACGACCGAGTCGTGCTCGACCCACCACCCAGGTTCACGGTTGACACTGAGCCGATCCGCGTCGCGGCCGAACTGCTCTGCACACACGAAGCACCGGAGGACGACACCCAACACGAGGTGCTCGCCGAGATCGCTGATCTCGCCCGGCTGCTCGCGCCCGGCAACTCGATCCGCACCCGCCTCGACGCGGTGGTGCGGATCGCCGGGCGTTGCCACAAGGCGCGGAAGGGCGGCAACAAGACCAAGTGGAAGCAGCACGGCGGGTCGGACGCGCTCGACACGCTCCGCAACGCCGAGCGCGACCTCGCTTCCGAGGCCGACCAGCTGATCCGGGACGTCGAGGAGTACCGCCAGCGTCTGCTGGGATCGCTCGTCGGAAAGTTCGTGCTCGACGGAGCCTTCGCTCGCGCGTCCGACGGCACACTCGAGTTCCACGACCTCTTGGTGTTCGCCAGGCGGCTGCTGGCCACCCGACCGGACGTGCGCGCGCTGCTGCACGCGCGCTACCAACGGGTCCTCCTCGACGAGTTCCAGGACACCGACCCCATCCAGCTCGAGATCGCCGTGCGCCTCACGGCACTCCCCGACGACCCGGCGCACGAGACCGACTGGCGACAACTCCGGCCACACCCGGAACGGCTGTTCATCGTCGGGGATCCGAAGCAGTCGATCTACCGCTTCCGGCGTGCCGACATCGCCCAGTACCTCCGCGCCGCCGAGCAGATCGGTGCCGAGACGGCACTGCTGAGCGCCAACTTCCGCTCGTCGTCGGCGGTGATCGATTGGGTCAACCACGTCTTCTCGGAGCTCATCGTCGAGCAGCCCGACGTCCAACCCGCATACCACGCGCTCGAGGTCTGCCGACCCCACCACCGCGACCATGGCACGGTCCACGTGCTCGGAGCGGAGGCCTTCGACGACCTCAACTCGCGCCGCGGCAACGCGGAGGACCTCCGATCGATGGAAGCCGCCGCGGCCGCCGACGCCGTCGTCACCGCCCTCGTCGACGGATGGCCCGTCGAGGACGAGGAGTCGAAGGCGCTTCGACCCTGCCAGCCCGGCGACATCACCGTCCTGCTCCCGGCCCGCACATCGCTGCCGGCGCTCGAGGCCGCCCTCCGCGAGCGTGGCGTCCCGTACCGGGCCGAGAACAGCTCGGTCGTCTACACGACTGCGGAGATCCGTCACCTGATGCTGGCGTTGCGCGCCGCTGACGACCCCACCGACGAGCTGGCGCTCGTGGCGACGTTGCGCAGCCCGCTCTACGGCTGCAGCGACGTCGAGCTGTACGAATGGGTGACGGGCGGCGGGAGATGGAACATCTGGGCGCCACCACCCGAGGCGCTCGCCGACCATCCGGTCGCCGAGGCCATCGCCCACGTCCGCTCGATCGCCACTCGGATCTCGTGGCGGACGCCCTCCGACCTGCTGGCCGAGATCGTCGACGAACGTCGCGTTCTCGACGTCGCACTCGATGGTCCCGATGCCAACGATGTGTGGCGTCGCGTGCGCTACGTGATCGACCAGGCGCGAGCGTGGGGCGATGTCGGCGGGCACGGCGTCCGCCGCTACCTGTCGTGGGCGCGGCTCCAGGCGTCGGAGGGTCGCATCGCCGACACGATCCTGCCCGAGCACGACCACGTCGCCGTGCGGATCATGACCATCCACGCCGCCAAGGGCCTCGAGTTCCCGATCACCATCGTGTCGGGGCTCACCACCAAGCCGCAGCGCGGCTCGTCGACTGGCGTCGTGTGGCCAACCGGGACATGGACCCTCGCCGGCCGAGATGGCGACGACGTCTACGACGAGTTCAAACCGATCGACGAGCAGATGAGCGACGCCGAGCGGCGGCGGCTGCTCTACGTCGCATGCACGCGTGCGATCGACCACCTCGTCGTGTCGCTCCACCGCGGCGGTCAACTCCCCGATCTGCCGGGCAAGTACACGAGCGCCGAGCTGTTGGCATCCGCCGGCGCGGCCGATCCGACCACCGGCGCACGCGAGCTGGTGACCACCGTCCAAACCCTCACGTCAGCGCGGGCGGACGCGATCGAGCTCCCGTGGGCGGACGCTGTGGCGTGGGCCGACGAACGCACGAGCATCCTCGCCCGGGCGTCGGTGCGAACGACGATCAGCGCCACCCGGTTGGCCGAGGACCTGGCCGGGATCGAGGGCCAGGGCGACCCCGGCCTGCGCAAGGACCCCGTCGATCTCGACCTCCCGCCCTGGCAACGCGGTCGCTATGGCACGGCCGTGGGTCGTGCCGTGCACGGCGTGCTCCAGTTCGCCGACCTCGAACACGGCACCGACATCGACCATCTCGCCGAGGCGCAATGCGCGGCGGAAGGAATCCTCGGCGTCTCCGAGACGGTCGCCGCCCTCGCCCGCTCGGCGCTCGAGGCACCGATCGTGCGCGGCACTCGGGAACACGAACACCACCGCGAGCTGTTCGTCGCGGCCGAGATCGACGGCCGCGTGCTCGAGGGGTACATCGACCTGTTGGTGCGCACACCGGACGGTCTTGTCATCGTCGACTACAAGACCGACCAGTGGACCGACACGGCGACGCGCGACGAACGAATCGGGCGTTACCGCCGACAACTCGCCGCGTACGGTGTCGCGATCGAGCGGGTGCTCGGAGAGCCGGTGATCGGCGGTGTGCTGATCCGTTGTCGCGTCGGCGAGGCCGCCGAGGAGATCCCGATCGACGATTGGCGGGGCGCGGTCGAGGCCCTCGCCGGTGCTGTGCGTCAGCGCGTGTGACGTACGACCGACCCCACGCCGCGCAGCAGCCCGGAGACGGCCCAGCGCAACGTGGCGAGCGCGAAGATGATCGCGAACGCGACCCCGAGCGGGATCAGGAACGCCGCCACGAGCTGCGTCCTGTGCTCGGTGAGCGGCGCCAGGACCGCCGAATCGACGGACGAACCGTCGGGCAGGAACGTGCGGATCGGATCTTCGAAGCGCGGGCACTCGACATCGCTCTCGGCGACACCGACCACGTCGTCACCGCCGAGCAGCGGAGCAGGTGCGCGGATCTTCGATGCCAGCAGCCCGATGACGGGGTCGCGACGGGCGGAGACCAGGTACTCGGTACCGATGTCGAGGTACTCGATGTCGAGGCCGTATCGGACGTCGATCAGACCATCGACCGCGAAGGGGTCCTCCGACCCGGCCCGCACTTGCACGATCTCGAAGCGGCCGGTGCGAAAGTCGCGCTCGACGAGCACGCCGACGAACACGATCTCCGGCTGCGGCGGCGCCGTGCACGCGCTCGGCACCGGTACCAGCGGCAACGTGCCGGGAGTCGTCGCGTCGGGAACGCTGTCGCCGGGCACGCTTCCGGTCGTCGGCTCGCTGGGCAGGGCGCTCAGCGGCACGGAACCGTCGGGCACGGTGGACTCCTGCGCCGACGAATCGGCTGACGCCATCAGCATCGCCGTCGACGCCGTCACCGTCAGAAAGGCCGTTGCGAGCAGACGGCGCACCCGGCGAGGGTACCGGAGCCATCCCTCCGCCGGGTGGCAACCCCTTCCAGCCGAACTGTCTGCTTCAGATGCCGCCCTGGGCAATCTGACGCAGACAGAACCGAGGATTCGGGGTCCAGGTGCCCGGTCAGCGACCTTCGAACCGCGGTGGACGCTTGGCCAGGAAGGCGGAGACCGCCTCCCGGTTGTCGGCGGAGCCGAGGTTGACCGTCTGCGCGACGCCCTCGTCGTCGAGCGCCTCTTCGAGCGTGACGTTGAACGAGTTGTTCAGCATGCGCTTGGTCATCGCCAGCGCGATCGGTGGGCCGGCGGCGAGCTCGGCAGCCCATCCGTCGACGAACGCGTCGAGCTCGGCCTCGGGCAACACGCGGTTGACGAGCCCGATGGCCTCGGCTTCCTTCGCGTCGATGATGTGCGCCAGTAGTGCCAGCTCCTTGGCGCGGTGCATGCCGACGAGCCGCGGCAGGATCCACGAACCCCCGAAGTCGAGGCTCAGCCCGCGCTTGGCGAAGATCTCGGAGAACCTCGAGCCCTCGGCGGCGACCACGAGGTCGCACACCAACGCCAGGTTGAGCCCGGCGCCGACTGCGACGCCGCGGACCTTGGCGATCGTCGGCTGTGGGAGGCGGGCGATGGCGAGACAGAGATCGCCGACGCGGCGCAGGCTGGACAGCGGGTGCTCCTTGGCCGCAGACGGCTCGGCCAGGTCGGCGCCAGAGCAGAACTCGCCGCCCGCGCCGGTGATCACCATGACACGGTCGGCGGAGTTGCGAGCGATCTCGGCGACCACCGCGGACAGCTCGTTCCACATCGCTCCGTTGATCGCGTTCTTCTTTGCGGGGCGGTCGAGCGTGATCGTGACGACGCCGTCGGCGCGGTCGACCCGCAGGGTCTCGTACGGCGAGGTCTTGTCTTCGGGGGGCTCTGCCATCGTCGCGGACGATACTGAAGGCGATGGGCTACAACCCGTACCGGAGGTTCCGCGCCCGACCCGGCGACTACGTCATGGTCGGTGCCGTGCTGGTGATCGCGCTGGCGCTGTTGATCTGGGCGGTGTTCGGCTGATGCCGAGACTCTGGGACGGCGGCTTCGGCGATGTCGAGGTGCGGCGCGTGCAGCCGTACCAGGCCACCAAGACGTATGTGTGCCCTGGCTGCCATCGCGACATCCCACCGGCGACCGGCCACTACGTGGCGGTGCCGGAGCTGGCGCCCGAGCTCCGCCGTCACTGGCACTACGGCTGCTGGGACCGACGCGTGCCCGTGCCAGTGGAGCGCGCCCGTCGGGTCAGAACGCCCCCTCGATCAACTCCACGTCGACCCCGGTGATCGCGACGACGTCGAACCGCACCTCGACACCGCTGACCTGACGATCGGCGAGCCACGCCGCGGCGAGACGACGAATGCGGCGCTGCTTGCGGTGATCCACAGCCGCCGCCGCGCCGCCGAACGCCGGCGACCGACGCGCCTTGACCTCGCAGAACACGACCGTGTCACCGAGCCGGGCGACGACATCGATCTCACCCTGCTCGCATCGCCAGTTGCGCTCGACGATCGAATAGCCGAGCCGCCGGTAGTGGGTGCAGGCCCGGTCCTCGCCCCACTGCCCACGGGCGCGCTTCGACAGGTCGGACGCGATCGGTTCCATGGGCGGGCCTCCCTCATCGGTGTGGATGCGGGGCCAGCGGCCCGAGTTACGGGCGCACCGCGATCGAACGCGGTGCGGCGATCAGAACTCGCGCTTCTCGCGGACCTTGGCCCGCTTACCGACACGGTCGCGGAGGTAGTAGAGCTTGGCGCGACGGACGTCGCCCCGGCGGACGACCTCGAGCTTGGCGACCGTCGGCGTGTGCATGGGGAACGTGCGCTCGACACCGACGCCGTAGCTCAGCTTGCGCACGGTGTAGGACTCGTGCACGCCTCCACCGTTGCGGGCGATCACGTTGCCCTGGAAGACCTGGACGCGTTCCTTGCCACCCTCGACGACGCGGACGTGCACCTTGACCTCGTCGCCCGGCGCAAACGCCGGGAGGTCGTCACGCAGTGACTGGTTGTCGATCAGGTCGGTGGCTTTCATGGCGTGCTCTCTCGTACTGCTCGAAGTGGCCGGCGCGCGGTCGGCGGCGCCCGATCATCGCCTCGCCCGATCTCGTCCCGGGCCGTTCAAGGATACGGGAGGGCGGGGAACTCTTCCAACAGGGCCTGCTCGGCCTCGGTCAGGCCACCCCGTCGATCGATCAGGTCGGGCCGCTCGCGCCGGGTGCGGTGGAGTGCCTGCGCCAGTCGCCACCTGGCGATCAGACCGTGGTCGCCGGAGCGCAGCACCTCCGGCACCTGCCAGCCGCGGAAGTCGGCAGGACGCGTGTAGTGCGGCTCCTCGAGCAGGCCCGCCACACCGAAACTCTCGGTCACCGGGCTCTCCGCGTTGCCCATCGCACCGTCGAGCAGGCGGGTCACGGCCTCGATGATCAGGCAGGCCGCCACCTCGCCCCCCGACAGCACGACGTCCCCCACACTCAGCTCGGCGTCGACGAGGTGCTCACGAACGCGGTGATCGATCCCTTCGTATCGCCCGCAGAGCAGGCTGAACCCCTCACCCGCCGCCAGCTCGCCCGCCAGCTCCTGGTCGAACCGCCTGCCACCGGGGCCGAGCAGGTACAACGGGCGCGGCGGGTCCGCCGCCTCGACCGACGCGAAGATCGGCTCCGGGCGCAGCAGCATGCCGGCACCACCGCCGAACGGCGAGTCGTCGACCGTGCGGTGCACGTCGGTGGTGAACTCGCGCAGGTCGTGGCAGCGCAGGTCGACGAGGCCACGCTGGCGCGCCTTGCCGAGCAGGCTCTCGGCGCAGAACTGGTCGACGAGATCCGGGAACACGGTGAACACGTCGACCCGCATCAGACGCACACCATCATTCGACCAGCATCATTCGAAGAGGCCCTCCGGCGGATCGATCGTGACGACGCCGTCGTGCGAACCCGACAACGAACGTCACCGGCACCAACGCACCCGAGTCGAGCTCGAGCAGGTCGGCCGCCGGGTTGTCGATCACCGCGACGCAGCGGCCGCGCCCGGTGCCGTCGAGCTCGACGACCGCGGCGCCGACGAGGTCGTGCACCCAGAGGGCGTCCGGGTCGTCGATCGGTTCGGCGTACAAGCGGCGTGTTGGTGAACCGCTCGGCGGCGGTGCGATCGGTGAATCCCGCGAAGCGCACCAGCCAGCGCTGCGGCTGGCGGGAGGCGTGCGTGACCGTCAGCCATTCGCCACGACACCAGAGTCGCGACTCCGGGTCGAGCCGCTCCGTGCGGTCGGTCGACAAGTCGACGTAGACGTCGCCGCCGAGCCCGTGCGGCCGGGAGATGCGGCCGACCTCGAGCAAGCCCTCCGGCTGCATCATGTTCGTCACGCCGGGGCGACTATCGCTCGGTGACGGAGGGAGCAGCCGAAGCGCAGGGGACTCGAGAGGCCAGTCCCGACCATCTAGTCGTCGAGGAACTCGATGTCGACTTCGACACCGTCCTTCGCCGCCGCGGCGCGGGTGACCGTGCGCACGCTGGCGGCGGTGCGGCCGCGCCGGCCGATCACGCGGCCGAGATCGCCAGGACCGACGCGGACGTCGAGGCGGGTTCGGTGACCGATCGACGACTCCTCGACGGTGACCGCTTCGGGATCGTCGACGATCGACCGCACGATGTGGCTGAGCACCGCGCCGCCGTCGGCGCCCGGAGCTCGTTCGACGTCTCGCTCACTTCGACGCCTTGAACTGCTCCATCGCGCCCGAGATCTCGAGCAGCTTGGCGACGCGCTCGGTCGGCTGCGCACCGTTGCTGAGCCACTTGACGGCCTTGTCGTTGTCGACGCTCAGGCTCGACGGGTCGTGCAGCGGGTTGTAGTGGCCCAGGATCTCGATGAAGCGGCCGTCGCGGGGTGACCGCTCGTCGGCCGCGACGATGCGGTACTGGGGCTGCTTGGTCTTGCCGACTCGGGTGAGGCGCAGCTTGACTGCCATCTGTTTCACATCTCCCTGAAGCACTTGAGAACCCCGCAAGGTTAGCGCCAACGGGCTGAGCCCCCACCCCGCGAGTCGGCGACCAGACGTTCATCGAGTTGACGTGCGGTGAGCCGACTCAATCATGAATGGCTCGTTCGGATCATCCGGTGTTGCGCAGACCCGAAGCGATGCCATTGATCGTCAGGAGCAGCGCGCGTTCGAGATGTGGATCCCCTGACGCCGCGGCGCGGTGACGGGCGAGCAGGTCGACCTGCAGGTGGTGCATCGGCAACAGGTAGGTGGCGCGTGTCGACAGCGTGCGTCGCAGCATCGGATGACTCTCGAGGAGCCCGGGGACGCCGAGGACGCGGAGCATCTCCCGGGTGGTCCGTTCGTGCTCGTCGACGATTCGGTCGAAGATGTGGCGCAACCCGGGCTCGACGAGCCGCTCGACGTAGAGGCGGGCGATGTCGAGGTCGGTCTTGAAGAGCGCCATCTCGACGTTGGCGAGGAACGTCGTCGCGAAGTGCCACTGCGTCGCCATCTCGTCGAGCGCCTCGCCCAAACCCGCCGTGCGAGCGGCCTCCAAACCCGTGCCGACGCCGTACCAACCCGGGATGATCTGGCGGGATTGCGTCCAGCCGAACACCCACGGGATCGCGCGCAGGTCGGCCAGCCCTGCGGCGGACTCGGTCGCCCGTCGGGCGGGGCGGGAGCCGATGTTCAGCCCGGCCATCTCCTCGACCGGCGTCGAGGCGGTGAAGTAGCCGACGAGGTCCGGGTCGTCCACGAGGTCGCGGTACGCCCCGAGGCTGGCGTCGGCCACGCACGTCATCACCGCATCCCAACGGTCGAGGACCGATTGCGGCTGTCGGGACTCGTGATGGAGCAGCGATGCCTGGAGGGTCGCGGCGATCGTCGTCTCGAGGTTGCTGCGCGCCAGTTCCGGCAACAGGTACTTGTCGGAGACCACCTCACCCTGTTCGGTGATCTTGATCGCGCCCTGGATGGTGCCGAACGGTTGGGCGAGGATCGCCCTGCCGGTCGGGCCGCCGCCGCGGCCGACCGCTCCGCCCCTGCCGTGGAACAGCCGCAGCGTCACGTGGTGCTCGGTGGCCACATCGCGGAGCGCGCGCTGCGCCCGATGGATCGCCCATGCGGAGGCGGTGATGCCGCCGTCCTTGTTCGAGTCGGAGTAGCCGAGCATCACCTCCTGCAGATCGCCCCGCAACGCGACCATCCGCCGGTACGACGGCTCGCGCAGCAGCTCGTCGAGCAGCGGCCCGGCCGAGTTGAGCTCGTCGATGGTCTCGAGCAGCGGCACGAGGTCGATGCGCGCCACGCCAGAGCCGAGGTCGACGAGCCCTGCGTCGCGTGCGAGCACGGCAGCGGCGAGGACGTCGTCGACGCCCTTGACCATCGAGACGATGTAGCTCTCGATCGCTTCGTCGCCGTAGCGGTCGAGTGCCTCCCTGATCATGGCGAAGACCGCCGTGGTCCTCGCGGCGTCCTCGTCGAGCGTCGCGGTCGGTGGTGCGAGCGGTCGCCCGCCGGCCAGCTCCTGGGCCAGCAGCCGCGTCCGCCCGGCACGGTCCAGCGCCCGGTAGTCATCGCCCGCCCCGAGCCGATCGAACAGCGCACCGAGCGCGTGGTGGTGACGCGCCGTGTGCTCACGTACGTCCATGGTCGCGAGCTGCAGGCCCACTGCACGCGCGGTGCGGATCACGCGAGCCACCAGACCCTCGGCGATCAACGAACCGTGATGGGCGTGCAGCGACCGGTACATGACTTCGAGCTCGGCCACGAGCTCGTCGACGCGGCTGTAGTCGAGGCCGGCCCTAGGCGCGTTGCCGTTCGTTGCCCGGCGGGCCGTGCGGACGAGCCGCTCGCGGATGTACGAGCACTTCAGGCGGTACGGCTCGTCGGCATCGAGACGTGCCCACCGTTCGAACACCGACGGCAGCGCGCGGCGGTCTGCTTCGAGGCTCTCGAGGAGCTCCGCCGACACGCCGACGGCCCGAGTCGAGACGCCGAGCTGCTCGACGAGTGACTCGATCGATTCCAGCAAGGCGCGAACGGCGTGCTCGCGCTGGAGGCCGAGGACGATCAGCGTGATCTCCGGCGTCACGAACGGGTTGCCGTCGCGGTCTCCGCCGACCCAGGTGCCGAAGCGCAACGGCCTGCCACTCGTCGGGAGCTCGGCGCCGAGGCGGCGAAGCTGGACGGAGAGATCATCGAGCAGGTCGGGAACGACGAGCTGGGCCAGCTCGTCGAGGTAGAACAGCGTCGCGCTCGCTTCGTCGAGCGGGGTCGGCCGCTCACGACGGACCTCCTCGGTCTGCCAGAGCAGGTCGACGAGCTCGGCCAGCCGCCGTTCCGCACGGGCACGGTCGGCATCGGACGATCGCGCATCGGTGCGTTGCCGCAACAGCGTGGCGACACGCCGCCGCAGGGTCAGGATGGAACGACGCGACGACTCCGTGGGATGAGCCGTGAGCACCGGCCGGATGTCGAGACGTGCCACGACGTCGGCGACGGCAGCGGGGTCGAGGTTGGCGGCGACCAGCTGGTTGACCGTCCGCTCGAGCGCGCTCACCGCGACGGTCGACCGCTGTGTCAGCTCGTCGGCTCGGTGGACCTGCTCGGCGATGTTGGCGAGATGGAAGTACGCCAGGAACGCCCGTCCCAGCAGGGTCCCCGTCGGGAGGTCGAGCGCCGCCAATGCCTCGGTCAGGCGCCCCCGCGCGTCAGGGTCGACGACAGCGGCCTTCGATTCCGCTCGGACGTGCTCGACGAGATCGAGGAGATCGGAGCCCGACTGGCGCGTGAGCGACTCGCCGAGGAGCCGTCCGAGCAAGCGGATGTCGTCGCGAAGCGCCCCGTCGATGCGATCCTCGCTCATGTGGCCGACCTGTGGTGGGCCGACACCATCAAGGACGGCCGGGCAGGTTCTGCAGGTTCTGCAGCTCGGCGAGATCGGGCATTCCGCCGCCCAGGCCGGGGAAGCCACCACGACCCTTCTTGCCCTTCTTGCCCATCCCGCCGAAGCGCTTCATCATCTTCTGCATCTCGCCGAACTGCTTGACGAGGCGGTTCACGTCGCCCACCGTCGTGCCCGAGCCGGTGGCGATGCGCGTGCGACGGGTGCCGTTGATGATCTGCGGCTGGCGACGCTCCTCGAGCGTCATCGAGCGGATGATCGCCTCGACCGGCTTCAGGTCGTCGTCGCCGATCTCGGCGCCCTTCAGCTCCTTCGGAATGCCGGGCATCATCCCGAGCAGCCCGCCGAGCGGGCCCATCTTCTTGATCTGCTGCATCTGGTCGAGGAAGTCGTCGAGCGTGAACTCGCCTTCCATCATCTTCATCGCGGCCTGCTCGGCCTGGTCCTTCTCGAACGCCTTCTCGGCCTGCTCGATCAGGGTCAGCATGTCGCCCATGCCGAGGATCCGGCCCGCCATGCGGTCGGGGTGGAACTGCTCGAAGGCGTCGAGCTTCTCGCCCGTGGACGCGAACGCGATCGGGCGGCCGATGACCTCTTTCACCGACAGCGCCGCACCGCCGCGGGCATCGCCGTCGAGCTTCGACAGGATCACGCCGTCGATCTCGAGCGTGGCGTGGAACGCCTCTGCCGTCTGGACGGCGTCCTGGCCGGTCATCGCGTCGATGACGAGGAACGTGTAGTCGGGTGACACGGCGCCGGAGATGAGACGTACCTGCTCCATCATCTGGGCGTCGATCGAGAGGCGGCCGGCGGTGTCGACGATCAGCACGTCGCGGCCGAGCCGCTTGGCCTCCTCGAGACCCTGGTAGGCGGTGAGGATCGGGTCCTCCGGGTCGGAGTACACCGGTACGTCGATCTGGCGACCGAGGGTGCGCAGCTGCTCGACGGCCGCCGGGCGCTGGAGGTCGGCACCGACGAGCAGCGGGTTACGGCCCTGCTGCTTGAACCACGAGGCGAGCTTGGCGGCGTTGGTGGTCTTGCCGGAGCCCTGCAGGCCGGCGAGCAACACGACCGTCGGCGGCTTCGACGCGTACGTGATCTTGAGCGTCTCGCCACCGAGAATGCGGATCAGCTCGTCGTGGACGGCCTTGATGACCTGCTGGCCGGGATCGAGCGCCTGCGAGCGGGTGGCGCCGATGGCGTGCTCGCGGATGCGGTTGGCGACCGAGCGGACGACGGTGACGTTGACGTCGGCCTCGAGGAGCGCCGTGCGGATCTCCTTCATCACCTCGTCGACGTCGGCCTCGGTGAGGCGACCCTTGCCGCGGAGGCGCTTGACGATCCCGTCGAGCCGGTTGGAGAGGCTGTCGAACATGCCGGCCCAGGCTACCCAGACCCATCTCGTGAAGTTTCGGCGTCCCCACGGCGCCGAAACTTCACGAGATCGGGTCGGGGTCAGAGTCAGCCGAGCGACACGATCTCGGTGACGATGTCGTCCTTCACGGCGACGTTGACGCGCGAGTCGGAGTAGTCCATCGTGCCCGGCAGGTCGACACCGTCCTGGCGGATGACCCGGGTTGTGAACCCGTATCGCTTGGCCATCTCCTCGAACTCGCCCAGCGGCAGGCCGACGAACTCCTCGAGGCCGGTGGGATCCGGCGGCGCGGCGGCGTCGCTGGTCGGCGGGTCGACGACGACCGGATCGACCGGCTCGGCGGGGACGGGCTCGGGCTGCGGCTCGATCGTCGGTTCGACGACGATCATGAACTCGTCGGTGACAGCCGGCACCGTGAACGCGTTGCCGTTCGAGTCGGTGAACGTGTAGGCGGGGAGCAGCCAGACCGAGCCGTCGGCATCCCAGACCCACCACAGATCGGCCTTGACGTCGACCAGCGTCGCCACGACCGGCTCGGGTGTCGTCGGGACGGCGCTGTCGTCGGTCGGCGCGGGCAGCGTCTGCACGTCGTCAGCCGTCCGGTCACGCGCCACCTCGTCGGTCGCCGCTTCCTCGGCCGCCTTGGCGTCGACGGCGAGCACATCGCCGCCGCCGTAGCCCCACATCCCGTTCTGGTCCGACAACCGGGCGATCGCCGCGTCGAGGTCGACGAGCGGATACGGACCGGTCGCCACCGGCTCGGCGAGCGTGCCGTTCGCCCAGATCAGCGCGCCGTCGCCGCCGAAACCGAAGCCGAAGCCGGCCGGCCAGCGCACCCCGTCGACGGAGGTGTACGCCGTGACCGAGGCGTTCCATTCGTCGGCGTACGTCTCGAGCTCGAACGCCGCCGGGTCCTCGCCCAGCGCGGCGAGAAGTTCGTTCGCCTTGGCGTTCGCCTCGTCAGCGGTCGGCACACCGGCGGGTGGCTCGGGTGTCGAGCACTCGTCGATCGTGACCGGTTGATCGGGCGCCGGGACGTCGCTGGCGGGCACCTGCTCGTCGACCGCCGGGTCGACGGCTGGGTCGACGGCTGGGTCGACGGCGCCCTCGCCGACGTCGACCGAGGTCCCACCCTCGCTCCCGGCGACCGCGCACCCTTCGACGGCGGGCGTCGCCCAGGCGTTCGAGTAGTACCAGCTCAACTGGCCGTCATTGGCCACGAACAACGCCGGTGCGGTGCCGTCTTCCGGCCCGACCCGCCATTGGTAGCCACTTTCGGCGGCGGCCGGTTCTGCCTCACCCTCGATGCCGAGCGCGGCGGCGATCCGCGACACGTCGGCGGCGTCGACGGTGACACCGGCCGCGAAGTGATAGCCGGTCGAGTTCGTCGGCAATGCCGGCAGGTCGTCTCCGACCTCGAACACGTAGCCGCCGAAGGCGGGCATCAAGCCGATGCTCCGGTCGGAGTCGGACGCGCTGGCTTTGGCGTCCTGGGCAGCGAGTTCGGTCGACGCAGCCTCGGCAGTGTCGCCGCCGGATCCGACGACGTTCACGGCAACGGGCGGCTGCAGCGTCGGGTCGGTCGGCGACGAGATCGATTCGTCGCCACCACAGGCGGCGAGCATCAGGACCGCGCACACGGACAACGGGATCAAGCCAGATCGGATGTGAGTGTTTCTCAGTCGAGCAATCCTCATGCTGGTTGGACGTCGGCCGACGCGCCACGGTTCCCGGTGAGTGCCCGAGCACTGCCTCATTGGTCGAACAGACCGGCGACGAACTCGGTCGGCTCGAACGCGACCAGGTCGCCGATCGTCTCGCCGACGCCGACCAGCTTGATGGGGATGCCGAGCTCGGTCTCGATCGCGAACACGATGCCGCCCTTGGCCGAACCGTCGAGCTTCGTCAGCACCACGCCGGTCACCTGGGTCGCCTCGCCGAACTCACGGGCCTGGGCGAGGCCGTTCTGCCCGGTCGTGGCATCGATCACGAGCAACGTCTCGGTGACCCTGCCCGACACCCTTTTCGGCGACGCGGCGCACCTTGCGCAGCTCCTCCATGAGGTTCGTCTTGGTGTGCAGGCGACCCGCCGTGTCGGCGAGGACGAGATCGATGTCCTTGGCCGCGGCTCGTTCGACCCCGTCGTAGATGACGGCCGACGGATCGCCGCCCGCCTCGCCCCTGACGAGCTCGACGCCGGCCCGTTCCGCCCACGCCCCGAGCTGCTCGGCCGCCGCGGCCCGGAATGTGTCGCCCGCCGCCATCAACACCGACCGGCCGACGGACGTTTGCTGGCTGGCGACCTTGCCGATCGTCGTGGTCTTGCCCACACCGTTGACACCGACGAACAGCCACACGTTCGGACTCCCGGTCGGGCCCGCCTCGAAGTGCAGTGCCCGATCGGCGCCGTCGAGGCGTTCGGCCATGTCGGCCTGGAGCGCGTCGAGCAGCGCGCCCGGCTCGGTGATCTCCTTGGCCTTGACCCGCGTCTTGAGGTCGTCGAGCAGGGCGTCGGTGACGGCGACGCCGACGTCGGCACGCAGCAGCGCGTCCTCGAGCTCCTCCCACGTCTCGTCGGTGATCGCACTTCGTCCGCGAACGCCCGCGAACGCCCCGCTCAACGCCGATCGGGCCTTCGCCATCCGGTCGCGGAGCGAGGCCGGCCTGACCGGCTCGATGACCGGCGGCGGCTTCTCGACCGGTACGCCGACGTCGGGTGGTGCGATCGTCGGCGTGCGGCTCGCCGGTGCCCTGGGGGGCGCGGCGGTGGGCGGCGGGGGCGTCCCGACGGCTCGGTTCCGCTGGCGACTGACGACCAGCACACCGATGCCGAAGGCGAGGACGACGATCGCGAGGACGAGGAAGATGAACTCCATCGCCGATCGACCCTACCGGCGGAGTACGGCAGTCACCGGCCGTGACCGACGTCGGCGTCACCGAGGCGCTGGGCGAGCCACGCCAACGGGATCGACAACACCATCACGAATGTCGCCATCACGTTCACGAGCGGCACGTTGTTGGGGCGGCTGATGTTGGCGAGGATCCACTGGGGAAGGGTGAGGTATCCGGAGCCGGCGGTGAACGTCGTGACGACGATCTCGTCGAAGCTCAGGGCGAAGGCGAGGATCCCGCCCGACACGAGTGCCGAACGCATCAGCGGGAACGTCACGTACCGGAACGTCTGCAGTCCGTGGGCGCCGAGGTCGGCCGAGGCCTCGAGCAGGTTCGGCGACGATCGGCGCAAGCGGGCGATGACGTTGTTGAACGCGATCACGACGCAGAACGTGGCGTGGGCGATGACGAGCGACCGGAAGCCGAAGCCGATCCGGAATTCGAACGGGCCGAGGTCGATCGTGCGATCGATCGCGTTGCGCAACGCGATCGCGGTGACGATGCCGGGCAGTGCGATCGGCAGCAGGATCACGAACGAGAGCGAGTTCTGTCCGAAGAACCGGTAGCGCTGGAGCGCGAACGCGGCGAGCGTGCCGAGCACCAACGCGATCAGGGTGGCGGCCAACGCCACCTTGACCGAGTTCCACAGCGCGTCGCGCGGCGCGTCGGCGTTCCACGCCGCCTCCCACCAGTCGGTGGTGAATCCCTGCGGCGGCCACGACAGCGATTTGACCGTGTTGAAGCTGAGGATGGCGACGACGAGCAGTGGCACGTACAGGAACGCCAGCCCGAACCAGGTGATGAGCCGCAGGCTCCATCTGGCGGCTGCCGAGACGTTCATCGGATCACCGGCATCGAGGTCACAGGCTCTCGAACGCGCCGAGCCGCTTGAGGCAGACGAGGTAGACGATGATGATCAACAGCGGCCACAACGTGATCGCCGCCGCCAGCGGCAGGTTCGGGGCGTTCAGCGTGCTCTCGATGAACTTGCCGACCAGGCGGACCTTTCCCTCGGTGACGATGTTGGGGATGATGAAGTCGCCGAGCGAGAGCGAGAACGTGAACAGCGATCCGGCGGCGATCGCCGGCACGAGCATCGGCATCACGACCGACCGGAACGTCCGCAGCGGGCGGGCGCCGAGGTCGCCGCTGGCGTCGAGCAGCGATGGTGGAAGGCGATCGAGTCCGGCGTAGATCGGCAGCACCATGTACGGCAACCAGAGGTACGACAGCGACAGGATCACCGCCGTCCAGCCGAAGCCAGGGGTCCAGCCGAACACCGAGCTGAGGAAGCCGCCACCCGTGTCGACGCCGAACTCCGACGCCGGGCGCAGCATCGCCTTCCACGCGTATCCCTTGACGAGGTAGCCGGCCCAGAGCGGGAGCAGCACGGCGACGATGAGGGCCCGCCTGGCCCATGGCTTGGCGACCTTGGCGATGTAGAACGCCATCGGCAGCCCGAGCACGAAGCACAGCAGCGTGACCGCCGCCGCCACACCGACGCTCTTCAGCACGACCTGGACGAACTCGGTTCGGGTGAACGCGATGCGCAGGTTCTCCGTCGTGAGCTCGGTGGTCGGTTCCTGCGACTGCGGGTCGAGCTTGAAGAACGCCGAGACGACCATCAACGCGAGCGATCCGATGTAGACGACCAGCAGCCAGGCCACGGGTGCGGAGATCACCCCCGCCAGCGAGAGGCGCGGGTGACGGCGGAAGAAGCTGCTGATCGCTCGCATCGTCGACTGTTCGAGCGCGGGATCGTGCCCGACACGACGGTCGGGCACGATCCCGGGCTCAGTTGCTCATGCCCGCAACGTGTTCCAGGCGTTGACCCATTCGGTGTACGGCACGCACGTCACGTCGGTGCGGCCGTCGAGACACGTCTCCTCGGGTGTCGTCCAGTACCAGACGTCCTCCCAGTACTCGGTCTCGCCGGCGTGGAAGATGTCGCAGTGCTCCGGCACCGCCGTCATGTCGCAGCTCTTGGTGTTCGACGGCGCCTCGCCGAACCACTCCGCCACGGCGGCGTTGGCCTGCGGCGAGATGATCCAGTCCATCCACATGTACATGCAGTTGGGGTGGGCCGCCTGCGATGAGATCATCCACGTGTCGGACCACCCGGTGGCGCCCTCGACGGGCTTGACCGCGTCGATCTTGGCGCCGTTCGCCTGGGCGAGGTTGACGATCACCTGCCACGTGGTGCCGGCAAGCGCGGTGCCGCCCTCGAGGGCGGCCTGCTGGTCGGTGTAGAGCGCCCAGTACTGGCCGGCGAGGTCCTTCTGCGCCTCGAGCAGCGCGATCGCGGCGTCGAACTGCTCCTGGTCGAACGCGTACGGGTTGGTGATCCCGAGGTCGGGTTGGGTCGCCATCAGGTAGAGCCCGGCGTCGGCGATGTAGATCGGCGAGTCGTAGATCGACACGGAGCCGGCGGCGGCACTCGTCGACTCGAACATCTCGCCCCAGGAGTCGGGCGGCGTGGTGTAGAGATCGGTGTTGAACACCAGAAGGTTCGCGCCGCGACCGTGGGGGACGCCGTACGGCTGGCCGTCGACGGAGTTGTGCGACTGCAGCTTGAGGTCCTCGAAGACGTCGGCATAGTTCGGGATGAGGTCGACATTGACGGGAGCGACCTCGCCGCCGGCGATGAGGCGGAGCGTTGCGTCGCCGGATGCCGAAACGCCGTCGTACTCGCCGGTCTGCATGAGTTGCACCATCTCGTCGGACGAGTTGCCGAGTTGGACGTTGACCGCGCAACCGGTGGTGTCCTCGAACTCGGTCACCCAGTCGACGGCGGGATCGGTCGATCCGTCCTCGACGTAGCCGGCCCAGGCGATCAGGTTGACCTCACCTTCGCCCTCGCCGAGCTCGGTCGGCATGCCGCCCGCTGGTTGCGTGCCGGAGTCCGCCGGCGTGGTGTCGCCCGATGCAGTGTCATCCGGGGCGTCGGCAGCCGTGTCGGCCGGCGCAGCGGTGTCGCCCGTGGCTTCCGTGTCGGCGGTGTCGGCCGCGTCGTCGTCATCGCCACAGGCCGCGACCACGAGGGTCAGGGTGGCGAGACAGGCACCGAACCGGCGGGTTCGTCTCGTGGACATCTTCATTCTTGATTCTCCCCTTTGCTTGATTGTCTTCGTCTAGATCTTGGGCTGGATGTGCTCGAGGTGGTTCACGTCGACTTCGACGACCTGATCGTCGTCGGCGGTCTCCGAGGGCGCGACTCTCAGCGCCGCATCGGCCGGCCAGGCGATCCGGACGGTGCTGCCGTCTGCAACGCCGGCGAGCTCGTCGCTCGGCACGCTGGCGACGAGGCGCCCACCTTCGGCGAGGGCGATCCGCACTCGACTGATCGGCCCGAGGTATTGGACGTCGTCGACGGTGCCAGTGGCCGACGCGTTCGCTGGCACCGACGTCACCACCGTTGACGAGACGGATGCGCTCGGGGCGCAGGGTGTGGGGTTGGGCCATGCCGAGCAGGCGGGCAGACAGCTCGGCATCGAGGAGGTTGGAGGTGCCGACGAAACCGGCGACGAACGACGTGGCCGGTCGGTCGTAGATCTCCTGGGGTGTGCCCACCTGTTCGACGCGGCCTTCGTTGAACACCGCGATCCGGGTGCTCATCGACAGCGCCTCGCCCTGGTCGTGGGTGACGAACACGAACGTGATGCCGACGGCGTGCTGGATCGACTTGAGCTCGACCTGCATCTCCTCGCGGAACTTGAGGTCGAGCGCGCCGAGCGGCTCGTCGAGCAACAGCACTCCGGGCTGGTTGACCAACGCCCTGGCGAGCGCGACGCGCTGACGCTGCCCGCCGCTCAGCTGGTTCGGGCGACGTTCGCCGAACTCGCCGAGGCGGACGATGTCGAGCATCTCACCGGCGCGACGACGACGCTCGGCCCGACCGACACCTTTCACCTTGAGCCCGTACTCGACGTTCTGGCGGACGGACATGTGGGGGAACAACGCGTAGTCCTGGAACACCGTGTTGACGTCGCGGTCGTAGGGGGCGACGTGGGTGACGTCCTTGCCGGCGAGCAGGATCGCCCCCGCCGACGGCTGCTCGAACCCGGCGATCATCCGCAACACCGTCGTCTTGCCGGAGCCGGACGGGCCGAGCAGCGAGAAGAACTCGCCGGTTCCGATCGTCAGCGAGACACCGTCGACGGCCACGACGTCGCCGAACTGCTTGCGGACCCGCACCAGCTCGATCGCGTGCTCCCCTGCCGCGACCTCACCCTCGACTGTCGTCACGCTCTCGGCTCTCCCCAGCGCCACCTGTGGTCGCTGTCCAGACAGTAGCCCCGTCCCCGGTAGGCCCGCCGGACCGTTCCTGCCCCTGCGACCCAACCGGGTCCCGATTTCGGACTGTCCGAATTCGTGCACCGACGTCGGCGCGACAATTCGTTCTGTCCGAAATCGCGCACCGGGTCGGCACGGCGGACGGGGGTCAGACGGGGGCGCTGACGCGTTCGGTGATCACCTTCGACGAGCCACCGGGCTGCATCGTCACGCCGAGCAGGCTGTCGCCGGCCTCCATCGTGCGCTTCTGGTGGCTGACGATCAGCAACTGCGCCTCCTTGCGGAACTCGGCGACGAGACCGAGGAAGCGGTGCAGGTTGATGTCGTCGAGCGCGGCCTCGACCTCGTCCATCACGTAGAACGGCGACGGGCGGCTGCGGAACACGGCGAACAGGAAGGCGAGCGCGGTCAGGCTGCGCTCGCCGCCCGACAGCAGCGAGAGCTTCTTCACGTTCTTGCCACTCGGCTTGGCTTCGATCTCGATGCCCGTCGTGAGCAGGTCGTCGGGATCGGTGAGCGGCAACGAGCCGACACCGCCCGGGAAGAGCGTCGCGAACAGCTCGGTGAAGTTGGCGCTGACGTCTGCGTACGCACCGGCGAAGACCGACTGGATCTCCTGATCGACGGCCTTGATGATCCGGCCCAGGTCGCGCCGCGTCGAGCGCACGTCTTCGAGCTGCTCCTCGAGGAACGTGTGGCGCTGGGACAGCTCGGTGAACTCCTCGAGCGCGAGCGGGTTGATCGGGCCGAGCATCCGCAGTTCACGCTCGAGCTCGCGCACCCGCCCGACCGGCGTGGTGCCCTCCGGGACGGGCGGGCACTCGGCGGCTTCGGCGACCGCCGGCTCGATGTCGAGATCACGGCGCAACGTCTCGATCGCGGTCTCGAGGCGGAGCTTCGCCTCGGCCTCCTCGATGTCGAGCCGGTGTGCCTTCTCCCGGACGACTTCGAGCTGCCGCTCCGCGTCGGCGCGCTCCCTGCGGTGACCCTCGAGTCGGGTGCCGAGCGACCGCACCTCCTCGCTCTGACGGCGGCGCTCGTCGGCGAGACGAGCGTGCTCGATCTCGATGACCTCCCGACGGGCGGTGACGAGGTCGTTCAGCCGCACGACGGCGTCGAGTGACTGCTCGATCGACACTCTTCGTGACTCGGCCTCGCTGCGGGCACCGGCGTCGGCCTCGAGGCGCTGCTCGGTCTCGATGATGCGCCGTTCGAGCAGCTGCTGGCGCTCGTGGAGACCGGCGTTGCGCACCTCGAGGTCACGGCGCCGCGATGCGAGCACGGCCGTTCTGGCCTCGAGCTCCAGCCGCACCCGACCGCGGGTGGCCGCGGCGTCGGCCTCGGCCTGTTCGTCGGCCGTCAGTGCGGGGAGCACCGCGTCGAGTTCGGCGATCCGCTCGCGCTCGGCGGCGATGTGATCGGCCAACGCGACCGCGGCCCGATCGAGGCTCTCGAGCTCGGTCTGGATCGCCCGGCGTTCGCCCTGCACCCTGGCGAGTGCCTCGGCGGCGGCGTTGAAACGGGCGTCGTTGGTGTCGAGATGTGCGCCGAGCTCGGACTCCGCAGCACGGGCGGCGGCGAGCTCGTCGTGGGCGTGGCGAACAGCCCGGTCGGCGTCGGCGAGCCGGTCGTCGGCGTGGGCCGACTCCTCTCGGGCCCGGTCGAGCTCGGCCGCCGTGGTGCCGCCGGGCGCCGCGCCGACGCGCCAGCATCCGGCACCGAAGCGGTCGCCGACGTCGGTGACGACGATCGCATCGGGGTGGGCGATCGCCACGTCGATCGCGGCGCCGGCCTCGGCGACACGGACCGCGTTGCCGATCAGCGCGTCGAGCAGCGTCGCCAGCCCCGGCCGGTCGGAGTGGACGTGCGTTCGCACGGACTCGCCGACGCCCGGCATCACCGCGCCGGGCGTCCGCACGCCGACGGCGAGGACGGCACCGCTCGTGTCGGAGTCGGTCAACGCACTGAGCGCACGCCTCGCCGAGTCGGGTCCGTCGACGACGACCGCAGTGAGCGCCTCGCCGAGCGCCGCCTCCACCGCCGGCTGCCACCCGGCATCGATCTCGATCAGATCGAGCAGCGTCCCGAGGACACCGTTGATGTCGGCGAGACGTTCGGCACCGGCACGGGCGCGTGCCACGTCGAGCGCCTGCTGAAGTGCCTCGACACGTGCCGACCAGCTCGACGCGACCTCCGCCGCCCGCTGGCGCGCCTGAATCACCGACTCGTGTTGCGCCTCAGCGATGCGACGGCGGCCTTCGGCCCGCTCGACTTCGGCGACCAGGGGCGTCTCGACGACCTCCGCGTCGGCACAGTCAGCACGCAACTGCTCGGTCTCGGCATCGAGTGCACCGGCGCGCTCGCGCAACACGTCGGCGCGCTCGGCACTCCGGCGCAGGTCGCTCTCGCTGCGCTCGACGGCAGTGCGAATCGACCGCAGTTCGCCACGCACCTCGGCCGCCGCACTGGCCGCCTTGACGCCCGACGGGTCGTCGAGCAGCGCGGCCGACGCCTGCTCGCGCTGGTGCGCGAACGCTGCCTCGTCGATCTCGAGTTGCTCGACCTCGGGCGCGAGCTGGTCGAGCTCGATCGCGACCGCCGCCAGTTCGTCTCGGAAGCGGGCGGCATCGGCTTCGAGGTTGGCGACGACGCCGGCATCGAGCAGCTGACCCCGGTCGCGCTCCATCGAGCGGCGCCGCTCGTTGAGGATCGCAGCCAGCCCGCGAGCCCGCTCGCGCAACTGCTCGACGCGCATCAGCCGGTCGCCGATGGCGTTGTCGCCGCGTGCCGCGAGTTGGCTCTCGATCGACATCACCGCCGTGTCGAGCCTCGCCAGCTCGCTCTTCAACTCGCTCTCGAGGCGGTGCGCCGCGACTTCGTCGGCGGCGAGCACCTGCAGCTTGGTGCGGAGCCCGACGATCTCGCGGCCCGACACGTGGATCTTGAGCGCGGTGAGCTCTTCGACGAGCTCGCCGTGACGCTGGGCGGCCGCCGCCTGCCGTTCGAGCGGCCGCAGCTGGCGCCGCACCTCGCGCAGCAGGTCCTGGACGCGCAGGAGGTTGGCCTCGGTCGCGTCGAGGCGACGCTCGGCCTTCTCCTTGCGGCGCCGGTACTTGAGGACGCCGGCGGCCTCCTCGACGATCGCCCGACGATCCTCGGGACGGGCGTTCAGCACCGCGTCGATCTGGCCCTGGCTGACGATCACGTGCTGCTGACGGCCGACGCCGGCGTCGCTCAACAGTTCCTGCACGTCGAGCAGCCGGCAGGGGACGCCGTTGATCGAGTACTCGCTCTCGCCGGTGCGGAACAGGATGCGGCTGACGGTGACCTCGTTGAACTCCACCGGCAGCAGGCCGGCCGAGTTGTCGATCGTCAGGCTGACCTCGGCGCGGCCGAGCGGCGGCCGGGTGGCGGTGCCGGCGAAGATGACGTCGTCCATCTTCTGGCTGCGCACCGACTTCGGCGCCTGGGCGCCGAGCACCCACGCGACCGCGTCGACGACGTTCGACTTGCCGGAACCGTTGGGACCGACGACCACGGTGACGCCGGGCTCGAGCGACATGGTCGTGGAGTCGGCGAACGACTTGAAGCCCTTGAGGGTGAGACTCTTGAGGAACACGGTGACATCGAAAGCTAGTTGGCGCGCTCCCGCCGACCCTGGGACCACTCGTCCCGAACCGGTCATTTCCCCCGGCCTCCGCCCCCTGCGTGCCGGACCTCAGCGCTGGCAGATCGGGCAGAAGTGGGTCGAACGCTGACCGATCACGACCCGCCGCACCCATCCCCGACCGCACGTGAAGCAGCGGTCGCCGGCCCGGCCGTACACACGATGATCGTCCTGGTACGAGCCCCCGTCGCCGAACAGGTCGACGTACTGGTTGTCACGCAACGTCGAGCCACCCGAGACGATCGCGGCGACGAGCACATCGTGGATCGCGCCGTGCAGCAACGCCTCCGACCGCGGGGCGAGCGAGCTCGACACCCGTTCCGGGTGGAGGCGAGCCCGGTGCAGGATCTCGTCGGCATAGATGTTGCCGATGCCCGCGATCAGGTGCTGATCGAGGAGCAACTGCTTGAGCCCGCGGTTCCGGGACCGCACGATCTGGCGCAACTGCGGCAACGTGAGACCGTCGGCGACGGGATCGATGCCGAGGAGGGCCAGCTCCGGGAGCTCGACGGCCACGTTCGTGGGATCGAACACGACGACCTCTCCGAACGTGCGGGGATCGACGAACAACAGCTCGGTGCCGTCGTCGAGGTGCATCACCACATGGGTGTGCGGCGGGCGGGGCGAGCCGCCGCCCGCCACCAACAACTTGCCGGTCATCCGCAGGTGGATCATCATCTCGTCGCCGGTGTCGAGCGGGAGGAGCAGGTACTTCCCACGTCGGTTGGCGGCGACGATCGTCGCGCCAGTCAGGCCGTCGACGAGCGCCTGCGCCGACGTTCGCCGCACGGTGCGCAGCCGGCCGACCTCGACGCTGTCGACCCGGCGGCCGACGACGAGGCGGTCGAGTCCCCGCCGGACCGTCTCGACCTCTGGCAGCTCTGGCATGCGACGTCCGGGATCGGAATGGCGGGGCGGACCGTCAGGCGTCGGCGAGCAGGACGAACGCCTCGGAGGCCGCCATCTGCTCGGCCGCCTTCTTCGAACGGCCCTCGCCCTCGCCGATGATGCGGCCGTCGAGCACGACGGTTGCGAAGAACTTCTTGGCGTGGTCGGGACCCTCGGCGCGCACGACGTATTCAGGGGCTCCGAACCCGTTGCGTGCGGCGGCCTCCTGGAGACTCGACTTGTGGTCGAGCTGGTCCAGCCGGTCGACGGCGGCCGCCAGGCGTGGCCCGACGAGACGTTCGATCAACCCGTAGGCGACCGCCGTTCCGCCGTCGACGTAGACCGCACCCAGCACGGCCTCGAGGGCGTCCGACAGGATCGACGGCTTCTCGCGACCGCCGGCCGCGTCCTCGCCCTTGCCGAGCAGCAGCGCCTTGCCGATGCCCAGCTCCTCGGCGACCTCGGCGAGGGCGGCGGCGTTCACGACGCTCTTGCGGAGATCGGTCAACGCACCCTCGGGCAACTCGGTGAACTGCCGAAATGCGATGTCAGCGACGACCCATCCGAGCACCGCGTCGCCGAGGAACTCCAGGCGCTCATTGCTCGGCTGGCCCGGATTCTCCGAAACCCACGACCGATGTGCCATGGCGCGTCGCAACAGCGACGGATCGGCGAAGTCGTAGCCGAGTCGCGCTGCGAGGTCGTTCAGCTCAGGCGCCTCCCGTGCGTTCGTGCACGTAGTCGACGGCGTCGCGCACAGTCTTCAGGTCCTCGAGATCCTCGTCCTCGATCCGGAAACCCACCGTGCGGTCGGCGAGCTCCTCCTCGAGCGCTTCGACGAGCTCGATCAGTGCCAGCGAGTCCGCCTCGAGGTCGTCGGCGAACGACTGGCCCTCGCTGATGGTCGATGGATCGATCTCGAGGATGTCGGCCAGACGGTCGCGGACGATCTCGAAGATCTCCTCGCGGCCGAGGGGGCCGTGTTCGACGTGGGTCTCGGCAGGCACAAACGTCGAGTGTACTGCCCGTGCACTGGCCGCCGAGTTGCGATCGGGACCGCCCGCAGACGTGCGATCAGGACCCGCCGGCGACAGCCGAGTGGATCTCGTCGACGATCGCCGCCTCGACCATCTCGCGCGCGAGCTGGATGCCGTTCACGATCGCCCGTTCGCTCGACGAGCCGTGGGCGATGATGCACACCCCGTCGACGCCGAGGAGGATCGCGCCGCCGTACGTCTCGGGATCGAGCGTCTCGTACAGCGGCAGCAGCGCCGGAAGGAGCGCCTCGGCGTGTGGCTTGTACTGCTCCTCGGACGAGAACGCGGCGAGCAACGCACGGACGATCGCCCGCACTCCACCCTCGAGCGTCTTCAACACGACGTTGCCGGTGAACCCATCGGTGACGACGACGTCGACGCCGTCGGTCATGATGTCGCGACCTTCGACGTTGCCGATGAACTGGATGCCCGGCGCGGCGACGAGCAGCGCGTGCGCCTCCTTGCGCAGCGTGTCGCCCTTGCCCGGCTCCTCGCCGATCGACAGCAAGCCGACCCGTGGCTCGGCGATGTCGAAGCGATGCCGCGCGAAGACGGTGCCCATCTGGGCGAACTGCACCAGCCAGTCGGGCTGGACCTCGGCGTTGGCGCCGGCGTCGAGCAGGACCGTCGGTTTCGAGCCCGGCACGGGAATCGGCGTGGCGATCGCCGGCCGGCTCACCCCTTTGATCCGGCCCATGCGCAACAGCGCGGCGGCCATCGTCGCCCCCGTGTTGCCGGCCGAGAGCATCGCGCTCGCCGCTCCGTCGCGTACCGCCTCAGCGGCCCGAACGAGTGTCGAGTCCTTCTTGCGCCGCACGCCCTGGGCGGGGTCGTCGTGCATCTCGATGACCTCGCTGGCGGGGATCAGCGGAAGTCCGCCGAGGTCGACCCGCTCACCGAGGTCCTCTGGTCCGACGAGTGCCACCGGTGTGCCGGCCGCGGCGGCGGTCCTGGCGCCGGCCACGATGATGTCAGGTGCATGGTCGCCGCCCATGGCGTCGACGGCGACGGGAAGCATCGGTGAAGGGGTCGCCGTCAGGCGACGTCGACTGCGATGCGGTTCTTGTACCAGCCGCAGTTGGGGCACACCGTGTGCGGTGTCTTCGCGTTTCCACAACGCGGGCAGGTGCTACGGGCGGGAGCGCCGAGCTTCCACGCGCCGGCGCGACGGCTGCGGGTCTTCGACTTCGATTTCTTCTTCTTCGGAACGGCCACCGTTGGCTCCCTCATCAGTCGGGCCGGAACACGTTAGCGGCTGAAATTTCCGAACCGTCTGCTCCAGATGACGCCACGGGCAGTCTGAAGCAGACAGAACGGGGGGTTCAGTCCAAATCGAGCTGGTCGAGGACCGCCCAGCGCTCGTCGCGGACGCGTGTTGTCGCAGTCGCACGGCTCGGTGTTGCGGTCACGGCCGCAGACGGCGCAGATCCCCGCGCAGTCGTCACGGCAGAGCGGCGCATCGGGGAGCTCGAGGAGCACCAGCTCGCGGGTCATCGGGGCGAGGTCGAGCTGCTCGCCCTCGATCGGGAAGGCGTCGGGATCGGTGACGCGCTCCTGGTAGAGCTCGTCGACGTGGGCGACGGCGACGCCGTCGATCGGTCGCAGGCAGCGCCGGCACGCGTCCGACCACCCGACCGAAGCCGTGCCGCCGACGACGATGCCGTCGATCGTCGACTCGAGGTCGACGGCGACGACGACGTCGCCGGTGACGCGACCGTCGCCGAGGTCGAGGTCGTCCGGCGGGATCGAGAGCTCGACGTGCCGGTGGGTGCCGGCCAAGCGCCGGAGCTCGCCGGCGTTGATCCGCAGCGCACGTGCTGTCGACGACACGATCATCGGTCCTGGTCGAAGAATCCCTTGGTCGGGTCGTCGTCGTCAGTGGTCGGCTCCGGCGGGCGAAGATCGCCGATCGACAGCTTCTGACGACCAGCGGCGACGGTCTTCGACAGCCGGTCGAGGAGGATCTCGAAGCTGCCGAGCCGTTGGTCGAGGAAGTCCTCCGTCTCGAGGCGGAGCCGGCGCGAATCGTTGTCGGCCGTCTCCATGACGTGGCGGGCACGTTGCTCGGCCGCCCTGACGACCTCGGTGCGTTGCACCATCCGTTCGGCCTGGCCACGGGCCGCTTCCAGCAGCTCGTCGGCCTCGCGGCGGGTCTTGGCGACGAACTCCTGGCGTTCCTTCAGCATCCAGCGGGCCTGGCGCAACTCGTCGGGGAGACGGGCGAGGGCCTCTTCGAGCAACTCGATGATCTCGTCGCGATCGATGCGCGGCGACGACGACAACGGCATCGTGGGCGCCGTGGCGACGATGTCGACGGCCCGCCTGAGCAACGTCTCGGCATCGCCGACGTATCCGCTCTGTTGGGCTGCTTCGGGATGGTCGTCGTCGATGTCCTCGTAGTCGTCGTCGTATCCATCACTGAAGCGGTCGTCGTGACTCATGCCATCTCTTCGTCGGCGGGGATGTGAGCGTATCGGCGGGCGAGTGCGTCGGCGACGACGGGTGCGACGAGGTGTTCGATGCGTCCGCCGTGCTCGGCGATCTCGCGCACGAACCGGCTGCTGATGTACCCGAGTGCCGGCGAGCACGGTACGTACACGGTGCGGATGCCCGTCACGGCGTGGTTGTTGTGGGCCATCTGCTGCTCGATCTCGAAGTCGCCCGCCGACCGCAGCCCCTTGACGATGAAGTCGGCCTCGACCGCCTCAGCTGCTTGGACGACGAGCCCGGAGAAGGCGACGACCGTGATCCCGTGGCGATCCGGCAGGCTCGCCTTGGCGAGCTCGACACGGTCGTCGATCCCGAACAGTCCCGACGGCTTCTCGGGGTTGTGCATGACGGCGACGACGACGTCTCCGAACAGCTCCAGTGCCTGGTCGATCACGTCGACGTGACCGTTGTGGATCGGGTCGAAACTGCCGGGTATCAGGACCTTCGCCATGGCAGCGCCAAACGTACTTCGGTCATCGCTCGAAGAAGGTCACCCAAGTGCGGCCGTAGCGCTTCGAGCGGGTGACCGCGAACCCGTTCGGGAAGCGGTCAGCGATCTCGTCGGGACGACCCTCCGACACGTCCGGTTCGCCGACGAGCTCGGCGCCGGACTCGGCGACGACGAACGGCGCCCGCAACGCGCCGAGCAGCCGGTCCCACGCCGTGAAGTCGTACGGCGGGTCGGCGAAGACGAGGTCGGCGTCGACTGCGGCCGCGACCGCGAGCACGTCGCCGGTCACGACCCGCGACCGATCGGCGATGCCGAGCGTGTCGAGGTTGGTCCGCAGCGCCCGCAGCGCGTCGCGATCGCGCTCGACGAACGTGCAGTGCTCGGCGCCTCGCGACAGTGCTTCGATCCCGATCGCGCCACTGCCGGCGAACAGGTCGGCGACCTGCGCCCCGACGACCAGGTCGCGGCTGCCGAGAGCGTTGAACGTGGCCTCGCGAACCCTGTCGGTGGTCGGCCGCGTCGACGTGCCGGCCGGGGCGATGATGCGTCGCCCGCGAAACTCCCCCGCGACGACACGCATCGGGTCAGACTAAGGGAGTGCTCGAACCCGACCTCGTGATCACGTGCATCGATTGCGGCGGGCGCGCCTTCCTCCTGACCAAGCCGCGCGAGGACGGCGTCTGGTATCCCGGCGACATCGTCGCCTACCGCTGCCAGGACTGCCTCGACCGCTGGGACCTCGTCCTCCCCGAGCTCCCCGAGTACCCCGACACCTGAAAACCCCGACCTGTCTGCTTCATACGACGCCACGCGCGTTCTGAAGCAGACAGAACGGGGGGGTTTCAGGACTTGGTGAGGAAGGATTCGTCGCGTTCGGTGAAGAGCAGCTCGAGCTCGTCGGCCAGCTCGGGGTGGTCGGCGAGTTTCGGATCGACGTCGACGATCTCGAACGCGGCGTCGCGCGCCAGCGCCGACCAGCTCGCGGTCGCGGCGCAACGAGGCCAGCTTGAGGTCGCTGCGACCCTTCTGCAGTGTCGACATCAGCGTGCCCTCACCGCGCAACTCGAGGTCGACCTCGGCCAGCTCGAAGCCGTCGTTCGACGCGACGAGCGCCTCGACCCGGGCGCTCACCACCCCCTCCTCGGACGGCTGCGTGACGAGCCAGCAGCGGGATGCGTGTTCGCCGCGCCCGACCCGGCCGCGGAGCTGGTGGAGCTGGGCGATCCCGAAGCGGTCGGCGTCGAGCACCACCATGATCGTGGCGTTCGGCACGTCGACGCCGACCTCGATCACCGTCGTGGCGACGAGGACGTCGAGCCGGCCGACGCGGAACAGATCCATCGTCATCTCCTTCTCGGCCGGTGTCAGGCGACCGTGCAGGAGGCCGAGGCGGAGTCCCGCGAGCTCGCCTGCCGCGAGCCGGTCGTAGGTCTGCTCGGCCGACGACACCTCCAGCTTCTCGCTCTCCTCGATCAGCGGGCAGACCACGTACGCCTGCCGTCCCGCCGCCACCTGCTCGCGCACGTCGGCCCACACCTCGGCCTCGAGCAGCGGGCCATTGGCAGCCCGTGTGACGACTGGCGTTCGGCCCGGCGGCATCTCGTCGAGCACGCTCACGTCGAGATCGCCGTACACGGTCATCGCCGCGGTGCGCGGGATCGGCGTCGCCGTCATCACGAGCACGTCGGGCACGCCACCGGACGCCTTGTCGCGCAGCGCCGCCCGCTGTTCGACGCCGAACCGGTGCTGTTCGTCGATGACGACGGCTCCGAGGCTGTGGAACTCGACGCCCTCCTGGATCAACGCGTGGGTTCCGATCACGATGTCGACCGTTCCGTCGGCGAGGCCCGCCAGCACCGCCCGCCGGTCGGCGCCGCCGATGCGGTTCGTGAGCAGCTCGACCCGCAGCGGCCGATCCCCGAACAGGTTGGCGGGGTCGGGGACGGCGACCCCTTCGAGCAGACTTCTGACGCTCGTCGCGTGTTGCTCGGCGAGCACCTCGGTCGGCGCCATGAGCGCGCCCTGGTGACCGCCCTGCACCGCCGTCAGCAACGTCGAGACGGCAACCACGGTCTTGCCGGATCCGACGTCGCCCTGCAACAACCGGTGCATCGGATGGGGCGCCGCCAGATCGGCGCTGATCTCGGCGATCGTCCGCACTTGGGCGTTGGTGAGCGAGTACGGAAGGGCGTCGTGGAAGCGCCGCACGAGCGCGCCGTCGATGGCGTGGCTCAGGCCACGGGCCTCGTGCTCCAGCGCCCGCTTGCGCATGACGAGGACCAACTGCACACGGAGCAGTTCGTCGAACGCCAGCCGCCGTCGGGCCGACTCCTTCTCGCGCATCGTCTCGGGGAGGTGGATCGAGCGCATCGCGTCACCCCGCCCGATCAGGCCGAGCCGCCGACGAACCCCGTCGGGCACGGGGTCGGCGACACCTCGCGGCTGACACCGTTCCAGCGCGTTCTCGATCCAGCCGGCCAGCTCCCACGTGGTGAGCTGCACCTTCTCGCTCTGCGGGTAGATCGCCACGATGCGCCCGGTGCGATCACCGATCAGATCGACGATCGGGTTCGTCATCTGCAGCCCACCCCGGTACTCCTCGGCCTTGCCGAACAGGGCGACCTGCAATCCCTCGGTGAGTTGGCGTTCACGCCACGGCTGGTTGAAGAACACGACCTGCATGCGGCCGGTTCCGTCACCGACGCTGGCGGTCACCATCGTGCGCCGGTTGCGCAACATTCGCTTGGCGACGGACCGGACACTGACGAGCACGAGCGCTTCGTCGCCCGTCACGAGGTCGGCGATGCGGGCTTCGTTCGTGCGGTCGACCCAACGGCGCGGATACGTGGTGACGAGATCGAGCACGTTCTCGATCTCGAACGCCGTGAGCGCTTCGCGCTTGCGCTCCCCAACGCCACGCAGGCGGCCGACGTCGATCTCGGCCAGCTCGCGAAGCGTGATCGGTGCTGTCACTCGCGCCGAGTCACTCCGCGCCGAACAGGTACGGGTACAGCGGCTGCCCACCGCGGTGCACCTCGACCTGCACATCGGCCCGTTCGTCGGCGAGCCATCCCTCGATGGCCGCGGTGACCGACGGGCTGGCGTCGGCGCCGGTGATCACGGTGACCAGCTCAGTGCGCCGGCCCGACGAGCTGGTCGAGCAGTCCGGTCGCCGCACCGACGACGTCGGACGCGACCGACACGATGCCGTCGCCGCGCAGGAGGCCGATCCAGTCGCCCTCCTTGATCGGACCGGCCTCGCTGTTGCTGTCGCGCACCGCTCGGGTGACCTCGCCGGTTGCGACCGCTTCGGCGGCGGCGGTCATCTGGGCGCCGTTGTCGGCTCCCGACGCCTCGGGGTCGTAGACCACGAGTGCGGCCAACGCCTCCGGCATCGACCGGGTCGGCACCACGACCACCGTCTTGGTGGTGAGCGAGTCGACCTGCTGGGCGACGGGGATGATGTTCTTGTTGTTGGGCAGGATGATGACCTGTTCGGCATTGACGTGCTCGACGGTGTCGAGCAACTCGGCCGTCGAGGGGTTCATGGTCTGGCCACCCGTGACGACGCCTTGGACACCGAGGTTCGAGAACAGCTCGGCGAGGCCGTCGCCACTGCACACGGCAACGACCGCACACGTGACGGCAGGGAGCCCGCCACCGGCGCGGCTGCGCACTCCGGTGGCCGCCGGGGTGTGCATCGTGGCTGTCGCCATGCCTGCGGTGCGGTGGGCGTGCTCGTCGGCGACTTCCTCGAACAGGTCGGTGACCCTGATCTGCTTCGGCCGGCCGCCCACGTCCAGCGCCACCTCGATGGCGGCGCCGATGTCGTTGGTGTGGACGTGACAGTTCCACAGGCCGTCGCCCCCGACGACCACGATCGAGTCACCGATCGCGCCCCACCCACGCTTGAACTCGTCGATGCGTGCGTCGACGAGCTCGCAGAAGTACATGACCTCGTAGCGCTGCTCGCTGACGTCGAGCTCGCCGTCGACCCCCGAGCTGCGGTGCGCGACCGCGACGAACTCGTCGCCCACCGGACCGTCGGCGAGGTCGAGCTCTGGCTCCGGCAGCGGATCGCCGCCGACCACGTGCAGGGCCGAGTCGAGCAGCAGCAAGAACCCGGCGCCACCGGCGTCGACGACGCCCGCATCCTTGAGCACCGCAAGCAGCTCCGGTGTGTTGTCGAGCGCCGCCTTGCCGGCCTTGCGCGCCGCCCGCAGCACGTCGACGAGTGGTGCTCCGCCGGACGCCGCAGCCTGCGCCGCCTCCGCCGACTCGCGGACAACCGTCAGGATCGTGCCTTCCACCGGCTTCAGAACGGCCTGGTAGGCGCCAGTGGCGGCCGCCGTCAGGGAGTCTGCGAGACGTGCCGCGTCGGCGTCGGGGTGACCCTTCAACGTCGAAGTCATGCCGCGCAGGATCTGGCTGAGGATCACGCCGCTGTTGCCACGAGCTCCCATCAACGAGCCATGGCTGATGGCATCGCAGGTCGGATCGAGCTCAGCCGGCGCCGACTCCATCTCGGCGACGACGGCGTCGAGCGTGCGAGCCATGTTGGTGCCGGTGTCGCCGTCGGGAACCGGATACACGTTGAGACGGTTGATGGCGGCCGTGTGGGCCCTCATCGTGTCGCGATACGTGGTGACGACATTCCTGAGGGCCTGCACATCGAGCCGCTCGAGGGTGGGCACGGCCGACATCGTAGTAGTGGCGTTCGCGCAGCCGCTGGTAGCCTCGGAGTGCTGTTCAGGCGTCCTCGCCTCGCTCGCTCGCGACGCGCGGAACATCGAGACCTACGGCACCGTCCAGGAGAGCACCCCCAGGAGATCGTGATGGCATCGGTATGTGAAGTGTGCGGCAAGAAGCCCTCGTGGGGCATGTCGGTGTCGCACTCGCACCGGCGCACGAAGCGACGCTGGAACCCCAACATCCAACGCGTGCGCGCCCTGGTCGAGGGTGTGCCCAAGCGCGTCAACGTGTGCACGGGCTGCATCAAGGCCGGCAAGATCACCAAGGCCGGCCTCGTCGGCAAGCTGAACAAGCCCGCCGTCGGCGCCTCGATCGACAAGTAGGGCCTGGCCGGTCGTGCAGGGCGTCATCAAGGCCTACGACCCGGGCACTGGGCTCGGCGTCGTCATGTGCGACACCGATCTCGCCGACTACGACCTCGCCGCCGACGCCCTCGCCGGCTCGATCTTCCGCATGGTCCGCCAGGGCCAGCGGGTCGTGTTCGATCTCGACGAGGCGGGCCGGGCCACACGGCTCCGTCTCGGCTCCGAGGTCGACATGGGAACACCCGGACGCAACTAGAACCCGGGATTGCAAACCGTCGATCTGAGGTAGGCCCTCGTGGCCGAACGTTTCGATTGAACGTTTCGATTGAACGTTTTCAATCGACGGGCGCGATCGACAAGACTTGCCACGTCAGCGCAGCGAGGAGTGCAGGACGACATGAGCGGAACCACGGGAAACGAACGGCTGAAGCGGTGGGTCGACGAGTGGGCGTCGATCCTGCAACCGAACGACGTCGCGTGGTGCGACGGTTCGGCTGAGGAGTACGAGCAGCTGTGCCAGGAGCTCGTCGCCGCCGGCACCTTCACCGCGCTCGACGAGGCCAAGCGACCCAACAGCTACTGGGCGCACTCCGACCCGGCGGACGTCGCCCGCGTCGAGGACCGCACGTTCATCTGCTCCGCCACCGAGGAGGCCGCCGGGCCCAACAACAACTGGCGCGACCCCGACGAGATGCGCGTCGAGCTGACGACGCTGTACACCGGTGCCATGAAGGGCCGCACGATGTACGTCGTGCCGTTCTCGATGGGGCCGCTCGGGTCGCCGATCGCCCATGTCGGCGTGCAGCTCACCGACTCCCCCTACGTCGCGGCGAGCATGCGGATCATGACCCGCATGGGTCAGGCCGCGCTCGACGTGCTCGGCGACGGCGACTGGGTCCCGTGCCTGCACTCCGTCGGAGCACCGCTCGAGGACGGCGAGACAGACGTTCCCTGGCCGTGCGACGCCGACAACAAGTACATCGTCCACTTCCCCGACACCCGCGAGATCTGGTCGTACGGATCCGGGTACGGCGGCAACGCGCTGCTCGGTAAGAAGTGCTTCGCCCTTCGGATCGCGTCGGTGATGGCGCGTGACGATGGCTGGCTCGCCGAACACATGCTGATCCTCAAGCTGACGAACCCGCAGGGCGAGGCGAAGTACATCGCCGCCGCGTTCCCGTCGGCGTGCGGCAAGACGAACCTGGCGATGCTGGTGCCCACGATCCCCGGCTGGAAGGCCGAGACGATCGGTGACGACATCTGCTGGATGAAGTTCGGCGACGACGGCCGGCTCTACGCCATCAACCCCGAAGCGGGATTCTTCGGCGTCGCGCCCGGCACCGGCTACGACACCAACCCCAACGCGATGGACACCCTGTGGGGCAACTGCATCTACACGAACACCGCGCTCACCGACGAGGGAGACGTGTGGTGGGAAGGCATGAGCGACACTCCCCCGGCACGCGCGACCGACTGGCGCGGCAACCTGTGGACGCCCGAGTCCGAGACCCCGGCCGCCCACCCGAACGCCCGGTTCACAGCGCCCGCGTCGCAATGCCCATCGATCGCGCCCGAGTGGGAGGACCCCGCCGGTGTGCCGATCTCGGCGATCCTCTTCGGCGGACGGCGCCGCACCACGGTGCCGCTCGTGACCGAGGCGTACGACTGGGAGCACGGCGTGTTCCTCGGTTCGATCATGGCATCGGAGACGACGGCCGCAGCCGGCGGCGCCGTCGGCAAGCTGCGGTTCGACCCGATGGCGATGCTGCCGTTCTGCGGCTACAACTTCGCCGACTACTTCGCCCACTGGTTGTCGATCGGCAAGGCCACCGATCCCGACAAGCTGCCCCGGTTGTTCTTCGTCAACTGGTTCAGGCGCGACGAAGACGGCCGCTACCTGTGGCCCGGCTTCGGCGAGAACAGCCGCGTCCTCAAGTGGGTGTTCGAGCGCGTCAACGGTGACGCCGAAGCGGTCGACACCGCGATCGGTCGTCTGCCGGCTCCCGGCGCGCTCGACACGACCGGCCTCGACGTCGACGACGCCGACCTCGACGCGATCCTGTCGCTCGACTCCGACGGCTGGCGGGCCGCGATCCCCCAGATCCGCGAGCACTACGCCCAGTTCGGTGACAAGCTCCCCGCCCAGCTCCAGGTGGCCGTCGACAACCTCGAATCACAACTGAGCTGAATGCTCCCTCCGGCCCGACACCTGCTTCGGGCTCGGGACCTCGCCGACCGCCGGTACGCCGAGTCCGTCACGGTCGCCGACATGGCGCGCGCCGCCCAGCTGTCACCCGCCCATTTCAGCCGGGAGTTCCGCCGCACGTTCGGTGAGTCGCCGCACCAGTACCTGCTCACCCGCCGGCTCGAGCGGGCGGCGGCGTTGCTGCGCACGACCGATTGGTCGGTCGCGCGCATCTGCCTGGCGGTGGGCACCCAGAGCCAGGCGACGTTCACGACCAGCTTCCGCACGCACTTCGGTCAGACGCCGACCGCGTACCGGGCCACGTTCAAGCCGGCAGCCGCGATGGCCGTTGTCCCGATGTGTGTGACGCGGGTCTACGGGCGACCCAGATACCGCACGATTCGAGAAGACGCCGGCGTCAGCGATCAATAGGTTCGACCACGAAGCGAGAACCCGCTCTCGCCCCGAATCACAGGAGGAACCATGATCCGTATCACCACCGCCCAGCTGTGGGTTCACGACCAGGACGAAGCGCTGGCCTTCTACACGGACAAGGTCGGCATGGAGATCCGGTCGGACGTGACACTGCCCGAGATGGGCAACTTCCGTTGGCTGACCGTCGGCCCGGCCGACCAGTCCGACATCTCGATCGTGCTGATGGCCATTCCGGGACCGCCGATGGTCGACGAAGCGACCGCGGCGCAGATCGGAGACCTCATGGCCAAGGGCTTCGCGGGCACGGTGTTCCTGACGACCGACGACTGCCAGAAGTCGTACGAGGAGCTGAGCGCCCGCGGTGTCGAGTTCGTGGAGCCGCCCGAGGCCCGGCCGTACGGCATCGACGCCGGCTTCCGCGACCCCTCCGGCAACAGCTTCCGCCTCACCCAGGTCTACGACGACGCCGGATGAGCGCCTACCCCTACAAGTACAGGTTCCTGATGCCGAGGCCCATGATGAACAGGCAGCCGAAGCCGTAGAGCAGAAGCTCCTTGCCCTTCATGAACGGGCTCGTGCGGTAGCTGTAGAGGATGCCGACGGCGATGATCGCCGAGAACCCGTAGAGGGCGTGCATGTCGTCGAGCTCGTAGTCGTAGCGACTCGTGAGCACGACGCCGATGAACGCCTGGACGAACGTCAACAGCTGCCCGGCGATCACGGTGATCCACAACGGGCGACCGCGGAGGCTCTCGAACTGGTACGCGGCGAGTGCCCATGCGCCGGCGAGCGCGTTGACGACGATCAGCGCCCACCCGAATGCCTCGTGCCAGTCGAGGGCACGCGCCGCGGACACGTCACGCGCCGCAGCCGAGGCCGCCGAACATCACCGTGATGACGTCGTCGTCGGTCGCGCCGGTCAACAGCCCGCGGAAGTTGTCGCTCACGTAGTAGTTCGGCGGGCTGGCGAAGCCGTCGTCCTCAGCTGCGTTGATCGCGACCTCGGGGAACTCGGCACGTAGGTCGACCACCCGGCTCCCGAGCGTCACGAGCCCCGCCGTGCGCAGTCCTTGGGGCGGATCGCCGATCTGACCGGACAGACCGTATTCCCAGGCGAAGAAGTGCCGCCGACCCGACCCGAAGTTGCTCTGGTCGCCGAACAGCAACGACAGCACGCCCCAGTCGACGCGGCGCACCTCGTTGCCCTCGCACAACGCGAACGTGAACGGATCGACCCACCCGGTATCTCCCGTAGGGTCGCCGAGCAACGACCGCACGTATTCGATGACCGAATCGGGGTCGCCGCCGAACATCGCCGCGCCGATGCCATCGCCGCGCAGCACGAGCTGCTCGACCGAGCGTGGAACGGTGGAAGTCGTCGTCGTGCTCGCCGGCAACGTCGTGGTCGTTGTCGTGGTCGGTGGTCGTCGTGGAGGTCGTCGTCGTGGTCGTGGTCGAATCGGCGACGAGCGTGGTGCTGGTGGCGGAATCGGACGCAACGGTGGTGACGGCAGCGATCGGGTTGTTCGACGACGTCGAGGAGCACGACGTCACGCCAGCCAAGCTCGCGACGATCAGCAAGGCGCCCACGCGACGCGGCATGGCAGTCATTCTGACCGAGCGTGACACGGATCTAGCGGATGAGGGTGTCGGCCTCGTGGCCGCCTTCGACCAACACCAACCGGTCCGCCTCGACCTCGACCACGGTGATCGAGCAATTGTCGAGGCGACGGATCACGAGTCGGTCGTCGCCGATGCATGCACCGATCACGGCGTTGATGGCGACGAAATGCGAGAACACGACCGTGTCGTCATCGAGCGCCCTGACGCACGCGACAACGCCGTCGCGAAAGGTGGTGTATCGCTCGCCGAGCTCGGACCATGTTCCGCCCGCCGCGGCGCGCAACCACTCGACCCGCTCCACCATCTCGACGCCTTCGGGTGAGGGGATCTCGGCGATCGCGGTCTCGACCCGAGGGGCGATCCCCCACCGATCGCACAAGGCCGCCGCGGTTCGGCGGCAGCGTTGCAACGGGCTGGTGATGACGGCGGGCGGCTCGGGCGCAGCGAGCGACTCCAATCGGTCAGCAGCTGCCATCGCCTGCGCGAGCCCGAGCTCGTCGAGGTCGGGATCACGATCGCGGTCCCAACCGGCCACCGCCCGACCGTGACGGACGAGGTAGAGGCGGGTCATTCGTCGAACAGCCAGCCGGGACGCATCCCCGGCTCACGACCGCGCTCGATGAACCACTCCCGTCGGAAGCCGTTGGCGAACATCTCCTCGGGCATCGTGAGGAAGAATCCCGTGTCGGTGACCTGGCTGCGGTGGCTGGCGATCGCGTTGCGCTTGGCGCCCACGTAGTCCGCCACGTCGACCTCGTGGGTGAGCTCGGCCTCCGACATCCCGAACGGGTTGCCGTCGTCGGCCGGTCCGTTGGGATCGAACGCGTCCTCCTCGTCGCCGAAGGCCACCGTGCCGGCTTCGGCCGCGGCCGCGATCATCGCCGTGATCGCGTCACGGTTGAGGGTCGCCTCGAAGACCCGGAGTCCGGGGAGCTCGTCGGCCACGATCTCCGCCGCCCGCACGCCGACCGTGTGAACCTTGATGTGATCGGGATGGCCGTAGTTGCCGTGCCAGTCGTAGATCGTGAGCACGTCGGCGGCCTCCTCGCGCACGACGTCGGCGAGCCGGCCTCCGGCTTCGTCGACGTCGGCGAGCAGGAAGCTCTCGGGATCGGCGTTCTGCTCCCAGCCCGTCATCCCCGAATCGCGATAGCCGAGCCACACCACCCGGTCGATGCCGAGCGCGGCGGCTGACTGCGCCGTCTCACTCCGACGCCGGTCGACGAGCGTCTCGCCCGGCGCCAGGTCGTCGGGCACCTCGCCGTGCTCACCGTTCGTCGCGACGACGAGGACGACGCGGTGCCCCTCGGCATGCGCCCGCGCCATCGTGCCGCCCGTCGACAGTGCCTCGTCGTCGGGATGGGCGTGGAAGCAGACGAGCGTGCCCACTCACGCCTGCTTGACCGCGCCGGACGCGACGAGTTCCTCGATCCGTGCTGCGGCGACGCCCCAGTCGGCCAACACGTCGCGCGTGTGCTGCCCGGCGTGGGCTGGTGGGCGGTCGAGCTCCGGGCTCGTACGGCTGAACCGCGGTGCAGGAGCCGGCTGCATGCGACCCGATCGCTCGACGAACGTCGACCTGGCGACGTTGTGCGGGTGCTCGGCCGCTTCGCTCATCGTCAGCACCGGCGCGAAGCACACCTCACTGCCTTCCATCGCCTCACACCATTCGTCGCGGCGTGCGGGTCTTGAACAGTTCGGCGATGCGCTCCTTCAGGATCGGCCACTGTGACTTGTCGTTCTGCACCTCGAACTGCTCGTCGCCGGACAGTCCCGTGAGCCGCAGCAACTCGGCGTAGAACTGCGGCTCGATCGAGCCGACCGAGATGAACAAGCCGTCGGAGCACTCGTACACGTCGTAGAAATGGGCGCCGGTGTCGAGCAGGTTGGTTCCGGGGGCGTGCTCGTCGAACAAGGGTGTCGAGCGGAACGCCCAGAACATCGACATGAGGATCGCGGTCCCGTCGACCATCGCCGCGTCGACGACTTGCCCGGCACCGCTGCGCGACGCCTCCAGGAGACCACAGACGACGCCGAACGCCAGGAACATCCCGCCGCCACCGAAGTCACCGACCATGTTCAACGGCGGCGTCGGCGGTGATCCGGCGCGACGGAAGTGCGCCAACGCGCCGGCGAGCGAGATGTAGTTGATGTCGTGCCCGGACGCATGAGCAAGCGGTCCGTCCTGCCCCCAACCCGTCATCCGCCCGTAGACGAGCCGTGGGTTGCGGGCGAGGCACTCGTCGGGGCCGATCCCGAGTCGCTCGGTGACACCCGGACGGAAACCTTCGATCAGCGCGTCGGCACCCTCGACGAGCTCGAGCAGGGTGGCGGCGCCATCTGGATGCTTGAGATCGATCGCCACGTTGCGTCGACCGCGCAACAAGACGTCAGAGGACGGCGCGTCGGGAGCCGGACCACGCACCGCCTGCGCACGCTCGACCCGGATCACCTCGGCACCCATGTCGGCCAGCAGCATCGCGGCGAACGGACCGGGTCCGATGCCCGCGAGCTCGATGATGCGGACGCCGTTGAGCGGGCCTGCCATCGCGTTGTCGCCGTTCAGACCGTGGCGCGGACGCCCGCCGACGTGGTGATGTGGCTGCTGATCGCGCTCACGATCTTCGGCCACAACGGTTCGGGCAGGTCGTGACCCATGTCGGCGAGCACGAGCAGGTCGGCGCCGGGGATCAACTCAGCCGTGCGCTCGGCACCGCTCAGCGTGATGAGCGTGTCGTCGCGACCGTGGATGACGAGTGTCGGGACGCGCACCTCGCGCAGCTGCTCGGAACGGTCGCCGCTCGCCCAGATCCCGGCCAGCTGGCGCGCCGAACCCTCTGGATAGAACGCGCGGTCGAACGCCGCCGCCGCGAACTGACGCATGCGCTCCAGATCGACGTACTTCTTCGAGGCGAAGACCGCGGCGTCGGCCGATCCCTCGATGTACGCGTCGCGATCGGCCGGTGGTGTTCGGAGCAGCACCGCCATCGCCTCCGGGGACGGCTGGCCGACCGACGGGTCGCCCGGCATGCTCATCACCGACACCATCGAGGCGACGCGGTCGGGGTGCTCGATCGCCATCGTCTGCACGATCATCCCGCCCATCGAGGCGCCCACGATGTGGGCCCGGTCGACGCCGAGGTGGTCGAGCAGTCCGATCGCGTCGGCGGCCATGTCGGTCAGGCGGTACGCGACCTCGGGGACCGGCCCACCGCTCGAGATGGCTGCCATCACGGCCATCGGGTCGGCGGCCTGACCATCGAGGTGGGTCGACAGGCCGGCGTCGCGGTTGTCGTATCGCACGACGCGGTAGCCCTCGGCGGCGAGGAGCTCGCACAGGCCGGTGTCCCAGTGGATCAGCTGGGCGCCGAGCCCCATCACCAGCAGCAGCGTCGGGTCGTTGTCGGAACCGAACGTCTCGTACTCGAGCTCGATCCCTGTCGGCAGCGTCACGCGTGGCATCCAGCGAGTGTGGCACGTCCCGGCGCCCGAATCCCACCCGGCTACCGTGCCGACCATGACGACCACGAGGTTCGGCGTGCACGTCGGCCTGCAGCAGACGACACCCGACGAGTTGCTCCCGCTGTACCGACACATCGAAGAGCTCGGCTTCGACTGGATCTCGGTCTGGGACCACTTCTACGGCGCGACCGGGAAGCCCGACGACACCGATTGCCTCGAAGGCGTCGCCATGCACGCCGCGCTGGCGTGTGCGACGTCGCGGGTGCGTTGCGGATCGCTCGTGTACTCGATCGGCTACCGGCACCCGGCCGTCCTGGCCAAGGCGATCACGACCATCGACCACCTCTCGGGTGGCCGCGCCGAGATGGGTCTCGGTGCCGGTTGGGCACAGGTCGAGTACGCCGCGTTCGGCATTCCGTTCCCGTCCGCCGGCATTCGACTGGATCAGATGGAAGAGGGCGTCCAGGTCCTGCGCAGCCTGCTGCACGACGAGGTCACGACGTTCGAGGGCACCTACTTCCGGGTCACCGAGGCGCGCAACGACCCGCGTCCCGTCCAGGCCAAGCTGCCGATCTGGATCGGCGGGCAGGGTGAGAAGCGCACGCTGCGCATCGCGGCGCAGTACGCCGACGGGTGGAACGCGCCGTTCCTGGCGCCCGAGCAGTTCGCGGCGAAGCGCGACGTGTTGCATCGCCATTGCGCCGACGTCGGGCGCGATCCGCTCGACATCCGCTGCGCCATCAACGTCGGGTTGGCGTGGACCGAGGAATCGCTGCGCGGGCAGTTCGGCGGGATGGCCGACTTCGTCCGTCCGGGGGTGCTGTCAGGATCCGTCGACGAGGTCGTCGAACGCGTCGGTCGTTACGTCGAAGCGGGCGCCGACCAGGTCAACCTGGCGTTGCGGGCACCGTTCGACGTCGAAGCCCTCGAGCAGTTCGCCGCCGCGCTGTTGTCGACGTGAGCGACCAGCCGTGAGCGAGGTGGTCAGGGCGCCGGGGCGCGTGAACCTGATCGGCGACCACACCGACTACACCGGTGGACTCGTCTTTCCGATGGCGATCGATCGGTGGACCGAGATCACGTACGTCGAGGGTGGCAGCCGGGTCGAGCTGACGTCGACGGGCGAGCTCGATCCGACCTCGTTCGAGCTCCCCGTCGCCGGCGATCCCACCGCCGTCGCGCCAGGATGGGGACGGTACGTCGCAGCGGTCGCGGCCGAGCTGAGCGCGACGGCGGGCATCCGGGGAACGGTGTCGACGACCATCCCGGTCGGTGCAGGTCTGTCGTCGAGCGCCGCCCTCGAAGTGGCGGCGGCGATGGCGTTGGGGCATCGCGGCTCGCCGCTCGACATGGCACGACTCGCACAGCGGGCCGAGCACCGGGCGACCGGCGTGCCGACGGGCATCATGGACCAGCTGTGCATCGCGTCGGCCGTCGAGGGTCACGCCCTGCTCATCGACTGCTCGACGTTCGACGTCACGCCGTCTCCCGTGCCGTTCGACGTCGAGATCGTCGTCCGCTTCGTCGCCCGGCGCACGCTCGAGGGCTCCGAGTACGGCGAACGGGTCGCGCAGTGCGCGGCCGCCGAGGCCGTGATCGGACCGCTCTGCATCGCCACGCTCGCTGCCACCGACGCCATCGACGATCCGACCGTGCGGGCCCGCGCCCGGCACGTGATCACCGAGAACGAGCGCGTCCGCGCCTTCGCCGCCGCGCTCGCCGGAGGTGACTACCGTGCGGCGGGCGACGTGATGACCGACGGCCACCGCAGCCTGCGCGACGACTTCGCCACCTCCACGCCGGTCATGGATGCCGCCGTCGAGGAGCTCTGCGGCACCCGCGGCGTGTTCGGTGCCCGGATGACAGGCGGCGGGTTCGGCGGCTGCGTCGTGGCCCTCTGCGAGCCCGGCGCAGCAGTCGACGGCTGGATCGTGCGCCCCGTCGCCGGCGCCTCCCGCGCCTGACGGCTCTGCCCCGCCACGATCTCGTGAAGTTTCGGCGCTCTCAGGACGCCGAAACTCATGAGATCAGACAGGTCAGCCGAGGAGTTTGCGCTTTTGGTTGTCGAACTCCTCGCGGGACAACGTGCCGCGCTCGACCATCCCCTCGAGCTTCTCGAGTTGCGACGCGACGTCAACCGTGGCGGGGTGCGGCGGAGGCGGGGTGAACCGTTTTGTCTCGTTCACCTCCATCTGGGAGTGGATCAGTCTCTGCACCCGCTCTGGATCACGGATGTCCGAGAACCGCTGCTGGCCGTCCTCGCCGCCCGATTCGATCAGCAGATCTCCGGCACCGATGATCCGCTCGAAGATGCCCTGGTGGAAACTCACGTTGTTGACGCGTTCGAGGGGAATCTCGATGCCGTGCTTGGCGATGAGCCCGCTGCGATAGATGACGCGATCGCTCGTGATCACGAAGTTGATCGTCGCCCAAGTCAGGTAGCGGACCAAGGTCCACAACGCGGTGCCGATGATCAGCACGACCCCGATCGCCTTCAGAACATCACCGACGTCCCCGTCCCGCGTGAGGGCAAAGATGCCGAGCGCGATCGACCCGACCAGCGCGGCGGTCGGCTTGGCGAAGAACCACCAGTGTGGATGCAGATCGAGCGCCACCGCCTCGTTGTCGTTGAGCAGCTTCTTCGGGTACGGCATGGACGGCAACAGTACCGCCCTAACGTTGGGCGCGATGGACCCGTCAACGCTGCTCGACGATCTGGACGCCGAGCAGCGCCACGCCGTCGCCACCGACTCGCGGTTGGTCGCTGTCATCGCCGGGGCGGGTTCCGGCAAGACCAGGGTGCTCACCCGTCGGATCGCCCACCGTGTCGTGACCGGGACCGCCGACGCGCGCCACACGCTGGCGCTCACGTTCACGCGCGAAGCGGCGAGTGAGTTGCGCCGCCGCCTCCCGCGCCTCGGGCTCGGCGAGCGGGTCGAGGCCGGAACGTTCCACTCGGTGATGCTGCAGTTGCTGCGTCAGCGCTGGGCTGATCGCAACCGACCGCCGCCGACCGTGGTCGACGACCGTCGGCGGCTGGTTCGCGAGATCGCCGGTCGGACCGCGACCGACGAGATCGTCGGCGAGATCAACTGGGCAGCGGCGCGGGCGATCCCTCCCGAGGCGTACGCGAGCGAGGCGCGACGGGCCGGAAGGAAGCCCGCGCTCGGAACCGACGTGATCGCGACCCACTTCGCCGACTACCGATCCCACAAGCGCAAACGCGGTGTCGTCGACCTCGACGACGTGCTCAGCCTCGCCGTCGAAGCCCTGCAGCACGATCACGACTTTGCGGCCGCGACCCGATGGCGCTTCCGGCACCTCCTCGTCGACGAAGCGCAAGACCTCAACCCGGTGCAGCACCGACTCGTCGATCTGCTGCGTCACGATCAGGACGACCTGTTCCTCGTGGGTGATCCGGCGCAGGCGATCTTCGCCTTCAACGGAACCGATCCCAGCCTGCTGGTCGACGTCAGCGACCGGTTCCCCGGCATCGAGATCGTCAGGCTCCCGACGAACCATCGCTGCACACCGCAGATCGTCGAGGCCGGCGCGCACGTCCTCACGACCGGCGGCCAGCCCACGACCGTACGATCCGGCCGACCCGACGGCCGCGCCGTTCGCGTCGTCGACTGCATCGACGAGGACCACGAATCGGCCACCGTCGCCCGGCTCATCCGCCACCTCGATCCCGGCCTCGTCGGCACGGGCGGTGTCGGCGTGCTGGCGCGCACGAACGCCCAGCTCGACCGCATCCGGAAATCCGTGGAGGACACCGGCGTTCCCGTACGACGGCGGATCGACGGAGCCGGCTCGCCGTTTCGTGACGCGGTCGGTGCGGCGTCACGGCAGGGATCCGCCGTGCGCCTGCGGTCGTGGGCCCATGACCTTCTCGACGGGCTCCATCCCGACAGCGATCGAGCGGTGCTCACACCCGAGCAGTTGCGGGTCGCCGAATCGGTGCTCGACTTCCTCCGCGAGCAGCCACTCGGCGACGGCGTGGCGTACCGCTCGTGGGTCTCGACGACCGATCCGTTCGACCTGCGCGACGACCGCGGCGTCGAGCTGCTCACGTTCCACGGCTCGAAGGGCCGGGAATGGCACACCGTGTTCGTCACCGGGGTCGAGACCGGGCTGGTGCCGATCCGGTCGGCGACGACCGGGGCCCAACGCGCCGAGGAGGCGCGCTTGTTGTATGTCGCCCTGACCCGTGCAACCGATGAGCTGGTCATGACGTGGTGTGCCCGTCGAGGCGGCTACCAACGCAAGCCGAGCCCGCTGATCGCCACATTCGTTCCGATCGAGGCGCATGTCGCGCCACCACCGGCCGAGCTCGTCGTGATCGACCCGATACGCCGCAGCAGGCTCGAGCTCCATGACGAGCTCAATGCCTGGCGCGAACAGGCGGCCCGAGCGGCGGGGATCCTGCCCGACGAGCTCTGCTCGTCGGCGATGCTCAAGACGATCGCCGAGGAGCGTCCCGCGTCGGCCGACGCGCTGGCGCAGTTGACCGGCATGGGAGTGCTCACGGCCAGCCGCCTGTATCCGGGCATCGCCCGAGTGCTGGACGCCGATCAGTCGCGCAGGTCGACCAGCACGGGGGCGTGATCGCTGGGGAGCTTGCCCTTCCGCGCGTTGCGGTCGATCGCACACCACTCGACGCGTTCGGCGACCGGCTCGGTGGCGAGGATCAGGTCGATCCGCATGCCGCGACCCTCGTGGAAGTCGCCGGCGCGGTAGTCCCACCACGAGTACACGCCGCCACCGTCGTAGTGGCGCCGGAACACGTCGACCAGGCCGTGGTCGGCGAGCTCGCGCAACCGCGCCCGCTCGGGCTCGCTGACGTGCGTGGCGCCGACGAACTTGGCGGGGTCGTAGACGTCGCGGTCGTCGGGAGCGATGTTGAAGTCGCCGGCGACCACTGCCGCACCGTCGGTTGCCGAGCCCGACGTGATGTGTGAACCGAGCCGACCGAGCCAGTCGAGCTTGTAGACGTAGTGCTCGTGGTCGAGGGACCGGCCGTTCGGCACGTACACGCTCGAGACGCGGATGCCTGCGCAGGTGGCGGTGATGATCCTGGCGTCGACGTCGGGGTCGATGCCGACCGCGAAGTTCGCCACGACGTCGTCGAGACCGACCTTCGAAAGCACCGCGACGCCGTTCCACTGGCCCTGACCGTGATGGGCTGACTCGTAGCCCATCGACGCGAACGTCAGCGCCGGGAACGCGTCATCCGCGACCTTCGTCTCCTGCAGGCACACGATGTCGGGTTCGACCTCGGCGAGCCATTGCTCGACACGGGGCATGCGTACCTTCAACGAGTTGATGTTCCACGTTGCCAACCGGATCACGCGTCGGCCACCTTCTTCGCGGCCCGACTGCGGCGTCGCGGCTGGCTCGTCGGAGGCGGACCTGCGTCGCCGTTCGGTGCGGCGGCAGCAATCGGCTCGGCTGCTGGTGGCGACTCGAGCGACGGACCTGGTGCGGCGCCTGCGGTCCTCGGGCCACGTCGACGCGCCCGCGCCTCAGGCGAGACGACCTCGTCGGGCGGCAGGGACGTCCGCCTGGTCGCGGCACGGGGCGCCGCCTTGCGCGGCGACCGGGCGGCGGTGGTCTTCTTGGCGATCGGTTCTGTGGCCGGTGGTTCTGTGGCGGCCGGTTCCTTGGCGACCTGGTTCCTTGGTGGATGGTTCGAGGCTGTCCGTGGCTGGTGCCTTCGACGCCGCTGCCGTCTTCTTGGCGGATGGCTGAGCAGCTTTCTTGGCCGCGCGCGGCTGGGCGGCCTTCTTGGCCGGCGCTTTCGCCGGCGACACCGCCGCCTTCTTCGCCGTGGTCTTCTTGGCGGCAGCCTTCTTGGCCGACCGGGCGACCGCGCCGGCAGCTTCGGCGGCCACGGCTTCGCCGTCCTGGGGCTCGACGACCGAGGCCATGTTCGGGACCGCGCAGTCGATGCTGCGGCGGGCGGGCGCGAAGCTGGCGACGACGAGTGTGACGGCGTCACCCACCTTCATCACCTCGCGCGACTACGCGGCGGTGGGTCGGACATCAGGCGCAGCGGCACGTAGCCGAAGACGTCGCCGATCTTCACGTACGCACCGTGCGACGAGTAGCTGTCGACGATGGCATTGACGCTCGTGCCCACCGGATGGTGCTGCACGAAGTCGAGGAACGGCATCAGCTCGTTCACGACCTCGCCGGACGGAGTCGGCGATGGCGATGGCGCCGATGCGGCAGCGCGGCCGTCACGGGGCGGCGTCGCTCGGCCAGGTGGCGGCGTGGTCGGCACGGGCATCGGGGCGGCCGCCTCCTTGCTCGCCCGACGGCCGGACCCACGCCTGCTGCTCGACTCGTGGTCGGTCTGGGCCGATCCGCCGTCGGCAGCCGCGTTGCGGCCCGACGGGGGCTTCGACGCCCGGACCGCCTTGCGGCTGATCGGCCCGCGCACGGGGCTGCGCGCGACCCAGACCCATCCGACGTGCGGCACCGGCTTGCCACCGACGAGGCGGCCCTCGTCGAACAACCAGTCGTGTTCGCCGTGGAACTCCTGGAACGAGTCGTTCGAGAGGATCGTCGCCTTGGCCTTCTTGGCGATGCTCAGGACGAATGCGTCGCCACGGCCGACCGCACCAGCGGGCGGGGCGACGAGCTCGTTGTTGGCGATCGCGGCGTCGAACTCCTTGACCTCGGACGGCGCGATCCGATGCCCGAACGTGGCGTCGACCACGACCGTGACGCGCACGCCGGGGTGGTCGGCGATGTAGGAGTTGACGGCCTCGTTCAGCTGGGCGAGGCTCGGCATCGATCGACCTTCGGTCGCGATGTTCGAGCCGTCCACCACGACGTGCTGGGGGTTTGCGGTCTTGGTCGTCATCCGACGCGTCATCGTAGAGTCGTCCGCCGTGATCAACGCAGTGTTCTTCGACTTCGGGGGCGTGATCCTCGCCAGCCCGTTCGAGGCGTTCAACCGGTACGAGACGGCGAACGGGCTGCCGCAGGACTTCCTCAGGCGCGTCAACACGGCCGAACCGCACTCCAACGCGTGGGCACGGCTCGAACGCAGCGAGATCGACAGCGAGGCGTTCGACGCCGCCTTCGCCGACGAGTCCGAGCGGCTCGGCCATCGGGTGCGCGGCAGCGACGTGCTGGGCCTGCTCAACGGCCAGGTGCGTCCTGAGATGGTCGTCGCCCTCGACCGCGTGATCGAGGCCGGCTACACGACGGCGTGCCTCACGAACAACATCGTCGGTGGCGAGGCGCGCCCGGACGTGGCCGCCGTCATGGCCCGCTTCCACCACGTCGTCGAGTCGAGCAAGGTCGGCGTGCGCAAGCCCGAGCCGGCGTTCTACGAGCTGGCCTGCCGGCTCGCCGGCGTGACACCGCAGGAGTGCGCGTTCCTCGACGATCTCGGCGTCAACCTCAAGCCGGCCGCCGCGATGGGCATGACGACGATCAAGGTGACATCGGCCGAGCAGGCGATCAGCGACCTCGAAGCCGTGCTCGGGATCCCCCTGCGTTGAATTGAGTCGGCTCACTCCCCGCCGCGTCGTGGAACGTTTGGTCGCCGACTCGAGCGGGTTCCCGGTTTGTGTCACCGACATCGGCGAGGATCGCCGGTTGCGGTGACACAAACAGGTCTCACAGGCCGGCGAAGACCTCGTCCATGAGGTCGGCGAGCTCTTGATCGTGGACCGTCTTCGAGCCGGTCGCCGGGCTGCCCGACGCGACTCGTGACACGTGGTTCAAGTCGTAGCCCTGTTCCTTGACCCGCCACGTGTGGTGCTCGATGAAGTGCCAGGCGCCCATGTTCTCGGGCTCCTCCTGGAGCCAGATCAGCTCCTTGGCGTTCGGGTAACCGCGGACGATCGCCAGCATCTGCTCGGTCGGCAGGGGGTACAGCTGCTCGAGTCGCACGACCGCGACCGGTGCGCCCCGCCGATCACGTTCGGCGACGGCGTCCCACGCGACCTTGCCGGAGCAGAAGACGATCCGGCGGACCGCCGACGGGTCGCCGACGGTGGCGTCGTCGATGACCTCCTCGAACGAACCGGTGGTGAGGTCGTCGATGGCCGACCGGGTCTGCTTCATCCGCAGACCCTGCTTCGGGGTGAACACCACGAGTGGCGTGTGACGCTCGCTGTGGACCTGCCGCCGCAGCAGATGGAAGTACTGCGCCGCCGTGGTCGCGTTGCAGAGCTGGAGGTTGTCCTCGGCGGCGAGGATCAAGAACCGCTCGATGCGGGCCGACGAGTGTTCGGGACCCTGCCCTTCGTACCCGTGCGGAAGGAGCAGCACGAGGCCGTTGTTCTGGTCCCACTTGTCCTCGGCGGCGACGAGGAACTGGTCGATGATGATCTGGGCGCCGTTGATGAAGTCGCCGAACTGGGCCTCCCACAGCACGAGCGCTTCCGTGTTGCCGTGCGCGTAGCCGTACTCGAAGCCGAGCGCCGCATACTCCGACAGGAGCGAGTCGTACACCCAGAAGCGGGACTCGGCGCCGTCGAGCTCGTCGAGCGGGATCCACGGCTCACCGGTCTCGTAGTCGACCAGCGCGGCGTGGCGTTGGCTGAACGTGCCGCGGCGGGAGTCCTGGCCGGCGAGCCGGACCGGATGCGCCTCGAGCACGAGCGAGCCGATCGCCAACGACTCGGCGGTCGCCCAGTCGACCTCGCCCTCTTCCTCGTACATCCGGGTCCGGGTCTCGAACTGCTTGGCCAGCTTGGGGTGGATGGTGAAGCCCTGCGGGTAGTCGGTCAGCTTGGCGAAGACGCGGTCGAGCACGGAACGCTCGACCCCGGTGGAGATGTGGGGCAGGACACCGAGCGGCTTGGGCGGCTTGGCGGCCTTGACCGGTGCGGTCGCCTGGGCGCGGGTCTCGTCGAGCGCCACCTGGAGCTTGCTCTGGAAGTCCGACAACGCCTGCTCGGCCTCGTCGACGGTGATGTCGCCGCGCTTCACGAGGGTCTCGACGTACAGCTTGCGCACGCTCCGGCGCTCGGCGATCGCCTTGTACATGAGCGGCTGGGTGTAGCTCGGGTCGTCGCCCTCGTTGTGGCCGTACCGGCGGTAGCAGACCATGTCGATGACGACGTCCTTGTGGAACTTCTGGCGGTAGTCCCACGCCAGTCGGGCGACGCGGACGCACGCCTCCGGATCGTCACCGTTGACGTGGAAGATCGGCGCCTGGACCGTCTTGGCGACGTCGGAGCAGTAGATCGACGAGCGGGCGAACTGCGGTGCGGTGGTGAAGCCGATCTGGTTGTTGATGATGAGGTGGATCGTGCCGCCGACCCGGTAGCCGCCGATGTCGCTCATCGCCAGGCATTCGGCGACGATGCCCTGGCCCGCGAACGCCGCGTCGCCGTGGATGAGCAGCGAGAGCGCCGGGTACGAGCCGGGCGGGTCGATCTGGTCCTGGGTCGCCCTGACGATGCCCATCACGACCGGGTTGACGGTCTCGAGGTGGCTCGGGTTGGCCGCCAGTTCGAGGCGGATGTCGGCACCCGAGGGACTGACGTACTTGCCGGTTGCGCCGAGGTGGTACTTGACGTCGCCGGAGCCCTGCACGGTGGTCGGGTCGACGTGTCCTTCGAACTCGGAGAAGATCGCCTCGTAGCTCTTGCCCATGATGTTGGACAGGACGTTGAGCCGGCCGCGGTGGGCCATCCCGATGACAGCCGAGTCGAGCCCGGCGTCGGCCGCTCCGGAGAGGATCTCGTCGAGGATCGGGATCGCCGACTCGGCGCCCTCGATGCCGAACCGCTTGGTGCCGACGTACTTCGTGGCGAGGAACTTCTCGAACGCCTCGGCGGCGTTGAGGCGTTCGAGGATGCGGTCCTTCTGCTCCTTGGGCACCGACGGATGGGCGCCTTCGACCTGGGTTTGGATCCAGCGCTGCTCGTCGGTCTCCTGGATGTGCATGTACTCGACGCCGATCGTGCGGCAGTACGCGTCGCGGAGCACACCGAGCAGGTCGCCCAGCCGCATCTTGGAGGCGCCGGCGACGCCATCGGTGAGGAACTCGCGGTCGAGATCCCAGATCGTGAGGCCGTACGTCGCCGGATCGAGCTCGACGGGAGTGTGCGGCTCCTTCCAGCGCAGCGGGTCGAGGTCGGCGATCAGGTGACCGCGCACGCGGTGGACGCGGATCAGCTTGGCGACCTGCACCTGCTTGTGCAGCATCGCCTCTTCACGGTCGATCGGGTTGATGTCGGGACGCCATTTGACGGCCTCGTACGGCATCCCGAGGGCGTGGAAGATGTCGTCGTAGAAGCCGTGCTCACCGAGCAACAGCTCGTGGACCCGCTTGAGGAACAGCCCCGACTCGGCACCCTGGATGATGCGGTGGTCGTAGGTGCTCGTGATGGTGACGACCTTGGAGATGCCGAGCGACGACAGGTTGCTCCGGTCGGCGCCCTCGAACTCGGCCGGGTAGTCGATGGTGCCGACGCCGACGATGACGCCCTGGCCGGGCATCAGGCGCGGCACCGACTGCACGGTGCCGATGGTGCCGGGGTTGGTCAGTGTCACGCTGGCGCCCTGGAAGTCGGTGACGGCGAGCTTGTTGCTCCTGACCTTGCGGATGATCTCCTCGTAGGCGACGAGGAAGCCGGCGAAGTCGAGCCCTTCGGCGTCGCGGAGGACGGGGACGACGAGCGTACGAGTGCCGTCGCCCTTGTCGATGTCGACCGCGAGACCCATGTTGACGTGTTCGTTCTTGACGAGTCGTGGCTTGCCGTCGGCGCCCTGGAGGTACGTGTTGTTCATCGACGGGACGGCGTCGGCGATCGCCCGCACGACGGCGTAGCCGATGAGATGGGTGAAGCTCACCTTGCCTTGGCCGCTGCGCGCTCGATACCCGTTGATCACCTTGCGGTTGACCTCGAGCAGGCGGGCCGGGATGTTGCGGAAGCTGGTCGCCGTCGGCACCGTGAGGCTGCGTTCCATGTTGGCGGCGATCGCCGCGCCGGCACCACGGATCGGCGCACCCGGCTCGTCAGCCGGGACGTCGACCGGCGCCGGGGCGGGCGCAGGTGTGGTCGCAGCCGGTGGCGCCTCGGCGGCGATGGCCGGACCGGCGGGCGGTGTCACCAAGACCGGTGCTTCGGGGACCGGTGCTTCGGGCGTCGCGTCGGCCAGCTGCGGTTGGTCGTCGACGGGACGTGCGGTCACAGGTGCGCTGTGGGGGACGATCGTCTCGGTCACCGAGCGGTAGTCGGCGAAGAACTCCTTCCACGCCTCGCCGACCGACTCGGGGTCGGCCTTGAACTGCTCGTACATCTCCTCGACGAGCCACGAGTTCGCCCCGAACGATGGCTCCTCGACATCTGGCACTGCCACGCCGAGGATCGTACCGCCCGGCGGTCGATCCCCAGGCAGCTCCTGCGCCGTCGTCCTGCCGACGGCCGCATGGATAACGTGCCGCGGATGACCGCCGACCTGCACTTCCACTTCGATCCCATCTGCCCGTTCGCATGGATCACGTCGCGATGGGTCGTTCAGGTCGTCGAGCAGAAGGAGTACACGGTCGACTGGCGGTTCATCGCGTTGCGCATCGTCAACAAGGACAAGGACTACGAGCGCGACTTCCCCGCCGGCTACGAGTACGGCCACACGTCAGGGTTGCGCCTGCTGCGCGTCGCGGCCGCGGTCCGCGCCGAGGGCGGCTCCGAGGCGGTCGGGCGTTACTACACGGCAGCCGGCGAGAGCATCTTCGACCGCGACCGCGTCGAGGGCGATGATCTGCGCTGGAGGGGCACGCCCGAGCACGCCGAGCAGATCCTCCAAGCCGCGGATCTCCCGATCGGGTTGGCGAGCGCCCTCGACGACACGACGTGGGACGCTCAGATCGAAGCTGAGACCGATGCGGCGCGGGCGAAGACCGGACGCGACGTCGGAACGCCGATCATCGTCTTCCGTCCGCCCGACGGACCCGCGTTCTTCGGCCCGGTGATCTCGCAGATCCCGGACCCCGCCGACGCGGTCGCGCTGTGGGATTCCGTGATCCACCTGGCGACGTTTCCGGGCTTCGCCGAGCTGAAGCGGAGCCTGCGCGAGAAGCCCCGCCTCAGGAGCCTCGGCTTCCGTCCCGAGGAGGACGCCGGGGTCGAGGACTGGAGGGGCGGCGCGGTTCGCTCCTGAACCACGACACCATGCGGTCGACGTGCGGTCGACGTGCGACGATGTCGATCGTGCGCGAACTCCCCCAAGAGGCGACGCTGGACGTTGAGCCGGCGGCCGGATCGCTGGGAGCGTTCGTCACCGGACTCGACCTGACCACCGAGCTCGACGCCGCCACGCTCGCCGCGTTGCGCGCTGCTGTCCTCGACCACCTCGTCGTGTTCCTGCCCGACCAGCCGATGACACTCGACGACCTCGAGCGCCTCACCGATCAGCTGGGAGGGCGCGACGTGACTCCGTTCGTCAAGCCCCTCGACGACCGACCGTACGTGATCCGCGTCATCAAGGAGCCCGACGACGAGCTGAACTTCGCCAACGCGTGGCACACCGACCTGTCGTACCTTCCCGTGCCGCCTTCGTTCACGCTGTTGCACGCCCACGACGTCCCCGACCACGGGGGCGACACCGTCTGGGCCAACCAGTACCTCGCGTTCGAGACGCTGTCGCTCGGCCTGCAGAAGACGCTGCTCGAACTGGATGCCGTGCACTCGGCCGGCACGACGTACGGCACCGGCGGGTACCTCGACTCGGTCAAGGGCAAGTCGTCGATGGCGATCGAGCCGTCGAAGGAAGCGTTCCGGCAGCACGTGCACCCGGCTGTCACCCGGCATCCCGAGACGGGCCGCGAGGTCCTCTACGTCAACTCCGTCTACACGACCCGCATCGACGGCTGGTCGAACACCGAGAGCGCAGGGCTGCTCGCCCACCTCCACCGCCATGCCGTCAACGAGAACTTCACCTGTCGGCTGAGATGGCAGCCGCACATGTTGGCGATCTGGGACAACCGGTGCACGCAGCACAACGCGCTGAACGACTACCGGGGCGTACGGCGCGAGATGTTCCGCACCAGCGTGGTCGGTGCCGTTCCGATCGCGGCGCGGGAGACGGTGGATGCCTGACCCGGCGGGGCCCGACGGGACCTCCTCGGCGACCCCGCCGCCGCCCACCGACGAGCCCCGGCTGCCGCGGCTGCCCGCTCGTCCGCCTGACGACGGGTCGGCGGCGTTCGCGAAACGCGCACCGGCCACTCGGGCGTACCGGCCCGAAGCCGAACGCGAGACGCTCGTGCACCGCCGCGCCGATCCGTGGTGGCGCCGGATACTCCGGTTCGTCGTCGTCTCGGCACTCCTGGCCGGGGTCCTGATCGGCGGGTACTTCGTTGTCAACGCTGTCGCCGACTACCTCGATCGCGACCGCCTCCCGGCGCCAGGGGTCGACAGCGCCGACGTGCTGTCGGCGACGTACCACGTGGAGTACGGACCCGCGGTGGGCGGGCTCGTGGGGGGCATCACGGTCGATCACGGCAGCGACACGTACCGGTTCACGGGCGCAGCCGACACCGACCTCGCTGGGCTCGAGGTCGTCGGCGATGCGGCCGGTCGCCTCGCGCTCCGGCACGGGGATGGACCGTGGGAAGCGGGGTGGGCCGACCCGCGTGCGGAGCAACTCGTCGCGCTCGCGAGGTACCTCGACGTCGTCGACACCGACGATGTCCTCACGACGACGTGGCGCGACGGCTACGCGTCGATCGACGACCGCGAGACCGACGTTCCTGCCGCAGGAGTCGACGAGACCACGATGTACGCGATCCTCTTCGACGCCGCGCGCTACGCGACCGACCACCCGTTCCAGTGGAACGAGTGGGTGGCGACGGTGCTCCCGCTCCCGGCCGCCGTCGACGACACGCTCGTCACGATGTGGGTCGACGACGACGGCGTGATCCGGAGCTTCGACAATGCCGACGCCCAGTTCCACTGGGATCGCGTCACGTATTCGGGCGACGCCGTGACGATCGACTTCCCGGTCGTGTGAACGTCGCCGGTCAGATTCGCTCGAGCTCGGAACCGTCGAACAGTGGCGAGATCCCGAACGCCTCGTTGTCGGCCAGCAACTCCTCGTCGGTCGGGCGGGCGAGTGTGCGCCCCGCGGCCTCGACGATGAGGGGCACCAGGCGGGCGTCGCTCGTGGAGTTCAAGAACAGCTGCTGATCGGCAAGGACGTACCGCACGGCGCGGTCGATGGCGTCGGGATCCGTCAACGGCTCGTACCAGCTGAACCGCGGCTCGGATTCCTGTTGCCAGCGGCGCCGGGCGATCGCCTTGATCGTCTGGACCGCGACCGCACGTTCCGCGCAGAGCTCGAGCACTTGATCGAGCTCGCGGCGGTACTCCTCGATCTGGCGCAACGAGAAGTTGTAGGGCAGCAGCACGGAGTCGAAGTCGAACTGGTCGAGGCTGCGATGGTGCATCTCGGCGATCCGCAACCCATGGCCGGTGACGCCGATGAAGCGCACGAGCCCCTCGTCGCGTGCCGCGGCGAGGGCGGCGACCGCACCGCCAGGACCGAACGCGACGTCCCACTCGTCGGGCTCGACGAGGTTGTGCAGCTGGATCAGGTCGACCTGGTCGACGTCCATCCGGGTGAGCGACCGCTCGAGCTCGGCACGGGCGTCGGCGCCCTTGCGTTCGCCGGTCTTCGTGGCGAGGAACACCTCACTCCGGTGGTCGGCGAGCCACGGCCGCAACCGAACCTCGGATTCGCCGTACCCGGCCGCGGTATCGATGTGGTTGATGCCACTCGACCTGACCATTTCGAGTGTCGCGTCGGCACGATCCTGCGTCATCGATCCGAGCGCGGCCGCGCCGAAGATCACCCGTGTGGACTGGTGGCCGGTCCTGCCAAAGGGGGCGAGTGGAAGCATGAAACGACCGTACCTCAGCTCGGCGAGGGATGACGCCCGGCGATCTCAGGGCCCGTCGGCACCGCGCAGCTCGCGGATCCGTTCGGCGAGGAACGACGACGCGGTACGACCGTTGGCGAGCACCACGTCGTCGGCCGGATGCAGGAACAACGGGAGCGACATGCGTGCCCGATGGGCCGCTTCGCCGGTCGGGTTGACAACACGATGCGTGGTGGCCGGGTAGTAGCCGCCACTCGCCAGGTCGAGCATCTCCCCGCCGTTGACGGCGACCGACCCGGGATCACACGGCACCTCGTGCCAGCGCCCCGACGCGTCGAGCAGTTGCAACCCCGGCTCGTTGGCGGCCGGGAGCACGGTCAACAAGTTGATGTCCTCGTGGGCCGCGGCCCGTACCGCACCCTCCGACTCGCCGCCGTCGAGCGGCGGGTATCGCAGGACGCGCAACAACGTCCGGCGGCTGCCGTCGAGCATCGACGCCAGCGGTTGCGAGAACCGGGCCGCGACTTCGGCGGGCGTGTTCGCTTCGACCCATCCGAGCAGGGTCCTGGCCATGTCCGTCGCGATCTCGGCGTAGCGGAGCGCCGCGCCACTGACCTCGGCCGGGAACACCGACCACGGGTACACGTGGAAGAACTCCTTGAGGTCACGCACCGCCCTGCCCTTGGCGGTCTCGGACATGTTCGGCGGGAAGTACCCCTCCTGCGCCGACGGGTCGACGACGTAGCGGAGGACCTCCGGGGAGTCGAAGAACGCCGACCACTCGACGTAGATCTCCTCCACGAGGTCCCACGGCAGCGGATGGTTGACGACGACTGCGAACCCCGTGTCACGAAGGCTGCGCGTGAACTCCTTCGGCGCGTCGGCGGCGAGGTAGTCGACGACGGCGACGTCGAAGCCTTCCGATGTCACGGCCTACTCCCCTTCTGCTGGTCCCACCGCCGCCTCGATGGCATCGACGAGCTGCCGATCGTCGGGTGCGACCTGCGGTCCGAACCTGGTGACGGTGCCGTCGGGGCCGATGAGGAACTTCTCGAAGTTCCACCGGATGTCGCCGGAGTGCCCCTCGGCATCGGCGACATCGGTGAGCTCGGCGTAGATCGGGTGCCGGCCGGGGCCGTTCACCTCGATCTTCTCGAACATCGGGAACGTGACGCCGTACGACGTCGAACAGAACGTCTGGATCTCCTCGGCGCTTCCAGGCTCCTGCCCACCGAACTGGTTGCAGGGAAAGCCGAGGACGCTGAATCCCTTCTCGCCGTACGTCTGCTGCAACTGCTCCAAGCCGGTGTACTGCGGAGTCAGACCGCACTTCGATGCCACGTTGACGAGCAGGACCGGGTGTCCCTGGTACTCGGCGAGGCTCGACGGCTCGCCGTTCAGCGTGTTGATTTCGTGCTCGAAGATCGTCATCGGGACAGCATGCCCGAATCGCGCGGCCGGCGGCACTTCCGACGCGCGTGACGCGGCTCAGCGACCGGCGCCGGCGACAACCACGGAAGGTTCAGGTCGCCGCGGCGATCGGTTCGTGAGATACGCGCCGACCAAGGCGATGAGCGAGCCGACGATCGCCAGCGCGGCCACTCCCTCGTCACGCAACACGACGCCAAGTACGAGCGCGACGACCGGGATGAGATAGGTCGAGACCGACGCCCGCGTGCTCCCGAGGCGGCTGACGTTCGCCCCCGCGAGGACATACGCCGCGCCCGTGCCGAGCACGCCGAGCGCGACCACCGCGAGCGCGCTGTGCCAGCTGAAGCTCGACTCCGGGAGCACGGCGATCCCGAACGGCGCGGTCAGCACGAGCGCGACGGCTTGGGCGCGGCACAGCACCGGCAGCGGCCCGTACCGCAGCAGCACCGGCCGGGCGACGTTCAACGCCACGCCGTAGCACGCGAGCGCGGCGAAGATCATGGCGACGCCGAGCGCGCTCGACGAACCCTCGTCGAGCGACGGCAGGGCGATCAGGACCACGCCCGCGAAGCCGACGAGCAGGCCGACGAGCTGGCGTCCCGGCGGCGGCCGTCGGGCGAGCATCGTCGCCACGGTCGCGACGAACAACGGCGTCGCGCCGTTGAGCATGCCCGTGACGCTCGACGACACGCGCTCTTCGGCGAACGGGAAGAGTGTCAGTGGCACCGCCAACCAGACCACGCCGAGCACCGCGATGCGCGGACGGTCGCCACGATCGATCGGCGCGCGTGCGGCCGGAAAGGCGAGCAGCGTCAAGAGTCCGAACAGCACCCGCAGCGGGGTGATCAGCGCCGGCTCGAACGAGTCGAGCCCCTCGGCGATGAAGTAGAAGCTGGATCCCCAGATCACGCCGGGCAGCGCCAGGCGCACCCAGTCGGCGGGTTGCATCACGTGGTGGACGGCGATTCCAGACGACGCCGATCCAGATGACCCGGTGATCTGGCCGTCGGCGGTGGTCGTCATGTCGCCGACGACGCTACGGACGGCGCAAGCATTTGACTGGCGGGTTTCTGCCACCGCCCCACCAATTCCCCGGACAGTCCGATTTGTCGCACCACCGTCGGTGCACCAATTCGTTCTGTCCGAATTTGCGCGCCGCCGGTCGGGGGCGAACGGGATGGCGCGGCGGGGTGACGTGGGTCGTCTGGCGTCCGATGTTGTGGCGGCGGGGGTCTCGCGACAACATGACCGGTCGTGGTCACAGCGCGCGACGACCAGCCGGGGAAGGGATCTGCGGATCGGCATTTCGGGTTCCGCACCCGCTCGGTGCACGCCGGTGGGCGGCCCGACCCGGCGACCGGCGCGCGGGCAGTGCCGATCTACCAGACGACATCGTTCGTGTTCCGGGACACCGCCGAGGCGGCCAATCTGTTCGCACTGCAGACGTTCGGCTCGATCTACAGCCGGATCGGGAACCCGACGGTCGCCGCGTTCGAGGAGCGCCTGGCGTCGCTCGAAGGTGGGATCGGCGCCATCGGAACCGCCAGCGGCCAGGCGGCCGAGTTCCTCACGATGGCGTCGCTCGCCGGCGCCGGTGACCATCTCGTCGCCAGCGCCCAGCTCTACGGCGGCACGCGGACATTGTTCGACGTGACGCTGCGCCGGTTCGGTGTCGAGACGACGTTCGTCGAGCAGCCGGAGCCCGACGCCGTCGCGGCCGCGATCACACCGAGGACCAAGGCGATCTACACCGAGGTCATCGCCAACCCGTCGGGCATGGTCGCCGACCTCGCCGGGCTCGCCGACGTCGCCCACGCCAACGACCTGCCACTCGTGGTCGACTCCACGACCGCCACCCCGTACCTGTGCCGACCCATGGAGCACGGCGCCGACATCGTGCTGCACTCGGTCACCAAGTTCGTCGGTGGTCACGGCACGTCGATCGGTGGAGCGGTCGTCGAGTCGGGCCGCTTCCCGTGGGACAACGGTCGGTTCCCGTTGATGACCGAGCCGATCGACTCGTACGGCGGCATCTCGTGGTGGGGCAACTTCGGCGAGTACGGCTTCCTCACCCGCCTCCGATCCGAGCAGCTCCGCGACATCGGGGCGACGATGACGCCGTTCAACGCGTTCCTGTTCCTCATGGGGTTGGAGACGCTCGCCCTGCGCATGCGCCAGCACGTCGAGAACGCGGTCGCCGTCGCCGAGTTCCTCGCCGGTCACGACTGCGTCGACTGGGTGTCGTACGCCGGTCTCCCGGACTCGCCGTGGTACGACCGGGCGAAGCAGTACCTGCCCGACGGCGCCGGTGCGGTCTTCGCGTTCGGGCTCAAGGGCGGACGCCAGGCCGGCGTGAAGTTCATCGAGTCGTGCCGGTTGGCGAGCCACCTCGCCAACATCGGCGACGCCCGCACGCTGATCATCCATCCCGCGTCGACGACGCACCAGCAGCTCTCCGACGAGGCGCTCCAGGCGGGCGGCATCACGCCCGACCTGGTGCGGATCTCCGTGGGCCTCGAGGACGTCGAGGACATCTGTTGGGACCTCGACCGGGCCTTGCGCGAGGCCACCCAGTGAGCGTGATCACGAGCGCCCGCGACCGGCTGGCGATCCTGCAGCGGACCCGGACGGTGGCGATCGTCGGGATGTCCGCCAGCCCGGCGCGGGCAAGCCATTTCGTCGCGACCTACCTCAGCGGAGCCACCGACTGGACGCTGTGGTTCGTGAACCCCGGGGCGACCGAGATCCTCGGCCAGAAGGTGTACGCCTCGCTCGCCGACCTGCCGGAACCGCCGGACATCGTCGACACGTTCCGCCGCACCGACGACCTGCCGGTGGTCGCCGACGAGGCGATCGCATGCGGCGCGGGCACGCTGTGGTTCCAGCTCGGGTTGCGTCACGACGCCGCCGCCGAGCGAGCGGCGAGTGCGGGTCTCGACGTCGTCCAGGACCGGTGCCTGAAGATCGAGCACGCCCGCTTCGCCGGTGGGCTCCACCTGGCCGGGTTCGACACCGGCGTCATCGACGCTCGCCGCGAGCGCCTGGTGTAGCAGCATGGACGCGATGGAACCTCCGGGCCACGTCGGCATCGACAGCCGCGAGTTGGATCGCGCGGCAGAAGCGTTCCACCGCGACGGCGCAGCCATCCTCCGTGGCGTGCTCGAGCCACAGTGGATCGATCTGCTGGCGGCCGGTGTCGAGCACAACCGGCAGCACCCGAGCGAGTTGGCGAGCCGCTACACGAACCCTGACGAGTCGGTGGGCTTCTGGAGCGACTACGTCACGTGGCAGGACGTGCCCGCCTACCAACGAGTCGTGTTCGAGAGCGGGCTCGCCGAGGTGGCGAAGCAGCTGATGGGCTCGAGCACCGCCCGGTTCTTCCACGAGCACACGCTGGTCAAGGAGCCGGGCACCAACGAGCGCACGCCGTGGCACCACGACCAGCCGTACTACTGCGTCGACGGCGACCAGAACGTGAGCATGTGGATCGCGCTCGATCCGGTGCCGGCGTCGAGCGGCGTGCGGTTCATCGCCGGTTCGCACCGGTGGAACCGCTGGTTCGTGCCGCGCAAGTTCGTCGACCACACGCCGTACGCCGAGGGCGTCGGGCGCTACGAGCTGGTGCCCGACCTCGATGCCGAGATCGACGCCGACATCAACCGGCACACCGTGCTGGCGTGGGACGTCGAGCCCGGCGACGTGATCGCGTTCCACTTCCGCACGATGCACGACGCGCCCGGCAACTCGTTGAACACCCGGCGCCGGGCGGTCAGCCTCAGGTGGCTCGGGGACGACGCGGTGTTCGCGCTCCGCCCGTGGCTGCACTCGCCGCCGTTCGAGCAGGGCGACCTCGTCGAGGGCCAACCGCTCGCCGACGCGCGGTTCCCGCTCGTCGGCGGGTGACTGCTCCGTCGACAATGGGCCGGTGAACCCCTACCACCCCGCGTTCGACAACCGCGTCAGCCGCCACCTCGGTGTCGACATCCCGATCGTGCAGGCGCCGATGGGATGGATCGCGAGGAGCCGGTTGGCGTCCGCCGTCTCGCGGGCCGGGGCATGCGGGATCATCGAGACGTCGTCGGGTGAGCTCGACGCGATCAAGGACGAGATCCGGCTCATGCGTGATCTCACCGACCGGCCGTTCGGCGTGAACATCGCCCAGGCGTTCGTCCGCGACGCGAGCATCGCCGAGTTCGTGATCGACCAGGGCGTGCAGTTCGTGACGACGTCGGCCGGTTCGCCGACGAAGTACACGAGCGTGCTGAAGGCGGCCGGGCTGACCGTCTACCACGTGGTGCCGACGCTGGCGACCGCGCTGAAGGCGGTCGACGCCGGCGTCGACGGGTTGGTGGTCGAGGGCGGCGAGGGTGGTGGGTTCAAGAGCCCGACGCCGGTGTCGACGATGGTGCTGCTACCCCTCGTGCGGTCGCGTGTCGACGTGCCGATCATCGCGGCCGGCGGGATCACCGACGGGATGACGATGGCGGCCGCGTTCGCACTCGGCGCCGAGGGCGTGCAGATGGGGACGCGGATGGTGTCGGCGGCCGAGTCACCGGTGCACGACAACTGGAAGAACGCCATCGTCGCCGCCGCCGAGACCGACACGCTGTTCCTCAACGAGCGTCACTCACCGGCGTTGCGGGCGCTGCGCACCGAGCGGTCCGAGCAACTCCGGCACGCCGAGCACAACGTGTTCGGTGAGTTCGGCAACGCCAGGGCGCTCTACTTCGACGGCGACATGAACGCCGCGATCGCGCTCTCGGGTCAGGTCGCCGGCCGGATCGACGCGATCCGCCCCGTCGCCGACATCATCGCCGACACCGTTCGCGAGTTCGGCGAGACCGTCACCCGCCTGCAGGGCGGCACGTGACGGCCGGCTGAGCAGCCGTCGGCGTCGTCAGCTGCGGTCCTGCCAGGTGCAGACGCACGCCTCGTTGCCCTCGGGATCGGCGAGGATCCAGAACGCCCGGGCGCGCGCCGCACTCACGAGCGTTCCGCCCGCCGCGATCGCCGCCGCCACCCGCTCCTCGGCGACGTCGTGGGACACCGTGACATCGAGGTGGATGCGATTGCGCTGGACGCGCGGCTCGTCCATCTGCTGGAACCAGAACGCCGGCCCGACCCGGTTCGGGTCGACGATGGCGTTGACCTGCCCCCCTGGCGTGCGCGGCGGCTCTTCGACGTAACCCAGCACGGCCTGCCAGAACGGACGGACGGCGTCGATGTCCAGCGCGTCGATCGCCACCTCCACCCGTGACGTCGCGGTGGGCTCGCTCCGGATGCCGGCGTCGGCCGCGATCGCGGAGATCGTCCTCGCCAACGAGACGTCGGAGTCGGTGAGTGCGTTCGCGGCGTGCGTCACCAGTGCGACGTTGACGCGGTCGGGGTACCGCACGTCGACGTCGGGATGGTGGTCGGCCGCCTCGGCGGCGGCCGCGATGCGACCGACGAACTCGGCGCCCGCCTCGAACGATCCGGCCCGGAAACTGGCCTCGATGCGGCCCAGCAGCACGCGCCAGTCGGGCAGGTCCGCGTCCGCATCGAACTCCGTCGCTGTCACCTTCTTCGCCATGACCCGGACGCTACGCGCGATCCCCGACCCGGCGCCCCCCGTCCCCCGTGTTTGTGTCACCGACATCGGCGAGGATCGCCGGTTGCGGTGACACAAACAGGGGGATCGCCGTAGCCTCGAACGTCTCATGGCGCACGAGTTCATCTACACCTGCTACAAGCTGGCCCGTTTCTATCCGCCCGACCGCACGGTGCTCGAGAACATCTCGCTCTCGTTCTACCCGGGCGCCAAGATCGGCGTGCTGGGAGCCAACGGCGCCGGCAAGTCGAGCCTGCTCAGGATCATGGCCGGGCTCGACGACGGGTTCTCCGGCGAGGCCCGGCTGACCCCGGGGTTCAGCGTCGGATACCTGCCCCAGGAACCCCAACTCGACGCGTCGAAGGACGTCCGGGGCAACGTCATGGACGGCGTCGCCGCGGTCCAGTCGATCATCGACCGGTACAACGAGGTGATGGCCATGTGGGCCGACCCCGATGCCGACTACGACAAGATCGGCAAGCTGCAGGGCGAGTTGGAGGACAAGATCGCCGCCACCGACGCGTGGAGCCTCGACCGCAACGTCGAGATCGCGATGGACGCGCTGCGCTGCCCACCCGACGACGCCGACGTCACGACGCTCTCCGGTGGCGAGCGCCGTCGCGTCGCGCTGTGCCGGTTGCTGCTGTCGGCGCCAGACCTGCTGCTGCTCGACGAGCCGACCAACCACCTCGACGCCGAGTCGGTCGACTGGCTCGAACGCTTCCTGCAGGAGTACGCCGGCACCGTCGTCGCCATCACCCACGATCGCTACTTCCTCGACAACGTCGCCAAGTGGATCCTCGAGCTCGACCGCGGCCGCGGCATCCCGTTCGAGGGCAACTACTCGTCGTGGCTCGAACAGAAACAAGAGCGCCTCGCCCGCGAGGAGCGCTCGAACGTGGCTCGCCGGCGGTCGCTCGAGCGCGAGCTCGAGTGGGTGCGCATGGCGCCCAAGGCGCGTCAGGCCAAGGGCAAGGCCCGCCTCGTCGCCTACGAGAAGTTGCAGGCCGAGGCGGAGGCCGACCGCGACGACGGCGATCGCCTCGAGATCGCGATCCCGCCCGGGCCGCGCCTCGGCGACACCGTCATCGAGGTCACCAACCTGCGCAAGGGCTTCGGCGACCGCCTGCTCATCGACGACCTGTCGTTCACGCTTCCGCCGGCCGGGATCGTCGGCATCATCGGGCCCAACGGCGCCGGCAAGACGACGCTGTTCAAGATGCTGATCGGAGCTGCCAACGGTTGGCCGGAGGGCTCCGAGCCGGTCGATGCCGGCACGATCAAGATCGGCGACACCGTGCAGCTGAGCTACGTCGACCAGAGCCGCGACGACCTCGCCGCCGACAACAGCGTGTACGACGAGATCACCGGCGGCATCGAACACCTCAAGATCGGGAACCGGGAGATCCACGGCCGCGCCTACGTGGCCAGCTTCAACTTCAAGGGCACCGACCAACAGAAGAAGGTCGGCGACCTCTCGGGTGGCGAGCGCAACCGTGTGCATCTCGCCAAGGTGCTCAAGTCCGGCGGCAACGTGCTGCTCCTCGACGAACCGACGAACGATCTCGACGTCGACACGTTGCGGGCGCTCGAGGCGGGGCTGGAGTCGTTCCCGGGCTGCGCCGTCGTGATCAGCCACGATCGCTGGTTCCTCGACCGCATCGCCACCCACGTGCTGGCGTTCGAGGGCGACAGCGAGGTGCGCTGGTTCGAGGGCAACTTCACCGACTACGAGGCCTGGCGCCACAAGGAGCTCGGTGTCGCGGCCGATCAGCCGCACCGCATCAAGTACAAACGGCTCGCCGGGTGACCGGCGCCGGTCGTCCGACTGGCTGGCAGACTGGCACTCGCGTGCCCCCCGACGAGACAGACATCGAGCTCACCGCTCGCTTGGCGCGCGAGGCCGGCGAGAAGCTGGTCGAGTTGCGCGAGCGCTTGTGGCGCGGCGGGGCTCACTCCTGGGACGTCATGGACGGCGGTGACGCGGCGAGCCAGCACTACCTCGCCGACCAGCTCCACCAGCATCGCCCCGACGACGCCGTGTTGTCGGAGGAGGGGCTCGAGGACCCGCGTCGCTTCGCCTCGGATCGTGTGTGGATCGTCGACCCGCTCGACGGCAGCCGCGAGTACGGCGAACCAGGCCGTCACGACTGGGCGGTGCACGTCGCGCTCTGGGACCGCGACCACTTCGTCGCCGCCGCCGTCGCCCTGCCGGCCCTCGATCTCGTCCTGACGACGGATCCCCCACCGGATGCGCATCACGTCGAACGTGAACGGCCGAGGTTGATCACGTCGCGCAACCGCGCCCCGTACGCGGCGGTCATCGTCGCCAACGCGCTCGGTTGCGACGCCGTGCGTCTCGGCTCGGCAGGTGCCAAGGCGATGGCGGTCGTCCTGGGTGAGGCCGACATCTACCTGCACGACGGTGGGATGTACCAGTGGGACTCGGCCGCCCCGGCCGCTGTCGCCGAGGCCGCCGGCCTGCACGTCAGCCGCATCGACGGCTCGCCCCTCGTCTACAACGCACGCGATCCGTGGCTCCCCGACTTCCTCGTGTGCCGCCCCGAGTACGCGGCGCCGGTGCTGACCGCGCTGTGGGGGTGACGGCGTGAAGGAGCCCGCGACCATTGAGATGGAGCTGAAGGCGACCCGCTTCGACGTCGACGGCCATGTGGCGACGGTCTGGCTGCACCGACCACACCGGCACAACGCGTGGACCGGCCGGATGCACGCCGAGTACCGATGGATCATGGCCCGGCTCGAGGCCGACCGAAGCGTGCGCGCCGTCGTGGTCACCGGGACACCGCCGGCGTTCTGCGTCGGCGGCGACAGCGACGCGCTCGCGGCCCACGCCGAGCGCGGTTCGTACGACACAGGACTCCCGCCGGATCGGGCCGATCCCGGATACGGCGTCCAACCCGAGTTCGACGACGACTTCGCGTGGCACTACGGCTACCGCACCCCGGTGATCGCCGCCGTGAACGGTGCCGCAGCCGGCATCGGACTGGCGCTGGCGCTGTTCTGCGACCTTCGCTTCGCGAGCGCGCCGGCGAAGATCACGACCGCCGCGCCCAAGCTCGGCCTGCCCGCCGAGTACGGGATGAGCTGGGTGCTCCCCCGCCTGGTCGGTGTCACACGGGCGGCCGATCTGCTGATGTCCGGCCGGATCGTCACCGCCGCCGAGACGGCCGAGTGGGGCCTCTGGAACGAGGTCCTCGCCGACGGCGAGTCTGCCCTCGCCGCGGCGCACGCCTACGCCCACCTGCTCGCCACCACGGTGGGGCCGGATGCCGTCACGACGACCAAGCGTCAGCTCTACCGCGATCTCCACCGCCACGACGCGGCGGCATCGGTGCGCGAGTCGAAACGACTGCTCGACGACGCGATGCGCACGGCGGAGTACCGGGAAGGGATCGCCGCGCTCCGCGACCGACGACCGCCGCGCTTCGAGCAGTAGAATCGCCCCTTGTGGCGGTAGGCAGCGCCGAGGGGTCCGGCGACACGAGCCCCACCAGTCCGGTGGCCGGATCACGCGCGCGCCCCGCATCCGGCGAGTTGGCGGTCGCCGGCATCGCCTCCGGCGCCGCTGGCCTGATCCATCTCGCAGCCTGGGGGGCGCATGCCGACGCCACCACCCTCGCCGTGCTGTTCGTCGTGCTCGCGATCGCCCAACTCGAGGTGGCCGTCGCCGGTCTGGTGCGGCCCAACAAGCTCACGGCGAGTGCCCTTGCGCTCGTCAACCTCGCCGCCGCGGCGGGGTGGATCACGACCCGATTCGTCGGGATCTCGTGGATCGACGGGCTCCAGCAGGCCGAGGACCCGGGTCTCGCCGACACCGTCGCCGCCGTCCTGGCGGGAGTCGCGGTCGTGGCCGCGACTTCGTTCTTCGGCGACACGTGACGAGTCACGGCCGGTGCGGGCGCTGCCGATCACCGCCATCGCGGCCGTCGCCGCCGCGCTCACGATCCCGGCGGTCGTCGACGCCTCCTCGCACGAGCACAGCCACACCGAGGGCACGGCCGATCACGGGCATGCCACCGGCACCGTCGAGACGCCCGCCGACGGCCACGGCCACACCGAAGACACGACGGCGACCGACACGCACGGCCACACCGACGACGCCGCCGCTCCCGCCTCCGACGACGCCGCGCCGGCCGCGACCGGCGAAGCCCACGGCCACACCGACGACACGGCCGCGACCGCGGCGGTCACGTGGCCGCGCCCGTGGGATCCGACGGCACCGATCGATTTCTCGGGTGTCGAGGGCGTCACCGCCGACCAGCAGGCACGAGCCGAGCAGCTCGCTCGCGACACGCTCGCCGAGCTCCCGCAATTCGCCGACGTGTCGACCGTGGGTGCGCTCGGCTACCGGTCGATCGGCGACTCGAGCACCGGCTTCGAGCACTACATCAACCCTGGCCTCATCTTCGACGACGTGTGGCTCGACCCGAACAAGCCGGAGTCGCTCGTCTACCGCGTCGACGGCAGCGAACGCACGCTGGTGTCCGCGATGTTCATCGCCAACGCAAGGCCGCTCGACGATCCGGAGCTCGTCGACTACGGCGGGCCGTTGATGCAATGGCACAACCACGACAACCTCTGTTGGGGGCTCGACGACAGCGGCAACCCGGTGGTCAAGGGGATCACCGACGACGCCGGCAACTGCGCCCCCGGAACGGTGAAGGCCGGCGGCGAGAACCCCATGGTGCACGTCTGGATCGCGCCGCACGAGTGCGGTCCGTTCGCAGCACTCGAAGGGCACGGTGCCGGCCAGGTGGCCGGCGACGGTCAGCGCGTCGACCAATGCGCGCACGGTCACGCGGCGACCGAGACCGCCGGAGCGGCTGCGGTGGCCCCCGTCCCCTACGACCCGAACCTGCCGATCGACCTCAGCGGGGTCGAAGGCGTCACCCCCCAGCAACAGGCGTTCGCCGAGAACCTCGTCGGGGCGACGGTCCGCGACCTGCCGCAGTGGTCCGATCCGGCCGTTGCCGAAGCGGCCGGCTTCCGTTCGATCGGCGACGGCCTGACGGGTCACGAGCACTACATCCAGTGGGCGTGGATCGACGACGACGTGTGGCTCGACCCCGACTTCCCCGAGAGCCTCGTGTACGAGCCGCAGCCGGACGGCACGAAGAAGCTCGTGTCGGCGATGTTCATGATGCCTCCTGACACACCGCTCGCCGACGTGCCCGACTGGGGCGGTGCGTTGATGCAGTGGCACATCCACGACGACCTGTGCTTCACCGACGACCCGGACGCACCACAGGTCGGCAGCGTCACGTCGGTCGGTGGCACCTGCTCGCCGCCGCTGGTCAAGTTCCCGCCGGCGTCGATGATCCACGTCTGGATCGTCCCCCACGAATGTGGCCCGTTCGCGGCGCTCGAAGGGGTCGGGGCCGGTCAGATCCTCGACGGTGAAACGCGATGGTGCGACACCGCCCACGGCGCCCACTGACGCCGCGGTAACGTCGACCGCGTGGTTCGGACTCGCACGCTGCCCAGCGTCGACCGCGAGGCGCCTGACACCGACGGGCGGGACATCGACGCGCGATGAGATCGAGGTCTACGCGACCGGATCCACGATCATCACCGGGCCCGAAGACGAAGGACCGGGGGCCGACGGGGTCGCGCCGGTCGGCGATCAGCTCCGTCGCGCGGTCACGGTTCTGCACGACGGTCTGGATCACGCGCGTCGGTTCCACGCCAAGGCCGGCCCGCGCATGGGACCTCCCCCGACCGGCGTCGCCTCGACCCGCCAAGGATCGAAGTCGGAGATCATCCGGCCCGTCCTGCTCGACCCCTGGCGCGCCTGGGAGGTCGCCGGATCTGGTCAGCTGTTCGCCCAGCCGATCCCCCGACTCAGGATCGTCCGTGGGCAGAACCCGTCGCCAACGGCGTATCCGTCGTGGGCGGCCTCACTGCGCACGGGATGGTTGAAGCATCGGGACGCGAAGTTGCAGGTCTCGGCGTCGCCGTCGTTCAACGTGACGGTCCTGGAACTGATCCCGGCCACGCCCCGCCGAACCGGCAACCGATCCTTCCTGAGGGTCGGTCTGCCGGCGATCGAGGAGCTGGCGCGCCGACTCGAAGCCACCCGTACACAACACTGTTGGAAGAGGGGGAACGATGTCCGCTTACGTGATCGCTGAGGTGTCCGTCACCGATCCGGAGGGCTACGAGGAGTACAAGCCGTTGGCCGGCGCGAGCGTCGTGGCGAACGGTGGCACGTACGAAGTGCGTGGCGGCGCGGTCGAATCGCTGGAGGGTGAACCCGTGACGGGTCGCGTCGTGGTCCTGCGGTTCGAGAACGTCGAGGCCGCCCGGGAGTGGTACAACTCCGCCGGGTACCAGGCGGCGCTGCCGATCCGGCAGGCGTGCGCCGAGAGTCGCGTGTTCATCGTCGAGGGCGCCGACGCCTAGCTCGACGTCGCTGGCATCAGGCGCCGGCCGAGCCACACCGCGCTCCCCGTCGTGTCCAGATCGACGAACTCGACGCGCCGGTAGAACGCGAGCGCCCGAGTGTTGGTCGCGGCGACGCCCACGTACACCCCGGTCGAACCCAGCCGGGTCAAGCTTGCGCACAGGGTCTCGATCAGCACGCGACCGAATCCGGCGCCCTGCGCCTCGGGCAACAGGTCGATGTGCAGATGCGACGGGTAGTCCTCGATGAACCGCAACGGCGGCGGCGGCGGGTGGTGGATCATGTTCACGAGATCGGCGTCCGCGCTCGCCAGCGTCGAGGTGCCATCCGCACGTTCGGGGTACAGCGCGCGCAGACCCGACCACCACGACCGCTCACGGGACTCCTCGAACGCCAACGTGTCGACGGCGCCGACGATGTACCCGACCGCGCGCCCGCTGCCGTCATCGACCACCCACGCGAGGTCTGGTTCGAGGGCGAGATACGGGACCGAGCCAGACGTGCCCGGTCAACGATGGCTCGTCATGGAGGTGCGTCGCATCGCCTCCGCCGTCGGCCGTGCGCAGGCACACGTCGTACAGCGCCGGCGTATCGGGCGTCGCGAACCGGCGCACGAACATCTCGCCAACGTAGCGAGCGAGATCGATCCTCACCCGCCCTCGAACACCTCGTCGGTGTGCTCGCCGAGGAACGGCACCGGGCCCGGGCGCTGCGGGCGGCGGTCGAAGTCGACGGGTGAGGCGATCGCGCGATACGGCTCTTCGCCGTCGCGGGGCGTCATCTCGACGATCGCACCCGATTCCGCCACCTGCGGGTCGGCGATCACCTCCACGAGCGAGTTGATCGGCGAGTACCACACGTCCACGGCGTCGAACCGCTCCGCCCACTCGTGGTAGGGACGTGACGCGAACGCCTCGTCGAGCACAGCGACGAGCTCGATCGAGTTGGCCAGCCGCGACGACGCATCGGCGAACCGCGGATCGGCCGCGAGGTCAGGGCGATCGAGCGCCACAATGAGGTTCGGCCAGTGCCGGTCGGTCTCGAGACAGATCAGCCAGAAGCCCTTCCCGTCGGCGGCGAGGTACGAGTTGGTCAGCGGTGATCGGCTCTCGTGGCGCGCCCGCGTGCGCTCGCGCCGGCCGAAGCGCAGCTGGACCCCGAAGTCCCAGCCGATGGCGTACATCCCGGCGCGCAGGAGGCTCGTCGCCGCGAGACCACCCCGGTTCGTGCGCTCCCGCTCGAGCAGCTTGGCGAGCACACCCGCCGCGAGCGTCATCCCCGTGATGTGGTCGCCCATGCCGGCGCGCAGGGCCGGCGCCAGCTCACCGGGCGGCGCGAACGTGTGCGCCATCCCCGAACGGGCCCAGAACGCACCGGCGTCGTATCCGGCGCGGTCGCGGTCGGGCCCGTCGAGCCCGTAGCCGGTCAGGCTGCCGTAGACGAGCCGCGGAAACCGGCCGAGCACCGACTCGTGATCGAGCGCGAGCCGCTCGAGGGCGGCCGGACGGAGGTTGGTGATGAACGCGTCGGCGGTGGCGAGGATCCTGTCGAGCTTCTCGCGGCCATCGGGTGTCCCGAGGTCGATGACGACGGATCGCTTGCCGCGATTGTCGATCTCGAACGGTGGGACGCCCGTCTGCACCGCGTGCCCGAGCGCCCCGAAGATGTGCCGTTGCGGATCACCCTGCGGCGGTTCGATCTTGATCACGTCGGCGCCCCAATCGGCGAGCGTCCCGGCCGCCGACGGCCCGGCCACCCACATCGCCAGCTCGACGACGCGGAACCCGTTGAGGGGCCCACCGCCGCCAGGCGCCTCCGACCCAGCCGCCATCGTTGCATCGTCGGACGGCATCGTTCAGACCTCCACGACCGTGACCACGCCGGTGCCGCCGTCGACCCTGACGAGCGCGCCATCACGGATCCGGCGTGTCGCGTCCGTCGCCGACACGACGCACGGGATCCCGAGCTCCCGGCTGACGATGATGGCGTGGCTGAGCGCGGCGCCGACATCGACGACGACGGCGGCGGCCGGCACGAACAACGGCGTCCACGACGGGTCGGTGATCGGCGCGACGAGCACATCGCCGGGACCGAGCGCGACGGGGTCGTTGGCGTCGAGGATGACGCGCGCCCGGCCCTCGGCCACGCCGGGGCATCCCGGGAGCCCACGCAACTCGTCGCCGGCCGCGAGGTGCTCGACCTTCGCCGCACCGCGCACCGCCCACGTGTCCGGCCCGTCGGCGGAGCCGACGAACACGAACGGGGGAACCTTCGTCTGGAGCGTGTGGTACTCGGCGCGACGTTCACGGATCAACGGCAGGAGCGTCGAGGCGTCGCCGTCGAGGAGCACGTCGATCTCGGCGGCGCGGACGAATCCGAAGTCCTCGATCTCGTCGAACGCCCCTCGCTCGACCATCCGCCGCCCGATCTCGCGCATCGACATCCGCATCTCGTGGATGAGCCGGATGCAGTTGGTCTTGGTGCGCTCGCGGCCGGGCAGCCAGGCCGCCGAGCAGGCGATCGCGCCCGCCAGCTGTTCCTGCACTTCGGTGTTGCCGGCGGCCAGGTCGAGCAGCACCTCGGCGGCCTCCTGGCGCTGACGGGCGCGCACCTCGAAGTGGTCCGCAGGAGCGGCCCGGATCGGCGCCAGCCGCATCCGGTCGATCGCCGCCAGCGCCAACCCCGGGCGGGTCTCCCAGGTCGGCGATCGGCCCTCCCACTCGTTCGGCCCGCGGCTGCCGAAATCGAAGAGGAAGCGACCGAAGCCGTCGACGAACTCGTCGCTGCGCCGGTTCATCCGGGAGAGGGCCCACATCGCGTGACTCGGCGCCGCTGAGTCGACATCGCCGAAGCCACCGAGCACCGCCAGCACGAGGTCCGGCCGCCCGAGCGCATCGGCAATCGTGCTGATCACCCCCGCCGGCACGGACGCCATGTACGTCGTGAAAATGTGCTCGGCGAACAACTCGCGATGCACCGGCAGGAGATGGTCGAAGCGCTCCCACAGCTGGCGTTCCGACATCGCGGTGAGGTCGGGGCGGCGAGCCCGCAGCTCGATCGTCATCGTGCGATGGTCGGTCAGGCGGGCGAGGTCGTTCAGGCTGGTCTGTCCGAACACCCACGCGAAGGTCTCGCCGATCTTCGCCGTCAGGTCAGGTCGCCGGTCGCCCGGCTGCTCCTCGTAGTCGGGGATCCCGGGCTGGACACCGAAGAACTGCTGGTCCATCGCCCGCCACGACAGTCCGGGCGCCCGCTCGCCGAACAGCCGGATCAGGGAGGCGTTGAGATAGCAGTAGCCGCCGAGCACACCGAGCTGGCAGAACTCGTCGGCGGGGAACTCGTCGACATCGAACGCACCCATCCGGCCCCAGGCGTCGCGCCAACCGAGCTCGGCCAGCCAGAGGGCGGTGTCGCTGGTCAGCGGTGTCACCGGATCGGGGAACACCTCGCCGACGTTGGCCCGCGTGTAGATGGGGAAGCGTGCCGACAGCGCCGTGTCGGTGACGAAGTACATCGATCTCCCCCAAGCGTGGACGCGCCGTATCGAAGGCCAGCACGTACAACGTGAATATTAGCGCTGGGGGTTCGAGCGCTCTCAGCGCCCGATTGAAGTGAGCGTCAGCGCTCGGAGCGGATCGGGCACAGCTGTGCCGAACGCTTGCGCAGCAGGATCACGAGCATCGACGTGAGCACGACGAGCTCGGTCGCTGTGAAGATCGTCACCGAAGCCATGTGTGATCATCGGCGTGGCCATTGTGGACCTTGAGTCCGACCCCCCACCGCACCCCCACGACTGGCGCCATCACCGCGGCGCGATCCGAGAAGGATCCCGGCATCCTGGGGCCATGACGCACCCGGCCGACTGCGAGTGGGCGGCCTTCACCGACCACGCTCCGTGGATCGTCGACCGCGATCAGACGACCTGGCTCGAGCGCGCGGCACGCCTGCGCGCCGCCGCCAAGGCCGAGGTACCCCAGCTCACACGCCCATCGCGGATCCCACCGGGCCGCCGCGTGGTCACCGTCATCATCCGGCTCGGTGTCGCGCTCGGCCCGTGGATGTGGCGTCGGCGTCGCCATCGGTACCCGTCGATCGAGGCCGGCCGCAGCGACATCTCGCGGCGGCTCCGCCTGGCCGCCGAACGACTCGGGCCGACCTACATCAAGCTCGGCCAGATCATCTCGTCGGGCGAGGGGCTGTTCCCGCCCGAGCTCGTCGACGAGTTCAAGAAGTGCCGCGACCAGGTTCCCGCCGAGACGTTCGACGACGTGCGGCGAACCATCGAGGAGGACCTCGGGTCACGCCTCGAGGACGTGTTCGAGTCGTTCGACCGAACACCGTTGGCGGCCGCTTCGATCGCCCAGGTCCACGCGGCACGGTTGCGCACCGGCGAAGACGTCGTCGTGAAGGTGCAACGGCCGTCCGTCGATCGTCTCGTGCGCCACGACCTGCGCGTCATGGCGTGGCTCGCGCCCCACCTCGTCGGCCGCATCCCCGTCGCCGCGCTGGCCAACCCGCCCGCCCTCGTCGAGCTGTTCGCCGAGACGATCGTCGAGGAGCTCGACTTCCGCATGGAAGCGGCCAACATGCTCGACATCGCCACCGTCCTGCGCGACCTCAACCAGGACGGCTACGTGGTCCCGCGCCCCCATCCGCAACACGTGACGCGCCGGGTCCTGGTGATGGAGCGGGTCTCCGGGTTCAGCTTCGACGACGCCACCGGCATGCGCGACGCGGGGATCGACACCGAGGCCGTGATCCGCACCGGGATGATCGCGTTCATGGAGGGCGCCCTGATCCACGGCATCTTCCACGGCGACCTCCACGGCGGCAACCTGTTCGTGCTCCCCGACGGACGCACGGCGCTGATGGACTTCGGGATCGTCGGGCGGCTGACCCACGAGCGCAGGTTGGCGTTCCTCCGGATGATGGTGGCGGCGACGACCAACGACGTGAAGGCACAGATGGCTGCCCTGCGCGACCTGGGCGCGCTGCCGGCCGACACCGATCTCGACGCGGTCATCCACGACCTGCGGCTCGATCAGGCCCCGATCGACCCGACGACGCTGACCGGCGAGGAGATGGTGAAGGAGGTCCAGCGCGTCGTCAAGGCGCTGCTCGGCTACGGCGCCCGGATGCCGAAGGAGCTGATGCTCTACGTCAAGAACATGGTGTTCCTCGACGGCGCGATCGCGCGGCTGGCTCCGGATCTCGACCTGCTGGCGGAGATCGCCAACATCTCGATGACGTTCGCGGTGCGTCACGGCGAGCAGCTCGGGCGTGACCTCGGGATCGACCCACGGTCGATGCAGCTCGACCTCGACAGCGTCAAGGCCGGCTTCGGCCTCGACGCCTCGGTCGATGGGCTCACCTACCGCGAGCTCCAGAAGCGGCGCGAGCTGATCCAGAAGCGCATGCGCGACCACGTCCAGTCGCGTTGAGTGGAAAGGTAACTTCGGCGGGTGCGCCTCGTGATCGCTCGTTGCACGGTCGACTACACGGGTCGCCTGTCCGCCCACCTCCCCGAGGCGACGCGGCTCATCATGCTGAAGGCCGACGGGTGCGTGGCCGTGCACGCCGACGGTGGCGCGTACAAGCCGCTGAACTGGATGAACGCTCCGAACACGCTCGTCGTGTCGCCCGACCGATGGATCGTCACCAACCAGAAGGGCGAGACGCTGACGATCACGCTGCACGAGGTGATCTCCGACGTCGCATCCGACCTCGGCCAGGATCCGGGGTTGCAGAAGGACGGCGTCGAGGCCCATCTCCAGGTGCTGCTCGCCGCATCGCCGCACGCCATCGAGGTCGGTCTCACGTTGGTGCGGCGCGAGTACCCGACGGCGATCGGTCCGATCGACCTCGTCTGCCGCGACGCAACGGGCCAGGTCGTCGCCGTCGAGGTCAAGCGCCGCGGCGAGATCGACGGGGTCGAGCAACTCGCCCGGTACGTGGAACGCCTGCAACTCGACTCCTCACTCGGGGTCGTGCGCGGGATGTTCGTCGCCCAGTCGATCAAGCCCCAGGCGAGGGTCCTCGCCGAGTCGCGTGGTTTCCGTTGGGTCGAGGTCGACTACGACGAGCTCCGCGGCCTCCAACCCGAAGACCTGAGGTTGTTCTAAATCCCCGTTCTGTCTGCTTCAGATTGCCCGTGGCGTCATCTGACGCAGACAGTTCGGGGGGTTGGGGGTGGGTGGGGTACGTTCGGCGGCTATGTCGCAGGAAGTACGAGGAGTGATCGCCCGCGCCAAGGGTGAGCCGGTCAGCATCGAGACGATCGTGATCCCCGATCCCGGACCGGGAGAGGCCGTCGTCGCCATCCAGGCGTGTGGGGTGTGCCACACCGACCTCCACTATCGCGAGGGTGGGATCAACGACGACTTCCCGTTCCTGCTCGGACACGAGGCAGCCGGCGTGGTCGAGTCGGTCGGCGATGGGGTCACCAACGTGACGCCGGGCGATTTCGTGATCCTCAACTGGCGCGCCGTGTGCGGCTCGTGCCGGTCGTGCCTCCGTGGGCGGCCGTGGTACTGCTTCAGCACGTTCAACGCGTCCCAGAAGATGACGCTCACCGACGGCACCGAGTTGTCGCCGGCGCTCGGGATCGGGGCGTTCGCCGACAAGACGCTCGTGCACAGCGGCCAGTGCACGAAGGTCGACCCGTCGGCGCCGGCCGCGGCGGCCGGTCTGCTCGGCTGCGGTGTGATGGCCGGGCTCGGCGCGGCGATCAACACGGGCGGCGTGACGCGCGGCGACTCGGTGGCCGTGTTCGGCTGCGGCGGTGTGGGCGACGCGGCGATCGCCGGGGCCGCGCTCGCAGGTGCCGCGACGATCGTCGCCGTCGACATCGACGACCGCAAGCTCGAATGGGCGAAGGGCTTCGGCGCCACGCACACGTGCAACTCGAAGGACACCGACGCCGTCGAGTACATCAAGTCGGTCACCAACGGCAACGGTGCCGACGTGTGCATCGAGGCCGTCGGCAACCCGGCGGTGTACCGCCAGGCGTTCGAAGCCCGCGACCTCGCCGGCACGGTCGTGCTCGTCGGGGTGCCACGTCCCGACATGACGATCGAGCTCCCGTTCATCGAGGTGTTCGGACGAGGCGGCTCGCTCAAGTCGTCGTGGTACGGCGACTGCCTCCCGTCGCGCGACTTCCCGATGCTGATCGATCTCTACCGTCAGGGACGGCTCGACCTCGACGGGTTCGTGTCCGAGACGATCGCCCTCGATGACGTCGAAGCGGCGTTCCACAAGATGGAGCAGGGCGACGTGCTCCGTAGCGTCGTCGTCCTCTGAGCTGACGACGTGCCGATCGAACTCGTCACCACCGACGGCGTCTTCGAGCTCGACGGGGGGAGCTGGGACGTCACCAACAACATCTGGCTCGTCGGTGACGATCGCGAGGTGGTCGTGTTCGACGCCGCCCACGATCACCAGCCGATCGTCGACGCCGTCAACGGACGCCGCGTCCGGGCGATCGTGCTCACCCACGGCCACAACGACCACATCAACGCCGCCGTCCCGTTGCGCGACGCGGTCGACGCACCCGTGCTGCTCCACCCCGCCGACCGGATGCTGTGGGATGTCGTGTGGCCCGCCGACGCGCCCGATGGTGACGTCGAGCCGAACACCGAGATCGTCGTCGCCGGACACGGCCTCGGAGTCGTCCACACGCCGGGACACTCGCCGGGATGCTGCTGCTTCTACGACGCCGACACCGGCGACGTCTTCACCGGCGACACGTTGTTCTGCGGTGGTCCGGGCGCCACCGGCCGCAGCCACAGCGACGAACCCACGATCCTGCGCTCGATCATCACGTCGCTCCTGACGCTGCCCGATCACACCGTCGTGCACACCGGACACGGCGACACGACCACGATCGGCGCCGAGCGCGAAGGCGTCCTCGCCCGCGCCGCCGAACTCGGCCTCTAACACCCGAACTGTCTGCTTCAGACCGCGGGTCCCGCGTTCTGAAGCAGACAGAACCGGGGGTTTGGTGGGGAGGTGGTCAGCAGGCGGGGACGCCGGGGAGCTGGGGCTTGACGACCAGCTGGTAGGTGATGCCGTCCTCGACGTACCACGTGAGTTGGTTGGCCGAGGCGAACAGGTCGGCGAAACCTTCGACCGGCAAGGTGGCGCACTCGGAGGCGTCGGCGAGGCGGATCGGGCGCGTCGGCCGGCCAGTCGACCATCGTCGGTTCGATGTCGCCGTCGAGGGCGGACGCGTCGGCGACCCTGGCCCGGATCAGGTACGAGGTCGCCTCGAACGGCTCCTCCGGTCCGAGCGTGTCGGCTCCGGCCGCGGTGACGACGTCGTTCGCCTGCTCGACGAACGCGGCCAGATTCGCCCGCGCCTCGTCGGTCTCGGTCCCGTCACCGCCCAAGCCGAGCGCGTACGCGTTGTGCTCGTAGGTCGCGCCGTTGGCCGAGATCGTGACAATCGTGAACGGGGCGTCGGCGATGTTCGTCGCGTCCTCGTACTCGACCTCACGGAACAGGTCATGCTCCTCGGCAAGGCGCAGCAACGCCTGGATGCCGGCTTCGCTGATCGTGCGTTGCAGCACGTTCGGCAGGAGCGGGCCCGGATAGATCTCGATCTGCGGACCTTGCTGGATCACACGACCGTCGCCGGTGACGAGCAGCCACGGAAGGGCCGCGAAGTCGTGGTCGACGGGGACGAAGCCGCCCATCGAGCTGATCTGCAGGACGACGTCATCGGCACCGGTCGGGTGCTCGATGCCGTCGGCGCCGGTGTCGCCAGGCGTTGTGTCCGGCGGAGGGGTGGTGACCGGCGGGAGGGATTCGCCGGTGGTCGGCTGCGTGGCGGGGGTGGACGTGGAGTCGTCACCACAGGCAGTCAGCCCGAGGGTGAGGAACGATGCGATGGCGACGAGGGGGAGGGAGATGCGTCGTTGCATGTCTGTTCTGACGTCGCGGGTCGTCCTGTGGTTCCCGGCCGGGTGGCCGGCGTTAGCGTTGCGCCCGTGCAGCGGGTCCACGGCGTCGTCCAGCGCTACGCCTGGGGCGACCCGGTGTTCATCCCCTCGTTGCTCGGTGTCGAGCCCGACGGTGAGCCGTGGGCCGAGCTGTGGCTCGGTACCCATCCGAGCGGCCCGGCGACACTCGACGACGGCCGCCCGCTCCGCGATCTCACCGGCGAGCTCCCCTACCTGCTGAAGGTTCTCGCCGCTGCCGAGCCGCTCTCACTCCAGCTCCATCCCGACGCCGCACAGGCCCGCGACGGATTCGAGCGCGGGGTCTATCCCGACCCGAACGCCAAACCGGAACTGCTGTGCGCGCTCACCGAGTTCGACGCGCTGTGCGGCATCCGTCCCGTCGAGGCGACGCTGGCACTCCTCGACGAGCTCGGGCTCGCCGGGCGCGGCTCGTGCCTGGCGGACGTGTTGGCATCCGACGGTCCGCGTGGCGTGCTCACGGCGCTCTACACCGGCACGATCGACGTCCAACCCATCGTCGATGCGTGCGCGACGAGCGATCGCGACGAAGCGTCGCTGGGTCGGCCGTCTCGCCGAGCGCTACCCCGGCGATCCCAGTGTCGTCGCGACGCTGCTGTTGAACCTCGTCCACCTGTCACCAGGCGAGGCACTCCGCCTGGGTCCCGGCAACCTGCACGCCTACCTGCACGGCGCGGCGCTCGAGTTGATGGGCCCGAGCGACAACGTCGTTCGGGCCGGGCTGACGCGCAAGCCGGTCGACGTCGACGAGTTGCTGCGCATCGTCGACACCACACCACTCGCCGAACCGAGGATCAGCCGCGCGGACGGCTACCGCCTCAACGACGACGTCCAACTGGTGCGGCTCGAAGCCGGCGACATCCACCGCGCCGTCGGCCACGAGGTCTCGATCGACCTCAGCGGCGAGGCGTGGTACCTGCCCCCTGGCGACGAGCGCCTCGTGACGGTCAGCACCTACATCGTCACCAGTTGATGCGGTGTCGTCGCGGCGCCGCGAATCGATCGTCAAGTAGCGACGCGCGATGGTCGTGCTCGCTGTCTGCCAGCGGTAACGACGTGAACGCAATTGCCCGTCGGGTAGACCTCGCCGGATCGGGTCCGGGAGCACTAGCCCTTGAGCGCGGTGTGCATCGCGTTGGTCCCACCGACGAGCGCGGCAGCGCCTGCTTCGTCGACGACGCCGAACGCGGGCGCCAGCATGTCGTTCGTCATGGCTTCGGCCTGCGTGTGGCGGGCCCGGTCGTCGTCGGTGACGACCGGTGACTCCTTCCAGCCGAACAACTCGACCTCGGTCGGCCGTTTGATCGCATGAGCCGTCAGCGTCGTCAAGCCGGCGGCGCGGATGGCTGCGAGATGGACACTGCCGCGCATCTCACGCATGACCATCGCGAGGTGGATCGCCCGCGCGGGCGCATCGACCGGCACCGGCTCGGCGCGGACGCCGGCGAACAGCGGATACCCGCCCACGTCGACGGAGTCGACGACCGCCGCGGCAGCGTCGGCGTACTCGTCGAGACCGGCGACGTCGGCCAACTTCGCCCGCCCGAGATCGTGGTTGGCGGCCATGTACGCGCGGGCAGCGTCACGCGGCGGCATGACCTCCTTTGCCGTGTTCCACATGTGCGCCAGGAGACCCGGCTCGAAGTAGCCGAACGCGCTCGACACGACGGCGGGCTCGACATCGCCGAGCACGCCCCCGCGGCCGAGGAAGTACATCCGGAAGCCGTCGAGGCCGAGGCTCTTGGCCTTGGCGACGGTGTCCGGGTGGAAGTAGAACGCCGAACCGATGTCGCCCGTCTTCGGGGAGATGGCGGCGATGGTCTCACGCGGATCCATGGCGCATCCTCACATTCGTCCCCGCCCGACGACGAACCCGGATCAGCGTGGACAAGCTCTAGCGGCGCTGTGGGACTGATCAGCCGGAGACGGTCTTGCGGATCTCGACGATCCTTTCGTCGGCGTGGTTCGCGTCGTCGCCCTTGGCGTCGAGCAGCACCGACCGATCCTTGGCCGCCTCGCGCTCGGCCAGCGCCGTGTCGGCACGCGCGATCGCGGCGTCGGTGCCGTGCTCGTTGATGAACTCCGCCCATTCGACGAGCGCCTCGACCATCTCGCTCTCGGGCACCACGGCGATGTTGCGACCCTTCACGAAGAGGTGGCCGCGCTTGTTGCCGGCCGCGATGCCGAGGTCGGCCTCGCGTGCCTCGCCGGGACCGTTCACCACGCAGCCCATGACCGCCACCTGGAGCGGCAACTGGCGGTCGCCGAAGGCCTGCATCGCCCGCTGGGCGATGTCGATCACGTCGACCTCGGCGCGTCCGCACGACGGGCAGGCGATGAGGTCGACGTTCTTGCGCTCCCGCAAGCCGAGCGCCTCGAGCAACTGCCGGCCGGCCTTCGCCTCCTCGACCGGGTCGGCGGTGAGCGAGTACCTGATCGTGTCGCCGATGCCCTCCATCAGCAGCGTCGCGATGCCTGCCGTGCCCTTGACCAACCCCGCCGGCGGCGGGCCGGCCTCGGTGACACCGAGGTGCAACGGGAAGTCGGTGACCGCCGACAACTGGCGGTAGGCCTCGACCATCAGTGGCACGCTCGATGCCTTGACCGAGATCTTGACGAGATCGAAGTCGACCTCTTCGAAGTACGCGATCTCGCGCAGGGCCGACTCGACCATCGCTTCGGGCGTCGGCCCACCGTGCTTCTCGTACAGCTCCGGATCGAGCGATCCGGCATTGACGCCGATGCGGATCGGCACGCCACGGTCGCGCGCCTCGCTGGCGACGGCCTTGATGTGCTCGGGGCGCCGGATGTTGCCCGGGTTGAGACGCAAGCCGTGCACGCCGGCCTGCATCGCCGCCAGCGCCATCCGGTACTGGTGGTGGATGTCGGCGATGACCGGGATCGGCGAGCGCGGCACGATCTGGGCGAGCCCCTCGGCGGCCTCGGACTCGTTGCATGTGCAACGCACGATGTCGCAGCCAGCCGCGGCGAGTGCGTAGATCTGCTGGAGCGTGCCTTCGACGTCGGCGGTCTTGGTGATCGTCATCGACTGCACGGTGATCGGCGCGTCACCTCCGACGGGGACCCGGCCGACAGAGATCTGTCGGGTCTTGCGCCGCTCGGTGGTCCAGTCGGCAACCTGCATGGAGTCTCCCGTCAGCCGACGGGATCGGTGATGTCGAGGTAGAGCCCCGACGCGAACAGGAACAAGAGCACCGTCATCACCGCCATCGCGAACGGCATCATCTTCGACACGTCGGCGTAATACCGTCGGCCGTCGCGCTCGCGGACGCGCTCATAGGTCGCGATCGCGGCATGCCCGCCGTCGAGCGGGAGCAGCGGGAACATGTTGAACACGCCGATGAACACGTTGAGCACGGCGAGGAGGAACAGGATCCCCATCAACCCGGCCGCATCGCCGACGTCGTCGCTGAGACCCGTCACACCGACGAGCGTGGTCGGTCTGGTCGACAGGTCGTCGTTGGTGCCGTTGAGGTGGGTGAACACATTGACCGGATTGAGCACCTTGATGACGCCCTTCGACGACTCCCACGCCGTCGGGAAGATGTCGGTCACGCTGTTGACTGCGGCGCCGGCGATCGAGTGATCGACCGTCTCGAACACGTCGCTCGAAGCCACGCCGACGAACGGCTTACCCTCCAGCGGCGAATTCGGATCGGTGTTCTCCGCGACCGTCACCGGGATGGACAGCAGTTGGCCGTCGCGCACGACGTTGAAGACGACGGTGTCGCCGGGAGCCAGTTGCTGCACCGCGTCGCCGAGGTCGTCAGGGCTGTCGATCGACGCGAGGCCGATGGCGACGACGACGTCGGCGCGACGGATGCCGGCGTCTTCGGCCGGGCCGCCGGGGACCAGATCGTTGATGTCGGCACCGGCGCGCTCGACCTGCTCACCGTCGATCGAGTAGACGGCGAACAGGAGCAGCACCGCCATGATCATGTGCATGATCGACCCGGCCGAGATCACGAGCAGGCGCTTGGGGTAGCTCTGCTGACGATAGGTGCGGGCCTCATCGGCCTCTGGCACGTCGTCCATGTTGTTCATGCCGATGATCCGGACGAAGGCGCCGAGTGGGAGCGCCCGGACGCCGTACTCGGTCTCGCCACGCCGGAAGCTCCACAGGCGCGGCCCGAATCCGATGAAGAACTGGGTCGCCTTCATCCCCGTCCACTTGGCGGTCACGAAGTGCCCGAGCTCGTGGAAGAAGATCGCGATCAACACGCCGACCACGAACACGAACCACCACACGTTGAGCACGGCCAGGAACACCAGGAGTCCGATGAGGCCGATCACCCCGAGCGCGCCGCGCCAACCGCCGACCAGCTCGTCGTCTGGCGATTCCGTCACCGATCCGCCGGCGACGACCTCGTTCTGAAACCTTTCGAACCTGCTCACGTGGTGATCTCCTCGATCACTAGATCGGCTGCCCGCCGGGCCGCTTGATCGGCGGCTATGACATCGTCGATCGTACGGGGCAATTCGTCATCATGCCGTGTGAGGACTGCAACGCACACGTCAGGGATCTGATTCCAGCGGATCCGACCGGCCAGAAACGCCTCGACGGCGACCTCGTTGGCGGCGCTCAGCCAGGCTGGGGCGCTGCCACCGATCCGGCCCGCCTCATAGGCGAGCGGGAGGCACCGGAACGTCGTCGTGTCCGGGGGCTCGAAGTCGAGCCGGCCGAGCTGGGCCCAGTCGATGCGGCCGAACGGTGTGCCGATCCGGTTCGGATAGGCGAGCGCGTAGCCGATCGGCAGTTTCATGTCGGGCATGCTGAGCTGGGCGATCGTCGACCCGTCGATGTACTCGACCATGGAGTGCACGACGGACTGCGGGTGGACCACGACCTCGATCTGGTCGTAGGGCGTGCCGAACAGCTCGTGCGCCTCGATCACCTCGAGCCCCTTGTTCATCAACGTGCTCGAGTCCACCGTGATCTTCGGACCCATCGCCCAGGTCGGATGGGCGAGGGCATCGTCGATCGAGACCGCTGCCAGCGCAGCCGCGGCGCGCCCGCGGAACGGACCTCCGCTGGCCGTGAGCACGATGCGCGCCACCTCGCGGCCGGCTTCGACGGACGCCCTCATGCACTGGTGGACGGCGCAATGCTCGCTGTCGACCGGGATCAGCTCGGCGCCGGGCGTCGCCCGCAACGGCTGGACCACCGGGCCGGCCGCGATCAAGCTCTCCTTGTTCGCCAGCGCCAGCCGCTTCCCGGCGGTCAGGGTGGCGACGGTCACCGGGAGACCGGCGAAGCCGACGACGCCGTTGACCACGACGTCCGCCGGCTCGACGAGGGCCGCCAGGTCGTCGACGACCTCGGCGAACGGCAAGGCGGCCACAACCTCGGCGCGCCGGTCGGGATCGGCGACGGCGACGAGCCGGGGCCGGAACTCCAGAGCCTGGGCGATCAGGGCCTCGACCGACGACCCGACGCCGAGCCCGACCACCTCGTACGCATCGCGGTCGGCTCGCACGACGTCGAGGGTCTGCGTCCCGATCGAACCCGACGAACCGGCGATGGCGACCCGGATCGGCGACACGTGGGCGATCCGGCCGCGATCGGTACCGACTGACGGCGCCGTCAGTTGGTCCAGGGTTCGAGGACGATCGTCAGGTAGTACACGGCCGGGAGCGTGAACAAGAACCCGTCGAAGCGGTCGAGCACCCCGCCGTGACCCCTGACGATGGAGCCGAAATCCTTGACGTCGAGATTGCGCTTGAACATGCTCTCGACCAGGTCGCCCATCGGGGCCATGATCGAGATCACGATCGCCAGCAGCAGCAGGTGGCCCCTCGACGTCCAGGTGTCGCTCCACTCGCCGATGCCGACGACCACGAGGGCGACGATCGTGAGCAACGATCCGCCGATGAACCCCTCGACCGTCTTGTGGGGACTGATCCACGGTCGCAGCGGCGTCCGGCCGGCGGCCGAGCCGACGAACATCGCACCGATGTCGTTGGCGACCACCCCGAGGGCGAGCAGGAAGAGCGTGTCGGTGCCCCACGTCGGGGATCCGGGGATCGTGGAGAAGCGCAAGATCAACACCGCGAACGAACCGAGCAGCCCGATCCAGATCATGCCGAGCGTCGTGATCGACGCATTCGGCATCGGCCCGACTTCCACGCTGCGACCGCCGATGAATCCGGCCGAAGCAGCCATGAACCCGAACGCGATCACGAGCGGGAGCGCGCGCTCGCCGATCCAATACGTGGCGAGGGGTGCCGCGACGCACGCCGCGATACCTGGCACGACCGCCGGCCGGTAGCCCTTCTCGGTGACCCGGTCGTAGAACTCGACCGCAGCCAGGGCGATGATGACGGTGATCAACGCGATCACGCCGAGCGGGCGCCACATCAAGGCGGCGATGAACACCGCCGCGATCAAAACGCCGACGGCGGTTGCGACCGGCAGGTTGCGGGTCGCCGGCTGCGCAGCCGAACGTGGGCTGCTGACCGCACGTCCTGCGGGTTGTCCACCACGGCGGCGGCCGGTCTGCACCGGTGGTCGCCGGGGCATGCCGGACGGATCGGTGCCGATCGTGATCCGCGACGGTTCGCGGGCCGCCACCGGGTCGAGGTCGGTCGGGATCACCTCGTGCTGTCCGGTACGGCGAACGCCCGGCCCGGCGTCGGCGCCCGGTTCGGTCGGCGAATCGTCCTTCCACACCGGCGACTCGGAGGTGAACGACGACCAGACGTCGAGTTCGTCGTCGGTGCCGTCACCAGGGACGATGACGTCCGCGTCGGGATCGAGACGGGGCACTTCGCCGGTCGGCGGTTCGGTCCAATGCGGAAGCGATCCCGTGTCGCTGGCACCGAACGTCAGTGGGTCATCGACAGCTTCCTGGTCGCGAGTGGGCTCGTGCTCGTCGAAGAGTGATTCGTCCTCCTCATCGTCACGATCCCGCCGCCAGGTGTCGTCCGTCATCGGCTGTCCTTTCCCAGTCCTCTCTCGGTCATGCACGAACTTCGTCGGTGCCGGCTCGTCCGGCGCTCAGACCTCGAGAAGCTCGTGCTCCTTGCGGCCCAACGCGCCATCGATGCGATCGACGTGCTCGTGAGTGATCTTCTCGAGTTCCTTTTCGGCGCGCTCCAGTTCGTCGGCCGAGATCACTCCGACCTTCTCGGCGGATTCCATGGACTTGCGTGCGTCACGGCGCACGTTGCGGACGGCGATACGGCCGTCCTCCGCCATGTGTTTCACAACCTTGACATAGTCGCGGCGGCGCTCTTCGGTGAGCGGGGGAAAGTTGAGTCGGATCACGACGCCGTCGTTGGAGGGCGACACGCCGAGGTCGCTGTCGCGGATCGCCTTTTCGATCGCGCCGAGCGAGTTGCGGTCGTGCGGCCTCACCAGGAGCTGGCGGGCCTCGGGGACCTGGATCGCGGCGAGCTGCTGGAGCGGCACCATCGATCCGTAGTAGTCGACGTTGAGCTTCTCGACGAGGGCGGGCGCGGCGCGGCCCGTTCGAACGGTCGCGAACAGCGACTGGACGTGCTCGACCGCCTTCTCCATCTTCTCGATGGCCTCGAGCAATGCCTCCTCGGTCACACGACCAGCGTACCCGTCCTCGTCAGACGTCACGAACGATGGTGCCGACGTGCTCTCCGAGCAGGATTCTCCGCAGCGAACCGGGGATCGACATGTCGAACACGACGATCGGGATCTCGTTGTCGCGACAGAACGCGATTGCCGTCGCATCCATCACCTTGAGGTTCTTCGTCATCACCTCGAGGTACCCGATCTCGTGGTACTTCGTCGCCGTGTTGTCCGTTCGGGGGTCGGCGCTGTACACGCCGTCGACGCCGGAATGTGTGCCCTTCAACAGCGCGTCCGCTTCGATCTCGGCCGCACGCAACGCGGCGGCGGTGTCGGTGGTGAAGAACGGATTGCCGGTACCGGCGGCGAAGATCACGACCCGGCCCTTTTCGAGATGACGCATCGCGCGTCGACGGATGTAGGGCTCGGCGATCCGCGGCATCTCGATCGCGGACAGCAGTCGGGTGTCCTGGCCGTGACGTTCGAGCGAGTCCTGCAGGGCGAGCCCGTTCATCACGGTGCCGAGCATGCCGATGTGATCGGACTGCGACGCATCCATGCCCGACCAGCGCGCCGACCCGCCCGCGCCAGAAGTTGCCGCCACCGACGACGACGGCGACATCGACGTCGAGGCTCTGGCGCAGATCGACGATGTCGGCCGCGAGCTTGTCGAGGGTGGCGCCGTCGAGCCCCGATCCTGATGGTCCGGCGAGCGCCTCACCCGATGGTTTGAAGACGATGCGGCGCCAGCGCGGCGCGATGGCGTCTCCGCTCGACGTCGAGGTCAACGTCACTCAGCCGATCTCGACCTGGGCGAACTTCACGATCTCGGCGCCGTCGAGGACCTGGCTGACGGACAGCTTGTCGTCCTTGGCGTACGGCTGTTCGAGCAGCACCACGTCCTTGAAGAAACCGCCCAGGCGGCCTTCGACGATCTTGGGGACGGCCTGGTCGGGCTTGCCCTCGTTGCGCGTGATGGCCTCGAGCGTGGCGCGCTCGTTGTCGATCACCTCGGCCGGCACGTCGTCGCGCCGCAGGTACTTCGGTCGGGCGAAGGCGATGTGCACGGCGATGTCGTGGGCCAGCTGGGTGCTGCCCTTGCTCACCTCGACGAGCACGGCGTTCACGCCGCGACCACCCTGGATGTGCTCGTAGCTCTCGAGGACGTTGCCGTCGGCCGCCTCGATGCGCACGACATCGCCCAGCTCGATCTTCTCCTTGAGCGTGATCTTCAGCTCCTCGAGCTCCGGCGTCCGCTCGGCGACGGCGTCTGGCCCCTTGGCGGCGACGAGGTCGACCAACGCAGCGGCTTCGGCCTTGAACAGGTCGCTCCCGGCGACGAAATCGGTCTCGCTCTTGAGCTTGACGATCGCGCCGACGTTGCCGTCGACCTTGAGGGCGACGAGGCCCTGGTTGCTCTCGCGGTCGTCGCGCTTGGCGCTGGCCGCGAGACCCTGCTCGCGCAGGTGCTGCTTGGCCGCTTCGATGTCGCCATCGGTGGCTTCGAGCGCCTTCTTGCAATCCATCATTCCTGCGCCCGTGCTCTGTCGCAGGGCCTGGACATCCTTGGCGGTGAACGTCATCGGGGTGTTCAACTTTCGGTTTCGGTCTCGGTCTCGTCAGGTGTGTCGGTCGCCGTGGTCGCGACCGCGTCGTCCGCTGCTTCAGCGGCCGGTGATTCGGTGTCGGCCGGCGCGTCGGCGGCGACCGGCTCGGCGACGTCGACGTCGTCCGCGGCACTGTCGTCAGTCTCGACCGCGACTGCGGCCGGCTGCTCCACCTCGGCTGGCGTCTCGACCGCAGCGGCCGGAGCGGCGGCGGCTTCGGCACCGTCGTCGGCATCGGCCGGCTCGGCGGCAGCCGCGACGCTGTCGTCGGTGTCGTCGTCGGCCGGGTCCGGCTTGGGCGCCCGCAACCGCGCGTCGCGCTCGGCCTGGGCCTGGGCGGCCGCGTTGCGGGCGTCGGTCTGGGCCTTCTCGAACGCGGCGTCCTCTTCGGCGCTGCGTTGCGGCGGCGCCGGGATCGGGTTGCGCTTGGCGGCGATGTAGCGACCTTCCTCGACGGCTTCGGCGATGACGCGCGTGAGCAGCGAGTTGGCGCGGATCGCATCGTCGTTGCCCGGGATCGGGAACTGCACGACGTCGGGATCGACGTTGGTGTCGACGACCGCCACGACCGGGATGCCGAGCTTGTTGGCCTCGGTGACGGCGATGTGCTCCTTCTTGGTGTCGAGCACGAAGATCGCGTCGGGACGCTGCTTCATGCCGCGCAGCCCGCCGAGGTTGCGCTGCAACTTCTCGAGCTCGCGGTCGAGCATCAACGCTTCCTTCTTGATCATCACCTCGAACTCGCCGGACGCCTTCATCCGCTCGTACTCGAGCATCTTGCCGACCCGCTTCGACATCGTCTCGAAGTTGGTGAGCATCCCACCGAGCCAGCGCTCGTTGACGTACGGCATGCCGCACTTCTCGGCATAGCTCCGGACCGGGTCTTGCGCCTGCTTCTTGGTGCCGACGAACAGCACGTTGCCGCCGCCGGCGACGAGCTCACGGACGAAGTTGTAGGCGACCTCGACCCGCGTGAGCGTCTGCTCCAGATCGATGATGTAGATGCCGTTGCGCTCACCGAAGATGAATCGCTTCATCTTGGGGTTCCACCGGCGGGTCTGGTGCCCGAAATGCACACCGGCTTCGAGCATCTGACGCATCGTGATGACGGCCATCGGAATCTCCTCTGCGGTTGACGGCACCTGCCCGTGGCGCCGCGTGGGCGACCGCAGTACGAGCGGGTGGATGTGACGTGGATACGAATGGGCGCCGAGAGGACGCACCGGGGCTGCAGTGTAACGCCATCCGACCGCGTTCGATCGGGCCGAGCGGACAGCGCGAGGCGGCTGCGGGTTGCTCGTATCCGGACCCAGACCGGAGGGTCTGGCCGTCGAAGACCGCGCTCGGCGGTTGATCTGGAGGAGAGCGCAATGATGAGAAACAGGACCATCGCGTTCGCGGTCGTGGGTGCGCTCGGCGCCGCGGCCCTCGCAGCCGACCCCGTCGAGGCTGCACCGAACGTCAAGGCCGAGTCGCGGGCGATGCTCATGGTGAACTTGGGCGGCGGCTGGGATCCGACCATCTAGCAGGGCGATCGAAACGGGTACCGGACAAGTGCAGCTGTGGTCCCCTCATCCGCATCGCAGGCGCGGCGGTGGCGCGGGTCGGGCGACGGTGCCGTCGTCGGGCACCAGTCGGGGACGCCCCACGAGGCGCCCGAGGTACGGGGCCGGGTCGAGGTAGACGTCGCCGTCGCGGAGGCCGAAGTGCAGGTGGCCGTCGGTCACGCCGACGACGCTGCGGGCCGCGACCACATCGCCGGTGCGCAGCGGTGAGCTGGCGAGCCCTCCGTAGGTCGCCCGGCGACCGTCGGCGTGACGCACGACGACATACCGCTCGCCGGCGACCGTTCCGCTGAACGTCACCTCACCAGCCGCCACGGCCCGCACGGCCGTCCCGCCGGGCGTGCCGTACTCCAGCCCGCGGTTGCCGGCGCACCACGTGCAGGGCGGCGGCCGGAACGGATCGACCACCGGGGCGTCGACGGGCGGGAGCCAGCAGTCAGCGGCCGAAGCCGTGCCTGCGATCACCAACAACGACAGTGCCGCCAACGTGCCCACCACGAAGCGCGTGCACCTCGACGAGCACGTCACCGCGCGCCGCGACCAACATTTCGACGACCGCATGGTCGACCTCCCGGATCAGGGTGGAGCCGGCGGTGCCAACCGCGAGAGTCGACGGCGCGAGCGGGCCGGGTCGGCGTCGCTCAGGCGACACCTGCGGCCGTCAACCGGGACCGCAGGTGGAGCACGGATTTGGTGTGGATCTGCGACACCCGGCTCTCGGTGACACCGAGCACCTGGCCGATCTCGGCGAGGGTCAACCCTTCGTCGTAGTACAGGGACAGCACGAGCTTCTCGCGCTCGGGCAGCTTCTTGATCTCGGCGCGCATGATGTCGCGCAACTCGCGGTCCTCGAGGGCCGCGGACGGCGACTCGAACCCGTGGGAGTCGAGCGCCGCCGGTTCGTGCCCATGGTCGATGGCGCGGTCGAGCGGCCCGACGGTGGTCGCCGCGATCGACGCCAGCCACCTCGCCAGCTCCTCGCTGCCGATGTGGAGGTGGGTCGCCATCTCTTCGTCGGTGGGCGCCCGGCCGTTCTTGGCCTCGAGCTCGGAGATCGCGCGCTCGACGTCGCGCGCCCGGCTGCGGACCGACCGCGGCACCCAGTCGAGCTGGCGGAGCCCGTCGTAGATGGCGCCGCGGATACGGGGCGCGGCGAACGTCTCGAACTTCACGCCTCGGTCCGGCTCGAACCGCTCGATGGCGTCGATCAGGCCGAACACCCCGGAGCTGACCAGATCGCCGGGATCGACGCTCGACGGCAGGCCGGCGCCGACACGGCCGGCGACGAACTTCACGAGCGGTGAGTAGTGGATGATCAGATGATCACGCGACGCGCTGCTCTTGCGGCGCAGCCAGCGTTCCCAATGCAACGCCAGGTCTCGGTCGTCGGGGACGATGCTCATGCTCGAGGATGGGCCTGGCGATAGGCGGTACGGAGCCGGTCGCGGCTGACGTGAGTGTAGCGCTGGGTGGTCGAAACGTCCGCGTGACCCAGGAGCTCCTGGACAGATCGGAGGTCGGCGCCCCCGTCGAGCAGATGCGTGGCGAAGGTGTGGCGGAGCGCATGCGGGTGCGTCGGGCTCGGCGAACGGCGGTCGAGAATCCTTCGCACGTCGCGCGGCGTGAGCCGGCGGCCCCGCTCGTTGGCGAACACTGCCGGGCCCTCGTCGAGGGCCACGACGTCGTGGCGCACGGCCAGCCACCGCCGCAAGGCATCGACACCGGGTTCGCCGAGCGGCACGCGCCGCTCCTTCGAACCCTTGCCCCAGACCACCAGCACACCTTGGTCGAGCTGGATCGAACCGAGGTCGAGCGAACACAGCTCCGAGACTCGAACACCGCTGCCGTAGAGGATCTCGACGACGGCGTCGTCGCGACGACGACGCCATTCTGGCTCCCCATCGGGCGGGGCGGCAGTCGAGCATCTGGGCGAGCTCGCGGCGATCGAGCACGCGTGGGAGCCGGCCTTCGGCGCCACCGATGTGCAGCCCGATCGTGGGGTCGGCCGACGCGCCCCCGTTCTGCACCGACCACCGGAAGTAACGCCGCAGCGCGGCCGCTTTGCGAGCGATGCTGCGACGCGCGAACTCCCGGGTCGACAGGTAGGCCACGTATCGCCGGACCGCGGTCCGGCGGACGTCGGCCGGGTCGACAACTCCGCTCCGGGCCACCCACTCGGCGAACAGCCGCACATCGGCCGAGTAGGCGTCGACGGTGTTCTGGGACAACGACGTGAGCGAGTGCACGAAGTCGTCGAGACGCCACGCCGGTGACGGAGCGGAGACGCGTGCGATATCGGCCGTCGACGAAGTGTCGGGACCTGCGCCACCACCGCCAGAAGTCGGTTCGTCCCGCATCGTGTTCAGGGTATTCGCTCATCGCAGCTCCGGTCGGGACCAAATCGCCTCGAACCACCCGCCGACCTCACGCAGCCAGCCCGCGCGTTCGAGCCGGGCGAGCGTCATCGCCGCCTCGCAGAGGGTGAGATCCAAGGCGGCCGCGACCTCGTCGAGCGTTCGCGGGTCCTCGCGGCACTGCTCGACCACGGCCCGGTCGACGCCCCGCAGTGCGGGCCGCGGGTCGAACGGAGCAGCGCTCTGACGCCGCGTGTCGAGCCCGAGCGACGCCAGCACGTCGTCGGCGGAGGTGACCGGCGCGGCGCCGTCGCGCAACAACCCGTTCGTGCCAGCGGCCGCCCGGTTCCGCGGTGAGCCGGGCACCGCCATCACCTCGACCGAGCGGTCGAGCGCCTCGCGCACCGTGAGCAGGCTCCCGCCCCGTTCCCGGCTCTCGACGACCACCAGCACCTCACACAGGGCCGCGAGGATCCGGTTCCGCATCGGGAACCGGAACGCCTCTGGTGGGGTTCCCGGTGGCCACTCCGACATGAGCACGCCGCGGGTGCACACCGCGCTCCACAGCTCGGCGTTCTGCTTCGGGTACGGCACATCGGCGCCGTTGCCGACGACCGCCACCGGGCGTCCGACTCCTGCACTCTCGCCGGCCGCGAGCGCGCCGCGGTGGGCGGCCCCATCGATGCCCCTCGCCAGCCCGGACACCACTGCGATCCCGGCCGTTGCCAGATCACATCCCAAGGCGGCGGCCGTCTCGCGGCCGGCGAGCGTGGCGTTGCGGGTGCCGACGATTCCGACCCGTCGCGCGTCGAGCACACCGAGGTCGCCGCGCACGAACAGGGCCGCGGGCGGTGACGGGTCGAGGCTCAACGGCGCCGGGAACCTCGGGTCGCGGGCGGTGACGACCTCGACCGCGGCGTCCGCGCACCGCTGCCAGCACGCCGCCGGCGACCGCTCGGCGCCGCTCTGACGCCACCAACCGCGCAGTTCGTCAGTGAGCAGTCGGGCGACGATCGGGGTGGGCGCCGCCGCACCACGGGCGACCTCGAACGCGTCGTGCGGCGGGAGATGGTCGAGGAGAACCCGCAACCGGCGGGGCGTCATCCCGCGGAACCCGGCGAGCGCCGCCACGTAACCACCATCGGGCACATCGGTCACGCGACCCTCCCGTCGGGAATCGACGCGCCCATCCGGGTGCGCATCGAGAGCGCGAGCTGCACATGGCCCACGTCGACCAGTTCCGGTGGGTCGAGGTCGAGGTCGGCGAGCGTCCTGGCGACGCGACGGATGCGGTGGTAGCCGCGGCCCGTGAGGCGCTGGTGTTCGAGCTCGTGGCGCAGCAGGCGGCCGGCTGGGGCCGTGAGCGGCGCGAACCGGTCGAGCAGCGGGCGCGACAGGTCCGCGTTGAGCACGCCACCCCGGTCGGTGGCGATGCGTCGTGCCCGTTCGACCCTCCCCGCAACGGCGGCCGTCGGCTCGCCACCGTCGCCGGCGAGCAGCTCGTCGACGTCCGGCCGCTGGACAGTGACCCGCAGGTCGAACCGATCGAGCAATGGGCCCGAGAGCCGCCTGACGTACCGCTGGCGGCGCGCCTCGTCGCACTCGCACGCTCCGGGTGGACCACCGCCGCACGGGCAGGGGTTGGTCGCCGCCACCAGGAGGAACCGGGCGGGAAGCTCGACGTGCACATTGGCGCGGGCCACGTTGATGACTCCCGTCTCGAGTGGCTCGCGGAGGGCGTCGAGGACGCCGACCGGGAACTCGCCGAGCTCGTCCATGAACAGCACACCCCCGTGCGCAAGGCTGATCTCGCCCGGCCGCAACGCACTCGAACCACCACCGACGAGCGCGACGACGGAGCTCGTGTGGTGTGGTGATCGGAACGTCGCCCGCCGGACGAGCCCACCCGGTGGGAGCGGCACGCCGGCCGCCGAGTGCACCATCGTCGCCTCCAGCGAGAGCGTCCGCTCGAGCGGCGGGAGCAACCCGGGAAGCCGCTGCGCCAGCATCGTCTTGCCGGCGCCTGGCGGCCCGACGAACAGCACGTGGTGCCCGCCCGCGGCCGCGACCTCGAGCGCCAAGCGGGCCGTCGGTTGCCCGCGGACCTCCACGAGGTCAGGGACCGGTGTTTCGTCGGTCGGAGGCGCCGGCAGCTGGACGTCGGGCCACGGTGCACGACCGCACAGCACCTCGATCAGTTCGCTGAGTCGGTCGACGCACCGCACCTCTCCCAGCGCCGCGACCCGCGCCTCGTCGACGCTCGCAACCGGCACGACGGCGTCGACGGCGCCGAACACCCCGACCATCGGCGCAACACCCGGCACCGACCGGATCGAGCCGTCGAGCCCGAGCTCGCCCACGAACGCCAATCCCCGCACCGCCTCCGGCAGGACGTGCTCGCACGCGACCAGCAGGCCCACGGCGATCGCCAGATCGAGACCCGACCCCGTCTTGCGATGACGCGGCGGGGCGAGATTGACGGTGATCCGCTTCGTCGACGGCCATCCGACGCCGCTGCTCACGAGCGCCGAGCGCACCCGGTCGCGCGCTTCGCGGCACGCCTCGTCGGGGAGACCGACGATGGCGAAGGCGGGCAGACCGATGCCGACGTGGACCTCGACGGTGACGGGATAACCCTGCGCTCCGAGGATCGTGGCGGACTGGACGGTGGCGAACACGGCAACCTCCTGCGGTCGCAGCGCGGAGCTGCGGCGGATGACAGGAGGGACGGTGGCCCGGTCCGACGACGGGTACCGACCATCGTACCGCCGGGCTGTGACAGTCATCCCGTGCCACACTCAACGGGTGCGCCCCCGCTCGCCAGCCGCGGCCGTGACCGTGGCCATCACCGTGATGACGGGCGCGGCGATCCTCGTCGGATGCAGCTCCGAGGACGACGGCAGCGACACCCAGCGGTTCTGTGCCGACGTCGCCGCCAATGCAGCGGCCATCGTGACGCCGCCACTCACCGAGGACGACGTCGACTCGACGCTCGACCTCTACCGCGACTTGGCGGACGCGGCGCCGATCACGATCGAAGACGAGATGCGGGACCTGCTCCTGAACGTCGAGACGGCGAGCACCGTGGTCCCTGAGGATCCCGAATCGGTCCAGCGGACCGTCGCGGTCGCGTTCGCCACCGAGAAGTCGGCTGTCGCGGTGCGGAACTGGGTGCTCACCAACTGCGGTGTCGACCTCGGACCGGTGGCCACCATCGCGCCGCAGGATCCGGCCGCCACCACCACGTTGGCGCCGGACATCTCGACGACGCTCGTCACCGTCGTGCCACCGCCGACCGTGCCGCCGCCGACCGTGCCGACGGCGACCCTCGTCGCCGAGGTGCCGACAACGACACTTCCAGCGGAGGTGCCACCGCCCGACGTGCCACCGGCGACCGGTGCCGCCGGTTGATCAGACCCGATTGATCAGACGATCTCGCCGCGGCGCAGGATGACCTTGTCGACGAGGCCGTAGTCCTGGGCGCCCTCGGCGGTGAACCAGCGGTCGCGCTCGCTGTCGGCCTGGATCTGCTCGAGCGGCTGGCCAGAGTGCATCGCGATCAGCTCGGCCATGCGCTGCTTGGTGTAGCGCAGCTGCTCGGCCTGGATCGCGATGTCGGCCGCCTGGCCACTCAGCCCGGCCAGCGGCTGGTGCATCATGATCCGGGCGTTGGGGAGCGTGTAGCGCTTGCCCGCCGCGCCGGCGGTGAGCAGGAACTGCCCCATCGACGCCGCCAGCCCGAGGCACACCGTGGCGACGTCGCAGCCGACGAACTGCATCGTGTCGTAGATCGCCATACCGGCCGTCACCGACCCGCCGGGGCTGTTGACGTAGAGCCAGATGTCGACGTTGGGATCCTCGCCCTCCAGGAACAGCAGCTGTGCGCAGATCTGGTTGGCGATGTCGTCGTTGACGTCGGAGCCGAGCATGATCACGCGGTTCTTGAGCAGGCGGTTGAACACATCCATGCGGGGGTCGAAGCCCCCCTCGAGCCCCATGGGGCCAGGGGGTGTCACGGAGAATGGCATCTCGATGTCCGGCATGCCCCGCAGGTTACCGGGCACCCGCGGCTCCGCCAGCGGGCCGTTCTCAGCGGGCGACACCGGAGAAGATCACCGCCACCCGCTCGCCGTCGTCGACCTCGCCACGAATCGCCAGCAGGCCGGCGAGACCCGCGCTGCCGGTCGGGCTGACGTTGATGCCGGTCGCCGACGCCAACTCGTGGGCGCGCACGATCAGCTCCTCGGACGCGACGACCGGCGTCCCGCCGCAGTCCCGCATCGCCTCGAACACCCCGATCCAGTCGTACGTCTCGTCGTCGAGGATGCCGTCGGCGATCGAGTGCGGCCCCGGCCACGGCGTCATGAGCTCGGCCCAACGACGCTCCGGACGATCGTCGCCGCCAGCCCTGTCCCACGCCAGCGCCAGGGGCGCGCAACCTGCGGTCTGCACGGCGTGGACGATCGGGTGGACGCCGGCGGCGCGGAAGGCGGCGCCGACGCACGCCGCGAACGCTCCGCCTCCCACCTGGACGAACACGCGGTCAGGCGCCTGGCTGGACACGTCGGCGTCGGGGATCTCGCTGATCTCCCAGCCGATCGTTCGCCCGCCGTCGAGGCACAGCGCGTTGTCGGGCCCCTGCACCGAGAACGGGACCGCTCCCGCGTCGACTGCTTCGCGGAATCGCAGCACGGTCGGGTCGCCCGGCGGATCGTCGGCGCGTCGCTCGCAGGTGGTGATCACGGCGTCCAGATCGGTGAGGCGGGCGACGATCGCGGGATCGGCCCAGTCCGGCACGAACACCTCGATCGGCCACGCCGCGGCGCGGGCGAGCGTCGCCGCGGCCAGGGCGGCGTTGCCGCACGAGGCGATCGCCAGCCGGGGCCGGTCCGACGTTCCAGACCATGGCGCGAGCCCGAGCAACTCGGCGGCCCGCAGATGCAGCAGCGCGGTGAACAGGTGGCGTGCCTTGTGGCTCCCGGCGACGTTGCCGGTCTCGTCCTTCACCCACACGCCACCGTCGGTCGTGAATCCCAGCTCGTCGGAGAGCGCGTCGGAGCGCGGCGAACGGCGTGACGCGGAAACCGGTTCCGTCGACCACGCGCACCGCGTCGTCGAGCTCGCGGACGAGCGCGGTCCTGGCGTCGGCAGTCATGCCGTGTGCCTCGGCGAACGCCGCCCAGGCCAGCTCGACGTCGTGGCTCACGAACGGGTTGGGATCGTCGGTCGGACGCAACGGAGCCATCCGCCGCACGATCTGCAACACGTGGTGACGATCGCCGCCGACGCGCGCGGGCACCGCCACGGCAACGGACTGGCGACGTCGACGGTCGCCGCGCAGACCGCGCACCGGAAGCCGACGACGTTCAGCACGAGTCGCTCAGCCCGCTGACGCGGCGCGGGCGTTGAAGTCGTTGATCATCTCGTCCCACACACCGATGTAGCGGCGCAGTCCGCGCCAGAACTCCTGGCCGCGGCGCTGTTCGAACAGGTCGAACGGAGTGCCCTGCTGCTCGACCCACGTGTAGTAGCCGAGGTTGAAGATCCGCCGCCGATCCGCCTCCGTGCACTCGATCGTGTGCTCGGTCGTCACGTCGGCGAGGTGCTCGCCGAAGATCTCGCCGGCGTCGACGGCGTCGAAGTCCCCGCCGAAGCGGGCAGCCAGCGTCTTGGCCCGCTCGCTCGGGTACATCGCGCCTCCGTCGGTCGCCACCGTGACGATCGCGTCGTCGGCCCCGAGATCGAGCAGCTTGGCGGTCTTGATCGCGGCGAGCACGTTGCACGTGCTCGAGAACCCGAAGTGGCCGAGCGCGTCGATGACGTCGGGTCCGATCGACTTGCGGTCGGCGAGATAGGCCCGGCCGGCGTCGCTGTTGAACAGCACGTCGAGGTCGTCGGTGGCACGATCGCTGATCGCGCACACGACGTCGGTGTTCATCACGTTGTGGATCAACGGGATGTGCTTGTCGCCGATGCCCTGGATGTTGTGCTCACCGAACCCGTTCTCGAGCATCGTCGGGCACTCGAGGGCCTCGACGGCGACGATCCGCGTGCCGTACTCCTCCTTCAGCAGGTCGCCGGCGGCGATCGTGCCGGCCGACCCGGTGGCCGACACGAACGCAGCCAGCTGCAGTTCACGACCCGACGCCGCGCGCACCACGTCGAACACGTGGGCCATGGCGCGCCCGGTGATGGCGTAGTGGCCGAGGTGGTTGCCGAACTCGCTGAACTGGTTGAGCACGAAGTTCTCGGGATCCTGGGCGAGCAGGTTGCACGCGTCATAGATCTCCTTGACGTTCGACTCCGTGCCATGCGTGCGGATCACGTCGTCGACCGGGTTCTCGCACCACTGCTCGAGCCAGTCGAATCGTTCCTGGCTCATCCCTTCCGGGAGGATCGCCACGCCGCGGCTCGCCATGATGCGGCTGATCGCGATGCCGCCCCGCGCGTAGTTACCGGTCGACGGCCAGATCGCACGATGGCGGGTCGGGTCGAACTGTCCCGTCACGATCCTCGGTGCCAGGCAGGCATACGCGGCAAGCACCTTGTGGGCCGTGATCATCGGGAAGCGGTCGCCGAAGACCACGATGATCGGGCTGTCGACACCGGTCAGGTCGCGACGCAACACCACGTGGTCGGGCACGGCGACCCGGCCGCCGGAGAGGTCGTTGTACCAGTGCACCCGCCACAGGTTGCGGGCGTCGGCGCCCTGTGGGTCGGCGTCGCCGACGAGGCCGCGGTGGTCGAACGTCGCCGGGTCGGCGAGCTCGGCGAACGTCGGCAGGCTGATCTTTCGTTCGCGGAACCGTTCCAACGTGCGTTCCACCGCGTCGCCGTCGACCACCCGGTCGGCCAGTCCGAACTGGTTCTCGAGCGCCTGCGTATGCGAGTCGGTCAGCGTCACAGTTGACAGTCTGTCAAAGCCGCTGCGCGACCCCACCGAAGCGTCACAGCGACATCAGCGTGCGAAGTCGGGTGGCGGCAGGTTGCTCGGGCCGACATTGGCGTCGAGCCAGGCGCACAAGTCGCTCGCCGTCCGCCACCGGTCGCGGACCTTGGTGACGGCCTGCTTGGTGTGGATCCACGCCGGCGCCCCGAAATCCTTGAACGTCATCAGGCCCTTGCGGCGCAGCAGTTCGGCACGCGGATGGTCCCTCGGGTAGCCACGCGGTGCCGACTTCAGTTCGTCGATCGCGCCGACCTCGTTCCCGGAGCGCTTGACCGCGGTGCAGATGGCGGCGATCTCGGCACCGGTGTGCTCGCGGTCGACCGCCTCGCGGAAGCGCTCGAGCTGATCCTTCGCCATCGCGTAGTAGCCGGCGCCGCACATCAGTCCGGTCGCCGAGATCTGCAGGTAGTACCCGGTGCCGCCTTCGGCCTCGGAGAACGCACCCTGCTGGGTCTTGTACGGCGGGCGATCCTTGGCGAACCGCAGATCGTTGTGCGGACGGAACAGGCGGAACGGTCCGTACTCGGCGAGCTCCTCGCACAGTTCGAGCATCGGGGTCTTCACCGCCGTTTCGAATGTCGCCTTGTTCTCCTGCCAGAACGTCCGGGAGTTGTCGGCGCCGAGTTGCTCGTAGAACTCGATCGCCGCGACCGGAAAGCCACTGAACCCCATCCGTTGCACGGTAGACCCGGACCTGCAGACGGTGCGAGGCCGTCCAACTACCCTCGCCGGAATGGCAGAGCTGTTCCTCGGCGGGAGGGTCGACCCGGCCACGCACGAGCGCACGGGCGACGACGTGCGGATCGGCACCGACTCGTTGACGACGCACGGCGTGATCGTCGGCATGACCGGGTCCGGGCAAGACCGGCCTCGGTGTCGTGCTCATCGAAGAGGTGCTGCGGGCCGGGTTGCCGGCACTTCTCATCGACCCCAAGGGCGACCTCACCAACCTCTGCCTCACGTTCCCGGAACTGCGTCCCGCCGACTTCCGGCCGTGGATCGACGACGCCCAGGCGAAAGCGGCCGGGGTGTCGCCCGACGAGTTCGCCGTCCAGCAAGCGCAGCTGTGGACCGAGGGCCTGGCCGGCTGGGGCATCGGTCCGGCCGACATCGCCGCGTTGCGGGCGTCGACGGACTTCACGATCTACACCCCGGGCTCGCAGTCGGGCGTGCCGATCAACATCGTCGGTTCGCTGCAGGTGCCCGCCGACACCAACGACGCCGAGATCGTCGGCGACGAGATCGAGGGCTACGTCTCGGGACTGCTCGGACTCGTCGGCATCGAGGCCGATCCGCTGTCGAGCCGCGAGCACATCCTCCTGTCGAATCTCATCGCTCATTCGTGGCAGGCAGGGCACGCACTCGACTTGCCGACACTGGTGGGGATGATCACGCGCCCGCCGATCCGCAAGCTCGGTGTGTTCGAGCTCGACCAGTTCTTCCCGCCGGACGATCGCATGGCCCTGGCGATGAAGCTGAACGGCTTGCTCGCGTCGCCGTCGTTCGCGGCCTGGGCGATGGGCGCAGGGCTCGACATCCAGTCGATGCTCTTCACCACCGATGGCCGCGCACGCGTGCGCGATCGTCACGACTGCCCACCTGTCCGACGAGGAGCGGCAGTTCGTCACCTCATTGGTGTTGTCGAAGGTCGTCACGTGGATGCGTCACCAGAGCGGCACCACCGACCTGCGAATGCTGCTCTACATGGACGAGGTCGCCGGATATCTGCCGCCCACCGCCAACCCGCCCACCAAGAAGCCGATCATGCTGCTGATGAAGCAGGCGCGTGCATTCGGCGTCGGGGTCGTGCTGACGACCCAGAACCCGGTCGACGTCGACTACAAGGCACTGTCGAACGCCGGCACGTGGATGATCGGACGGTTGCAGACCGACCGCGACAAACAGCGCCTCCTCGACGGGATGAGCTCGGCGAGCGGCGGGGTCGACGTCGCCGCGGTCGGCGACACGGTCTCGGGGCTCGCCAAGCGCGAGTTCGTCCTCCGCCGCGCCGGCAAGGACGAACCCGAGGTCTTCACCACCCGATGGGCGATGAGCTACCTCCGCGGACCGTTGACACGGGATCAGATCGCAAGTCTCACTGTTCGTGATGCGTCCGTTCTTGATGCGTCCGTCGAAGCGGCTGGCGCCGCCGCCGGACGAACCGGGGCTTCACCTCTGAACGACGCGGTCCGGTCACCGGCCACGTCGCCAACGACTCCGACAACGCCGAGCGACGTCGCGGAGCTCGATCTCGCTCGCTTCCGACACGTCGCCGGTGATGCCGGAGGTGGCCGATGGGGTGGCGGTGCGGTGGGTCGACGTGGCGGCACCGTGGTTGGGTGCGGTCGGGGGTGACGCGCGCGGGACGGTGCTGGCACCGGCGATCGTGGCTCGGGTGAGCCTGCGCTACGACGAGGCGAAGGCCGACCTCGTGCACGACGCGGAGTACGAAGCGGTGATCTTCCCGCTCGCCGAGACGGTCGACGCCGGTGGAGCGGTCGCGGTCGACCACGACGACCGCGACCTCCTCGCCGAACCGCCAGCGAACGCCGTCTACCGCCTGGACGACGCGCCGATCAGCACCAAGTCGTTCTTCGCGGACATCCGGCGCGACCTCGTCGACCATCTCAGCCGCAGCCTCGCGCTCGAAGTCCCGACGAACGCGGCGCTCAAGCTGTTCGGCCGTCCGAACGAGACGGCCGAGGAGTTCGCGGCTCGCTGCGCTCAGGTCGCGGACGAGCGCGCCGACGCGGAGATCGCCAAGCTCCGCGACAAGTACGAGTCCAGAGCGACGACACTGCGGCGGCAGATCGAGAGCGCCGAGGATCGCGTCGATGTCCTCGCCGAGGAGGCAGAGGGAAGACGCAACTCCGAGATGCTGTCGACCGCCGGGTCGGTCCTCGGTGGGCTGCTCGGCGGGCGCCGGTCGCGGGGCGGGCTGCTGGGCTCGGTGCTCGGTTCGGCCGGGACGGCCGCCGGGCGCCGCGGTCGCAGCCGAGCGTCGGAGGAGCGGGTGGACGCGGCGGAGAACAAGGTCGCCGGGCTGCACACTGACCTCGAGGACCTGGAGGCCGAGCTGGCCGAAGAGTTGACCGAGATCGACGCCAGATGGATGGCACTCGCCAAGGACATCACGACCACGTCGGTTGCGCTCGAGCGCACCGACGTGAAGGTCACAGAGCTGGTTCTGACGTGGCTACCCGTGTGCTGAACATCAGCGCTTCGGCGTCGGGGATCGGCATCGGACGGGCGAGCAGGTAACCCTGCACCCGATGCACTCCGCGGGTGCGCACGTAGTCGAACTGCGCCCTGGTCTCGACGCCTTCGGCGACGACCGCGACCCCGAGTGTCTTGCCGATCGAGAGCAGGGCATCGACGATGGTCGCGTCGTAGCCCGACTCGGTGGCGTTGGCGATGAAGCTGCGGTCGATCTTGATCGTGTCGACCGGCAGACGTCGTAGATACGTCATCGACGAGTAGCCGGTGCCGAAGTCGTCGATCGCGATCGTCACCCCGCGGCGACGGATCTCCTCGAGCGTGGCACTGGCCCAGTCGAGATCCTCGACGAGCTGCGTCTCGGTCAGCTCGAGCTCGAGCATGCTCGGATCGGCTCCGGTGACGGTGAGGACGGCATCGAGGTCGGCGAGCAGGCCGCCGTCGATCAGGTGCCGTCCCGAGATGTTGACGGCGAGACGGAGCGAACACTCCGGGTCGTTCTCGCGCCAGGCGACGACGCGCTCGCAGGCCCGGGCGAGCACCCACCGCTCGAGGTCGAAGATGAGTGCGCTGCGCTCGGCCACGGGGATGAACTCCGACGGCGGGACAGGACCGATCCCGGGGCGGTTCCATCGCACGAGCGCCTCGGCGCCCCAGCATTCGCCGGACTGCACGTCGAAGACCGGCTGGAAGTGGAGCTCCAGGTGGCCGTTGCGGATCGCTTCCCGCAGTGCCAGCTCGAGCTCGGCGCGCTGTTCGATCGAAACCTGGAGGTCGTGGTCGTAGAGCTGCACCCGCCCGCGCCCACGACGCTTGGCGAGGTACACCGCGGCGTCGGCCTGCTGGACCGCAACGACCGCCGACGAGCCCGGCTCGGGGATCGTCAGCCCGACGCTCGCCGAAACAGCGAAGAGGTGGTCGCCGAAGCGGAACGGCTGCTCGATCTCGCGGATCAGTCGGTAGCCGAACGACGCGACCGTCGTCATGTCCTCGAAGCCGCGCATCACGATCAGGAACTCGTCGCCGCCGAGACGGGCCACGAAGTCGCCGGGACGCACGCGCCCTCGGATCCGATCGGCGATCTCGCGTAGCACGAGGTCGCCGGTCGCGTGACCGTGCGAATCGTTGACGCTCTTGAAGCCGTCGATGTCGACGAACATCACCGCGCACTGGTCGGCGCCGTTCATCAACACGCTCTCGAGGTGCTCGAGCACGGCGAACCGGTTGGGGAGGCCGGTCAGCGCATCGTGGCGAGCCTGGTGGGCGAGCTGTTCCTCGAACTGCTTGCGTTCCGAGATGTCGCGGGCGAACACGGTCAGCAACGGCTCCGGCTCGGCCGGCACCATGACCGCCTGTGTCAAGACCGGAAGGGAAGGTCCCTTCGTCGGGCGCATCAACTGCTCACCGTCGAACGCGGGCAGGAACTCGGTGAGATTCCGACCGCGTTGCTCGGCGGCGTCAAGGCCGACCATGCGCGCCGCGGCGGCGTTCGCCGACCGGATCCGCCCGTCGATCCCGATCGTCCAGATGCCGATCGCCGCGTGCTCGAGGATCGCCGACGATCGCGATTCCGACGCCGCCAGCAGACCGGTCACAGTCGCGAGGCGGGTGATCGAGGCCTCGATCGAACGCGCCGCGTCACTGGGCATTGGCGTCCTGAGGGACTCGCAGTCGAGCCTGCCCGTCGCGAGCGCGGCCGCCTGACGATCGATCAACGCGAGCGACTCCGACATCGCGTCGAACGATCCTTCGACGACCTTCAGCTCGCGGGTCCCTCTCGAACGCGGTTGAGCGAGCGGGCAGATTCCCGGACGCCACCACCTCGGCACGTCGATGAAGACGCAGGAACGGACCGACGAAGCGGGTCACGAACAGCGCGAGAGCGATCGCCAGCGCGGCACCGAGAACCGACATCGTGATGATGGCGATCGCCTCACGCTGGCTGGCCGCGTCGGCGTCCGACATCGCATCCGTGCGCGCCCGGAGGTGGAACGCCTCGGTGAACGTCGCCAGCTCATCGAGGTAGTTGACCTGGTTGAGCACCGACGGTGTCGCCGTCGTCAGGATCGTCAGATCCGCGACGTCGGCTTGGCCGACGAGCGGGGCCATCTCGGTCGACATCGCCCCGACCGGCTCGGGCGGCGCCAACTCCAGGAGCTGCTCGTCGGTGAGCGTCTCGAGGAACGCCTCGTTGGCGTAGCGCAATGTCAGTTCGGCGATCTCGAGCTCGCTGAGGTGCTCAGGCGGTCGGTTCGACGGCGAGATCGATCGCTGCCGCGCTCTGCGTGCTTGCGGCAACCAGCAGGTCGTTCAGCGCGCCCAACTGGATGACGGTCCGGGCGGCGTCGCCACCGGCCTTGGCTTCCTCGACGCCGCGGTTGCCGACGCGGAACGCGGTTTCGAGCGACGAGTTGAGCGAATCGAAGAGCAGCCTCACGGCCGGCACGAGGCCGCGGTTCGCGGCGGTGAACCGGCGTTGGTCGTCGAGTTGCCCTCGCGTCGCGGCCAGACGCTCGGCGAGCGTGTCACCTTCCTCGAGGACCGTGGTGCCATGACGGGTCACGAGGTTCTCGAGCCCCGCGTCCAACGCCAGCGACGCGGCCGCGAATCGCTGCTCCAGATCGAGACCCGCGACATCGGCGACCACGTCGCGTGGGACTCCGAGCTCGTCGACGACCGCCAGACCGATGAGAACGATCCGTTCGCTGGCGGCGGGCAGGAGGATCGCACCGCGGGCCTGTTCCAGGTCGGTGAAGGAGGCGAGCTCTTGCGTGGTTGCCGAATCCTCACGCACCGTCGACAACTTGTCGTATCCCAGCACGGACAGTGGGGCGACCATCATGAGTACAGGTGCCATCATCCTGGTCGCGTACGACCAACTCCCGCCGCCCTTATCCTTTCTCATCGAGGAAGCATCGGCGGCACGGGCGATGCACTTGAATCGCGGGTTCACCCGCGGGCTCCCGGCGCGGTCGTGGTGCCGACGGAGAGACTCGAACTCTCACTGACGGCGACCTAAACGCCGTGCCTCTGCCAGTTGGGCTACGTCGGCGCCCGGGCCCCAACCCTACGACGACCCCCCACCCAACTGTCTGCTCCAGATGCACCCACGGGCGTTCTGAAGCAGACAGAACGGGGATGCGGGTGTGGGAGGCTGCGAGGGTGCTGATCTCGGAGCTCGGAACACCCGCGCTGGTGGCCGATTCGGCGGCGATCGACCGCAACGTGGCGACGATGGCGGCCGTCCGACCGGGCTCGGCACTGCGACCGCACGTCAAAGCCCACAAGTGCACCGCGCTGGCGTGCGTGCAGGCGGAGGCCGGCCACACGACGTTCACGTGCGCCACGCCGCGAGAGGTGATCGGCATGGCTGCGGCGGGGCTCGGCGACGACCTCCTGCTGGCCAACGAGACCGTCGACCCCCAGCGACTGCAGGCGATGGCGCGGCTCGACGCGGCCGTCACCGTCGCCGTCGACTCGGAAGCGACGATCGCCGCTGCGGCGTCCGCCGGGATCGGGCGTTGCCTGATCGACGTCAACGTCGGCCTTCCGAGATGCGGCATCGCCCCGGGCGAGGCCGGTCGACTGGCCGACCGGGCGCGGCGGGCCGGGCTCGAAGTCCGGGGGGTGATGGGCTACGAGGGTCACCTGATGATGGTCGCCGACCGCGATCAGCGCCGCGACCAGGTCGCCGCGGCAATGGCGCTGCTCCTGCAGGCGCACGCCGACGTGGGCGGCGACATCGTCTCGGCAGGTGGGACGGGGACGTTCGACCTCCACGACCTCGATGGCGGCAATGGCGTCACCGAGATCCAGGCCGGCAGCTACGTGTTGATGGACACCCACTACGGGACGCTCGGCTTGCCGTTCGAGCAAGCCCTGTACGTCGTCGGCACCGTGATCTCGGTCGGTGACGGCTTCGCGGTCGCCGACGTCGGCCTCAAGGCGCTCGGCATGGACCACGGCAACCCGTCGATCGCGGGCGGCAAGGTGTGGTTCTGCAGCGACGAGCACGTCACGTTCACACCTGATGAGCCGCTCGCGGTCGGTGATCGAGTGCGCGTGATCCCGGCTCACGTCGACCCGACGATGGCGATGCACGCAGCACTCTGGCTGGTGCGCGGCGACGAGGTGATCGACCGCTGGCCGATCGACCTACGCGGCTGGTGAAGGGCGACGACCGCTACGGCGCGGTGAGCGCTTCGAGGAGCGCGCGGAACGCACGACCGCGACTCGACATCGCGTGCTTGTCGTCATGGGTCATCTCGGCGAACGTCCGGCCGTCACCGTCGGCGGGGACGAACAACGAGTCGTAGCCCCAGCCGCCACTCCCCCGTTCGGCGACGCTGATCGATCCCTCGCACACGCCTTCGACCGCCAACTCGCGCCCATCCGGCCACACGACCATCGCGACCGTTCGGAACCGGGCCCGCCGGTCGTCGATCCCGGCGAGCGCGCCGAGCAGCTTGTGGCGGTTGTCGGCGTACGTGCAGTCGGGTCCCGCGTACCGCCCGGTGTGGACACCCGGCGCGCCGTCGAGTGCGTCGACTTCGAGTCCGGTGTCGTCGGCGACGGCCGGCATTCCCACTGCCTCGACGATCGCGACGGCCTTGAGTCGCGCGTTGCCGACCAACGTGTCGGCGTCCTCGACGACGTCAGGGATCGACGCCGGACGCGGCAGGAGCTCGACCGCGCCGGCCAGCAGCGCCTCGATCTCGGCGACCTTGTCGGGGTTGGCGGAGGCACACACGAGCGTCGAGCGGGTGGCAGTCATGGCGTCGGTCCTCCAGTCACACGGACTCAGTCAGCGCGGCGGCGGGGCGATCGCCACCATCTCGGCCTGGAGATTCGTGAGCTCGAGCAGACCACCCTCGGCGAGCGCCAGCAGCGAGTCGAGCTCGCCGCGCGTGAACGCCATCCCCTCGGCCGTGCCTTGGACCTCGACGAAGCGGGCGTCGCCGCCGGCGGCCGGGCGGAGCATCACGACGTTCATGTCGACCTCGGCCCGGCTGTCCTCGACGTACGGCAGGTCGAGCACCGGGATGCCGTCGACGATGCCGACGCTGATCGCGGCGCAGAACGATTGCAAGGGATGGGTGGTGATGGAGCCGCGCTGGATGGTCCGGGTCAGGGCGTCGTGCAACGCGAGGTAGCCGCCACAGATGCTGGCCGTGCGCGTGCCGCCGTCGGCCTGCAGCACGTCGCAGTCGACGACCACCTGACGTTCGCCGAGCAACGACATGTCGCACGCGGCTCTGAGCGACCGACCGATCAGACGCTGGATCTCGACGGTGCGACCGCTCTGCTTGCCGCGAGCCGCCTCGCGGTCGACGCGCTCCGGCGATGATCCGGGCAGCATCGAGTACTCGGCGGTGACCCATCCCTTGCCGCTGCCACGCATCCAGCGCGGCACGTCGTCGTCGACGCTCGCCGTGCACAGCACGCGTGTGCGGCCGAACGAGACCAGGCACGACCCAGCCGCCATCTCGGTGTAGTCGCGTTCGAACGTGACGGGTCGGAGCTCGTCGTTGTCGCGGCCGTCTGGTCGTGTCATGGGGGGTCGTGCCTCAGTTCTCGGCAACTGGCGTCTCGGCGAGTGGCCAGGGTTCGGTGTGGTCGAGCTCGGGGCCGAGCAGGCGGGCGCCGAGCTGGCGGAACCAGTCGATGTCGCCGCTCGACAGGAAGCGATGCTTGCCCGTCCGCACGTCGTCGCGCAACAGCCCGAGTGACGCGAGCGTCTCGCGCGCCGCGAACGCCGTCTCGTCGGCCGAACTGACGAGCGTGACCTCGTGCCCCATCACATCGCTGATCGGACGCGCGAGGAACGGGTAGTGCGTGCACCCGAGGAGCAGCGCGTCGACCCGCGCGTCGGAGATGGGTGCGAGCAACCGCTCGGCGAGCACCGTCACCTCGTCGCCGGTCGTCTGACCGCGTTCGACGAACTCGACGAAACCCGGACACGCGGCGCTCGTCAACGACACCGGTGCGCCGGTGCGGGCGATCGCGCGATGGTACGCACCCGACGAGATCGTGCCGACGGTGCCGATCACGCCGACACGGCCCGACACGGTCGCAGTCACCACTGCCCTCGCGCCGGGCTCGATCACGTCGATCACCGGCACGGGCAACTCGTCGCGCAGCTCGTCGAGCCCGGCCGCCGTCGCGGTGTTGCAGGCGACGACGACCGCCTTCACCCCGAAGTCCTTCACGAGGCTCCACGCCAGCTCGTTGGCATATCGACGTACCTCATCGAAGAGGCTTCGACCCGTACGGGTAGCGCCCCGTATCGCCGATGTAGACGAGATCCTCCGACGGCAACAGGTCGATGAGGGCCCTCGCGACGGTCAGACCGCCGAACCCGGAGTCGAACATGCCGATCGGCCGATCCACGATCGGGAAGGCTACGCCCGGCGTGCCGTGGCATGCTCGGTGCGTGGCGCCGGAGAACCCCGAACGGTGGGCATCGACGGTGGTGCTCGGCGACGGCGACACCGTGCTCATCCGACCGATCACGCCCGACGACCGTGACGCGCTCACCCAGTTCCACGAACGCCAATCGCGCGACAGCCAGTACCGGCGCTACTTCACGGCCAAGCCGCGGCTCAGTTCGTCGGAGCTCGACCATTTCACGCGGGTCGACTTCGTCGACCGCGTCGCGCTCGTCGTCGAGGCGCACGGCGAGTTCATCGCGTGGGCCAGCTACGAGCGATGGCCGAACCGCGACGACGCCGACTCGGCCTTCATGGTCGACGACCGTCATCACGGCAGGGGCATCGCCACGCTGCTCCTCGAGCACCTCGCGGCGATCGCCAGGTCGAACGGGATCACACGGTTCACCGCCGAGGTGCTGGCCGAGAACCGGGCGATGCTGTCGGTGTTCTCGCGGGCGGGTTGGCCGCTGCAACGCCGCTTCGAGTCCGGCGTCATCGACCTCGACTTCGAGCTCGCCGACACGAGTGAGTTCCTCGATTCGGTGGAGCGACGGGAGCAGCGCGCCGACTCGCGGGCGATCTCCCGCCTGCTGCTCCCCCGGTCGATCGCGGTGATCGGCGCGTCCGACACCGAGAACACCGTCGGTCACGTGCTGTGGCGCAACGCCACACGCGGGTTCAGCGGTCCGCTGTACCCGGTGAATCCGAACCACGCGACGATCGGCGGTCAACCGGCCTACGCGACCATCGGCGACGTCCCCGACGATGTCACGGTCGCGGTCGTGGCTGTGCGGGCTGATCAGTTGGAGTCCGTGCTCGACCAGTGCATCGCCAAGCGCGTCCGTGGCGCGGTGATCGTCACCGAGGTCGGCGACACGGTCGACATGGGTGCGATCGTGACGCGGGCCCGGCGCAACGGGTTGCGCCTGATCGGTCCCGCCAGCATGGGCATCGCCTCGCCGCTCCCGAGCACGTTGATCCAGGCCGCCATCGTCGACGCCGACCTGCCGGCCGGCGGAGTGGCCATCTCGATGCAGTCGGGCACGCTCGGGAGCTCGCTGCTCGCGCTCGCCCATCGCCTCGACATGGGCGTGTCGTGGTTCGTCTCGCTCGGCGACCGCTCGGACGTCTCGGCCGACGACCTCCTCCAGTTCTGGGAGGACGACGATGCGACCAAGGTGATCGCGCTGTACACCGAATCGCACGGCAACCCGCACAAGTTCGCGCGCATCGCCCGACGCGTCTCGCAACGGCGCCCGATCGTGGCGGTCCGAACGGGGACGGCGCTCGTCGGTCAGGCCTCGGGGGCGCTGTACCAGCAGGCCGGTGTGATCGAGGTGCCGACCGTCGCCGCCCTGCTCGACACGGCGCGCGTGATGGCCTGCCAACCGCTGATGGCAGGCCCGGCGGTGGCCGTCGTCACCAACTCGAGGAGCCCTGGGGTGCTGGCTGCGGCTGCCGTCGAGGCCGCTGAGCTGCACACGGTCGAGCCGCCGTTCCCGCTCGACTGGACGTCGAACGACGAGGACTACGAGCGGGCAGTGCGAGCTGCGCTCGAGTCCGACGACGTCGACGCGGTGCTCGTCATCCACGCGCCCGCCGTCGCGTCGGCGATCGGCGGACCGATCGATCACATCGATCGCGCCGCGGCGGGCGCGACGAAGCCGGTCGTCGCGGTGATGCTCGGTGCGGTCGACGGTCGGTTGCGTCGGGGATCGGCTGTACCGACGTTCGCATTTCCCGAACCGGCCGTCGCCGTCCTCGGCCGACTCCATGCGTACTGGCAATGGCGCTCCGGCGAGGGGGCCGCGGTCGTCGAGTCGCCGGCTGGCATCGACGTGGCGGGCGCCGCCCGAGTGATCGGCGCCGCCATCGATGCCGGTCGCGATCACCTCTCGCCTGAGGAGATCCACTCCGTGCTCGGCCGCTACGGCGTGGCGATGGCGGCCGGTCGGCTGGTGCCTTTCGACGAAGCCGTCGCGATGGCCGACACGATCGGCTACCCGATCGCCGTCAAGGCGGTGCGCCGTCGGCCGGGACGGTCGGCGCAGGCGGGCGTCGCGCTCGATCTCGCCCGCGCCGACGACGTCCGCCGCGCCGTCGCCGTGATGCGCGAACACCTCGGTGACGACGCCGACCACGTGCTGGTCCAAGAGATGGTCGCCCCCGGCGTCGACCTGCGGATCCACGTCGTGGCCGAGGGCGATCTCGGACCGGTCGTCACGGTGGGCCTCGGTGGCGCCCACGCCGAGGCGATCGGCGATGTGGCGAGCCGTCTGGCCCCGGTCTCGTCGGCGAGCGCCCGATCGATGCTCGACGAGACGCGCGCCGGCACGGCCATCGCTGACGACATGGAAGAGCGCGTCATCGACGCGATCGTGCGGGTCGCGCAACTGGCCTCGGACCACCCCGGCCTCGTCGAGCTCGACCTCAATCCGGTGATCCTCAGCGACAACTCGTGCTCGGTCACGGACGCAACAGCGCGTGTCAGCCGTCGCGTGCGAGCTGAGCCGGCGATGCGTCGTTTGGAGTGAGCGTCCTCAGAGAACCTGGATCGGCAGGACCGCGTCGATGACATGCAGATAGCCGTTGGACGACTGCACGTCGGGCACCTGGATGACCGCGTTGTCGTCGCCGATCGTCTGATCGTTGTTGATCGGCACGATGTCGTCGTTCAGCATCCTGAGCTCATCGAGCGCATAGATGTTCGACGTCGTCAGTGAGCCCCGGGTGATGTGACCGCGGATCAGACCTGCGACCAGGCTGCTGTTGTTCATGATCGCGCCGTTCCCGGGGCGCTCTCGAACGCGGCGAACGCCGCGTTGCTCGGCGCGAGGATCGTGCGCGGCTCCGTCACGCTGTCGAGCTCGTTCTCGAGTCCGGCGAACTCGACGAGCTCCTCCAACCTCGACAGATCATTGCTGGCCTGGATGATGTCCCAGGTCGTCGAACCCGGCGAGGGCGGCACCGTCACGGTAGGCGTCGTCGTCGTCGTCGTGGTCGCCGGCGCCGGCGTGGTGGTGGGCTGGGCGGTCGTGGTGGGCGCCTCAGTGGTGGTCGGCGCCACCGTGGTGGTCGTGGTCGTCGTGGTCGTCGTGGTCGTCGTGGTCGATGACGACGTCGTGGTGGTGGACGAGGTGGTCGACGGGTTGGTCGCGACGGCGGAGTTGGCGACCGTCGTCGTGGTCGCGAAGATCGTCGTGGTCGACGACGAGTCGATCGTGGCGATCGAGTCGTCGCCGTCGTCCTTGCTGAAGTACCAGATCAATCCGGCGATCATGAGGAACAGCAGTGCCACTCCGACGCCAGCCGCGGCGGCCGCGGCCGGCTTGTCGTTGTACCAGCGACGCCGGGGATCCGGTGGGGGCATGGCCATCGCCGTGGGCACCGGGCCCGAAGGCGGACCGCCTCCGGCGAACATCGTCGTGGGTTCGTTCCCGCTCGGCGGCGTTGGTGGTTCCGGAGGAGGAGGCGGCGGCGGGGCTGGTGGTGTCTCCGCGACTTCTTCGTACGGCCGGTCGTACGGGGTCGACGGTAGATCTGACGGCGTCTCACCGGTCGGTACCCCATCCAAGCCCGAATCGTCGGCCCACGGCGAGCGCGGATCATCACTCATGCGTCAAGCATGCCCTGTGGCCGTAGCGCGAAACTGGCAGGGCACGTCGTCGTGTCAGAAGTAAATGATCTTCTCGGCGGACGCTTCGGCGGTGTCGAGATCGTCGGTGAACGCACCGGTCGACAGGTACTTCCATCCGCCGTCACAGACGATGAAGACGATGGTGCCGTGGTCGATCTCGCTCGCCACCTTGGCCGCACCAGCCAGCGCGGCGCCTGAGGAGAGGCCGGCGAAGACACCGCATTCGTTGATGAGCCGTCGGGTCCACTCGATGGACTCGCGTGGTCGTACGACGCGCTTGCGGTCGAGCAACTCGAAGCCGTGCCAGTTCTCGAACACCGGAGGGATGTACCCCTCCTCGATGTTGCGGAGGCCTTCGACGCGCTCGCCGAGTGGCGGCTCGACGGCGACGATCTGGATCGACGGATCCTGTTCCTTGAGGTACCGACCAGTGCCCATCAGCGTGCCGCTCGTGCCGAGACCGGCGACGAAGTGCGTGATGTCGGGAACGTCGCGGTAGATCTCGGGCCCGGTGCCCTCGTAGTGCGCCTGGGGGTTGGCGTCGTTTCCGTATTGATAGAGGAAGCACCACTCGGGGTGCTCGGCGGCGAGCTTCTCGGCGCGGCGGACGGCGCCGTTGGAGCCCTCCTCACCGGGCGTCAGGATGATCTCCGCCCCGAACACCTCGAGCATCTGGCGGCGTTCGATCGACACGCTCGACGGCATCAGGATCTTGATCGGGTAACCCTTCAGCTTGGCGATCGCCGCCAGCGCGATGCCGGTGTTCCCCGAGGACGGTTCGAGGATCGTCTGACCCGGGTGCAGGCGACCCAGCTTCTCGGCCTGCTCGATCATCGCCTTGGCGATGCGGTCCTTCACGGATCCGAACGGGTTCTGCATCTCGAGCTTGGCGAAGATGCGCACGTTGGGGTTCGGCGACAACCTCGACACGTCGACGACCGGCGTGTTGCCGATCATGTCGAGCACGCTTTCGGCGACGAGGTCGAGGCGCGGCGGACCTCCTGGGCGAGGGCTCGGTCGCTGGGGAACGGTCATCGTCACCTGCAACGTCCTCGCTTTCCTCGGCAATCCCGACTTAGGGGACAAATCCTATCGATCTAGTCGACAATCGTAGCTGACAGCACCTCCGACGGCCACCCTGGTCGTGCCGCTCACTCGATCCGGATCGACTCCTCGGTGATCTCGCCGTCGCGGATCCGGTAGCTGCGCACCTCGGGCGCATCGCGCTTCAACCCCACGATCACGTAGTGCCATGACGGGTCAGGGGCCTGGGCGACGTCGGTCGAGCTCGGGTATGGCTCGGTGTGCGTGTGGCTGTGCACGACACCGATGATCTCCAGGTCACGATCGTCGGCGTCGCGCTCGGCCAGCAGGTGGTCCTTCGGGTCGATCGTGTAGACGCGCGCCGACGCGGCCGCGTTGCGGCACGGATAGAACTCGACGGCCGTCGCGTCACCCGGCGGACCGGCGATCAGCCCGCACGCCTCTTCCGGATAGCAGTCGTACGCGAGCGCCACGAGCTGGTCGAACGCCTGGCGACTGACGACGAGCATCGGCCGCGAACCCTACCGGTAGCCTCGATCGTCCCATGGCCCCGTCCGGCACCAAGCACATCGCCAGCAACCGCAAGGCGCGCCGCGACTACACGATCCTCGACGTGCTCGAAGCCGGCTTGGTGCTGAGCGGCAGCGAGGTCAAGAGCCTGCGAACCGGACATGTGCAGCTCACCGACGCCTACGCCCGGTTCCGCGGCGGTGAGATATGGATGGAGGGGGTCCACATCGCGCCGTACCAGTTCGCCGTCGGCGTCGGCGCCCACGATCCCGATCGCCCCCGCAAGTTGCTGCTCAACCGGGGCGAGATCGATCGTCTCAAGGCGCGGGTCGACCAGGAGCGCGTCGCCCTCGTCCCCCTCGCCCTGTACTTCAAGGAGGGCCGCGCCAAGGTCGAGCTCGGCATCGCCAAGGGCCGTACGAAGGGCGACAAGCGACAAGCGATGGCCGAGCGCGATTCCAACCGCGAGATCGAACGCGCCCTCGGCCGCACCCGCAAGGGAATGGACTGACCGCCGGGCGCGGCCCCACCCCCCGACCTGTCTGCTTCAGATGGTCGGAATCGCGATCTGAAGCAGACAGAACCACGGGTGTGGTGGTCAGCGGCCGACGGCGCGCTCGAGTTGGGCCTTGGTCATCGTCGAGCGGCCCTTGATGTGCTTGTCCTTCGCCTCTTCGTAGAGCTGGGCCTTGGTCCGGCCGCCGGAGCCCTTGTGCGACCGCAACCCGCCACGACGTCCTGAGGAGATGTCGTTGACGGACAGCTTGCTCGGCTCCTTGGCCTCACCGGCGCGGGCCCGCTCCTTGTTGACGGTTCGGGCGGCGATCTCCTCGGCCGTGTCCTCGTCCTCGCCGCGTTCGAGCACGCCCTGCTTGATGTGCTCGTACTGGCGCTCACGCTTCTCGGTCCATCCTCTGGGCATGACGCGGCGATTCCCGGAACCACCGGTCGCCAAACGCGGTCGCCCGCTAGACTGGACGGCGATTACCGACCAACGGGGCTGACTGGTTTCGACGTCAGAAACGCTGGGCGGGTTTGCGACCCGAGTTGCTCAGACTCGTAAAACGGGGCACCAAAAAGAATTGCTCCTACGCAGTTCGCTCTCGCCGCCTGATCTTTAGGTGAGCGAAGAGACATCGTGAGCAGAAATGCCGCACGGGGCCGATCCACCGCAGCCCGGCAACAGAAGCGGGGGATGACGGCGAGAAAGAACGCTGACGGTCGGAAAGACGGCTGACACTCTGGAAAGACCGAGCGTGGACCGCCACTTGTGACGGTCAGTCGACCCGCCGGCGAGGCAGCGTCAGCCTCGAAGCGGGAATGGTCGTAGCAGGCTCGTCCACGAGCTGATGGACGGGGGTTCGATTCCCCCCAGCTCCACCGCGCAGAAAATAGCCATCTACCAGGGGTTTTGCGGGTCGTGAGGTGATCCGTGCGGCGCACGAGTGCAACGTCACGACCCCTCTGACCTGGGATTTTGCAGGCTCGAAGCGCTGGGGGGAATCTCGACCGAACGAACCCCCGTCCATCGACAAACCACCAGGTCAGGACCGCGAAATCGTCGAGGGCGTGAAAAGGGCGTGCGGGTTCGGGATGTCGCCGGGCGCAGGACTTCACGCGAATTCCGGGCGGGTCGCACCGGCAAGATCAGCTTCGCCGCCGCGTCGTACCCGATTGGGGTATGGCTCGATGGTGAGACCGTCGAGGTGTCGGTCGCCAACGGGCTCGTGTCGATCCATCACCGTGGCGTGCTCGTCGCTCCCTCAACGGTCATCCCTGGACGGGCGTTGGCTCCACCGCAGCGTTCGCCGCGTGGTCGGCGATGGCGTGCGCCATGCGGCGGAAGATGAGCCAGTGGAACGGCAGCATCGCGTACCAGTAGAGGCGCCCGAACAGGCCCTTGGGGGCGAAGAACGCCACCTGGTGCAACCGCAATGTGTTCGGCTCGTCGCCGGGTTCGATGCGCCACGTCAGCCACGCCTTCCCGGGCACCTTCATCTCGGCCTGCAGCACCAACTGGTGGCCAGGCGTCACCTCGACGACGCGCCAGAAGTCGAGCGATTCGCCCGGCCGCAGGTCGACGGGGTGACGCCGGCCGCGCCGTAGGCCGGGCCCCCCGATCAGCTTGTCGGCGAGCCCGCGCAGGGACCACGCCCAGTCGACGACGTAGTAGCCGTGCTCCCCACCGATGCGGGCGAACGCCTGGTAGAGGGCGTCGGGGGTCGCGGTGCTGTCAACCGTCTGGTGGTCCTCGAAGATCGAGCCGCCGGCCCAGTCGGGGTCACCGGGAATGGCGTCGGCCGACGCGAACCCGGCGTCGGTCCAGCGCGTGTCGATCGCCTCGGCGCGGGTATGGCGCAGCGCCAACTCGAGCGACTCGCGGAACGTCAGTGGCCGGTGCGGTACCAGGGAGTCGATGTCGTGGTTGGTCATCACCACCTCGTGGCGCAGCGAGTCGATGAGGGGCACGGCGATGCGGGCCGGAAGCGGGGTGACGAGACCGACCCATCGCGACGAGAGCCGCGGGCTGAGCAGCGGCACCGGCACGATGATCCGGCGCGGCAGCCCGGCCACCTCGGCGTAGGTCTGCATCATCTCGGCGTAGGTGACGACGTCAGGGCCACCGATCTCGAGCACGCGATCGACCGTCTCGGGATCGTCGAGCACGGAGGTGAGGTAGTGGAGCACATCACTGATCGCGATCGGCTGGCACTTCGTGCGCACCCATCGCGGGGTCACCATCGCGGGCAGCACCTCGGTGAGGTACCGCAGCATCTCGAACGAGATCGATCCTGATCCGATGATCACGGCCGCCCGCAGCTCGGTGGTCGCAGTACGGCCCGAGGCGAGGATCTCGCCGACGCGGTGCCGGCTGGCGAGGTGCTTCGACAGGTCGTCACCGCTCCCCATGCCACCCAGGTACACGATCCGGCGCAATCCGGCGGCGTCGGCCGCGTCGCGCACATTGCGAGCGGCAGTCGCCTCGGTCGCGGCGAAGTCGCCGCCGGTGCCGATCGAGTGGACGAGGTAGTAGGCGGCGTCGCAGCCCTCGAGGGCCGGCGCGAGGGTGTCGGGCTCGAGCACGTCGCCGGTGAACATCTGCACGCGGTCGGACCACTCGTAGCGCTCGGCCCGGCCGGTCGAACGCGTCAGCACCCGCACCTTGTTCCCGGCCTCGAGCAACTTCGAGACCAGGCGCCCCCCGACGTACCCCGTGGCGCCGAGCACGATCACCTCGCGAGACCCATTCATGCGGCGATCACTCCGTCGACGATGTGAACCACACGGTCGCAGTGATGCGTCATGCGGTCGTCATGGGTGACCACGACAGCGGCGGTGCCGCGGTCCTTCATCTCGCGCCGGATCAGCTCCATCACCTGCTCGCCGAGCTTGGTATCGAGCGCGCTCGTGGGCTCGTCGAACAGCACCAGCTCGGGATCGTTCATCAACGCCCTGCCGATCGCGACACGTTGGCGCTGCCCACCGGACAGCTGGGCCGGCAGGTTCTTCGACCGGTCACCGAGGCCGAGCTCGTCGAGCAGCTGGTCGGCGCGTTGGCGGGCGGCGGCGCCGGTCCGGCGGCCGAGCTCGTCGACGACGAGAAGGTTCTCGCGTGCGGTCAGGAACGGCACGAGATTGACGGACTGGAACACGAAGCCCACCTTGTTCTGGCGGAACTCGGTCAACTGCCGGGCCGAGTAGTTCGAGATGTCCTCACCGCCGACGACGATGGTGCCTTCGGTGGGGGTGAGGAGCCCGCCGGCGATCGAGCACAGCGTCGTCTTGCCCGAGCCCGAGGGACCGACCAGTGCGACGATCTCGCCCGGCGCCACCCGGAGGTCGGCGTGGTCGAGGGCGACGACCTCCTCGTCGGCCATCGGGTACACCTTGCGGACCGCACGCAGCTCGAGCGCCGCCTCGCCGTCGTCGCTGCCGGGCGCCTCGCCGTTGTCGGTGGCGGGTTCGGTGCCGGGTCTGGTGATCGACTTGCTGTCGGGAGTGTCGGGTTGCTTGCTCATGAGGCGGTTCCAATCGCGGCGGCCGGGTCGACGCGGAGCACCCGGCGGAGGGAGAAGGCGCAGCCGACGATGGCGGCGACGAGGAGGAGGAGCGGCGCTGAGGATCACCCGGCGCGCCGAGATGTCGAGCGGGATCGATCCGGCCGGGATGAGCGCGTCGATCCCGAACGCGGCGCCGCCGGCGACGATCGACGCGGCGGTGGTGACGACGACGGCTTGGGCGACGAGTCCGGCGAAGAGCGTGCGACTGCGCGCCCCGAGCGCCTTGAGCACGCCGTAGAGGGCGAGGCGTTCGACGGTGAGCAGCGCGAAGAACAGCGCCACCACCACGGCCGCGATCGCGATGGTCACGCCGATGATCTGGTTGAACGTCGAGCGCTGCTGGCGCACGCCAGGGATGGCGTCGATCGCTTCGGTGATCGACAGCGACTCGACGCGACCCCCGACTGCATCGTCGATCTCGGCGGCGAGTTGGTCGGCATCGACGCCGTCGGCGGCTTGCACCACGAGCGCCTGGAACGAGTCGTCGGGCAGGCGGACGTCGGGTCGGTTGGCCGCCATCACCTCTCGCCACGTGCCCGGTTCGGCCCACAGACTCCCCTGCCCGGAGTAGCTCACGTCGGTGACGAACCCGATCACGGTCACCGGCGAACGAGCCGGGCCGAGCAGGATCTCCATTCCGACCTCCACGCCGTCGGCACGCAGGACGTCGTCGGCGTAGACCTCTCCGGGGGCTGGTGGCTCGGGGATGCCCGACGGCGCCAACTCGTAGCCGAACAGTGCTGTCGCAGCCAGATCACGTGGACCGTTGCCCGGCACCCGCGCTCCGAGTTGCACGATGCCGATGCCGCCCGTGCGCGCAACGCCGGGGACGGCCTCGACCGCAGCGCGTGTGTCGGCGTCGATGCGGCTGCGGGCGAACGTCGAGCGGGCGGTGTCGGAGTACACGATGACGTCGGCCTGCTGGGCCCGCAAGGCGCCCGTCGCGCCGCTGATGAGGCCGTCGAGCAGGCCGCCGAGGAACATCACCAGCACGGCGACGAGCGTCAAGATGATCGTGGCCGTCACGAAGCGGCCAGGTCGACGACGCAGCTCACGCAGCGCGAGTTTCACTTCCCCACCCCTGCCCCGGTGGTCGCCACGACGGGATCGATGGCCAGCACGCGTCGGGCGGCGAGCAACGACGAGGCGAGGCCGAGTGCGAGCAGCAACGCCGACCATCCCAGCACGACGCCGATGTCGAATCGCAGCGACAGTGACGTGGCGTCGAACAGCGTCAGTGGGTAGTACAGCGCGGTGCCCAGCACCAGGCCGAGCCCGACGATGATGAGCACCTGAACGAGCAACGCGTTCACGAGGCGGCGGGCCGGGGCGCCGATCGCCCGGAGCAACGTCAACGAACCGGCCTTCTGGATGGTGATGATGAGGAAGAACAATCCCGTCACCAGCGGCACGACGAGTCCGTAGAGCAAGAAGATGATCTGGAACGACTGGCGCACCTGGGCGACACCCGGCGACTGATCGGCGGCCTCCTGGCGCGTCAGCGCGTCGAGGTCGTCGCTGCCGGCGTTGATCGCGGTGGCAAGTTCGGCCGGTGTGGTGCCCTCGGCCGGCACGACCGCGAGCGCGTTCGGGAGCGGGGCGCCACCGCCCGGGTTGCGGGCTGCGACGGCGGCGAGGTAGGTGTCGTACGCGACGAACAACGTGGGCGTGACGCTGAGCTGGGCATCGGGCGCCAACCCGACCACCGTCAGCTCGAGCCCGCCCGGTTCGACGACGATCGTGTCGCCGACGTCGAAGCCGTCATCGGCGTCGGCCTCGCTGGCGACCGCCTCGCCCGGCTGCTCGGGGAGGCGACCCGCCGTCAGGAAGCGCGGCGAACCGAGGCCCTCGCGTTCGTAGCCGATGATCGCGGCATCGGCCGACTCGCCGGCGGCGATGACCGTGAACGTTCCCTGCCCGATGTAGCCGATGTCGGCGATGTCGGGCGTGGCCCGCACGACCTGTTCCAGCTCGGGCGTGATCACGCTGCCTTGCAGGACCCGTTGTCCGTCGACCGAGTACACGAGCACCGGCGCCGACTGGTTCCGGATGGCGCCGACGAACGACGTCACGAGTCCGCTCTGCAGCGCCTGCTGGAACAGGATCAGGAACACGAGCAGCCCGATGGCCGCGATCAGCAGGCCGAAGCGCACCCAGGCGCGTCGCATCTCCTTCAGCGCGAGGAACACGGTTCGGTCCCGACGATCGTCGCGCTGGGAGCGCGCGCGGTGATAGCGAGCGAGGGAGTCGGCCCGCTCGTCGCCGTGATCGACGACCGGCGCGGGGTACCCCGATGGAACGCCTTGCGGTCGCAGCCACGGGTCGTGGATCTCGGTGCTGGGCAACGCCGCCAGCTCCGGCACCCAGCGGCGGATGTAGTCGCCGTCGGGATCGAACTTGCGGCTCTGGCTGACCGGGTTGAAGATCCGGAAGTACGGCGCCGGGTCGGTCCCCGTCCCTGCCGTCCACTGCCAGCCGTGCTGGTTGCTGGCCAGGTCGCCGTCGATCAGGTGGTCCATGAAGTGCCGCGCCCCGCGCGTCCAGTCGATGTGCAGGTCCTTCACGAGGAACGAGGCGGTGATCATCCGCACCCGGTTGTGCATCCAGCCTTGCTCCAGGAGCTGGCGCATCCCCGCATCGACGAGTGGATACCCGGTTCGACCGGCGGCCCACACATCGAATCGCGCATCGGCATCGGCACCACGGTCGTAGTCCATGCGCGCCATGTGCGGCTGGAAGGAGTTCCGCGCCGTGGACGGCGCGTGGTGGAGCACCGTGGCGTAGAACTCCCGCCATGCCAGTTGGCGGCGAAAGCCGTCGTCATCGGGTCCGAGATCGTGAAGCAGTGTGCGTGGGTGGATCGCGCCGAGTTTGAGGAACGGCGACATGCGCGAGGTGCCGTCGAGGGCCGGGCGGTCGCGGCGGTCGCCGTAGTCCGCCAGCCCATCGTCGCGGAACCGTGCCCACGCTCGATGTGCGGCGGTCTCGCCGGCGTCGGGCAATGTGGCGCTGATCGGTGGGTCGTCGGGGATCGCCTCGCCAGCGATCGTCAGCCACTCGACGGCGCTGCGATCGAACCGGGCTGGGGCGTCCCAGCCGCTGGCAACCCACGACCGGTGGAACGGGGCGAACACCTGGTACGGATCGCCGTTCGGCTTGCGGATCTGGTCGGGAGCGACTGCGTAGGGGGATCCGGTAGCGACCAGCGGCACCTCGCCGAGTGCGGCGACGACGCGCTCGTCGCGTTGCGCGCCGTACGGGGCGAAGTCGGCGGAGATGTGGACGGCGGCCGCACCGGTCTCGGCGACCACCGCCGGGACGACCTCTTCGGGACGACCACGCCGGAGCGTGAGCGCGGCGCCAAACGTCTCGAGCTGGCGATCCAGCGCGCGCAGTGTGCGGAGCAGGTAGGCGAGCCGGGGACGGCCGGCCGTCCGGAGCAGGACATCGTCGAGCACGAACAGCGGGATGACCGGCCCCTGCCGAGCGGCCGCGACGAGCGCCGGATGGTCGTCGAGACGGAGGTCGCGTCGGAACCACAGGACGGTCGGTCGGCCGGTCGGTGACACGCTCACCATCCCTCCCCCCGTGCTGGCCCTGGCCTTGGTGCTGGGCGGCGGTGACGGGGTCGCCGGAGAGCAGCCGGGCCCCGATCGCCGTCGGCCATGTGCTGGGTCGCGCCCGCTCCGGCAAGGGCGAGCGGTGCAACGGCGGCGAGGAGGGCGAGTTCGCCGAGGATCGCGGTGAAGCGATCCGTGGTGGTGGCAGCGACGACGACCAGTTCCGGTCGTGAACGACCGACCGCTCGGACCAACTCGTCGATCGGGGTGCTCGCACCGAAGTAGTCGACCCGCCACCCGTTTCGGTTGAGCACGATCCCGAAGATCAGCAGCGGGAGGTCGTGCAGCTCGTCGGGCGGGCAGGCGACGACCGCCCGTGGGCCCTGGCCTTCTCCCCACCCGCGGGCCAGCCCCGCCAGGCGGCCCCGGATCACGTTGCTCGCGAAGTGCTCCTGGGCGATGCTGATCTCCCCTCGCCCCCATCGCTCGCCGAGCTGATGCAGGTACGGGACCACGACGTCGCGCAGGGCCGTCGCCAGTGTGAAGTCCGACAGCAGACGGTCGAGCACCGCCTGCGCAGCGCCTTCGTCGAAGTCGTCGAACGCACGCTGCAGCGAGCGTGCGAGCTCGTGCAGGTCGGAGCGGACCGATCCGTCGGACCCGGGCGTGACGCTCGTCGACGCAGCGACCGTCTGCGCCTCGGCGATCGCAGTACGCGCCGCCTCCGCCGCCGACAGCCCGTGGGCGAGGTGGAACTGCATGCGGCGGATCCGGTGCTCGTCGCGGTCGGAGTAGAGCCGGAAGCCGCCGGGTGACCGCTCGGGCGTCAGCAATCCGTAGCGGGTCTCCCACGCACGCAACACGTGATCGCTGACGCCGACGCGGCGGCTCAGCTCGCCGATCCGCACCATGCTCGGCTGGACGTCAGGTTCCACGGACAACACTCTACAAAACTTCGACAGAAATTGTTCGCTTTCGCCAAACTGGCGGATATTCTCTGGCTTCAAGTCTCTACAGACTCTAGACAGAACTTCACGCCGAAGAGGAGCATCACATGCGATCCGCAACGTTCCCCCGAGCCCTCGGGGCACTCACCGCCGCGTACGGCGTGTACACGTTGGCGCGACCACACTCCCTCGCACGGCTCGCCGGCCTGTTGACGGCCGATCGACCGGCATCGCCCGCCACGAGGAACCTCGGCTGGGCGATCGGGGCGCGTGACGTCGTGTCGGGGACGGCGATGATGCTCGCCCCGTCGGGTACCGCCCTGCGGGCCGCGCTCGCCGTCAGGGTGGCATTCGATGTAGGCGACGCGATCGGATTCGGCGTCACGGTGCCCCCGTCGTCACGAGCGAAGGTGATCGCCGTCGCAGCCGGCTGGGGTCTGATCTGCGCGTCCGCTTTCCCGGCGACCGGGCGACGCTGATGAATGCGCACGAATTCGGCGACCGTCGCGCGATCGCGGTCGTCGGCGCCGGAGTCGCCGGTCTGACCGCCGCCTACGTGCTGGCGCAGCGGCACGAGGTGACGCTCTACGAAGCCGACGATCGACTCGGCGGCCATGCCCACACCCACGACGTCACCGATCCCGCCGGCAACGTGCTCGCGGTCGACACCGGGTTCATCGTCCACAACAACCGTACGTATCCGCACCTGCGGCGGCTGTTCGCCGAACTGGGTGTCGAGACGCGCCCGACCGAGATGAGCATGAGCATCCACGACGAGCGCAGCGGCGTCGAGTTCGCCGGTGGCCGAGGCGCGAAGGGTGTGTTCGCCCAGCCCCGCCGGGCGCTCGATCCCCGCTTCCTGTCGGTCCTGGTCCAGATCAAGCGGTTCCAGATGCGGGCCAACGCGTTCTTGGACCGGACCGACGACAGCGATCAGACCACCTACGGTGAGTTCCTCCGCAGCCACCGCTTCTCCGACGCGTTCGTGCGCCTGTACGCGGTGCCGTTGGTGTCGTGCGTGTGGTCGATGGGCACCGGTGCCGCGTTGGACTATCCGGCCCGATACCTGTTCCGATTCCTCGACCACCACGGCCTGCTCGAGTTGTACGGCTCGCCGCAGTGGTACACCGTGGTCGGCGGCTCGCGCACCTACGTCGAGGCGATCGGTGACCGGCTGCCACACGTGCGGGCCGGCCGCGCGGTGTCGAACGTGTTGCGTCACGACAGTGGGGTCTCGGTGCAGGACTTCCTCGGAACGCGGAAGGACTACGACGGGATCGTCATCGCCACCCATGCCGACCAGGCGCTCGACATGCTGGCCGACGCCAGCCGCGAGGAGAAGGAGATCCTCGGAGCGTTCCGCTACTCCCGCAGCGAGACCGTCCTGCACACCGATACCAGGCTGCTCCCGACCGCGCCACGGGCCCGGGCGTCGTGGAACTACCTCACGCCGACGGCAACCGACGGCGATCATGCGCCCGTCGTCACCTACTGGATGAACCGCCTGCAAGGTCTCGACAGCTCCGAGCAATACCTGGTGACGCTCAACGCCCGCGACCGGATCGACCCCACCAAGGTGATCGCGGTGATGGACTACGAGCACCCGATCTACGACCTCCCGGCGATCGAGGCGCAGGCCAGGCTGGCCTCGCTGTCGACACCGCGCATCGCCTTCGCGGGCGCCTACCACGGCTGGGGTTTCCACGAGGACGGCTGCCGCTCCGGCGTCGAGGCCGCCCGCAGTCTCGGGGTGGCCTGGTGACCACACTCGCCCTGCGACTGCGACCACGACCCACCGATCTGCCGGTGCTGCCGGCAATCGTCGACGGCGTCGTCGGTCATCGGCGACGAGGTCAGGCCCGCCACGAGTTCCGCCACCGCGTCTACCAGTGGCTCGTCGACCTCGACGCGCTCCCTCGCCCGCCGTGGTACCTGCGCCCGGTCGCCCGGTTCGATGCCCGCGACCACCTCGGCGGCACCGGCCCCGACGCGTCGCGCGACATCAAGGCGAACGTCGAACGCTTCCTGGCGCATCGCGGCGTGGATCTCGGCGCCGGCGCCCGGATCGTCATGCTCGCCAACGCAAGAGTCTTCGGGCACGTGTTCGACCCGCTCACCGTTTTCTGGTGCTTCGCCAGCGACGGCCCGTGCGGTGCATCGTCGCCGAGGTGCACAACACCTTTGGCGAACGTCACGCCTACCTACTGACCCCCGACGAGGACGGGCAACGCCAGCACCGTGAAGCAGTTCTACGTTTCGCCGTTCAACGATGTGTCCGGGGACTACGCGATGCGGTTCACGCTCACCGACCAGCACGTCGACGTGACGATCGCGCTGCGCCGCGCCGGGCAGACCGTGTTCGACGCCAGCTTCACCGGCACACCCACGCCGGCGACCTCCACGACGATCGCTCGGTTCGCGCTCAGGCGGCCGGCCATGACCCAGCGGGTCACGGTGTTGATCCGGCTGCACGCCCTCCGGCTGTGGTGGCGAGGGCTGCCCATCGTCAACCGCCCGTACCACGTGAGACAAGAAGGAGTCTGAAGATGACCGACGAGCACCGCCTCGCCGGGCGAACCATCTGGATCGTCGGCGCATCCAGCGGCATCGGCGCCGCGCTCGCCACCGAGCTCGTAGGACGCGGCGCCCGAGTGGCGATCTCCGCCCGCCGCGAGGACGAGCTGAACACCGTCGCGCAGGGCCGGATGGCCGTCGTCCCGGTCGACGTGACCGACCGTGCGGCCCTCGACGCCGCGGCCGACCGGGTTCGCGACGAACTCGGCGCGATCGACATGGTCGTCTACAACGCCGGATTCTGGGAGCAGATGGACGCGACTGCGTGGGACTGCGACCTGTTCGCCCGCCACGTCGAGATCAACCTGCTCGGGCTCAACAACTGCGTCGGCGCCGTGCTGCCCGAGATGATGAAGGCCGGGACCGGCCGCCTCGTCAGCGTGGCGTCCGTGGCCGGCTATCGCGGCATCGCCGGCGCCGAGGCCTACGGCGCCACCAAGGCCGCCCAGATCAACATGCTGGAGGCGCTCCGCATCGCCGTCGCCCCACACGGCATCTCCGTCACGACGGTGTGCCCCGGCTTCGTTCGCACCGACCTCACCGCCAAGAACACGTTCCCGATGCCGTTCATGATCGACGCCGACGCGGCGGCCCGGTCGATCTGCAACGGCCTCGAACGTGGCCAGATGGAGATCGTGTTCCCACTGCCGATGGCGGTGGTCATGAAGGTCGCCCGCCTGCTCCCGGTTCGGGTGTGGGCCGCGGCGATGCGCCGGGTGAATCGATGAACACCGCGTCGATGAACAGCGCAGCGATGATCAGAACGGACGCCGCGAACGTCGACGTCGACCGGTGGCCGGGGCTGTTCGATCCTCCCCGGGCACGATTGCGGAGCGCCATCGGCCGTCCGATCATCCGCCGAGCTGCTGCCGGGTTGCCGCTGCGCGTCCAGTTCCCCGACGGCAGCGTCGATCGGGGCGGGTGGCGCCGCCGACCCGGTCATGGTGATCAACCGACCCGACGCGTTCTTCGCCCGTCTCGCCACCGACGCCAAGATCGGCTTCGGCGAGGCCTACATGGTCGGCGATTGGGACACCGGCCCCGGCACCGACCTCGCCGATCTGTTGACCCCGCTCGCCAGCAACGTGGCGACGATGGTGCCCGAGCCGCTGCAGCGATTCCGGCGGCTCATCGAGCGTCGGCAACCAGCCGGCGAGCAGGGCACGCCCTCGCAGGCGCGCCAGAACATCCACCGCCACTATGACCTGTCCAACGACTTGTTCGCGTCGTTCCTCGACGAGACGCTCAGCTACTCCTCCGCAATGTTCGGGGAGGCGATGTTCGGCGACCGGGATGATCTTGCAACCGCGCAACGTCGCAAGATCGACGCCATCTTGGACCTGGCGTCAGTGGGGCCCGGATGCGAGATGCTCGAGATCGGTACCGGATGGGGCGAGCTCGCCATCCGGGCGGCGCAACGCGGCGCGCACGTCACCACGGTCACGTTGTCGACCGAGCAGCGCGACCTCGCCATCCGGCGCGTCGCTGCCGCTGGCGTGTCCGGACGGGTCCGCATCCTCGTCGCCGATTACCGCGAGGTGGCCGGCCAATTCGACGCGATCGTCAGCGTCGAGATGGTCGAGGCGGTCGGACGGCGTTTCTGGCGCGACTACTTCGCAACCCTCGACCGGCTGCTCAGACCCGGCGGCCGGATCGGCCTGCAATCGATCACCATCTCGCACGACCGGCTGCTCACCACCCAGGACTCGTACACCTGGATCCACAAGTACATCTTCCCCGGCGGGCTCGTCCCGTCCATCGAGGCGATCGACTCCACGCTGGAGGCCCACACGTCGTTGACGATCGCCGAACGCCGCGATTTCGGCCCCGACTACGCGACCACCTTGAAGTGTTGGCGCGACTCGTTCGTCGAGAACTGGCCGACGATCGAGGGCGACCGGTTCGACGGCGTCTTCAAGCGGATGTGGGAGTTCTACCTCGCCTATTGCGAAGCCGGGTTTCGCGCCCGCTACCTCGGCGTCAGCCAGTTCGCCCTCGTCAGATCGTGATTGGGCGTCAGAACGTGAGTTGGCCGCGGAGCACGCTGTCGCCCGAGTGGGTCGGAACGCCGTCGATCGGTTCCACCGACACGTCGACGATTGGGAACGATGCGGGGTCGAGTCCGGGTGGGAGCTCGTAGATGCCGTCGTTGCGCAACGGTCCGAGTGAGACGAGTTGGGTCACGTCGATGTTGATCACCCACACCTCGAAGAACCCATCGCCCGAATCGATTCCACTCGTGGAAAGTTGGAGCTGCAGCAACCCATCTCGCTCGACGAGCTCCGCGCTCCCCTCACCGGTGTCGCCCAACGGCTCGAGCGCCGCGGTGGCGATGACCGTGGAGTCGTCGGACGAACGGCTCCCGATCACGACACCGACCGCGACGACGAGCACCACGGCTGCGGCTGCCGCGACCTCCCCACACCCGCCAATCCCGGCGGCGTGCACTCTCGGGGCCCGGCCGAACGGTCGACGGTCGGGCATCGTCGAGCGAAGCGCACGTTGTCGCGCTCGCGCGGGTCGTCGGCGGCGGGCTCGCCACCGGGTCCATCCGCGACGTCGGCCGCGGCGGCGATGTTGTCCCACAGATCCGCCGGCGGGGTCTCCCAAGCGACGCTGACGGGCTGGACCCGGCGAGCGAGTGCTCTCAATTCGGCGAGCTCGGCATCGCCTGCGGTCGCGTCTGGGTCCTGAGTCAGGTCAGACATTCTCTCCAGCTCCTTCCAGATGGGAGCGAAGCCGTTGCAGGCCACGGCGCAGATCGCTCTTCACCGTACCGAGCGGTAGTCCCGTCGTCTCTGCGATCTCGGTCTGTGTCAGATCCGAGTAGAACGCCAGCTCGACGACACGCCGGGCACGCGGCGAGAGCGCCTCGAGGGCGTGCGCGATCAGCAACTGATCGGCCAGTTGGTCGTCGTACCCGCCGTGTGCTGTCGCCTCGTCGCTGGCGACGTCGTCGCGGGGCGCCGGGATACGCGGTGCGGCCCGGTATGCATCGAGGACCTTGAAGCGGGCGATACCCATCAACCAGCCGGCGAGGCTGCCGCGTGCGGGGTCGTAGCCATCGCGGGACCGCCACGCGCTGAGGAAGGTCTCCTGGGTGCAGTCGGCAGCCGCCCCGCGATCGACGAGTGAGCGCGAGCAAAACGTGAAGATCAGCGTGCCGAACTGCTCGTACGCGAGCCGCAGCGCGGCTTCGTCACCGGCGACCCAGCGCGCGGCGATCGCGTCGTCGGCCGCTTCCCGACTCGCAGGCTCAGCGCGCACCACCTCACCGTATCGGACGTCCGACCGGCGTACAGGTTGGCCACTGCGGTCGGAGGAGGGGTTGGCGAGGAGTGCATGCATCAAGGAGGTCGTCGTGTCGGTAGTCGGTCACCCACCTCTTCGTACGCCGATGTCGTCGGCGGATGCGGGAGCACGACGGACGAATCCTGCCGAAGTGCATCCGCATGGCATCTGCTGCTCGAAGGGGTTCTCGAAATCCTGTCCCCCTTTCAAGGAGCTCACCCAAATGACCACCCGATTCGTTCGACTCGCTGCGGGCCTCGCCGCCGTCAGCCTGCTCGCCGCAGCGTGCGGCGACGACAGCAACGACTCCAACACCGATGCGACCGACGCACCGGTCGAGGCCACCACCGCGATGACCGAGGCGCCGGAGATGACCGCGCCGGCGACGACGGAGGCCGAGATGACTGAGGAAGCCGACATCGTCGACACCGCCATCGCAGCCGGTGACTTCACCACCCTCGTCGCCGCCGTCCAAGCAGCCGGCCTCGAAGAAACGCTGCGCGGCGAAGGCCCGTTCACGGTGTTCGCCCCAACCGACGAAGCCTTCGCGGCACTCCCCGCCGGCACGGTCGACACATTGCTCGAAGACCCAACCGGCGACCTCGCCGCGATTCTCACCTACCACGTCGTCGCCGGTGAAGTCCTCGCCGCCGACGTCGTCGGACTCGACGGGCAAGAAGTCGCCACCGTCAACGGCGCCACCTTCACCGTCAACGTCGCCGACGACGGATCCGTGTCGCTGACCGACGCCGCCGGCAACGAGGTCGCCGTCGTCGCCACCGACATCCAGACCAGCAACGGCGTCATCCACGTCATCGACGCCGTCCTCATGCCTGGCTGATCGACACCCAGTTCCCCCCACCCCCGGTGCGAGGCGCCCCGTTCGCGGGCGCCTCGCACCGCGTCGCGTCGGCTGTCAGGACCGGACGAAGACGGCAGCGCCGACGTCGGCTCGCGACATTCGGCGAGTACCGACGCCTCATGGCCCGACACTGTCGGGCGTCGGGCAACTGGCCATGGTCGTCGATCGTGTCCCCCGCCCCGCCGCTGAGGTGACGTTCAGGGGTCCCCAGCCAAGAACCTGGCGGGGTCCCGTCGCCGGCGGACGCGCCAATCCGTTCCGACGCGGTGGTCGCACCCGTCGCCCGATCGCCGTCGAGGTGAAGCGTGAACCACAGCGACGTGCGCCGCTCCGTGTGGAACCTGCTCGGCAAGATCGGTGCCGCCGGTCAAGCCCGCCAACTGAAGGGCTGCCGCTACGCGTTGTGGAAGAACCCCGAAGACCTCACCCACCGGCAACGAACGAAGCTGGCCTGGATCGCCCGTCACAACTCGAGCCTCTACCGCGCCTACCTCCTCAAGCGCAGCTGAGACTCGTGTTCCAGCATCGCGGCGGCGAGGCCGTCGCGTCGGTGGTGGGGGAGCGATGTCGACAGCCGGAGTCACCTCGTCAGCTACGACATCGCCCACGCGCCGCCCGGTGACCGCTCTCGTTCTCGTCCAAGCAGCGCGTCGCCCTCGGCGATGGATTGTTGGTCTGCGGTGATCATCGCGACACGCCCTCGGTCCAGGGCGCGTTGTTCAGTCGACGGTGCTGCGGCGAGGCGGTGGCGTCGATGATCTTGACCGGACGTGCATCCGTTTGACGTGCTCGGTCCGAAGTTGCAGTGACCGTCGATCGGCGGTCGTTGCTCTTGAGACTGGAGTCATGATGCGAACACGATCAATTGTCGGATTCGGCGTCGCCGTTGCCCTCACTGCGCTGCTGCCCGCCGCCCCGCTGTCGGCGACAGGTGGCGGAGACGGGGGAGAACAGGGCGGCGAGGCGACGCTGTCCGAGATCCTCTTGTCCGATTCGGCCAAGGACGACGCCGAAGGTTTCGACCGCAGGTGGTGGGACCACGACATCGTCACACAAGCAGTGCTGCTGTTCCCTGACCTCGCCGCCGCCGCCAGCAACCCCGATGCCGAGCTCACCGTGTTCCTCCCCAACGACGCCGCCTTCAAGAGGCTCGTCAAGGAGATCACCGGCACCCGGCCACATACCGAGGCGGAGGCGTTCGCCGCTGTTGCCTCGCTCGGCACCGACACCGTGCTGGCGGTGCTCCAATACCACATCGTCCCCAGCGCGATCTCATACCGTGACGCCAAGGCGTCCGATGGCGCCGTGCTGACGACGTTGCTCGACGGCTCATCGCTCACCGTCGACGTGGGCGGTAGATGGTGGAAGTACGTGGAGCTGATCGACGCCGACGGCGACGACCGCGATCCGATCGTGGTCGATCCCAACGTCGGCGGTCGTGCGTCGAACGGCTTCGCGCATGGGATCGACCGGGTGCTGCGACCCGTCGACCTTCCCTGACGGTCGCCTGGTCGGTATCGGGTCAGGCCGCCCGTCCGGGCGGCCTGACCCCGCAACTCGGCTGCATGCAAGTTCGGGGTCCGTTGCGTATTGCCGACGTCAGGTTCAACTCAGGAAAGGTGCACGGGCGCAACAAGCACGCCGAATCGGGCTACGGCGTGATCGCGCGACCCGTTGAGCGGCTCGCTCCCCGGTTGGGTCGACATTTCGAGCGGGCCTGCCGCCGGGCACGTGGCGCTCCGAACCGCATTCGAGGGCTTATGCAGGCGGGACTTCCGGCGATCCCGGATGCTCGGCGGCGGGATACTCGGAGGCGGTATTCGGACACCCGCTGCGGGCGCCGCGTCGGGCATTCTCGCGCGGTGGCGTTGTCCTCGAATCCCACCGCCGCGAGCGACTGTCGTCGGCCCGTCGAAATGCACGGTTCAAGAGCGGCTCGTTCGATGCGCTCGATTTGAGCGTTGTCCAACTCGACCAACTGTGGCTCGACCGCTGCACGTTCCGTGGGACCGATCTGCGCCACACGACCCTCGATCGTTGCTTCTTCAAGTTCTGCGACTTCAGCCAGGCCAACCTTCGCGCAGCCTCACTTCGCTTCGCCAGGTTCGCCGCCTGCGATCTTCGAGGGGCCGACCTCCGGGACTGCGACCTCACCGGTGCGGAGTTCGGCCCCGTCAACACCGGCAGCGACAACGCCTTCACCGACCTCAGCGACGTCCTTTGGACCGACGACGGCCTCGTCCGGGCAACGCTCGATCGGGTCGTCGGCGCTCCGGACTGACCGGCCCAGATCGGCGCTCGGACCGCGTCGATGACCCGGCGATGGGGACACTCCGGCGGGCGCTGTTGATCAGCCGCCCTCGCAAGGTGCGGGTTGGGTCTCTCCTTGAATAGTTCAGCTTTGGCTGTATTGTTGGGAGGATGCAGACGGCGACGATTGTCGATCTGGATGTGCTGGGCCGTGTTGGGACGGCGCTTGCTGACAACTCGCGTCGTCGGTTGCTGGTGGCGCTGATCGATGGTCCGGCGTACCCGTCGGAACTAGCCGATGATCTGGGTCTGACTCGGGCAAACGTGTCGAATCATCTGACGTGCCTGCGTGGTTGCGGGATCGTGACTGCGAGCCGGGAGGGTCGCCGTGTGCGCTATGAACTCACCGATCCACGACTGGCCAGCGTGTTCCGCGACCTGCTCGAGTTGCGGCTGACACCCAGATCCGACGCTGTGCCCGAACGCCGTTCACGACGGGCGTTGCTGATGTCGATCCAGCCGGACCCACGTTTCATCCCGCTGGCGACGAATTCCGCGGACGAGTGTTGCACGATCGGGCCGATCGACGCATCCACCCGTGCGAGCATCGAGCGTCGCCGTGTGTTGACGCGGCGCGTGCGGTTGCTGGTGGCCGCGACGATCACCTACAACGTGGTCGAAGGCATCCTGGCGATCTCGGCTGGTGCGATCGCCGGGTCGACGGCGTTGATCGGGTTCGGCCTGGATTCGGTGATCGAGGTGAGCTCGGCAGCGATCGTGGCGTGGCAGTTCTCCGCCGTGAACCCCGAGACCCGCGAGCGACTCGCGTTACGGGTCATCGCGTACTCGTTCTTCGCCCTCGCCGGATACGTCGCGTTCGAATCCGTCCGTGCCCTGCTCGGTTCCGGTGAGGTCGAGCATTCCACGCTCGGGATCGTGCTCGCCTCGGTGTCGTTGGTGGTGATGCCGTTCTTGTCCTACGCACAACGCCGTGCCGGACGTGAACTCGGCTCGGCCACCGCGGTGGCGGACTCGAAGCAGACCTTGCTGTGCACCTACCTGTCCGCGGTCCTGCTCGTCGGACTGGTACTGAACAGCACACTGGGATGGTCGTGGGCCGACCCGATCGCCGGGCTCGTCATCGCGGCGATCGCCGTTGGCGAAGGCCGCAACACGTGGCGCGGCGACGTCTGCTGCACCCCGCCCACACCGTGACCAGCACGCGAGCCAATTGGGGTGCCAGTCGACCGTGCGGCAGTGTGGTGCCGATGAGTTGGTGGGGCTGGCTGCTGATCGGTGCCGGGTTGCTCATCGCGAGCTGGATGCTGCTCGTGTTCCTCGCGGCGAGACTTCCCGAAGGCAGCCTCAAAGAACTCGCCGCGTTTCTGCCCGACTGTGCGACCACGGCACGACGATTACGAGGCGACGACCGGGTCCCGCGCCGAGCAAAGATCGCGGTCGGGTTCGCTCTGTTGTGGGTGTTGTCGCCGATCGATCTGATTCCGGAGTTCCTGCCGGTGATCGGCCCGCTGGACGATGTCGTGGTTGTCGCCCTCGCGTTCCGCTACGCCGCGCGCCAGGTTCCACGCGCGGTGCTGCTCGAAGCGTGGCCGGGCAAACCGTCCACTATCGAACGGCTCCTCGGTCCAGCACACGCCGGCGACACCGACCCGACCCGCACTCCTACCTAAAACGACGTGGCTCACACGCCGGCAGCGCCAGCTTCTCCGGACTCGAACTCCTTGCGGTGCCACCGCAGCACACGGGCGTCAATGTCGACGATGAGCCACCAGCTCGCCGCGTCGCGCGGGTTGCCGCAGACCGCCCCCGGGTTGGCCATGCAGACGCCGGTCGCGAGCCAGTCGTAAGACTCGCCCGGAACGGGCCGCACCGCGCGCGTAGCGGCGCCGTCGTAGGCGAAGAGCGCCGGTTCATGCGTATGGCCGACGAGCCCGAGCGAGCCCACGGGGCGGTCGGGCAGGACTTTCCGGCAGACGCCTCGGTGAGGAACCCGAGCAGGGGGTGGCGCGGCGAGCCGTGCCAGCAGTCGATGCCGTGACGGCTGGCCTTTCCGCGGCTCGACAACCTGAACACGTCGCGTCCGCGGGCGACGACCCGGTCTGGTCCGAGCGCCCAGGCGTCGTGATTTCCGGCGATCAGTAGGTCGAGTTGACGAGCCGCGCCTACTAGCTCAGCCGTGACCGGCTCGCCTCCGACCAGATCACCGAGACACCAGCGTTCGTCGACCCCGGCTGCCGCCATGGCGCCGAGCACAGCCAGGAGCCGGTCATGGCGACCGTGCACGTCGGAGCAAACACCGATCCTCACACCGAGCATCATTGTGGCTTGCTCCACCTGAAGGTTGGCTTGTTCCGGCTGAACGCCGTCGGGCATCCACGACGCCCTACGTGCTCACTCATCGCGCGGGATGACTACGCGTGGCAGTCACTCCCATCCGCGACAGAACGACGGATACGGGGCGCGGCAAGAGCGTCTCGAAGTGTCCCCGAACGCGCGGGCATATCGACATGGGGCATCGCCCCGAAGTGCCGGTCGAGGACGCTTCGACGGGCTCAACGCAGCAGGCTCGTGATGTCGTCCGTGACGTCACGAGCGCAGAATCGTGTCATGGATCGAGCGAGTCGAATTGAGTCCTCGGGGTCGTGGACCGTGAGTGGTACCGCCAGTCGAGGGCGTGAAAAGGGCGTGTGGGGCGTGGAAAGGGCGTGTCACACCGGTCAACATCGGTCACTCCAGTCCGTCTGTGTCACCCAGGAAATCGGGCCTGACCTGGGGTCACGTGTTCTGAGCAGGTGCGCAGCGGCGACTGTGTGAGGGTTCGATTCCCCCCAGCTCCACCGCGTAGAAAATGGCCATCTACCAGGGGCTTTGCGAGTCGTGAGGTGATCCGTGAGGTGCACGAGCGACGACGTCACAACCCCTCTGACCAGGGCCTCGGCGCTACTTCATCGGTCAGGTCTTCTCGAGCGTCGGCTCATGGACGCAGGCGCTCGCCGTGACATGAATCGTTCTCGATCTCACCGACCGCAGCGATCGACTCGGCATCGTCATGGCACTGCAATTTCTCCTGATGCTTCTCCTCGGAGCTCCCGCCGGCGTCCTCGCCGACAAGATCGACAACCGACGGCTCCTCATCGCGACCCCGGGCGTACGCATTCACCGACGTCAGACCGAAATCGGCGCGCTCCTTATGGATGCCGATTCCGGCACGCCCTTTTCACGCCCTTGCCCGCTAGGACCGCCGCTGAGCAGCCAGTTTGCCGACGGACGGGGGGTGAGGTACCCCGAGGTTCCCCCAGCACTCACAGCTGCAAGAAGTTCCGGACCTCGAAGGCCGCGAACCGCGATGCTCGGGTCACGACCTGTCCCTGCGGTTGTGGGTCTCGTCTGATGCTCATGCAGCGACGGTGTGCCGAATGGGCAGGCCACCACAACTTTCGTTG